>JAXMDB010000001.1:0-680531 GCA_046348995.1 Hyphomicrobiaceae bacterium
CGATCGGTCCGCCCTATGGATCGCGAAGAGATCAAACCCTACGATCTTTCCTCCGGCTTGAGCTTCAGCGCGACGCCGTTGATGCAGTAGCGCAAGCCGGTCGGCTTCGGACCGTCGGGGAAGACGTGACCCAGATGCGCCTCGCACTTGGCGCAATGCACCTCGGTGCGCCGCATGAAGAATTTGCGATCCTCGGTTTCTCCTACGGCGTCCTTCGAGACGGGCTCGAAGTAGCTCGGCCAGCCGGTGCCGGAATCGAACTTGGCATCGGAGGAGAACAGGGGCTCGCCGCAGCAGACGCAGGTGTAGACGCCCTCGGCCTTCTCGGCGTTGTAGGGATGGGAGAAGGCGCGCTCGGTGCCGTGCTCGCGGGTGACGCGATAGGCCTCGGGCGAGAGCTTGGCCTTCCAGTCCTTGTCGGTGGTCATGACGATCGGTCCTTTTTGGCTGCCTGCCGGATATGGGGATCGGGTGGGCCGGAGGCGAGGGGGCGCGACCTCACATCGGCGTGTGCAGAAATGTGATTGCCGCCTGAGATGCCGCGACTATAACACGCCGTCCCCCGATTGCCTCCGAAGGGCGCTCGCATGCGGCTGGCCGGCATCCCGATCGAGTTTCTGCTGTTCGCTGCGACGCTCATCGGCATCGCGCTCCTGCACCACCGGACGCTGCAAGTGGCGGCGACTGGGCTCGGCGCGATCGTGCTCTACAAGCTCGCGGTCGCGGGCTTTGCCGAAGGCGCGGGGCTCGCAGGGCTGATGTCCCATGCCGCCGGCGAATGGGTCATCCTCGCCAATCTGTTTCTCCTGCTGACGGGCTTCGCGCTGCTCTCCCGCCACTTCGAGGAGAGCCGCATCCCCGACGAGATGCCGGCGATTCTGCCCGACGACTGGACAGGCTGCTTCGTGCTCCTCGCCATGATCTTCGTGCTGTCGGCTTTCCTCGACAACATCGCCGCCGCCATCATCGGCACGACGGTTGCCGCCAAGGTCTTCCGTCACAAGGTTCACATCGGCTACCTCGCCGCCATCGTCGCGGCCTCGAACGCGGGCGGCGCCGGCAGCGTCGTCGGCGACACCACGACGACCATGATGTGGCTCGCTGGCGTCGCGCCGGGAGAGGTGGTCGACGCCTATATCGCGTCGGCTGTGGCCCTCGTGGTCTTCGGCATTCCGGCCTCGCGCGTGCAGCAGCGGCATTCGCCGATCATGAAGCATGTCGAGGGGCGCGTCGCGATCGACTGGGCGCGCGTCGCCATCGTCGTCGCGATTCTTGGCGCGGCGGTGGCGGCGAACATCGCGACCAATGTCGCCTATCCTGCGCTCGCCGCGGCGGTGCCGGTGCTGGGGCTCACGGTCTGGGCGGTCATCCTCGCGACAATGGGCTGGCGCGCCCCCGACTGGACCGTGTTCGTGCCCGCGGCCAAGGGCGCTCTCTTTCTGCTCGCCCTCGTCGCGTCGGCGTCGCTCATGCCCGTGTCGGAATTGCCCGCACCCTCCTGGCAGACGGCGCTCGGCTTGGGTTTCGTCTCCGCTGTCTTCGACAACATTCCGCTGACCGCATTGGCGCTCGAGCAGGGCGGTTACGACTGGGGGCTGCTTGCCTTCGCGGTGGGCTTCGGCGGCTCGATGATCTGGTTCGGCTCCTCGGCCGGCGTCGCCGTCGCCAATCTGATGCCGCAAGCCCGCTCCGCCGGCTTGTGGCTCAGGCACGGCTGGTTCGTGCCGGTCGCCTACGTGATCGGGTTCTCCGTCTACATCCTTCTCCTCGGCAGGTAATTTCGAGACCGAGGACTGGGTTACGGCACCCTAGCTTTTCCGAGCGACAACTCGCGTGGCGATCGGTCTACACTGAGGCTCATCTGGCCCGCGCCGCGCGCCCGTATGTATTCACGTGATTTCATTGAATAATGCATCCGCATGAAAATGCGAATGCTTGCGGATAAGGCCTTGGTTAAGGTCTGAGGGCTATTAAGGTGAGGGTGAATAACGGTTGTACCTTTGCGAAGAACTGTCTAGAAGCTCCAAACTCTTCCAATGTCCCGAGCGGGGCGTCATGTTTGGCGATGGGCCGGAAGGTCAGTTTCGTATGGCGAGGAGCGAGCCTGGCGCGCGAGTGCGAGTCTGACCTCCCGTGTAGAAGCATGGATTGAGACATGGAAAAGAACGAGATCGTGGAGCTGACCGCCGACATCGTGGCGGCCTACGTGAGCAACAACTCCGTTTCGGCCTCCGATCTGCCGCAGATCATCTCGGACGTGCACGGAGCCTTGTCGCGCGCGACGGGCCGCGAGGGCACTCCGGCCGCCCGCGAGGAGCTGAAGCCGGCCATTCCCGTCAAGCGGTCGGTGACCCCAGACTACATCGTCTGTCTCGAGGACGGAAAGAAGTTCAAATCGCTGAAGCGTCACATTCGCACGCACTATAATCTGTCGCCTGAGCAGTATCGCGAGAAGTGGGATCTGCCGCACGACTATCCGATGGTTGCTCCCAACTATGCCTCGGCGCGCTCGCAGCTCGCCAAGAAGATGGGGCTCGGCCAGCGACGTCGCGGCCGCTGACGCCGCCGCCCTCTTGCGAGCCGCCGCTTAGACCCGCGCATCCGCCGGCGCCACCCGCGGCGTCAGCCTGCTCAGAGCCTCCTGCCGCCGATAGCGCTGCAGCGCCTGAAGCTCCGCATCGCGGGCGCGGATCAACGCCCAATGCCGTGACAGATCGTATGTCCAGTCGCGGTGCAGAGCGCGCCGGCGCTCCGCTCTGATGGCGCGCTCGAGCCGTGCGATGAGACCGTCCAGATCGGACCCTCGCAAGGCCGCCACGTCCTGCGGCCACAGGCCGAGCAGGCGCGGGAGATCGCGCTCTCTGATGTAGGGCTGCGCACAAGTCCGTGAACGCATCGGTAAGTCCTCCGTGCCGAGAGGACCTAGTTTCACCCCCGTGAGAGTGCCCGGGGATAACTTTCGCAGTGGTTCTCCCGAAACCGGTAAACGACTTGCTTACTATGCGGACGATCTCATCGGGAAAAGTTATCCCCGCCTCCTTTCGTTGCACTTATCATCAAATTGCACAAAGCGGCCGTGAGCCTTGGAGTGGCTCGAGAGGCCGCGAGGAACGAGGGGTCAACCTGGGACGTCGGGGACGTGTAGCCCATGAGCTTCCGCAGACCGCAGAGCATTCTGGCCGAACCGCCACAAAGCACACCGTTGTCGCCTTCCGCTTACGCGCTGCTCGTCAAGTCGATTGTCGAGGGAACGGTTTCGCGCATCTTCGACGTGCGCCAGGCCGAGCTCGCCGCGTCGAGCCGCGGTCCAGCGGAGATCGCCTTCGCGCGGCAGGTGGCGATGTACCTCTCGCATGTCGCGGGCGGCCTTTCGCTGACCGAGGTCGGCCGCATCTTTACGCGGGATCGCACGACGGTCGCCTACGCGTGCCTCACCGTCGAGGACCGCCGTGACGACGCCCGGCTCGATCGGGCGCTCGAGCTCATCGAGGCGATCCTGAAGCGTGTCGCGCCGCCAGCGAGCCTCGAGCTCGTCGAGCGCCGCCGGCCCTTTCAGCGCCGGAGGGTCGCATGAATACGAAAGGCAAAGCGCGCAAGCCCGAGGCCGCGCTCGCGCATCTGCTCGGCCAACTCGCCAAGCAGCGGGCGGCCGTGGTGATCGTCGCAAGCGCCACGGATTCAAAGCCTGCTGGCCGGAGCGAGGGCACCTGCCATGCGCCGCGCGAGACCATCGCGATCGCCGAGCAAAGCGGATTGATCGCAGCGACCGCCGGCGGTCATCGCATCCGGCCGGCGGGCCTTGCCTGGCTGAAGCGCCGGCTCGCAGGGGGCGACGGCTATCTCGACCAGCATCGCGAGACGGTCGAGCGCGCGATCCTCGTCGATGGCGTGCGGCAGACCGTGGCCGTCAACGAGCAGGAGAGCCCGCTTGCCTGGTTGCGCAAGCGCACCGATAAGGCCGGCCAGCCGATCCTCACCGATGCGCAGTTCACGGCGGGCGAGCGCTTGCGCGCGGACTTCACGCGGGGCGGCCTCAGCCCCCGCGTCACCGCGGCCTGGGACGGACTCGCCTCGAGCGGCCACGATCGGCGCGGCGCGCCAGGTGACGCCGTGCATCTGCGCGATAGCGTGGTCGCTGCCCGTCAACGCGTCAGCGAGGCCTTGGAGGCCGCCGGCCCCGAGCTCGCCGGCATCCTGCTCGATGTCTGCTGTCATCTGAAGGGGCTTGAGGCCGCCGAAGAGGAGCGCGGCTGGCCGCAACGCTCGGGCAAGGTGGTGCTGCTGCTCGCGCTGTCACGGCTGGCCCGCCACTACGGACTCTCAGTTGCGGAGAAATCCTCCGCCGCGCGGACGCAGCGCATCCAGCATTGGGGCGATGCGGATTACCGGCCGACGCTCGCGGCTTGGCAGGGGCCGGAGGCGGCCGAGTAGCGAAATGGCAGGTCAGGCCGCGGCGGACTGGTCTAGGAGGCGATCGAGCTTGTCGATCAAGGCCTCGATCTCGCGGCCGAGCGCCGTCGGCTGCCACTCGCCATGAAATCCCTCCGCGAGCATCAGGTCGCAGAGCGCGTCGACGGCCGTGTCGACGGCGGCCGCCGTCCAGACGTGCCCGACGGTCCCCGGCAGCGCGTGGCCAGCCGTGGCGCGGACGATGAGCGCCCACTCGGCAGGCGTCAGCGGAGGGAGGTGAACGATACGCATGACATCACGCGACGGGAGGGTTGGCGAGATGCTCAGCCTACCGCACTCACGTTAACACCGCCTCAGCATCCCGCCGGATCCGGGCGACCATCGACGCGAGGCCGTTGGAGCGCTGCGGGGTCAGCTGCTGATTGAGGCCCAAGCGCTCGAGCACGGCGGGGGCGTCAAGGCTAAGGATCTCGGCCGCTGTCCGGCCGGAGTACAAGCGCATCAGGATGGCGATCAAGCCGCGGACGATAAGCGCGTCGCTGTCGCCCCGGAAGGTGAGCACCGGCGCGCCGTCGCGCGTCTCGACATGCGTCACGAGCCAGACCTGGCTCGCGCAGCCGCGTACTTTGTTGGCATCGGTGCGCGCATCCTCGGGCAACGCCTCGAGCTCGCGGCCGAGCTCGATGACATAGCGGTAGCGGTCTTCCCATTCGTCGAGGAGAGAGAAATCCTCGATGAGGGAGACGATGCCGGGCGGCAGGCTGTCGGTATCCACGTCGCTCATGACCGGCGTTGTACGCCGCGCGGCCCGGCCCCCGCAACCTTGGCCACGGGCTTACTGATCGGCGAGTGCGCTCGTCTCGATCGGCATGTCCTCGCTGTACTGGACGCGGCCGTTGACGACTTTGGCGGTCGTGACCTTGCGCACGGTGGGCTCGCTGTCCATGCCCGCCTGATAGGTCGCAACCTCTCCGACCAGCCGTCCGGCGAACTCGGCCTTGGCGAGAAAGGCGCTCCAGGCGCCCTGGGCCTGCGTGCAGGTGTCGGGCTCGCGATCGCAATAGGTCATGACCCAGACGGTCTTCTCGCGCGCCGTCGAGATCAGCGCCTGCTGTTTCTCGGGGTCGGAGGGCATCAGCGCGACGGCTATGCCCAACACCACTGCGGTTCTGAACAGATACATGACCCTGCCTTCGATCGCCGGTTTTCCGGCTTGCTCTCTCGGACCCTCGCCGACCCTAGCAGCATCTGTCGAAAACTCGGCTAAAGCGGGCGGGGGCATTTCAGTCAAATGCAACGCATTGGCCAGCCCGCCGGAGCGTGAGGTAAATGCCTTGTAAACCCTGTCGGGGCTAGTCTCTGCTCTCGAGAGGAGCGCCGTGGCCAAGCGGAAGAAAAAAGCCCCACCGAAGCCGCTGCGCAAGCGCCGGCGTCCGCAAGCCGCGCTCGTCGTCTGCGGCGGGCTGACGCTTGCCGTCGCGATGAACATTGCGATGCGTCCGGAGATCCGGCCGGGCGCGGTCGCAACATCGGAGGCGCCGGCCCCAGATGCGGCCGCCCCGGTCGATCGCCAGCTTCTCACCGCCATCCAACAAGAGCTCGAGATCCAGGGCTATGCGCCCGGCAAGGCGGATGGCGAGCTGACGCTCCAAACCCGCGCCGCCATCCTCGCCTACGAGTCCGACATCGGCCAACCGCTGAGCGGGCTGCCGAGCGAGGGGACGCTCAAGGCGCTGCTGTTCGGCACGACGATCGTCGCGATGGGACTCGCGCCGCCCGAGGTGACGCCCGCGGGGCGCACTGTCATCCGGGAGGTCGAAACCCGCCTTGCCCGCGCCGGCTACGATCCCGGTGTTGTGGACGGTAGGCCGGACGCCAAGCTCGCCAAGGCGATCAAAAAGCTCGAGGCGGCTCAAGGCCTCAAGCCCACGGGCCGCATCGGAGCCGAGATCGTGCGGCGGCTTCCGGCCGCCGACGCAAGCTGACCGGCCGCTCGCGGCCACCCGGGAACCACGGCCGAGATCGCACGTTACCTTGCCCGAACAGCTATCACCGCGGCCAAGCGGGTCAAGGAGCACGCCATGAGCATCATCGCCTGGATCATCGTCGGCCTGATCGCCGGTTGGATCGCCGAGCGGATCATGGGGCGCGACCAGGGCCTGCTGACCAATCTCGTCGTCGGCGTGATCGGCGCGATGGTCGGCGGCTTCATCTTCTCGAGCATCCTGGGCTTCCAATACAACCAAGGCCTGAACTTGGCCTCCATCGTCGTCGCCACCGTGGGCGCGGTCGTGCTGCTCGCGATCTTCGGCGGACTGCAGGCCCGGCGCGGAATCTAGCAGGCTCGGTGGGTGAGGCTGTTGACGCGGGCGCTCATTCGCCTGCATCTGCCGTCATGCGTCTCAAAGCCGAAATCTGGGTCCAGGCCTACATCCGCATCTGCGCTGCCGACGGTGTGCAGGCCGTGCTCGTCAAGCGCGGGGATGCCGACGCGGGCGCGATCTACATCAAGCTCAATCGGCTGGATGGGCAGGCCGAGCTCTTCCAGCCGGCGCCTGCAGGCCTCGAGGGCCTCGAGGTCGACCGCCGCTGGGTGCGGGCCACGCCGTCGCCCGTTGCCGAAAGCGAGATCGACGCCATGATCGCGCGCCAGCGCAAGTTCGACGAGGATCTCTGGATCGTCGAGGTCGAGGACGCCAAGGGACGGCATTGTCTGGATGATTGGCTCGTCCGGGCGTGATCGTCCGGTGACAGAGGGAACCGCAGGGCCCTCGTCCGCGTCGTAGTTTACGACTTGTTAATCCCTCCCGTGCGCAAACTCGTGGCAGGTGAGAATCGCGTTCAGTGGGGCAAGGGGCAGCGGCATCGGAATGCCGTGAGGGATGCGGGGCCGGCTATGGGGATAATCGTCGAATTCAAACCGGTGCAGGGACGGGCCATCGCGCCGCCTGGGCTGCTGGCGCACCGGTCCGCCGAGATCGTGATCTTTCCGGGCGTCAGGATCGAGCGCTGGGAGGAGACGCCGCCCGAGACGCCCGAGCAGCAGCCGAGGAAGAGCGGACGCGCCGCAGCCGGGCGTGGCCGCAAACGTCGCTAGACGGCTGAGCTAAAGCCATCTTGCCCTAGCCGGTGCGCTGCCCGCTCTTGGATGCGCAGCGCACTTGCGAGAGCGCCCGGTCGATCTCCGCGCTCAAGGCCGGCTGGCTCGCCGGCGCCCGGACCACCACCAACCCTTTCGCCTGTGGCACACTCACCGTGATCGCCGTCGTCGGCGCATCGTTGCCGAACGGCAGGGCCGTCGAGCCATCCTCGGATGGCGCCAGGATGAGCTCGGCTTCCCGCCGCTGCAAATCGGCGCCGGTGATCGTGTAGAAGTTCTCGCCGAGATCGTCGTAGAGCGCGATCGACCAGGTGCCGTCGAGCAAGGGCGTGCGCACCGACAGCGGATCCTTGCTGATGTCGTAGCGGCAGACCGCGTAGCGCACGTCGGGCGCCATGAAGGCATAGAGCTGCGTGTCGGGGGTGACCGCCGGCAGCGCCAGCGCCGCGTTGACCGGAGCGACGTCGAGCAGCCGCTTCACCGCGGTATCGGAAGCCGAGCCGGGCGTCGTCAGCACGACGGCGATGTGCAGGATGCCGCCGAGCAACAGGCCTGCGACGATCCAGTAGAGGCTTTGGCGCGAGAGCAGGAAGCGTTTCATCGGCAGCCGATCCTCGTGATCTCGCCGAAGCCGGGCTTGGAGAGGCCATCCTTGTCGATCGCCGGCTGATAGGCGCGCAGCACGAGCAGGAAGCCGCTGTCGTCGCCGGTCGGCAGCCAATTGCCCGCGCGCACATCGCTCGCCACGCGGATCGCGACATTGCCCGACGTGTCGCGGAGTGCGCCTGTGCTTGCGATCGCGTAGCGGCCGTAGTCGTTCTCCTTCAAGTGGCCGTCGTGGTCGTAGAGGGCGAGGCTCCACCAGGCGGCCTCGGGTCCTGGACCGGTGATCTCGTATTCGCAGTCGCCATAGAGCGGCGAGCCGTTGCTGTCGGTCGAGGCGGTGAAATATTGCGCGAGCGTCGAGCTGAGCGGCAAGGCGCCGAGGCGGGCGAAGTGCGCGCGCGTATAGGGATCGGCTTCAGGACGCCCGGCCATCGGCCACAGCGACCAGGGCCCCGAGCGCACGACGACGAGGCTGTTGCCTTTGTCCATCGCCCAGTAGGCGGAGCCGAGCCCCGTCAACGCCGCGGTGCCGAGAAACAGCGCGAGACGCAGGAGCACGAAGAGCAGGCGAGCGATCCAGCGCCGCGCGGCGCGGAAGGCGAGGCCCTCGAAGATGTGCAGCGCCTGGCTCAGCCGCCAGCGCGGGTTCCGAAAAGCGGAGACGAGGCTCATGGGCTCGTCCCTTGTGCTGCCGCCGCGACCGTCGAGGCCGCGCCCGTGTCGAGCGCGCCTTGCTTCTGCTCGGGCGAAGCGTCGGCGGGCAGCCCCGCCGCTTTCTTCAGCGCGGTCGCGAGGTCCTTCAGCACCGTCAGCGTCCGCTCGGGCACCGCGCCTTTCGTCGGCTCTTGGGCCGGCTGGGAGGCCTTGAGCGCGGCGACGCGATCTATCTCCGCCTGCTGGACGGGATGGATCGGCACGCCGGGGATCGGCGCGATGTCGGCGATGTTGGTATGGATCGCCGTCATGTAGGTCTTCCAGGCCGGCGCCACGAGCCGTCCGCCCGTCACCTCGTACATCGGTGTCGAGTCGTCGTTGCCGAACCAGATGCCGGTCACGTACTTGCCGGAGAAGCCGATGAACCACGCGTCCTTGAAGGAGGAGGTGGTGCCGGTCTTGCCGGCGACGTAGGTGAAGTCGAGCTCGGCCGCCTGCGCAGTGCCCGACTCGACCACCTTGCGCAGCATCGAGTTGAGCGAGGCGATGACCTTCACGTCGAAGATCTGCTTGGGAGCCGGCTCCGACTTGTCGCGCGAGTAGACGACGTCGCCGCGCGTATTCTCGATCTCGGTGATGGCGTAGGGGCGTACCGCCTTGCCGCCGTTGGCGAAGACGGCATAGGCCGACGTGTGCTCGAGCGGCGTCACGTCGGTCGTGCCGAGCGCCATCGTGCAGCTCACATCCACTTTCGAGATGCCGAGGCGGCGAACGACCTCGGCGACCTTCTTGATCGAGACCTCGTGACTGAGCTTCACCGCGATCGTGTTCGTCGAGCGCGACAGGGCTTCGATGAGCTGCATCGTCCGCCCGGAGGTGCCGCCGTCGAAATTCGTGACGTAGTGGTTCGGTTTGCAGAAGGGCGAGGTGTCACGCAGCGTGCTCGTGGTCTTCCAGCCGTTCTCGAGCGCCGTCAGGTAGACATAAGGCTTGAAGGTCGAGCCTGCTTGCCTGCGTCCCTGGCTCGCGCGGTTGAACTGGCTCTCGCCGTAGTCCAAGCCGCCGACGAGGGCACGCACCGCGCCGTCTGTTTCCATGGAGACGAGCGCACCCTGTTTGACGTGCTTGGCGCGTCCGTTCTCGGCGAGCGTCGAGGCAATGGTCTGATCGGCGACCCGCTGCATGTCGAGATCGACGGTCGAGCGGGCGATGAAGACTTGATCCTTCTGGCCCTCGAGGATGCGCTTGGCCTCCTCGTAGCCCCAGTCGAGGAACCAATCGGGACTGTTGGCGAGGCCGGTTTGGACGGGAACGGCCGGATTGAGGCGCGCGCCGTGCACCTGGCCCTCCGTCATGAAGCCGGCCTGGACCATGTTCGTCAGCACCTCGTCGGCGCGGGCGCGGGCGGCGGCGAGGTTGGAATGCGGCGCGTATTTCGTCGGCGCCTTGGGGAGGCCGGCGAGCATGGCTGCTTCGGCGAGCGTCACGTCGCGGATCGACTTGCCGAAATAGAACCGCGCCGCCGCCTCGAAACCGAAGGCGCCGCCGCCCATGTAGGCGCGGTCGAAATAGAGCTTCAGGATCTCGCGCTTCGTCAGATGGCTCTCGAGCCACAGCGCCAGGAACGCCTCCTTGATCTTGCGCTGGAGCGAGCGCTCGGAGGTCAGGAACAGGTTCTTGGCGAGCTGCTGGGTGATCGAGGAGCCGCCTTGGACGACCTCGTTGGCGCGCAAGTTCTCGGCGAGCGCGCGCAGCGTGCCGAGCACGTCGACGCCCCAATGCTCGAAGAACCGCCGGTCCTCGGTCGCGAGCAGCGCCTTGATCATGATGTCGGGGATTTCCTCGAGCGGCACGGCGTCCGAGCGATTGATGCCGCGCTTGCCGATCTCCTGGCCGTTGCGGTCGAGGAAGGTGACGGAGATGTAGCCGTCGGAGAGCCAATTGTCGTCTTGGACCGCCTCGAAGGAGGGCTGCGCCAGAACGAGCATCACCGCCGCCGCCCCGAGCCCCATCGTCGCAAGCTCGGAGACGATCTCGTTGACGACACGGCGGAAGCCGGTCAGGCGGAAGCGGGCGAAGAAAGTCGAGGCCGCGTTCCAGCGCGCCTTGAACTCCTGGTAGAAGGTGTAGAGGCCGGAATCGAGCCGCGAATCCAGGTCGAGCCAGTCGACCAGGCGCTTGCGTCCGCCACGATTGAAGAACCAGTCGCTCAAGGCTTGCGTCTCTGCGTGGTGCCGGCTCCGCTTGAGCGGCGTCGCCGTCTATGCTCAATGAAGTCGCTGCCCGACCGGGCCCATGATTCTCGAAACTGGAAGACTAGCATTGTCGAGCCCCGCCGCGCCATTCTGGGAGACGAAGTCCCTCGACGAGATGACGCAAGAGGAGTGGGAAAGTCTGTGCGACGGCTGCGGGCGCTGCTGTCTCGTCAAGCTCGAGGACGAGGACACGGGCGAGATCCATCAGACGCGCCTCGCTTGCAAGCTCTTGGAGATCGGCGCCTGCCGCTGCCGGGATTATCCGAACCGCCACAAGAAAGTGCACGATTGTGTCGCGCTTGGGCCGGAGAACGTGCTCGAGCTCAAGTGGCTGCCGAAAACCTGCGCCTATGTCCTCTTGGCCAAAGGCGAGAAGCTGCGCTGGTGGCATCCGCTCGTCTCGGGCGACCCCGAGACCGTGCACGAGGCCGGCATCTCGGTCCGCTCCATGGCGCGATCGGAAGGCCGGATCGCCGAGCACAACTTCTGGCGCTACATCGTCGGGCCGCTGTCCGAGTAGCTGCTGTTCAGATTTGCGAAAGCTAGGCCGGAAAAAAGATATCCCCGCGTCGCCGGGCGGCCGCATACTGGTGGGTTTTGCGAGAATGGACACATAAGCATCTGAAAAATATTCAGAATTTCTATTTTCCCCGTTGACAGCGTGACGCTGATCCGGTACGTTTTCGCTATAACCCAAATAGTGTCGCTGACGGGCCGGGCGGCCATCTTCCGAGAGGAGGGTGGACGCGAGCGGCCCTTACGGCGTCGATCCGCCGGAGGCGCATGGCCAAATCCACACGCTCGACGGCGGCGGTACAGGCTGACCCACCCCCGCCGTCCCAAAGTCCCGAACCCCGCACGATCAACTGGTCGGCCGTCAAACGGCGCTACCAGCACGATCGCAAGTGGACGGGCGCCGAAATCGCCAAGCACTACGGCATCCCGGAGGCTCTCTTGCGAGAGCACGCCCGGCAGTATGGCTGGCGGCGGCCGGATAACCGCGGCAAGCGCGACCGCGCGCAGGCGACACCGCCCGGCACGATGCGGGAGCGCATCATCGCCATTATGGAAGGACGTCTGACCCAAATGGAAATCGAGCTGCAGAGCGACCAGCTACCGCCCACCACAGTGGTGCAACGGCATACGAGCGAGCTCAACCGCATGATCCGTTCGCTCGGCCCCGCGAAAGCCGCGGCGACGCCCGCGATCCCCGCAACGACGCCAGGAGCCGGCGATGACGATCAGGACGCCTGGCGCCGAGAGCTTGTTGAGCGAATTAAGGCGCTTAAGCACCGACTCACGGCTTGAGGAGATCACGGCGGGGTTGCCTCCGGCGCTTGCGGACCTCCTCAATCACGATTGGCTCACCTGGAGCCGGGATACGCAGCTGCCGCCGGACGATAGCGAAAGGCCCTGGCGGACCTGGCTGATGCTCGGCGGTCGCGGCGCGGGGAAGACGCGGGCGGGCGCGGAATGGATCAAGGCGCAAGCGCTGGGCCTCGAGCCCTTCGCCTGTTCCCCTGCGCGCCGCATCGCGCTCGTCGGCGAGACGATCGCCGCCGTTCGCTCGGTGATGATCGAGGGCGTGTCGGGGTTGCTCGCCGTGCACAAGGATGCGGAGCGCCCGGTCTACGAGCCGTCCAAACGCCAGCTCGTCTGGAAAACGGGCGCGATCGCGCAAATCTTCTCGGCGGAAGAGCCGGATGCGCTGCGCGGGCCACAATTCTCGGTCGCCTGGCTCGATGAAATCTGCAAGTGGAATCACGCCGATGCGACGTTCGACATGCTGCAGTTCGCACTTCGCCTCGGCAAACAGCCGCGTCAGGTGGTGACGACGACGCCCCGCCCCATGGCGCTGCTGAAGCGCATCATGGGCGACAACGGCACCATCACCACGCGCATGTCGACGCACGAGAATGCCAAGCACTTGGCGCCGGACTTCATCCGCGAGCTGCAAGCGCGCTACGGCGGCACCCCGCTGCTGCGTCAGGAGCTCGACGGCGAGCTCATCGAGGATCGCAGCGACGCGCTCTGGAAGCGGGCCGTCATCGACGCGCATCGGGTGACGGTGGCGCCGGAGTTGTCCCGCATCGTCGTCGCGGTCGATCCGCCGGTGACGAGCGGGGCCAAGGCGGACGCCTGCGGCATCGTCGTCGCCGGGCTCGGCCGTGACGGGCGCGGCTACGTCATCGACGACCGCACGGTGCGTGGCCGCGAGCCGCTCGCCTGGGCGGAGGTCGCGGTCAGGGCCTATCACGCGCACGAGGCCAACGCGATCGTCGCCGAGGTCAACCAGGGCGGCGAGCTGGTGCCGACGCTGATCCGGCAGGTCGATGCCGACATGCCCATCGAGCTGGTCCGTGCCACGCGGGGCAAATGGATCCGCGCCGAGCCGGTGGCGGCCCTCTACCAGCGCGGGCTCGTCAGTCACGTCGGCATCTGGCCGGATCTCGAAGACCAGATGTGCGACTTCGGCCCCGACGGTTTGTCCGGCGGCCGCAGTCCCGACCGCATGGATGCGCTCGTCTGGGCGCTGACCGCGCTGATGCTCGGCGGCGGAAGCCCACGGGTGAGAGATTTGTAGGGGCGACCGGCGGTCGCCCTCTCCCAGATTTGACCATACGAAGGTCGACCGCCGGTCGCCCCGACAAGTCGCCGCAAGACCAACGGAGCCCGCATGCTTCCGATCATCGACCGTCTAACGCGCCCGTTCCGCGCTCGCTCGCCCGTGCGCGAGGAGAAAAGCGGCTCGGGCACGCTCGTCGCGCTCCAATTCCAGGGCGCTGCCGCTTGGCGGCCCCGCGACTACGCGACCTTCGCGCGGGAAGGCTACACGGCAAACCCGATCGTCTACCGCGCGGTCAGGATGGTCGCCGAGGCCGCCGCCTCCGTGCCACTCGGCCTGTTCGAGGAGGGCCAAGAGCTCGACGCGCATCCGATGCTCAAGCTGCTTGCGCGGCCCAATCCCGCGCAGTGCCAGCCGGAGCTGCTCGAGAGCTGGTACGGCTTCCTGCTCGTCGCCGGCAATGCGTATCTGGAAGCCGTCTCGATCGGCGGCGCGGTGCGCGAGCTGCACGTTCTGCGTCCCGATCGCATGGCGGTCGTGCCCGGTTCCGACGGCTGGCCATCGGCCTACGACTACACCGTCTCCGGCCGCACGCTGCGCTATCATCAGGAGAGCGAGACGATCCGGCCGATCCTGCACCAGACCTTCTTCCATCCCTTGAGCGACCACTACGGCCTCTCGCCGATCGAGCCGGCGGCGACGTCGATTGATCTGCACAATGCCGCCTCCACCTGGAACAAGGCGCTGCTCGACAACGCGGCGCGGCCCTCGGGCGCGCTCGTCTATGCGCCGGGCTCGGGCGCCCAGCATCTGACCCGCGACCAGTTCGATCGTCTCAAGGCCGAGCTCGAGCTGAGCTTCTCCGGGCCCCGCAACGCCGGCCGGCCGATGCTGCTCGAAGGCGGCCTCGACTGGAAGGCGATGGCGCTGACGCCCAAGGACATGGATTTCATCGAGGCCAAGAACGCCGCCGCCCGCGAGATCGCGCTGGCGCTGGGCGTGCCGCCGATGTTGCTCGGCATCCCCGGCGACAATACCTATTCGAACTTCCAGGAAGCCAACCGCATGCTCTGGCGCCAGACCGTTCTGCCGCTCGTGCAGCGAACGGCAAAGGCGCTGAGCGCGTGGCTGTCGCCAGTCTACGGCGGCGCGCTGGAGCTGAAGCCCGATCTCGATCAGATCGAGGCGCTGTCGGTGGAACGCGAGGCGCTGTGGTCGCGGGTCGAGACGGCGAGCTTCCTGACGGTGGACGAGAAACGCGCGGCGGTGGGGTATGGGGCGGTGGGCGATGTCTCCCTCACGCCGTCGCTGGCCGATGCGGCGCGGCAATGATGTCATTTGTGGCTTCAGCGATCCCACCCTTTCTTCGTCATCCTCGGCGAGCGACGGCCGGAAGGCCGAGCGCTGCCGGGGATCCAGCATGAGAGCCTCCGCCGAAGGCACAATGTAACGACGGCCTAGAGGCCGCAGCTTCTCCTGGATCCCCGTCCAGCTCTCGCCTTCGCTCGCTTGGACGAGGATGACGAAGGTGGGGGCGCTCGCGCGTGAGGATGACGGGTAACAATAGGATCGATGCATGCTCAAGAATGCTCTCCACCGCGAAACCAAGTTCGCGCCTGTCGACCTCAAAGCCGTCGACACCGACGGCACGTTCGAGGGCTATGCGAGCGTCTTCGGCGCCGAGGACATGGCGCACGATGTCGTCATGCCGGGCGCCTTCGCCGCGAGCCTCGCCGCCCGCGGCCCGCAGGGCGTAAAGCTGCTCTTCCAGCACGATCCGGCGCAGCCGATCGGCGTCTGGCTCGAGCTTGCGGAGGACAAGAAGGGCCTCTACGCCCGCGGCCGGCTGATGCCCGAGGTCGCGCGGGCTCGCGAGGTGCTGTCGTTGATGCGGGCCGGCGCGCTCGACGGCCTCTCGATCGGCTTTCGCACCGTCAAGGGCGTGCGCGACGCCAAGAGCGGCATCCGCCGGCTCAACCAGATCGATCTGTGGGAAATCTCCGTCGTGACATTCCCGATGCTGCCTGAGGCGCGCGTCGAGACCGTCAAGACCAGGCCGTTCGCCGGACGCGTTCCGACCGAGCGGGAATTCGAGCGCTGGCTCACGCGGGACGCTGGGCTATCGCGCACTCAAGCCCAGGCGATCATTCGCTCCGGGCTAAAATCCCTCACCGCCAGGCGGGACGCTGCCGGTGAGTCATCCGAGGAGCACGCAACGCTTCGCGCTATCCGCGCGGCGACGCAGCTCATGTCATCCCCCTGAACGGAGTCCCCAATGACCGATACCCCGATCGAGACCAAGGCCGATACCGGTTACGGCGTCGCCGACGCGTTCGGCGAGTTCATGCGCACCTTCGAGGCCTTCAAGGAGACGAATGACGACCGCCTGGCGCAGATGGAGCGCCGCATGTCGGCCGACGTCGTCACCGACGATAAGTTGAAGCGCCTCGACAAGGCGCTCGACGAGCAGAAGCGCTCGCTCGACGAGCTGATCCTCAAAGGCCGCCGCCCCGAGCGCAGTGGCACGCAGCCGTCGCGTCAGGCTCACGAGCACAAGGCCGCGTTCGACGCCTATGTGCGCCGGGGCGAGACGTCGGGTCTCGCGGATCTGGAGATGAAGGCACTGTCGATCGGCTCCAACCCGGACGGCGGCTATCTCGTGCCGGCCGAGGTCGAGAGGTCGGTGCTGCTGGCGGTCAAGGAGATCTCGCCCATCCGCGCCATCGCCGGCAACCGGCAGATCTCGAGCGCGGTCTACAAGAAGCCGTTCTCGACGACCGGCTTCGGCACCGGCTGGGTCGGTGAGACGGCCGCGCGTCCCGAGACGACGACAACGACGCTCGCCGAGCTCACCTTCCCGGCCATGGAGCTCTACGCCATGCCGGCGGCGACCTCCGCCATCCTCGACGATGCCGCCGTCAACATCGAGGAGTGGATCGCCGACGAGGTCCGCAACGCCTTCGCCGAGCAGGAGGGCACCGCCTTCGTGACCGGCAACGGCGTCAACAAGCCGAAGGGCTACCTCGACTATACGAAAGTCGCGGATGCCTCCTGGAGCTGGGGCAACATCGGCTACAAGGCCACGGGCGTCGCTGGCGGCTTCGCTGCCTCGAACGCGAGCGACATCCTGATCGACCTCGTCTACACGCTGAAGGCGGGCTTTCGTGCCAACGCGCATTGGGTGATGTCGAAGTCGACGCAGGCCGCGGTGCGCAAGCTCAAGGACACGACCGGCAACTATCTCTGGCAGCCGGCCGCGTCACCGGGCGGATCGCCGACGCTGATGAACTTCCCCATCGCCGAGTCGGAGGCGATGCCGTCGATCGCGACGGATGCCTATGCGATCGCCTTCGGCGATTTCAATCGCGGCTATCTCGTCGTCGACCGGATGGGTCTCTCGGTGCTCCGCGATCCCTTCTCCGCCAAGCCTTACGTGCTGTTCTACACGACCAAGCGCGTCGGTGGCGGTGTCCAGGACTTCTCGGCGATCAAGCTGTTGAAGTTCGGCGTCAGCTGATCCGATCGGACGACTACGGCACGGATATGCCTGCGGGGACCTCCCAACCCGCCAGGCGTATCGGTGCCGTCGGCGGCCGCGGCGCACCCCTCCCGCCGCGGCTGTCATCTTTTCCGGCGTAGGGGCGACCGGCCGGTCGCCCCTACGGGTCGATGCCGGTATCGGCACGCGCCCAGACATCATCCGAAGTAAGGACATCCCATGGCGCTCGTCCCGACGAGCCTGCCCGCGACCGAGCCCGTCTCGCTCGCGGAGGCCAAGCTCCATCTGCGCGTCGATCACGACGACGAGGACATCCTGATCCTGTCGCTGATCAGCGCCGCGCGGCTGCATCTCGAGCATGTGCTCGGACGCGCCTTCATCACGCAGGGCTGGCTCTATCTTACCGACAATTGGCCGGCGGGTCATACGGTCGACCTGCCGCTCGCGCCCGTGCAGAGCATCGTCTCGGTGAAGGTCTACGACAGCGACGACGCGGCCACGACCCTCAGCCCCTCGACCTATCTGCTCGACGGTCTCAGCGTTCTACCCCGTCTCGTGCGGCGTGCGTCGAACACCTGGCCCAAGCCCGGCCGGATCGCCAATGGCATCGAGGTCAGCTTCACCTGCGGTCACGGCAGCTTGGCTTCCGAGGTTCCGGCGCCGCTGCGTCAGGCCGTGCTGCTGCTCGTCGCCCACTGGTACGAGCACCGCCAGCCGGTCGAGATCGGCGATCAGGCCGAGGTGATGCCGGCGCTGGTGCAGGATCTCGTCTCTCCCTATCGGAGGCGCGGGCTGTGAGCGCAACCCAGATCGGCGAGCTGACGCGCCGCGTCGTGATCGAGGCGATCGTCCGGACGCCGGACGGCGCAGGTGGTGCGACGGAAGCCTGGGTCGCCGTCGCAACCGTCTTCGCATCGGTGAAGGCGCTCGGCGGTAGCGAGAGCGTCGCCTTCGATCGGCAGACGGGCCGCGCCACGCACGAGATCGTCATCCGCCACCGCGCCGACGTGAAACCGGCGATGCGCTTCCGGATGGGGACGCGGATTTTCGAGATCCTCGACGCCCTCGATCAAGACGGCCGGCGGCGGCATTTGCGATGCCTCGTCGAGGAGCGGGATCTGTAGGAGCGACCGGCGGTCGCCCTTTTCGCTTTCCGGACAGACTTAGAAAGGGGCGGCCGCCGGTCGCCCCTGCAAGGAGATTGCCTCGTGCCCCTGTCACCTGAATGGTCACTGCAGAAGGCGGTGTTCGCGGCCCTCGCCGCCGATGCGCCGCTGACCGGCCTGATCGGTGCGAGCCGCATCCACGACGATGCCCCCCAACAGGCGGCCTTCCCCTATCTGACCCTCGGTCAATCGACGGCCCGGGACTGGAGCACGGCGACGGACGACGGCGCCGAGCACGTGCTCACGATCCATGTCTGGTCGCGCGCCGCTGGCAAGAAGGAGGCGCACGCCATCATGCGCGCGGTGCGTCAGACGCTGCACGATCAACCGCTGACGCTCGAGGATCATCGCCTCGTCAATTTGCGGCACGAGCTCTCCGAAGCCACCCGCGACACCGACGGCGAGACGGTGCACGGCATCGTCCGCTTCCGCGCCGTGACGGAGCCGCTGTCCTAGCTTTCCTACGAACACTTTGGAGTTTCGCCATGGCTGCACAGAAGGGCAAGGATCTGCTCTTGAAGGTCGACATCGACGGCACGCCGACGTTCTCGACCGTCGCTGGATTGCGCTCCCGCGCCATTCAATTCAACGCCGCGACCGTCGATATCACACATACGGAATCGGCCGGGCGCTGGCGTGAGCTGCTGGCAGGCGCCGGTGTCAAGTCGGCGCGCATCACGGGCGCCGGCATTTTCAAGGACGCGGCCTCTGACGAGACGGTGCGTTCGTATTTCTTCGCAGGCACGATCCGGCGCTGGCAGGTGATCGTGCCCGACTTCGGCACCATCGAAGGGCTCTTTCAGATTTCGGCGCTCGAGCTTGCCGGCAATCACGATGGCGAGGTCACGTTCGAGCTCACCCTCGACTCGGCGGGCGAGCTCGCCTTCGCGGCCCTGTAGAGGCACGCGATGGCAAATCGGCACCGTGGCGAGATCGACGCCGTCCTCGACGGCAAAGCCTACACGCTCTGTCTGACTCTCGGCGCACTCGCCGAGCTCGAGCAGGCTTTCGGCGCGGGCGATCTGGGCGCGCTCGCCGAGCGTCTCGGCCAGGGCCGCATGTCGGCGCGCGATGCGATACGCATTCTGACTGCAGGATTGCGGGCAGCCGGCCACGACGTCGACGAGCAGAGCGTCTCGCGCATGCGCGCCGAAGGCGCCGCCTCGGGCTTCGTCACCATCGTCGCCCGCCTGCTCGCCGCGACGTTCGCGGATGCGGACGACGTGTTGTCGGGTTTGCGATGACAGCTGAGTCGCCCGCCCGAGCGCGGTTTCCCTGGGCCGAGGCGATGGCGTTCGGTCTCGGCGTCCTGAAGCTCGCACCACGGGAGTTCTGGGCGATGACGCCTCGCGAGCTTGGTGCGGCACTCGCGGGTGCGCTGCCGCAGGCACGGCGGACGACACCGCTCCGGCGAGATGTGTTCGACGGGTTGATGCAGCGTTTTCCCGACGCGTTGGGCATGGAGTAGGTGATGACCCAAATCGATCAATCGCTCGCGACGACAAGCGCCGGCGCCAAAGACCTCGAGCGCTCGATGGCCGAGCTCGAGCGGGTCGGCGAACGCTTCGCCGCCAAGATGATCGACGCCTTCGAGGCGGTCGCGATCCGCGGCAAGAGTCTCGACGGTGTCTTCCGCTCGCTGGCGCTGAGTCTGTCGGACATGGCGCTCGACGCGGCGCTGAAGCCGTTTCAATCGGCGCTCGGCAACATGTTCGCGCAAGGGTTCAGCGGCTTCGCGGCCCCTTCGGGCCTCGCCGGCCTGGTGACAGGCGCGGTCCCCACCGCCGCAGCACCCGCGATCGCCGCGAGCAACCCGCTCAGCGTCGTGTTCAACGTCGCGACACCCGACGTGCAGGGCTTCCGGCAGTCACAAGGGCAGATCGCCGCCATGATGAGCCGCACCGTCGGCTCCGGCCAGCGCAACCTGTAGAGGAAAACAGCAATGGCCTTTCACGAGGTGCGATTCCCGATCGAGATCTCTGCGGGGTCGAGCGGCGGGCCCGAGCGGCGCACGGATGTCGTGCTGCTCGCTTCCGGCCACGAGGAGCGCAACGCCCGCTGGGCTAATTCCCGCCGCAACTACAACGCGGGCTATGGCGTGCGCGGGCTCGCCGATCTCCATGCGGTGCTCGCCTTCTTCGAGGAGCGGCGCGGGCGTCTGCACGGCTTCCGCTATCGCGATCCGGCAGACCATGCGTCGGCGCCGCCGGGTGCCGCGATCACGGCGCTTGACCAGGTGCTCGGGACCGGCGACGGGATCGCCCCGAGCTTCGCGCTCAAGAAAACCTACGGTGCTGCGCACGCACCTTACGAGCGCCTGATCCAGAAGCCTGTGACAGGCAGCGTGCTCGTCGCGGTCGATGGTGCGGCGAGGACCGTGGGGACGCACTACAGCATCGACCCTACGACCGGCGTCGTCACCTTCCTCGCGGGCCACGTTCCCGCAGCCGGCCAGCTCGTCACTGCCGGCTTTGCTTTCGATGTTCCCGTCCGCTTCGACACCGACAAGATCGAGGTCAACGTGCAGAGCTTCCTGCACGGCTCGATCCCGTCGATCCCGCTCATCGAGATCCGGATCTGACCGATGCGTCCCATACCTTCCGCGCTTCAAGCCCACCTCGACACGGGCGCGACGACGCTTTGCTGGTGCTGGCGCATCACCCGGCGCGACGGCTCGCGGCTCGGCTTCACCGATCACGATGCCGATCTCGTCTTCGACGGCACGACCTTCGAGGCCGCGAGCGGGTTCGATGCGACGGAGGTCCGCGAGACGGTGGGCTTGAGCGTCGACAACCTCGATGTCGAAGGCGCGCTTCGCTCCGATCGCCTCAACGCCGCCGACCTCGAAGCGGGTCTCTACGACAACGCGGGCATCGACATCTGGCGCGTCAACTGGGCGAGCGTAGACGAGCGTGTGCTGATCCGCTCGGGCTCGATCGGCGAGGTCAAGCGAGGGCCGAGCGCGTTTGCGGCCGAGGTGCGGGGCCTCGCACATGTGCTGCAGCAGGAGCAGGGACGGACGTTTCAGTATGCTTGCGATGCGCTCGTCGGCGACGGGCGGTGCGGAGTCGATCTCGCGCTCGGCGCTTACCGGGGCACGGGTGCGATCCTCAGTCTCGTCAACGACCGCCGCTTCACGGTGTCCGGCATCGGAGGTTTCGCGAGCGACTGGTTCGCACACGGTAAGCTCACCTGGACCTCTGGCGCCAACGATGGTCTCTCGGTCGAGGTGAAGCTGCACGCGCGCGTCTCAGGTGTCGTCACGATCGAGCTCTGGGAGCGCATGTCCGGGACGGTCGCTGCGGGTGACGCCTTCGCGATCACCGCCGGCTGCGACAAGCAGGTCGCGACGTGCCGCACGAAGTTCTCGAACGCAGCCAATTTTCGTGGCTTCCCGCACATGCCGGGCAACGACTTCATCACGCGCGTGCCCAAGCTCGAGGGGCGCGATCACACCGGCAAGAAGATCGTGTCATGAGCATAACCCGCACGTCGATCATTGCCATCGCGCGCACGTGGATCGGCACGCCCTATCATCATCAGGCGAGCCTCAAGGGCACCGGCGCCGACTGCATAGGCCTCGTGCGCGGCATCTGGCGCGAGCTGTTCGGCGAGGAACCCGAGCGGCTCCCGGCCTATTCCGGTGATTGGGCCGAGGCGACGGGGCGCGAAACGATGCTGCAAGCCGCCAGCCGCCATCTCGTTCCAATCGAGCCCCAGATCGTTCGCGAGGGGGACGTCATCGTCTTCCGCCTGCGCGCCGAGGCCGTCGCCAAGCATGTGGGCGTCGTCTCGGATCTCGGCCGCATGATCCACGCCCAAGAGGGCGCGCCCGTTGCCGAGGTCAACATCGGACCCTGGTGGCGCCGCCGCATTGCTGGTGCGTTCTCGTTCCCAAATGTGATCGACTGACATGGCCACACTCGCATTGAGCGCGGCGGGCGCCGCCGCGGGCGGCGCGCTGCTGCCCGGCGTCAGCCTCTTCGGCACCGCCATCTCAGGCGCCGCCATCGGGCAGGCGGTCGGCGGCATCGCCGGCGCCTACATCGACCAGGCTCTCTTCGGCGCCTCCGGACAGAGCAAGGTCGTCGAAGGCCCGCGCCTCAGCGAGCTTTCTGTCATGGCCTCGACGGAAGGCGCGCCGATCCCGCGCGTCTATGGACGGGCACGGCTCGCGGGACAAGTGATCTGGGCGACCGACTTCGTCGAGGAGGCCGTCGACGCCTCCGAGCCGCCACCGGAGAGCAAGGGCCTCGGCAGCGCCTCGAGCGCGCCTACGACGACGCGCATCGAATACCGCTACTACGCCAACTTCGCCGTCGCCGTTTGCGAAGGCCCGGTCACCGGCATCGGCCGGGTCTGGGCGGACGGGCAGCTCATCAACCTCGGCCGCTATACGCATCGCATTCATCCCGGCGACGACGCTCAAGACCCCGATAGCCTGATCGAGGCGATCCAGGGTGCGGGCCGCGCGCCGGCCTATCGTGGCACGGCCTACATCGTCTTCGAGCGGCTGCCGCTCGAACCCTTCGGCAATCGCCTGCCGCAGCTTTCCTTCGAGGTCTTTCGCTCGGTCGATTCCTTCGAGAAGCTGATCAAGGCCGTCACGATCATTCCCGGCTCGAGCGAGTTCGCCTACGAGCCGTCGCAGGTCTGGCGCGAGTTGGCGCCCGGCACGACGCTGCCGGAAAACGTCCATACGCATTCCGGCCGCACCGACTGGCACACGGCCATCGACGACCTCGAGCGCGGCCTGCCGAATATCGAGCGCAGCTCTCTTGTCGTCAGCTGGTTCGGGAACGACCTGCGTGCGGGGACGTGCACGCTGAAACCTGGCGTCGAGTCGACGACGAAGGTGACGTCGCCGAACGTGTGGAGTGCGGCGGGGCTGACACGGGCGAGCGCGCATGTCGTCTCGAGCTACGATGGACGACCGGCCTTCGGCGGCACGCCGTCGGATGCCTCGGTGAAGGCGGCGATCCTCGACCTCAAGGCGCGCGGCCAGGCGGTCACCTTCTACCCCTTCATTCTCATGGACGTGCCGCCCGGCAGCGCGCTCCCCGATCCCTACGGCGGTCCTGAGCAGGCGGCGTATCCCTGGCGCGGGCGCATCACGCTCGACGTGGCGCCTGGCTTGCCCGGCACATCCGACAAGACGGCCGCCGCCGCTGCCGAGGTGGCAAGCTTCATCGGCACGGCGACACCGGCGCATTTCGCGATCGTCGGCGGCGAGGTGGTCTATTCGGGGCCAACCGAATGGTCGTTCCGGCGCATGATCCTGCACTACGCACATCTGTGTGTTGCGGCAGGTGGTGTCGACGCATTCCTGATCGGCTCGGAATTGCGTGGCTTGACGCAAATCCGGTCGGCGGCCGGCACCTATCCCTTCGTCGCAGCCCTGGTCGCGGTCGCCGCCGACGTCAGCAGCGTGCTCGGCCCATCCACGAAAATCACGTATGCCGCCGACTGGTCGGAGTATTTCGGCCATCAGCCGGCGGACGGCACCGGCGACGTCTACTTCCATCTCGATCCGCTGTGGGCCTCCGCCAACATCGATGCGGTCGGCATCGACGTCTACTGGCCGCTCGCGGATTGGCGCGACGGCGACAGCCATCTCGATCGCCTCGCCGGCACCGAGACGCCGCACGACCTCGACTATCTGAAAGCCAATGTCTTCGCCGGCGAGGGCTACGGCTGGTTCTACGCGTCCGACGCCGCCCGCAACGCGCAGATGCGCTCGACGATCACCGACGGTCACGGCAAGCCGTGGGTGTTCCGCTATAAGGACATCCGCAACTGGTGGTCCAACAACCACTATAACCGCCCGGGCGGCACCGAGAGTGCCTCACACACGGCCTGGGTGCCTCAGAGCAAGCCGATCTGGTTCACCGAGCTCGGCTGCCCTGCCGTCGACAAAGGCGCCAACCAGCCCAACGTCTTCGTCGATCCGAAGAGCTCGGAGAGCTTCCTTCCCTATTTCTCGCGGGGCCTGCGCGACGATCTCATCCAGCGCCGCTACATCCAGGCTTTCCACGAGACCTTCGATCCGGCGCACGAGACGTTCGTCTCCGCGAACAATCCCGTGTCGGCGGTGTACGGGGGCCGGATGGTCGATCCCAGTCGCCTATATGTGTATACGTGGGACGCGCGACCTTATCCGGCCTTCCCGTACGATCTCGAGAGCTGGGCCGACGGCGACAACTGGCCGCTTGGTCATTGGCTGACCGGGCGGCTCGCCGGCGGCTCGCTCGCCGCGATCGTCGCCGCCATCCTCGACGACTACGGCTTCGCGCGCTACTCGGTGAACGGTCTCACCGGCGTGCTCGAGGGCTACGTCGTCGATCGTGTCATGTCGGCGCGCCAGGCGCTGCAGCCCCTCGAGCTCGCCTTCGCCTTCGATTCCTACGAGCAGTCGGGCACTGTGCGCTTCGCCCATCGCGGGCGACGGACGCCCGCCGCCGTGCTCGCTCTCGATGATCTTGTCGAGACGAAGCCGGACGTGGCGCCGTTCCAGGTGGTGCGCGGGCAGGAGACGGAGCTGCCGTCGGCGGCCAAGCTCACGTTCATCGACGGGCAGGAAAGCTATCGCCGGGGCACGGCGGAAGCGCGCCGCGCGACGGTTGCGAGCGATCGCATCGCCACCGCCGATCTGCCGATCGTGCTGTCGCCGGATCGCGCGCAGTCGATCGCCGAGCGCTGGCTGCACGAGAGCTGGTCCGCGCGGCAGCGACTGTCTCTCGCCCTGCCGCCGAGCCGCATGGCGATCGAGCCGAGCGACGTCGTGACCTTCACCGCCGACGGTGGGGCGCAGCGCTATCGCATCACCGGGATCACGGAGGGTGGACACAAGGCGCTCGACGCGCTCTCCGTCGAGCCGTCCATGTTCGAGGAGGTGAAGGCGCCGCAGCGGCCGCCTGTCGTCCCCGGCCCCGACATCTACGGCCCGGCGACGGCAGCCTTCCTCGATCTGCCGCTGATCACGGGCGCCGAGGATCCATACGCCGGCTACGTCGCGGCCTTCGCCTCGCCATGGCCCGGCGGCATCGCCTTCTGGCGGTCGGCCGACGGCCTCACCTATCGCCTCGGCGCGGTCGCGGCGTCCCGCGCGACAATGGGTGTCACGGCGACGCCGTTCAGGCCCGGACCGCGGGATCGCACCGATCATGCCAACACGCTCGATGTCGTTCTCGCCAACGGCGCGCTCGTCTCCGTCGACGCGTTGAGAGTGCTCGGTGGCGCGAACCTGATGGCCGTCGAGAACGCCGATGGACAGTGGGAGCTCATCCAGTTCCGCGACGCTCAGCTGATCGCGCCGTCGACGTACCGCTTGAGCGTGCTGTTGCGCGGGCAGGCGGGCACTGCGGATGCCATGCGCGATCCCGTTGTGGCCGGCGCCCATGTGGTCCTCATCGACGGTGCGGTCGTGCCGGCGTTGCTCACGCCGAACGAGGCGCGTCTGACACTCGGTTGGCGATACGGCCCCAAGACCTCGGCTTACACCGACGCCGCCTATCTCGGTGCGACACACACATATCAGGCACTCGGCCTCAGGCCGCTGAGCCCGGCGCATGTCCGCGGCATCCGCAGCAGCGGCGATCTGACGATCAATTGGATTCGCCGCACGCGGATCGCCGGTGATGCCTGGGAGCAGGTCGAGGTGCCGCTCGGCGAGGAGCGGGAGGCCTATGCCGTCGACATCATGGATGGCACAACCGTCAAGCGCACCATCGAGACGGTCGTTCCCACCGCGAGCTATACGGCCGCCGAGCAGACGCTCGATTTCGGCGCGCCGCAACCCACCATCACGGTCCGCGTGCATCAACTCTCCGCCACCTACGGCCGTGGCGCAGCCGCCGTGGCCACGATCTAAATCTAGGATAAATCAATGACCGACAGCCCCAATCTAGGCCTGCCTTATCTCGAGGCGGCCCAAGCCCAGAAGCATGTCACGCACAACGAGGCGCTACGCCGTCTCGATGTGCTCGTGCAAGCGGTCGTCGTCGATCGTACCTTGACGGTGCCGCCGGCAACCCCCGGCGAAGGCGACAGCTACATCCCCGCGGCCGGCGCAGCCGGCGCTTGGACGGGACAGGCGCTTAAGATCGCGAGTTGGCAGGATGGCGCGTGGGCCTTCTACACCCCGCAAGAGGGCTGGCGCGCGTGGTCGGCCGCTGAGAATGCCTTGCTCGCCTTCGACGGCGCGGACTGGATCGTTGCCGGCGGCGCGGCGTTGCTCAATCCGGTGGCGCTCGTCGGCGTCAACGCGACGGCCGATACGACGAACCGCCTCTCTGTCAGCGCGGCGGCAACCTTGCTCAACCACGCGGGCGCCGGTCATCAACTCAAGCTCAACAAGGCCACAGCGGCCGATACCGCCTCGCTCCTCTATCAGACCGGCTTTTCCGGCCGGGCCGAGATGGGGACGACCGGCGACGACGACTTCCGCGTCAAGGTCTCGGCCGACGGCACGAGCTGGCACGAGGCGATCGTCGTCGACAAGTCGACGGGCGCAGTAGCATTCCCCAATACCACGATCGGCGGTGGTGGCGTCTCGGATGGCGACAAGGGCGACATCACGGTCTCGGGCTCGGGCGCAACGTGGACGATCGACGCCGACACGATCACGAACGCCAAGCTCGCCAATATGGCGACGCAGACGTTCAAGGGGCGCACGACAGCCGGCACCGGCGACCCGGAAGACCTGACGGCGACGCAGGCGACGGCGCTGCTCAATGCGCTCGTCGGTGACTCGGGCTCCGGCGGCACCAAGGGCCTCGTCCCGGCACCGGCGGCGGGCGACGCGGCGGCGGCCAAGTTTCTGAAAGCCGATGGCTCGTGGGCGGTGCCTGCCGGTGGCGGCGGCGGGTCGCCCGGCGGCTCCAACACGCAGGTGCAGTTCAACAATTCGAGTGCCTTCGGTGGCGCCGCCGATGTGCTCTACGACAATGCCACCGGCATTCTGACGCTCAACAAGGCGACGACCAGAGTCGCGCTCTCGTCCGATCCGTCCGCGCCTTCGGACGGCATCGCCTCCTTCGCCAAGAAGCTCGCCAACCGCCGCATGCCACGCTTCACGGCGACGCTAGGTCTCGGCTCCTTCCTGCAGCCGTTCTTGGCGACGCAGAAGGTCGCCTTGATCTCGTCCGCCGGCAACTCGAACCTCGCTCCGTCTGTGACTGGGATCGCCGCCCCGACCGCCGTCGGAACGCTGACCGCACGCAACGTGGCGACGACGAACATCCTGACCCGCGTCCGCCGACTTGGCATCGTCTCGGCCGCGACGGCCGCGTCCACAGCCAGCGTCCGCAATACGACGGCACAGTGGACCGTCGGCAACGGCTCCGGTCTCGGCGGCTTCTTCTTCTCGATGATCTTCAACGTGTCCGACGCGGCGATCCTGGCGGCTGGCCGCACCTTCGTCGGCCTGTCGTCGCAGACGACGGCAATCGTCGATTCCGAACCTTCGACGTTCATCAACAGCTTCGGCGTCGGCGCGGGCTCGGCGGACACGAACCTCAAGATCTTCTACGGCGGGTCCGCGGCGCAGACGCCGATCGATCTGGGCGCCAACTTCCCCTCCGACACGACAAACACCGATCTCTACCGGGTGTGTCTGTTCTCCTCGCCGTCGGAGAACGGCGTCGTCTATTACGAGGTTCTGCGCATGAACACGGGCGACGTGGCGGCCGGCACGCTCGGTCCCGGCACCCCCGGCACGACCCTCCCCGCCAGCACGACATTGCTGACCTTCCATGGCTTTCGCTCGAACGCGGGCAACGCCGTCGCCGTCGGCATCGACTACAGCCAAATTTACATCGAGACGGAGCAGTGATCATGGGCATGGCCGCCCCCGCGAGCGAGCCGCCGTGGCTCGTCCATGCGCGCACCTGGATCGGGCTTCACGAGCGGCCCGGCACGGCGGCCGAGGCGAGCATCCTCGATTTCTACACCGATGCGGGACATCCGGGCGTCGGCGACGATGCGGTTCCGTGGTGTGCAGCATTCGTCGGCGCGTGTCTGGCGCGCTCAGGCGTGGCGCCGTCGGGATTGCTCCGGGCTCGCTCGTACCTAGACTGGGGCGAGGTCGTCGACGACGGGCGGCCAGGCGCCGTCGTTGTTCTGTCGCGCGGCGCATCGGCGACGCTCGGCCACGTCGGCTTCCTTGTCGGGAGCGAGCCCGGCCGTGTCCAGGTGCTCGGCGGCAATCAGGACGATCAGGTCTCGATCGCGTGGTTCTCGCGCCGCCGGGTGCTCGGGTTTCGGTGGCCTCGCGATGCGGCCGGGCCGGCAGTGGGCGGCGGCTTCGATGCGGCGCTTGCCCACGTTCTCGCGCTCGAAGGCGGGTACACCGACGATCCGCGCGATCCCGGCGGACCGACCCATGCCGGCATCACGCTCGCGACGCTCGCAGCCGATCGCGGCATCGCTCTCGGCGCCGCGTCCCGGGCACGTCTTATCACGACACTCAAAACGCTCACGCCGGCAGAGATCGCCGGCATCTATCGCCGGCGCTACTGGCAGGCCGCGCGCTGTCCGCAGATGCCGGCGCCGCTCGCGCTGATGCATTTCGATTGTGCCGTGAACCAGGGGCCGGGCCGCGCAGCATGGCTGCTCCAGGACGCCCTCGGTACCGAGGTCGACGGCGAGATCGGTCCGGACACGATCGCCTCGGCTCGGCGAGCCGATCCCCGGCTCGCCATCGAGCGCTACGCCCTGCTCAGGCGCGACGCCTATCGCGCGCTCTCGAGCTTTCCCCGCTTCGGACGGGGTTGGCTCGCGCGGGTCGAGAAGACCCGGCAAGCGGCGCTCGCTCTCATCCCCGCCATGACATCCCCAACCAAGGAGACCCGACCCATGCCGACGAAGTCCCAAGCGCAGACCCAAACCCCCAAATGGTGGGGACAATCCATCACGGTCTGGGGGATCGCCATCACGGCGCTGACCGCCGTGCTGCCGTCGCTCGGTCCGGTGCTCGGACTGGAAATCTCCGCGGAGCTCGCCGCCGCCATAGGGCGCGAGCTGACGAACCTGGTGCAAGGCGGTGGCGGTCTGCTCGGAACGCTCATCGCGATCTACGGCCGGCTCAGGGCCGAAGGACCGCTGATCCGCAAGCGGTTGTCGGTGAGATTGTGATGCAAATGCGCATCACGATGCCAGTCCGCCACAATGCATTCATGCCGGGTTCAGTCGGCCGGGACTAGCGTCCGAACCATGGCCGGATACCGTCAAACACTCGCGCGATTGGGCGCCTTCGCAGCTCTTCTCCTCATGCCGACGCTCAGCAGCGCGGCATGGGGCGAGGGCAAGGAGTGCTTCAAGAGCTGGGACGAGGCGCGTGATGCCATCCAGGAGAACGGCCTCGTCTCCGGCAAGCAAATCACGAAGCTCGCGGGCGACCCCGCCAACGTGCCGCCCGAGTCGAGCTTCCTCGAGGCCTACCTCTGCAAGGACACCGGCGGCTTCGTCTATCGCCTCTACTATGTCGACAAGAGCGGCCAGGTGGTCATCAAATCGGTCGATGCCCGTGAGCCGTTTCCGGACAAGTGAGCGGGCTGTGCATTACCTCCCCCTGACAGCCGCCCGCGATCCGAATATAATCGTGTTCGCAAAGGACCTTGGACGGGAGGACGCATTGTGAGGCTGCTGGTCGTCGAGGACGATCCCGATCTCAATCGCCAGCTCGTCGAGGCGTTGTCGGACGCGGGTTACGCGGTCGACAAGGCGGCCGACGGCGAGGAGGGGCATTACCTCGGCGACACCGAGCCCTACGATGCCGTCATTCTCGATCTCGGCTTGCCGAAGATGGACGGCTTGCGCGTGCTCGAGCAATGGCGGCGCGACGAGAAGCGCATGCCGGTGCTGATCCTCACCGCGCGCGATCGCTGGAACGAGAAAGTCGCCGGGATGGACGCCGGCGCCGACGACTACGTCGTGAAGCCGTTCAACATGGAGGAGTTGCTCGCCCGCGTGCGCGCGCTGCTCCGCCGCACGACGGGCCACGCCAAGAGCGAGATCGAGTGCGGGCCGCTCAGGCTCGATACGAAGATGGCGCGCGTCACCTACGAGGGCGTGCCGATCAAGCTGACCTCCCACGAGTACCGGCTCCTCGCCTATCTCCTCCATCATCGCGGCCGCGTCGTCTCGCGCACCGAGCTCGTCGAGCATCTCTACGAGCAGGACTTCGATCGCGACTCGAACACCATCGAGGTGTTCATCGGACGCCTTCGCAAGAAAATCCCCAACGACATGATCAAGACCATCCGGGGCCTCGGCTATTGCCTCTCGGATGATCCTGCCTGATGGCCGAGGGCGCCCCGCAAGGGGCCACCGCCTCGTCCGGTGAGCGACGTCCCGGCGGCTTTTCGTTGAACTCCTTGACGTGGCGGCTGCTGCTCGGCTCCGCCCTCTGGTCGGCGCTCGTGCTGACGCTGACGACGATCGTGCTCGTCGGCCTCTATCGTGACGACGCCGAGGAAGGGTTCGACATCCGGCTCGAAAGCGCGCTGAGCGGGCTGCTCGAGGCCTCGCTCTCGCCCGGCCAATCCGCGCCCATCGTGCCGCGCGAGTATGGCGATACGCTCTACAACTCCTCGCTCTCCGGCTACTACTGGCAAGTCTCGCCCGCCGACGGCAAAGGCGGCGACCTCCAGACCTCCCAGTCCCTCGTCGGCGAAGTGCTGAAATTCCCGTTCGAGACGGCGAGCCCGCGCCCCAATCGTCTCGGCATCCTGGTCGCCGACCTGCGCGAGGACGACGGCGTCTACCTGCGCATGATGCAGCAGGAATACACGTTCCCGACGAGCCAGGGCGGGCGACGCTTCTCTTTCATCGTCACCGCCAACTTGAACGAGCTCGAGAGCACGGTCGCGCGCTATCGCCACCAGCTCGAGCTGGCGCTCGGGCTGCTCGCGTTGGGGCTCGTCGTGGGCGTGGCCTTCCTCGTGCGCTGGGGATTGTCGCCGTTGCGGGCGATCGAGAGGGGCCTCACCGCGATCAGGTCCGGCGAGAAGGCGCAGCTCGAGGGCCGGATGCCGGTCGAGATCGAGCCTTTGCAGCGCGAGATCAACGCCCTCATCAAGTCCAACCACGACATCGTCGAGCGTGCCCGCACCCATGTCGGCAATCTGGCGCACGCGTTGAAGACGCCGCTCTCGGTGCTGACCAACGAGGCGAAGGCCTCGTCCGGCCCGCTCGCAGCCAAGGTCACCGAGCAGGTCGAGATCATGCGCGACCAGGTGACCCATCACCTCGACCGAGCGCGCATGGTTGCGCGCATCGGCGTCATCGGCGATCTGACCGAGGTCAAGCCCGTCGTCGAGGCGCTGGCCCGGACGCTCGAAAAGATCTACGGCCGCGACCGCGATATGTCGGTTTCGGCCGACTGTCCGAATGGCGTCCGTTTCCAGGGTGAGCGGCAGGATCTGGAAGAGATGCTCGGCAACCTCATGGACAACGCCTGCAAATGGGCAAAGTCCGAGGTGACGGCGACCGTCGAGGCGCTTCCCAAGGCCGACAAGCTGGCGCGGGCGTATTTCCGTATCACCGTCGACGACGACGGGCCCGGTTTGACGCCCGAGCAGCGGCAAGAGGCGATGAAGCGGGGAAAGCGGCTCGACGAGACGAAACCGGGGTCGGGGCTGGGGCTCTCCATCGTCTCCGACCTCGTCGGTCTTTACGGCGGCAAATTCGAGATCGACGCCGCGCCGCAGGGAGGCTTGAGGGCGCGCCTGACGCTGCCGGCGGGGTGAGCGGACGAATCCGCCTGAAACCGTTGCCTTTGGGCCAACTTTCGCCCGAATCCACGGAGAAATTGCGAGTCGAGTTTGCGGATCGCGGCCGGAACGGCTAGGCCGACGCCTGAGCGCCGGGGGCTGCCCGGTGGAAACGACTTTGGGGGCACTCATGAAATTTGTGCGGCTTGCGGCGGGCCTGACCCTGCCAGCCATGATGCTCGCAGCCTGCGGTCCGAACGGATTGTCCAAGCAGGACGTGGGCTTGGGCGTCGGCGCGGTGGCCGGCGGCGTCATCGGCAACCAGTTCGGTCAGGGCACCGGCAAGGTGCTGGCGACGGGTGCCGGCATCCTCATCGGCGGCATCGTCGGTTCCGAGATCGGAAGATCGATGGACGAGCAGGATCGCCACTTCGCCCAGGAAGCTGAATTCCAGGCACTGGAGCGCGGCCAGTCCGGCGGTTCGACGCCGTGGCGCAATCCGGATTCAGGCCACTACGGCATGGTCGTGCCGAGCCAGGCCTATGACCGCGAAGGCCAGAACTGCCGCGACTACACGCACACCGTTTACATGTCCGGCGAGCCGCAGACGATGCGCGGCACCGCCTGCCGCAATCCCGACGGGACCTGGCAGAACGTGAGCTGATCCGCTCGCTGCAGCCAATCGACGACATCGCGGGGCCCTTCGGGGCCCCGCTTTTTTTGTTTTTGGGGCTCATGTCCCGTTGGCGACGCTTGCTGCCATCAGCCGCGATCGCTCGCGAGCTTCGCGACCGATAAGGACACTCGCAATCTCTTAGGCCCGGTGTGGCGTCATGTTCGGAAGTCCGCATACCGGCCCAGCCGGAGGGTGAGTGCGAACTTCCGAACCGCCACATAAGGCGATTTGGGACGCTCGGCCGCAACCGGGGGCCTTTCTTCGATCACACGACTTGCCTACATTCCGGCGAGAAAAGGTTCGTGCAAAACCCCATGCTCCTCTGGCTCATCCTCTCCGTCGGCGCATTCCTGGCGCTGGGCGCGGTCCTCCTGCCGATCTGGCGCGGCGGTCGCGCGACCTCTGCCGACCCTGGCGCCGCGATCTATCGCGCCCAGCTCGACGAGCTCGCCGCCGACGTGAAGCGCGGGGTGTTGAGCGAAAGCGAGGCGGATGCCTCTCGCGCCGAGGTCGCGCGCCGCCTCCTTGCCGCCGCATCGGATACCGCCGCGATCGCAAAACCCTCGTCCCAGGCGGGGCGCCCTGTGCTGGCCGCGGCCCTGCTCGCCCTCGTCGGCGTTGCAGCGCTCGGCCTCTATCGCGGCATCGGCATGCCGAACCTTCCGGACCAACCGCTTGCCGCGCGGTTGAGCACGCCGCCCGAGGGCGCGGAGATCGACGTGCTCGTCGCCAAGGTCGAGGAGCAGCTCCGCAAGGCACCCGACGATGGCGAGGGCTGGAGTGTGATCGCGCCCGTCTACATGCGCCTCGGCCGCTACCAGGATGCCGCCGGCGCCTTCGCCAATGCGATTCGTCTCCAGGGCGAGACCGCCGAGCGGCTCGAATCCTTCGGCACGGCGACGATTGCGGCCGCCGACGGCATCGTCTCGGAAACGGCCCGCAAGGCGCTTCAGAAAGCCGTCGAGCTCGACGCTGACCGCGTCGAGGCCCGCTTCTGGCTCGCGACCGCCGCCGAGCAGGACGGCCGTAAGGACGATGCGGTCGCCGGCTACAAGGATATCCTCGCCCGCTCGGAGGCGAATGCGCCGTGGCGTCCGATGATCGAGCAGAAGCTCGCCGCGCTGACGGGCGCCCCGGCCCCGCAAGCGCCTGGCCCGAGCGCCGAGCAAGTCGACGCCGCCGCCGATATGACGCCGGAAGACCGGCAGAAGATGATCGAGACGATGGTCGCGGGGCTCGCCGAGAAGCTCAAGACCGATGGCAAGAACGTCGACGGCTGGCTCCGCCTCATCCGCGCCTATACTGTATTGCAAAAGCGGGATCTGGCGCTGAAGGCGCTCGGCGATGCGCGCGGGGCGCTGGCTGGGGATACGCAAGCGCTCGGTTCGGTCGAAGCCCTGGCGAAAGAGCTCGGGCTCGCCTCATGAGGAGCAGGACGTGGCACTCGGACGAAAGAGCAAGCGCTCGGTCGTGATCGGATTGGGGCTCGGCGGCTTGGCGCTTGCCATCGGCCTCGTGCTGTATGCGCTGAACGATACCATCGTCTTCTTCTACAGCCCATCGGAGGTCGCCGAGAAATCGATCGGCCCCGGTCAACGCTTCCGGTTGGGCGGGCTCGTCGAGAAGGGCAGCGTCGTCAAAGGCGCGGACGCCCGCGTCGACTTCGCCATCACCGATCTGAACAAGACCATGAAGGTCACCTACAAGGGCGTTCTCCCCGATCTCTTCCGCGAGGGCGAGGGCGTCGTCAGCGAAGGCCGGCTCGATGCGTCCGGCGTCTTCGTCGCCGACAGCGTGCTTGCCAAGCACGACGAGAAGTACATGCCGCCCGAGGTCGCCGAGGCGTTGAAGAAGCAGGGCGTCTGGCGCGGCGACGAGAAAGCCGGAGGGTCGTGAGCCAATGATCGTCGAGCTTGGTCACTTCGCACTCGTGCTGGCGCTCGCGGTCGCGATTCTGCAGATCGCGGTGCCGTCGGTGGGGCTCGTCCGGCGCGACGCCGCGCTCCAGCAGGTGGCAAGCTCCGCTGCCCTCATGCAGGTCGTGCTGATCGGCGCCTCGTTCGCAGCCCTCATGCACGCCTACATCGTCTCCGACTTTTCCGTCGCCAACGTCTGGGCGAACTCTCACGTCGACAAGCCGCTGCTCTATCGGATCTCCGGCGTCTGGGGGAACCACGAAGGCTCGATGCTGCTCTGGGTGCTGATCCTGGCGCTCTTCGGCGCAGCGGTCGCCCTATTCGGCACGAACCTGCCGTCGCGCCTCAAGGCGCTCGTGCTCGCTATCCAGGCGTCGATCTCGGTCGCCTTCCTGGTCTTCATCCTGACCACCTCGAACCCGTTCCTCCGGCAAGACCCGGCCCCGGTCGAGGGCATGGGGCTCAATCCGATCTTGCAAGACCCGGCCTTGGCCTTCCATCCGCCGTTCCTCTACACGGGCTATGTCGGCTTCTCGATGGCCTTCTCCTTCGCGATCGCCGCGCTCATCGAGGGACGCATCGACGGCGCCTGGGCGCGCTGGGTGAGACCCTGGACGCTCGCTGCCTGGATGTGCCTGACGCTCGGCATCGCCATGGGCTCCTGGTGGGCCTACTACGAGCTCGGCTGGGGCGGCTGGTGGTTCTGGGACCCGGTCGAGAACGCCTCCTTCATGCCGTGGCTCGCCGGCACTGCGCTTCTGCATTCGGCGCTCGTCATGGAAAAGCGCGAGGCGTTGAAAGTCTGGACCATCCTGCTCGCGATCCTGACCTTCTCGCTCTCCCTCATGGGCACCTTCCTCGTGCGCTCTGGGATTCTCACCTCGGTCCACGCCTTCGCCGTCGATCCCGAGCGCGGCACGTTCGTGCTCGGCATTCTCGCCTTCTTCACGGGCGGCGGGCTGACGCTATTCGCCTGGCGCGCGCCGATGCTTCGGCAGGGCGGACTCTTCCAGCCGATCAGCCGCGAAGGCGCGCTCGTCCTCAACAACCTGTTGCTCGTCGTCGCCTGCTTCACGGTGTTCATCGGCACGCTCTATCCGTTGTTCTACGAGGCGACGAGCGGCGACAAGATCTCCGTCGGACCGCCCTTCTTCAACCTGACCTTCGGGCCCTTGATGGTGCCGTTGCTGCTCGCGCTTCCCTTCGGCCCGATGCTCGCCTGGAAGCGCGGCGATGTGTATGGCGCAGCGCAGCGTCTCTACGTGGCCGCTGGGCTGGGTTTGCTTGCGCTCGTTCTGGCACTTGCCTTGTCGTCGAATGGGCCATCGCTCGTCCTCATCGGTTTCGGCATCGGTGTCTGGATCGTGACGGGTGCGATTTCCGATATCGCCACGCGCGTGAAAGCCTTCTCGGTGCCGGCGGATGAGAGCTGGCGCCGCTTCAAGGGCCTGCCGCGGTCGGCGCTGGGCACGGCGCTCGCGCATTTGGGGCTCGGCGTCAGCGTGCTCGGGATCGTGGCGACCTCAGCCTGGCAGACGGAGAAGATCCTCACCTTGAAGCCGGGCGACGGCGTCGAGATCGCGGGCTACCGCGTCAACTTCGAGGGCGTCGCGCCGCGGCAGGGTCCGAACTACACGGAGGAGGTCGCGGCCGTCACCATCGAGAAGAGCGGCGCGGTCGTCGCCAAGCTCGAGCCCGCGCGCCGGACCTATCCCGCCGAGCGGCAATCGACGACGGAGGCTGGCATCCTCGCGTCCTTCGCCGGTGATCTCTATGTCGTGCCGGGCGAGCGCAGCTCAGACGGCAGCCAGGCGTTCCGCATGTATTTCAACCCGCTCGTCCGCTTCATCTGGATCGGCGCGGTGATCATGTTCTTGGGCGGCGCGCTGTCGCTGTCCGACCGGCGCTTGCGGGTGGGTGCACCCGTGCGCGCGCGCCGGCCCGTCGTCGCACCGGCGGAGTGACGCTCATGAAGCATTGGCGCGCCGCATGCGCTGTGTTGGCGCTTCTCATGGCATCGCCTGCGACGCTCGACGTCGCCCGCGCCGTGGAGGCCGACGAGATCCTGAAGGATCCCGCGCTCGAGGCCCGCGCACGGGCCATTTCGGCGGAGCTGCGGTGCCTCGTCTGCCAGAACCAATCGATCGACGACTCGCACGCGCCGCTCGCCAAGGACCTGCGCGTCATCGTGCGCGAGCACCTCGTCGCAGGCGAGACGGACAAGCAGATCTTCGATTTCGTCGTCGACCGCTATGGCGAGTTCGTGCTGCTGAGGCCACGGCTCAGCCTGCACACGATCCTGCTCTGGGCGTCCGCGCCCGCCATGCTGCTGTTGGGCGCGTTTCTCCTCTGGCACCGCGGTCGATCCCCGGCTGCTGCACCGATCGCCCCGCTATCGGCCGACGAGGAGCGCCGCCTTGCCGAGCTGCTGACCAAGCAAAGCTGAGCGGACCTTACCCGCCACTCGGGACGACCCAGCTCCCCTCGATCGTCTTGCGCTCGGGCGGTGGTGGTGAACCGGCGAGATGCTGTACGAGGTCGTACGTCGGCAGGCCTGTCTCGGGCAACCCGTTCGCCTTCTGGTAGGCGCGGATGGCGACCCGCGTCAGCTCGCCGAAACGGCCATCGAGCGCTCCCGCATAGATCCCCGCCGCTCGCAGTCTCCTCTGCACGTCGAGAATGTCCTCGCGCGATGTGGCGATGCGGGCCTCGCGCACCGCATCGATGAGCGGCTTCAGATGCGAGGCGTTCACGGCGGTGTTGGCGATCGTGTCGGGCGCGAAACGCTGGGTCACCTTGCCGTTCTGCATCAGCACCTTCGACTGCACGTAGCTGCCGACGTTGATGCCGACGACGGCCGGTCCCGTCTCGGTCTCAAGCAAGAGCGGCGAGCCCGAGGACGCTTCGCCCGTATCGCAGCGATGCAGGATCAAGCCATCGGGATGCTCGAAATCGCGCGCAATCGCCTCGTGCGTCAGACCCTCGATCTCGCGGCGCACCTCGCAGGGCCCGGAGCGCGCGAGTTCCCATTCCTTGAAGTCGCGATGAAAGGCGACGTGGAAGATTTTGCCGGCTTTCGATTGTGTCTCGATCTGCTCTGCTGTGAGGCTCGCCACCGGCAGCGCGTCGCCTTCGCAGATCGGGCGGGCGAGCTTGATCACCGCCCAGTCCCCTGTCGCATCGATCGGCGGACGGACAGTGATGTGCGTCGTGTCGACCATGATGTTCTGCAGCGCCGTGCCGTCTCGGCTGCCGGCGATGCGCGAGTAGCTCTTGCGGCCGTCGGGATCGGTCGTGAACCAGAAGCCTGAGAGATCCGGCGTCGCCACGGTGCTACCGGGGCGGAAGATGCAGTGTCCCGCGGTCGCGATCAACCGCGGCGCGACGCAGAACGCCGTGCAGACGGTGCGCGCCGCGTTGTTGAAGAGGAGGCCGATCTGGCCTTCGAACCGCTGCTCGGAGCGCTTGAGCGAGCGCCGCTCGTCTTTGCCGAAGACGGCCACCGGCTGGATGAGCGAGGAGCTTGCGGGCAGCGAGGCCAGGTGGCCGGGAGGCGCCGCGGCCGAAGCGGCGGGCCACAGGGTCGCGAGGCACAGGCCTAAGCGCGCGATGTAACGGCGTCCGATACGTTTCACGTGCTCGTCCTGCGCTGCCACGAGGCTTTCGTGCTCGGCATTACCAAACATTAATGCGGCCGAAAGACTACCGTAAGCCGCCGCTCTCTATATCACGGCTCACGCAAGCCAGGGATAAGCATCAGCGAGGTCAATGAATGTCCGCACTCACTCCACGGTTCTCGATCGCGCGCTCCAAGCGAATCCTGCTTGCGGGCGTTGCCGCAGCTTTCCTCGCCGGTGGCGCTCTCGCCGAGCTGCGGATTCCGGCCTTCGCCGAGGAGACGCAAGCCACGGGCGTGGCGACTGCCTACGGCACCGCACCGATCTCCTTCGCTGACGTCGTCGATCGCGTCAAAGGCGCGGTCGTCAGCGTCTATGTGACGAACGCCAGCCCGGTCGCCGGCGTCGAGGGCCTCGACGCGTTCCCCGAGCTTCCCGACGACCATCCGCTGAACGAGTTCTTCAAGCGCTTCAAGAAGGGTCAGGGCAGCGGCGAGGAAAGCACGCCGGCTCCGGCGCCCTCGCAGGCTCAGGGCTCGGGCTTCATCATTTCCGAGGACGGCTATATCGTCACGAACAACCACGTCGTCGACGGCGCCTCCACCGTGCAGGTCTCGATCGACGACGACAAGAAGTACGAAGCCGACGTCATCGGCACCGATCCGCGCACCGATCTCGCCCTGCTCAAGGTCAAGGGCAGCGCGAGCTTCACCCAGATCGTGCACTTCTCCGAGAAGGACCCGCGCGTCGGCGATTGGGTCATTGCGGTCGGCAACCCGTTCGGCCTCGGCGGAACGGTCACGGCGGGCATCATCTCGGCCCACAACCGTGACATCGGCTCGGGCCCGTACGACTTCCTGCAGATCGACGCGGCCGTCAACCGCGGCAACTCGGGCGGTCCGGCGTTCAACCTCGAGGGCGAGGTGATCGGCATCAATACGGCGATCTTCAGCCCCTCGGGCGGCAACGTCGGCATCGCCTTCGCGGTGCCGGCGGATCTCGCCAAGCAGGTCGTCGAGCAGTTGAAGTCGACAGGCTCGGTCAGCCGTGGCTGGCTCGGCGTGCACATCCAGAACGTCACCGACGATATCGCGCAGAGCCTCGGCATGGAGAAGCCGACGGGTGCCCTCGTCAGCAAGATCCAGGAGGACGGCCCCGCCGCCAAGTCCGAGCTCGACGTCGGCGACGTCGTCGTGTCGGTCAACGGCGAGACGATCGGCAACTCGCGCGATTTGGCCCGCAAGGTCGCCGATCTCGCGCCCGACACGGATGCGCAGCTCGTCGTCGTTCGCGACGGCAGGGAGGTGCCGTTGACGATCAAGCTCGGCCAGTTCCCGGGGTCCAAGCAGGTCGCGAGCCTGGACAAGAAGGCGCCGGCCGTCGCGCCCGAGACGAGCGATCTGAAAGATCTGGGTCTTTCCCTCGCGCCAGCCTCGACTTTGTCGCAGGAGGGTGGCCAAGCGCAGGACGGCGTGCTCATCACCCGCGTCGGCGACGGCTCCGAGGCGAGTGCCAAGGGCCTGCAGTCGGGCGATATCATCCTCGAGGTCGCCGGCGACAAAGTGATGGCGCCGAGCGACGTCTCGAAGAGCATCGACGGTGCCAAGGCCAAAGGCCGCAAGGCTGTGCTGCTCCGCGTCAAGACCGGCGATCAGGAGCGGTTCGTGGCACTGACCCTCGGCAAGGTCTGACGTATCCGCTATAAGTTGTCGACAAGATGCATGGCGGGTCCCGAGCGGCCCGCCATTGCCATTGCTGGATGAGGGCGCCATGCGCGTGCTGGTCGTCGAGGACGATCGCGAGACACAAGGGTTCATCGCCAAGGCGCTGCGTGAGGCCGGCCACAGCCCGGACGTCGCGAGCGATGGTGAGACCGGATTGGCCATGGCCGAGACCGGCGACTACGACGTGCTAATCGTCGATCGCATGCTGCCCCGCCTCGACGGTCTCTCGGCTATCGAGCGCCTGCGCAAAGCGGGCCATCGGACGCCCGTGCTGATCCTCTCCGCGCTCGGCGATGTGGATGATCGCGTCAAGGGTCTCAAGGCCGGCGGCGACGACTATCTGACGAAGCCCTACGCGCTTTCCGAGCTGCTCGCCCGGATCGAGGCGTTGGCCCGGCGCGCGAGCCCGGCCGAAAGCAGCACGACCTACACCGTCGGCGATCTCGTTCTCGATCGCCTGTCCCACAAGGTGACGCGCGGCGGCGAGGCGATCGCGCTGCAGCCGCGCGAGTACCGGCTTCTCGAATATCTCATCAAGCACGCGGGTCAGGTCGTGACGCGGACGATGCTGCTCGAGAATGTCTGGGACTATCACTTCGACCCGCAGACCAACGTCATCGACGTGCACGTGTCACGGCTCAGGGGCAAGATCGACAAAGGCTTCTCGGAGCCGCTCATTCATACGATCCGCGGCGTGGGATACATGGTCCGTGCCGGCGCTCCCTAACATCTTCCGCACCTCGGCATTCCGCTGGATCGCGGGCTATCTGGTGCTGTTCCTCGTCGCCATCGCCGGCGTGGTCGGCTACATCTTCTGGCTGACGAGCGAGCAGCTGAGCCGCGAGCTCGCGGGCACGATCGGTGCTGAGGTCGCGGGTCTGCGCGAGCAGTTCGAGCAGGGCGGGCTCGCGGATCTCGAACGCGCGGTGCGATCGCGGAGCACGGCGCCGGGCAACAGTCTCTATGCCCTGATCGACGGCAATGGCCAGCGGGTGTCCGGCAACTTGAGCGGATTGCCGGGCGACCTCGTCGGCAAGCCGGGCGGTGGACCCTTCACCTACAGCCGCGAGACGGATCTCGGCCGCGAGCTCAGACACGCGGTCGGCGTTGCGATCGCCGTGCCGGGCGGCTCCGCGCTCGTCGTCGGACGCGACATCGAGGGGCAGCAGGCGTTCGCTGCCGCCGTGCGGGCGACGTTTCTCTGGGGGACCGCCATCATCGCGCTCGCCGGCATCGTGGGGGGACTCCTCTCCAGCCGCTCGCTTCTGGGCCGCGTCGACACCGTGACCGAGACGAGCCGCGCGATCATGCTGGGAGACCTGTCCCGCCGCCTGCCGGTCTCGGCCTCGGGCGACGAGTTCGACCGGCTGTCGGAGGGGCTCAACGCGATGCTCGATCGCATCGAGCAGCTGATGGTGGGGTTGCGCGAGGTCTCCGACAACATCGCGCATGATCTGAGGACACCGCTGACGCGTCTGCGCAACCGCGCCGAAGCGGCCTTGCAGACGCCGGAGGCGACCGGCCAGCGCCGCGCGCTCGAGCAGACGATCGAGGAGGCGGACGGTCTCATCCGCACCTTCAACGCGCTGCTTGCGATCGCGCGACTCGAAGCCGGACAGGGCGGCGACGCCTTCGTGAAGCAGAGCCTTGCCGGCATCGTGCGCGAGGTCGCCGAGCTCTACGAGCCGGTCGTCGAGGAGGCGGGGTTCGCCTTACGCGTCGAGGTCATGGCCGAGCCGTCCGCCGCCGCCGACCGGCAGCTTCTCGGCCAGGCGATCGGCAATCTCATCGACAATGCGATCAAGTACGGGCGAGGCGCCCCGGGCACTTCGGCCGAGATCACGATCGGCGTCGAGGCGGACGCTCGCGAGGCGCGGATCATCGTCGCCGACCGGGGTGCGGGCATTCCGCCGGCCGATCGCGAGCGAGCGCTCAAGCGCTTCGTGCGTCTGGAAGCGAGCCGTTCCGCGCCCGGAAGCGGGCTAGGCCTCGCGCTCGTTGCCGCTGTCGCCCACCTGCACGGCGGCGCCGTGCGGCTCGAGGACAACGCCCCCGGCTTGCGCGCCATCGTTGCCCTGCCGCTTCCCGCACTGCACACTACGGCCGTGGCGAAGGCGTGACTCGGAGGACGGCAGACCGTGCAGTCGCAAAAGCAGGACGCTTCCAACGCTCTGGCTGTGGGGCGGCCACACGTCCACGACGCCGAGACGGTTGCGCGCGCGATGGCGGACCTTTTGGGCCACGTCGCGGCAGATCCGGCGCTGGCCCCGCTCGCGGATCTCTTGGCAGAAGCACCCGCACGAGCGCTCGTCGAGGGGACGATCTCGGGCTCTCCCTATCTCACGGGCCTGATGCTCCGCCATCCCGAGTGGCTGCTCGGCGCGCTGACGAGCGCGCCCGCAGATCGATTGCGGCAGCTGGCCGGCGCGACCTCGGGCGCCATTGCCCAAATGACGACCACGACCGCGACCGACGTCATGACGGCCCTACGCGCCTACAAGGCGGAGGCAGCCCTCGTCATTGCCTTGGCTGATCTCGGCGGCACGCTCGAGGTCATGGAGGCGGCCGAGGCGATCTCCGATGTCGCCGACGTGGCGCTCGGCGCCGCCGTCGATTTTCTCATCCGGCGCGGCACGCGCAACGGCGAGGTCCTGCTCCCCGATGTGCCAGGAGTCTCGGCTAAGTGCGGCTACATCGTGCTCGGCATGGGCAAGTATGGCGCACGCGAGCTCAACTATTCGAGCGACATCGATCTGATCGTCCTCTTCGACCGCGAGCGGCTCGTGTTGCGCGAGGGGCTCGAGCCGCAGGCCTATGCCGTGCGCCTGACGCGCGATCTCGTGCGGCTCATGCAGGAGCGCACAGCCGCCGGCTACGTCTTCCGCACGGACTTGAGGCTCCGCCCCGATCCCGGCGCCACCCAGATCGCGCTCTCGACGACGGCCGGCTTCCACTACTACGAGAGCTTCGGTCAGAATTGGGAGCGGGCGGCGCTCATCAAGGCGCGCGCGGTCGCTGGCGACATCGAGGCAGGCACGGCGTTCCTCGCCGAGATCGCGCCCTTCGTCTGGCGCAAGTATCTCGACTACGCGGCCATCGCCGACATCCACGCGATGAAGCGCCAGATCCATGCCTTCAAGGGCTTCGGTGCGATCGGCGTCGCCGGCCACAACATCAAGCTCGGCCGCGGCGGCATCCGCGAGATCGAGTTCTTCGCGCAGACTCAGCAACTCATAGCCGGGGGCCGGCAGCGCGATCTGAGGTCACCGCGCACGCTCGACACGCTGAAAACCCTGACGGCCCGCAAGTGGATCACGCCCGAGGCGGCAGCTGAGCTCGATCCGGCCTACCGGTTTCTGCGCACTGTCGAGCACCGATTGCAGATGACGGACGACGAGCAGACCCAGACGCTACCCGAGGATCCCGAGAAGCTCGCTCGGCTGGTTGCGTTCTTAGGTTTTTCCGATGTCCCGGCTTTCGACGCCGAGCTCCGCCGCCAGCTGATGATCGTGCAGCGCCACTACGGCGCGCTGTTCGAGGACATGCCCGAGCTGACGAGCGCGGCCGGCGGCAGTCTCGTCTTCACCGGCGACGCCGACGATCCCGAGACCGTCGAGACGCTGAAGCGCATGGGCTATGCCGACCCGTCCGCCGTCATCGCCATCGTCAAGGGCTGGCACTTCGGCCGCTATCCCGCGATGCGCAGCGCCCGCGCCCGCGAGCGGCTGACCGAGTTTCAACCGATGCTGCTCGACGCCATGACGCGGACAGCCGATCCCAACGGTGCGCTCGGCGCCTTCGATCGCTTTCTGGCCGAGCTGCCGGCCGGCGTGCAACTGTTCTCGCTGCTGCGCAACAATCCGAGCCTGCTCCGGCTCATTGCCGACATCATGGGCATGGCGCCGCGGTTGGCGCGCATTCTCGGCCGCCGCTCGCGGCTGCTCGATGCGGTGCTCGATCCCGGCTTCTTCGAGGCGGAGCCCACGCCCGAGGCGATCGCCGCGCGCGCCCACGAAATGATCGCGCAACCGCGCGACTATCAGGAGTGCCTCGATCGCGCCCGCCTGTTCGGCAACGAGCAGTCCTTCCTCATCGGCGTCCGCCTGCTGTCCGGCACCTTGTCGGCCGAGCGCGCCGGCACCGCCTACGCGCGGCTCGCCGAGAGCATCATCCGCGAGCTTGCCGCGGTCGTCGAGCGCGAGATGGCAGAGACCCATGGGCAGGTGCCGGGAGGCGCTGCCGTCGTGCTCGCCATGGGCAAGCTCGGAGGGCGCGAGATGGCCGCCAACTCCGACCTCGATCTCATCGTCATCTACGACTACCCGGAGGATGCCCGCGAGAGCGATGGCGCCAAGCCGCTCGCCGCCAGTCAGTACTACGCGCGCTACACCCAGCGGCTCGTGTCGGCCCTGACCTCGCCGACCGCGGAAGGGCGCCTCTACGAGGTCGACATGCGGCTCAGGCCGTCGGGCAGCTCCGGCCCGGTCGCGACCCACCTGAAGAGCTTCACCGACTACCAGCGATCCTCGGCCTGGACGTGGGAGCACATGGCGTTGACGCGGGCCCGGGTGCTCGCCGGTCCGGCACCTTTGAGCGCTACCGTCGAGGGCATCATCCGCGAGACCTTGTGCCGGCAGCGCGACCACGCTCGCCTCGTCGCCGACGTTCGCGAGATGCGGGCGCGGATCGAAACCGAGAAAGGCACGACCTCGATCTGGGATCTGAAGCAGGTCCGCGGCGGCATCATCGACATCGAGTTCATCGCTCAGTATCTGCAACTCGCGCACGCTCACCGGCATCCGGACGTGCTCGACCAGACGACGCTGCAGGCGCTGTCCCGGCTGAAGGCGGAAGGCGCACTCAGCGAGGCGCATGCCGATATTCTCGTTCCCGCGGCACGCCTTTACCAAAGCCTGCAGCAGGTGCACCGGCTCTGTCTCGAGGGCCCCTTCCAGCCCGAGACGGCGCCGCGCGGCTTTCGGTTGCTGCTCGCCAAGGCCGCCGAGCTACCCGATTTCGAGCGGCTCGAGGCCTATCTCGGCACGACGCTCGAGGCGGTGCGCGCGGCCTTCGACGAGATTATCGTCTGACCGGCGACGGATTGTCGTATGTGCGGCCGTTCTGAGCCATAGAGCCGGCGTTCGGCCAACGGGGAGGACAGGTGCTGGCGGAGCGGCGACAAGCCCCATCGGAGCCTCGGACGGCGGCTGTCTTACCGGCGCCCGTGGACGATGCGCGCCTCCTCGCCCGCATGGCCGAGGGGCAGGCGGCGCCTCTGCGGCCGCTGATGGATCGCTATCTCGGACGGCTGGTCGCACTCGCCAGACGCATGCTCGGCGACGCGGCGGAAGCGGAGGACGTAGCGCAGGAGGTCATGCTGACGCTCTGGCAACGAGCCAAGGAGATCGAGGTGCCGCCGGGCGGTATCGGCGGCTGGCTCTATCGCGTCACGGCGAACCGATGCCTGGACCGGCTCAGGGCGCGGCGTCCGCAGTCGGCCGACGGGCTCGACGAGATCAGGGTCGATCCCGGCCAGGAGCGCGGGCTGCAGGAGCGCGATATCGGCCGGGTCGTCGAGGCGGCGTTGCAGCGGCTGCCCGAGCGGCAGCGGCTGGCGATCGCCTTGTGTCACTTGGAGGAGCGGCCGATGGCGGAGGCCGGTGAGATTTTGGGCGTCAGCGTCGAGGCAGTGGAGTCGCTGCTCGCGCGGGCGCGCCGTAGTTTGAAGCGCGATCTGGAGGGGGAGTGGCGCGAGCTGTTGCCCGAGATCCAGGATCGTCAGGAGGTTTAGATGACGTCCCTCGACCGATTGAAGCAGGTCATCGAGGCCTACGGCGGTGACTCGGCGCGCTGGCCCGAGCCCGAGCGCGCCGGGCTCGTCACATTGGCCGCCGCGACGCCTGAGATGGCAGAGGTCCTGCGTGAGGCACGGGCGCTCGATGCGGTCTTGGGGAAAGCGCCCGGAGCCGACTAGGCCCGTTTGACGGATCTTCGCCAACGCATCCTCGCCGGAGCCGGACTCGATGAGGCTGCTGCGGCTGGTGGAGCGCCTGTGGCGCCGATTGCGGTCAGGCCGCTCCGGCCCGCGCCGCGGCGGGGCCCGATGTGGACAGCCGCAGCGGCCCTCGCCGCCTCGCTCGTCTTCGGTATCGCGCTCGGCGCGAGCGATTTCGGCCGGCCGGCGGTCGAGGAGCTGGCGGGGCTCGCCGGGATCGAGACGACCGACGATGGCACGATCGACGTGCTCGACGACTCTGACGTGGAGCTGCTCTGATGACCGAGACCTCGCAACCTCAATCGGCGGCAGTGCGGCCGCGCCGGCGCTGGCTGGTGCCGCTGCTGGTCGCCTCGCTGGCCGTCAACCTGCTGATCGCGGGAGCGATGGCGGGATGGGCGTGGCGGCACGGCCCTGGCGGCCACGGTGGCCGGCATGGCGGGCCGGATCGCATTCTGTGGCTGTTGCCGGAGGCCAAGCAAGATCAGGCGCGCGCCATTATCGATCGCTATCGCGCCGCCGATGCCGGTCAGGACGCGGATCGCAAAGCCGCTCAGGAGGCCATGCTGACGGCGCTGACGGCAGAGCCCTTGCAGCGGCCGGCGTTCGAGCAAGCCCTGTCGCGATTGGGGAGTGCGGAGCTCGCCCGCCGCCTCAACCCCACCATGCTGGGGGAAATCGCCGCGACTTTGACGGCCGACGAGCGCAAGGAGCTCGCCGCGCGGCTCAGGGACGGGATCGAGCGGCGTGAGCGCTGGCGCGAGGAAAAGCCGTAACCGGACGTCTCACGGATCGGCCGGCGGGTCGAGCAGAAGGGCGATGTCGCGGGAACGCAGGATTTGCTCGCTGAAGGCCGCCAGCCGCATCCCGCTCTCGGAGACGTGCCTGGCATAGTCGATGTACTTGGCGTGACCGAGCGGGCCGTGCACCTCGGCCAGCATCAGCTCCGAGAAGCCGATGACGGCGTTGAGCGGGGTTCGCAAGTTGTGGCTCAGATTGGCGAGGGCCTGGTCCTGCGCCTCGGCCGTCGTGTCGGGGGCAGCTTGGGCGCGAAGGGCGCCCGGAGCGACGAGGGCAAGCGCCAGCGTGTAGACGAGGACATGCAGGGGCGCGGTGGTCCAGGACGCGCCGCCACTCGCGTCGATCGCGGTCCACGCCTCGCTGGTGCCGATCACGAGGCCGCCGACGAGCAGTGCGGTGATCAGCAGCGACCGATGTGCCGCGACGGTCCTGATCATCGAGGACCGCTGGAGACTGCCTGAAAAGTCGACAAGCGCCGGCGTGCGCCGCGGCTCTGCCATCATGCCCGTGTCCCCCCGCCTGACGCCGAGCCCCGCCCCTCAGAGCCCGAATCGCCGGCTGAGATCCATTAAGCGCGTCGTTACGGTGAAACGTCTATAGATTTTAAATAGATATTAAGTATTTCTCCCAATGTCGGACGAGAAATACTTGCGGAGAGAATTGGTGCTACTTCTCCAGCGTCTTCGTGACGATCTCGTAGACGTCGCGCGAGAGGCCTTGCGTCGCCGCGACCTTCTTGAGCGCGCTCTTTGCCAACGCCTTGCGTTTGGGCTCGAGCGAGCGCCACGACCGGAAGGCACCGAGCAGCCGTGCCGCCACCTGCGGATTGAACCGGTCGATCTCGAGCACGCGATCGGCGACGAAGCTGTAGCCCTTTCCGTCTGCGCGATTGAAGCCCGACGGATTGGCCGTCGCGAGCGCGCCGATCAGCGCGCGCACCTTATTGGGATTCTCGATCGAGAACAGCGGATGCTTGGTCAAACGCTCGACGTCCTCGACCGTCCCCGGCAGCGTCGAGAGGGCTTGGCAGGTGAACCACTTGTCCATCACGAGCAGGTCGTCCTTGAACCGTTCGTGGAAATCGGCGAGCGCCTCCTGCCGTGCCGGCGCGTCGATGTCGGTGAGGATGGCGAGACCCGCGGTCCAATCCGTCATGTTCTTGGCTTGAGCGTAGTGACGGCCGACGCGGGCAATATCCTCCGCATCGCCCGTCTGGGCGAGGATCGCGAGAGCCGCATTGCGCAGGCTGCGCTTGCCGGCGCTCGCGGCATCCGGCCGGTAGCCGCCACGGGCGGCGAAGCGCTCGTAGACCTCGACGAGATCGTCGTAGATGGTCTTGGCGATCGTCTTGGCGAGTGTCGTCCGCGCCTCGTGGATGGCGGCCGGATCGACGTCGCGGCGGATTTCGCGGGCGATGTCGGACTCGCCCGGCAGCATCAGCAATTGTGCCTTGTAGGCGGGCTCGAGCGCCTCGTCCGCGAGCGAGAGGGCGAGCGCCTTGGCGAGCTTGGCTCCGCGCCGCACGCGCTTGCCGCTGCGGATACCGTCGACCATCTCGACGATGGTCCGCGTCGCGAGCGTCTGCGCCGCGTTCCAGCGATTGTAGAGATCGCTGTCGTGCACCATCAGGAACTCGAGATCGCTTTCGCTCTGCTCGATCCTCAGATTGATCGGCGCCGAGAAGCCGCGGTTGATCGAGACGACCGGGCGGGACGTCACGTCCGTGAAGCGGAACACCTGCTTCGACTTCGTCACCTCGACGAGGCCGTCGACGACCGGCTCGCCGTCCTCGCGCTTGAGCTTGATCTCGTTGCCGTTGGCGCCGATGAGTCCGAGCTTCACAGGAATATGCTGCGGCTTCTTGCGCGACTGGCCGGGGGTCGGCGCGAGCACCTGCTCGATGCTGAGCTCGGCGACTTTCGCCCGCGCATTCCAATCGAGCTTGCAGACGAGCTCGGGCGTGCCCGACTGGCTGTACCAGAGCATGAACTGGCTCAGATCCCGGCCGCTGACATCGGCGAAGCAGGTGATGAAATCCTCGACCGTCGCCGCTTCCCCGTCGTGCCGCTCGAAGTAGAGGTCCATCGCTTTGCGAAAGCCGTCCTTGCCGACGAGCGTCATCAGCATTCGGCAGAGCTCGGCGCCCTTCTCGTAGACGGTCGCGGTATAGAAGTTGTTGATCTCGATGTAGCTGTCGGGGCGAACCGGATGCGCGAGCGGGCCCGCATCCTCGGCGAACTGATGGCCCTTGAGGCCACGCACATCGGCGATCCGCTGTACGGTCGGCGAGCGCTCGTCGGCGGAGAACTCCTGGTCGCGGAAGACGGTGAGGCCTTCCTTGAGGCAGAGCTGGAACCAGTCGCGGCAAGTGATGCGATTGCCGGTCCAGTTGTGAAAATACTCGTGGGCGATGACGCTCTCGATGGCCTCGAAATTGGCATCGGTCGCGGTCTTGGGGCTCGCGAGCACCAGGCGATCGTTGAAGACGTTGAGCCCTTTGTTCTCCATCGCCCCCATGTTGAAATCGGAGACGGCGACGATCATGAAGATGTCGAGATCGTATTCGAGGCCGAAGCGCTTCTCGTCCCACTTCATCGAACGCTTCAGGCTGTCCATAGCCCAGGCGCAGCGGTCCTCCTTGCCGGGCTCGACATAGATTCTCAAATCCACCTTGCGCTTGGAGCGCGTCGTGAACGTGTCCTTCACGACGGCGAGGTTGCCGCCGACCATGGCGAACAGGTAGCTCGGCTTCGGGAACGGATCGTGCCAGGTGGCGAAATGACGGGTCGTTCCGGGCACCCTCCCGCTGTCGACGAGATTGCCGTTCGAGAGCAGCACCGGGACGTCGGCGGTCTCGGCCTCGAGCCGTGTCGTATAGACCGAGAGCACGTCCGGCCGATCGATCGCATAGGTGATGCGGCGGAAGCCCTGCGCCTCGCATTGCGTGCAGTAGATGCCACGCGAGCGATAGAGACCGGAGAGGGACTTGTTCGTGTCGGGGCTGCAGTGCGTGACGATCGTGAGCGTGAAATTCCCTCTGGGCGGACGACGAACCGTGAGGCTGTCCTTACCGGTCATGTAATCGCCCGGCGCGAGCGTCTTGCCGTCGATGGCGATCGATTGCAGCGTGATGGCCTCGCCATCGAGCCTGAGCGGCTCTCCGGTCGACGCTGCCTCCGGGTTGGGGCGAATCTTGAGCGTCGAGGCGACCTTCGTCCGGGTCGGATGGAGCAATACGTCGAGGTCGATGGTGTCGATCAGGTAGGGGGAGGGCGTGTAGTCGGCGAGGCGGATGGTCGTCGGGCGCGTGTTCGGCATCACTTGCTCGATCTGATCGGGGTGGCCGGACGCTCGTGCACGTCCTCGATTCACATACTTTTGCAGGTTCGAAGATCGCCCCGCAAGTCCGTGAAATCAGGCGTATTGTTCGCATCACCTGCGTCCGATCTGCAATTGCTATGCGGAATCCTGTTTGACTTGGCGTTACCGAGAAGCTTTCATGGTTAAAGTCTTGGGCGCAGTATGCGACGGTATGTGGGGTACAGATGTTTTTCGGATCGAAGAAGTCGGACGCGAGCAAGCCGCCGGCCGCGGTGCCTCAACCCGCTCAGGCGACGCCGACTCCAGCCGCGCCCGCCGCTTCGGCGCCGCCCCCAGCACCAGTTCCGGCGCCCGCTCCCGTGCTCGCAGAGACGGCCGCTCCCGAGGCGCCGCAGCTGAGCGAGGAAGAGCTGCGCAAACGCGCGGCGGCGTCCAAGCTCGTCTCGGCCTCGTTCGGCGAGATCGTCAGCGTGCTCATGCGCTCGGAGCACTACAAGCAGTATTCGCTGCAGGATCTGGAATGGCTGGTGGTGCCGGCCGTGCTGTCGAACCAGTTTCTGCTGGCTGAAGCCCGCGCCAAGGGCAATGGCTTCACGGCGCCGGTCGGCGTCGTGCTGTGGGCGAGCGTCTCGGCCGAGGTCGATCAGCGGCTGACGGCCAACATCGCCCAGCCGATGCGGCTCAAGCCCGAGGACTGGCGGTCGGGCGACATTCTCTGGCTGGTCGACGCAGTGGGGCCCGCCAAGCTCATCGGCAGCATGCTCCAGCAACTCCACACCAAGGTCTTCAAGGGCCGCCAGGTGAAGCTCCGCGCCCAAGGCCAAGACGGCAAGCCCGCGGTCAGGACGATGGAGCTGAAGCCGCAGGCGGCGGGGTAAAACTCAAGAGGCGAACTCGCGACGGATGCGATCCGAAACCTCAAGGTGTGAAGCCTTCGAGGATTTGTGATTGCATCCTGGCCTGCTCAGTGCAGCCATTGGAATATACTTAAAGTTCGCAAATTTGCACCGACGCTGGGCCTTATTTCCTGCCGCAACGACAAGTGAATTTGGAAAGGCGCCTCTGATCCTACCGAGTTGCTCAGAAAATGCTCTCTCTGCAGCAATTGGAATTTTGCCGCCACTTCGTTCGGCCTGCATCCAGAACGAGTTAGTGATGATTGTTTTCTTCATAATTTCTTTGGAATCACATGAAGGCCATATCCTTGCAAGAAATTCAGCGGGGCGGCGCTCATAGTCGTTCTTGGAATCAGTCCTATATAAGAGCGTGCATCCTCCGTTCCCGAGGCCATCTGAAGAAATGTCGGAGAGCCAGGTTTCAACTGGCCTATTGAGCTCAGAAGGTCCCGGGTTGCTGCCAGGTTCTGCAAGAAACAATAGAATCTGTACTTTTTGAGGTTCTATGAGATTGCCGCAGATGTGCCTCGGACGATTCCCTGCTCCATAGTCGAATGGGAGACCAAATTCCTCTGCGATATACATGCTAGCGGGAAGAATGCCCTTTAGGACGTCTTTTACGCTAGGATGAATCTGCATTGCGGGTTCCATAACTCCAGGAGGCAGACAAGATGTACCGCAACGCATTAAATAGCGCGTGAATTCTTGCCCGTAGATTCTATGGATTGCTCTCCGCCAAGATTCAAATCTCGTTTTCTGGTTCGGTCGAATGGGGATTTCTCCGACTAAGCTCCCCTACCCCAACGTCTCCGCCATCCGGCCGAGCGCGGTCTCGAGGGTCTTCGGATCCTTGCAGACGCACATTCTGACGAACCGCTCGGCGGGCTTGCCGAAGAGGTGACCGGGGGCGAGGCCGACGCGGGCCTTCTCCAGCACCTGCCGGCAGGCGTCCGTCGACGAGGCCACGCCTTTCAACGAGAAGAACACGTACATGCCGCCCGGCGGCTTGTCGGGCAGCTCGACGAGCTTGCTTGATGCCAGGGCCTCGTAGGCGAGATCGCGGCCGGTCCGGCAGCGCTCCATGGTCGCCTTGGCGAGCGGCTCGCCATCGACGAGCGCGGTACGGGCGGCCGCCTGCATGATGCCGGGCGTGCCTGAGTTCATGTACTGCGTCATCGCCGCGATCTTGTCGCCGATCGCGGGAGGATGGGTGAGCCAGCCGACGCGCCAGCCGGTCATCGCCCACGCCTTCGAAAACGTGTTGATGGTCATGACGAGATCGTCGGCTTCCGCGACCTTCAGGATCGAGGGCGCGACGCCGCCGTCGAAATAGAGCCGGTTGTAGCACTCGTCGGAGATGATCCAGATGCCGCGCGCCCGGCCGAAATCGAGCAGCGCGCGCAGCTCATCCAGAGATGCCGTCCACCCCAGCGGGTTCGAGGGCGTCGAGAGCACGATCGCCCGCGTGCGATTGTCAGCCGCCGCGAACAGCCGGTCGAGGTCGAGCCGCCAGTCGCGCCCCGTGAACGTCATCGGCACGGTGCGGGCTTCGCCACCGACCATGTGGATGGCGCGCTTGATGTTCGGCCACTGCGGCTCCGGCACCAGCACGTTCTGCCCGAGATCGAGGATGGCCGAGAGACCGAGATAGAGCGCCTGCATGCCGCCGGGCGTCACCGTCGAGCGCTCATAGCCGATCGGCACGCCGTGGATGCGCGTCTGGTATTGGGCAAGCGCCTCAGTGAGCGGCGGATAGCCCTTCATGTCGGGGATGTAGAAGGTGACGCCGTCGTCGATCGCCTGCTTGGCCGCCGCGCCGATGAAGGCCGGCGTCGTCATATCGCCCTCGCCGTACCAGAGCGGCAGCACGTTGCCGAGCTCATTGGCGAGCCGGGCGAGCTCGGCGATCGTGTCGGTCGACAGGTCCTGGATTTGCGGACGCAGCGCGCCGGCGGCGGAGGCGGTGGTGATGTTCGGGCGGGTCATGAAAGGAGTTTCACGGAGGACGAGACGCGATGCAAGTCCTCCACCAGTCATCGCCAAAGTTGCGAAATGACCAGCGCAGCGATGCTGTTGCCGATCCAGTAGAGAACCAGAGCCGCCGGCATCGCATAAACGAGCACCAGCAGCACCACCGAAATGATGAGGAAACGAAACTGCGATCGGCGGTCGCTCTTGAAGCGGATCAGCGCGTCGGCCGTGGTGATGCCGAACATGAGAAACGGGAGCAGATTGAGGCCACCTGGCAAGAGCCGGTCAGGCGCGCCCAAGTCCTGAATGAACAGGAAGCTCTGCCCGGCGACCGCCGGATGATCCGTGAACAGCAAAACGCTCGAGATCAGCACCGGCAGCATGACGAGGAAGCTCGCGCCCGACATCATAGCTTGAATGGGGTGATAGCCGTGCTTCTGATAGATCGCCTCGGTGACTTCGAACCGCTGCTGGCCGGTCATCCCCGGCCGCTGGGCAGACGCAATCTCGGCGTCGATGTGTTTCCTTTTTTCCGCCAGCCGCCGCTCGAAAGCGACGCCCTTGCGCTGAAGCGGCGATAGCGCCGCGGTGAAGGTCGCGCTCAGCAAAAGGATAGCGACACCCGCAGAGCCGAGCAGGCCGGTGTAGAGCCCGAGCAGCAGGCCCATGAGACCGACGATCGGCGACAGCAGCCAGGAAAGAATCGACATCAGCGCGGCACGAGGTGAAACAATTCGCGATGTCCGTCCTTGAGCGGCTGCCGATCGGCGATCTCGTAGCGCGAGCGGCAGGCCTCGACGAAGCTCTCGAGCGAGTAGTCGTCATAGGTTACGGATTTGTTGGCGAGCAGCTTGAGGAACATCTCGTCCTGACGGCCGACGAACTCGAGGACAACCTCGGACCCGAGTGAGCGGAGCCAATCGAGGAACAGCGGGATCGGAACATTCGACGAGACACGCATGTGGTGGATGAGGGCGAGGCACAGCACGAGGTCTGGCCGGCCTCGCGCGTCCAGCGCCTTGCGCTCGGCTCCCGCCCAGCCCTGGTTCGGAGACACATTCGCCAGGTCCATGACGAGCGGCAAGATCCGCTTCGCCGGCTCGGACTTCTCCGAGCGATAGAGTTGCTCGATGGCGTCATGATCGCCGTCGAGCGCCACGACGGTTTGTGCGTTGGCGGCTGCGATGCGCGAGAAGGTTCCGGTGTTGCAGCCGATGTCCCAAACCAGCTTGCGAGGACGCGATCCCGCGACCCGTGTCACGAACGCGCGTTTGATCTCGACGTCTTTGCTCTCGTACGAGTGGTTGGCCGCATACTGCGACCAATCCGTGTGCTGGACCTTCCATTGCAATCCCGAAACCGTCGATTTCAAGCCTTGGACGAGCCCGAGAACCATAGCCTTCGTGTGTTTGCCAGCTCGGCGCTCCCGGGCAGGGGCCCGGTCTCGCTCCCGGCGGGCGATCGAGCGTTCGACGGTTGCGGGCAGGACGACGTGGGACATGACGCCTCTGCGGAACCGGTTCCGGCCCTGAAAATACTTGCGGGCTTCCAGAGGCGGCAGTCCGTCGAGCTTGGAACGAAGCAAGGGCAGGTAGTCGATGCCGAGATGGGCCTTCAGCAGAAGCGGCACGAGAAACATCGAGCAGAATTGCCGATAGCCGATCCAGGGCTCGCCCTGAACCCATGGCTCGAACGACCCCGTATCGATGAACGTGGGCCGGCAGCCCTGCCACTGGATATTGTAGGGAGACGCATCTTTGAGCGTCCAGCCGTGCTCCAGTGACTCTTCGAGGATCTCGAGCTGCAGCAACGCAGCGTCGCGCAGCATGGAGAAACACCACTCGTAGGGATAGGTCACGAATGGAATGACGGCATGCTCCACCACCGTGGCCCATCCATCTTCCAGAATGGTTTGCACGATCGGGGCATCTTGCGGGTCGGCGATGTGTGTATCGACGACCCGGGATGTGCGGATCAACTCGCCGAAGAAGGGCTCCTTCGAGAGGGCCTGGAAATGGTCCCCGTGAAGAGCGCTCAACCCTCGCAGGATACGGCCCTCGAGCGCATAGACTCTATTGGTGCTGTCGCGGAATGATCCCGGGTCCGCGCTAGCACGCATCATTTGTCCTTGTCTCGGCGATTGAGGAAATTCTTCGCCCGGTAGAGATACTTGCGGAAGGTATAGCTGACGGCGCCGATGGCCCCGAGGATCGCCGTCACGATGACGCTGCCCGATCCCGGATCGACATAGGCGGCAGCGGGCGACGGGTAGCAGATGGCGGCAATCGTGAAATACACGATTGCCCCGGTCAGCACCTCGCGGAAACGTCTATTCATAGAGGTAATCCTCGTATTTCTCGGGCAGACCTTCTGGAAACGGATGCTGGTAGGACGTATCGAACGCATCCTTGCCCCCGGCCAGGCAGCGAATGATCATGCGAGCAATCTGCGGAACGGTAGCATAGGTCTTCGCTATGGGGTCTGCAAAAGTTGTCGCGCACGCGGAGCTTGGATGCACACCACCGAGGACACCATATCTGTCCTGAATATAGAACTGCTTGTCCTCCTCGAACGAGATCGCGCGCGAAAGCCAAGCTCCGTGATCGCCGAAGACGAACAGGACCGCCGTCGGATCGCGCGTCCGCAAATGTCCGACAATCCGATCTAGATTCTGGGCCGCTGCCGCATCTTGCTTGGCGTAGCGTTTCAGAAAGGCCTTCATCTGGTCAGGCGTGCCCGTGAAGTCTTTCGACGTATGGCTCAGCGGGCTGATATGCGCGAGAAGGAATTGGGGCTCGGTCCTCTGGCTGATCTCGTCGATGGCCTGCATCAGGAAATCGATGTGCTTGCCCGGAAGCTTGCGTGGCTCCTGCCACCAGGCGTGAAACCGGCAGACACCGAAAAACGCGTAGCTTGTCTCGTAGGGCTCCATGAAGGAGCACACCGAGAAGAGCTCGTTATAGCGGTACTCGTCCACGTGCGGCCCGGCCCATTTGCCGAAATAGGTGGAATCGTAGAGCGTCGTCGTGCGGTAGCCGTTGCTTTTGAAGACTTCAAGCAGCGGACTGGGTAGGCGACCCGAAAACAGCGGTGACTTGCCCATGCGAAGGGCCCGCGTCGAATACGCGCCATCCAATGCGAGCAGCGACGTCAAGGAGTTCATCGTCGGCGCCGCTTCGGTGAACAAGTTGCGGAAAACTCGGAACTGGTTGCGCTCGAAGGCGGCGGGCAGCTCAGCGGTATCGAATCCGAGCCGTTTGCGCAGGACGGCGGGAGCGCCCATCGATTCGAAGCCGACGAAGTAGACGTTCGGCTTCGAGGTGAACGCGACGCTGCTCACGTGCTCGGACGTGCCCCCGCCCCAGATCGGCCGATCGGAATAGTAGGAGATCGGAGCGCTGAGGATCAGGGCCGCCAAAGCGATCGATACCCATCGGCGCACTGCCCGTGTTTCGACCACGGCCTGAACGGCGACGAAGGCGATCAGGAACCCGACCCCCACAAGAGCGGCGACGACCACGGGGGACAGTGTGACAAAGCCCTCGTTGAGCAGCAGGTTCAGGCTGAGGGTGTTGAGAATGACGAAGATGGCCGAGAGCGCAATCGTCGGCAGATCGGTCTTGAAAATGGCATGCAGCCCAAGGATCAGGGCGCACTCGATGATGACGCAGGTCGTCAGGTATGCCGAGAAAGCCAGGAGGTCCGCCGCGGAGAACTCGTCGGCCAATGAGTAGTAGGCGCTGACAGCCCAATACGCGAACAGGCCCGCCACCAGTGTGCAGGCATACACTGCGGTCTTCAGGTGATCGCGCATGCACTGAGCCGCTTTCGATATCGACCGCGCGTACGTCGCTCGACGTCGAGCAAGACTGGAATGAGCTTCCCCTCGCCGAGGATGCTAGTCGATGTGGGTGCACCGCGACAGAGTTAATTCGGGGAACGAGCGTGTTGCTCACACGCCGGTGGATTTGCGTTTCGCCCGCTCGAACAGATGCACCCGGATCGCGCTGGACAGTCCGGCCTCGCCGCGGGCCTCGTCGAGCTCGGCGATGATCTCGGCCATCGGGCGGCCTTCATTCGACGCCAGCGCTTTGAGCGCGTCCCAGAAGGCGGCTTCGAGCGAAATGGAGGTCCGGTGGCCCGCGATCGTCAGCGACCGTTTGACCGGCCGGCCGCTGTTCACGACTTCGGCTCGTCCTCGCTCGGTCGCAAGCGTGCTCCATCGAGCCGCCGCTGGATCAGACCGTCGAGCGAGGCCGTCTGCTCCTTCTCGCTCTTCTTACGGCCGAACTGCACGCGGTTCGCGTCCGCATTCGCTTGCGCCTCGGCGCGCGCCTTGGCCTTGCGGTACTGCCTCAGATTGATGACTTCACCCACTTGACCCTCAATCCTCCGGACCGATCATTTTACGTGGATCGACGAGGCGATCGAACTCCTCGGCACTGACGTATCCACCACCCACCGCCTCGTCGCGCAACGTGGTGCCGTTCTTGTGTGCCGTCTTGGCGATCTTTGCCGCCGCATCGTAGCCGATCTTGGGCGCCAGTGCCGTAACCAGCATCAAAGAGCGATCGAGCGCCGACTTGATGTTGTCCTCGCGTGGGCTGATGCCCACGACGCAATGATCCGTGAAGCTCACCGCAGCATCCGCCAGCAGGCGGACGGACTGCAGGAAGTTGTAGGCCATCACGGGATTGAAGACGTTCAGCTCGAAGTGCCCCTGACTGCCGGCGAAGGTCATCGCCGAATGATTGCCGAAGACCTGCACGCACACCATCGTCAACGCTTCCGACTGCGTCGGGTTCACCTTGCCGGGCATGATCGAGGAGCCGGGCTCGTTCTCGGGCAGCGACAGCTCGCCGAGGCCCGAGCGCGGACCGGAGCCTAAGAACCGGATGTCGTTGGCGATCTTGAAGAGCGAGGCCGCCACCGTGTTGATGGCACCGTGCGTCATCACCATCGCGTCGTGCGCGGCGAGCGCCTCGAACTTGTTCGGAGCCGAGGTGAAGGGGAGGCCGGTGATCGACCCGATCCGCTCGGCGACCTTTTCGGCGAAGCCCTTCGGCGCATTGAGCCCGGTGCCGACGGCCGTGCCGCCCTGGGCGAGCTGCATCAGGAGCGGTAGCGTCTGCTCGATCCGATGGATGCCATTGGCGACTTGCGTCGCGTAGCCCGAAAACTCCTGACCGAGCGTCAGCGGCGTCGCGTCCTGGGTGTGCGTGCGGCCGATCTTGATGATCCGGGCCCACTCCTTGGCCTTGGCATCGAGCGCGGCGTGGAGCTTCTTCAGCGCGGGCAGCAGCCGATGCACGACCTCCTCGGCGGCAGCGACGTGCATCGCCGTCGGGTAGGTGTCGTTCGACGACTGGCTCATGTTGACGTGGTCGTTGGGGTGCACGGGCTTCTTGGAGCCCATCACACCGCCGAGCATCTCGATCGCGCGGTTCGAGATCACCTCGTTGGCGTTCATGTTCGACTGCGTGCCCGAGCCCGTCTGCCAGACGACGAGCGGGAAATGATCGTCGAGCTTGCCGTCGATCACTTCCTGGGCCGCGGCGACGATCGTCTCGCCGAGCGTCTTGTCGAGGCGGCCGAGCGCCATGTTCGTCTCGGCCGCTGCTCTCTTCACGATACCAAGCGCGCGCACGATCGGCTGCGGTTGCCGCTCCCAGCCGATCTTGAAATTGCCGCGGCTGCGCTCGGCCTGAGCGCCCCAGTATTTGTCGCCCGGGACCTCGATCGGCCCGAACGTATCGGTCTCTGTCCGCGTCGCCATCACATGCGCCTTCAAGGTCAGTTCGTCGAAACGCCGAGCTCTTGCAGCTTGGCTTTCAAGTCGCCGACCTGCTTCTGCAGCTTGCCGAGCTGGGCGGCGAGATCGCCCTTCTCCTTCGTCAACGTCTCGGCGCTGGCTTTGAGGGTTGCGATCTCGGCAGTGGCACTGTCGAGGCTCGCCTTCGTGGTGCTCGCGTCACCGGCCTGGGTCTTCAACGTGTCGCGCTCGGCGGTGATGCCGGCCACCGAAGCCTTGAGCTGGTCGCGCTCGGCCGTCAGATCCGTGATCTGCTTCTGAGTTTCTGCACTCTTGGCGGTGGCCGCATCGCGCGCTGCGTTCGCATCCGTGAGCTGGACGGTGAGCTCGTCGATCTTGGCTTTGAAGGAGTCGCGCTCACCGGTCGCGGTGGTGAGCTTCGTGGTGGCATCGGTGACGGCCGCGTCCGCATCGCTCACGCGCCGTGACGAGCTCACCGCGTAATAGCCGGCGATCAAAGTCGCGATGATCGCCGCAATCGCGATCCCGCGCCACGGACCAGCACCTCGAGCCTCTGGCATAAGTCTTTCCTCCCGGACCTCACTGTTGTCCTTGGAGGCGTAACGCATCTTGATGCGAAGGGAAAGATGGTTCGGGGGCTGTTTCGAGCATGATCGAGCCCACGCATGCGGCGTCGACTCTCAGCTCGGCCGGCCGATCGCCAGGTCGAGTGCGCGATGATAGATCGCGTCGGCGAGAGCGTCGCCGTTGTCGTGCGACCGTGCCATGACCTCGAGCATGACGCCCGCGTTCGCCTCGAGCACCAGCGGACGCCCGCCGGCCTCGACGATGTCGATCGACGCGAAGCGCAGCCCAAGACGGTCGAAGGCCTGGCGGGCGAGCGACAAGGATGCGGCCCTTTCCGGCGATCGGTGATCGACCGCGACCGCCTTGGCGCCTTGGCCGAGATTGTGCCGCCACTCGACAGCGGCCTTCACACCAGGTCCCGGCACGGCCGACAGATCAAGTCCGGCAAGATCCATGCCGGTCGCGGGCAAAGCCCCTCTTGAAACCGCCTCGGCGATTAATTCGAGGAGCGTGCTGCGGCCATCGCCGGCGACACTCGCCCGCTCCTTGCCGTAGGCGAGCACGCAGGTTCCGTCGAGCAAGACGAACCGCGTCTCGGAGGCGATCTTGAGAAACGGCGAGAGCGCGAGCGCACGGCTCGTGTTGAAGAGCCGTTGGACACCGAGCTCGAGCTCGGCCTCGCTGCGCACGCGCGCAATCTCCATGCCGCCCGTTCCCTCGTTGTCCTTGAGGACGGCATCGCCACCGAAGGCATCGAGGGCCTCGCGCATGGCCTGCCAGTTGCCCGCGACGGACATGAAGCCGAGGAAGCGGGGATGCATGAAGAGCCGATGCGGCACCGCCGCTAGGCCCGCCGCATCCAGCACGTCGAACGTCGCCGCTTTGTCGTTGGCGATCCGCTGGCTCGAGGCGTTGTTGAGGCCGAGATCGTAGCCGTGCACGAAATGGGAGCGGGCGCCGAGCTTCAACTCGACGATCCAGCCGTCCCCGTGCGTCGAGACGGCGATACCGTGCGCGGCGGCGTAGCGGCGGACGCTCGCCAGAATAAGCCGCTCGGCGTTCTTCATGGGGCTCGGACCTGACTTGAAGGGGGCCGATCTCTATTTCTTGCGAAACTTATCCAGCGAGACGACCTCGGCCGACGGCTTCTCGGTCTCGAGGATGTCGTCCTCGCTCACAGCCTCCGCGCTCGCTGGCGCGCCGGTCCGAGGGAGCGGTGCCTCGCGCGGCAAGTCCTGCGGCAGGTTGCGTTGAGCCGAGGGCAAGTCGACGACCGGCCTCGCGGTGGAGCGCGGCTCGGGTGTCGTCACGATCTCGGTCAGGTGCGGTTGGCGCCGGCTGCTCTCGCCCCCCGTCTCGAACTGGAGGCCGTAGGGCACGCTCGGGTCGAAGAACACCTTGATCGCGGTAAAGGGCACGACGAGCCGCTCGGGGATCGAGTTGAAGGTCAGCTTCACCTCGAAGCGATCGTCATGCACCATGAGATCCCAGAAGCGGTGCTGGAGGACAATCGTCATCTCTTCCGGATATTGCTCTTTCAAGCGCTTGGAGATGCCGACGCCGTCAGCTTGCGTGTTGAAGGCAACGTAGAAATGATGATTGCCGGGGAGGCCATCGGCCACCACCCCGGTGAGGATCTGCCTGACGACGCCCCGGAGGGCCTGCTGCGTCAGCGCCTCGTAATCGATGTCCTGCCCTACCATAGCGTCGTCCGGCTGCCCCGCATGTCGCCTGTGCGCCTTGCCCGCGCTCGAGGCGACTCTCTCGTCCCGCAGTCGACATGTTGCCCGAGACCTCAGGAATTGCAACCGTCTGTATCGACGGGCTGATCCGGAGCACGCTCGTATAGGAGGAGTAAGTGAGGGGCTTCTGTTGCCCGGTGCCCCTCCAACCGCGCCTGAAGCCTGCTAGGGCCTCAGGGCTTTCACTTCGAGGACTGGCACTGCATTACGCAGCGACAGCGACCTCAGCATAGTTGTCATTGGCAACTGTGCGTTTGGCCCGATAACGGCGGAACCATGCCGAGCGAAAGCCTTACCTTTACACCCTCGTCGATCCTATTTCGCCCCCATCAGAAGCCGACGGCATCGGCTTGTGGTGGAGGCGCCGGGTACCGCCCCCGGGTCCGAAAGGCTTATTACGTACGCCATTTATCGCCGTAGCCGGACGAGCCGGCAGGCGAAATATAGGGTGTGAGGGCGGAGAAATAAAGGAGCGGATCGAGGATGACTAACAAGGTGTTGGGGAGCGCGCCGGTAGGATCCGAATCCGCTATGATGGCGTTTCAGCCGAACGCTTCAGGAGATTGCTCATGACCCTGGTCGACGACACGACGGCGGCGCCAGCCATGTCAGTCTCTACGCGCTACGAGGCGATGTCTCCCTACGGCATCCTCGGGGCGGTCGGCTGGTCACTGATCGCCTTGCTGTTAGGTGGCATCGCCATGGTGGCGGCCGTTGGCGCTGGTTTCTTTCTGCAGCACTCCGAAGTGGCAAGCCGAGGGATGGAGGGTTTCCAATCCCTCACTCAGCTCGACCAAATGGTGCTGAGCCTCTATGGCATGCTCGCTCTTCAAGTCAGCGTTTTCCTGGTTGCGCTCGTCGCTGCGAGTCGCCGGGGCTATCGCGCCAAAGACGTCCTTGCGCTGCGGCCGCCCCGGTCCGGCTGGGCGTTTGTCTGGGGGCCGCTGCTGATTCTCGCCGTCGCTCTCGCCGTCGGCAATGTACTCTACTATGTCATGCCCGACGATACGATGCAGGACATGCAGATGTGGCTGCCGCTCGTGAACTCAGAGCATTGGTGGCTGGTTTTCATCGTCGCTGCGATCGGCGCCCCGCTCTCCGAGGAGATCTGGTTTCGCGGCTTCCTCTTGCCCTCGTTCGCCCAGACGTTCGCCGGCGCCCGTCCTGGCCGCGCCTCCGAGCGGATGCCCGTCGGTGCGACCCTGCCGCTCTTGCTCGCCGCCGCAACGACGGCATTTCTCTTTGCGCTCGCCCATGTCTACAGCTTGCAGGGCGCCATTACGGTGCTCGCTCTCGGTCTGACGCTCAGCTTCATCGTCTTGCGCTCGGGGAGCTTGTGGGCCTCCATCGTTTCGCACGGCATCTACAATCTGGCGGTGTTCTCCTACGTGAAATGGCTGATGCCGATCGCGGAAGCCGCCGCCTCCGGACAGGCCACCTGACATGAAGCAGTATCTCGACCTCCTCGCCAAAGTCCGCCACGAAGGCCACCGGAAATCCGACCGGACCGGCACAGGCACGCTCAGCCTGTTCGGCCATCAGATGCGGTTCGACCTGACGGAGGGCTTCCCGCTCGTCACGACGAAGAAGCTGCATCTGAAATCGATCGTGCACGAGTTGATCTGGTTCCTTCGTGGCGAGACGAACATCCGCTACTTGAAGGAGAACGGGGTTTCGATCTGGGACGAGTGGGCGGACGAGAACGGGGATCTTGGCCCCGTTTATGGCGCCCAGTGGCGGTCCTGGCCCGCGCCCGACGGTCAGTCGATCGACCAGATCGCCAAGCTCGTCGACGGCCTCAAGCGCAATCCCGATAGCCGCCGTCACATCGTCTCCGCCTGGAATCCGGCCGAGGTCGACAAGATGGCCTTGCCGCCCTGCCATTGCCTGTTCCAATTCTATGTCATCGACGGAAAGCTCTCCTGCCAGCTCTACCAGCGCTCGGCGGATGTGTTCTTGGGCGTCCCCTTCAATATCGCCTCCTACGCGCTGATGACCCATATGGTGGCGCAGGTAACGGGCCTTGCCGTCGGAGACTTCGTCCATACCTTCGGCGACGTGCACCTCTATTCGAACCATATCGAGCAGGCGGACGAGCAACTGCGGCGGACGCCGAAAGCCCTGCCGAAGCTGATCCTCAACCCCAAGGTCACGCGGCTCGAGGATTTCCGCTACGAGGACGTGACCTTCGCCGGCTACGATCCTCGCCCTGCGATCAAGGCGGAGGTGGCGGTTTAGTCCGATGCGGATCGTGCTCGTCGTCGCCGTGTCCAAGAATGGCGTCATCGGCCGGGACGGTGGGCTGCCGTGGACGCTCTCCTCGGACCTCAAGCTCTTTCGCCAGCTGACCCTCGGCAAGCCGGTCATCATGGGCCGCAAGACCTGGGAGAGCATCGGCCGGCCGCTCGATAAGCGACTCAACATCGTCGTGACGCGCGGCGCACCGATTGCAGCTCCCGAGGTTCGCACCGCCGCGAGCCTGGACGACGCCCTCGCTGTCGCCAGAGCGCGCGCCGAGGCCGATGGCGTCGATGAGATCGCCGTCATCGGCGGCGGCGAGATTTACCGTCAGGCGCTGCCCAAGGCCGATCGCATCTATTTGACCGAGGTCGACATCGAGGCCGAGGGCGACACGATCTTTCCACCCCTCGATCCCGTCACTTGGCAGGAAACCAGCCGGCAGCCCTATCCGCAGGGCTCGAAAGACAGCGCCGCATTCGTCTTGCGCGTGCTCGATCGGAAGGACGTTCCCATCAAGTCTTGACCCGTCCTTACCTGGACTTGTCGGGGGCGCTTGCCTATATGACGGCAAGGCTTCTTTCGCGCCGCCGGATCGGCGCGCTCATACTTGCGCATCAGGAGACAGAATGCCCTGGAGCAATCAAGGCGGCAGTGGCGGCGGCGGCGGTGGCGGACCGTGGGGCAAGGGTGGCGGTGGCGGCGGCCCATGGGGGCAGGGACCCTCTGGCGGCGGCGGTCAGCCTCCCAACGATTTCGAGGATATCCTGAAGCGCAGCCAGGACCGTTTCCGCCAGGCGATCCCGGGCGGCGGCATGAGTCGCGGCTTGACGTCGTTGCTCGTGCTGCTCGGCTTGGCGGCTGCGGTGTTCTATCTCTGCACGGTGCGCGTCAATCCCGAGGAACAAGGCATCGTGACCCGCTTCGGTAAGGTCGACCGGACCTTGCTGCCGGGTCTCAACTTGCGGCTGCCCTATCCGATCGAGGAGGTCTATCTCCCCAAGGTCACCGAGATCAACTCGATCCAGGCGGGCAAGATCGGTGCGACCGGCGCGTCCGATTCCGGCCTGATGCTGACTGGTGACGGCACGACCATCGTCGATGTCGGCTACTTCGTGCGCTGGCGCATCAGCGACGCCGAGAAATTCCTGTTCAGCGTGCGTGACGGCGAGCAATTCTTGTCCGGTGGCGTTGCCCCGACAGTGCAAGAAGTCGCCGAGAGCGCGGTCCGCGAGGTTATCGGCCGCAGCACCCTGCAATCGAGCGCCGCCGAGAACGCAAATCTGGCGCAGCGGGCCGTCGCCGAGAAGGATATTCACGATCTGATGCAGTCGGTCCTCGACTCGTACAATTCGGGTGTCGAGATCACGCTGGTCGGCCTTCAAGCGGTCGACCCGCCGGCGCCCGTGATCGACGCCTATCGCGCTGTCCAGGCGGCCCAAGCCGACTACGAGACGATCATCAAACAGGCCGAGAAGTACGCCAGCGAACAGCTTCCGATCGCCGGTGGTGAAGCCAAGAAAATCGTCCAAGAGGCCGAGGCCTACAAGGAGCGCGTTCTTGCCGAGGCGCGCGGCCAGGCCAAGCGGTTCAGCAGTATCTATGCCGAGTACCAGAAAGCACCGGACGTCACGCGGCAACGCATGTATCTCGAGACGATGGAGCGCGTGCTCGGGGCCATGGACAAGATCATCGTCGATCAAAAGCAGGGTGGAGTCGTGCCCTATCTTCCTCTGAACGAGGTCGCGAAACAGAAATCGCCGTCGGCGACGGGGGGGCAGTAAGCCATGCGCGCGGCACTTTCCACGCTTCTCGTTCTGCTGGCGATCGCAGCCATCGGCGTCTACTCGTCGCTTTTCATCGTCGGGCAAGCGCAGCAGGCTCTCGTGCTCGATTTCGGTAAGCCGAACCGGGTCATCAAGGACCCTGGGCTCAATTGGATCATTCCCTTCGTCCAATCCGTCGCCGTGTTCGACAAGCGCAACATCGAGCTCGACACGCCGCCGAAGGAGATCCTGCTTGGCGATCAGAAGCGGATCGTGGTCGACACATTCGCCCGCTATCGGATCATCGACCCGCTCCTCTACTATCAAGCGGTCCGTAACGAGGAAGGGGCGAAACAGCGGCTCAATCAGTCGATCGAGGCGTCGATGCGGCGTGTGCTCGGCGAATCGAGCTTGATCGACGTCGTGCGCACGAAACGTCAGGCGCTGATGGACGAGATCCATTCGCAGATGGACCGGGAAGCCAAGAGCTTCGGCGTCGAGATCGTCGACGTCAGGATCAAGCGTGCGGATGTTCCCGAGCAGAACCGGGATGCGATCTACGCCGCTATGCGGGCGGCGCGCGAGAAAGAGGCCGCGCAGATCATTGCCAAGGGCACGGAGCAATCGACAGGCATCCGCGCCACCGCCGACCGGCAGGTCATCGGCATCAAGGCCCAGGCGACGGAATCGTCGGAGATCAAGCGCGGCGAGGCCGATGCCGAGCGGAACCGCATCTACGCCGATGTGTTCGGCAAGGACCCGGACTTCTTCAACTTCTACCGGTCGATGCAGGCCTATGAGCAGAGCCTCAAATCCGGCGATACGCGCATGGTGCTGTCTCCCGACTCCGAGTTCTTCCGCTACTTCTCGAATCCGGCGGGAGCCCCGCCCAAGGCTCCGGCCCCAACGCCCTGAGGCGGATCGGCTGAATGCAGGATCTGTTGACGGCGCTTGGTCTGGTGCTTGTGATCGAAGGGCTCATTTGGGCCGTCTTCCCACGCTACGGACGGCACATGATGGAAGTGGCGTCGAAGACGCCGGAGCAGCAGTTGCAAGTCGGCGGCGCACTGGCGGTGGCCATCGGTGTCGCCGTCGTGTGGCTGGTCAGAGGTTGACGGCAGAGCCCCAGCGAGCGGCCGAACGGAGAGCAAGATGCTAAGATCGATGGGTGCGATGGCCGGTGCAAGCTTCGCCAGAGGGCTCGCCGCCGCGGCGGTGACGTTGGGATTGCTTGCGGGGGCGCCGCTCGCTCACGCTCAGCTGCAAGGCCCGCAGTCCGTCGCGCCGGTCGCAGCCCAGTTGCTCGATGCCGTCGTCAATATCTCGACGACCCAGACGATCAAGAGCTCGGAGGGCGTGCCGCTTCCGAAAGTTCCCGAGGGCTCGCCGTTCGAGGATCTCTTCAAGGACTTCTTCGACGATCAGGGGCAGGGCGAGGCGCGGCAGGCGAGCTCGCTCGGCTCGGGCTTCGTCATCGATCCGTCAGGTCTCGTCGTCACCAACAATCACGTCATCGCCGATGCCGACGAGATCGTCGTCAACTTCAACGACGGCTCCAAGCTCAAGGTCGAGAAGGTCATCGGGCGCGATACGAAAACCGATCTTGCGCTTTTGAAAGTCACGCCGGTCAAGCCGTTGAAGGCCGTCTCGTTCGGCGATTCCGCCAAGATGCTCGTCGGCGATTGGGTGATGGCGATCGGCAATCCGTTCGGCTTGGGCGGCACGGTGACCGTCGGCATCATCTCGGCCGTCAAGCGCGACATCAACGCCGGCCCCTACGACGACTTCCTGCAGACCGACGCTGCAATCAACAAAGGCAACTCCGGTGGACCGCTGTTCAACATGGAAGGCAAGGTCATCGGCGTGAACACGGCGATCATCTCGCCGACCGGCGGCTCGATCGGCATCGGCTTCGCTGTTCCCTCGCAGACGGTCGTCGCCGTCATCGATCAGCTGCGCGAGTTCGGCGAGACGCGGCGCGGCTGGATCGGCGTCGCGATCCAATCGGTGTCCGACGACATCGCCGAGAGCCTCGGCATGACGGGCGCAAAGGGCGCCCTGATCTCGAGCGTCGCCCCCGATGGGCCAGCTGCCAAGGCCGGCATAAAGACCGGAGACGTGATCGTCACCTTCGACGGACAGGACGTGACGGAGATGCGCATCCTGCCCCGCATCGTTGCCAACACCGCGATCGGCAAGACGGTCGATGTCGGCGTCATGCGCGACGGCAAGTTGCAGCCGTTCAAGGTGGTGATCGACCGGCTGAACGAGGCGGAGGATGCGGCGCCTGCGCCAGAGGGCCAAGAGCAACAGCCTCCAGCAGATCCGCAGCCGGATCAGACAACCGTGCTGCTCGGGTTGAAGGTCGCGGCGCTGACCCCAGAGCTGCGGAAAAAATTTCGGCTGAGCGATGCGGCGAGCGGTGTCGTCGTCGTCGAGGCGGATCCCAAAGGCGCCGGCGCGAGCAAGGGGATCGCTGTCGGTGAGGTGATCGGAGAGGTCACGAACGAGAAAGTCTCGACCCCCGAGGACTTCGCCGCGCGGGTCGCTGCCGTCAAGGCGGAAGGACGCAAGTCGGTGCTGCTGCTCGTGTCGGATTCGAAAGGCGAGATCCGGTTCGTCGCGGTTTCCGTCGCCGACTGATACCGGCCGGCAAAACTGTCGACCTTCCCGTTAGTCCCTTCCCCCCTTGAGGGGGAAGGCCAAGCGCCTTGGATTTAGATGCGAAGCAGCTATGTCCTTAGGCGCTTGGGATGAGGGGGGGACTCGCACAAGACCTCTTTTGCTTTCGCCCCCCCCCTACCCTCCCCCTCAAGGGGGGAGGGGCAGCCAAACCGAGTGCCATTACTCTTGCCGGCCGGTATGAGTGGGAAAGGCGCTTGACGCCTGCCCCCTCAGTGTCGCGGTGCGCCGGTGCGCTCCCATTGAGAAATCGGTGGCGAAGCCGGGAGAGGGACTACGGTCTCACGATCGGCAGAAGGCCTGTGCGCCGTATCGGGGCGCGGTGCGCCGCTCAATCCTCGTCGCGGGCCTCGTCGATCGAGCGCCAGGCGCTGATCGTCGCGAAATAGAGGCTGGCCGCGACCCAGAGCCAGAACAGCAGTGGCTCGGTTGTCATCGGGTGCGCTTCGCGCTCCGCGGCGAAGACGAGGCCGACGGTCGTGACACTCCAGATAACGGTCATGATCAGCGTGAGCGGTCGGAGGAACACGACCCTCAGCGGGTGAACGTACTTCCACGGTACGAAAGTGAGGAAGCAACACAGGGCCACAACACCGAGATTGAACCACTCGGGTGACCGCAAGATATAGAGGTAGAGGACGACGATGTTCCAAACCGCCGGAAAGCCCTCGAAGAAGTAGTCGTTCGTTTTCATCCCCGTGTTGGCGTAGCAGTAGAGGCTCGTCGCCGCGACCGCGCAGGCGGCCGGAATGGCCCAGCCCGACGGCACCATCTGGAACCAGAAGATCATCAGCGCCGGAATGAAGGAGTACGTGACGAAGTCCGTCACGTTGTCGAGGGTCGCGCCGTCGAAATTGGGCACGAACTCGCGCACCCGGAAGCGGCGCGCCAACGTCCCGTCGATGCCGTCGATGAACAGCGCGATGCCGAGCCACAGGAAGGTCTTGAGCTCGTCGCCGCGCAGCATGGCGATGAGCGCCAGCATGCCGAAGACGATGCCGGCCGCCGTGAAGGCATGCACGGCCCAGGCGGCGGCAACGCGGCGCCGCTCGGGTCTGTCGCTCGATTGATCGATGACGGACCCCATCATGCCCTCGCAAGGTCTCGTTGCATGAACGAGTGATGACACAAAAATACGGCGCTGTCAGTCGCGCCCGGTCGATTTGACGATCTCTTCGGCATGGAACCCTTGCAGATAAAGAAGTGCGGTCAAGTCGCCATGTTCGATCCGGGCATTGGCGACATACCCCAACGCCGGCTTGCCGCGATAGGCGACACCGAGGCCAGCGGCTCGAATCATATCGATATCGTTCGCACCATCGCCGACGGCGAGCGTGTCGGCGAGCGAAAGTCCAAGCTCGGCCGTCAGGCTCGTCAGGGTTTGGCGCTTTGCTTCCCGACCAAGGATGGGGCGGATCAGGCGTCCGGTCAGGCGCCCATCCTCGATCTCGAGGTGATTGGAGTAATCTCGATCGAAACCAGCGCGCTGTCTTATGTGCGTGGTGAAGGCCGAAAAGCCGCCCGAGACGATCGCGCTCAGCGCCCCGTGCCGGCGCATCGTGGCGGCGAGTGCCTCGGCCCCCGGGTTGAGGCTCAACCGTTTGTCGATGACCTCGGTCAAGGCCGATTGTGAAAGTCCGGCCAGCAAGCGCACCCGCGCCTCGAGGGACTGCTCGAAATCGAGTGCGCCGCGCATCGCCTGCTCGGTGATCGCCGCAACTTCGGCGGCAACGCCGGCAAGGGCCGCTAATTCGTCGATGCACTCCTGGCCGATGATGGTCGAGTCCATATCGGCCACCAGCAGCCGCTTTCGCCGATTGACGGCCGAGGTGATTGCAACGTCGATGGGCGCGCTGCCCAACAGCTCTCGGAGCTTCTCCAGCAGGCTTGCGCTGGCCTCGATCGGTGCGGTGAAGGCAATCTCGGCCGCCTCGCCGGGACTGAGCCACCGCCACTCTGCCGCGCTCGGCAGACTGCGCGACGCCGCTGTCAGGAGAGAGGCCGTCAGTTGCGATCTAGAAGTTGGGCCGATGAGGACAGCGACCAGCGGTTCAGGTGTCACCGTGATCTCCCGCGCCGGCGAAGCTTGTGAGCCGGTTGATCAATTGCGCCGGAACGGCCTAGGAGAAGGATCATGGGCGCGCCTCGGATCGTTCTTATTGCAGGGCCTACCGCAAGCGGCAAGTCGGCGCTGGCGCTGGCGTTGGCCGAGCGTCTTGGCGGCACCGTCATCAACGCGGATGCGATGCAGGTCTATCGCGAGCTGAGGATCATCACGGCCCGTCCGAGCGCCGCCGACGAGGCCCGCGTGCCGCACCGGCTGTACGGGGACGTACCGGCGCACGTCGCCTGGTCGGCCGGACGATGGCTCGAGGCCGCGAAAGCCGAGATCGCCGGCGCTCTCGCGCTCGGCCGCGTGGCGATCGTCGCCGGAGGCACTGGTCTCTACCTAAAGGCGTTGACCGAGGGACTCTCCGAGCTTCCTCCCATCCCGGATAGCATCCGGGCGTTCTGGCGAGAGAAGGCGCTGATCGAGCCACCTGAGATGCTGTACCAGCAGCTCCACATGCGAGATCCCGAGACTGCAGCCAAGCTCAAGCCGAGCGACCCGCAGCGTATCGTCCGCGCCTTGGAGGTGATGGAGGCGACGGGGCGTGGGCTGGCGGAGTGGCAGCGCGCGGCCCATCAGGCGCCCGATCCGATGATGCGGAGCGCCGTGCGGCTGCGGCTGATGCCCGATCGCAGCTGGCTCGCCCAGCGGATCGCGGCACGAACCGGGGACCTGATATCGGATGAGGGCGTCGACGAGGTGCGCCAGCTTCTCGATCTTGAGCTCGACCCAAAGCTTCCGGCCATGAAGGCGATCGGCGTCGCCGAAATCGGTGCGATGCTCGCGGGTTCCGTCGATCGAGCTGGCGCCGTCGATCAAATCGCGCGCAACACCAGCCGCTACGCGAAGCGTCAGATGACCTGGCTGCGTACCCAAATGCCGGACTGGACGCCGCTCGATCCGTCCTCGCACGATCTCGTGGAGGAGGCGGCACGTCACTGCGTACAAAGCTAGCAGGGACGTAGGGTCTCAACCCTCTTGAATAAAATCCGCCGCCGGATTAACTAGCCGCGCTTTCTTTCTGCGGGGCAAAGTTCATGCGTTATCTCAGTGCCTTCCTGGCGTTGGTTTCACTCGTGTATTCAGGGCACGTCGCGTTCGCTGCGAGCATTTCCTGCCAATGCCAAGCGGCCTTCGTGTGCACCGGCAAAGGCTGCCAGCACTACAGCGGCGACGCCGCCGCCTGCTTCACATTCAAGCTCACCTACGACAAGCCCGAGAAGAAGATCAGGCTCTGCCGCGACGCGCAGTGCCAGGAGGGCCGGATGTCCGTCGAGAAGACGAGTGACGGCCAGATGATCCTGCGCACCTCGATCAAATGGGGCAGCGAGAGTGGCGGCGATGGAACCTGGATCATGGTCGACGACAACGCCGGCTTCGTCTATCGGCAGAAAGGTACGAAGTCGCTGGAGGTCATCAGCGGGCCGTGCGAATAGCAATAAAATTACCGCTTATAGGGGTATGTACGCATCATTCGTGCGCCGTGAGCGCAAAAACTTTCATTTATTTACGCTTCCGCATTGACTGACGGCTAGAGTATCATTATTCACAGCGCCCGTTGCTGCGGTGCAGCGAGCTGTTGTCGCCAGAAATTCGGAGCTCGGCGTGGGGCGACCCCTGCGGCGGGGTATCCACGTGTCGAAGCGGAGAATGTCATGGCCAAGACGATGACCGGTGGTGAGATGGTCATCCGCGCCCTCGTCGATCAGGGCGTCAAGCACCTGTTCGGCTATCCGGGCGGGGCGATCCTGCCGATCTACGACGAGCTGTTCCAGCAGGATCAGGTCCAGCACATTCTCGTCCGCCACGAGCAGGGTGCGGTGCACGCGGCCGAGGGCTATGCCCGCTCGACGGGGAAAGTCGGCGTGGTGCTCGTGACGTCGGGACCGGGGGCCACGAACGCGGTCACCGGCCTCACCGACGCCCTCATGGACTCGATCCCGATCGTCTGCATCACCGGTCAGGTGCCGACGCATCTGATCGGCAACGACGCCTTCCAGGAGTGCGACACGGTGGGCATCACGCGGCCGTGCACGAAGCACAATTGGCTGGTGAAGCGCATCGAGGACCTGCCGCGCATTCTGCACGAGGCCTTCTACGTCGCGCGCACCGGCCGGCCGGGCCCGGTCGTCGTCGACATCCCCAAGGACATCCAGTTCGCGTCGGGCGAATACATCGGGCCGTCGAACATCACGCACAAGACCTACCGGCCGCAGACGAAGCCCGACAGCGCGCGCGTTCGCGCGGCGGTCGAGCTCCTCGCTTCGGCGAAGAAGCCGATCATCTATTCGGGCGGCGGCGTCATCAACTCAGGGCTTGCCGCGAGCAAGCTGTTGCGCGAGCTCGTCGATGTGACCGGCTTCCCGATCACCTCGACGCTGATGGGCCTCGGCGCCTACCCGGCGTCGGGCAAGAGCTGGCTCGGCATGCTCGGCATGCACGGCACCTACGAAGCCAACTGGGCGATGCACGATTGCGACGTGATGCTGTGCATCGGCGCGCGCTTCGACGACCGCATCACGGGCCGCACGGACGCCTTCTCGCCGCGCTCGCGCAAGATCCACATCGATATCGATCCGTCGTCGGTGAACAAGAACATCAAGGTCGATATTCCGGTCATCGGCGATGTGGCGCTGACGCTCGAAGAGATGATCCGCGTCTGGCGGCAGGCGGCGCCCGATCTCGACAAGAAGGCGCTCAAATCCTGGTGGGGCCAGATCGACCAGTGGCGGGCGAAGGATTGCCTCAAGTACAAGGCGAACCCGAACGTCATCATGCCGCAATACGCGATCGAGCGGCTGTACGCGCTGACGAAGGACAGAGAGACCTACATCACGACCGAAGTCGGCCAGCATCAGATGTGGGCGGCGCAGTTCTATCGCTTCGAGCAGCCCAACCGCTGGATGACCTCCGGTGGCTTGGGAACGATGGGCTACGGCCTGCCGTCGGCCGTCGGCGTGCAGGTGGCGCATCCGAAGGCCCTCGTGGTCGGCATCGCGGGCGATGCCTCCGTGCTGATGAACATGCAGGAGATGTCGACGGCAGTGCAGCACAACCTGCCGATCAAGATCTTCATCCTGAACAACCAGTACATGGGCATGGTCCGGCAGTGGCAGCAGCTGCTGCACGGCAACCGCCTGTCGCACAGCTACATGGAGAGCCTGCCCGACTTCGTGAAGCTCGCCGAGGCCTATGGCGGCGTCGGCATGCGCTGCGACAAGCCCGACGAGCTCGACGACGCGATCAAGGCGATGATCAAGTGCGACAAGCCGGTGCTGTTCGATTGCCGGGTGGCGAACCTGGCCAACTGCTTCCCGATGATCCCCTCGGGCAAGGCGCACAACGACATGCTGTTGGGCGAGGACGTGCCCGACGACGTGATCGAGAAGGCGATCGGCAAAGAGGGGAAGGTGCTGGTGTAGCCCAAACGGCCATCAGCCCAACAACGAGATCATACCCATGACCGTTCATTCGACGCAGTCGCACTACCCGAGCCAAACCGTCCGCGAGCGAGTGGAGACGCATACGCTGTCGATCCTCGTCGACAACGAGCCGGGCGTTCTCTCGCGCATCGCCGGATTGTTTTCGGGCCGCGGCTACAACATCGACAGCCTGACCGTCTCGGAAACCGAGCACGAGAAACATCTGTCCCGGTTCACGATCGTGACGGCCGGCACGCCGCAGGTGATCGAGCAGATCAAGCATCAGCTCGAGCGCATGGTGCCTGTGCACCGGGTCGTCGATCTGACGGTGAAGGGCGAGGCGATCGAGCGCGAGCTTGCGCTCGTCAAAGTGGCGGGAACCGGCGAGAAGCGCGTCGAGGCGCTGCGTCTGGCGGAAGCGTTCGGCGCCCGCACGATCGATGCCACGCTCAATTCCTTCATCTTCGAGCTGACGGGCGACGTGAAGGAGATCGAGCGCTTCGTGCGGCTGATGATGAACGTCGGCCTGCTCGAGGTCTCGCGCACCGGCATCGCGGCCATCGCGCGCGGCGCGGAGCCGATGTAGGCGGGCGCTAACCGTCTCACCACCGTAGGGGCGACCTGCAGGTCGCCCGATATTGAAACGTCGTTCAGTGCCCGCGATCGAGCCACCCCTCCCGCCGCGCGGTGCTTGTGGGGAGAGGTGGCTGGCACGTCCCGTGTCGCGGGCGACCTGCCGGTCGCCCCTACGATTGCATCCGTCGTACTCCCGTCGAAATCGCATGCTGCGGTCTGGCCGCGGACAGGCGGGGAGACAAACGCATGTGGGCTGCCTTCAGCATCGATCAATGGATCAACATCGCGGCGGCCTTCGGCCAAGTCGCGGCCGCGCTCCTCGCCGTGGTCGCGCTGATCATCTCGATATCGACCTCGCGCGCCCAGCAGAAGCTCGCCGAGCGCATTGCCGGTGAGGAGCAAGCGATGTTGTTCGAGCAGGTCAGAAACCAGCGCGACAGCGACGTCATCCGCTGGTCGGAGGCTTGTGTTCACACGCTCGCCGAGATCGAGAGCCTGGTTGCTCACCCGCCTGCAGAGGGCGCCGTCCGTGAGCGCAACCAGCTGCTGGCGCGTCTTTCCGCATCGATCGATCACGGCCGGCTGTTCTTTCCGAACCAGCAGCCGGATAAGAAGGGCACGGACAAACCAGCCGCCTTCCAAGGTTTCCGGCAGAAGATTCTGGCCGTGCTCGTCGCGGCGCACCACGTGCTCTCGCGTGAGGATGCTCTGGTGAGCGAGACGGCGCGCGCAACGGCGATCGGGCAGATCGGAGAGCTTCGGCGGGTGTTCATTTCGGAAGCCCAGCTCGCGATCGATCCGCGTCGCTTCATCGCCCTGAAGGAGATGAACGAGATCCGGGCAGGTAGGGGCTTGGCGCCTCAGAGCTTCGAGGGCAGCGATCTCGCGGACGCGTATAAGCAATCATAGCTGCCGTGCATGTCCGTCCTGCTCATGGCCCTCGGCGCGTGACGCCAAGCCTCCGGCGTGATTTGCTGGCGCCGGATCGTCCACCGGAGCCCACCATGTCTGCTACCCTCCCGCGCCTCGTCAGCCGCTACACCGAGGCCTATGTGGCCTCGCTCGAGGCGGCCGCCGATCCGCACCTCGCACCTTTCATCGATAGCATCCGTGGCGTCGCGCACGGGTTGGCGGAACCCATCCTCCATCCCCATCGTGACCATCCGGCGCTTCGCTTTCTCGATCAGGCCCTGGTTGCGGCGCGGGCCGAGGAGCGGCTGTGCGCGGCCACCCGCGCGCTCGCACCCTATCTGTCCTTCGGCTCGAGCTATGCCTTCGACGGGCCGACGGCTGCATTTGCGCAAGGCATGGTCTGGGCCGAGATCGCCGGTCGCACGGGGCTCGTGCGCGATCCTACTCGGCGGCTGGGCATCTTTCTCCTGGCGCCAGGTCTCGTCTATCCGCTGCATGGCCACGAGCCGGACGAAATCTACTTCGGTCTCTCCGGCGCCCTGACCGTCGAGCACGGCTACGACGGCGCGCGCGTCGCCGTCACGCCCGGCACCTACTACCGCACACCCTCCGATCATCCCCATGCACTCTACATCGGCGATGCCCCGGCCTTGATCGCTTACAGCTGGGTCGGCGATTTTTCGAAGCCGGTCTGGTTCGCCGAAACGGACAAGAGCGGGAAGCGGCGCAAGGTGAAGGTCCAGGCCCTGAGGCTCTGACCAGCATGTCCTCGATGCGGGACGCAGGCTCCACTCCGGGCGCGGTCGTCCAGCGCGCGACGCTGATCGGCTTTCTCGCGACGCTGGGCTGGGCCTGCTACGGCGTGCTCGTCGTCGCGACCGACCAGACGCCGCCGGTGCTGGCGCTCGCGATCTTCTTCACGGCCGCCGCCGCGACGTTGCTCGGACGGCGGCTCTGGCTCGGCTACGGCGTCGTCGACCTCTTCCGGATGCCGCTCTCGACACTGGCGCTCGGCTTCTTCGGCCTGTTCGGCAACAATCTGCTGTTCGTGCTCGCGTTCACGAGCGGCGCCAATCCGGTCTCGGTCAACATCGTCGCCTTCTCCTGGCCGGTGATGATGACGGCGATCGTCCTCCTCGCCGGACTTGCCCGGGCGACGTGGTGGGACGCGCTCGCCATGCTGCTCGGGTCGATCGGGTTTGCCGCGATCACCTACGACGGCACATCGCTTTCGATGCATCCCGGAATCATCATGGCGGCGGCGGGGGCGCTACTCTGGGCGCTCTATTCCGCTTTGCGCCGTATCGTTCCCGTCGGCGTGCCGGACGCCATGACCGCCTTCACGGGCTTGAGCGCCATCGCCGCCTGGGTGACGCATCTCGTCATCGGCGAGCCGTTTCAGACGTCGCCCGACGATCTGCTGGCCCTGGCCATCGTCGGCATTCTCCCCGTCGGGCTCGCCAATCTCATGTGGGACTACGGCACCCGTCTCGGCGACCCGGTGCTGCTGGCGGGCTTAAGCTTCCTCGAGCCGTTGCTCGCCTCCGCGCTCGTCTCGCTCTTCCACGGCGTGCCGTTCCGGCTTGCGGACTTCGCCGGCCTCACCCTGATCCTGCTCGGCATCGGCTGCAGCGTCTTGAGCGAGCGCGTCCGGCGGCGACGGCAGGCCAGTTCAGCCCTGGGTGGCACTTGACCTCTTTTCCCCCGGCGGCTACGCCCAAGCGGACTTTTCATCGTGGGATGCGCCGCATCCCCGCCCATACACCCCATTGCCGACCGAACAAGGAGACTTCCTGTCATGCGCGTTTACTATGACCGCGATGCCGACCTGAACCTCATCAAGGGGAAGAAGGTCGCCGTCATCGGCTACGGCAGCCAGGGGCATGCGCATGTGCTCAACATGCGGGATTCGGGTGTGAAGGACGTCGCGGTTGCGCTCCGCAAGGGCTCGGGCTCGGCCAAGAAGGCCGAGAAGGAAAAGCTCAAGGTCATGGAGGTCAAGAAGGCCGCCGAGTGGGCCGACGTCCTCATGATGCTGACGCCCGACGAGCTGCAGGGCGACATCTATCGCGACGAGCTGCACGACAACATGAAAGAGGGCGCGGCGCTCTTGTTCGCGCACGGCCTCAACGTTCATTTCAACCTGATCGAGCCCCGCAAGGATATCGACGTGCTGATGGTGGCGCCCAAGGGCCCCGGCCATACCGTGCGCTCGGAGTACCAGAAGGGCGGCGGCGTTCCCTGCCTCCTCGCCATCCATCAGGATGCGACCGGCAACAGCCACGACTTGGGCCTGTCCTACGCGGCGGCGATCGGCGGCGGTCGCGCCGGCGTCATCGAGACGACCTTCAAGGAGGAATGCGAGACCGATCTGTTCGGCGAGCAGGTCGTGCTCTGCGGCGGCCTCGTCGAGCTGATCCGCGCCGGCTACGAGACGCTGGTGGAAGCGGGCTACGCGCCTGAGATGGCCTATTTCGAGTGCCTGCACGAGGTGAAGCTCATCGTCGACCTCATCTACGAGGGCGGCATCGCCAACATGAACTATTCGATCTCCAACACGGCCGAGTACGGCGAGTACGTCACCGGCCCGCGCATCATCACCTCCGCCACCAAGGCCGAGATGAAGAAGGTGCTGGCGGACATCCAGTCCGGCCGCTTCGCCCGCGACTGGATGCTCGAGAACAAGGTCAACCAGACCTCGTTCAAGGCGATCCGCGCCAAGAACGCCGCCCATCCGATCGAGGAGGTCGGCACGAAGCTGCGCGCCATGATGCCTTGGATCGGCAAGAACAAGCTCGTCGACAAGGATCGGAACTGATCCCCGACAGATCCTCAGCGTCTCGGATTGTCAACGGCAGCGATCGTCACGATCGCTGCCGTTGCCGTTTCGGCCCACCTCACGGCAATGCGATCCGCACGTCGATCGGCGGGCCGGCGATGACGTCGAGTGGCGCCTGGGTGGCGGTGCCGGTCGAGTTCTTGAGCACGATCCGATAGTGGCCCGTTGCGAGAACGGTCTCGGCGAGGCCGTCGGAGCCGGTGCCGGCGGAGTAGACCGGCGTCGCCGCCGCCGGATCCTCGCCCTCGCGATAGATGTCGAAAAAGGCGCCGATCTCGTCGCCGGTGACGCCCTGCAACTTGACCAGCGCACCGTCGATCGCGACGACCACGTCCTCCGTTGCACCTGGCTTGGCCTCCACCTCTTGCACGGTCTCGGCCGAGCCGCTCCGCAGCCGGATCGTCCAGCGGCCCGGCATCAAAACGAGCTGCTTCGTGTCGTTGAGCTCCGACTGCTGATCGGTGAACTCGGGCTCGGATGCCGACTTCCAGCTCCACTGCGCAAGCCGCCAATCCTCGATCGCGGGCCCGTCCTTGCCGAAGCGGCCCGACAGATTGAGCCGCGCCGCCGGTAGCGTCACGCGCACGAGGCTCTCGTCGCCATCGGTGACCTGCAGCTTCTGCGTGAACTCCGTGCCGTTGATCCGGACGGTTGCGGCGTAGTCTCCCGCCGGCGCGACGAACGATGGCCGGGCGGTCGCTGGCGCCGTCATCGGCGCGAACGACGCATCGGCCGGAGCAAAGCTCCAGTCGATGCCGAGATTTTGCGTGATGTGGTCGGCTTCGCCTTCGAGCGCCGCCTCGAGCACCACCTTGCCGAGCGCGAGGTTGAGCGTGCGCTCGAGCGCCTGGCCCGCCTCGATTTTGATCTCCTCGCTCGCCGTGAAGCCGAACGCCCCGACGCTTGCCCGGTAGCGGCCCGGCGCCAAGAGCAAGCGCTGAATGGCGATCGGATCGACCGCGACCGCGGGCTGGCCGTCGAGGGGCTCGAGGGTCCAGGCATCCTTCGGCAGCTCGTTTTCTTTGAGGCGGCCATCCTTGGCCGAGCGCGAGGCGAACAGCGTCAGCTCGCCTGCGTCGAGCTTGACGGGATAGATCTTGCGCGGCTCGTCAGTCACCTCGACCGTCGCGTCAGCGGACGCGTTTGCAACCGACACGTGGACCTTGTAGGCGCCGGGCAGGAGCTTGAGATCGAGGCTCCGCGTCTCGCCGTCGAAGACGGTCTGGCCTGCCGCAGTCTTGACGAGCCAGCGCGCGGGCGCGTCGCTCAGGACGTTGTTGGGGCCGCCGGTCAGTTGGAACGTAACGGACGCTTCCGTTGGCGGTGGCGGGGGCGTCGGCTCCGGATCAGGTGTGGGGGCGGCCTCGACCGTGGGCTCAGGTTCGGGAGCCGGCGTCACCTCGACCTCCGGCTCAGGCTCAGGGGCGGGCGCAACCGCGACCTCCTCTTTCGGCGCCTCGACGATCACCTGTTCCGTCGTCTCGAGCGCTTTCTTCAACTCGCCCGGCGACTTCGCGTCCGAGTAGACGCCACCGCCCTTCTCGGCGATGCAGGCGAGCGCCTTCGACTCCTCGTCATTCACACCGAACCCGACGACGTGAATATGCACGCGCGCATTCGCTGCGTGCAGCTCGGCCGCGAGCGCACACGGGTCGGCGTTGCACGTCTCGATGCCGTCGCTGACGAGGATGATGTCGGCGCCGGAGCCGTCGGGGATGAGCGAAGCTGCCTTGCGCAACGCGGACGTGATCGGCGTTTTGCCGAACGACTTGAGCTTACCGAGCTCGAGCTCGATCGCGTCCGCGTCGAGCGTGCCGAGCGGCTGGATGACCTCGATGTCCTTGCAGTCCGACTTGCGGCGATGGCCGTAGGCGATGACCGCGACGGACTGATCGGCCGCCCAACCGCCGATCTCGTCCGCCACGATCGAGCGCGCGATATCGAGCTTCGGCTTTTTGCCGATGAGGGCGGCCATGCTGCCCGAGGCGTCGAACACGACGATCCGCGGCGCGGTAGCTTCGGCGGCCGGTGCCGCCGGGGCGATGCTCGCCACAGCGATCATCGCGAGTGCTCGCACCAACAAGACAAGGCCACGCGAGGGGGTCATAGTTTGATCTCCAGCGAGCAAGCTTAGCGCGTCGAGGGTTCGGCCGCAGGCGAGGAATTGTCAATAATCCGCGTCAAATCAATCGTGAAACGGGGTTGATACCCGCGCTCTATTGATCGATGGCACATGGACTTTCGCCTCGGGAGCCGTCAGGCTTACCCGTCATTGCCGCTCAGGACGCTCGCATGCGCATCCGTGTCGCCACCTTCAACGTCGAGAACCTGTTCTCGCGGCTCGCCTTCGCCGACAGCATTGCCCCCGGCGAGAACCATGTCGGGCTCTACCGCTTCGATGACCCGGAGGAGCTGCGTCTCGCGCGCCGCATCGCGGAGGCGGTCGCGAGTGACGACAAGCGACAGCTGACCGCGCTCGCGTTGAACGAGGCGCGAGCCGACTTCGTCGCCCTCCAGGAGGTCGACAACGCCAACGCGCTCCGCGTCTTCTACGATCGCTATCTGAGGCCACAGATCGATACGGCGGCCGCGCGCGAGAAGCGGGCGCTACGCGACGAACTACGACGCGCCGGCCGGCCCCCGACGGACGAGGAGGTCCTAGGCATCGACCGCCGCCATTATTTCGACTGGCGTCAGGTGATCGAAGGCAACGACGGCCGAGGCATCGACGTCGGCTTCCTGTCGAAGCGGCCCGTTCGATTTTCGAGCCACGCCAACCGCACCTTCGCCGAGCTCGGTGTCTGGTCGCACGAGCTCGAGACCTACCGCGAGTTTATTGGCGGCAAGGAGCGCGCGCTCGCCAAATCCGGCAAGCTGTTTCGGCGCGATTGCCTGGAGGTCGATCTCGAGGGCGCCGATCTCACGATCTTCGTCTGCCATCTGAAGTCGATGTCGCAAGCGCGCGCTAAAACGCAGGCGCTGCGGCAGGCCGAGGCGCTGGGCGTCCGCCGGCTGGTCGAGGCCCGCTTCGGCAGCCGGACGGCGGAGGCGCCCTGGCTCATCTGTGGCGACTTCAACGACTATATCGAGATCGACGGCGAGCCCGAGCGGGATGATCTGGGGGCGATCGTCCCGCATGCGCTCGGGGCGCTCGTCGATCCGGCGTTCTCGGTCAACCTGATGCAGCGCCGGCCGCCCAAGGATCGCTGGACGACCTACTACGCGCCAGGCGACACCTATACGCAACTCGACTTCATCCTGGCCTCGCCGGCCCTGGCGCGGGCGAACCCCAACGCGATCCCCGAGATCATCCGCGGCGGCCAGCCCTACCGCGCGCGCCGATACGACGGCCCCCGTTACCCCCGCGTCGGCTGGGACCGCCCGAAGGCATCGGATCATTCGCCGGTGGTGGTGGAGCTGGAGATTTAGGGGGTCGATGGCGCTGGTTGTCTTGGTCTGCGAAGGGCCACTTTCGGCCGTGAACGATCAAGGGCATCCGATCCCCAGACTGTTGGTCACAGCGGATAGCTGACTTCGGCAATAATCACCGGAAAAGATTGGTGCAGACAGTTGGAACACTCCATATTCCTCTGGTACGGTGTCTTTCAAGTGTAAGTCAACACTGGCGTTGAGCAAGAACGATCATCTGGTCTGGTATGCGAGAGCGTTCGCGACCAGAAATGCACCACGAGTGTGAATGGAATTATACAAACATCTTGCCAACCTACAATTGCGAGAGAAACTTCATCAATTCACCCACGATTGCTTCTGGCGCATCTTCCTGCACGATATGACCCGCCTTTGGAATGATTTTGAGCATTGCGCCTGGAATCTTTGCAGCCAGCCTATGTGCGTTCTCTACCGATATCCACCCATCCTCCTCACCCCACAGGATCATGACGGGGCAGCGAATTTTTCCAAACTCAGAGTCGATCTCATTGGTGTATCTCTCATCAAACTGAGCAATTTGCCGCCAAAACGCAGCATGACCCGGCGACCCGAACCATGGAGCGGCGTATAAGGCCATCGCATCAGCCGACAAGGGTGTGTAAACAGACCCCTCGATGTATGCTGGCACCACAGCACGCTGGATGAAGTCGGGCAAGCCAGCGAATACGCCCTCGTGTTGACGAGCATAGCGGGGTAGGGGTGTTCCCCAGGGAGCAAGGGCGACAGGATCGATAAGCGTCAGAGAGCGGTAATTTCGCTTGTTGAGTAGGTGGGCCCGAAGGACTGTTGCTCCACCAAAATCGTGGCCGACTACATCCGGCGACTCGAGTCCCCAGTGATCTAGCAAGGCAGACAGAACGTCGTTCTGAATGCCAAGGGAAACATCCTGGTTATCTCTCATCTCGGACTGACCGTAGCCGAGAAGATCGTAGTAGTGTATCTGATAATGGTCCTCAAAGTGTGGAATGATTTTTCGCCAGACCACCGAGTTGAATGGCGTTCCATGCACCAGCACGAGCGGCTGGCCCTGTCCCCTGATATTGTATCGAATCTCCTGACCTTGGAACTTGAAAACACTCGGAAGATCCCAGCGCTTGCTCAGTTCAGTCGCCATAGTCTTCTAGCCTTCTGTTCGAGGACTCGACGCGGACGAAACGTCGTGCTAACGGTCAAGACCATTAGTCATCACGGGTGAAGCTGCGTGTCAAGAGAAACATCGAGAGCCGACTTCAAGTTCTTTGGTGGTCGCGCTTGCCTGGATTTCGCCAACAGCCTGAATTGGCGGCTGACAGCTTCGCCAGTAGAGCTGATCCCCGATTACACGGCATTCCTGAACTGGAGCGAGCAGCGCGGCACGCTACCCAGAAGAGCCATTGCGGCCCTTCGAAAACGCGCGTCGGCCGATGCGGGCATGGCGCAAGGTGCCATCAAGACCGTTCACAGTCTCCGCGTCCAGATCATCCAGGCCGCAGAAGCGCTTTGGAACCGACAAGCTCCGGACATTGGCGTCATCAACATTGCGCTCCAAGACCTTCCTCCGCAGCCGCAACTGGCGCAGAATGGAGATCGATTGGTCTTCGACCTCAACGGCGATGACCTGCGGCAGCCTCTGTGGCCGATTCTCTGGTCCTTTACGGCGGTACTTGCGTCGAGCGACGCGGACCGGATCGGCAGTTGCGGGGCAGAGGGCTGCGGCTGGTTCTTTGTCGATGAAAGCCCGAACCACACCCGCCTGTGGTGCAGCGACGGATGCGGCAATCGAGAGCGGGTACGTCGGTCTTACGCCAAGCGCCGTTCTACGCCATGAGGCGATCGAAAGCGTCGAGCGACGCTCGAGATCATCCGCGGCGGCCAGCCTTACCGCGCGCGCCGCTACGAGGGGCCCCGCTACCCCCGCGTCGGCTGGGACCGCCCGAAGGCGTCGGACCATTCGCCGGTGGTGGTGGAGTTGGAGGTTTAGGGGGGGCGCGAACCGTAGGGTGCAATAGCCTGCCCGCCGGCAGGCGTATTGCACCGGAACCGGGCAAACAAACCAACCGGGTTAGCGAACGTGGTGCAATACGCCTTCGGCTATTGCACCCTACGGGTCCATCCGGCGTGGCCTCCTGCGCCGGCGGACCTATCGCGCCCGTCGCTACGGTGAGCCGTAGGGTGCAATAGCCTGCCCGTCGGCAGGCGTATTGCACCTGAACCGGGGTGTTGAAAGGCTGACCGTTCCAGGCGGACCCCCGTAGGTGCAACCGACTAAGAATCCAACCGGGGTAGCGAACGTGGTGCAATACGCCTTCGGCTATTGCACCCTACGGATCCATCCGGCGTGGTCTCCTGCGCCGGCGGACCTATCGCGCCCGCCGCGCTACGACGAACCGTAGGGTGCAATACGCCTTCGGCTATTGCACTACGGATCCATCCGGCGTGGCTTCCTGCGCCGGCTGGCAATGCCCCGCCACACGATGCTATGACGGCGCCCTGAGTCAAAGAGCGAGATTTGCGTGCAAGACCGCACCACCAGCAGCGACCTTCCCCTGGCAACGGCCGAGCCTTCCAAGGCTCAGAGCCGCATCGCCGCCGAGATCGCGCGCCGGCGCACCTTTGCCATCATCTCGCATCCGGACGCCGGCAAGACGACGCTGACGGAAAAGCTGCTGTTGTTCGGGGGCGCGATCCAGCTCGCCGGCCAGGTCAAGGCCAAGAAGGACAAGCGCAACACGCGCTCCGACTGGATGGCCATCGAGCGCGCGCGCGGCATTTCGGTCGTGACCTCGGTCATGACCTTCGAGTACGGCGACGCCGTCCTCAATCTCTTGGACACGCCTGGCCACGAGGATTTCTCCGATCAGACCTATCGGACGCTGACGGCCGTCGACAGCGCCATCATGGTGATCGACGCGGCCAAGGGCATCGAGGCGCGCACGCTCAAGCTGTTCGAGATCTGCCGCCTGCGCGACATCCCGATCGTCACCTTCATCAACAAGATGGACCGTGAGGCGCGCGATCCGCTCGATCTCCTCCAGGAGATCACCGACAAGCTCGCACTCGATACGGCGCCCATGGTCTGGCCGATCGGGCAAGGCATCGACTTCCGTGGCACCTATGATCTGGCCGAGAAGCGTATCCGCCGGCTCGATCAGGAGGGCGACGGCACGGTGGTGTCGGGGCCGGACGATCCCGATCTGCTCGGCCTGATGCATCCGGAAACCGCTAAGCGCTGGCGCGACGATGTCGAGCTCGTCCAGGAGGCGGGCGGCAAGTTCGATCTGGACGCCTTCCGGCACGGCGCGCTGACGCCGGTCTATTTCGGCAGCGCCTTGCGCAACTTCGGCGTGCGCACGCTGCTCGATTCTCTCATCGCCTACGCGCCGCCACCGCGGCCGCAACGCTCGGCCGCCCGCGAGATCCAGCCGGACGAGCCGGCGATGACGGGGATCATCTTCAAAATCCAGGCGAACATGGACCCGAACCATCGCGACCGCATGGCCTTCATGCGCGTCTGCTCGGGCGTGCTGACGCGCGGCATGAAGGTGAAGCATGTCCGCACCGGCCGCACGATGGCGCTCGCGGCGCCGCAGTTCTTCTTCGCGCAGGATCGCTCGCTCGCCGAGGAGGCGTTCGCGGGCGATGTCGTCGGCATCCCGAACCGCGGGACGTTGAGGATCGGCGACGCGCTGACGGAAGGCGAGGACGTCGTGTTCCTCGGCATTCCGAACTTTGCGCCGGAAATTCTGCGTCGCGTGCGCTTGCAGGATGCGATCCGCGCCAAGAAGCTTCGCGAAGCCTTGGATGAGATGTCGGAGGAGGGCGTCGTCCAGGTCTTCACGCCGATCGACGGCTCGCCCACCATCGTCGGGGTCATCGGCGCACTGCAGCTCGACGTGCTCTCCGATCGCCTCATCAACGAGTACAATCTGCCGATCGGGTTCGAGAGTGCGTCGGTCGAAACCGCGCGCTGGATTTCCTCCGACGACAAGGCGGCGCTGGAGAAGTTCATCGACAAGAACAAGTCGTCGATCGCCCGCGATGGCGACGGCGATCCGGTGTTCCTGGCGCAATCCGCGTTCAACTTGCGCTACACGGCTGAGCGCGCGCCCGAGATCACGTTCAAGGACATCAAGTCGATCGTGGCGGGGTGAGGCTTTGCGAAGCTAGCTTTCCAGCGCCGCCATCATCGCCTCGGCCGTGAAGAGGTCGAGATGGCCGCCGCCGATGTTCTTGTAGAGCGTGATCTCCTCGGGCGACCGCCGGCCGGGATGACGGCCCTGGCTGAGGTCGAAGAGATCGGCGAGCACGTCTTTCTCCGTCATCAGACCCGCCGCGATCGGCCCGGCGATGTCGCCCGAGCGGAAGCAGCCGTGACGCTGATCCGTGAAGACACAGGCACAGGCGACCGCCGCATCGTCGGCTTCCCGCATGTCGAGCCGCCAGCCGCCGATGAGGTCGACATGGGTGCCGGGCTTCAGCCAGGCGCCTTTGATCAGCGGCTCGTTCGATCCGGTCGCGGCCGAGACGATGTCGGCTTGGCGGATCGCAGCTTCGAGGTCGCCCGCCCATTCGGCGGCGATTCCCTTCGCTTGGAGCGCGCCGGCAAGATCGCGGCCGCGCGCCGCCGTCCGGTTCCAGACCAGAACGCGCTTCAGCGACGGCCGCGCCGCCAGATGTGCCTCGACGACGTAGGGCGCGAGCGCGCCTGCGCCGAGCAGCGTCAACACCGCGCTTTCGGGACGTGAGAGCAGCTTGGAGCCGAGGCCGGAATCGCCCGCCGTCTTGCGGAAGGTGATCGCCTCGCCGTCGGCGATCGCGCGGACAGAGCCGTTCGTGCCGTCGACGAGAACGTAGACGCCTTGCACCGTCGGGAGCCCGGCGCTGCCCGACAGGTTGCCCGGAAACGAGGTCACCAGCTTGACGCCGATCGACCGGCCCTTCTGCCAGCTCGGCAGCAGGATAAAGGCGTTCTCGGTCGCGCCGCCGGGCTCCATCATCAGAAGCTCGCGCGTGTCGTCGAAGGGGATCGCGTGCGCCCGCTGCAAATCCTCGATCAGGCGGGCGAAGGGCAGCGCGGCATGAACCTCGGCGGCGGCGATGAAGCGCACGGCGGATCTCCTCTCGATCGACGCTGACATCTAGAGCACTTTCCGACCAAGTTGATACCGGTTGGTCGAAAGAAAGTGCTCCAAACCAGCAACCCGATCGAGAGCACGCGCGCAAGCGGACCCGCTGCACGGCTGGATTGTCGCCGCAGGCGCCGATCGTCGAGGCAGAGCGGCGCGGGCAGCCTCAGGCCCAGGCGGCCCAGGATGTGAAGAAGGTGCGCACCGATCCCGCGCTCTCGTCTCTCGACGGTGCGGTTGCGACGCTCGTGGTAGAGGTGCTCGGCGGGTTTTCCGGTGCTCTCGGCACCGGCTTCGGCTCCGGCTGCCCGAGCAGCTCGTCCGACATCGCCATCGCGTAGCCCGCAGCACGCACGGCGTCACTCAGTGACCCACAACTCATACTCAACATCCTCCCGAAGGAGGTCCCGCGTTGATCGCCCTCTGGAGAAACAGATGTTCTCCGATCATCATTAAATGTGGCGAGAAGGCAACTGTCAATCTTGCGCTGCACAAAATCGTGCATGCAGACGCGAACATGATTGCGGTGTGTACAGTAAACAAAATATACGCCTCGACGAATGCGGCGCCTGCGGCATTTTCCTCTGGCAGCGACGGCGATGGAGGGCAGAGGCCGCGGGGGCTTGTCACCTCGGCCGCCGCGCGCGAGGATGCTCGACAGGCGCCGGGCCCCGGCGGGCCTTGAGGCGTCCGTCAGTTCAACACGGCGGAGGAAAAGACATGGGGCAGTCCGATGGCCCATCCGGTAGAAGGGCGCGGCTGATCGCACTCGTCGGGCCTTTCCAGAGCGGCAAGACGACCCTCCTCGAGGCGATCCTCGCGCGCACGGATGCGGTGCAGCGCCAAGGCAAGGTCGCCGAGGGCAATACGATCGGCGACCAGAGCGCGGAGGCCCGCGCCCACCAGATGTCGGTCGAGCTCAACGTCGCCGAGACGAAATTCCTCGACGACACCTACACCTTCATCGATTGTCCGGGCTCCATCGAATTCCAGCACGAGAGCGCCGCGGCATTGACGGCCTGCGACGTGGCGATCGTCGTCACCGAGCCTGATGCGAAGAAGGCCCCGCACCTGCAGATCATCCTGCGCGACCTCGAGCAGCGGGGCATTCCCCACATCCTCTTCATCAACAAGATCGACAAGGCCGAAGGGCACATTCGCGATCTGCTGCCGCTGCTGCAGCCGGCGAGCCGCAAGCCGCTCGTGCTGCGCCAGATCCCGATCTGGAAGAACGGCATCGCCACCGGCTTCGTCGATCTGGCGCTCGAGCGTGCGTTCGTCTACCGCGAGCATGCGCCGAGCGAGGTCGTCGAGATGCCGAAGGATCTCCTCGATCGCGAGCACGAGGCGCGCTTCAACATGCTCGAGAAGCTCGCCGACTACGACGACGAGCTCATGGAGCAGCTGCTCTCCGACATCGAGCCGCCGCGCGATCGCGTGTTCGACGATCTGGCCAAAGAGCTGAAGCGCGGTGATATCTGCCCGGTATTCTTAGGGTCGGCCGAGAACGGCAATGGCATCCTACGGCTCATGAAGGCGCTGCGCCACGAGGCGCCGACGGCGGAGGAGACGGCCGCGCGTCTCGGCGTCGGCAGCGGCAAGACGGTCGCCCAGGTGTTGAAGTCGATGCACACGGCGCACGGCGGCAAGGTCTCGGTCGTGCGCCTGCTCTCGGGCGAGATCGCCGACGGTGCGCACGTCCACGGCGCCAATGCCGAGGACCGCGTCGCGGGCGTCTTCACGCTCAAAGGCCAGGAGCTGACGAAGCGTGGTGCGGCGAAGGCCGGCGAGACGGTCGGCCTCGGACGGCTCGACAGCATCGCCACCGGCGAGACGATCACGACGGACAAGACGCCGGCGAAGGCGATCGGGGCCGTCGCGCCGCCGCAGCCCGTCTACAGCGTCGCCGTCGCCATCAAGGAGAAGAAGGACGAGGTGAAGCTCACCGCGGCGATCCACAAGATCGTCGAGGAGGATCCCTCGATTGCGCTCGAGCACAGCCACGACACCCATCAGATCGTGCTGCACGGGCAGGGCGAGATGCACCTGCGCGTCGCCATCGAGCGGCTCGTGCGCAAATACGGCGTCGACGTCGAGCGCCGTCCGCGGCTGGTCGCCTACAAGGAGACGATCCGCAAGTCGATCGAGATCCGCGGCCGCCACAAGAAGCAGTCGGGCGGGCACGGCCAGTTCGGCGACGTGGTGCTGCAGATCGCGCCCTTGCCACGCGGCTCGGGCTTCCAGTTCGAGGAGCGGATCACCGGCGGCGTCGTGCCGAGGAACTTCTTCCCCTCGGTCGAGAAGGGCGTGAAGGACTATCTGCATCACGGCCCGCTCGGCTTCACCGTCGTCGACGTGGCGGTGGCGCTGACCGACGGCTCCTACCATGCGGTCGATTCCTCCGACATGGCCTTCCAGACGGCCGGCCGCATCGCCATGAGCGAGGGCATGCCGCAGTGCTCACCCGTGCTGCTCGAGCCGATCATGCACGTCGAGATCGCGGTGCCCAACGACGCGACGTCGAAGGTGAACTCGATAATCTCGTCGCGCCGGGGGCATATCCTCGGCTTCGACGGGCGGCCGGGCTTCGAAGGCTGGGATCTCGTGCAGGCGCAAATCCCGGAATCGGAGATGAGCAACCTGATCGTCGAGCTGCGCTCGGTGACGGCCGGCGTCGGCACCTACACGCAGCGCTTCGATCACCTGTCCGAGCTCACCGGCAAGGTCGCCGAGCAGGTGCTGGCGGAGCACAGCAAGCAGGCGGCGTGAGCGGGGCGGCAGGCCTGAGGTCTGAGCAAGAGGGGCGTCATCACGGAGGCGTGGTGACGCCTGTTTTGTAGCAGGGCACGTGAGCGAGCGCTTTTATACACAAGCGGACATCGTTGCGTCGAATGAGCAGTCTCGCGTTTGGATCGATGAGAATTCCGCTACAGGCCCTATAGCGCACCTCGATTCCGTCTCGTGGGATCCGTGTTCAGAGCGGGTACTCGAAATCTGGCGTTATATTATAATGGGAACGTGAGCGAGACTCGTAAATAGATATTCGTGAATTAATATATACAAACAGAGATTCTCGAAGGAAAAGTTGAATAGAACAATATCAAATAGCAATGTCTATTCATCCAATGAAGAATGACGCCTGAAGTTGGATGGAGGAGAATATATGAGAGAAGTCGAAATATTAACATCCGGATCCAATTAACGATCCGTCCTGGAACGCACTGTAATAAATTGTTATCTAAATCAGATGACTGTGGAACTGCCCGCTATCGAGGCGTCGCTTGCAGGGAGCTCCGCATGGCCACGTATACCGTAACGACGACCAATGATGTGGTCGACGCCAACGACGGCCTGTTGAGCCTGCGAGAGGCCGTTGCCGCCGCCAATGCCAGCACGGACGCCGACATCATCAATTTCTCGACCAGCCTGTTGCCGCCTGGCTTTGTCGCTGGCGACCAGGTGACGGTTGCCATCTCGTCGGTGCTCGAGCTGACCGGAAATTCCGGTGCGCTGACCATCAATGGCGACATCAACGGTGACGGCATCGGCGATGTTGCCATCGATGGGCAGAACACGGCACGGCACTTCAACGTAGACGGTGGCGCGACGGTCACGCTCTCGAATTTGACTCTCAAAAACGGCCACGATGCCGGAGCGGCCGGAACTTTCAGAGACGTACCACCGTCAGAATCTATTATTTACACCTTCGCTACGACTCCTGGGGGCGATGCGACAGCATCCATCTACAACAGCGGGTCGCTCGTTCTCAGCAATGTCGTGCTGGAGGACAACACCAGCAACGGCGGAGCGGGCTGGGTCGGGGATAACGGTGCCTGGACAGGCGTAATCTACGACGGCACCAACGGTGGCAATGCGGGAATCGTGACGAATGCTGGGACATTGGTCACATCCGACGTTCTGTTCGCCAACAATACGGCCACTCAAGGAACCAGTGGGCTGAATGCCCCCGCTGCCATCGGAGCGCTGATCAACAATGGCGGATCGGCGAGTGGCTCGATCGAAATCTACAATGAGACCGCCGGGGCCTTCGCGAACACCGGCAGCGGAAGCGGCAACGTCACCTCCTCGCTCCGTACCGTCGAGTTCGCGGCAACGACCTACTCGACCAACGAGGGCAACGGCGGCACAACGACGATCACCGTCACGCTGACCCGGCCCGATGCCTTCGACTATGAGGGTAGTGTCACGGTCGCCTATCTGCCGATGGGTGCCGACCCGAACCACACGACCACGACCAACGGCGCCGACTTCGCCTCCGGGGACATCCCTGCCGATCAGATCGTCACCTTCGCGGCAGGCCAGCAGACCGCGACCGTCACCTTCGAGATCAACGGCGACTACGACTTCGAGCCGACCGAGCAGTTCACGATCTATCTGAAGGACGCGGCCGGCCAGCAGATTACCGCCGACGGCGTTCACAACTACGAGGTGATCACGCTGGTCAACGACGACACCCAGTTCTCGATCGCGCAGCTCGCATCCTCGGCATTCGAAGGGACGCCACTCACGTTCACGGTTACGCGCTCCGGCCCAACCGACGCCGAGCAGACCGTCAGCTACGCCGTCACTGGTTCCGGGCAGTTCCCGACCAACAACATCGACTTCGACGGCAGCGTGCTGCCCTCCGGCTCGGTGACCTTCGCCGCCGGCGAGACCACGCAGACCATCACCATCCCCGTCCACCAGGATCAGACGGTCGAGAACGACGAGACCTTCACGGTCACCATCTCGTCCGCCTCAGATCACGGCCAGATCGGCACCGCGACGGCCATCGGCACCGTGCTGAACGACGACGCGATGTACTTCGCATCTGCACAGGTCGCGTCCCAATACGAGGGCAACAGCGGCACCACGGCCTACGAGATCCAGCTCATCCGCTCAGGATACACGGCCAATGCCGTTACCGTCGACTGGACGGCAGTGGCGGGCACAGCGGACGCTTCCGACTTCCCTGGCGGTGTGCTGCCGTCGGGCACGGTGAGCTTCGACGCCGGACAGTCGATCGCGACCGTTCAGGTCCTCATCGCCGGCGACGAGACTCCCGAAAGCAACGAAACCTTCACCGTCGCCTTCAGCATCGCCGGCTCGCCGGTCGCCTCGCCGGTCACGCTCACCATTCTCGACGATGATCAGATCACCGGCACAGCGACCGGAAGTGTCGGCGAGGACGCGACGCTGACGGCCGGGGGAACGCTGACGGGAGAGCCGAGCCACGCGGGCGCGACTCCATTCCAGGCTGCGACCGGCCTCACCGGAACCTACGGCACGTTCACCTTCGACGAGTCGACGGGAGCCTGGGGCTACACGCTGAACAATGCAGCGGCCAATGTGCAGGCCCTCAACGGCGGCCAGATCGTCACGGATACCCTCACGGTCACGACCTTCGATGGCGAGGTCAGCGAGCCGGTCACCGTGACGATCACCGGCGCCAACGATGCCGCGACCATCTCCGGTACCGCCTCCGGCGCGGTCGCCGAGAACGGCACGCTGACGATAGGCGGCACGTTGACGGTTACTGATCCCGACGCCGGGCAGGCCAAGTTCGCCAATCCGCCGAACCTTGCCGGCACCTATGGCGCCTTCGCCTTCAACACCACGACCGGCGTCTGGAGCTATGCCCTCAACAACTCGGCCGCCAATGTGCAGGCTCTCACCGCCGGCCAGGTGGTGACCGACACGATCACGGTAAAGTCCTTCGACGGAACCGCAAGCCAAGCCCTCACCGCCACCATTACCGGCGCCAACGACCTCGCCACCATCTCTGGCACGGCAACGGGCAGCGTGGCCGAGGACGGTGCTCTCGTAACCGGAGGCAAGCTCACCATTACGGACGCCGACGCGGGCCAGAACGTGTTCGCTGCGCCGGCGAGCCTCACTGGGACCTACGGCACATTCTCGTTCAACGTCACTTCGGGATTGTGGTCCTACACGCTCGCAAACAGTGCCGCCAACGTCCAGGCCCTGACCGCTGGCCAAGTTGCCCACGACACCCTCGTCGTCTCGTCCATCGACGGCACGGCCCATCAGGCGCTGGCGGTCGCGATTCTCGGGGTCAACGAGGTGGCGACGATCACAGGCACGAGCACTGGCAGTGTCACGGAAGAAGGCACGCTGACAACAAGCGGCACGCTGACCGTCACCGATCCCGACGCCGGCCAGAGCCGCTTTGCAACCCCCGGAAACCTCACGGGAACCTATGGCGCCTTCGAATTCAACGCCACGACGGGCGCCTGGGGCTATACTCTCAACAACGCCGCCACCAACGTCCAGGGCCTTGCCAACGGTCAGGTCGTCCATGACACGCTTGTGGTCTCCTCGCTCGATGGGAGCGCAAGCCGGACGCTCGACGTCTCGATCACCGGAGTGGACGACGCGCCGACAGCCGTCACGCTGACGCCAGTATTGCAGTCGATCGCCGAAAATACCGCGATCGCCACTCCGCTCAAGATTGCGGACATCGCGGTCACGGATCCCGATGGCGGCACGAGCACCTTGGCGCTGACGGGCACGGATGCTGCCTCGTTCACGATCATCGGCAGCGCGCTTTACCTCAACACTGGTGTCAGTCTCGATTTCGAGACCAAGGCAAGCTACCAAGTCGCGGTGACGGCGGACAACGGCGTTGCACCCTCGCCGGACGCCACCAGCGCGACCTACACGCTGAACGTCACCAACGTTTCTCCGGAGACCCTGACCGGCACCGACGCAGCAGACGTGCTGACTGGCGGCACGGACATCGACTTGATCTTCGGGCTCGCCGGCAACGACACCCTCGACAGCGGCGTCGATACCCTCGCCGATCAGTTGATTGGCGGCAACGGCAATGACACCTACTTGGTCCGCAGCGCCAATGACATCGTCATCGAGAACTTCGCGGCGGTGAACGCGACCACCAACGTCGACACTGTAAAAGCCGCGATCAGCTATGGATTGTCGGCAAACGCCAACGTTGAGGTGCTGACGACCATCAGTGCCAGCGCCACGACAGCGATCAATCTCACCGGCAACGGCCTCTCACAGCAGATCACCGGCAACGCCGGCAATAACGTCATCGTCGGTGCGGGGGGCCGCGACATCCTCACCGGCGGACTGGGAGCCGATGTGTTCAAGTTTGCTTCGATTGCCGATACCGGCAAGACCGCCGCGACCCGGGACTTGATCACCGACTTCACCCACAGCTCTACCTTGGCCTTGTCCGACCGCATCGACCTTTCCGCCATCGACGCCAACGGCGCCTTGGCGGGGAATGCAGTGTTCACGTTCCTGAGCACGCGCGGCGCCCAGTTCACCGGCAAAGCCGGGCAGCTTCACTATTTCGCATCCGGCTCCAGTACGATCATCGAGGGTGACATCAACGGCGACAAAGTGGCGGACTTCCAGATCCAGCTCTCGGGCCTCAAAACTCTGAGTGCCAGTGACTTCCTACTGTGACCTCGATGCCTTTTCGAATTCCCGCATGGACGTGAGCTGACGGCGGTTACCGCTCGTCCGGACCTGTCTCTTCGAGCCGCCCTATCGGCCCAATTCGAGATCGCGAACGAAAAAGCGGACGAGCTTTATGAGCTGCTCTCGTGCTGGCTTGGTCGGGAGCTCGCGAAGCAATCCGGCAAGCTCGTGGATCTGGCTGTCGATCATCTTCTCATCGCTGGTGCGACGCGCATTGCCTGCGTCTTCCGGCTCTTCGAAGAAATACTCGAGCGGCGCACCCAGTGCGCGGGCAATCTCATTCAGCCTCTGGGCCGGAACACGATTGTGACCGGCCTCATATTTGTGAAGTTGTTGGAACGACACTCCAATCTGGTCCGCGAGTTGCCATTGCGTCACGCCGACGACGCCACGCCTTTTCTTGATGCGTTGGCCGATGGCAGTGTCGAATTCTGTCGCACTGCGCGCGCTGCCGATCGTTTCGCTGTCCGCAACGTATCGAGAATTGGCCACGCTATTGCGCCCCGCCCAAGCCGCTCAGTCTGTGAATGTGTGTTTCCTAACATGTGACTTGGCTGTTGAAAACCCCGGCATTCAAAGTGCACTGACGCACTTCGCCACGAGGTAGAGCAAAATCGGCCCATCTCAACTCAAGAGAGAGGGGCTCTCATGTCGGTGACCACATCAACGGCGACTGTCGACAACCGGGCGGCACTGCTCGATCAAACGACGAGCGCGTCGCCATTCCTGAAAAATCTAAATCTCGAGCATGGCCCCTTGGACGTGCTGGGTCGCTTTTTCTTGAAGGCTGACCAGGCCGTGCGCAACCGGGGTGTCGAGCTCTCCTTGACGACGATCGATGAGCTTGCGGATTTCAATCGCCGCCATCTCAAGGACAGTCCGCTGATGCCCGTGTTCAATCCACGGATGACCGGTCTTGCCGGCCGTCCAAGCTTTGCGATCCTCGGACGCGACCAAGGCGGCCGAATTGTCGCGACGCAAGCGGCTCGTCTCTACGAGTGGCCAGACACGTGTCTTACAGAAGAGGCTCAAAACCTGAAAATGTTCTATGGAGACGCGCCCCCGCCTGATGGAACGGCGTGCCAGGTGACGGCACCGGCCGGGCGTCAGATTTCGGGGCGTGTCATATACTCTGGCGCCGGCTGGTACGAGCCGGAGTATCGCAAGCGCGAGCTGTCCTACATCTTACCGCGTCTCTCGCGGGCCTTGGCTCTGACACAGTGGAATTCGGATTTTACGATCTCGTTCGTCGAGTGGGTCATTGTGAAGAAGGGGGTTGCCGGCCGCTACGGCTACACGCGGCTCGAGGCCGATGTCACGGCGCAGCGCCTGTTCGAGGAGGACGAGGACATCAACTCGGCGCTGGCTTGGATGCCGCGGCGCGAGTTGATCGAGGACCTGGAGTGGTTCTTGCGCGAATTTCCCTCGGCTTGGCCGCACACCGATCAGCCGGCGGTCGAGCCGCGATCAGCGGCGCCGGCAGCAGCCTGAGGATGATTGTGTCAGGAGGTGGGCTCCACCGCCCACCTCATTGCGCCAGCTCGAACGGCTGAACGCTTTTCAGAACCGAGGCGGACAGGAGGAGTTGCCGGCCATTGGGGCCTGCGAGGGGAGCGATGATCCGTTGATAGGAGACGCGGCTGCCTGGCTGACCGGCGCCGCAGATGGCCACGTCGACGTCCTCGATCAGCGGCTCGCGCTGCATGAGAGCTTGCCGATGGGCCTCTGCAGCCCAGCGACCGTATTCCATGTCGGGATCATCCTCGATCCGCTGCCCGATGCAGCGCGACAAGTAGGTCTCCGAATAGGTCGCGTAGCCACGGCCGTGCTCGCGAATGATCAGCTCATTCGATGGAGTGACCTCGGACACCGCAAAGCGGCCTTTGAAAAGACGGTTGCAGAGCGCTGCAAGCTTCGCCGCGTCGGGGCCAAGTCCCTGGTCCCAGAGGCTCCGGAACACGCGAATGGGGCTGTCCGGTCTGAGAGCCGCCAGTGCCAGGGGGGAGCGGTGGAACTGCTTTCCCGTCCGCCGTCGAGATTGCTGAACACAGGCGAACAACCTCCGGCGCAAGGCTTGCGGGGAGCCGATCAGCTCATCGCAACCGGTCTCCGGAACGGGCGTCAGGATCGCCCGGCGAAATGAGTGGCGCGCAAGCCAATGCATCAATGTTTGGAAGGCGACGCCTGATAGGATGTCGGGGCGAAGCCGGAGGCGAATATCTCCGCGCAAGGCCTCGACCGCCACGAAACCCATATTGCGAACCACGAACTCAGCGAGGTCAGACGGCGCAAGATCAGATGATAAGGCCCGCCGGAGATCGTGTGTCTCGGCAGGCCAGATATTGCCCTGATCGTCGAAGATAAGACCGGACCCTGCCATGACGAAGTGTTCGATTTGCTCCTCGGATACTTGACCGAAGTTTTTCCACAGCTTCCAGGCCGCTGGCAAGTGCCAGCTTGAAAAAACGAGCGACGAGCAAGCCTACGTTGCCGGATCTCCTCCGCGGTGAACGGCTCTTTTGGCACGGTGCCGGCCAGCATCGCGGCACTCGAGGTGGACTGAGGCCGCTCCGTTACACCCTTCATTCACCATCCCCTCACAAACACGGGCAAAAGTTATCCCCGCTCGTTCGGGCGGCCGCATACTCCGTCTCAACCCCGTCACCAGAGGACAGACAGGCGCGCTGGTCGGTCGGTAGCGGGGAGCGTCGATGGGGCCGGACATAAGCTATCCGGCGCCTTCCTGCCGCTTGGGAGAGGGGAGAACCCGACCCAGGCTACTCTCGCCTCGGATGTAGGCGAGGGCGCTCCTCAAGGGACCTCGGTCCTCAGAGCGCCACGGCGGCGGCAAACCCTCGGCGACGGCGGAGTGGTGCAGGCCACATCCGACTGAAACTTACCCAGGGCCGGCCACTCCGTCCCTCTGGATTGCCGCATGCTCTCGGGTCCGGTGACGGACCGCGGTGCGGGCGGAGCGTTGGCTGGTGGAGGAGGGCAGTGAGGCAGTTGGGCAGTGAGGCAGCCGAAGAGAGTATCGCACGTCTCGAAGTGTCGGGGACCAGTCGCGGGGCCAGCAATCAGCTCGCAGCCTACTGCCTACTGCCCCTAATACCGCGTCACGAGGCCGAAGTTGAACATGTTCATGCTGGCCGAGAGGTCTTGCGAGCCCGCCGGGAGCGAGGTGTAGGTCTCGCTGCCGTAGTCGAGGCGAATATACTCGCCGCGGAGCGTGATCGACTTGTTCCAGACGTATTCGATGCCGCCACCGGCCGCCCATCCGGACAGGGCATTCTTGTCCGATATGCCAGCGAGATCGTTCGTGACCTCGAGCTCGCCGAAGGCATAGCCGCCGGTGCCGTAGATGAGCAGGCGGTCGAAGGCGACGCCGAGGCGGCCGCGCAGCGTGCCCATGTAGTTGAGGTCCGAGGAGAAGATGCCCTCGCCGGCATTGTCGCCGCCGCCGTCGATCCACGAGTAGGTGGCATCGCCGACGATGCCGAACATCAGGTTGCCCCGCTGCCAGTCGTAGCCGAGCTCGGCGCCGGCCCGGAAGCCGTCGGGGTCCTCGAGCAGCTGCGCCCCGGCATCGCCGAGATCGAGCGTGTCGTAGCTGACGTCCGGGCTGACGATCAGGCCCTGGAATGTGACGGGGCCGAGCTCCTCGTCGGTGGCCGGATTGAGGATGTCGAGCCCGGTCGCGGACGCCGCCGTCACGCCGGATCCGGCGAGAGCAGCAATCACGGCAAGGGCCAGACTGGTCCGGCGCGCACGATGAGCGGGCATGGCGGTCCCCGGGACGATATTGCGGGCGCAAGTATCGCAGACGCCCATTCCACCTCACCGAATCACAATTCGCGCGGCGAAGCCACGGGCGACCTCGCCCTGCGTGCGCCGGGTGTGTGGATAGCCGCGCATTTGTGGCACGCCGGCTACAATTGCCGAAGGCAGGGGCACGCGGGCCAGTGGCATCCAGGGCATCGGTTGCCGATTTCCGTCACACCGGCTGGCCTTCGCCGCAATTCTTCCTATTGTACGAGGCAACGCGACTCTTTCCCGAACGCCAGGCAGGCCATGACGCTCCGCGCCGATGCGACAACCTCCCGGCTCGCCTACCGCAGCCTTTGGCTGATGGCGCTGGTGCTGCAACTCGTCATCGTCGCGATCGCGCTGCACCGCTTCGGGTGGCTGGCGACGCCGGTCGCCCTCAACCTCATCGCTCTCGGCATGGTGGGCGCTACCGTGGCGGCCGTGTTGGGCTTCGCGTCGCTGGTCGACATCTGGCGCACGGGCCGCCGGGGTACGCCTGCCGCCTGCGCGAGCCTGGTGCTCGCGGGGCTGTTCATGCTCTGGCCGGCCTATCTGATGGGCGAGGCCGTCTCTAAACCCGCGCTGAGCGACATTTCGACCGATGCCGAGAATCCCCCGGCCTTCGCCGCGCTCGCCAGTGCCAGGGGCTACGGCGCCAACGCGTTGAGCTACGCGGCGGCGTCCTTTGCGCCCCTCCAGCAGACCGCCTATCCCGACATCGGGCCGGTGATCACGCCGCGCCCGGTGTCGGAGACGTTCGCCATCGTGCGCGAGGTCGTGAAGAAGGCGGGCCTCGACATCGCCGTCGAGGAGCCGCCGGGACGCTCGAGCTCCGAAGGGCGCATCGAGGCCAGTGAGACGACGCTCGTCATGGGGTTCGTGGACGACGTCGCGATCCGCGTCGCCGGCGACGACAAGTTCTCCCGGATCGATCTGCGCTCGCAGTCGCGCTACGGGCTGCACGATCTCGGACGCAACGCGCAGCGCATCCGCGGGCTCATCAAGGATCTGCATATGAGCCTCGACGCGAGCGCGCCCGCCGCCGCCGAGATCGCCGCTGTCGATCCCGAGGACGCCGGTCAGGACGACGGCACGTCGGCGTCGAGAAAGAAGCTCAAGAAGCGGGCGAAAAAGAGCTCTGGAGAGTCGGCGGCTCAGAGCAGCGAACCAGACCTCTCTCAACCAAGTGCTCAACGTGCGCAAGGGCAGAAAGAGAAGCCGCGTAAGCGATCGGCCCGTCGAGGCCGCGATATACAGAACGGCGTATTGCGTCGATAGTGGTGGCGCCTTTGCGCACGCAATCGAGGATCGCCTCCTCCCGCCAGCGCCGATGCAGCATGTAGGCCTTCGCGAGGCGCTGGGGCTGCGCTATCGATTCACCGTGGCCGGCGAGATAGAGCTTGTCGCGCCGGCGCAGCAGCCGCTCGAGCGAGGCGTAGTAGTCGCCCATGTGACCTTCCGGCGGCGCGATCACCGTCGTGTTCCAGCCCATGATGTGGTCGCCCGAGAACAGGATGCCCTTGCCCTCGACGGCAAAGCACAAATGGTCGGGGGCGTGCCCGGGGGTCGAGATCGTGAGCAGGCGCATCCCATCCGCTTTGACGACATCGCCGTCGGCGAGCGGCTGGTCGGGGACGAAATCGAGATCGATGTAGGTTCCCGCGCGCGGATCGAGCTGCACCTTGCTGCGCGGTAGCGGTCCGACGGCGGCGCCGCCGGTCCGGGCGCCGGTCGCGGCCTTGAGCGCAGGCAGGCTGTCGCAATGGTCGCGGTGGGTGTGGGTCAGCAGGATATCGGTGACTGGGCGGCCGGCGACTGCCTTCACTACGGCAGCCTCGTGCTTCTCGTCGCCCGGCCCCGGATCGATGATGACGAGCGTCTTCGTGCCGAGGATATAGGTGTTCGTGCCCTTGAAGGTCATCGGGCTCGGATTTTCGGCGACGACGCGAACGATGCCCGGCGCGACCTCTTTGGGCTCGCCGTAAACGAAGTCCATCTCGCGATTGAAGGCGATCTCCACGGCGGCACCTCTCGGTCAGGGCTGTTAGGTCTTAGGAGCAAGCCAGTCGCGATGGCAAGACCACATGGGACAAAACGCCAAGCATGATCAACGGCGTGCGGACACGGCGAGAGCCTCGTTCCGCCGCAGGAGCAGGAGGAGCGGAAAGGCGGCCAGGCTCACGATCGTCATGAGCAGATAGTCGTTGGAGAAGGCGATGAGGGTCGACTCCCGCGTCAGCGTCTGCTCGAGCAGGGCGAGGCCCGATTGCGTCGTCGGATCGAGCGGCCCGCCGATCTGGTACTGAAGCCCGAGGCTGAACGGCGTCAGCGCCTCGTCGAGCCGCGCGTGCATGCTCGTCGTGCCGCTCGTCAATTCCGCGATCACGACCGAGACGCCGATCGAGCTGCCGAGATTGCGGATGAGCGTCCAGATGCCGGCAGCCTCGGTGCGCAGGCTCGGCGCCAGCGTCGCGAAGGCGATCGTGTTGAGCGGCACGAAAATGAGGCCGAGGCCGACGCCTTGCATGATGCTCGTCCAGATGAGGCTGTTGGCGGACGTATCGGGCGAGAGATAGACGAGCTGATAGAGCGACAGCGTCGAGAGCGCGAGGCCGACCGCCACCATCAAGCGGCCGTCGATCTTGTTCGACAGGCGCCCCACCGCCATCATCGCCACCATCGTCCCGATGCCGCGCGTGCCGAGGATCCATCCGGCCGAGACGATCGGGTAGCCCATGACGTTCTGCACGTAGGGCGTCACCAGCGCGAGCGTCGCCAGGATCAGGATGCCGACGAGGAACATCAGCACGACGCTGACGGAGAAGTTGCGGTCGGAGAACATCGACAGCGGCACGAAGGGCTTTGGTGACGTGAACGAGTGGGCGAGGAACAAATAGGCGCCGCCGGCCGCCAGCACCGCATAGGTCACGATCTCGCCCGAGGTGAACCAGCCGACCTGCTCGCCGCGATCGAGCATGAGCTGGAGCGCACCGATTGCGAGGCTGAGCGTTCCGAACCCCAGCCAGTCAAAAGAGCGCTCGCGCTGCGGCTCGGTCTCGCGCATGAAGAGAATGAGCCCGGCGACGGTCGCGATGCCGAACGGCAGATTGACGAAGAAGACCCAACGCCAGGATAGGCCATCGGTGAGGTAGCCGCCGAGCGAGGGTCCGAGAATGGGACCGAGCATGACGCCGATGCCCCAAATCGACATGGCCGCGCCGCGTTGGGCGGGCGGAAAGATGTCCATCATCACCGCCTGCGACAGCGGCACGAGGGCTGCGCCGAACACGCCCTGAAGGAGGCGAAACAGCACCATCTCCTCGATCGACTGGGCGATACCGCATAGCATCGAGGCGACGGTGAAGCCGGCCGCGCAGATGATGAGGAGCCGCTTTCTGCCGAAGCGGAGCGCGAGCCAGCCGGTCGGCGCCGTCATGATGGCGGCGGCGACGATGTAGGAGGTGAGCACCCAGCTCACCTGGTCGAGGGTCGCCGACAGGCTCCCTTGCATATAGGGCAGCGCGACGTTGGCGATCGTCGTGTCGAGCGCTTGCATGATCGTCGCCATCATCACGCAGGCGGTGACGAGGATCCGCTCGGTGACTGTGGTTTCGATCGTGGCGCCGGTCATGGTGCGCGCCTAGTTCGCCGCCGTCTCGGCGGCTGTGGCGGTCTCGGCGGTAGCACTGTGGCCGAAGAGGCCCGCCAACGTCCGCTGGTGCTTCGTGTCGATCGACACGTAAACGCTCAAACCCGCGCGCAACGCTTGCGTGCTCTCGGAGGACGCGAAGGCGATCCTGACCGGCACACGCTGCACGACCTTGACCCAATTGCCGGAGGCGTTCTGGGCCGGCAGCACGGAGAACTGCGCGCCGGTGCCTGGGCTGATCGACTGCACGCGACCGTGCCAGACGCGGTCGGGGAAGGTATCGACGGTGATCGTCACATCCTGGCCCAAGGCAACATGGGTGAGGTCGGTCTCCTTGAGGTTCGCGTCGACCCAGGGCTCGGCCTCCGCGACGACCGCGAAGACCGGCGTGCCGGCAGCGATGTAGCGGCCGATCTGGATGTTGGGCACCTGCGTGGCGATGCCCTCGATCGGCGCGCGAATTTTGGTCTTGTCGAGATCGCTTTGGGCCTTCTCGAGCTGCGCACCCGCCAGCATGTAGGCCGGGAAAGACTCGAGTGGCAGATCGCGATTGCCGAGCAGCTTCGCCAGAGCCTCGGCCTCCGTCTTCTCGAGTCCCGCGAGCTCGGCTTTGGCCGACGCGACGGTCACGCGCCAATCGTTCATCGCGTCCGCCGCGGTGACGCCCTTGGCGACGAGACCCTTGCGCTTCGTGAGCTGCGTGCTGCGGGCATCGATCACTTGCTGGGCGAGCGTCTTCTCACCGGCGAGGCTCTGCACCGTCGCGCGCAGGTTCATGTAATCGCTGCGCGCTTGCGCCAGCTGTGCCTCGGCCTGCTTCACCGCGGCCTCGTAGTTGGACGGGTCGATCGAGAACAAGAGATCGCCCGGATGCACCTTGGCGCCTTCGACGACATTGGCGGCGACGATGCGGCCGGAGACGTCGGGCGTGATCAGCACCTTCTGCGCGCTGACATAGGCGTTGTCGGTCGTCACATAGCGGCCGCCGGCGAGGTACAGCCAGCCGATGGAGGCAAGGGCCAACAGCGGCAGCACGACCAGAAACAGGACGCGGAGCCGCCGGCGCTTGCGGGCCTTGCCGTCCTGCGCGGCGGCGGGGGCACCGGCATCGGCGATAGCATCGGGTTTCTTGCTCATTTGGCACTCGCTTGCTGGCGATCGGTCGCCCGCTTGATGTTGTCTTTCAGAAGCTCGAGCAGGCTGTGGAAGTCCTCGATCTGCTCGGCCGTCGCGCCGGCGAACAGATCCTCGGCGATCGCAACCGCGAGGGGCTCGAGCTCGAGCAGCACCTTCTCGCCCTTAGGCGTTAGTCGGAGGAGCTTGGCGCGGCGATCGCTCGGATGCGCCTGCCGCTCGATCAGCCCCTGCTCGCACAGCCGGTCCAGCACGGGGACGAGCGAGATCGGCTGGATTTCCATCTGCTCTGCGATCTCGGCTTGCGTGATTCCCGAGCGGCGTCCGATCCGGATGAGGGCGCCCCATTGGGCGCGCGTCATACCGTGCTCGGCTGCCCGGCGATCGACATGGGTCCGCAAGAGACGGGCGGCGTCCGTCAGCAGCAGGAGGGCCTCGCGGGCACGATGGGAGGTCAGCGGCATGTCGAAAGGCTCTATATAGTAAGGAGCCTTAATATATGGACGTATGCCGGCGCGGGCAAGCGCAGCAAGCGGTGAAAGTAGAGCATCCCTGGCAGCTCGGGCATGACGAGAGCGCAGACCGAGATGACTCGTCAGCCGGCCTGGTGGTCGAAAATGTTAACTAAATCAACGCCTCCGCAACTTGGCGAAGTCCGGCGGCCGTTTCTCCAGGAAGGCTGCGAAGGCTTCCTTGGCCTCGGCCGAGCGCAGGCGCTCGTCGAAGAGGCGGTTTTCCTCCTTCATGCGATCGAGGAGGTCAGCGGCGTCGCCCCGCATCAGCCGGCGGGTCAGGGCGAGCGCCTCTTGCGGCTTGCGGGCGAGCGACAGGGCCGACTCTCGTGCCTTCTGCTCGAGCGTCTCGGAGGGGACGACCGCGTTGATGAGCCCGCCGGAAAGCGCCCGCTCGGCATCGAGCCAGTCGCCCAGGCACAGCATCTCGAAGGCCCGGACGTGGCCCATGCGGCGCGGCAGGATCAGGCTCGAGGCCGCCTCAGGCACCAGCGCCAGATCGAGGAACGGCGTCTTGAACCGCGCCTTGGGCGAGGCATAGACGAGGTCGAAGTGGAGCAACATCGTCGTGCCGATGCCGACCGCGAGGCCGTCGACGGCGGCGACGAGCGGCTTGTCGCCGGTCGCGAGCAATCGGAGCAGCCGCAGCGAAGGATCGTCGCCTAATCCCTCAGTGTGGCCGCTATCGTAATCGCGAAACTCGCTGAGATCATTGCCGGCCGAAAAGGCCCCCGGCACGCCGAGCAGCAGCGTCACGGCGATCTCCGGATTGCGCGCGGCCTCCTCGAGTGCCCCCGCGATCGCCGCGTACATCACATTCGTCAGCGCGTTCTTTTTCGCGGGCCGGTCGATGCGAATGGTCTGCACGCCATCGGCGACGGAGACGTGGATGTGGTCGCTCATTCTGCTCTCCTTCCGGTGGTCAGGCGAGGACTGTTGCAAGCCGCTGCCGGATCAGCAACGTCGCCTCCCCGACGATCCGGTCGATCAGCTCCTGGCAGCTCGGCACGTCGTGGATGAGGCCCGCGACCATGCCGCAGCTCCAGGCGCCGGCCTCGACCTCGCCTTGCGCCATGACGCGCGGGTAGATGCCGGCGACCTCGTCGTAGATGTCCTCGATCTTGAGCGCATCGCCCTTCGCGCGCTCGATCTCGAGGATCTTCTCGACGCCCTTGTTGTTGAGCACGCGCTCGGTATTGCGTAGCGAGCGCATGATGAGGCGGGTGTCGAGCTCGGAAGCCGCGACGATCGCCTGTTTGACCTTCTCGTGCACGGGCGCCTCTTTCGTCGCGATGAAGCGCGTGCCCATGTTGACGCCGTCGGCGCCGAGCGCCAGCGCCGCGACCAGGCTACGCCCGTCCGCCATGCCGCCCGAGGCGACGAAGGGAATTTTCAGCTCTTCCGCCGCGCGCGGCAGCAGGATGAAGTTCGGGATGTCGTCCTCGCCGGGATGTCCACCGCACTCGAAGCCATCGACGCTGACGGCATTGCAGCCGATCTTCTCGGCCTTGAGCGAATGCCGCACGGAGGTGCATTTGTGGATGACCTTGATGCCGGCGGCCTTCAGGGCCGGCATGTAGGCCTCTGGGTTCCGGCCGGCCGTCTCGACGATCTTGACGCCGCCTTCGATGATGGCGCGGATGTACTCGGGGTAGGGCGGCGCCGAGAAGGCGGGCAGGAACGTCAGGTTCACGCCGATGGGCTTGTCGGTCATCGACCGGCAGCGGGCGATCTCCTTGGCGAGCAACTCGGGCGTCTTTTGCGTCAGCCCCGTGATGATGCCCAAGCCCCCCGCGTTGGACACTGCCGACGCGAGCTCCGCCAGCCCGACGAAATGCATGCCGCCCTGGATGATCGGGTAGCGAATGCCGAAGAGCTCGGTGATGCGGGTTTTCATGGGTCGGCCTTCGCCTGTTGCGGTGATGCCGGCAGCATGGCGCGATTTCCGGCCGGGCGTCCAGCGCGCCGGGGGCGCGGCAGCCGTGCTGCGGCGGTCATGTTGAGGTGAGTGGGAATGGAATTGGTCGGAGTGGCAGGATTCGAACCTGCGACCCCCTGCTCCCGAAGCAGGTGCGCTACCAGGCTGCGCTACACTCCGCCGATTTGAGGATGCGGCGCACCGGACCGGGGGCCGGGCGCGGGCCGGCCAGGCGGCCGGACATCCGAGGCGCTCTTATAGCGATGCCGGTGGCGGCCTGCAACCGGCCCATGCGGGCGGCTCGCGTTCACCTTGTTCGTGCCCGCTTGCTGCGACAACCGTTGCCGCCCCGGCGCCGCGAGGTTAGACAGGAGAAGCGGCACGCTGCGGGTCGGCAACCATGGCTCGGCTGGGTCTCCTGTTCGTCACGATCTTGGCGGTGCTCTGGCCTTCGATGGCCGGGGCCGAGCGCCGGCTCGCCCTCGTCATCGGTAACGACACTTACGAGAACTTGCCGCATCTCGCCCGGGCCCGCGCCGATGCCGACGCGGTGGCGGGGGCGCTCACGGCGATCGGCTTCGAGGTGATCCTGGAAAAGGACGCGACGCGGCGCGGCTTCAACCGGCGGCTCGCCGATCTCGAGGCTCGGATCAAAGCCGGCGACACGGTGTTTTTCTTCTATGCCGGCCACGGCGTGGCGCTCGGTTCCGACAACGTGCTGCTGCCCGTCGATCTGCCCAAGCCCCAAGTCGGCGAGGAGAGCCTCGTCCGCGAGGAGGGGATCGCCGTCGACAGCATCATTGGCCGGCTGCAGTCTCGTGGCGCGCTCGCCGCCTTTCTCGTGCTCGACGCCTGCCGCGACAATCCCTTCACGGCGACCGGCACCCGCAGCATCGGCCAGAGCCGGGGGCTGACGCGCATCGAGGCGCCCAAGGGCGTGTTCGTGCTCTACTCGGCGGGCTTGGGCCAAACCGCGCTCGACAGCCTGCCGTCGAACGACACCTCGCCCAACTCGGTGTTCACCCGCAACCTCGTGCCGCTGCTCGCCGAGCCCGGCCTGACGCATGTCGATCTCGCCAAACGCGTCCAGGCAAGCGTCGACAAGCTCGCCGCCTCGATCGGCCACCAGCAGCAGCCGGCCTACTACGACCAGATCGTCGGCGAGTTCGTGCTGAACACGGCGCCGGCCAAGCCCGATGCGAGCGCGGCGTTGTCGGAGGCGGCGGTGGCCTGGACGAAGATCGAAGGCTCCGAGGACGTCGCGGCGCTCCGCGCGTTCGTCGACAAGTACGGCAAGTCGCCGTTCGGCGAGCTTGCCCGGCAGCGATTGGCGAAGCTCGAGGTGCCGGTCGCCGTCACGGAGCCGGCCGTCCCCGCAACGGAGATCGCGACGGCGGTTCCCGAGGTCACGGCGCCTGCTCCCGACCCCGATCCGGCACTGACGGCGCGCGACCTGCAACAGGCGCTGAGCGACAAGGGATGCTACGCCGGGACGGTGGACGGCAGCTGGGGGCGGCGCTCGATGGAAGCCGTAACGGCCTTCAATGAGGCGGCGAAAGTAGAGCTCGATGTCGCCAAACCGTCCCGCGACGCCGTCGATGCCGTCGTCAGCGCGACGGTCCGGTGTCCGCCGGCCACGGTCGTCGCACCCGCGGCCAAGCCCAAGGTCACGACATCCCCGCCGGCTAAGAAAGCGAAGGCGGCGTCGGCGGCCACCAGGCCCGCCAAATCGGCGGCCAAGCCCAAGTCGAAGCCGGCCACCAAGAAGAAGTCGACCGGCGGCAACTGCTTCACCTTCAACGGGCAGACCGTTTGCGACTGAATCGCGCTCAGTAGACCGTGATGTTGTAGGTGTAGCTCGTGCGCCCGGTCGAGCCGTAGTCGACCCAGACCGTCACGCTGTCGGCGCCCTTGTAGCCTTTGGCGGGCGTGTAGGAGACGCGCAGCGCCTTGATCTTCTTGCCGGCACAAGAGGCGTTGCCGAAGTCGGCGCTCGAAGGGATCGACGCGGTCACGACGGAGGGCTTAACCGAGCCGTGGCTCGCCTTCTTGCTGAACCCCGACGTGATCGTGCCCAAGTTCTTGCAGTCGTTACTCCAGCGCATGTAGAGATCGAGCGTCGAGGTCTTGTTGGCCGGCAGGCGCTTGCTCAGGGTCTCGGCCGCGGCGGGGCTGGCCAGCAGGATCGTGGCGGCGAGAAGCGAGACGGCTGCACGCATGGGACACTCCGAGAGAGCTGATCGTGAGCCTATCCGGGCGGAGGACGGCCCGTACAGTCAAGCGGAATGTGCAGCGAACGTTATTGTGGGGTCGCAAGAGGAGGCGGTGACATGACCTATGTGCTCTACGGCAACAAGCAGTCGGGATCCTTTCCGGTCGAGGCGGCGCTCGCCAAGGCGGGGGCGGCATATGAGGTCGTCGAGCTCGACCTCAACAAGGGCGATCACGAGAAACCCGAGTTCGTCGCCTTGAACCCGATGCGGCAGGTGCCGGCGTTGAAGCTGCCGGACGGCACGCTGATGACGGAATCGGCCGCGATCTGCATTTACCTTGCGGCGAAGCATCCAGGGGCCGGCCTGGCGCCCGCACCGGGCAGTGCCGCCTATCCGCGCTTTCTGCGCTGGCTCGTTTTCATGTCCAACAATCTCTACGAGGCGGATCTGAGGTACTTCTATCCAGATCGCTATACGACCGACCCCGCCGGGATCGCCGGCGTCAAAGCAGCCGGTGCGACCGGCATGGCGAAGGTCTTCGCGCTGATCGAGCAGAGCCTCGCCGACGGTCCCTACGTCGCCGGGGGAGAACTCTCGATCGCCGATGTGTATCTGGCCATGCTCATGACGTGGTCGCCCGAGCCGATCGCGGCGCCGCGTTTGACCGCGGTGCAAAAAGCCGTGATCGCCGACCCGGCCTATGGCGCGGTGTGGCGGCGTCACGGCATGGCAGTGTCGGACTAAATCAGCCGATGCCGAGCAGGTAATCGGTGAACAGGAAGGCGCAGAGGCCGACGACCATGTACCAGAAGGCCGTGTAGGCGACGCCCATGGTGAGGAGCGCCGGCACGTTCCTCTTGGTCATCGCCGGATGGATCGTGCTCTCCTGCTTCAACCGCGCCGCGCTGCGCTTCTCGCGTCCCCACAGGATGCGGATGAAGAAGAAGTAGAACGAGAGGCGAAGATCGCCGATGCGGCTCGGCCGGGCGGCGGGCGAGGTCAGCACAAGCACGCGCTCGATCTCCGAGCGCTGCTCGCTCGACAGCGACTGCGCGAGTGACGGGTCGAAATCGCCCCAGAACCGGCCCGTTGTCATGCTCGTATCGCTCATCGCTCGTCCCCAAATGCCACGCGAAACTGAGCTAGGGACGATGACAGCGATTGTTTGCGATCGCGTAAAACCCGGATGAATAGAGTCTCCAAGGGTGTCCCAAGACGGGGCATCCTGCGACGCTATTCTGCAAGCTTAAGCAGATAGATGACCATGGGCAAAGTTACGGCGGCGGCAATCGTCTGGGCCGTGATCATGCCGGCCATCAAGGGCGCGTTGCCACCAAGCTTGCGGGCGAGCACGTAAGCCGAGGCGGCCGTCGGCACGGCGCCGCACAGCACGGCGACGGTGCGGACGTGCCCCGTGACGCCAGCGAGCGAAAGCGCGGCAAAGAAGATGAGCGGCATCAGGATGAGCCTGTAGAGCGAGCAGAAGACGATCGCGCCGTTCTCGCCGGTCGTCGTGATGGGTCTGAGCCCCGCCCCGGTCGCGAGCAGCGTCACGCCGAGCGCTGCATCGCCGAGGAGCTTGAGGGTCGCGTTCGCCGGCTCGGGCATGCCGATGCCGGTCGCGTTCAAGAGCGCGCCGAGCCCGCAGGCGATGATGAAGGGGTTCGTCGCGAGCTGGCGTGCGATGCCTGACGTCTGCGCCTCGCCCCGCTCGCCCCATCTGAGCAGCGCCGAAACGCTGATGACGTTGAGCACCGGCACGAGCGCCGCGAGCCCGACCGCGACGATCGGCACCGCTCCGGTCCCGAACAGTGCGGTGATCATGGCGAGGGCCATGAACCCGTGCCAGCGCAGTGAGCCTTGAAACAGGCTGGTGAACGCTGGATCGTCGATCTGGAACGCTCGCTTGAGCAGTGGACGCAGCAGAATGAGCAGGAGCACCGCCGCTGCAAGCGCCATCCAGAATCCGGCGACGAGACGGAGAACGGAGATCTGCGAGAAGTCGGCCGCAGCGACGGTACGAACGATCAGCGCGGGGAACAGCAGGTAGTAGCAGACGTGCTCGAGCGCCGAGGCTGTCGGCTCGTCGAGGAAGCCGAGCCGATGCAAGGCATAGCCCGCGACGATGACGAGGAAGACGGGCAGGAGGGTCGCGGCGATCTCAATCATCGGCTGTCAACCCACGTCGCTGCCGATAATGTCGAGCGATCGCGAGAGATATTCGCGGCGAATGACGATCGCGAGCACCCATGTTGTTGCGACGATGAAGGCGACCGGGTGATAGAGCCAGGCCGAGCCCGCGAAGGCAAAATAGTAGGCGCGTAGCCCCGAGTTCGAGTGCTCGCCTGCGATCCCGGCCAAGCGCGCCGTCTTGGCGCCGTGGGTGAGCCGCACGCCCTCCGTCGTGCCGGCGACCGGGGGCGCCGAGCCGACCATGATCATGACATAGTGAGCGAGCCGGAATGCCCAGGCGAACTTGAAGAAGGCGTAGACGAAGACGGCCATCAAGGTCAGGATCTTGAGGTTCCACAGCGCAGGGGGCGCCGGCAGCGCGTGCGGCAAGCTATCGATGATGCCACGCGCCGTTTCTCCTGCCCCGAGAAGCGCCGAGAGCGCGCCGAGCAGGATGACGCTGGTGGACGCGAAGAACGTATTGCCGGTCGCGAGATTGGAGACGAGCAACACGTCCGTCACCCGATCGGCGCGGTGCGCCATGTTCGTCATCCAGGCCTCGCGGTGACGCTGGATCGCGGCCATGAGATTGCTGTCGGAGGCCCAGCCGTAGCGCGCATAGACACTGAAGCCGACGGTCGCGAGCACGAACCAGACGAGCGCCAGGAGATCGAGCAGGGTCATGTCGATGCCGGCGACCGTGACGGGCGAGAGCGGTCCTGACCAGGTGGTGAGCTCGGGGGCCAAGGGGGAAACTCGCAATCGGAACGCTGAGCCGGCATCTGACAGGACGCGCCGCGATTCCTCAAGAGGCGGCGCGTAGATGGCGAAGCCGGTCGAGCAGGCCCTGAAGGATGTAGGCCGCCGCCATCTTGTCGATCACCTCGGCCCGGCGCCGCCGCGAGGCATCGGCCTCCAGCAGCGTGCGCTCGGCGGCCTGCGTCGACAGCCGCTCGTCCCAGAACAGGATCGGCAGCGCCGTCAGCGGGGCGAGATTGCGGACGAAGGCGCGGGTCGATTGGGCGCGTGGGCCCTCTGTCCCGTCCATGTTCTTGGGCAAGCCGACGACGAGCCCGGCAACGCCGTTTTTGGCCGCAAGGTCGAGCAGCTCTTGAGCATCGGCCCTGAATTTCGTGCGCTCGATCGTCAGCAGCGGGCTTGCGATCGCAAACGAGGGATCGGATACAGCAATCCCGATCGTCGTCGTGCCGAGATCCAAGCCGAAAAGCGCTGCCCTTTCAGGTAGCGCCGCGGCAAAGGCCTCGAGTGTCAGTGTCGGATCATTGGCCACGGCTCAGCTTGGCCTTTCGGGAATTCCTATATAGAGAGGCGGCCTATCACGTTTGATCGACGGCTCGCAATGAGGAGACCGCCCCCATGTCCATCCGCCCCGTCGCCAGCATCACGAAAGCCCAGCCCGCCCTCGAAGGCGCGGGCGTCCACCTGCATCGCGGCTTTGGTTTCGGCAAGACGTCCGAGTTCGATCCCTTCCTGCTGTTCGACGATTTCCGTAACGAGCGGCCGGAGGACTATCTGAAAGGATTTCCCTGGCATCCCCATCGCGGCATCGAGACCATCACCTATGTGCTGGCCGGAACCGTTGCGCACGGTGACAGCCTCGGCAATCGCGGTGCGCTCGGTGCGGGCGACGTGCAATGGATGACTGCGGGCCGGGGCATCTTGCATCAAGAGATGCCGCAGGGCGACGCGCGCGGTCGCATGCACGGCTTTCAGCTCTGGGCCAATCTGCCCTCGGCTCACAAGATGACTGCGCCGCGCTACCAGGATGTCAAGTCGAAAGAGATCCCCGAGATCACCGACGACGACGGCACCGTCGTGCGGGTCATCTGCGGTGACTTCTGGGGCAAGCGCGGCCCCGTCGACGGCATCGCCGCCGAGCCCCGCTATCTCGACGTCACTGTGCCGCCGTTGAAGCGCAAGACGCTCAAGGTCGAGGTCGAGCGCCACGCCTTCGCTTATGTGTTCGAGGGTTCAGGCCGCTTCCGCGATGCGTCCGCACCGCAGGGCGTGCTGACCGAAAAGCAGGTCGGCGGGGAGGAGGTTCTCTTTCGCGAGCCCGCCGGCAACCGCTCGCTTGTGCTGTTCGGTTCCGGCGACGAGATCACGGTCGAGGCCGGCGAGCAGGGCATCCGTTTCCTGCTCGTCTCCGGCAAGCCGATCAAGGAGCCGGTCGCCTGGTACGGCCCCATCGTCATGAACACTCAGGCCGAGCTCAAGCAGGCGGTGGCCGAGCTGCAGAACGGAACGTTCATTCGCGATTGAGCGGCAAGGCTCAAGCAACGGCGACGAAGTCGCCGGCCACGAGATCCAGCGTGAAGCCGACCAGGAGCGCGATGTGGACCGGCGAATCCGAAGTGCCGGTTCCGTCGGAGTCGAAATAGAGATTTGATTGGATCTTATCGAAGATGAACTGGGGACCCGCGGCATCGGCGACGATATCGCCGGAAGCTGCGTTCCTGATGGAAACAGGCCCCGCGCCGACGCCGAACTCGGCATCGCTCACCTGGAGCTTGTCGGCCTCGACCCAGTCGAAATCGCCGATCATGTCGAAGCCGCGGCCCAAATGCAGAACGAAGGTGTCGGCACCGTCCCCACCTTCGAGGTATTCGGACGTAAACGGGTTGATGCCAGTGGCCGAGCTACCCGATAGAACGTCGTTGCCACCAGCCCCGTAGGCGCGGCCGCCGTTTCCGGCCGTGAGCTGGTCGCCAGCCGTATCCGATCCAATGACGATCTCGATGCCGGAGTAGACGTCGTTTGCGGCGCCGCCGCCCGCTAGGCCAGTCTCGAGGTTGACGATGACGCCGATGGTCGAGTCGAAGTAGACCACGCTATCGTAGTCGTCGCCGCCGTTGAGGTGGTCGGCGTCCGTGTCGTTGCCTGGATAGAGTTGATCCTGGCCCGCGCCGCCATTGAGGATGTCGGCGCCGGCGTAGCCGTACAGCGAATCTTGACCGGCTCCACCCGAGATTGTGTTCGCTCCACTGGTTCCACCGAGGAAGTCGTTGTTTGACGTGCCGACGAGGTTCTCGATGGCGTAGCAGTTGTCTCCACTGGCAACGCCCGCGGTAAGGAGCGAGTTGTTCAGGGCAATCGTCACTCCAGTCGCGCCGCTCACCGACGCGAACGTGAGCGTGTCCGTGCCGGTGCCCCCGTCGAGCCGATCGGCGCCAGCGTCGCCCTTGAGCGTGTCGTTGCCCGCCTCGCCATAAAGCTTGTCGTTGCCAGCGCCGCCGCCCAGCGTGTCGTTACCCAATCCACCTCTAAGGATATCGTTGCCGTTGCCGCCATCAAGGATATCATTCCCAGCATAGCCGAAGATCGTATCGGCCGCGGCCGTGCCCATAAGCTTGTTGCGGAGGTTGTTGCCGGTGATGATAGACATATCGGATGCCCACTGCTGAATTGAACGTTGTTCGATCGTCTGATCGCACAGATGGTGCGAGCGCGGGGAGTGGAAAGAGCCGTACGGAGAATAAACCAGCAGTCGGTAAACTGACCGTTAAGCTGCGGCCAGGATCAAGTCGGCGGCCTTCTCGGCGATCATCATGACGGTATTGTTGATGTTGACCGTCACCATGGTCGGGAAGACCGAGGCATCGCAGACGCGCAAGCCATCGACGCCCTTCACCCGCAGATCCGGACCGACGACGGTCTCCTTACGCGACGGATCGCCCATCACCGCCGTGCCCGAGGGGTGATACACGGTCTCGCATGTTTGGCGCATGTAGGCCTCGAGGTCCGCATCGCTGAGTACGTCCGGCCCCGGCGCCAGCTCCTTCACGACCATCGAGCCGAAGGCTTTCGTCGTCGCGAACCGGCGCGAGAATTTGAGCGCTTCCCGCAGGATACGCAGATCATATCCCTCAGGGTCGCTGAAGTAGTTGAGGTCGATGACGGGGGCATCCTGAATGTCTGCCGAGGCCAGAGTGACCCTGCCCGTCGATCGCGCGCGCGCCACGTTGGGCGATGCGCGGACACCGTTCTCGACATCGGCGTAGATCGGGACGGCGTCGTACTTCTCGCGGATGCGCAGCCCGAAGTGGAAGAGCACGTCGGGAGCCGGAGCAGCCTTATCGATCGAGATCAGCATCGTCGTCTGCAGATGCGTGATCTGCCACGGACCGACGGGCCGGTCGATCTGCCAGATGACCGGCGCGGCGACATGATCGAGCAGGTGATTGCCGACGCCGGGAAGGTCGCGCACCACGCCAATGCCGTGCCGGTGCAACTCTGCGGCAGGCCCGATCCCCGACACCATCAACAGCTGCGGCGTCTGCAGCGAGCCGGCCGTCAGAATCACCTCGCGCCGTGCCGAGATCGTGCCGCGGCTCGTGACGACACCGACCGCCCGGCCGTTCTCGATGACGATCTTCTCCGCCATCGTGCCAGTCCAGACCTCGAGGTGCTTCGGCAGTGATGCGACCGGATGCAGATAGGCGACAGAGGAGGAATGCCTCAGATCGCCCACCGAGTTCAGTGGAAAATAGCCGATGCCGTCGGCGACCCCGGCGCGGAAGTCGCGCTCCGGATAGCCGAGCTCCCGGCCCGCTGCGACGAAGGTCTTGCAGATGGGATTGATGTCCTCGAAGCGGTAGATGTTCACCCGCTCGTCAATCCGCCGGAAGTAGGGACTGACACCGTCGGGGCCCCAGCCCTTGGCACCGGCCTGCTCCCACTGCTCGAAGTCGTGATCGGGTGGGATCAGGTACGCGCAGTCGTTGTGATTGCCGCAACCGCCGAGCATCCGGGCACGCAGGTATTTGAGTTGAGCCGGTGCGCCGGGGCAGGTCGTCGCCTTGAAGCCCCAGTCGAGCCCTTGCTGCTCGTCGAGCTTGGAGAGGTAGAGGGCGGTCGGGTCGTGCTCGTCGGAGGGACCTGCCTCGATCAGAACGATGCGGCCGCTTGTCCGCTCGGCGAGCCGCCGGGCGATGATCGCGCCGGCGCTGCCGCCGCCGACGATGACGAAATCGGCCGTTTCAATCTGTTGCCCCGGCATGGTCCACCCTCGTCGTTGTCCTCGGCCAAACTATCGCCAGCCCAGGTCTGCCGCAACGCGCCGCGGCTGCGTTGTGCGTATGGCTGCGTAACCTTGGAGCCATTGCGCCGGCGACGCCTTCGCACCACACTCTTCACAAGCCCGAGGAGCCGCCATGACCCGTCCCGCATCGCCGAGCGATCCGCTGCTGCAGCCGTTCCAGCTGAAGCACCTCAAGCTCCGCAACCGCATCATGAGCACGAGCCACGCCTGTGGCCTCGAGGAGGGCGGCCTAACGCTCGAGCGCTATCAGGCCTATCACGTCGAGAAGGCCAAGGGCGGCATCGCGCTCTCGATGTTCGGCGGCTCGTCCAACGTCGCGCCCGACAGCCCGAACGTGTTCCAGCAGCTCTACGTCGGCGACGATCGTTGCATCCCGCACTTCCAGAGGTTCTCGGAGCGGATGCACGCCGAGGGCGCGTACCTCATGTGCCAGATCACACATCTCGGACGGCGCGGCGACGCCTATGCCGGGGACTTCCTGCCGACGATCTCGGCGTCGGCCACGCGTGAGACGCAGCATCGCTCCTTCGCCAAGGAGATGGACGAGCACGATATTGCCCGCGTGATCCGACAGTACGCGGATGCGGCCGGCCGCTGCAAGGACGGTGGCCTCGACGGCATCGAGACGCTGGGTGGCGGCCACATGATGGGACAGTTCCTGTCCCCCGCCATGAACCAGCGTACGGACCGTTGGGGCGGCTCGCTCGAGAACCGTTGCCGGTTCCCGCTCGCGGTCTACGAGGCGATCCGCGAGCGGGTCGGCGACAAATTCCTCGTCGGCTTCCGCTTCGTCGTCGACGAGGGCATGGGCGAGGAGGAGGGGCTCGGCTTCGCGGAAAGTTTGGAGATCGCGCAAGTTCTCGAGCGCTCTGGCCTGCTCGATTTCTGGAATGCTATCTACGGCCGGATGGATCGAGCCGTGAACCTCTCGCTCGACAACATGCCCGGGATCGAAAGCCCGATGGCACCCTGGCTCGCGAAGGCCGCGGCCTTCAAGCGCGAGATGAAGCTGCCTGTGTTCCATGCCGCGCGCATCGCCGATCTCGCCACCGCCCGCTACGCCATCGGCGAAGGGCTCATCGACATGGTCGGCATGACGCGCGCCCACATCGCCGATCCCCATCTCGTCGCAAAGCTGAAGCGAGGAGAGGCGGAGCGAGTCCGCCCCTGCGTCGGCGCGCAGTTCTGCCGCGGTCCGTCGCGCCCGGCCTGCGTGCATAACGCGGCGACCGGACGCGAGACGAAGCTGCCGCAGCGGATCGAGCGCTCCACGACACCCGGCCTGCGCGCCGTCGTCGTCGGCGGTGGTCCGGCAGGACTCGAGGCGGCGCGTGTGCTCGCCGAGCGCGGTCATCGCGTGACGCTCTTCGAGGCGGCCAACGCGCTGGGTGGACAGGTGCGGTTGGCGTCGGAGGCGAGCTGGCGGCGCGATCTCATCGGCATCGTCGAGTGGCGCGCGGCCGAGCTCGAAAAGCTCGGCGTCGAAGTCCGCCTCAACACCTATGCCGAGCCCGAGGACGTACGGGCGCTCGCTCCCGATATCGTCATCGTCGCGACGGGCGGCGTTCCCGACTTCGGCTGGCTCGAGGGCGGCGAGCACGCCATCAGCGCCTGGAGTCTGGTCGATGGCAGCGCGGCGCCCGCCGAGCGGGTCCTCGTCTACGACGGGTCTGGACGCCATGCCGCGATGATTGCGGCCGAGAAGGCGCAAGCGGCGGGGAAGACTGTCCGCCTGGTCACGCTCGACGATCATCTCTGCATGGACCTGACGAGCGCCGAGCAGACGTTCTGGAAGCGGCGAGCGATCCAAATGAAGCTGCCGCTCGTCTTCGATCAACGGCTGATCGGCATCGCGCGGCGCGGCAACGCGCTGGTGGCCCGGTTCTCCAATGAGCTGACGAACGAGACGACCGAGGAGGTCGCCGACCAGATCGTGGTCGAGCAGGGAACGCTGCCGGCTTCGGAGGTGTACGAGGCGCTGCGTGCCGGCTCCATGAATGACGGCGTGACCGACATCGATGCGCTGATCTCCAGCCAGCCGCAGCCGCGTCTACACGAGGGCAAGGGCTACGCTCTCCATCGCATCGGCGATGCGGTCTCCAGCCGCAACATCCACACCGCGATCTACGATGCGCTGCGGCTGTGCCACGTGATGTGACTCTGTAGGGTGGACTGACCCCGGACTTGATCCGGGGGAAGTCCACCGCCACAGGCACCGTCCAAGAACGGTGGACTTCGCATTCGCTCGGTCCGCCCTACGGCGACGCCCTCAATGCGCCAGCGCCTGTGCTGTCTCCAACGTATCGGCCTCTTGCGCGGGCTTGTCCCAGCGAATGCGGTGCACGCGGGGAAAGCGCATCGCGAGGCCGGCCTTGTGGCGCTTCGAGGGATGAATCGCATCGAACTCGATCTCGAGGACCAGCTTGGGCGCCACCGAGCGCACGGGACCGAACTGCTCGGTGGTATTGTGGCGCACGAACTTGTCGAGCCGCGATAGCTCCTCGTCGGTAAAGCCCGAGTAGGTTTTGCCGATCGGCACGAGCGTGCGGGCCTCGCCCTCGCCCCGCCAGACGCCGAAGGTGTAGTCGGAGTAGAACGACGAACGCTTGCCCGAGCCGCGCTGGGCGTACATCAGCACGCAATCGAGTCTCAGCGTGTCGCGCTTCCACTTGAACCAGTGCCCCTTCGGACGGCCGGCGAGATAGGGGCTGTCGCGGCGCTTCAGCATCAGACCCTCGATCTCGGCGTCGCGGGCGCTGGCGCGCAGGGCCTGCAGCTCGCCGATGCTCGTGACAGTGAGCTGCGGGCTCAGATCCGTCGCGGTTGGTGGCGCCGCGCCGTGCCAAGCTTCGAGCCGTTGCCGGCGTGCCGAGAACGGCAGAGCGCGCAGATCCTCGCCGTCGAGATGCAGCAGATCGTAGAGTCGCACGAACGCCGGATACTTGCGCATGAGCGCCGACTGCACCGACTTGCGATTGAGCCGCTGCTGCAGATCGCCAAACGGGAGCACGATGCCGTCGCGCGCGATCAGCAGCTCGCCATCGGCGACGAGGCTCCGCCCGCGGAAGGCGTCGACGACGTCGGGAAACGCCCCGCCGATGTCGTCGCCGGTGCGGGAGAAGACGCGGACCTGATGGGAGGCCGCGGCCACCTGCACGCGGATGCCGTCCCACTTCCACTCGACGGCGAAGTCGCCGATGGGAAGCGCCTCGACCTCCTCCTCGGCGAGCGGCACGGCGAGCATCATCGGCAGGAACAGCGTCCGGCCCGACGATTGCGGACGTTCTGCGCGACCCTCGGCCCAGGCGAACAGATCGGTGTAGGGCGGATCTAGACCGTGCCAGACCTCCTCGACCGCGCCGACGTCGAGCCCGAACGCATCGGCGACCGACTGCTTGGCGAGCCGCGCCGAGACGCCGACGCGGGGCGCGCCGCCGATGAGCTTCAGATATGCCCAGCGTTCGCGCACATCGAGGCGATCGAGATGGCCGGCGATCACCGACGCATAGGATGCGCGCGCGCTCGTCTTTAGCGTGGCGATGACCTCGCCGACCGAGGGTGGCTCCGCCGCGTCGTGCCGATCGCTCCACAAGAGCGACACCGTCTCGGCGGTGTCGCCGACATAATCGCGCGACAGGCGGTAGAGCTCGGGATCGATCCGCTCGGTCATGAGGTCGAGCAGGATGCGCCGGAGCGGCAGGCGTAACGGGACACCATCGGTCAGCGCCGCCAGCGCCCAGCCGCGATCGGGATCGGGTGCGGCCCGCCAATAGGCCGACATCAGCGCCAGCTTCTCGTTGCGGCGCGGCGTGTTTGCGAGATCATCGAGCAGGCGGGCGAAGGCGCGCATCTAGCCGGTCTCGTCCTCGTCCTCGTAGCCGACGAGCGAGAGCGCCCGTCCGCGCCGGCCCATCGTCTTGATCTGATGCAAGAGCGCGTCCTCGCGGCCGTGGGTTACCCAGATCTCCTCGGCTTCAGTGTCCTCGATGGTGCGGATGAGCTCCGGCCAGTCGGCGTGGTCGGAGATGATGAGCGGCAGCTCGGCGCCCCGTTGCCGCGCTCGAGCCCGGACGCGCATCCAACCCGAGGCGAGGGCCGGCAGCGGATCGGCAAAGCGGCGCGTCCAGCGATCGGCCAGCGCCGACGGAGGGCAGAGCACGAGGCCGCCCGCGAGCGTCTTGTCGGGCGCCTCGGTGACCGCGCGCAGCTCGCCGAAATCCTGGCCGAGCTCTTCATAGAGCGTCGTGACGCCGCGGAGCGCGCCGTGCAGATAGATCGGCTCGGCGTAACCCGCCTGCCGAATGAGTGCGAGCACGCGCTGGCATTTGCCGAGGCCGTAGACACCGACGAGGTGCGCGCGATCGGCATTGCGCTCCATCGAGGCGAGCAGGCGCGCGACCTCCCGATCGGCCGGCTCGTGGCGAAATACGGGCAGGCCGAAGGTCGCCTCGGTCACGAAGAGATCGCAGCGGCGCACCTCGAACGGCGCGCAGGTCGGATCGGGGCTGCGCTTGTAGTCGCCCGAGACGACGGCGCATTGCCCCTTGTGTTCGATGGCGACCTGGGCGGAGCCGAGCACGTGGCCTGCGGGCACGAGCGTGACGGTTACGTCGCCGATCGTGAGTGCTTCGCCGTAGCCGAGTGCCTGCGTCGCCGCCGCGTGATCGGCACCCAGCCGCTCGGCCATCACTGCAAGCGTCTCGGCGGTGGCGAGCACGCGGGCATGGCCGGGCCGTGCGTGATCGCTATGGCCGTGCGTGATGACAGCACGATCGACCGGTCGCACGGGATCGATGAAAAAGTCGCCGGGCGCGCAGTAGAGGCCTTCCGGCCGGGGATGCAGCCAGCGGGATGCAGGGTGTGCGGTCATCATCCAGCTATCAACGCGTCACCGGGCCTCCCGGATCAATAGATCGGCCGGAGGTGCCCTCGCGTCAATGCCTGCGTCGCTCAGCCGCCGCTACCCGCGCCACTCCCAGCTCCGCACTTTGCCGGCTTTCTTCGCGGCAAGACAGGCCAGCGCCTCGGCCGCGAGCCGCGCCGCCAGCATCGAGGTCGTGCCGGATTTCGTATCGAAGTCGGGCGAGACCTCGACCACATCGAAGCCGGTGAAACCCTGCTCGCAGGCGAGCCGGACCCCGGCGATGATCTCGCGCGAGGTGAAGCCGCCGGCCTCGATGCTGTTCGTCGCCGGCGCATAGGCCGGGTCGATCGCGTCGATGTCGACGCTGACATAGGGGGGCCGGCCGTCGGGCGAGGCGATCGAGATCGCGTCCTCGGTCGCCGCCTCGATGCCACGCTTCTCGACCTCGCGGATGCCCATGACGCGGATGCCGAGCTCTTTGGCGAGCGGCGTCCATTCGGGAAGATTGCGCGGGCCCTTGGCGCCGATGATGACGACGCGCTTGGGGTCGATTTGCGGTAGCTCGACGATGCGCTTGATCGGCGAGGCGCGAGTCAGCCGATCCTCCCGGAAACTCTCGGAAAGATCCATGTGTGTGTCGAAGACGATGAGCCCCATCGGCCCGCCGCGATGGGCGGCGACCGCCTTCACCGCGGGATACGTCACGCCATGATCGCCTCCGAACATGATCGGCACGGCGCCCGTCCCGTGTATTTCGGCGACGCGGCGCTCCAGCCGCGCATAGCTCTCGGCGGTCTGCCCCGGCGCCACGTCGATATCGCCGACATCGACCGCCTTGATGTGGGCGAAGACGTCGAGGTCCCAGTCGAGATTGTAGTCGCCGAATAGCAAAGAGTACTTGCGGATTTCCTGGGGCGCCCGGCGGGTGGCGCCGCCACGGTACGTGGCGATGCCGTCGTAGGGCATGCCGACGATCACGGCGTCGGCTTTGACCTTCGAGAGGTCCGGCGCGTAAGGCACGGCCATGAACGGCGGCACGTCACCATAGATCTTCGGGATGTCGTGGGGCGATAGGGCCATGGCGGTCTCCAGGTTCGCGTCAGCCAACTCTTCCAGATGGGTTGGCCGAGAACAACATCGATCGCGGTAACCGGCGTCCGGGCAGCTATGCCGGGTGCGCTTGCCCCCGGGTGAAGATCGCGCCGTTCGATAGGCCCGCTCGTGCCGAACATCGGCCTCGCGTGGACGCTGACGTTCGTCAGCATGACGGGCGGGGTGAAAGCTGTGCTGGTACACAGAAAAAGCGATCTGCGGTGCCCCCTCCGCATCGTCATGCTGGCGAACGCCAGCATCCACGGGATTTCGTGACAGGCTAGGTGTTGCCGCTCGGCCCGAGCGCCCCATGCCCCGCCGCATAGTCCTCGCTCCGCATCTCCTCTAGCCGCGAGGCTGTGCGCTCGAACCATTGGGCGCCGTCGCCAGAGACGTAGAGATCCGCCGGCTCGGCGTCGGCCGAGACGACGAGACGCGTGTGGGCGTCATACAGCGTATCGATGAGCGTGATGAAGCGGCGGGCCGCGTTGCGGCTCTCGGGGCCCATCTGCGGGATGCCTTCGAGGATCACCGTGTGATAGGCGGCGGCGAGTGCCAAGTAGTCGGCGGCTCCGAGCGGCTTCTCGCAGAGATCCGCGAACTGGACCCATGCGACGCCATTCCAAGCCTCGGGGATCGGCACAGTCCGGCCGTTGACGTCGAGCGTCTCCGGTGGCCCTTGGTGCAATCCTGTCAACCGCCGGAACACCGAGCGCAAGCCGGCGCGTGCCTTCACATTCGCAGGCACGAAATAGAGGCTTCGGCCCGCCAACCGGTCTTGCCGATAGTCGCGCTCTGCCTCCAGCACGACGAGATCGAGCCGCTGCGCGATCAGGCTGACGAACGGCAGGAACAGGCTACGGTTGAGGCCGTCCTTGTAGAGCTCGGAGGGAACCGCATTCGACGTCGCTACGACGATGACGCCAGCGTCCAACAGCTGCGTGAACAGACGGCCCAGGATCATCGCGTCGGCGATGTCGGTGACGAACAGCTCGTCGAAGCAGAGCAGCCGCGTCGTCGCCGCAATCTCAGCAACGACGGGGACGATCGGATCGGGCACGCTCGTCTTGCGCGCTGCGGCAAGGCGCTGATGCACCTCCTGCATGAAGGCGTGGAAGTGCACCCGGCGCTTGGGCTCGAAGGCGACCGTGCCGTAGAACAGGTCCATGAGCATCGTCTTGCCGCGACCGACCTCACCTGCGAGGTAAAGCCCACGGGGCGGCTCGGTGTTGCGCCGCCGAAACATGCCGATCAGCCCGCGCGAAGCGTCGAGATCGGCCAGTCGATTGGCGAGCAGCTGCAACTTTTCTGCTGCCATCGCCTGAGCACGGTCGGGCTCGAGAGCGCCGTGCGCGATCATCGCGCGATAGCGGTCGAGGAGGCTTTGGGGTTGAGCGGGCTCGGCCATGGTCGGTGGCTTCAGTCCCCGCGCACCTTGATGACCTCGGCCTTGGCCACGTCCGCCAGGTGCCGTGGCTCGGTCGGAAACACGCTGTTGGGGGAGCCGGCCGCCGCCCAGATCCGGTCGTACTTGAGCAGGTCCTCGTCCATATAGGTCTTGAGCGGCATATCGTGGCCGACGGGGGGGATGCCGCCAATGGCGAAGCCCGTCAGATCCCGCACATACTGCCCATCCGGCCGGTCGAGCGCCTCGCCGATCAGCGCCGCGACACCTTTCTGATCGACGCGATTGCGACCGGAGACCAGCAGCATGTACGGCTTCTTCGATGTCTTTCCTTGAAAAACCAGAGACTTGACGATCTGGCCGACATCGCAGCCGCAGGCCGAAGCCGCGTCCTCGGCCGTCCGCGTGCTTTCGGAGAATTCCTTCAGCTCGACCGTCAGGCCGAGCCCGGCCGCGGCCTTGACGAACCGGCCGGGGCCATCCTTGCGCTCGCTCATGGGGTAATTCGTCCCTGTTCCCGCCCGAGGTTGCGCCTTGCCGGGGCGGGCGCTATCTCTCGCCGGCCATCGCTAGAATCCTCAGGTCTCGAAAGCAAGCTCAGATGCAGGTCGACGAAAAGGCTGTCCGTCACATTGCGCGCCTCGCGCGGCTGAAGCTCACGGAAGCCGAGGTCGGCAAAATGCAGGGCGAGATCAATGCCATCCTCAAATGGGTCGAGCAACTGAATGGCGTGCCGACGGAGGGCGTCGAGCCGATGACGCGGGTGCTCCCCATGCAGATGAAGAAGCGCCACGATGTCGTCACCGACGGCGAGATCGCCGACGACATCGTCAGGAACGCGCCGCGCACCGACGACCACTATTTCGTCGTGCCCAAGGTGGTCGAGTAAAGCTCATGACAAATCCGACCGATCTCACCATCGCCGAGGCCCGCGCTGCGCTCGACAAGAAGAGCCTCTCCTCGCGGGAGCTCACCGACGCCTATCTCAAGGCCATTGCCGCGGCGAACCCGGTGCTCAACGCCTACGTGGTCGTGACCGAGGAGCAGGCCCGCGCCATGGCCCAGGTCTCGGACAATCATCTGGCTAAAGGCAGCAAACGGCCGCTCGAGGGCATTCCGCTCGGCATCAAGGACCTGTTCGCGACGAAGGGCGTCCACACTCAGGCCTGCAGCCACGTGCTCGACGGCTTCAAGCCGGCCTACGAGTCGACCGTCTCGCAGAACCTCTGGGATGCCGGCGCGGTCATGTTGGGCAAGCTCAACATGGACGAATTCGCCATGGGCTCGTCCAACGAGACGAGCTACTACGGCCCCGTCGTCAATCCCTGGCGCTCCAAGACCACCAACGCCGATCTCGTGCCGGGCGGCTCGTCCGGCGGCTCGGCGGCAGCGGTTTCGGCGCGGCTCTGTGCGGCCGCGACGGCGACCGACACCGGCGGCTCCATTCGCCAGCCCGCGGCACTGACCGGCACCGTCGGCATCAAGCCGACCTACGGCCGCTGCTCGCGCTGGGGCATCGTCGCCTTCGCCTCCTCCCTCGATCAGGCGGGCCCGATCGCCCGCGACGTCCGCGATGCGGCGATCATGCTGCGCGCCATGGCGAGCCACGATCCCAAGGATACGACGAGCGTCGACCAGCCGGTGCCGGACTACGAGAAGGTGCTCGGCAAGAGCATCAAGGGGCTTCGGATCGGCGTGCCGAAGGAGTATCGCGTCGACGGCATGCCGGCCGAGATCGAGGCGCTCTGGCAGCAGGGCATCAAGTGGCTCGAGGCCGCTGGCGCGACGATCAAAGAAGTGTCGCTGCCGCATACGAAGCACGCGCTGCCGGCCTACTACATCGTCGCCCCGGCCGAAGCCTCCTCCAACCTCGCCCGCTACGATGGCGTCCGCTACGGGCTGCGCGTGCCGGGCAAGGACATCATCGACATGTACGAGAACAGCCGCGCCGCGGGCTTCGGCCCGGAGGTCAAGCGGCGCATCATGATCGGCACCTACGTGCTGTCGGCTGGCTACTACGATGCCTACTACCTCAAGGCGCAGAAGGTCCGCACCCTCATCAAGCGCGACTTCGACGAGGCCTATCGGGAGGTCGATGCGTTGCTCACACCGGCGACGCCCAACGCGGCCTTCCCGCTCAAGGCGATGAGCGCGGATCCGATCCAGATGTATCTGAACGACATCTTCACGGTGACGGTGAACATGGCGGGGCTGCCCGGCATCGCCGTGCCGGCCGGGCTGTCGGCCGACGGCATTCCGCTGGCGCTCCAGCTCATCGGTCGGGCCTTCGACGAGGAGACGCTGTTCCAGGTGGCGCACGTCATCGAGCAGTCGGCCGGCCGGTTGAAGCTGCCGGAGCCGTGGTGGACGGCTGAAGCCGCCAAAAAGCCCGGAACGGCTGCCAGAGCCTGAACACGCAAGGCGACGGAGAAGCGGTCATGCCGACATTCGCACAGCTTGTGGGGCGGGCTGAGCGAATGCGAAGTCCGCCATGGCAGGCACGGCGGTTGCGGGCTTCGCGTGCCGCTCAACCCGCCCTACGGGGAGCTGCACTTCTGCTCGCCCTGTCCGTCCTCGCCCTCGCTGGCTGCTCGGGCGTGCAGTCGCCGGCGCCTGTGCTGCCGAGCTTCCCGACCGATACCGAAAGCGTCGCGGGCACCGTCACGGATTCATCGACGCTCGGCGTCGCGGTTCTCGATGTCGGCATCGACGGCTTGCAGTGCGCGGAGGGGCGCGTCGTCCTGGCCCGCGCGGACGGCGCGCAGTTCGTCACCGAGCGCGAGGTCGTGCTGCCGACGACCTATGCCGGCCGCCCCGCCGTAGAGGCGGTGGAGCTGACGCCGGGGACCTACCACGTCGTCCACTACACCTGCCGCAACGGCGCCAACGTCACATATGCCGGCGCACCCGCCGATGGCACGCACATCCCTTGGAACGGCAGGGCCTGGAGCACGAGCCTCGCCTCCTTTACGGTCGGGCCCGGCGCGGTCGCGGATGTCGGCCGCCTCTCCTTGAAGCGCACCGGCGGCGGTCTCATCGATCTCGGCGGCAAGAAGAACAAGAAGGGGAAGAAGGGGTTCGCGACGGCGTCCGTCGCGGCGCTTTCCCCGGGGGCGCTCCAGCGATTGGAAACCGAGCGGCCGGATCTGGCGCAGCGCCGGACGGCTGGAACCATGACGCTCGGCGCCCAAGCCGAGATCAAGGTCGACCGGTGTCACCTCGTGGCCGAGGCCGATGCGACTGCCGCCAAGCCCGTGAGCGACACGAAAGCAGCGCCGGCGAAGAAGAAAAAGGGCACGAGTCTCTCGGCCATCGGCGGCAGCATGCTCTCGACGAGCTTCGCGGGGCCGGCGCCGCAGATGTCGGATTGCGTCGCCGAGGGCGGCAAGAGCGATGCGATCAAAGCGGTCGTCGGCGATGCCGTCGAGAATGCGGCCGGCGAAGGCGCGAGCGGACAATAGGGGAGGAGCATGGCAGCAGGATCGACAGCGGGCCGACGGCCTTCGGAATGCACGACGCTCGCCGACGTGCGGGTCGAGATCGACCGTTGTGACGAGGCGCTGATCGACCTGATCGCCGAGCGCTTCGGCTACGTTGAGCGCGCCTGGCAGATCAAGCTCAAGGAGAAGCAGGAGGCCAACGTCCCCTGGCGCAACCAGCAGGTGATCGACAAGGTGCGTGGTCGCGCCGAAGCCAAGGGGCTGCCCCCCGACCTCGCCGAGGCCCTCTGGCGCCAGATGATCGGCTGGTTCATCCAGTACGAGGAGGAGAAGCTCCGCAAGGAGATCGAGGGGGGACGCTAGGGACTTGTTTCTAGAGTCAGTGCTCTCGCCCGTGTTGCAGGCTAAAGTCCGACGGTCATGTCGGAGAACTTGATCTGCTCGCAAAGATAGGCGGTATCGGTTCCGAGCACGCCCGTGTGATCGACGATCCGCCACTGATCGGACGCGATTGAACTCCACGAGAAGTCGCTGGATTTTCGATCGCTCAGATCGACCGTATCGAAACCGTTTCCGCCGTTCAGGTAGTCGTTGCCGGCGCCTCCGATCAGCCTGTCGTTTCCCGAGCCCGCGTTGATAATGTCTTTCCCTCCGAGGCCTGAGAGCACGTTCGCTCTAGCATTCCCCTCGATGTAGTTTTTGAGATCGTTGCCGATGCCCTTGACCGCCGAGCCCTTCAAAAAAAGAGCCTCGACATTCGCTGCGAGGGTCACGCTCGCATAGCCGTAGACCCAATCGTTGCCCCGATTCGGATCCTCGATGACCGTTTGGCCGGGCGAGCGAAGGGTATAGATGTCGTTGCCACTGCCGCCGCGGAGAACATCACGACCGGTGCCTGCGTCGAGCCAGTCGTACGACGCACCTCCGTCGAGGATGTCGTCGCCTCATCGCCGAACAGGTGATCCAGATCCCGTGCCGCCCGAAATCGTGTCGTTGCCATCACCGCCTTTGGCCTGGTCGTGACCACGGCCACCCCGCTGATCTCGTCGTCTCCAGGGCCGCCGTATAGACGGTCGTCATTTCCATCCTCGAACAGCGGTCGTCTCCACGCCACCGTCGAAGAACTTCGAATTTCTTGGGCCCCTGATCGTGTCATCTCCGCCCATGCCTCGAACAGTATCCTCGCCTAAACCAACCGAAATGGTTTCGGCGAGCCGGCTTCCGATTAGGACGTCGTTCATCGTCGGATCGCTGATGCTCTCGATCGAATGCAGAATGTCGGTCCCGATATTCGAGCCGGTTACGACTTGGTAGGGTTGTCCAGAGCTATCGACGAGGTAGCGGACGATGATCGAACCGGGGCTGTCATAGTAGTCGGCCGTGTCGAAGCCGTCGCCGCCGTATATCTGATCGATACCATCGCCGCCGTTCACAGTGTCGTCGCCCGCCCCTGCGAAGATGGTCGTGGATTGACTGTTGGCATAGATGCGATCGTTGCCGCGGACGCACGTACCTCCTCGATGCTGGTCCAGTTCGGGGAGACCCCAAATGCACGAGCTCACGCCACCAGCAGCACTGTAGTCGAGTACGTCGAAGCCCGGACCCACCGACGTACCTTGCACTACTGGACGCACCCAGGATCGTAGGAGGAGGACCGAGCGGATCACCGTCACCGATATGATTGGTTACAAGCTGTGCGTATGAGAATGTACCCAGGCGGAAGAGTCGGTTGCGGCCTGTGCGGGGAAAGGGCTGCGCCTGGCCGTGCTCTCCCAGGTTCCGATGGTGCCACCGTGTCCGCCGGATCGTATTCCGCCAGCACCGTCTGCCCGTCGGTGTCGACATGCCGAATGCTATAGATCAGAGAATAGGTTTGGGAGATCGGAGACAAACTGGAAAGGACGGTGTAAGTCCCGTCGGTATTAGCATAGAGTGATCGATCCCGTATTCGATTCCAATTTGACTGCTAGCGTTGGATCGATGACGGCTGTCCATCGATCCCAGTGACCGGAGCTCGGCTCCAGTGCTCTGCCAGCTGCCGATGCTGGCAGCGCTGTTCCAGATGACGTGATTTGTGTGCAGCCGACTGGAGAAGCCGGTCGCCGTTTCCGTCGCGATGCGTCCATTCCATGGCAGTGATCGTGCCGCCGATCACTATGCCATTCGCATAGATGAAGCCTGTTCCACGAAAAACCGTAACCGTATCGTCAGTCAGGCTGTCAAATACAACGAATTGTGTGTCAGTCGCTTCCAAGAGCGGTGCAGGAACAGATTGATCTGGTGGTTCCAATACGTCGAACATGAAATCCTCGCCGACCGTGCACTGGGGATACGCATAGCACGGATCGTCTAACCAGTAACTGCCGGATCACACAAGCTCACCGCCCCGCCTGACCGCCACGCCTCGTACAGGGTCGAGTTCAGCTTCTGAAACCCATCGCCGAAGCGAACGACGACGAGGTCTTTCTCGGGCATGAGATAGGTGATCTGGCCGCGGCTGCCCATGAAGAAGCTGAAGCGGCCCTGCAGCGGCTCGCCGGCCCGATCGAGGAGGTCTTGGCGGATGTGCAGGCCGTAGCGGCCGTCGGCAACGTCGGCATCCTTCAGATCGAGGCCGAGGAAATCGCGCCAGAGCGGCTCGGGCAGGAACGGCTTTCCGGGCGTGCCGTTGCGCATCACGAAGAGGCCGACTTTCGCCCAGTCGATCGGCCTCGCGTAGAGGCAGCAGTAGGGCGAGACGGGAAGGCCATCGCCATAGCGCCGCCAATCGGCCGGCGCGGCCCCGGCCGGCGCCCAGATCTCGGCGGCGAGCGCCTGCTCGAGCGGCATCCGGTAGGCGCGTGCGAGCACGAGGCCGAGCAGCGCCGTGTTGACGTTCTGATAGCTGAACGCCTTTCGAGACGACGGCTCGCTCATGAGCTCCGGCGCGATCGCCTCGATGCCGCCCGTGTGCAGCCGCGCCATGGCGCCAAAGAGGTCCATCTTCGTCGCCTCGACGTCCTTGTCGCCCGAGATCGTGTGCACGCCCTGCCCCTCGACCTCGATGCCCGAATGCATCTCGAGGAGATCGCGCAGCGTGACCTCGGCGAGGGTGGCTTGGCCGACGCCCGGCAACGCGTCCCGCAGGGGCTGGTCGAGTGACGGCAGCCGACCCTCGGCGATCGCCTTGAGCGTCAGCGCACCGATCAGCGATTTCACCATCGAATAGGAGTTGAGCTTGGTGTCGCTGGTGATGCCGTCGGCGTAGTGCGCGAAGACCAGGCGGCCCTGGTGGACGACGATCAGCGCGCGGCCATGGCTCTCGTCAAAGAGCGCTTTTAAGGTGGCGTTGGGCTGCCCACCCGAGACAGCGGGCGGTACAATCGGCTCGGCGGTGCCGCCGGCAACCGTCACGAAGGAGCCGTAAGCCGGCCAGATGGGCGCCGGATAGCCTTCGATCAACAGGCGCGGCAGATAGGGTGCGCCGATCACGACGCCCGCCGTCACGCCGCCGGCGAGGAGCGCGAGCGTGGCGATGATTGCGCGCCGGTGTCGGCCGATCCAGCTCATGACGATGATCTATTCAGCTCGCGCGGCCCGTCAAAGCGATACGATGTTACGGGATGATTGCCCCACACCGGCAGACTGGCGACGGCTCGTGGCGACACTGTGGTCGGCGCTCACGCGCCCATCAGACCCGAATCCGCGAGCCAACCGGCGAGTGCCGCAGTCGTCTCGTCGGGATATTCGAGCGACGGGAAATGCCCGCAGGCGGGCAGCTCCACATACCGGCCGCGTTTCACGCTGTCGGCAAGCCGCTTGCCGTCGGCTGGTGGGGATAGCTTGTCGTCGGCCCCCCACAGGCACAGGACCGGGCAGGCGATCTTGGCAACCTCGCTCCAGCGATCGCTGCGGTAGGCAAGCGCTAGCGCCTGCTGCTCGAACTTGCCCTGTACGAAGGTCTGGCCCATGGCGAGGAACGCCTGCCGTGTCGCCTCGCCGCGCGGCCCGGGCAGGTGCGCGACCAGCGCCGCCAGCTCCTCGACGACTTGGCCCTGCTCGCCGTTGGCGATCCGATCGGCGCGGCGCTGCCCGCCCGCAGGATCGGCCGTCGGGCCGGCACCCGAGCCGATGACGACCAGCCCTTTGACGCGCTCCGGCGCCGCCAGCGCGGTCTCGAGCGCGACGCGCCCGCCCATCGAAGTGCCGAGGATCACGAACTCTTTGGGCGCCACAGCCAGAACCTGCGCGACCATACCTTCGATGCGATCCGCTGCCGTCGTGACGACTTGGGTTTGGACGCGTCCCGCGAGCGAAGCCTCTTGCGGCGCGTAGAGCCGTGCGTCGCAGCCGAACGCCGGGATCATCACGAGCGTATTCATGGATGTGCTCTCAAGCTGACGGTGGGCCGACCGTGATGTCGAGCGGGGAGAGGCCTTCGATCCGCGCCGACAACCGGTCACCCGACGCGACCGCGCCGACACCGGCCGGCGTGCCGGTGAAGATGAGATCGCCGGCGCCCAGCCGATAGAACTTCGACACCTCCGCGATGACCTCGGCCACCGACCAGATCATGTCCGAGATGCGGCCTTTCTGCCGGATCGTGCCGTTGACCTCGAGTGTGATGGCTGCGTTGGCGATGTCGCCAGCCTCGGCGGCCGGCGTGATCGCACCCATCGGGCATGACTGTGCGAAATTCTTCGACGCATCCCACGGTCGCGCCATGTCCTTGGCGATCTGCTGGAGATCGCGGCGCGTCATGTCGAGGCCGACCGCGTAGCCCCAGACGAGAGACGGCGCGTCGGCTACGGAAACACGGAAACCCTCGCGGCCGATGGCGACGACGAGCTCGACCTCGTGGTGCAGGCTCTTCGTCTCAGGCGGATAGGCGATTGCCGTCCCCGACGGCACGACAGTCTCCGCCCACTTCGTGAAGAAGAACGGAGGCTCGCGCGTCGGGTCCTTCCCCATCTCGCGGGCGTGATCGGCATAGTTGCGGCCGATGCAGAAGAGGCGGCGGACGGGAAAGCCGTGCGCGGCGTCGCCGGCGATGGCTGCGAGAACCGGCGGCTGCGGAGCAAGGATCGGAGTCATGGGCGCTGCCTCAGAAACGATCGGCGCGGAAGGGCGTCAGATCAACCGACGTCGGCTTGCCGGCGACGAGCTCGCCGATGAGCTTGCCGGTGACGGATCCGCCCATCAAGCCCTGGTGGCCATGGCCGAAGGCGAAGAAGGCGTTGCGATACTTGGGCGCCCGGCCGATGACGGCGATCGAGTCGGGCGTGCCCGGGCGGTGCCCCATCCAGCGCGAGACCTCGCCGACCTTCATGTCCGGGAACATCTCGCGGCCGTGCTTCAGCAACACGTCGGCGCGCCGGTAGTCGGGCGGCGCATTGAGCCCCGCAATCTCGACGGTGCCGGCGAAGCGCATACCCATCTCCATGGGCGTGATGGCGAACTTGCGCTCCGACCAGATCGTCGCGATGCGATGGTTCACGTCCACCCCGTGCGCGACGGCATGATAGCCGCGCTCGGTATCGAGCGGCACGCGGCTGCCGAGCTTCCGGGCGAGCGGTCCCGACCAGGCGCCCGCCGCAATGACGACGCGCTCGCAGGGGATGCGGCCGGTATCGGTCAGAAGCGCGGTCGGACCGTCGGGCCCCATCTCGAAATCCCGCACCCGGGCGCGCGTGATCTTGGCGCCGTTGCGCACCGCGTGCGCGGCGAGCGCCTCGACGAGCTTGCCCGGATTCTTGCACTGTCCTTGCTCGGGGAGATAGACAGCGCGCTTGAAGATGCGCGACAGAGCGGGCGCGAGCTGGCGCAACTCGTCCTCGTTCAGGATCTCGATCTTCACGCCTTGGCGGCTACGCAGCTCCCGGCCCCAGGCGTCGCCCTCGACGCCCTTGGGATCGGAATAGATGAAGAGCTGGCCGTTCTTCTCGATGAGGCTCTCGACGCCCGCATCGCGCACGAGCGGCTCGAAGCACTCGAAGGTGAGCTTGTGCAGCGAGCGCATCGCCTTCGAGATTTCCTCGACGCGCGACTTCCGGCTCGCCAGCACGTAGCGGATGAGCCATGGCAGGGCTTGCGGCAGGTAGGCTAAGCGCACGTAGAGCGGCCCCTCAGGATCGGCGAGCCAGCCGGGAACATGCTTGAGCAGCCCCGGCATCGCATTGGGTACGCAGGCGCCGGGGCAGATCGCGCCGGCGTTGCCGAACGAGCACTGGGTGCCCGGCGGCTCGGGATCGACGATCTCGACCTCGAAGCCCTCGCGCTGAAGATAGGCCGCCGAGCACACGCCGACGATGCCGGCGCCGATGACGGTGGCGGTTGGTTTTCGGGTCATACGTCGGCCTCGCGCCTCATGTGCCTCTCCAATTGGCCAAGCGTTTCAACTGGCGCGAGACCCACCCCCACCCCGACCCTCCCCACGAGGGGGAGGGGGCGCAAGCAAAGTGCGCCCCTGACTTTGAGCCTCACCACCTCGTGTGGCCGTTGCCCGCCTGTATGACCCGACCAAGTCAGTCGCAAAGGATGCCGACACCATTGCGAACGGCTATTCCTGCTCAACCCCTGCGCTCGACGGCTTGCGTGAGCTTCCCCCAACGTCCCCTCCCCCTCGTGGGGAGGGACAGGGTGGGGGGTGGATGTTTCCACTCGATAGGGGCGCTGGTGCGACGCTTGCATCCGTGCGTTCCCTATTGCCCTACGGCACGTTCGTCTCGGGCTTGCCGGCCCGCATGGCCTTGACGCCCTTCTCGGTCGCGAGTTGCAGGATGCGGAAGTCGCTCAAATAGGTCACGAAGCGATAGCCTGCCTGCACCATCTGCGTCGCATAGGCGACGGAGCCCGTGTGGATGCCCGCCACGACGCCGTGCTTCTGAGCAGCCTTGGCGATCATCTCGATCGTCTTCAGCACCTCGGGGAATTTGGGATCGAAGCCCGCGCTCTCGCCCATGCTGACGGAGAGATCGGAGGGGCCGACGTAGATCGCGTCGAGCCCCGGCACCGAGAGGATCGCGTCAAGATTGGCGACCGCTTGCTTCGTCTCGATCATGGCGAAGGTGAGCACGGTGGTGTTCGCGTGCTTCCAGTAGTCGGCCCCGGCATAGAGCGAGGCGCGCAGCGGGCCGACGCTGCGATAACCTTGCGGGGCGTAGCGGCAGGCGCCGACGAAACGCTCGCACTCCTCACGGGTGTTGATCATTGGGCAGATGATCCCATAGGCGCCCGCGTCCAGCATCTTGCCGATGACGCCGGGCTCGTTCCACGGCACGCGGGCGAGGGGGACGCGATCGGTCGTCGAGATCGCCTGCAGCATCGGCAGCGAGGTCGAATAGTCGATGGCGCCGTGCTGGAGGTCGAGGCAAACGGAATCGAAATCCTGCTTCGCCATCAACTCGGCCGAGATGGAGGAGGGGATGGCGCACCAACCGTTGAACACGGTCTCGCCCTTGGCCCAGATTTCCTTGATCTTGTTCGCGCGCATGTGGGTTCGCTTTCCTTGAGGTCTCTCGCCGGCAACCTACAGCGCGGCTGCCCGAAATGGAAACGGCTGCATGTCGTGTTTCAACCAGACTCCCGCGTCAGCTCCGCTACCCGTTCGGCGATGGCGATCGTCGAAATGTTCGTGTTGGCGCTGACGGCGGTCGGCATCGCGGAGGCATCGACGACGGAAAGGCCATCGATGCCGCGGACCCGGCAGCGGGCGTCGAGCACGGCCATCTTGTCGCCGTCTGGTCCCATCCGGCAGCTCCCCGAGACGTGCCAACCCGAGTAGACCGATGATTTGATCCAATCGGCGATCGCATCGTCGTCTTTCACGATCTTATGGATGCGATCGAGATCGCCGAAGCGTTGGCGGGCGAGCCACTCCCTCGACGCTTTGCTCGCCCCGAAGATCGCGGCGGCGGCGGCCGTCTGCATCCAGTTCGATGCCTTCTTGATCGAGATCTTGCGCACGGCGTCGGAGTAGCCGGCGAGGAACCAGAAGTTCGTCATCGCCTTCACGTCCGGCGATTCCATGATTCGGTAGAGCAGCTTGTAGGCCCCGACGAGGCGCCTGAGATCGCGGCCGTCGGAGAGCATGTTGATGTCGACGAAGGGCTCGGCCCGCGGATCCTTCGATAGCCGCACCTGGCCCCGCGAATACGACTTGTTCACGCAGAAGACGAGCGAGCCCATGCGCTTGCCGAGCGGATGCCAGCCCGCGCGATTGACCGGCATCATGAACATGTCGCCCGGCGTGCAGTCCGCGAGGCCGGACGAATAGCGCAGCGCGAAGTAGATATGCCGGCGCTGATGCGGCGGCAGCCGGCCCGCAGGCTTCAGATGCACGCCGCAGCTGATATGCGGATGATCCATCAGGTTCTCGCCGACGCCCGGCAGGTCGTGCACGACCGTGATCCCGCGGTCCCTGAGATGCCCGGCGGGACCGATGCCGGCGCGCATGAGAATCGGCGGCGTGTGCAGCGCCCCGGCGGAGATGACGACCCGCTTTGCGCGGTGTTGCTCCCGCTTGCCGTTCCGCTCGACCTGGACACCGACGACGCGGCGTCCCTCGAGCAGGAGATCGCGGACCTCCGTCATCGGCATCAGCGTGAGGTTTGCACGCTTGCGCACGTCCGCGTTGAGATAGCCGGTGGCCGTCGACACACGCCGGTCGTTCTCGTTGGCGAGCGGCAGCGGGAACAGCCCGTCCTCGATGCCGGCATTGAGATCGAGGCCCGGCCTGTAGCCCGAGCGCGCGAGATAGGTGTGGATGGCGCGGCTATAGGGCGCCCAGTCCTTCTCGAACACGCGGCGGATCGGCATCGGGCCGTCGCGGCCGTGCATCGGCTGATCGCCGAAGTCGAGATCGCGCTCGAGCCGCTTGAAGCAGGCGAGCATGTCTTGCCAGCCCCAGCCCTTCAGCCCCATCGCCTCCCATTCGGCGAAATCGAGCGGAAAACCGCGCACCGCGAACTGACCGTTGATCGACGAGCCGCCGCCCATCACCTTGGCCTGCTCGAGCTTGCCGTCCTTGCCGGTGCCGTCGTTGTTGCGCGGCGAGCGTGCGTGCACGCGCAAGTCCTGCCAGTGATAGCTCGGGTCGAAATAGGACAGGCCCGGATAGCTGTCGGCGATGACCTCGGGCACGTCGCCGGGCGGCGTGTCGGGACCGGCCTCGATCACGAGCACGCGCTCTGTTGAACGTTCGCTCAACCTTGCGGCGAGCGCACAGCCCGCCGACCCGCCACCGACGATGATCGTATCGACATCCATGACGGCCGACTTCTACCCGCCGCAGGCTAAGCTGTCAGGCTCGCGATGCGCATAGCTGGGGACTGACAAACGCCCGCAGTCCGTTCTTGTGATCGACAATTTCGTATCATAGCCTGAAACTCGTATCCCGCCGGCAACGAGGCGCGGAACGATCAAGGGAGGAGCACGTATGGTGCAGAAATTTCGCCCGGCGCTGCCGGGCTTGAGCCGCCGGCAGGTGCTGCAGATGAGCGCCGCCAGTGCCGCGGCGCTGTCCGTCAGCTCGCTCGGCTTCCCGGCGCTCGCCGAGGACAAGCCCGAGCAGCTCGTGATCGCGTCGGGCGGTGGCGCGCTCGATGAGGCCTACAAGAAGGCCTATTGGGACACCTTCACGGCCAAGACCGGCATCAAGATCATCACCACCGAGTATGTCGGTGTCGCCCAGATCCAGGCGATGCAGGAGGCCAACAACGTCACCGTCGATCTCGTGAACATCGACGGCGCGGAAGCGCCCGTCGCCGGCCAGAAGGGCTGGCTGGTGCCGATCGACTGGTCGCTCTCCGACCGTTCGAAGGTGCTGCCGATCGCCGCCCAGGACGACCATGTGCTGGCAGAGGTTGCGGCCAAGGTCATGGCCTGGAACACCGACGCCTTCCCCGGCGACAAGGCGCCGAAGGATTGGACTTCGATGTGGGATCTGAAGACCTATCCCGGCAAGCGCAGCCTCTGGAAGCAGGCCTTCCAGACGCTCGAGGTCGCGCTGATGGGCGACGGCGTGCCGCTCGACAAAATCTATCCGCTCGATGCGGACAAGGCGCTCGCCGCCCTCGACAAGATCCGGCCTGAGCTCATCTGGTGGGATTCGGGCGCGCAGTCGGCGCAAATGCTCGTCGACGGCGAGACCGCGATCGGCTCGTCCTGGAGCGGCCGCGTCGCCAAACCCAAGAGCGAAGGTGCCAAGATCGACTACACCTTCAACCAGGCGCTGCTCGTCGCGGGCGCTTGGGCGATCATCAAGGGCACCAAGAACGAGAAGTGGGCGCAGGAGTTCATCGCGCACACGCTGCTGCCCGAGAACCAGAAGGTCTATTGCGAGACCATCGCCTATGGCCCGACCGTGCCCGAGGTGCTCAAGATGCTGACGCCGGAGCGCGTGGCCGAGCTGCCGGATCCCAACAAGGGTCTGTTCTCGGACTACAAGTTCTGGGCGGCCAACGGCGACGCCGTCATCGCCAAGTTCAACGACTGGCTGACCAAGGGCTGATCACGCGGCGGTCCGGGCCAGGGTGGCGTGGACCGCTTGAGACTGTTGACCGGGTCGAGGGGCGATCGCCCCCCGGTCCGGTCGATGCCTTTCGCTACGCTCCGTGAGATCGGCCGGATGGCGACGTGACCACCACAGATGGCGCGACCGCGCAGACCAAACCCTGGACATCGCGCAATGGCTATCTGGTCATGCTGGCGATGCCCGTGGCTTTGCTCGCGCTGTTTTTCGTCTGGCCGATGGTCGGCGTCTTCATTCGCAGCTTCACAGATCCAATGCTGACGATCGCCAACTATGTGGAGGTGTTTCAGCGCCCGGCGTTCCTGCGCGTGTTCTGGAACACGCTCGTCGTCGCCGGCAGCGTCACGCTCGTCTGTCTCCTGATCAGCTATCCGGTGGCGGCCGTCGTCGCCGGCTTCCGCGGTGGTCTGCTCAATCTTTGCTTCGCGCTGATCCTCATCCCGTTCTGGACCTCGACCGTCATCCGCACCTACGCCTGGATGGTGCTGTTTCAGCGCAAGGGGGTGCTCAACGGCTTCCTGCAGCAGATGGGGATCATCGACCAGCCGCTCGAGCTCATGCGCAACTTCATCGGCGTGCAGATCGGGATGGTGCACATCCTGCTGCCGTTCATGATCCTGCCGTTGCTTTCGACCCTCCGGAACATCGATCCCGTCTACATGCGCGCGGCGGGCGTGCTCGGGGCCAACCCGATCCGATCCTTCCTGCACGTCTATCTGCCCTTGTCGATGCCGGGCATCAGCGCTGGCGTCATGCTCGTGTTCATCAATGCGCTCGGTTTCTTCATCACCCCGGCCCTGCTCGGGAGCGAGCGGCAGATGATGATCGCCATGCTCATCGAGCAGCAGGTGTCGGTAACGCTCAACTGGCCGCTCGCATCCGCGCTCTCGACCATCCTGCTCTTCGCGACCATCGGGCTCTATCTCCTCTACGAGCGCATCCAGCGCCGGGCGTCGGCGGGAGCGCTCGCATGATCCAGAGCAATTGGACACGCCGGATGCTGGTGATCCGGTGGGGGCTCGGGGCCTTCACGGCGTTAACCCTACTCTATCTCGTCATGCCGACCTTCGTCGTCGTGCCCATGTCCTTCTCCAGCCAGTCCTATCTGAGCTTCCCACCGCCCGGCTGGTCGACGCAGTGGTACGAGAAGATGATGGCCCGGCCGGATTACCCCGCGGCCTTCTGGAACAGCCTGAAAATAGGCACGACCGTCGCGCTGCTTTCTGCTATATTCGGTACACTGGCGGCTATGGGGCTCGTCCGCGGACGGCCGCCCGGCGAGCGGGGCCTCGTGGCCCTTATCCTCGCACCACTGATGCTGCCGCAGATCATCCTCGCCATCGGCATGTATCCGATCATGGCGAAGGTCGGCATCATCGGCACGATGCCTGGTCTCGTCATCGCTCATACCGTCGTCTCGCTGCCGCTGGTCTACATCACGGTCGCGGCGTCGCTTAGGAGCTATCCGGCGACCTACGAGATCGCCGCCATGACGCTCGGCGCCAACTGGTGGCAGACGTTTTGGAACGTGACCTTCCCGATGACGAGGCTCGGGATCGGCGTCGGCGCCATCCTCGCTTTCGCCTTCTCCTTCGACGAGCTGATCCTGGCGCTGTTCCTCGGCGGGCATGAGAGCCGGACGCTGCCGCGGCTGCTCTGGAACGATTTGAGAGCTTACGTCACCCCCGTCATCGCGGCGGCGACCACCATCGTGCTCTGCGTCTCCTTCATCCTGCTGGGCCTCGCCGCCTGGCTGCAGCGCAATGCCAGCAAGGCGGAGAGAGCGTGATGGTTGCCAACGGCAAGGCCGGCATGGGCGCGACGGTCCGCTACGAGGCGGTGGCGAAAACCTACGGCGAGGTGCATGCGCTGCGTCCGACGACGTTCGAGATCGGCTCGGGCGAGCTCGTCTCGATCATCGGTCCGTCGGGCTCCGGCAAGACGACGCTGCTCGGGGTCACGGCCGGCTACATCACCCCGACCGCCGGCGCGATCCTCGTCGATGGCCGCGACATCATCGGCGTCGCACCCTTTCGCCGCAACATCGGCATGGTGTTCCAGAACTACTCGCTGTTTCCGCACATGACTGTCGCCGAGAACATCGCCTTTCCGCTGAAGATGCGCGGCGTGCAGAACCCCGAGCGGCGCGAGCGCGTCGAGCGGATGCTCGGCACCGTGCGTCTTTCCGGGTTCGGCGATCGCAAGCCGAGCCAGCTCTCGGGTGGCCAGCAACAGCGCGTGGCGCTCGCCCGCGCCGCCGTCTACGGACCGCTGCTCCTGCTCATGGACGAGCCACTCTCCGCGCTCGACAAGAACCTCCGCGAGGAGATGCAGTACGAGATCAAGCAGTTCCAGCGCACGCTCGGCGCCACCGTTCTCTACGTCACACACGACCAGAACGAGGCCGCTGCGATGTCCGACCGCATCGGCATCATGAGCGAGGGGCGCCTCGTGCAGGTCGGCACCGCGCGCGATCTCTACGAACATCCAGCGAACCGCTTCGTCGCGGCGTTCTTGGGCGAGGCGAACCTGTTCACGATCACGGCGCGCCGAGAAACGGCTAGTGGGATCGAGCTCGAGACGGCGGAAGCCGGTGTGCTCAAGGCGGCTGGCGGCAAAGGCGGAGCCGCCTGTGTCCGGCCAGAGTCGATCAGCATCGACCGGTCCGGCGACGGCGCTGAAAATCGCATCAGAGGCCGGGTCGCGGACGGTGTCTATACCGCTGGCAGCCTACGCTATCGGGTCGATCTCCCGTCCGGCATGCCGGTAACCGTCCGCATGCCCTCCGAGCGCAGCGCGGCGCTGCATCCGCCCGGCACCGAGGTCGAGCTCAGCTGGCGCGCGTCCGACACCATTCTCGTCGAGGAGCGTTGAGCATGATGCCTGTCGATGAAGCCAACGAGCTCAAGGGCCGCGTCGCGCTCGTCACCGGTGCCGCCGGCGGCATGGGGCGGGCGCATGCGGTGATGATGGCGGGCAAGGGCGCCGCCGTCGCCATCCAGGACATCAATGCCAAGGGCATCGCCGAGACGGCGGCGATGATCGAGGCGAAGGGTGGACGTGCGCTCCAGTTCGCCTTCGACGTGGCCGACACCAGACTCGTGGGCGAGATGGTTCGTGAGACCGAGGGCAAGCTCGGCCGCCTCGACATCCTCGTCAACAACGCCGGGATCGGCAGCAACACGCGCCTCGAGGACGCGTCGATGGAGTTCTTCGACCGCACCTTCGCCGTGCACGTGATGCCGGCGTTCCAAGCGGTCAAAGCTGCACTGCCGGGCATGAAGCAGCGGCGGATGGGCAAGATCATCAACATCTCGTCGCGATGGGCGCTCGTCGGCAACGAGTTCGCCTCCGACTATTGCGCGGCGAAGGCGGCGATGCTCGGCCTCACGAAGGCCTGGGCGAAGGAGCTCGCGCCCTGGAACATCTGCGTCAACGCGGTGGCGCCGGGCGGCGTCTGGAGCCAGATGGCGCTCGAAGAAAAGAGCGGCGCCGAGGGCATCCGCGAGGCCGAGAAGAAAGTGCCGCTCGGCCGCTGGGCGCAACCGGAAGAGATCGCGCATCTCGTGACGTTTCTCGCCTCGCCGCGATCGGACTTCATCACCGGACAGGTGGTGAGCCCGAACGGCGGAGCAAGCATTGTTGGATTTTAGTTGTGAACGGTGAAGCGGTGAGCGGTGAAATGGCGAGCTGCTGAGTGAGGCTGTCTTCCGTTCACTGTTCACCTCTTCGCTGTTCGCTCTTATGGAGACACACATGGGTAAGCTCGACGGAAAAGTCGCCCTCATCACCGGCTCGGGCCGCGGCATGGGGAAAAGTCACGCCAAGCTGATGGCCAAGGAGGGCGCCGGCGTCATCGTCCACGACATCGACGCCGCGCTCGTCGAGGAGGCGGCCGCCGAGGTGCGCCAGTTCGGCGGCAAGGTGCACACGATCGTCTGCGACGTCGCCGATGTGGACGCCTATCCGAAGGCGATCGCCGCGGCCGGGAAGGCGATGGGCGGGCACATCGACATCCTCGTCAACAACGCCGGCATCGATACGCCTGGCACAATCGAGGAGATCACGACGGAAGCCTGGCAGCGGATGTTCGACATCCACGTCAAAGGCGCGTTCCTCGGCGCGAAGTCCGTCGTTCCTGGAATGAAGGAGAGAAGGCAAGGCAAGATCGTCAACGTCTCGTCGATCTGGGGCATGGTCGGCCACTCGTCGCATTCCCACTACTGCGGCGCGAAGGCGGCTCTCCTCGGCCTGACGAAGGCGTGGGCAAAAGAGCTCGCGCCGTTCAACGTGATGGTCAATGCGATCGCGCCCGGTCTCGTCACGACCGAGATGGTCTTGAAGAAGGGCGGCATGGAGTACGTCAACCAGGCGGCGGAGAAGGTGCCGCTGAAGCGCTCGGCCGACGTGATCGAGATGTCCTACACGGTGCTGTTTCTCTCCTGCCACGAGAGCGATTTCGTCACCGGCCAAGTGATCAGCCCGAACGGCGGTGATACGATCGTCGGAATTTGAGATGGGGAAGTGGCGAATGGCCAATGGTGAGTGGGGGCGCCAGAAGCCCGCCGCTCTATTGCCCTCCATTCGCTATTGGCCACTCGCCATTCGCCTCGCTAGGACCCCAGTCAGGAATACGCCAAGATGAATTTCGGCCTGTTCTGCCTGATGACGCAGCGCGATGCCTCGCAGTCGATCGCGAAGCTCTACGACGACAACCTTCAGCTCGTGAAGCTCGCCGAGGACGTCGGCTTCGACATCGCCTGGCTCGCTGAGCACCATTTCTCGAACTACTCGATGTGCCCGTCGCCACACATCATGGCGGGCTATCTCGCGCCGCAGACGAAGCGCATCAAGCTCGGCGCGGCGATCCTGGTGCTGCCGCTCTACCAGCCGGTCCGCATGCTGGAGGAGATCGGCATGGTCGATATCCTCTCGCAAGGGCGCACCGTCATCGGCATCGGCGCCGGCTACCAGGACTTCGAGTTCAAGCGCTTCGGCGTCAAGCTCGAGCACAACTGGGAGATGACCCACGAGATGCTCGACCTGATCGAGCTCGCCTACTCGAAACCCTCCTTCAGCTACGACGGCAAGCACTACAAGCTGCCCGAGATGCCGGTCGCTGTGCAGCCGTTGCAGAAGCCGATGCCGCAGGTTTGGATCGCCGGAAACGAGCCCAAGATGCTGCAGCGGTTGGCGAAGAGCGGATACATCTCGTTCCACACCGTCGGGTTCAACGGCACGGAGGCGCTGCTCAAGGTGCGCAATCACGTGGAGAGCAATTTCAAGATGGCCGGTGTGCCGGCGAGCAAGCTCAACTTCGCCTATCAGCGCTACATCTACGTGTCCGACGACAAGAAGGACGTGATGGACGCCGCCGAGCGGGTGCTGTTCACAAACCGCATCGCGGCGGCACTCCGCAACAAGTACGAGAAGCTCAACGGCACCTTCATCGATCCGGTGCCGTTCGCCAACGAGCCCTCGCTCGAGCAGATCGCCTCCAATGTCTATTTCGGCGATCCCGATACGGTGGCTGAGAAGATGGTCAAGGAGATGAAGCTCCTCAACCCGATGCACATCTCAGCCTTCATGCAGTTCGGCGGCATGGATGGGCGGCGCTCGTTGCGCTCGATGGAGCGGTTCGCGGCTGAAGTCATGCCGAAGCTCAGGAAGGCCATCCCCGATTTCGATCGGTTCGGTTTGGAGAAGCTCGCAGCCTGAAGAGGAGCGCTCGCGTGGCCGTCCGTTTCATCCGCTCGGTTCAAGTCGTCGACTCCCATACGGGAGGGCATCCGACGCGGGTGATCCTGGGCGGCCTGCCGGCGCTCAGGGGCGACACCGTCAAATCACAGCGCGACGACTTCCGCGCAAGGTTCGATGCGCTGAGGCCGCAGCTCCTGCACGAGCCACGGGGGCATGCCGCGATGGTGGGAGCCGTGCTGGTCCCCTCGCGGGTCGCGGACTTCGGCGTCTTCTACATCTCCTCCTACGTCTATCTCGAGATGTGTGGTCACGGCACCATTGGTCTCGGCAAGACGCTGGCGGCGATCGGCCAACTGCCGGTGCCAGAGGCGGGGAGCACGAGCTTCACACTCGAGACGCCGGCGGGCGTCGTCACCGTCGGCGTCGAGACGGCGGGCGGAACGGTTGCGCGAATCCGCATCGACAACGTGCCCTGTCATGTCATCGAGCGCCAAGTGCGCGTCGAGCCGCCGGGCCTGCCGGCGATCGTCGCCGACACGGCTTATGGCGGCGGCGTGTTCGCGATGGTGGACGCCAAGGCGCTCGGCTGGCCGATCGTCCCCGATCAGGCGTCCGACCTCTGCCGCAAGGGTGCGGTGATCAAGCAGGCGCTCAATGCCCGTCAGGGTCTGCCTGAGGCGAACAAGGTCGGCAGCGTCCTGTTCTATGAGGATCTCGGACCCCGCCATGCGCGCCATATGGTCGTGCTGGAGGCCAGCAAATTCGATCGCTCGCCTTGCGGCACGGGCTCGAGCGCCCGGCTCGCGGTGCTGCACGACAAGGGCCGCATCGGTGCCGGTGAGACGTTTCGTGCCGAAGGAATCTTGGGCGCCACGTTCGACCTCGCGATCGAGCGGGCGACAGGCTCGGGCGCGAATGCCACGATCGAGCCGTCGATCCGAGGCAATGCGCATTTGACGGCCTTCTCGACCCTCGTCGTCGAGGAAGGTGACCCACTGGCCGGCGGCTTTCTTTGCCGCTGAGCCCAAACAGGAGGCTCTGACATGGCGACGCGTGACGCAGACAGGCTCCTTCCTCAAGATCTCCCGAGCGGGCGCGAGCTCCTCGACGAGGGGCGCAAGATCGCCTCGACCTTCAGTGTCGGCAAAAGCCTGCTGTGCCGCGAGTTCGGCGCCACGTCCGAAGCCGACTACAAACGCAAAATGGTCGCCGACGGCCGCATCATGACGTGCATGAACTTCGGTCCGCCGACGTGGCCGGACGCCAAGGTCGGTCTGCAGAAAGTGTGGGACGATACGCAGAAGCGCGGCTTCCGCATCGACCGCTTTACCTTCCAGATGGATCGCCGCATGGGTCTGCCGCGCGACCACTGGGAAAAGGCCTCCAAAGAAACCGGCCCGATGCTCGTCACCGACAAGGACTGGTACGAGGTGGCCAATACCGTACCGATCCAGCCGGGGTTGGGCGACATGATGATCGGCTCGCCGGCCTCGGTGAACAACGCCGTCTGCGCGCTGCAGGCCGGCGTCTCCTACGTCGGCAATATGAGTCAGTTCTCCTGGAATTATCCGGCCTGGGAAGGGACCGACGTCGAGCAGATGTCGGAGATGGTGAAGGCGCTCGGCATCATGGCGGCCAAGAAGGCCGACGGGGCCGTGCTGCAGTCCTATTTGGACGACGGCTATTGCGCGCAGTTCTCGGATTACTCGTCGTTCATCGGCTGGACGCTGTTCGAGCGCTACGTGATCGAGGAGGTCGTCGGCAGCGCGGTCTCGGTGACGTGGGGCGGCCTGACCCACGATCCGCGCCGCAAAGCGGCCGTGACCATGGCGCTCGAAGCGATCAAGCCCGAGGGCCGCTACAACGCCTTCTATCATTGCGACACGACGCATTACGAGAAGGACCTCCAGCGCAACTATGCGGCACTCTCGCTCGACGTGCTGTTCCTGGCGCTGACCGAAATCCGTCTCAAGACCGGCGCCGCGATCCTGCCGATCCCGGTGACCGAGCCGATCCGAGTCCCGACGCTCGATGAGACCATGGAAGCGCACAACATCACGCGCCGGATCATCGATGATGCGCCGCGGTTGATGGACGTCATCGACTGGACACCGATCGAGGCCGAGCGCGATCGCTTGATTGCGAACGGCCGCGTGTTCTTCGCCAACATCCTCAAGGGGTTCGAGGAACTCGGCGTCGACATCAAGGACGCGCTGCAGCTTCTACTCGCCGCCCGGCGCCTGGGTGCGACCGAGATCGAGCGGCGGTGGGGCGCAGGCCGGGCGAAAGACGAGGCGTTGCCCGCCTACCAACCGGTCGTCGCCACCGACACCTTCCGGGATTTCGTCGATCGTAGCGCCGCCATCCGCAACCGCATCACGAAGAACGGGAGCGCCATCCTGAGACCGATGACCGTCGTTGTCGGCTCCACCGACGTGCACGAGTTCGGCATGAACCTCGTCTCGAGCACGCTCGAAGCCTTGGGCCTAAAGCCCATCATGGCCGGCGTCGACATCGATCCCGACGAGTTCGCCGAGCTTGCCAAGAAGCATCGAGCGAAAGCCATCCTCGTTTCGACGCACAACGGCATGGCGCTGAGCTACGCGCAGAAGCTTCAGGCGGAGATGAAGGCGCGCGGCGTCAATGCTCGGATCATGATGGGCGGCACGCTCAATCAAGATGTCGAGGGCGAGGACGTGCCCGTCGACATGTCGGAGGAGCTGGAGAAGATCGGCGTCACCGTCTGCCGCGAGATCGACGACATCTATCCGGCGCTGCAGGGTGTCGTCTGAGATGGCGTACCGCTTCGAGCCCAAACGCCAGTACCTGATGCCGACGCACTTCGGGCCGATGTCCGGCCCGAGGGCGCGTCCCGACGGCAGCCGTTATCCGGTGCCGGACGGGCGCATGCGCGAAACCTTCGCTATCTCGTATCTCAGCGAGAAAGCGGCGCTCGAAACGCACTTGCCCGAGGGGTTCGAGCTCTTCGGCGATCCGGCCGTGACGGTGACCTTCACCTATATGACGGGCATCGATTGGCTCGCCGGGCGCGGCTACAACATGCTCGGCGTGACGGTGCCGGCGCGTGTCCGGCACAAGGGCGAGTGGCTCGTCGGACCCTTCCTGCTCGTGCTGTGGGAGAACCTCGCCGATCCCATCATCACCGGCCGCGAGCAATTGGGCTTCAACAAGATCTGGTGCGAGCTGCCGGAGCCGATCCGGGTCGGCGGCAATGCGACGTGCTTTGCGAGCTGGCTCGGGCATACGTTCGCGCGGCTGGATGTCGAGGGGTTGGCGGAGGCGGAGCCGTCGAAGCCTGCCCAGCTCCCCGCCGGTCATGCAGCGGCGAGCCTACTGCATTTGCGCTACTTCCCGAAGATCGGCGCGCTCGGCCAGGCTGCGGTGTGCGAGCCGGTCGTCTCTCCCGCGGCGTCGGCTGCCGGCAAAGTGCTCGACGTGCGTCGCGGCACCGGCCGGCTGACCTGGGCGCCGACCCGCTGGGAGGACATGCCGACGCAATTCCACGTCATCGAGGGGTTGCGCGCGTTGCCGATGCTGGAGACGCGGAGCGCCGTCTACCAGAGGATCGCCGGCGGTCCCGATCACATGGCGCAGGCGTTGGTCGAGGGGTGATTCGAGACGGCGGTTTCATCCCCTCCCCCCTCGAGGGGGAGGGTTAGGGTGGGGGGCGAAAGCAAAAGACTCCGTGGTCTTGTCTATCCCCCCATCCCAAGGCGCTTGGCCTTCCCCCTCAAGGGGGGAAGCAAACTCATTACAAATTCTGGCAGATCCGGCGCGCGTCCAGCATCGCGGCGTGGATGTTGCGGCTGGCCCAGGCGTCGCCGATCTTGAAGAGATCGAATGCGCCCTTGGCATTCCGCTCCGGCACCGAGAGGCGTAGCTCCGAGATGGCGCGCAGATCGTACTCGCCCAAGTTGCGCGATGACGGCTTCAGCGCTTCGTAGAGCTCGTCGTTGGCGAGCGTGCCGCAATCGCCGACGACCTGATCGACGGTGCGGGTCTGGCGTTTGCCGGAGTACATGCTCGCAAGCGTCGCCTCGAGACGGTTACCCGAGCGGGCCACCGACACGAGCTTGGTGTCGGAGGTGATCGCAACACCGAGCGCGTGCAGCTCGTTCATGTGGGCGCCGAGATTGATGTCGGAGAGCTCCATGCCGACGGCGCGATCCGGCGTCACGATCTCGACCTTGGCGCCGCCCTTGGCGAGCACCTCGGCGGTCGAGAGCGACACCGGCCCGCCGGACTCGTCCAGCACCAAAACCTCGCGGCCGGGCGTCGCCTGACCCGAGAGGATGTCCCAGGTCGAGGTCGCAAGCTCACGGCCTCCGAAGAAGCCGACGTTCGGCGTGCCGCCCGTCGCGGTGATGACGATGTCGGGCTTAAGGGCCAGCACGTCATCGGCGTCTGCGTACGAGGAGAGCCGCACATCGACGCCGAGCCGGGCCATCTCGGAGGAGAGGAATCGCGTGATGCCGATGATCTCGCGCCGCCACGTCGCCCGCGAGGCGAGGATCACCTGCCCTCCGAGCTCGGAGGCCGCTTCGAGCAACGTCACGCGATGACCACGCAATGTCGCCGAGCGCGCCGCCTCCAATCCGCCCGGCCCGCCGCCGACGACCACGACGTGCTTTGCCTGGCCTTTCGTCGTCGGCACCACCTGCGGGATCGTCGTCTCGCGCGAGGTCGCGACGTTATGAGCGCAGAGCGCATCCTGGCCTTTGAGCACGCGATCGACGCAGTAGCCGGTGCCGACGCAGGGCCGGATCTCGGCATCGCGTCCGCTTTCGAGCTTTCGGATGTGCTCAGGGTCGGCGATGAACGCGCGAGTCATCCCGACCATATCGAGGATGCCTTCGCGCACCGCATGCACGGCGGTCGCCGCATCCGTGATGCGGGAGGCGTGGAAGACCGCGACTTTCACGGCCTTCTTCACCGCATCCGCGAGCGGCAAGTGGCCAGCCGAGGGCAGCCACATCGTCGGCCAGATGGTGGCGCCGCCCTTGTAGTCTGTCGCATGCCCGCCGACGACGCTGATGAAGTCGATGAGCCCCGTGTCGGCGTAGTAGCGCGCGATCTCGACACAGTCGGCTTTCGTCAGGCCGCCTTCGAGCTTCTCGTCGCCCGGCATGCGGATGCCGACGACGTAGTCGTGCCCGACCTCGGCGCGGATCGCCTCGAGGATCTCGCGGCCGAAACGCACGCGGTTCTCGAACGAGCCGCCGTACTGATCCTCGCGGAAGTTCGTGATCGGCGACCAGAACTGCTCGATCAGCGTCGTCGCCTGGCAGGAGACCTCGACGCCGTCGAGCCCGCCTTCGCGGGCGCGCCGCACGGCGGACGCATAGTCGGTGACGACGCGGGCGATGTCGTGGTGCTCCATCTCGGCCGGGAAGGAGCGATGGATCAGCTCTCGCCGGCAGGAGGGAGCGAATGCCGGTAGCCAGTTGACGCCGTCCCACCGCTCGCGCCGCCCGCCGTGGGTGAGTTGCACCATGCACTTGGCGCCGTGTGTGTGGATGGCGTCCGACATGCGCTTGTATTGCGGAACGACGGCGTCCAGCGAGCCGTTGATCTGGCCGTAGTGAAACGAGTTCTCGACCGATACCGCGGTCGCGCCGCCGAACTGCACGAGCCCGACGCCGCCCTTCGCCTTCTCGGCCTCGTAGGCAATGAAGCGATCCGTGATGTCGCCGCCGGACGCGTAGCCCGGCGAATGGCTGGTCGAGAGGAAGCGATTGCGGATTTCCAGGCCTTTGATCCGCAAGGGTTGGAACAACGGAGCAAGATGGGCGGGAGCGGCCATGTCAGGACCTATGCCGGTTGTGAGTTGCGTGGCCCGCCGTAGACGTGCGGACGGACGGCGGTGGCGAGCCATTCGACGAGCGTGATCGTGTCGAACACCGGCACGCCGAGAGCTTGCGAGATCGCGGCGGAGTAGGGCGCGATGTTCGTGCATTCGACCACGACGGCGCCGAGATTTGGCACGCAGCGCTGGAGCTCCCGCGCTGCGGCGAGGGAAGTTTCTTCTCGCTCGGCATTGCTGGTCGGTGGGCCCTTGCCGAGGATGTCGGTGAACATCGGGCTCGCTTGGTCGAGGCCGACGATCGGCGTATCGGCGGGAGCACCGGCGGCAGCCAGATGTTTCGGACCGAGGTTGCTCGCGTTGAAGGTGAGGACGCCAGCGCGCTTGCCCTTGGGCAAGACGGCTTCGGCGAACGCGACCTGCAACAGCGAGGACGTCGCGACCGGCACCGGGAGAGATGCTGCAAGCTCGCGCTGATAGAGCGCGAGAAAACCGCAGGTCGTCGTGATGGCATCGGCGCCCCGCGCGATGAGGCGATGGCCGGCCTCGATGAACGGTCCGAGCATCTGATCGTCGGTGAGTGAGGTGATCCGAGTCGCCGTCGCGCCAGCGACCGTCTCGAGGATCGTCGGATACGGCAGCGACCGGGGATTGCCGATGTCGCCGATGAAGCGCTCGAAGGCCGTGTCGAGCTTCAGCACTCCGATCGTCGGCATCCGGGTCGCCGTTTTCGGCATCACCAGTCCTCGCTTCCGTGGCCTACGAGGCGATCCTGTCGCCCTTTGGTGGAGGCGGCAAGGCGACCGCCGTCCCCCGATCGTATGGCACCGTTGCGGTTGGGGGCGGGCTTGCCGCTTGACATGCGAAGCCCGCCGCCAAAAGCTCGCGTCCAGCACGCATCTTGGAGACGGCACATGAAAAAGCTCTGGGTCGAGGGTTCGTTCGTCGCGCTGGCGACACCCTTCAACAAGGATGGATCGCTCGATTTCGAGGGCTTCCGGACGCTGCTGCGCTTCCAGGAGGACAACGGCACGGCGGCCGTGCTGATCCTGGGCTCGACCGGCGAGGTCTCGATGCTGTCGGCCGACGAACGGCACGCGGTCATCCGCGAGACGGCCAAGATGAAGTCGGGGAAGATGAAGTTCTTCTACGGCTGCACGGCCAACAACACCGATGCCACCATCGCCATGGTGAAGTTTGCCAAGGACAACGGTGCCGACGGCGCGATCCTGGCGGCGCCCTCCTACATCTGCGCCTCCGAGGCCGACATCGAGCGCTATTTCCTCGATGTGGCGGACGCGACCGACCTGCCGATCGGCATCTACAACAATCCGCCGCGCGTCAAGACGGATCTGACCCACGAAGGCCTGCTCCGGATCTTCAAGCATCCGAACGTTGTGATCCATAAGGAATCCACGGCCCGCGTCGGCCAAGTGGCGCAGGTGCTGGCGGCAAAGCCCGACGTCTCGGTCATGTGCTGTGACAGCCCCAATCTCGGCCTCGTGGTGCCGACCATGACGCTCGGCGGGCACGGCCTCGCCAATATGACCGGCAACATCGCGCCAGCCGAGCTCGCCCTCATGTCGACGCCCTGGCGCGGCGCCGACGACGCCATGAATTTCCGCAATGAGTATCTGCGCTGCCTGCCGTTGCTGCACTTCACCTATTCGGCGATCAATCCGGTGGCCGTGAAATCGCTCATGAAGGCCTGCGGATTGCCGGTCGGCGAGCCACGCCGTCCGCTGTCGGGTCTCGAGCCGGCGCATCTCGCCCGTGGCGTCGAGATCGTGCGGGCGCTCGGCCTCGACCGCCGCTACGGCTTCAAGCTGCCGTCGACGATGCGCACGGCCGCCGAATAAGCGGACGGCCATGCGCTTTCCCCCGTATCGCACGCGTTTCGAGGGCAAGGATGTTCCCCGGGAGCTCGACTTCCCGGCGGCGGAGTACGCCGGACGGCTCGCGGCGGTGCAGGCAGCGATGGCCAAGCAAGGTCTCGACCTGCTTGTCCTCGGCAATCTGCCGGATATCTGCTGGCTGACGGGGTTCCAGACGCCGTCGGCCGGAACCTTCGCGGCCCTTCTCGTGCCGGCCAAGGGAGCGTTCACACTCCAAGTCATCGATCACGAGTACGGCTGCGCTCGCTATGTCAGCAATGCCGAGCGGATCGAGAGCTATCCCTGGTTCGAGCCGGAGCAGGGCCTCGCTCAGCACGTCGGACTGATCGCCGGGTTGCTGCCGCCGGGTGGAGCCCGTGCCGGCATCGATGCGAAAGCGCCGGTGCGGCCTGAGGTCATCGATGCGCGCCTCGGTGCGGGCCGGATCGCCTGGACGAATTCGACCGGGCTCGTAACGCAGCTCCGCCGCTCGAAGTCTCCGCTCGAGCTCGAGGCCATGCGGGAATCGGGCCGCATCACGCGCGTCGCTCTCAACGACACGCTCTTGGCAATTCGCCCCGGCATGACCGACAGCGATGTCGCCGCGATCCTGATGCGCCGGCTGATCGAGGAGGGATCCGAATTCCCGGCGATGGGTCCGTTCGTGGCGACGGGCCTGCGCTCGTCCCTCATCCATACGACGTGGAAACGGCGCCCGATCGAGGCGGGCGACCACGTCTTCCTCGAGCCGGCCGCTTCCTACAAGCGCTACAACGCGCCGATGATGCGCACCGCCGTCATGGGCCGCCCGACGAACACCACCGAGCGTTTGACGGCCGCGGTGGAGGCGACGCTCGCCATCCTGTTCGACACCATTAAGGCTGGCCGCACGGGCCACGAGATCGCCGTCGCCGCCGCCAAGGGCTTCGCTCCCGTCACCGACGAGATCTTCTTCCAGGGGGCCTTCGGGTATTCGGTCGGCTTGGCGCTTCCGTCGGATTGGGCCGAGAACTCGACGCCGTTCATCGCGCAAGGCATCGAGGAGCCTCTGGCCGCCGGCATGACGCTGCATCTGCCGATCGCCGCCCGTATCGTCGGATTGGGCGGCGTCGCCTTGTCGGAGACGGTGCTCGTCACTGAAACCGGCTGCGAGAGCCTGACGGCGCAAAACCGCGAGCTCGTCGTCATTTCCTGACGAATAAGGAGACGCTCTATGAAGATCGAGAAGCGCCTGGAGGAGATGGGCGTGAAGCTCCCAATGCCGGAAGGCAAGAGCTATTACGGCGCCACCTACGGCACGATGAAACCCTTCCACATCATCGGCAATGTGTTGCACCTTTCGGGCCACGTCGGCTGCGATATCAATGGCGATCCGCTTTTTCCCGGCCGCGTCGGCGAGACGGTGACGCTCGAGCAGGGCATCGCGTCCGCACGTCAGACCGGCATCAATGCCCTGGCAGGCATGAAGCAGGCGCTCGGCGATCTCGACCGCGTCAAGGGCCTCATCAAGTCGCTCTGCTTCGTCGCCGCCGCGCCCACGTTCACCGACGTCCACAAGGTGTCGAGCGGCATGACCGACTTCCTCGCCGAGGTGTTCGGCCGCGACATCGGCATCGGCTGCCGCGCCACCATCGGCATCCAGGTGCTGGCGCGCAACAACTGCTTCGAGACCTGGATGGAAGTCGAGTTCGCTTGAGCAAGGGGAAGATCATGAGCAACACGGGCTACAAGCGCGCGCTCGTCACGGGTGCGTCGAGCGGTATCGGCTTGGCGATCGCCGAGCAGTTCCGGAAGGATGGGCTCGAGGTGCACGCGGTGGCGCTGCCCAACTCGGGGCTCGAAGATCACGCCCGGCGCATGGGTGCCATTCCACATGCGATGGACGTTGCCGATACGGGCGCCGTCGAGACGCTGGTCGCCTCCGTGCAGCCCGATATTCTCGTCAACAACGCGGGCATTCTCGGTGCCTTCACGCCGCTCCAAAGCGTCTCGCGGGAGGCGGTCGATCGCCTCATCGCGATCAACCTCACGCAGGCCGTTCACTTCACCCGGGCGGCGCTGCCGGGCATGATCGAGCGCAAGCGTGGGCATATCCTCTTCACGGGCTCGATCGCCGGCCGGATCGCCAACCGCGGGCTTGCGGTCTATGCGGCGACGAAGGCCGGAATCCTGGCCTTTGCGGAGGGCATCCGCTGGGATGTCCTGGGCAGTGGTGTACGGACGACCGTGCTCGTTCCCGGCCGTGTCGAGACACACATTTACGATGAGCATTTCGGCACGCACGGCAAGGCGAACGAGGCGCTCTACCAGGACTTCTCGGCCATCCAGCCGGCCGACATGGCGGCGCTCGTCAGCGCGATCGTGGCCATGCCGCGGCACGTCGATGTCTCCATCATGGAGATCATGCCGACCGGGCAGGTTTTCGGCGGTAGCCAAGTCGCAAAGTCAATCGACAATTGATTGACCCATTCGTGATCTTATGCAATCGATGCTTTCGGGAAACGGCGCCCCACCAGAAGGCACGGTCTCGAAGACGATCGGCAGCTTCCGCGAAATCCTTAGCTTGGCCTTTGGACCAAGACCGGGGCGTCGTGCGGAATTGCCCCGCCGATCATATGGGAGGTAGCGGCTTATGCGGTTTAGGTTCACGATGGGTGCTGTCGCGATTGCGGCGTCTGCACTCATGATGGGTTCGGCGATTGCCGCCGAGACCAAGGGTCCGGTGACGGACGACCTCGGCGTCGTCGAGATCCCGGCCGGCGCGCCGATCGTCATCGGTGGCTACTGGGTCATCTCCGGCGCCGACACGGCGCTCGGCGTCGACTCCAAGCGCGGCGCTGAGGTCGCGATCGACGACCTCGGTGGCAAGATCAAGGGTCACGACATCCAGCTCGTGGTCGAGGACGACCAGTGCAACGCCGAGGGCGGCCAGACGGCCGGCACGAAGCTTGCGGCTGTTCCCAACATCGTCGCCGTGCTCGGCGGCGCTTGCTCGAGCGCCACGACGGCCGCTGCGCCGATCCTGTGGAAGCAGGGCATCTTGAACATCTGCACGGCCTGCACGGCACCGGGCCTCACGGCTGCGGACCGCAAGCCGGACTTCGATGGGTTCATGCGCACCATCTACTCCGACGCCGAGCAGGGCAAGAATGACGCCAAGTGGTTCCGCGAGGAGCTCAAGTGCGACACGCTCGCCACGATCCATGACGGCAGCCCCTACGCTCAGGGCCTGGCCGACGCTGCTGCCAAGACCTTCGAGTCGCTCGGTGGCAAGGTCGTCGCTCAGGAGGCTATCACGCCGACCGACGTCGACATGAAGCCGGTCCTGACGTCCATCGGCACGAAGAAGCCGTGCGTGCTCTACTTCCCGGTCTTCGTCGCCTCGGCGGCGCAGATCCTCCGTCAGGCCCCTGAGATCGCCGATCTCAAGGACACCAACATCATCGGTGGCAGCGCCGTGCAGTCCCCCGGCCTTCTCGAGGCGGCGGGCGATGCGGCCAAGGGCTTCCGGATCACCAACGTCGACATCTCTCCCGAGGTGCTCGGCAAGAAGTATCCGGAGTTCGTCGAGAAGTACACGGCCAAGTACGGCGAGGGCCCGATCAACTCGTTCCACGCTCAGGCCTATGACGCCATGGCGGTCCTCGCGGCTGCCATCGAGAAGGTCGGGGTCGAGGACAACGGCACGCTCTACATCGGCCGCAAGGCTCTGCGCGATGCCGCTTTCGCCACGAAGGGCTTCGAGGGCATGAGCGGTCCGCAGAACTGCGACGAGCATGGCCAGTGCGGCTCGTTCAACTTCGCCGTCTACCAGTTCACGAACGGCGATCCGGCGAGCTTCAAGGCCGGCGAGAACCCGATCAAGATCTATCCGAAGTGATCGGTGTCTGACTGACGAAATCTATACCGGCCTCCCCCCTTTGGGAGGCCGGTACTTTCCGAGAGTTCAGGTGTCTGCTGCCGGGGGGCAGGCGGACTTCGCATCAGGGGAGCGGCGACAGCCCATGGGCGCGCAAACGGCGACTGGCGGCAGCGCATTCGGTGGTCTTTTCAAAGGCGCGCACCGGATCACCTTCGTCGATATCATTCTCTGGGCCTTGAGGCTGGCCGTTCTCGTCGTCGTCGTCGTCGGGCCCGTCCTCATCCTGATGAAGGGCACCTACGGCCTTCACAACTGGGTCGACTTCTTCATGTTCGGGCTGACGATCGGCGGTGTCTACGCCTTGATCGCGCTCGGCTACACGATGGTGTACGGCATTCTGCGCCTCATCAATTTCGCCCATGGCGATATCACGATGATGGGCACCTTCTCGGCCTTCTTCCTGGCGCGTGGCCTCGACCAGAACGGGATGCTCGACGCCTGGCCGGTGACGTCGATCCTGCTTGTATTGCTGCTATCGATGGCCATTTGCACCGTGACGGCGCTGCTCGTGGAGCGGATCTGCTACCGTCCCTTCCGGCATGTCGCGACGTTGGCGCCGCTGATCTGCGCCATCGGCGCCTCGTTCACGATCCAGCAGGTCGCGCGCGGCATGTACGGCTCCCAGGTCCGCTCCTATCCGGATCCCGAGTGGCTCAAGGGCTCGATCGACGTCTTCGGCTTTCCTGTTCCCGTCGTGCAACCGATCGTGATCGGCACGGCGGTGGGCGCCATGTTGCTTCTCTACTTCATCGTTCAGCGGACGAAGATGGGCATGGCGATGCGCGCGGTCGCCGAGGATCGCGATGCGGCGGCGTTGATGGGCATCGACAGCAATCGGGTGATCATCTTCACCTTCATCATGGGCGCCTGCCTCGCCGGCATAGGCGGCGTGCTCTACTGTCTCGTCTACAAGCAGATCTATCACTTCATGGGCTTCATCCCGGGCATCAAGGCATTCAGCGCGGCGGTGCTCGGCGGCATCGGCAACATCCCGGGCGCCATGATCGGCGGGTTCTTCCTGGGCGTCGTCGAGAGCATGGGGCCGGCCTTGTTCCTCGAAGGCTTCGGCATCCCGGCGGCCTATCAGCTTCGCGATCTCATCGCCTTCACGTTGCTCGTGATGGTGCTGATCTTCCGGCCTTGGGGCCTCATGGGCGAGAAGTTGGCGCGCAAGCGAGCGTGACGGGCGTTCAGGTCGCAACGGGATTGAACTTGCATTAGGGAGTGGCCTGGAATGGCTATGGACGTCGTCGCTGCAAGTCGGGTCGAGCATGACGATGCAACCCCATGGGGTCACGTGCTCTCGACGGGGCTGCTCGTTGGCATAGCCGTGTTGGCCATGGCCATGATGGGCATTCTCGGCCTCTTCTCCGAGCGGCCGATCATCGTCGGCTACGTGTCGCTCGCCTACGCCATGATGGCTTTCTCGTTCCTCGGTGCCGGCATTCTCGTGGCCCGTCGCGGGCTGTTCTCGAATCCCGTATCGGCCATCATCGGTGGTGGCGTCGCCGGCGCGATCGCGGCGGCCTTCCCGGCGGTTCTCGCGATCGTCATGATGAACGTCAGCCTCCGCTTCATCTTCGTCGCGCTGGAGCCGAAGCTTCTCAACGTCATTACCTTCGGCATCAAGCCGCCAATGACGGGCGTTCTTGCGCTTGTCATCGCCGGTGCAGTGCTGGGTGCGATCGGCGCCCTGCTGGTGCAGCTGCCGCGTGTGCTGCGCCGGCCGGTCTCCGCAGCTCTCATCGGGGCGGGCTCGGCGGGGCTTTTCAGCCAGCTCATCTTCATCATCCTCAGCAACAACGTCGCCACGCGCTGGCTCGCTGGATTGCTGTACAACTACAATGGCCTGACCCTTCAGGGTGCGATAATAACGGCGATCGCCAGCGCCGTCGCCGTCATCGCCTATGACGCGATCGTCGGCGGCATGCAAGCGTCGGGCGTCGATATGGCGGCGACGAGGGCGCGTCTGCGTTGGCCTCTGCTCATCCTCGGCCTCGTCGTCATCGGGTTGTTCCCGCTCTACGGCGGTAATTTCGTCGGCCAGGTCTTCCTGATGGTCGGCTTCTTCGTGCTCATGGGCATGGGCCTCAATCTCGAGGTCGGCCTCGCTGGCCTGCTCGATCTCGGCTTCGTCGCCTTCTACGCGGTTGGCGCCTATACGACGGCGCTGCTGATGGCCGACAGCCCCTATTCGCTCGCTCAACACTACGGCTGGGAGTGGCTGAAGCTTTCGTATTGGGCCGCCATGCCGCTCGCGGTGCTCGCGTCCGTCATGATGGGCATCCTGTTCGGTGTCCCTGTCCTCAAGGTGCGCGGTGACTATCTCGCCGTCGCGACGCTGGGCTTGGGTGAGATCGTCCGCGTGATCGTGCTGTCCGACGCCGCCGCCCCGCTGCTGGGTGGCTCGCAGGGCGTGTTGCAAATTCCGCGTCCCGAGTTCTACATCTTCGACTATACGGGTGCCGGTCCTCTGCTGTCGTGGGGGCCCCTCAACAATCAGACCGAGCTCTTCTACGTCGTGTTCTTCGGATCGCTCCTCGCCGCCTACATCGCTTGGCGTCTCGAGAACTCGCGTCTGGGTCGCGCCTGGACGGCGATCCGCGACGACGAGGACGTGGCCCAAGCGCTCGGCATCAACCTGATCCAGGTGAAGCTCCTGGCCTACGGTCTCGGCGCGGCGTTCGCAGGCTTCGCCGGCTCGATCTTCGCCGTGCTCGTCGGCTCGATCTTCCCGCACTCGTTCCAGCTGATCATCTCGATCAACGTGCTCGCCCTCATCATCGTCGGCGGCATGGGGAGCCTTCCCGGCGTCGTGCTGGGCTCGGCCGTGCTGATCGGTCTGCCCGAGATGCTGCGTGAGTTCGGCGAGTTCCGGTACCTGTTCTACGGTCTCGCGATCATTGCCGTCACGCGCTTGAAGCCCGAGGGTCTGTGGCCGTCGGCCGCCAAGCAGCGCGAGTTGAAGATGGATGCCGAGGCTGCCGCGCTCGAGTCGGGTGCGGTCATCGAGAAGGCGGCCTGACCCATGGCGGACGGTCAAATGATGAAGCAAGCGACGGCGAACGGGCAGCAAGGCAGGTTGCTGCTCAAGACGGATGGCATGACGAAGCGCTTCGGCGGCCTCGTCGCGCTCGACAAGCTCGACCTTGAGGTTCGCCAGGGGCAGATCTGCTCGATCATCGGCCCGAACGGCGCCGGCAAAACGACGGTCTTCAACTGCATCATGAACTTCTACACGCCCGACGACGGCTCGGTCGTGTTCGATGGCGAGCGCATCGACGGCGTGACGCCGGATCGCGTGGCGCAGGCGGGCATCAACCGCACGTACCAGACGATCCGCCTGTTCAAGAACCTGACGGCGATCGAGAACATCCTCGTCGGCATGCACATCCACCTGAAGTCGAGCTGGCTCGGCACCGTGCTCAACACGCCGTTTGCGCGCCGTGACGAGCGTGAGGCCGAGGAGGAGGCGATCCGGATCCTCGAGTTCGTCGGCTTGAGGGGCCGCGGCGACATGGTGGCCCGCAATCTCGCCTACGGTGAGCAGCGGCGCCTGGAAATCGGCCGGGCGCTGGCGACGAAGCCGAAGCTCCTGTTGCTGGACGAGCCGATGGCGGGCATGAACCCGCGCGAGTCGGTCGACATGATGAACTTCGTCCGCCGTGTGCGCGACGAGCAGGGGGTGACCATTCTCCTCATCGAGCACTCGATGCGGGTCATCATGGACATCTCCGACCACATCACCGTGCTCGATCACGGCGTGAAGATTTCCGAGGGCACCCCGGCCGTGGTGCAGAACGATCCCAAGGTGATCGAGGCGTACCTCGGCACCAAGGGCAAGGCCCTGAAGTAGGAGCGGGTGGAAGCGGTGCAGCACCAGGCGGCAAAACAAGCGGTCAACGGCGGCCCTCCGGCCTATCTCGACGCGCGCAACCTGCATGTCTATTACGGCAAGATTCACGCGCTGCGTGGCGTCTCGCTGCAGGTCGGTCGCGACCAGATCGTGACCCTCATCGGCGCCAACGGCGCCGGCAAATCGACGACGCTCAGGGCGATCTCCGGCATCCTCTCGGTGGCCCAGGGCGATATCGTTTTCGACAACGAGCACTTGAACAACCTCCCCGCCCACAAGGTGGTCGGCAAAGGGGTCGTGCAAGTCCCCGAAGGCCGGCGCGTCTTCGGCCGTCTCTCGGTTGCCGAGAACCTCAAGGCCGGCGCCTTCCTGCGCAACGACAAGGCGGGCATCAAGGAGACCGAGGAGCAGGCGCTTGCGATGTTCCCGCGCCTCAGGGAGCGCTACAACCAGACAGCCGGCACGCTGTCGGGCGGCGAGCAGCAGATGCTCGCCATGGGCCGGGCGCTGATGTCCAAACCGAAAATCCTGCTTCTGGACGAGCCGAGCATGGGACTCGCGCCGATGCTGGTCGAGCAGATCTTCGAGACGGTCGTCGAGATCCGCAAGCAGGGTGTCGCCGTTCTTCTCGTCGAGCAGAACGCCTTCTTGGCGCTCCAGATCGCCGACTACGGCTACGTCATCGAGACCGGCGAGATCGTACTCGAGGGGCCGGGCCAGGAGCTGCTCGGCAACGACAAGGTCAAGGAAGCCTATCTGGGCTAGCGCGGGCTCGATCTTCCGGCGCGTGAATGCTTGGCGGACTCGAGCAGGTGCACGGTCCGCCGCACGTGGTCGGGCGTCTGGATTGGCGAGCAGAGTTCCTGCTCATCGCGCCCTCGGATGCCGCGACCCGCACGCCTAAATCAGTCATGGAGAGTTGAGATCATGCAAGGTCGCGGTATCGTCATCACCGGCGGCGCGAGCGGGCTTGGGCTCGCGACAGCCAAGCTGCTCGCCGCCAAGGGCGCCAATGTCGCGCTGCTCGACATCAATCAGGCGGGCCTGGATGCGGCCGTCGCCGAAATTGCGAAGGCCGGCGGCGGCAAGGCCTGCGGTTTCGTCGGCGATATCGTGCCGCGGGCCGGCGCCTTCGAAGTCTATGCCAAGGCCGTCAAGGCGCTCGGCCGGGTCGATGGCATCGTCAATGCGGCGGGCGTCTATCCGCGGGTTCCGATCCTCGAAATCACCGATGAGGACTGGAACTTCGACTGGAACATCAACGTGCGCGGCACCTACAACATCTCGGCCGCCGCCATCATCGAGATGAAGAAGCAGCCGCTCGACAAGAGCGGCGTGCGGGGGCGCATCGTCAACGTGTCCTCGGTCGATGCCTTCAAGGCGCATCCCAAGAACGCGCACTACGCGGCGACGAAAGCGGCCGTGGTGAGCCTGACGCGCTCGTTCGCGCTCGAGTTCGCGCCAGACCAAATCCTCGTCAACTCGATCGCACCGGCCGGCATCGCCACCGACAAGGCGAAGGCGCTCGGCTTCATCCCCGAGCTCGCCTCGCAGACGCCGCTCGGCCGCGCGGCCGAGACCGGCGACATCGCCGAGTGGATCGTCTTCATGCTCTCGGATGCGAACCGCTACATGACGGGCGAGAACGTCATCGTCAGCGGCGGCTACATCTTCGCCTGATCACCGGCGGCCGCGCGACAGCACACGCGGCCCTACCAGCCCGCAAAGGCCCTCACTGCCTCGTCGCTGACCTTGCCCGAGGCCGCATCGGCGATCGCGTGGCCGATGATGTCTGCGGCTTCCTCGGCTTCCGTCCTCGTCAACACGAGCGGCGGCGTCAGCTCGAGCACGTTCGAGTTGAGACCGACATAGTAGACGACAAGGCCGAGCTCGAAAGCACGATAGACGGTCTTGGCGGCGAGCACTTTGGCGGGCGCCCTCGTCTCGCGATCCTCGACAAGCTCGACGCCGAGTGCCAACCCCCGCCCACGCACGCTGCCGATCTCGGGGCGCGAGGCCATCAGGCCTTCGAGGCAAGCATTGAGATGCGCACCGGTGTCGCGCGCGTTCTCGACCAGACCTTCGCGCCCGATCGTATCGAGCACGGCTGCGCCCGCCGACGCCGAGATCGGATTGCCGTGCATGGTTTGCATGGAGAACGCCGTCGCGAAGTCGAGGATCAACTTCGGCCCGATCGTCGCCGAGAGCGGCAGCCCGCCACCTAGTCCCTTGCCGAGGCAGACGATATCGGGAGCGATGTCCTCGTGGGCAGAGGCGTGTAGCCTACCTGTGCGCGCGAGCCCGACCTTGACCTCGTCGGAGACGATCAGAATGCCGTGCTTGCGACAGAGGTCGCAGAGCCGCTTCATGAAGCCTTGCGGCGGCACGATCAGGCCGCCGTCGGATTGAATGGGCTCGATCCAGAGGGCCGCGACCTCCGAGGGAGGACAGGTGGTTGCGAACAGATGCTCGACGAGCTCGAGCACCTTGGCCCCGGTCGCATCGCCCATGTAGGGGCGGTACGGATTGGGGTAGGGGATCAGCGTCAGGCCAGGCGCGCGGGCCGCGTGCGATTGAACCGTGTGACCGGAAATCGCCATCGAGCCGGCCGAGCCGCCATGATAGGCCCCGATGAAGGCGAGGATGCGGGGGCGTCCCGTCGCCGCCGTCACCGCACGGAAGGCAGCCTCGTTGGCGTCCGATCCCGAATGCCCGAGCCAGACCTTGTGATCGCGCATGTGCGGCAGCGTCTCGAGGATCTTCTCGGCGAGCGAAACGGCAGGCAGGTTCGCGGCTGACAGGATGCTGGCGCCGGCCGGGTTTTGGACAGCGCGCGTCACCGCATCGACCAGCGCCGGATGCCCGTAGCCGAGCGAAGCCGATCCCCAGGCGGCGGAGAGATCGAGCAATGCGCGCCCGCTCTCGTCGATGACCCGCGCACCTTTGCCGCTGGTGAGCGCCAGCGGAAAGAAGCGCAGCTTCTGCAAACCGGCCATGACGGCCGTATCGCGGGCGTAGAGATCGTTGGCGGTCATGCGAAACCCGCAAAGCGTTTGACGGTGAAGGGAGCGAGCAATGCGGACGGCTGTCCCGTCATAGCCATGGCAGCGGCCGCTTCGCCAACGCCAGCGCCCATCTTGAAGCCATGACCGGACGAGCCGCAAACGACGTAGAGACCGTCGACACCGGGGACGCGATCGATGATCGGGTTGTCGTCCGGACTCATGTCGTAGAGGCCGGCATAGCCTGGCCGGACGCCGAGCTCGGTCAGGCGCGGCGCGCGTGGCGTGAGGAAGGACAGCACGTGCACGGACTCCTCGTCGTCGAGCCCTTCCTTGTAGATGTCCGGATTGTCGACCGGCGACGGCCGCTTCACGGACTGGTGGCGGATACCTGTGCCGCCGCCGGCCCAGGTGCCGCACAGCACGACGTTGTCGCCATCGGGGCGGGCGTAGTTGCAGAGCAGGTCGTCGCACCAGGCGAACGGCATGTAGGTGCGGGCCCGGCCCTTGGCGTCGAGCACGGCCATCTCGTGGCGCTCGACGTGGATCGGCAAATCGCAGCCGGCTTGCGCAATCAGAGGCCGCGTCCATACGCCGGCGCAGACGAGCACGCGATCAGCCGTCAGGCCCTGACCATCCTCGGTCGTCACGCCCGTGATCTTGCCGCCGGACGTGACGAGCTTCGTCACGCGTGTGTTGAGGAGCGCCCTGCAGCCGCGATCGCGCGCACCTTTGACGAGGGCGTTGGCTGCGCCGTAGGGGTCGGCGTACCCGTAGTCGGGCTCGTAGAGGAGCGTCGTGATGGCCTCGCGGGAGAAATCCGGCGCCATCTTGCCCAAGACGTCGGGCGCGAGAATGTCGATCCGGCTGCCCTGGCTCGCGATCCAGCGTGCGGACGCCTTCCAAGCGTCCTCGGCCTCGGCGCCACACGCCCACATCATTCCGATCTCGTTATGGACCTTGCCTTGGCCCGTCAGACGGGGGATGTCGCGCAAGATCTGAACGCCGCGGATCGAGAGCTTGGAGAGCGCCTGATCGAGGTAGAAGGCGTGCGTCAGAGCCGAAGATCGCCCCGTTGGGCCTCCCGCCGGATGCGTCTTCTCGATGAGGGCCGTCTTGATGCCTTTGTCGGCCAGATGAAACGCGGCCGACGACCCTGCAATGCCTGCGCCAACGACGATGATGTCGAAGTGTTCCATGGTCGACCTCTCTGACTTATGAGCGCCGGACGCTCGGCGCGGGGATCAGCCCCTCTGGCCGGAAGATCAGGATCAGGATGACGAGGCTGAGCACGAAAGCGTCGCGGAAGGGCAGCGCCGCCTCCGGCAGATAGGCCTGCAGCATGACCTCGAGGGCGCCGAGCACGAGCCCGCCGGCGACCGCGCCCGAAAGGCTGCCGAGACCGCCGATGATGGCCGCGACGAACGCCTTCAACACCGGCACGAAGCCCATCAGCGGATCGACCGAGCCGCGCTGGGCGATCCAGAGAAACGCGGCGATGCCGGCGAGCGCGCCCGACACGGCGAAAGCCACGGCGACGACGTGGTTGGCGCGGATGCCCATGAGGCGCACGACGGCGAAATCCTCGGCTGCCGCCCGCATCGCCGTGCCGAGCACCGTCAGGCGCAGGAACCGGGTCAGCGCGAAGAGCGCGAAGGCGGAGAGCGCGATCGAGATCAGCGGAATGATGCCGACATGTGCGAAGCCGAGATCGATCGCGCCCGAGATGCTGGCCGGCATGGCGATCGGCTTCGGACGGGCCGAGATGCCGTTCTGGAACAGCACGCGGAGGATTTGCGAGACGGCGAAGCTCGTGATGAGCAATCCCGTCACGTCGGCGCGGCGCATCGGCCGGAAAGCCACCCGCTCCGTCGTCAAGGCCGCCAAGCTCGCGACGCCGACGCCGATAACGGCCGCGGCTGCCAACGGGAAGGCGAGCGACAACATGAAGAAGATGGTGTAGCCGGCGATCGTCATCAGCTCGCCGTGCGCGAAATTGATGAGCGCCACGATCGAGAACACGACGGCGAGACCAAGTGCCAGCAGCGCGTAGATGCCGCCGAGGCTGACCGCGTTGATGATCTGCTGGACGAGGTATTCCATTGGGCCTCAAGCCGCGAGATAGGCTTCTTTTACACGTTCCGAATCGAGCAGCTCCGCGCCGGTGCCTTGCAGCTCGATCCGGCCGTTCACGAGCACGTAGCCCCGATCGGCGATCTCGAGGGCGCGGGCGGCGTTCTGCTCGACGAGGAGGATCGTCAATCCCTGCTGACGCAGCTCGGCGATCAGATCGAACACGCTGTCGACGATCTGAGGTGCGAGACCGAGCGAGGGCTCGTCGAGCATGAGCAGCTTCGGTCCCGACATCAGCGCACGGGCGATCGCGAGCATCTGCTGCTCGCCGCCGGAAAGTAGTCCCGCCTTCTGCCGGTAGCGATCGCGCAGGATGGGAAACCGGTCGAGCATCCTCTCCTCGGCCGCCTTCGTGTCATGACGCTCGCCATGAACTGCGCCGCCGAGCAGCAGATTTTCCGCGACGGTCAGGCTCGGAAACACCCGCCGTCCCTCCGGCACGAGCGCGATGCCCAACCGGGAGATCTCCTCCGGAGCGGCGCGAGCGATCGGCCGACTGCCGAACTCGACGTCGCCTGTCACCGGGACGAGGCCGACGAGGCCGAGCAAGGTCGACGACTTGCCGGCTCCGTTGGCCCCGAGCAGCGCGACGATCGAGCCCTGCCCCACGGTGAGATCGATGCCTTTGACGGCCTCGATCTCCCCGTAGCGAACGCCGAGCTGTCGGACGGTCAGCATGCTGCCTCTATCGTCAGGGCGCCGGGACGTCGGCGGCGTCCGGCGTCGCCATCTTGACGAGCGTGCGCGCGCCGCCGCGGACCTCGACGAGGGCGATGTCGCGGAACGGCATGCGGTTCGTACCGGCGTAGGTGACCTTGCCCGTCACCAAGGCCAGATCCTTCAGCGTCATGACGGCGTCACGGATCGAGGTGCCGTCGGTCTTGCCGCCGGCGGCGGTGACGGCGGCGTCGAGGATGTAGGGGATCTCGTAGCCGGTTGCGACGTAGACCGTCTCGGGAGCCTTGCCGGTCTTCTCCTTCCACTTGGCGTAGAAGGCGGCGAGCGGGCTGCCCTCAGTGGGGAATCCGGCGGTGGTGTGCACGACGCCGTCGGCATCGGTGCCGAGGCCGAGCGTCGTCGGGCTGTCGATGCCGTCGGAGCCGAGCACGGCGGCCGTCACGCCCGCCGAGCGGAGCTGCTTGATGAAGGCCGGAAAGTCGGGCTCGTAGGCCGAGGTCATGATGACGTCGGGCTGCGGATCGAGGGTTTTGATCTTCGTCACCTCGGCCGAGAAGTCCTGCTGGCCGAGCGCGTAGGTGCCTTCGCCCGCGATCGCGCCGCCCTTCTTCTTGAAGACCTCGGCGAAGTATTCCGGCAGCTTCAGCGTGTAGGCCGTGTCGGGCGATTTGAGGATGTAGGCGTTCTTGTAGCCCTTCTCCATCGCATGCGCCGCGAGCACGGTCGCTTGGAGATTGTCGGCGGGATAGTCGCCGAACATGTAGTCGCCGACGGCGCCCGGAATGGTCGGTGTCGACCCGCAGAAGGTGAAAGCCGGAATGCCCGCGGGCTGGCTCACCTGCCCGCCGGCAATCGAGGGATCGGCATCGCACGGCGTAATCAGCACCTTAATGCCGGCGGCGACGAGCTCTTGAGCGGCCTGCACGGTTGCGGCCGTATCGGAGCGCGTGTCCTTGATGTTGAGGACGATCTTGTGCTGGCCGGCGAGGCCGCCTTTGGCATTGATCTCGTCGACCGCCATCTGGAAACCGGCGAGCGAGGGCTGATCGAACGGTGCGAGACCGCCCGTCTGGGCGGTGGCGAGACCGATCACGAAATCCTCGGCTCGCGCTGGCAAGGCCGCGAGACAGACGGCGAGCGCCGTGGCAGTGAAGAGCGATGCGCGGAGCTTCATGAGTTTCCTCCCTGGTTTATTCGACGATTGACGGCTTCATGCGGCGGCGCGCTCCCGGCGCCGGCCGATGTAGGCTTCGATGACCTTGTCGTCACCGCGGACCTGCTCGGGGGTTCCTTCGGCGATCTTCTGTCCCTTGTTGACGACGACGATGCGATCACAAAGACGCATGATCAAGTGCATGTCGTGCTCGATGACGAGAAGGCCGACGCCGAACGCGTCGCGAATGCCCGAAAGCGTCGCGATGAGGGCGTCGGTCTCGGCCGGGTTCATGCCCGCGGCCGGCTCGTCGAGCAGGAGGTACCGAGGCTTCGAGGCGAGCGCGCGGGCGATCTCGAGCCGGCGGCGGGCGCCGTAGGGGAGGGTGCCGGCGAGCCGGTGTGCCTCGGAGGTGAGATCGAGGCGCGCGAGTAGCTGTGCTGTCAGCGCGGTGGCGGCGGCGGGATCGGGCTCGACGGACAAGGCTGCGACGCGCACGTTCTCGGCTACCGTCATGCGGTCGAACAGGCGGATGGCCTGAAAGGTCCGCGCCAGCCCCGCTCGCGTGATCGCGCTCGGCCCCTTGCCGGCGAGCGCGACACCATCAAGCACAACGGTGCCGCTATCGGGGGCGAGCTGGCCGCAGATCATATTGACGATGGTCGTCTTGCCGGCGCCGTTGGGACCGATGAGGCCGACGATCTGTCCGCGCTCGACGCGAACCGAGACATTGTCGGCCGCGACGACGCCGCCGAAGCGCTTCGTCAATCCGCTGACCTCGAGCACCCCGGTCCCGGCCGCCCTGGACGTCTCGACGGTGGCCGTCGCCACCGGAGGGAGAGACGGCGCACCGAGCGCAAGCTCGTACATGCCGGCGATGCCGAGCGGGCGCCTCCAGATGGCGAGCAAGAGCGCGATGCCGAGCCCGAACAGTGTCAGACCGAAGATCACCGGAATCTGCACGAAACCCAAGTCCACGCCGCTCTCGACCTGTCGCAGAACCTGAATGACGGCGGTGATGACGGCCGTGCCGACGATGGCGCCCGTCACCGTCAGCATGCCGCCGACGATCAGCATGGCGATGTAGGTGAACATCAAGTCGAAGTAGAAATCCTTGGGCGAGAAGGCGCCGAGGAAATGCCCGTAAAGTGCGCCAGCGACGGCTGCGAGGGCCGCGCTCAAGACCCATCCGGCGTAGCGCGCCGCAAACAGATTGACGCCGCTCGCGGCCGCGGCGACCTCGTTCTCGCGCGCCGAGCGCAAGCGCAGTCCGGCCGGCATATCCTTGAACAATCGGACGACGACGATCATGGCGAGGGCAACGGGAAGCGCCACCCAGACCGTCGTCAGTGCGGGCACGCCATAGAAGGTTTGGCTGCCGCGTGTGATGTCGCGCGCCCCGACGAGAACGACATGCACGATGATGAGCAGGGCGAGCGTCGCGATCGAGGCGCCCGAGCCCGAGAGACGCGCAATCGGCAGGCCCGTGAGCAGTCCGGCGGCGAGCCCGGCGAGGAGCACGCAGGCCAGCGCCAGAGCCAACCCCATCTCGTGACCGGCGAGGAACGAGGGCAGAGCGGGCAGGGCGCCTTTTTGTAGGGCGGCCGGCATCGTGAGAATGCCCGAGACATAGGCGCCGATGCCCATGAACGCGGTGTGGCCGAAGGAGACGATGCCGGAGTTGCTCGTGAATACGGAGAGCGCCAGGACGCCCATGAGAGACATGAGGAACAGCGTCGCGATGCGTGCGCCCCAGGCGCCGAAGAGCAGCGCGGCGAGGATCGTGGCGACGGCGACGATGGCGGCCAGTGCCAGAGCACTCGCCCACGTGCCGCGACCCACAGAGAGCTCAGCGCTCAACCGACCCATGCCAACGATCCCAGCACCGGCGAGGTGCCGGTCGAGCGACAGTATCAGAACGCACTACGCGGTCAAACGCCGCTTACAGTTTGCGTCCACCAGGGCTGCTGTTGTAATGAACGCTACATGCGACGTCCTCGAAAGACCCGCCGCTCACTTCCGCTCGAGCGGCCTGCTCCGGCGCGGCATGGCTTGCCGGCGAGCATCCGTGAGCGGCTGCTGCATGGCGGGCTCGAGCTGTCGAAGTCGGAGGTCAAGGTCGCGCGCGAGTTGCTCGCCAACTATCCAGCGGCCGCCCTTTCGACGATCTCGAGGCTCGCAAAATGTGCCGGTGTCAGCGATCCGACCGTGCTGCGCTTCGCTGGCCGTTTGGGTTTCAAAAGCTATGGCGGCCTGCAGGATGCGCTGCTCGCCGAGGTCGAGGCGCATATGCGCTCGCCGCTGACGCTCCCGGCAGGCAAGACGGAGAAGATTGCGCGCCCCGTGAACGTCTATGAGGGCTTTTTCGCCGCCACGATCAGGCAGCTCGAGTCCGCCGCGGGTGAGACGCCACCCGAGGATCTCGACGCCGCCGTCGCGCTGCTTGCCGATCCCAAGGCGCGCATTCTCTGCCTGGGGGGCCGTTTCAGCCGGTTCCTCGCCGGCATTCTGCAGCGCTGTCTGCAACACCTGCGCCCGGGTACCGAGCTCGTCGACGGCACCGCGGCCGACCTCATCGATCGTCTCGCAGATGTCGGACCCAAGGACGTGCTCGCCGTCTACGACTACCGCCGGTACCAGGCCGATATCGTGCGCTTCGCCGAGGCCGCCGCCGCGAGGGGCGCTCGCGTCATCCTCTTCACCGATCGCTGGAAATCGCCGCTTTCCACATGCGCCGACGTGACGTTGACGGTACCTATCGAGACGCGTTCGCCGTTCGATACCATGGTGACGCCGCTCGCGCAGACGGAAGCCGTCGTCGCGGGGCTCACCGCACGTCTCGGGCTGGCCTGGCGCGAGCGGGCCGAGGCCATCGAGCGTGTCCGGGTCGACCATCGCATCACGGTCGATGGCGCGGCCCGCGGCCCGGATAAGCAAAGACGACACTCATCCCGGAGGACCACATGACCCTCAAGATCACGGCACGGCGCGACGAGGCCTATCGGCCGGGCGAGACGGCCATCCTGTTCGTCGACATGCAGAAGGTGTTCTGCACACCCGGCATCGACCCGCAGCATCCCGAGCTCAACGCCGAGCACTACTATCATCGGATGCTCAAGAGCACGGTGATCCCCAATCAGTCGCGCCTGATCAAGGCGGCGCGCGCTTCAGGCGTGCAGGTGCTGCACACGATCATCGAGGCCCTGACGAAAGATTGCCGCGACTGCTCGCTCGATCACAAGCTGTCGAACATCATGATCCCCAAGGGCATGCCCGGGGCCGAGCCGATCGACGAGCTCAAGCCCATTGATAACGAGATCATGTTGCCGAAGACCTCATCCGGCGTCTTCAACTCGACGAACATCGATTACGTGCTTAAGAACTTAGGGATTCGCTATCTGATCGTCGCCGGGGTCGTCACCGACCAATGCGTCGACATGGCGGTGCGCGACGGTTCCGATCGCGGCTATCTCGTCACCTGCGTCCGTGACGCTTGCACCACCTACACGGAGGCGAGGCACGAGGGCGCGCTCAAGGCGTTCGGCGGCTATTGCTGGATCAGCGATACGAGCGAGGTCGTGCGCCGCTTCGAGGCGCTGGCACAGGGGAAAGCGGCATGAAAGTCGATACCTCACGCCCGGGCGCGGGCTTGGCGGAGCTCGTAGCCTTCGTCACGACCGATTTTCTCGGCATCACGCGCGGCCGCTCGATCGAGCGCAGCGAGTGGGAAGGCGGCAAGACGACGAACTGCGGCTGGTGCCCGGCCAACACGACGATCACCCCGTTCGACATCATCGGCGACGGCTCGCCCTTCGGCTCGCAGGGTGATCTGCGTCTCATACCGGATCGCAAGGCGCGGTTCCGCACGACACCCTACGGCGCTTACACGCCGCTCGACATCGTTATGAGCGACGTCGTCGAGCTCGACGGCAAGCCCTGGAGCTGCTGCCCGCGGTCGTTCTTGAAGGCGGCGCTCGACGACCTCGAGCGCGAGACGGGATTGACCGTCACCGGCGCGTTCGAGATGGAGTTCTCAGCCGTCGAGACCTCCTGGCATCACGCGCCGTCGTTCTCCCTCTCGGCAATGCGGCGCGCCGATCCGTTCGGTCCCGCCGTGATCGCCGCTTTGAACGCGGCCGGCATCGAACCCGAGGTGTTCATCCCCGAATACGGCCGCAATCAATTCGAGATCACGCACGCGCCAGCGCCCGCGCTCGTGGCGGCCGATGTCTCGGTTGCCATTCGCGAGATCATTCGCGAGACGGCGCGGAACTTGGGCATCCGCGCGTGCTTTGCACCAAAGACGTCGGTTGCCGGCGTCGGCAATGGCGTGCACATCCACTACAGCCTGCGCGACAAGGAGGGGAGACCCGCGACCTTCGATGCGTCGAGGCCGGGACGGATCTCCAAGCTCGCCGGCGCCTTCACAGCCGGTGTCGTGAAGCATCTGCCGGCGCTCTGCGCTCTCACAGCCCCGAGTCCGATTTCGTATCTGCGCCTGAAGCCGCACAATTGGAGCTCGAGCTACACCTGGCTCGGCGAGCGCGACCGCGAAAGCACGATCCGCATCTGCTCGACCTACGAGGCGGGCGGCAAGGATCCGGCCAAGCAGTTCAATCTCGAGTATCGCGCCGCCGACGGCTGCGCCTCGCCGCATCTCTCGATTGGCGCGATCGTACGTGCCGGTCTCGAGGGCATTCGTGCCGATCTGCCGACGCCGCCTATCTATGACGGCGATCCGACACTCCTCTCTGACGCCGAGCTCGAGAAGCACGGCCTTCGCCGTCTCCCGACATCGCTCGAAGCAGCGCTCCAGGCTTTCGAGGGAGATGCGACCGTCTCCGGCTGGTTCGATGCAACGTTCCGCCAAGCCTATACGTCGACGAAGCGCGCGGAGCTCAAGCTCGTCGAGGGCATGGACCCCGACACGCAATGCCAGCGCTACGCGGAGGTTTACTGATGCGGGGGCCAGAGCCAGGTGATCCGCCGGCGGTGACGGTCGTGAATGAGGCCGGCCGCTCGCCGTATGTACTCTTGTGCGAGCACGCCTCGCGCTACATTCCGCCCCGTTACGGTAAGCTTGGCCTGCCCGATCACGAGCTGACCCGCCACATCGCCTGGGACATCGGCGCGGAGGGTATCGCGCGTGCGCTATCGAAAGCCTTAGACGCACCGCTGTTTCTGTCGGGCTACTCGCGTCTGCTCATCGATTGCAACCGGCCGATCGGCGCGCCGACCTCGATCCCGGAGATCAGCGAGACGACAGCCATCCCGGGGAATTCCGGTCTCGATGCAGCCGAGCGGCAGTATCGCGCCGAACAGTTCTATTGGCCCTTCCAGAAAGCCATTTTTGCGCATCTCGACGAGCGGCAGCGCAGCAAGCGTCCGACGATTGTTTTCGGCGTCCATACCTTTACGCCGGTCTTCAAGGGGTTCGTCAGGCCCTGGCATGCCGGTGTGCTCTACCGCAAGTCCGAGGTGTTCGGCGAGGCGCTGCTGAAGCACCTGGCGGAGCCCGGTCTGGTGCTCGCGGCCAACGAGCCCTACGTCATCGAGGACGACCACGATCACACCGTGCCGGTTCACGGCGAGGCGCGTGGATTGGATGCGGTGCTGATCGAGGTCCGGCAGGATCTCGTTGCCGAGCACGCGGGTCAGGCGGCATGGGCCGCGCGGCTGGCGCGCGCCCTTTCCGCGATCGCGGCGTGATATCGCCTACTGCACCGGCAACTTCGTGCTCGTGATCGGCGTGACGACTCCGTCGATGTGATAGGCGTGGCAGAGCAGGCAATCCTGGCGCGCCTCGCCGGCCGTGTGACAGGACTGGCACGTTTCTTTCTTCACTTCACCGAACTCGGGCGCGAATTGCGTGGGGTCGCCCTGCGTGTAGGACGCCAGATAGGCACTTTCGGATTTGGCTGTGCCAGTCTCGGCGCTCGCAGCCTTGGCCTCGCCGAGATCGTGGCAGGTGAGGCACCCACGATCGCCGACGACGCTCAAATGCGGCTCGTGAATGAACGCGGTGAAGCGAGCCTGCTTCGCCTCGGCCTTGAGTGGCGCAAAATTGACGCGACGCGACCCGCTCTTCTCGCCGTCGATGCTGTGGCATTTGCTGCAAGCGCCGGGCGCATCCTTTGCCGTGAGCTCATCGAGGACGGCGGCTTGTGCCGCATCGCCTGACGGCTTCGACTGCGTCACGAGCTTCAGCCACGCATAGAGGAAGCGATCCCTGTGGCCGACGGGACTATAGTAGATTGCATAGTCCTGCCGATACCAGCCGCCGTAGTCGGCCCAGCTTTCGGGATCGATGCCGCTTTCCTCACCACCGGCCGAGCCGGCATCTGCGCTCGCCGGAGCTTCGGCGTCCTCTCCCGGCCCGACGCCCCCGCCTTCGCTCGGCGCCACGCGTTTGGGCTCCGGCTGCCCTGCCGCTTTGTAGTGCGATTTGATGTCCTCGAGCTCCTTGTCGGTCGGGAACAGAAGCTCGTCCCGCTGACCGCCGCTGCTCGCTGCGGGCGGGTCGCCGGCTGCGGCGGTCCTGATCTCGCCACGGGGCTCTCGCTTGACCTCCGTCGCCTCGAGTGCAGGGCCGACCGGTACGGTCGCGTCCGCGCTGTCCTTCTTCTCCTCGGTGACGAGGCATGCGCCGAAAATGCTGACGGAGCACGGCGGCGGATCGAGCTTGGACTTGGCCGGGGCCGCGAAGCTCGACGTCACGTCACCCGCGGTATCCGAGGCCGCGTCGTCGGGCGTGTCTGCTTCGGCCGTGCCCGTGTCAGCGGATGTGTCACCTAAGTCGATGGACTCAGCCGGCGGCTCGGTCGTGTCCGATTGATCGCCGGCGGATACCGCACTTTCCGTCTCACTCGGTTGGGCTGGCGCAGCGGCACCGCCAAGCGGCGCCTCTCCGAGCTCCTCTGCCAGATGCGGTAGCCACTCTTGCTGCGCCGTCGCGATCACGTCGCGGGGCAGGCTCGCCGTGAGGTCGGCCACGAGTGCCGGACTGAGGATCGAGCCTCCATTGTCGAGGCCGCTGAGCGCGCCGGAGCCCTTGCTGGTAAGGAGGGTGTAGTAAAGCCGCTTGATAGCCCAAGCCAGTTGCGCGACGGCCTTGATCTCGCCGCCGCTTGCATTGGAGAGGTCTTGAAGGTTTACGCCCTCTACGGTCTTGAGAAGCGCCCGGCCGCTTTCGTCTCGTCCGATCATAAGGGCCATGAAAGGCGTGAGCGTTGCTTCCGAGCTCTCCGGCCATTCGCCGATTTTCGCCGTCTTGGCCTCGAGCGTTGCGAGGTCGAGACCCGGCAACGTCAAGAAAGCGATCCCTTTGGGACCGCTCGCACGCGCCTTGCCGGTGATCTGATCGAGGTGGCACGTGGCGCAGGTCTCGTCGAACGCTGCCACGGCCATGATGCGGCGATCGTTCCGGCTGTCGTGACACGCCCCGCAGGTATCGGGAATGCGCTTCACCGTCCCCTTCTTGGCGATTTCCGGGAAGTGCCGGTCGAAGTGCCCTCGGTGATCGAAGACCAGGCGCGTGCGCCTGCGGAACGGATAGCTCTCGAGCTCGGGATGACCGCCTTCGAAGGTGTCGAACTTCACCGCGTGGCAGGATCGGCACTGCTCGTTCGTGATTGCGCTGAGCTTGAAGGCCGTTCCCTGGTGCTCCTGATGGCACGTCGCGCAGTAGAGAGCGCGGGCAACGACACGCGACATCGGGAATGCGGTGTTCTGCACACGGGCAGCGAGTGGCGGGGCGGATCTCAGGGCAGCCTGTCGCAAGCGCTTCGTGCTCCGTGCCAGAGCCTCCTTGGACGTACCGTGCGGGTTGAACGCGGTCTCGGGCATCTTGTGGCAGACGAGGCAGGCCTTGCTGTCGGCCAACGGATCGCCGGCGATCAGGCCGCGAACCCAGCTCACCTTGCCAGTGCCACTCTTCGCATGGCAGGCGCTGCACGCTTCGATCGTGCCGTGAACGCTGGCAAGCGGCCCTGGCATCAGAGTCTGTCTGCCAGGGGATAGGAAGAAGGCAGCGCCGAGGAGTACAGCCGTCAGGACCGCGAGCGCAGCGGAGATGCGGTTGCGCTGGGTGGCGTGCATCACCAAGCTCCCGACGAGAACGCATAGACGACGAGAACGTGCGCGATCGAGAGCACGACCAGCGCATAGGTGATCGGAACGTGCACGAGGAGCCAGGCCCGGTTCAGAGCCAGATAGAGTTGCAAGCGATCGAGCCGATCCTTCTCGATAACGAGCCGCTTGATGGTGGTGAGCTTCTCCTGCTCGTGCTGGGCGACGTAAGCCGAAAGGCTGTCGATCTCGTCGATGAGCCTTTTCACCGGGCGCTTCGAGCCGACGAGGTGGGCCGCGTGATTGCGTTGCCCTGCGAAGAAAGACTTCAGATGCGTGGCGTAGAGATCGGCGATCCAGTCGTCATGCGGAAGTCCCGGTAGTGGAAGCTGACGGGCGGCCGGATCGCTGAGCGAGATCGTCGCCTCGACGTCGCGGGCGCATTCTGCGCGCAAAGCGGGAATCCGCTCGAGCGTGATCGTCTCATCGGTGCGGTGCTTGGCCTTGATCGACCAGGCTAGGTAGGCGCCAGCGACGCCGGTCGCAGTGACGATGGCAAAGCCTGTCCACAGCGCCCATTCGAGACCGGAATCAGGCAGCGAGACTTGCGAATGCGACAGGAACAGCGGAATGAGAAGATAGCCCGTATAGATATGGATTTGGCGCCAGGCCCGAGCCCCGCGTGGCGAGAGCCGGCCAGCCGAAACGGCACCATGGAAAGCGAGCTGCACGCCCATGCACGCGGCGAGCAGCCAGCCATCGAGATAGCGCGGGTCGCGCAACCCGTCGGAATAGATGGTGACGAGCCACAGCAGGCCGGCCGCCGACACCGTGACGAGAACGCTCGACAGCGCGTGCTGGAGCACGCGGCCGCGCCCACTCGCCCGGCCACCCAACGAAGGCTGTACCGCCGATCGCATGCTCAGTCCCCCAGGTCCACGATCCAGCCGGGCTGTCCTCCAAGCCCGTCGATGCCGGAGCCGTCAGTTGCCCGCACTCGGTTGCCGCGCCTTGCCTTTGTATTTGTCCGGGCCCGGTAGCAATCGATCGAGCCCGGTAAGCGTGCCGCCATCGTACTTTCCGGCGATCGCCACGACGGTCTTGGCGACAGCGTCGGCTGTTGCCGTCAACTCGGATTCGTTGCCGAGCTTCAGTGCAGTGCGGTGACCGAGCTTGGCGAGGGCGGCGATCTCCGGCGCGGCCGGTACCGCCTTCGCGGCGGCGGCCAGTCGCGTGCGCGTTCGGCTGACGCGCTGCGCCATCTCGAACGCGTAGACTTTCCGCACGGTCGCCTTGGCGAGCGCCCTGAGCGACATCTCGAGCTCGACGCCCAGTCCGACGAGGTAGAGCATCCGTTTGCGCTCGGCGCTTGCCGGTTTGTTGTCCTTGCCCTTGGAGTGCCAGGTGTTGTGGCGCACCTCGCCTTGCGACCAGGCGAGGAGATCGAACGCGCTTCCGGCCCGATGGCCTCCCGCGTTCACGAGCTTCTCCTGCGGCACCACGTGGCAGCCGTAGCAATTCTTCGCCAACCGATAGAGTGAGCCCGGCCGGATCATGCCCTTGGCATCGGCCTGCTTCCAACGCTGAGCCGCTTCGGCTTTCGTCTCCGTGCCGGCCTTCTTGCCGCTGTAGCTGCTGTGAATCTTGATCCAATCCTGGCCGGCGCTATGACACGACTCGCACGAGATGCCGGCAACCGTCTCGCTCTGGTTGTTCTTCTGCTGCACCGTGTAGTGGCACGTTAGGCACAAGCCTTCCGACTTGATTCGCCTGATGCCCATCTTTTCCGAGATTCTCTTTCCCCTGGGATCTCGAGGCATCGTTCGGAACGTTGCGAAATGATGCGAGCCCTTCCACGCCTCCACCTCCTGCTTGTGGCATTCGGCGCAGGCATTGGGTCCCATCGTCTTCGCTGGATCGGGCGCGGCCTCGACGTCCCGGCCGGCCATGAGCGTTGATCCGAGGCAGAGCAGGACGAAAAGAGAAGCGAGCTTTGGATACGGACTGAGCAACGGCTGACCACACGTTTCAATCGCGGTACAGAGCTTACCCCAGCGGCCTGAACCGGCTCGGGGCTGGCGGAGGTGGGAGAAGGCCGGCGGGCTGGCCTTTCGAACTCTTGCGGATCGAGGCGCGCCACAGCGACGGTGGCGCTGACGATTTCCGCTCTGCCTTGTCCGCGAGCGGGGCTTCGAACGGATCGGCGTAGCAGACGACGCCGGCGCTCGCCGCGATCGCCTTGACCGCGCCGACCATCGGTGGCGCGCCGCAGACATAGACGATGTCGCTCGCGTGCAAACGCGGCAGAATGTCGGTCGGGCGGCCGAGCATCACCGAGGATGTCAGGTTTTGTGGCTTGCTACACACCGGAAGCACGGCCGCGTTCGGAAAGCGACCGAGTTGAACGAGAGCCGGCCCCATGTAGAGCGATTGGATATCCCGTCCGCCTGCGATGACGACGATCGGACGGTTCGGATTTTCCCGCAGCGCGGCGACGGCGACCGAATAGATCGGCGCAAAGCCGGTGCTGGTGGCGACGAGAACGAGGCGGGCGACCAGGTTAGGCCGGAAATAGGCGTTCCCGAACGGCCCCGTGAGGGTCACGCGGTGACCGGCCCGGATGCGCTTGCCGAGCATCGATGTCACGCGTCCGCCGGTCATGCAGCGAATATGAAAAGATACCGTGCCGGAGCCCGGCCGGCCGCGGAGCGGGTGGCTCATGCTGAAGGGCCGGGTTGGGTATCCGTGAAAGCTCAACTGCGCGTATTGGCCCGCATGATACGGGAAAGCGCGATCGGTCCGGACGTTGACCTCGACCACGTCGGCCGACAGGGCCAGCAGAGAGGCGACCTCGCCGTCGACACTCTTCACGGCCGCGGGCCGATCGCGGGCGACGGTGACATCGCCGTCGATCCGGCATTGGCAAGCGTGCACGACGTCCGGCTCCGCGCCTTGACCGCCTTGGACGTGGCCGGCGATCACGCGTACGCAACATGTCCCGCAATGGCCGGAGCGGCAATCGTACGGCAGATCGATGCCGTTGGAGAGCGCTGCGTCCAGGAGGAGCTCGCCTGGCCGGGCAGAGAACGACGTTCCATCGACTGTGACTGTGAGACTGCGTTCCATCGGATAATTTCGAGACCTTTCTCCTCGCGCGGGGGGCGTGAGCTTCGCGTGGCGTGGACATGGGCCGCAACGCTCGCCTCGACCATGGGGGTGGCGTGTGCAAGACCACGGCGAAAGAAGTCGGGGCGATATCCCAATCCCACCACGCCCCTAATCCAATCAAACAGTGACGAATTAAAGGCTCGCACGAGTGCTCAAAAGTTTATTTGCAACTCGTAGGATCAAGAGAGATATGCTCGGTATCTGGAGATATGCCAAGGAACGATCTTCGTTTCATGTCATGATCGTCACCAACATTTGGTGCGGTATCTCATTAGGGTCGATCGAGTCAGAATGCGAGCTGGTTTGCGTGGGAAATTCAATGGGATGAAGCCACAAACTGGCCGCAATGGACTCGTTAATAGTCGTTAACTTATTCTGCGCGGCGTCGGGCTGCGCCGCAGAAAGGGCTATTTCCGCACTCTACGCGAGGGGGCAATTTTATGACGCGTCGATCCCGCTGTTCTCTATTTATGTATATATCGGCGGCGTGCGGATGTTTGGTCGGCGCAGCTCTTGTTGGGCAGAGTTCGATAGACCGGGCGCATGCCGAGAACGTTCAGGCGCAGACGTCGGCGCCGCCGTCCATGTCTCGGGCTCTCACCGACATGCCTGCCGTCATCGAGTCGTCCGATGCGGGTGAGGAAGAGGCCCCGGCGACCGCGCCGCAGGCGACCCCGGCGGTCGACGCCAAGACCATCTCCGAGTTCCCGACGGCCGCGCAATGCGGTGAGTGCCACCGGCAGATCTACGAAGAGTGGTCCTCCTCGCAGCATGCCTACGCATCCATCTCGCCGATGTTCCACAAGTTCGAGCAGAAGTTCCAGAAGCTCACCCAGGGCACCGTCGGGACATTCTGTGTCCGCTGCCATCAGCAAGTCGGTACTCAGATCGGCGAGGCCCGCGATGCGGCGCTGTGGGATCGCAGCCAGATCTCGCGTGAAGGCGTCAGCTGCATCACCTGCCACCGCGTCAAGGAGCAGTACGGCAAGGTCAACGGGGAGCGGCGCGTCGAGCCCGGAACGATCAACGCGCCGGTGTACGGCAGCGGCAAGCAGAGTGTCATCAAGGACGTCCTCGCCGACAAGGAGACGTACTCGGTCAAGACCGATGCCGACGGACGGGGCAACGATATCCATGCGGGGATGATTACGAATAGGCAGATCACCAAGTCGGAGTTCTGCGTCAGCTGCCACCAGGTGGCGGTCAATCTCGGCATCAAGCTCGAGATCGTCTGGGATCAGTATCGCGACAGTCCCGCGCGCGAGGCGGGGATCACGTGCCAGGACTGTCACATGGGCAAGGTTCCCGGCCAGGCCAAAGGCTATGCGACAGCGCCATCGGCCATCGTCGGCGGCAAGAAGGTCAATCCGGGTCGAAAGCACGCCAATCACCGCTTCATCGGGCCGGGTTATTCGATCGCCCATCCCGGTATTTTCCCGCACAACACGAAGGCGCAAGCCATCGGCATCAAGGATTGGCTCGCGTTCGACTGGCGGGCAGGTTGGGGCACGGCGAAGTTCGAGGACAAGGTCGCCGCCGGCAAGCTCAAGGTCGAGTTTCCCGAGCGCTGGTCGGACGCGCTCGACCGCGAGGAAGCGCGTGAGATCATCGATGAGAACATCGCTCGCCTCGACGAGCGCGACGAAATTCGCAGACAGCTCATGGAGAACAGCAGCCAAGTCGACGGGCCCTTCATCGAGAGCGAGCCGGCCATCGGACGGGATCTCGCCTTCTCCTACCGCATCAGGAACATCAACTCGGGCCACAATCTGCCGTCGGGATCGCTCGGCGCGCAGCCGCAGCTCTGGGTGAACGTCGCCCTCGTCGACCCGGACGGTCACAACGTTTGGGAGTCGGGCTACGTCGACAGCAACGGCGACATCGCAAATCTGCACAGCCTCGACGTCGCCGCCGGTGCCATCGCCACCGATCAGCAGCTTGTGCACTTCCAGACCATGTTCCTCACGACCAACGTAAAGGGCACGGATCGGGAAATGTATCTGCCGGTCAATTTCGACATCGACCCGCTGCCGCACCTGCGTCCGCCGGGCGTGCCGACGACCGTGCTCAATCATCCGCCGCTCGTCAGGATGGAGAACCACTCGCTGACGCCGCTCGGCGAGAAGACCGCGAGCTACACGGTGCCGGGCGGTCTCATCAAGAAGCCGGGCAAGTACCGCCTCGCCTTTCGCATGCGCAGCCGCGCCGAGCCGATCTACTTCATGCGCTTCGTCGGATCGACCCGAGCCATGGAGCAGAGCATGAACGAGCGGATGCTGAACTTTCACGATTTCGCCGTGGACATCGACGTGAAGGGCTAGCCGGCGCGCTTCATCGGGGCATGCACGAGCAATCCGAAGCTTTGGAGAGAGCTTCGGCACTGAGAGCAGCATCTGTTGCGTGGGGGACGACGCATGACGGTCGTGAAGAAGGTCAACCTTCGCTACGCCATCTATCTGGGAACGACGCTCATCACGGCATCGATCGCGACCGGATCATTTCTCGCGTTCAGCGCGACAGCCGGCCGCGGCGCCGGTGAATCGAGTGCGGACGGCTATTTGCCGGAAGCGCCATCCAAGCCCGCTGCCGAGGCCGAGGATGGTTACGAAGAAGACACGGGCGGAGCCGCAGATTCCGCAGATGATCAGACGGAAGAGACTTCGTCGGTGACTACACCGGACGAGGGGGATGCGGCGTCCGGCAAGGCCGCTCGACAGGACAAGACGAACAAGAAGGGAAAATCGAGCAAGGGCTCTTTCCGGCCTGATCCCATGTACACCGAGACATACGACACGATGGAGCAGACGGGCATCTACGGCGACAAGACCGCCGTCGAGCCGCCGCGCCCGATCCTCGAGCTCGGACGCCAGCAATATACCTCCGGGCCTTACGATGAGAGCAGCACGATTTTCGGCGAGCTCAATCCGCTCGTTCCGGGACTTGCGATCTACGGCGATTCTCGCACGGCGATCGCCTACAACTCCAACAACGGCAAGGACATCGCCCAAGTCGCGACCCGTCTCAACATCGACGTCGACTTGAAGCTGACCGGCACGGAGCGCATTCACGCCTTCTTCACGCCGTTGCAAGAGGACAACCGGTTCACGCGGTTCGAGTTCGGCGGCGGGGACGGCGATGGCGAGCTCACCAGCGAGTTCGATCCCGATTTGCAGACGCTATTCTTCGAGGGCGATGCAGGGTCGATCTACTCCGGCTTCTCGGGCGAGGAGGCGAGCTTCGACCTGCCCTTCACCGTCGGTCTCTTCCCACTGTTTCTTCAGAACGGCATTTGGGCGAACGACGCGATCCTCGGCGGTGCGGTCACGCTGCCGGCCAAGAATTCGGCGGCACTCGGCCTCTCCAATTTCGACATTACGTTCTTCGGAGCGTTCGACAACGTCGACAACGCCAGCATCGTCAACGAGGACGGCAAGGTCGACAACAACAAGGCCAACCTCTTCGGCGTCACGACCTTCATCGACGCCTTCGACGGCTACATCGAAGCCGGCTATGGCCTCGTTCAGGGCGTCGACGACCGCGACGACGTTCTCGACCACTACCTGACAGCGGCCTACAGCCGCCGCTACTACAACACGCTCTCGAACACGACGCGGCTCTTTGCGAACTTCAGCGGCGACGGCAACGGGGATCGTGACGGCTTCGCCGTCATCTCCGAGAACAGCCTCATCTCCGGTTTGCCGAGCACGCTCGTGCCCTACGCGAATTTCTTCATCGGTGTCGGCAATCCAAAGCCCCTCGTCGACGGCAACGGCGCCGGGATCCTGAAGAACGTCGGCATCAATTTCGAGACCGACGCGCTGACGGGATATCCCAAGCTCGACGATACGGGATCGAACACGTTCGGTGGCGCCATCGGACTTCAATACCTTTTCGACCTCGACCAGCAGCTCGTCTTCGAGGTGGCGTTCGTCGAGCCGTTCGAAGACGACGGGATCGGCACCGACGACACGCAAATCGGGTTGGGCATGCGCTACCAGGTGCCGATCACGCAGGCATGGTTGTTCCGCGCCGATGCCACCTACCAATTCAATCTTGGAGACGCGGAGGACAACTTCGGCGTGCGTGCCGAGGTACGGCGCAAGTTCTGAGCGACCGTCTGAGTTTCAGTACGACGAGCAGCCATCAGGAGCCATCGCATGACCGAGATGTTGGTACGCCCACTCGACCGGGTTCTTCAGGTCGAGGATTTCAGAGGCGTGCCGGCTTGGGGCGCTGCGGCATGTGATGTCGTCGTCTCCGGGGTTGCGACCGCGGTGCCTGGCGAGCCGATCGCGCAGGAAGAATTTCTCGCCAGGACGCTCGCGGCGGCGCCCGAGTTCCGTAGCTTCCGCGACCTATTTTCCAATACCGGCATCGCGCACCGCCACTCGGCAGTTCCGCTCGATTGGATCACGCAGGAGCACGGATGGGTGGAGCGGAGCGCGATCTTCGAGACGGAAGCGCTGCGGTTGGCCGTAGACGTCGCGCGGAAGCTCATTCGGGAAACAGACACAGCGGCAGCCGACATCGATGCGGTTGTCGTAGCCTGCACGACCGGTCTTTGCGTGCCGAGCCTGGACGCACGGCTCGCCAACCGCCTCGGTCTGCGAGCCGACATCGAGCGACTGCCTCTGTTCGGTCTGGGCTGTGCCGGCGGTGTGACGGGACTTGCGCGAGCGGCGGCTCTTGCCCGGTCGCGTCCTGGGCGCAACGTGCTTTTCATCACCGTCGAGCTCTGCTCGATCAACTTGCGGGTTCGCGACCGCCGCATGGCGAATTTCGTGTCGGCGGCGCTGTTCGGCGATGGTGCGGCGGGCGTCCTGCTCCGCAGCCTCGCGCCGGGCGAAGCGGCCGGCGGACGCCCGCGTCTTGGGGCGACGGGCGAACATATCTGGCCCGAGAGCTTGGACGTCATGGGCTGGTCGATCGAGAACGACGGCTTCGGAGTCGTCATCAGCCCGGAGATTCCGCGCTTCGCGCGCGACCGCTTGAAGCCGGCGCTCGATCACTTCCTGCAACGGTCCGGCGTGGATGCGAACCATGTCGACGGTATCGTGCTGCATCCGGGTGGCCGCAAGGTGCTCGAGGCCGCCGAGACCGCGCTCGACCTGCCGCGTGAGACCTTTCGCCATGCCTGGGACGTGCTCGCCGACTTCGGCAATATGAGCTCGCCGACCGTGCTCTTCGTGCTCGAGCGCACCCTACGCGACAGGCCGGCAGGCCGGCATCTCATGGCGACGTTCGGACCGGGTTTCACCGTGTCGTTCGCGCTCTTGGAGTTTGGACAATGATCCTGGACAGCTTGGATGCGCCGCAGATCGCGGCTCTTTTGGTACTCGCACAGCGGGGGCTCGAGGAGCTCTACTCGGCCCGCAACACGCGCCGCCTCGTCGCCGAGGGGGCGCACGAGGAGGGGCGCGCGCTCTATCCGATGGTTGCCGCGACACATCTCGCCTGGATCGCCGCGGTCGGTCTCATGATCCCGCCTTCTACACCAATTCATTGGCCGCTCGCCGTCAGCTATATGCTGCTTCAGGGTGTGCGCTACTGGGTCATCGGCAGTCTCGGCCGCTATTGGACGCATCGAATCATCACGCTTCCCGCAGCTCCTCTCGTGGGCCGCGGTCCCTATGCGGTCGTTCGCCATCCGAATTATCTCGTGACGATCACGGAGGCGGCTCTGCTCCCGCTGGTCTTTGGCTCGATCGCGATCAGCATCGTCTTCACGGCGCTCTGGATCGTCGTCATCCGGGCGAAGATCGTCATCGAGGATGAGGCGCTCGACGGCCGTCGTTAGCGCTTCGAAGGAGATAGTTGCTGCTTCCAGCTTCGATCGCGGCCCGCTGCCGCGTATCGCGGCGGCAACCGATCGGGGCCTATCCTCGAGCTCATCGTGCATTGCCGTTCCGGAACGGCGATCGTTGCGTATTCGGAGATCGAGCAGCTCTATTGTGGACCGGCGGGCGGCAGCGATCCCGATCGTCGGGCGGACTTCGAGCGCAGCTGCGCCGGACCGCGCCAGTGGCCGCGCTGCGTATCCGCTTGACGGCGATTAGAGCGCCGGTGATCCATTGAGATCGAAGAGCTTGAGGCCGAACGGCGAATTTGCATACCTGCGCCCTAATCGAGCAGGGCATCTTCCCAAGGATAGGTCGAGAGCAGCTCGCAGCCGCTCTCCGTCACCAGCACCTGCTGCTCGAGCTTGACGCCGTCACGCTCGCCGACCGCGCCCATGTAGCTTTCGACGCAGATGACCATGCCGGCCTCGATCGTGCCGTCATAGGGCGTCGCGCCACGGAAGATCGGGTTGATGCGCGGGTACTCGTCGCACATGCCGACGGCGTGAACGACACACACATACGCCTGCGCCTGGAACTCCTCCGGCACCGGGAAGGCCCGCTTCTGGAAATCGGTGTAGGTGATGCCAGGCCGAACGAGCTTCATGTTGTGCTCGATCTCGTCGAGCGCCAGGCGGTAGAGCTGCTTCTGCCGCTTCGTCGGCTTCGCCGGGCCGCAATGAAAGGTGCGCGAGATGTCGGCGAAGTAGCCGAAGGGGCCGACCATGTCGGTGTCGAAGCCGACGAGATCGCCGGACTCGACACGCCGCTCGGAGGCTTCCTGCAGCCAGGGATTGATGCGCGGGCCGGACGCGAGCATGCGTCCGTCGTGCCAGTCGCCGTTGTTGGCGAGGTTGGTGTAGTTGAGAAGCCCCCAGAGCTGAAGCTCCGTGACGCCGGGTCTGAGCGCCTCCTTCACCTTCGCCATGCCGAGCTCGGCAACCGCGCAGGCCCACCGGATGCACTCGATCTCGTCGGACGACTTGATGACCCGCGCCTCCTCGGTGACGAGGACGCCGTCGATCACCTCGAGCCCGCGCTGCAGAAGCGCCTGCGTCAGGCTCGGATTGACGTATTCGACCGCGACGCGGCGATTGTCGGTGCCGATCTCTTTCAGATAGCGCACGACATCGTCGGCAATCAGACGCGCCGCATCGCTCAGCGTCTCGCCCCCGTCGAAGAAGTTGAGCGCGCGTCCCGGGGCCGTCCTATCGGCGCCCGGCGGTGGCCCGTAGACACCGTGCATGACGACCGGGCCCTCTTGCGGCACGAAGGCGTAAGTCGTCGGGATGTGCGATTGGAAAAGCCCGTAGACGCGATACTCGGTGGCGTAGCGGAGCGAGATCGGATTGACGATCAGGCACATGGCGGCGTCGTGCTTCTTGAGCGCGGCGACGAGGCGGCCCCTCCGATAGGCGCGTAGGCGATCGTGATCGATCTCCGGCATCGGCCGGAAGCGCGCAAGGTCGCTCCAATCGTCGGCGACGACCATTTGGTCGGGAGAGGCTGCGCTCATCGTGACATCACCATCGCTCGTCATCCTGCGAGACGGTTTCGCGCTCAGATGCCTTGCACCCGGCCGCTAACGGACATTGACCCATGCAAACATGGGGCGCAAACGCTGGATGCGATCGAAGGTATAACGCAGCGTCATGTCTCGAATGCGCCGCGAGCTGAGGGTGTTGCCTCGGCCGTGTGTTGTCCACCTGCTACGAAGATGCCGCGCGCGGTGTCGAACAGCGCGAGCAAGCCCTTGTAGACCGGACGGGGCACTCACCGGCCAGCGCGGATGTCCTGAACGGCCTGCTCCAGCGCCTGCAGGAAACGGGACCGGTCCGCCCGGGCGAAGGCCGGTGGGCCGCCGCGGGTCTCTCCCGTCTCGCGAAGGTGTGCTTTGAGATCGCGCACCGCCAGGGCCATGCCGATGTTGTCGGCAGTGAACGGCCGCCCGGCAGGAGCGATCGCGCGCGCGTGCTTTTTCAGGCAGCGGTCGGCGAGTGGGATGTCCTGGGTCACGCAGATATCCGTCGAGGTGATCTCGTCCGCAATCCAGTCGTCGGCGGCGTCCGGACCGTCGTCGACGATTTGCCGCCGAACCAGTTCACTCGCTGGCAACCGCATCCAAGCGTTCGACACGAAAATGGTGACGATACCATGCCGCTCGGCGACCTTCACGATCTCGTCTTTCACAGGGCAGGCGTCGGCATCGACCAGAATGCGGACGACCGGGAGCGCGCTCGGCATTGGCGAGCCTTTCTGCATGTTCGTTGGACCCTAGCGGGGCGCCTCATTTGTGCAAGGTCGCGGCCCAAGCCCACGGCCTGAAAAAACTATACCGAGGTTGGAGTTTTTTCGTCGCGCCTTCGACGTCACCGGTGTTGAGTCTGGGCCGTCGCGTCGAGGCGGCGCGCGGTCTCGGCCTCAGGCCGTCATCGCTTGCACGGTCACAGCGAGCTCAGCCGTCGCCGTGACCGGTGCCGTGTCCGTGGCCGCCGGCGCCGCCACTCCCGCTACCCTTTCCGCTCTTGCCATTGCTGTCGCCCTTGCCGGTCGACCCGTTGCCGAAATCGCCGCCGCTCGGCGACTCTCCGGCGTTGCCGTTGTCCGAGTCGTTGCCGGGATTTCCCGTACCCTTATGACCGTGACTGCCTTTGCCATGATGACCCTTGCCATGGTGGCCTTTGCCATAGTGCCCCTTGTGGTCATGCTTCTTACCGGGATCGACTTTGGGTCCCTCGACGGTCGGCGTCGACGGATCGACCGGGTCCGGCATCGCGGTCGGCGAGAGGTCGGGGGCTGGCGGATCGGGTGTGCTGGGCGGGCTCGGATCTGGCGTTGCGGCACGGCTGCTGCGCCCCTCTCCCGCTTGCGCCACATCGGACGTCGCTACGGTGGCAACCGCGGCGACCTTGCTGCGGGTCGAGCGTGCGGCGGCCTGTTTCGACCGCGTGCGCTTGGTCCGCTCGGCCTTGCGCTGCTTCTGTACCTTGCGCACCTTGCAGGACGCGCTGGCGATGTGGAAGGGCTCGATCAGCCGGTCGTTGTCGATGAACGGGAACTTGCCCGACTCCTTGAGCGCCCGGGCTTTCGGCCGCTTGAGCTTGGAGGGATCGTCGACCTGGAGCTTCGTCTCGGTGGCGATGTACTGGCAGCGGCCGGCGATCTCGCGGCAATCGCCGTTGACGAGGCAGACGGTGACGGCGCCCTCGTAGAGCACGAGCGTGAGCTGGCCCTCCGGATCGACGTTGACATCAAAGGCGGTGCCGCGGATAGCGAGGTTCGCCCAACCGGTCGAGAGCTTGTAAGCCTCGGGCTTGCTCTTGCCGCTGATCCAGCGAAACGCGCCTTTCGTCATGCTGACGGCGAGCTCGCCGAATGTACCGTCGCCCTTGTAGACGAACTTGTCGATCGTCACTTGCGCGTTGGGACCGAGCGCGAGCTTGGTGCCGTCGTTGAAGACGATCTGCCCGACGCCCGTCGCATCCGTCGAGAGCTTGTCGTTGAAGAAGACCGACGCTCCGGTCACGAGCTTGCCCGAAGGACCGATGAGCGTGTCCTCGACCTTGGCGGCGGACCCGATCGGATCGGCGGCGCGCGAGGCCGTCGTCGTCAAGAAGGCGACAAGAGCGAGTATGCATGCGGCTGCGAGGACGCGCATGAAAACCTCCACCCGTACGCTCTGCGAGCGAAGCAATTTCACTAAATACAAGTATACAGTTTTCAACGGTTTGAACAGCAATCCTGGGAGGCGTTCGCAAGTCGGTTAAGGCCGGATCTCGCGCCGGGTCTGCTTTACAGACACGGTCTTGCTGCGGATGATGGCCGCTCGCGAAGTCAAAGGAGCCGCCGATGCCTCGATTTCCCGCCCCGTCAACCGTCAGCGACGCTGCCCGCACCCTCATCGACAGCGCGCCGCCCATCCTGCCGCTGGACGTATCCGTGGATGCGCTGGTGGCGCTGCGGCGCACTCTTCTCGACACGGTCGGCCCCGCCGGACGCGAGGTCGCGAAGGCGGCCGGTGTGACGGTCGAGGAGGCGCGTGTCGGCGGCGTGCCGGTGCAATGGGTGATCCCGCGCGATGCCTCGAGCAATGCCGTGATCCAATATGCGTTCGGCGGCGGCTATGTCACCGGCAGCCCGGAGGAGGATCTGGCGATCACCGCGCGGCTGGCGGCCTTCTCGGGGGCTCGCGTCTGCGCCGTGCGCTATCGGCTGGCGCCCGAGCATCCCTATCCCGCGCAGCGTGAGGATGCGCTCGCGGTCTACCGTGGCCTGTTGTCCTCTGGAGCGCGCAAGATCGCGGTGTCTGGAGAATCCGCGGGCGGCAATCTCTCGCTGGCGTTGATCGGAGCCGCGGCCGCCGAAGGTCTGCCGATGCCGGTCGCGGCCGCGCTGCTGTCGCCGTGGTGCGACCTGACGCATTCGGGTGATTCCGCCGCCACCAACGACGGCGTCGATCCGGTCTTCAGCCGGGACCTGTGGGGCGTGGCAATGGCCCGCACGTTCGCTGGCGGCCAGCCCCTGGATCTGCCGGGCATATCCCCGATCCATGCGCCGGTGCCGAAGGGCTTTCCACCGACGCTCATCACATCCGGCACGCGCGATCTTCTGCTCAGCGATTGCGCGCGGCTGTCGACGAAGCTGCGCGCCGCCGGGGTCGCCGCCGAGCTGCGCGTCTGGGAGGGCATGTGGCACGTGTTCGAGTATTATCCTGAGCTTCCCGAGGCGGAGGCGTCGCTCAACGAGCTCGGCGCGTTCCTGAAGCGGCATCTGCAGGCGTAGCACTACGGCGAAGCGGTCCAGACCCTATTCGATTGTCAAAGAGCGGAAGTGAGGGAGTAGTGAGTAGTGAGTAGTGAGTAGTGAGTAGTGAAGTAGTGAAGTAGTGAAGGAGACGTGTAGGGGCGAGCGGCGCTCGCCCCTCTTGCATTGCGACGATACGACGAAGTGAGGCGACCGCCGGTCGCCCCTACGACGGAGGTGGCGTGCTCTCCGGAGCCGTGATGAATGCACCGCCTATCCGCCTCTGCCCGCTAGTGGGGAGAGGGCAGGGTGAGGGGCAGCCACAGGGGAGATCATTGCCATAACCATCGTCATCCTCGCGCGGCGCGGGAGAAAGCGTAGGGCGGGTTGAGCCGTAGGCGAAGCCCGCCGTCTCTTGCGCCGCCCGTGTGGCGGCGGATTTCTCCCGGACACAAGTCCGGGCTCAGTCTGCCTACGAGACTCGCGCTCGCGGTGTGAGGATGACGGGCAGGGTCGACGTGTGATCCTGAGCAAACCCTGCGCCGCTGGTCAGGGTGGGCGACCTGCCGGTCGCGCCTACGGTGTCCGCGTCTAGACCGGCACTCGCACCACCGCGCGCAAGCCGCCCAAATCGCTGTCCTCGAGCCAGATGTCGCCGCCGTGCACGTGGGCGATGTCGCGGGCGATGGCGAGGCCGAGGCCCGTGTGGCCTTGGTCGACGTTGCGCCCCTTCTCGATCCTGAAGAACGGGCGGAACACGAGCTCGCGTTGCTCGGCCGGAATGCCCGGCCCGTTGTCGTCGACCTCGACCTTGAGCCACTCCTTGTCCTGCGTCACCGTGATGACGACGCGATCGGCATAGCGGGCGGCATTCGAGACGAGGTTCCCCACCGCGCGCTTGAAATTCTGCCGGCGCAGCGGCACCGGCGCCTTTCGGCGGCGGCGGAACCTGAGCTCGATCGGCTTGCCGAACCGGCGGGCGTCGTCCCTGATCTCCTCGACGATCTCGCGGATGTCGGCCGGCTTCGTCTCCTCGCCGCTGCCGCCCTTGGCGAAGGCCATGTAGTCCTCGAGCATCGCCTGCATCTCGTCGATGTCGGACTTCAATGGCGCCATGCCGGCGTCGTCGCCTAAGAGCGCGATCTCGAGCCGGAACCGGGTCAAGATCGTCCGCAAATCGTGACTGACGCCGGCAAGCATCGTCGTGCGCTGCTCGAGATGCTTCTCGATGCGGTCGCGCATCTCGGCGAAGGCCTGCGCGGCCTGCCGGACCTCGCGCGCGCCGCGCGGCCTGAAGTCGTCTGGCACCGGCCGCCCCTTGCCGAAGGCTTCGGCCGCGTCGGCCAATCTCAAGATCGGCTTGATCTGGTTGCGCAGGAAGAGGATGGCGACAGTGAGCAGCACGAGCGAGGTCGCCACCATCCAGATGAGAAAGATGTGCGAGTTGGAGGCGTAGGTCTGGCTGCGCGTCGCCATGAAGCGCAGCACGGCGTCCTCGACCCGCACGCGCACGTCGACGAAGCGGGAGTTGCCGACCGTGTCGATCCAGAACGGATAGGAGATCTGACGCCTGATCTCGCTCGACAGCGTGCGGTCGAGCAGATCGAAGAAGGGCTTGGGCCGCGCCGGCGGCAGGTCGGCGGCGGGCAGCACCTGCATGGAAAGCCGCAACCGCTGGTCGGCCATGGCGATCAGCGCGCGATAATCGTCGTTGCCCTTGTACTCTTTGTAGGTGTCGATGACGGCCGCGATGTCGCCGGCGGTCGATTCCGACAGGCGCCGCGTCACCGATTCCCAGTGCCGCTCCATGAAGACGAAGGCGACGACAGATTCGAGCAGCACGATCGGCGCGATGATGATGATGAGGGCGCGCGCATACAGGCCCTTCGGCATGAGCATCGCGCCGAGCGCGGCGATCCGCTTGTAGACGGTCCGGGCGGGCTTGATCAGCGCCGCTTTGTCGGTGGGAAGCGCGACCATCTAGTCCGTATGGAGGATGTAGCCCTTGCCGCGGACGGTTTGCAGATAGATCGGGTTGGAAGGGTCGACCTCGATCTTGCGGCGCAGGCGGTTGATCTGAACGTCGACGGCACGCTCGCTGCCGGTCGCCTCCCCGGTGATGAGCTCGTGTCGCGGGATCGTGGCGCCGAGGCGCGAGGCGAACAGGCGCATGAGGTCACGCTCGCGCTCGGTGAGCTTGATGGTCTCCTCGCCGCGCTTGAGCTCGCCGCGCCCGACGTGGAAGGCATAGTCGCCCATCCGGATCTCGTCCTTGGGGGCCGGTGCCTCGCTCTGCTGCTGGCGTTTCAGGATGTTGTTCAGCCGGAGCAGGAGCTCGCGCGGCTCGAAGGGTTTGCCGAGATAGTCGTCGACGCCCGCTTCCAGCCCCTTGATGCGGCTCTCGGCTTCGCTGCGGGCCGTCAGCATCAGGATCGGAATGCGGGAGTGACCTTTGAGCTCGCGCGCGAAATCGATGCCGTTGAGCTCGCCGGGCATCATCACGTCGAGGATGACGATGTCGAATGCGAGGCCGCGCATGGAGCTGCGGGCCGCCTCGACATGGCCTGCGGTGGTCGTCCGGTAGCCGTTGTTCTGCAGATAGCTCGCGAGCAGGTCGCGGATGCGCTGATCGTCGTCGACGATGAGGACATGGGGCGCGTTGTCGGACAAGGGCTGCGGTTGGCGGCTCGCCCGTGCAACAGCATCAGTCATCGGTCTCTCCCGATCCGCGGCGCCGGCCGCGTCCTTCGATCAGTGCGGCAACCGCCGCCTGCTCCGGCGGGTCGATGAGCGCGAACAGCAGCTCGGCCAGCGTCGGCGCTCCCGTCGCACCCGCCTCCTCGACCGCTCGGCCGACGCGCGCCTGCTGCGGCTCCATCAACCGGCGGGCGAGCGTCGCTCCCTTGGCCGTCGCATGCAGCAGCCGCTCCCGCCGGTCGGTCACGCCCGACCGCTGCTCGATGTAGCCCTGCTCGACGAGCTGCTTCAAGACGCGAGCGAGACTCTGCTTGGTGATCTTGAGGATGTCCAGAAGATCGGCAACCCGGAGGCCCGGATAGCGATTGACGAAGTGGAGCACGCGATGATGCGCGCGGCCGAAGCCGATTTCCGAGAGGATCTTGTCCGGGCCTGCCGTGAAGTCGCGGTAGGCGAAAAAGAGCAGCTCGATCAGCTCGACGATACGATCCTCGCGCGCTGGCAGTGGCGCCGTGAGCGAAGACGTGTGCGGGCTCGTCCCGCGTGTCGAAGTTATGTCAGCCATGTTGACATATTTTCGCGCCTTCGGTAGCTTTTGGCAAGAGGCTTGCGGCTGGTCGAAACAAGCTGACCGCGCAGGGTTGCTCTAGCAGAATGATATTGCGGGACGCTTCGAAGCGAATTGAGGCGCCGCCGCCTGGGAGGACGAAAGACTCATGGCCCTGGTCCCTTATGACGATCGCGACGGCTTCATCTGGATGAACGGCAAGCTCGTGCCCTGGCGCGATGCCAAGCTTCACGTCCTGAGCCACGGCCTGCACTACGGCAGCGGCGTCTTCGAGGGCGAGCGCGCCTATGGCGGCGAGGTCTTCAAGCTCAGCGAGCACAGCCAGCGGCTGATCGACAGCGGCCGCATCCTCGATTTCGAGGTGCCGTATTCGGTCGCCGAGATCGACCAGGCCTGCCGCGACACCATCGCCGCGAACAAATTCACCGACTGCTACGTGCGCCCGATCGCCTGGCGCGGCAGCGAGGTCATGGGCGTCAGCGCCCAGCAGACGAAGATCAACGTCGCGGTGGCCGTCTGGGAGTGGGGCTCGTACTTCGATCCGGCGCAGAAGATGAAGGGCATCAAGCTCGCGCGCGCCGTCTACAAGCGGCCCGATCCCGCGACCGCGCCGTCGAAGGCGAAGGCGGTCGGCCTCTACATGATCTGCACGATCGAGAAGCATCGCGCCGAGCGCGCGGGCTATGCCGATGCGTTGATGCTCGACTGGCGCGGCCGGGTCGCCGAGTGCACGGGCGCCAACGTGTTCCTGATCAAGGACGGCGTCCTCCACACGCCGACGCCGGATTGCTTCCTCGACGGCATCACGCGTCGGACGGTGATCGATCTCGCCAAGCGCCGCGGCTATACGGTCGACGAGCGGGTCATCATGCCGGACGAGCTGCCGAGCTTCTCGGAGTGCTTCATCGTCGGCACGGCCGCCGAGGTGACGCCGGTCTCCGAGATCGGCGGCGTCATGTACAAGCCGGGCACGATCACCGAGACGCTGATGAACGACTACAGCGCCGAGGTGCAGCCCAAGAAGCCGATGGCCAAGGCGAGCTGACCGTCTCGATATCTTGTCGAAGTTGCGATTTCACTTCCCCCCGTGAGGGGGAAGGCCAAGCGCCTTGGACTTGAGAAGCGAAGCGCTCAAGTCCTTAGGCGCTTGGGATGGGGGAATAGACACGACCACAGAGTCATTTGCTTTGACCCCCCACCCTGCCCTCCCCCTCAAGGGGGGAGGGAACGACAGCACATCCAGCAGCAGTGAGATTTGCCAAGCGCCGTGGCCGATGGGCGACGGCGCTCTTTGCATTTCAACCAAGCCTGCGCGTTTTCGTTGATGCGGCCGGCGCGGGGAGCGAAACTGCCACCTCGCAAGAGAAGGTGCCGCGTCATGGGTAAAGCATTGTCGTATATGGTGGCCCTGATTGCCGCCGTCGTGCTGACGGTTTCGGCCGTGGCAGCGCCGCTCTCCCTCGCACCGGCGATGCCCGAGGCATCCCACATCCAGGTCAAGTCCGGCCTCGAAGCGGGCAAGCTCTGCACCGTCGTCAGGAGCTGCACCTTCTCCCGCCGCGCCGCCGTACGCGGTTGCCTCTCGAGCTACTCCTGCCGCCAATGCGACTTCGTCAAGCGTTGCGCCAACGGCCGCTGCGACTACGTCTCCCGCTGCGGCTGGGGCGATGCGGGAAGCTGACCGTCAGCTTTTCAGGCGCGCGCCCTTCGGATCGTAGAGGCAGCGCGGACCCCGCGTCGCCGCGTAGGCCTTGCCGAACGCCTCGATGGTGAAAGCCGTCTCGCCCACCACCTCGACCGGCACGTAGCCGAACGCGATCGTCTTGCCCAGCGTGTGGCCGTAGCCGGCGCTCGACGTCTGCCCGACGACCTTACCCTGATGGAGGATCGTCTCGCCACCATGGAAGGGCGCAAAGCCCTCGACGGTGAACGAGCAGAGTTTTCGTGTCACGCCCTTGGCCTTGATGCCTCGGAGCGCGTCGCGGCCGATGAAGTCGCCCTTGTCGAGCGCGACGGCGAAGCCGAGGCCCGCCTCGTAAGGATTGTAATCCGGCGAGATGTCGCCCGACCAATAGAGATAGCCCTTCTCGAGCCGGCAGCTTTCGACGGCGCGGTAGCCGGCATGGGCTATGCCGTGCTTTTCGCCGGCCCGCCACAGCGCGTCGTAGACGTGGGCGCCGGATTCGACCGAGATGTAGAGCTCGTAGCCGAGCTCGCCCACATAGCCGACGCGCACGATGCCGAGCCACGTGTTCGCCACCTCGTGCCACTGCGCGCCGAGATAGGGCAGCGCGGCATTCGACAGATCGGCGTCGGTCAGCGATTGCAGCACGTCGCGCGCGCGGGGGCCGCAGATGTTGAGCACGCACCAGGCGCCCGACTGATCCTCGATCGAGACGGAGGCGGGCAGATGTTTCTTGATCCACCCTTGGTCGCGCACGCCGAAGCCGGCGCCGGTGATCAGATAGACGAGATCCGGCGCGATGTGGACAAGCGTCACATCGGCCTCGATGCCGCCAGTCTCGTTGCAGAGCTGGGTATAGACGGCCTTGCCGGGTGGACCCGACAGATCGCCGGCCGCGATCTTCTGTAAAGCGGCTTCCGTGCCCGGCCCCGTGATGCGGAACTTCGAGAACGAGGTCTGATCGATGAGCGCGACGCGCTCGCGGATCGCCGTGTGCTCGTTCGCGACGGCGCCGAACCAGTTGGGCTTCTCCTCGAAGCTCGGCCGGTCGTGCGGCTCGGTGCCCTCGGGCGCGAACCAGTTCACGCGCTCCCAGCCGTTCTTAGAGCCGAACACGCCGCCCGCCGCCTTCAAACGATCATAGAGCGGGCTGCGGCGCACATCGCGCGCGGCGTCCGACTCCTCGCCCGGCCAATGGATCTTGTAGTAGGCGCCATAGGCCTCGATGGCGCGGGCCTCGAGGAACCGGCCCTGCGCGTGGACGTGCGAGAACCGGCGGACGTCGAAGCTCCACAGATCCATCCCCGCATCGCCCTCGAGGATGAGGTTCGCCATGGCTTCGCCGGCTCCGCCCGACGCGGCGATGCCTGCCGTGAACCCGCAGGCGACGTAGAAATTGTCGAGCTCTGGGGCGAGCCCCATGATCGGCTCACCGTCGGCGGAGACGGGGATCGGTCCGTTGATGACGGTCTGGATGCCGATCTCGTTGAGGATCGGCAGCCGCTCGGCCGCCGGCATCGCGAACAGCTCGAGCCGCTCCATGTTCGCCGGGAACAGCTCGCGGGCGAACTCGAACGGCGGCCGCGAGCGCCAGCAGCCTTTCGTGCCGTCCTCCCAGCCGCCGATCGCGAAAGCCGCGACGTCGGGCTTCAGATAGAAGTTATGATCGGGATCGCGGAGCGTCGTGAGGTCGGGCGGCAGATCGAGCTTTTTCTCCGTTACAAAGTACTGGTGCTCGACGACGCCGGCGGCGAGCGACACGCCCACCATCTCGCCGACGCGCTTGGCCCACAGTCCCGCGCAGTTGACGAGCACGTCGCAGGAGATGTTGCCAGCGTTCGTCACGACGCCCTGCACGCGACGTCCCTGTTTGACGATGGCCTCGACCTGCACGCCCTCGCGGATCGAGACTCCGCCTTGGCGCGCGACCGTCGCATAGGCCTGTGAGAGAGCATAGGGATCGATGTAGCCGTCGGTCGGGATGTAGGCTGCACCGACGACGCCGTCGGTCGTGATGTAGGGAAACTTCGCCTTCGCCTCGGCCGTCGAGAGCGCGTGGCATTCGAAGCCGAAGCTTTTGGCAAGCTGCATCGAGCGGCGGATCTCGCTCCAGCGCGCGGGGCTCGCGGCAAGCCGCAACGAGCCGACCTTCTTCCAATCGGTCGCGAGGCCCGCCTCCTCACCAAGACGGTCGAACACGGCGACCGAGTTCTGCATCAGTCGCGTCAGGTTCTTCTTGCCGCGCAATTGCCCGACGAGCCCCGCCGCGTGCCAGGTCGAGCCGTGCGTCAGCTGAGCCTTCTCGACGAGCACGACATCCTTGATGCCGCGCCGCGCGAACTGATAGGCGAGCGACAGCCCGATGGCGCCGCCACCGATGATCAGGATGCGGGCGTGAGTGTCGGCGGAGAAGGTCATGGACGAACCTTGGTTAGCATGCACGGCGATTTCGTAGGGGCGACCGGCAGGTCGCCCAAGTCACTTGGGAAGAGGAGGTGGCGTCTCGTCTGCGCTGCAAAGTGGGCGACCTGCCGGTCGCCCCTACGTATCAGATTACAGTCATTGCCACGGCTTGAACGCGTTCGGATAGGCGACGTCGAGCGGCTCTGGCTCGCTGTGATATTCGGTGAAATGCGCCCAGGCGTTGTCGGACGAGCGTCGCACAGCTGCCGTTAGCTCCTGCTCGTCCCAGGCGAGCACTTTGCGATCTGCGACGACCGTGCGGCCGTTGACGATCACCCGGTCGACGAGATCGCCGTTGGCACAGTGAATGAGCGCCTTGATGGGATCGAGGAACGGGCCGATACGCATGTTGTCGAAATCGACCAGCACGATGTCGGCCTTGGCGCCGGGCGCAAGCCGCCCAAGATCGTCGCGCCGCAAGGCCTTCGCGCCGCCAAGCGTCGCCGCGTTGAACACGTCGCGCGCTTTGCCGGCTTCTGGGCTTCGGTCGGTGACCTTGCAGGCGATGGAGGCGTATTTGAGCTCGTCCACGATGTCCTGCGGATAGCTGTCGGTGCCGATCGACATGTTGACGCCTTCGGCGAGATAGCGATCGAAGCTCTCGAGCGTCAGGCCGCGACGGCTGAAGACAGCCGGGCAATGGGCGACGCTCGCACCCGATTGCGCGACGCGCCGGATGTCGCCCGGGAACGGATAGCAGGTCTGGCTATGCCCGCTCGTATAGAGGCAGTGGCCGATGATGAACTCGGGGCCGAGGAAGCCTAGGTGATCGAGATATTCGATCGGCGTGCGCCCGGTCTCGCGCACGGTGTCGTGGAACTCGACGATGGCTTCCGCCACATGCATCGTGATCGGCAACTTGTGCTTCTCCGCCGCCGCCTTCGTCTGGCGCAGCAACTCGGGCGTCGAGGTGTAGAGCTCGTAGGGAACGAGGATCGCGCGGATCAGCCCGTCGAAGGAGCCGTTGTACTCTTCCGCAAACTTGAGCGCGGTCTCGAGGCCGTCGAAGCCGGCCTTTTCGTTCCAGTGGCGGTTCAGGCGTCCGGCCTGATCGTAGTAGTGGTTGGCCGCGCCGAAACCGGGTGCCGTGTAGAGTCGAAGCCCGAGCTCGGCCGCGATCTTCGCGAGGCCGCCCGGCCCGCCGCCCATCTCGCCCCCCATCTCGACGACGGTCGTCGAGCCGAATTTCAGCAGCGAGGCCATGCTGTACTTGATCGGCCCTTCCGTCTCCTCGAAGGAGAACAGGTTCGGCCCGCGCACGCCCTTCGACGGCCAGTGATTGAGGAAGCCCGAGCGGAAGAGATCGCGCCTACCGGCGTCGAGCACCATGCGGTCGCCGGCCTGCGAGCCGATGTGCACATGCGTGTTGACGAGACCGGGCATCACGAGGTGCTTCTTGGCATCGATAACTTGGCCTGCCTCGCCGTCGTAGCTCGGACCGACATGAACGATGCTGTCGCCCTCGTAGACGACGACGCCGTCTTTGAGGATGCGATGCTCGCCATCCTGAAAGCCAACGACGAGTCCGCCTTGGATGGCGGTGCGGGAATTGCCTTGGACAATACGTGTCATCAATGCTCACCACGGATCAGACGACGCTGCGGATATCGAGATATCGCTTCTGTCGGCACCTTCTCCCCAAAGGATAAGGCCGGCTCCTACAGTCAGTTCGGTGACGGCATGCTGATCGTTATCCTCGGATACGCACCATCTTCGGATCATACAGCGCCTCGAAGCGGATCTCCGCCGGCACCACCTCGCTCGCGACCTCGAGGCTGTAGCGGCCGGCACGGAGATACTCGTCCGTTACACCCTCGGGATTGCGCACATAGCCGTAGCCGATGTTGCGGCCGACCGTGTAGCCCCAGCCGCCGCTCGCCAGATATCCCACCGGCGCATCGTTGCGCAGGATCGTCTCGCGGCCGGTGAGCACGATCTTGGGATCGGCCACCGTGAAACACATGAGCCGTTTCGGCAGCTTCGAGTTGGCCGCCGTCTCGATCGCGCCACGGCCGAGGAATTCGGTGTCCTGCTTGAGCTTCACGGCCCAACCGAGCCCCGCCTCGAGCGGGTTGTCGTTGGGCGTGATGTCGGAGCCCCAGGCGCGATAGCCCTTCTCGAGCCTGAGCGACTCGATCGCGCGATAGCCTGCGGGCTTGAGGCCGAGCGGCCGGCCAGCGGCCATGAGTGCGTCGTAGATCTCGCCCATCGCGCCGATTGGGGCGTGCAGCTCGTAGCCAAGCTCGCCGACATAGGTGATGCGGAACGCGCGCACGGTCGCACCGGCGATGGCGATCTCGCGCACGGTGGCAAACGGGAAGGCGGCATTCGAGATGTCGGCTGACGTCACCTTGGCGAGGATGTCGCGGGCGCGCGGCCCCATCAGCGACAGCGTGCCCCACTGCTCGGTGACATCGGTGAGTCGCGCATCGAGGCCCGCGCCGATGTGGGCCGCGATCCAGCCGAGATCGTGCGTGCGAAAGCCCGTGCCGGTGACGATGTAGTAGTGATCGGGCGCCAACCGCGCGACGGTCAGATCGCACTCGATGCCGCCGCGGGTATTCAGCATCTGCGTATAGGTGAGCCGCCCTGGCGCCTTCGCGACATCGTTGGCAGCGATGAAGGACAAGGCGGTCTCGGCATCCTTGCCCCGCAGCTCGAGCTTGGCGAACGAGGATTGATCGAACAGTCCGGCCGCCTCGCGCACCGCGCGATGCTCCTCACCGACCGCCTCGAACCAGTTCTGCCGGCCCATCGAATAGATATCGCGTGGTTCGTCTTGCGGTCGCGCGAACCAGTTCGGGCGCTCCCAGCCGAGCTTGGAGCCGAACACGGCGCGCTCCTTCTTCAAGCGCTCGTAGAGCGGCGAGACGATGCGCGGCCGCGCGCTCGTGTATTCCTCCTGCGGCCAGACGATCGTGTAGTGCTTGCCGTAGGCTTCCGTCGTGCGCTCACGGACGAAGCCGTCGTCCGTGTGGAGGCCGGAGAAGCGGCGGATGTCGGCGACCCACAGATCCATCGGCTGCTCGCCCGTCATGACCCAGGAGGCGAGCGCCCAGCCAGCGCCTCCGGCCGACGCGATGCCGAAAGCGTTGAAGCCGGTGCCGACGAAGAAGTTCTGCACCTCCGGCGCCTCGCCCAGCATGAACATGCCGTCCGGCGTGAAGCTCTCCGGGCCGTTGATCATCTGCTTGATGCCGGCCGTCGAGAGCAGCGGCACGCGGCCGAGGGCGAGCTGCATCGTCGGCTCGAAGTGGTCCCAATCCTCGTCCAGCAATTGGAACTCGAACGGGTCCGGCACGCCGTCGAGCGCCCACGGCTTCGGATTGGGCTCGTAGCCGCCCATGACGAGGCCGCCGACCTCCTCCTTGTAATAGGTGAGGCGATCGGGATCGCGCAGCGTCGGCAAGTTTGCCGGCACGCCCTCGACTTTTTCCGTGACGATGTACTGATGCTGCATGGGCTGCAGCGGCACGTTCACGCCGGCGAGTCGGCCGACCTCGCGCGACCATAGCCCGCCGCACAGCACGACGCGCTCGCAAGAGATGTCGCCGCCGCTCGTTTTGACGCCCGTGACGCGGCCGTCGCGAATCTCGAAGCCGGTGACGCGCACGCCCTCGGCGATCTTCGCGCCGTGCATCCGCGCGCCCTTGGCGAGCGACTGCGTGATGTCGGCCGGATTGGCCTGGCCGTCGGTCGGCAGGAATGCCGCGCCGACGAGATCGTCGATGTCCATGATCGGCCAGAGTTTCAGCGCTTCCTCAGGCGAGAGCAGCTGCATCTCGAGCCCGAACGAATGCGCGGTCGTCGCCTGCCGCTTGACCTCGATCCAGCGCTCTTGATTGCAGGCGAGGCGCAAGCCGCCGTTCTGCTTCCAGCCGGTGGCGAGCCCCGTCTCCGCCTCGAGCTTCGTGTAGAGGTCGACGGAGTATTTGAGCAGGCGGGTCACGGTGGCGGAGGATCGCAATTGCCCGACGAGGCCCGCCGCATGCCACGACGATCCGCTCGTGAGCTTGCCGCGCTCGATGAGCAGCACGTCGGCTTTGTGATCGCGGGCCAGATGATACGCCGTCGAGCAGCCGATGATGCCGCCGCCGATGACGACGACTTGGGCGTGGGAGGGGAGGTGTGTCATGTGGTCTCGCCGCAATTCGTAGGTTGGGTTAGCGCGGGCACAGGCGCGAGCCTCGGGCGTGATGGGCGGTCCGCGCGTAACCCAACATGATTTCGCGCACGGCCGCGTTGGGTTGCGCGCGGAGCAGAGATGGTAGCCGAAGCGATAGCCTCGGCCGCGCTAACCCAACCTACGATTTCGGCGATCCGCCCTCCTCCATCGATGAGGGAGGAAAGTGAGCGGTGAGAGCCTTTAGAAGGCATCAGATGGCGTCCTCGAGGTGGTTGAGCCGTCAAAGCCTGCCGTGCGCCTCGACCGTCCGCTCGAGCCGCCCGAGATAGTCCGCAGTGTAGGCCTTGTAGTCGAAGTCGAGACTCGAGTGAATTTCCGACACCATGCTCCACATCGTCTCGCGGAGCAGCGAGGCACATTTCATCGCCGAGTAGCGGCGGCGGAGCGACGCGTTCGGTGGCCAGGCGTAGTAGGTCTCGAGCAGCCAGCTTTCCTGATCGGGCGATAGCTCGTTGTTGGAGGCCAAGTTCGCCAGATCGAACAAGGGCGAGTTGAAGCCGGCATAGTCCCAATCGACGAGCCAGATACGGCTCCCGTCGTCGATGAAGTTGCCGGGCAGGAGATCGTTGTGGCCGTAGACGAGATCGATCGCGCCGACATCGCGCTCCAGGCGATCGGAGAGGTCCAGTAGCTCTTGCAGCCGCGGCACATGCCGGCTGCCGCAGTCGCGGAGCGTATGGGCATAGTCGCGGGCGATGTGGAAGACGTTGAAGATGAGGGCCGGACCGCGAATGTGCTGGACCATCTCCGTATGCAAGCGCTTCAAGAGCGGCACGATGCGGGTGAGGTTCTTCTCCTCGCGCACATCGGCGGCGCCGAAGGTCTTGCCGGGGATGAAGGCGAAGACGAGGGCGCCGGGCTCGGCATGCAACAACTCCGGCGAGATGCCGGCCGCAAACGCTGCCTCGCTCGCGGCGCGCTCGTTGAAGCGCATGACCTGATGCACCGGGATGTCGTCGCCGATGCGCACGAAATAGCGCGTGCCCCGGTGCGTCACGGCGAAATTGGTATTCGTGATGCCGCCCGAAAGCGGCTTGGGATCGACCGGCTCCGTCCAGAAGGACAGGCGGCGCACGCGCTCTGCGGCTTCACTCATCGCGTCCTCATTTCAGCCCGAGCTTTCTCTCGGTGCGATCGGCCCAGGCCCTGAGCAAGCGGTCGGCGACGATGCCGATGAAGGCGATGGCGAAGCCCGCGACGAGGCCGCGTCCGGCATCCGCCTTGGCGAGTGCGATGAACACCTCCTGGCCCAAGTCGCGCGTGCCGATCATGGCGCAGATGATGATCATGGACAGCGCCAGCAGCACCGTCTGATTGATGCCGAGCATGATCTCCGGCAGCGCGAGCGGCATCTGCACGCGCCAGAACATCTGCCGCGGCGTGCAGCCGGAGACGGTCGCCGCCTCGATCAGCGACGGCGAAATCTGGCGCAAGCCCAGATCCGTGTAGCGGATGGCCGGGACGATCGCGAAGAGGACGGTCGCGATCAGCGCCGTCACGTCGCCGACGCGGAACAGCATAACGACCGGGATGATGAAGCAGAAGGACGGCAGCGTCTGCAGCGTATCGAGAACCGGCGTGATGAACGCCTGGAAACGGTCGCTGCGTGCCGACAGGAGTCCGAGCGGGATGCCGATCAAGCCAGACACGACGACGGCGATGCCGCAGAGATAGACCGTCGCCATGGTCTTCTCCCAGAGGCCCGTGACGACGCAGAAGAGGGTGAGGGCGCAGGCGAGGAGCGCGAGCCGTGCACCGCCGAGCCGCCAGCCGGCGAAGGAGAGGAGCGCCAGCGCGCCGAGCCAAGGAAATCCTTCGCAGAAAGCCCGCAGCGGATTGAGGATGTAGAGCAGCAAGGCGACGCGGAACGCTTCGATGTAGTCGAAGAAGTGCAGGTTGACCCAGTCGACGGCCGCCTTCCAGAGCGGGGCCGTCGAGATCGTCATCGCCTTCGGTACGGCACTGAGCGCGGGGAGCGGCACGCTGAGCAGCGTCGTCACCAGAAGCGCACCGGCCCCCATCACCAGGAACGGATGCCGCTGCCAGAACGACTGGCCGGCGACGTGTGCCGCCGGCCGCTGCCGTGCTGCCGCCTGGCTCAGCCGGTCGAGCGCGATGGCGAGCACGACGATGGCGATGCCGGCCTCCATGCCCTGGCCGATCTTGAGCGCGCGCAGCGCGAGCAGCACGTCGTAGCCTAAGCCGCCGGCGCCGATCATCGAGGCGATGATGACCATGTTGAGCGCCAGCATGATCACCTGGTTGACGCCGATCATGAGCGTCGGACGGGCCGACGGCATCAGCACGCGCCAGAGCTTCTGCCGCTTCGTGCAGCCGACCATCTCGCCGAAGTCGTCGATCTCGGCCGGCACGCGGGCGAGCGCCAACGTGGTTGCGCGCACCATCGGCGGTGTCGCGAAAATGGCGGTCGCGATCATCGCCGACACCGGACTGTTGCCGAACAGGAGCAGCATCGGGATGAGATAGGCGAAGGTCGGCATCGTCTGCATGAGATCGAGTGCGGGCGTCACCACCAGCTTGTCGAACGCAGGCTTGCGATAGGCGAGGATGCCGAAGGCGCCGCCGACGAGGATGCACAGTGGCACGCTGATGGCGATGAGGGCGAGCGTGCGCATCGCGCTCTCCCATTGGCCGAACAGTGCGATGTAGAGAAAGCAGGCGCCGGCCAGCGCCGCGAGCCGCGAGCCGCCGAGCGCATAGCCTGTGATGGCGGCGACCAGCGTCACGCCCACCCAGGAAAAGCGAGGGAGCACGATCCCGCCGCCGAACAGCTTGAAGCCCTTCGACAGCAGCCCGAAGGCGAAATCGAGAGGGACGCTCAGGACGTCGGTATAGAGGCGCGTGATCCAGGTGAAGTGGGTCTTGATGAAGGCCATGAGCGCCGAGGTCCATTCGGCGATCGGCACGATGTGGGTTGCGGGATAGTCGCTCGCCCAGGGCAAGAGCGAGCGGTCGATTGCAAGCAACATCGTCGCGGCGAGCAATCCGAGCCACACCACCCCCCACACCGAGGGGGCACCCCAAGCCACTCGCGAGGGTGCGGCAGCAACCGTCATGGCGCCTTGCCTTCGCGCGCGGCGAGCAGCTCGATGACCCGCTCGGGCGTCACCTCGCCGATCACCCGGCCTTCGGCATCGGTGACGCCGAAGCTCTTGCGGGCTTCCACGATCTCGGCGGCGAAGCTCGCGACCTTGTCGGCCGCCTTGATGCGGCGGGGATGCTCGGCGCCGTTGGCGAGCGGCTGCATGAGCCGCGCCGCCGACATGACTTTCGAGCGCTGTACGTCGCGGGTGAACTCGGCGACGTAGCTCGTCGCCGGATGCAGCACGAGATCCTCGGGCGTGCCGACCTGGATGATCTCGCCGTCTTTCATGATGGCGATGCGGTCGGCGAGCCGGATCGCCTCGTCGAAGTCGTGGGTGATGAAGACGATCGTCTTCTTGAGCACGCTCTGGAGGCGGATCAGCTCCGACTGCATCTCGCGCCGGATCAGCGGATCGAGTGCGGAGAACGGCTCGTCGAGGAACCAGACCTCGGGTTTGACGGCGAGCGAGCGCGCGATACCGACGCGCTGCTGCTGGCCACCGGAAAGCTCGCGGGGAAAATGTCCTTCGCGCCCCTTGAGGCCGACGAGCTCGATCACCTCGCGGGCACGACCCTCGCGCGTCGCCCGGTCGATGCCCTGGACGGAGAGGGGAAACGCGACGTTCTCGAGCACGGTCAGATGCGGCAGCAGGGCGAAGTGCTGGAACACCATGCCCATCTTGTGCCGGCGGATCTCGATCAGCTCTTGCGGGCTGGCCTTGAGCAGGTCGCGGCCGTCCAGGTCGACCTCGCCCGCCGTCGGCTCGATCAGGCGCGAGAGGCATCTCAGAAGCGTCGACTTGCCGGAGCCGGACAGCCCCATGATGATGAAGTTCTCGCCTTCGCGCACGCTGACCGAGCAGCTGCGAACGGCGCCGATGAGTCCGCTGCGCGCGAGCTCCTCTGCCGTCAGCGAGCCGCCGTTGCCGGCGAGCACGGCGGCCGCATCCTTGCCGTAGATCTTCCAGACGTTGCGGCAGGCGAGCTTGGCCGGCCTGTCCGCTGGGGCGTCAGCGGCCTGGGCAGAGCGCACGGATGCAGTCATTTGAGCCTCGATCCGAGTCACGGCGAAAAGAGGCGGTGGCTGAGCCAGCACACCGCCTCTAGCATTTCAGCTCATCACTGCGCCCAGGCGCGCCAGGTCGACTCGTGGGACGTGACCCAGGCGGCGGCGACGTCCTCGATGGTCTTGCCCTCGAGATCGACCTCGCCCGACATCTTGTTCAGCTCGCCCGTGTCGATCTGATAGGCCTTGGCGACCTTGTAGGCGACCGGCCACTTGTCCTTCATGCCGGCCCAGGAATACTTCCAGATCTCACCGTGCGGCTTGCCGCAGTCGTACTTGGCGTCCTTGTTCACGCCCCAGGCCGGGTCGGTGTAGCAGGCCGGATCGTGCTCGGGGAACTGCACCCACTCGCCCTCGTATTTGGCCGGCGCCCAGTGCGGGGAATAGACCCAGAGCATGATCGGGTCTTTGCGCTGGTAGGCGGCATCGAGCTCGGCGAACATGGCGCCGTCGGTGCCGGCATGCACGACGACGAAGGGCAGCCCGAGCGAGACGACTCGCTCGTCGTCGAAGCCTTCCCAGGTCACGGGACCGCCCAGATAGCGGCCCTTGTCACCGGTATCGGCAGTGGCGAACGCCTTGGCGCATTCCGGAGTTTTCAGCGCTTCCCAGTTCGGAAGACCGGGGCACTTCTCCTTCATGTAGAGCGGGTACCACCACTCCTCCTTGGCCTTCGGGCCGAGCATGCCGAGCTTCTCGGTTTGGCCGGTGGCGTCGGAAGCCTTCATGGCTTCACCCGCGGTCGTGTCCCAGAATTCCATGCCGACGGTCAGATCGCCGTTGGTCAATCCCGTCGTCAAACTCGAAAGATAGTCGCCGGTCGGGTACTCGACCGTATAGCCGAGCTTCTCGAGGATGCCGCCGAGAATCTTGGCGTTGATGTTGACGCTCGTCCAATCGAAGAGCGCGATCTTGATCGGGTCGGTGGATTCGGGAACCTGCGCCCATGTGGTTGTGGGGACGCCGGCAAAAAACGCGACCGCGACAGCGGCCGCGGCTCTCACGACACTGCTCCTCATGCACTTTCTCCTGGCAGACGTTTCCAATGGTCGACCTGCGCAGCCGGTAGACCCGGTGCGTCCGCTCGTCGCGGTTGAGATCAGTTAAGCCCATCGGCCGGGCCGGAAGCAAGGAAACTATCGCCGGGGGCCGTATCTTCCGGCCGCGCCGGAGAGCGCTAGATGCTCATCTGGCTGCCGAGCTCGACCAGTCGCCCGGAGGGGATGTGATAGAAGTCGGTGACGTCGGCGGCGACTTTGGTGAGACCGATGAAGACCTTGTCCTGCCACTTGGGCATGCCGCTGCGGGCATCCGAGACATAGCGGAAGCGCGAGAGGAAGAAGGACGTCTGCATCAGGTCGAAATGCAGGCCTTGCCTGCGCGAGAGGGCCAGGAGCTGCTGCACGTCCGGCCGCTCCATGTAGCCGACCTTGGCGATGATCCTGAGCACCCCCTCGGAAAGCTCCGACACCTCGATCTTCTCGTCGGTCGCGACGCGCGGCGTCGGCAGCGTGCGGATCGTGAAGATGATGTTGGTCTTGTGCAGAACCTTGTTGTGCTTGAGGTTGTGCAACAGGGAGGCTGGCGCGCTGTCGGGATCGGCGGTGAGGAAGACGGCGGTTCCCGGCACCCGATGCGGCTTCGAGCGCCTCAGCATCTTGACGAGCTGAGTGATCGGCACGCTGTCCTTGCGCACCTTGGCGCGGATCATGCGCGTGCCGCGGTCCCAGGTCCACATGGCGATGGCGAGCATCGAGCCGAAGACGATCGGCATATAGCCACCGTCGGTGAACTTGAGGAGGTTGGCTGAGAAGAAGGTCAGATCGATGACGAGGAAGGGGGCGATGACCGTGGCGGCGAGCCAGGGCGACCATTTCCACAGCCCCCGAGCAACGATGAAGGCGAGCATCGTGTCGACCGTCATGGCGCCCGTGACGGCGATGCCGTAGGCCGAGGCCAGGTTCGAGGACGATCGGAAAACGAGCACCAGGATGACGACGCCGACGAACAGCAAGGCCGTCACCTGGGGCATGTAGATCTGCCCCATCAGGGTCTCGGAGACATGCCGGATCTTCAGCCGCGGCAACAGGCCGAGCTGAATCGCCTGCTGGGTGAGCGAGTAGGCCCCCGTGATGACGGCCTGACTGGCGATGACGGTGGCGATGGTCGCCAGAATGACGAGCGGCAGCAGCCCCCACTCCGGCGCCATCAGGAAGAAGGGATTGTGGGCGGCCTCCGGGTGGCTCAGCACGAAGGCGCCTTGGCCGAAGTAGTTGAGGGCGAGCGCCGGCAGCACCAGACCCGTCCAGGCGATGCGGATCGGCCGCTTCCCGAAGTGTCCCATATCGGCGTAGAGCGCCTCGCCGCCCGTCACCGCCAGCACGACGGCGCCGAGAACGAGGAAGCCGATCTCGCCGTGTTTGATGAGGAAGGAGACGCCATACCAGGGATTGATGGCATAGAAGATTTCGGGATCGTCGGCGATGTGAATGAGCCCGAGCACCGCCAGTGTCGCAAACCAGATGACCATGATCGGGCCGAACAGGGCGGCGACGCTTCCCGTGCCGCGGCTCTGCATGGCGAACAGCCCGGTCAGGATGACGAGGGCGATCGGCACGACCAGCGGATCGACGCCCGGCGTCACGAGCTTCAAGCCCTCGACCGCCGACATGACCGAGATGGCCGGCGTGATCACCGCGTCGCCGTAGAACAGCGCCGCGCCGACAACGCCGAGCGCCAGCACCGAGCCGGTCCGCCGTCCGAGCGCAGTATGGGCGAGCGCCATCAGCGAGAGCGTTCCACCTTCGCCCTTGTTGTCGGCGCGCATGATGAGCACGACATACTTGAGCGTCACCGTGATGGTGAGGGCCCAGAGCAGCAGCGAGACGATGCCGACGACGGCCTCACGGCTCACCTGGCCGCTGTGGGCGAGGGACTCGCGGAACGCGTAGAGGGGGCTCGTGCCGATGTCGCCATAGACGACGCCGGCCGCGCCGAGAACCAGGATCAAGAGATTGCCGGAGTGGCCGTGCTCTTTGGCGGACTCTTCGCCAGGGGCCGCAGTCGATGCGGCAGCATCAGGAATGCTCATGAGATGTTCGGTGCCGGCGTCGGGCCAAATGCGGCGCGACCGCAGCTCCTCTTGTTGACACGGAGGTCAGGCGAGACCGCCGCACACGACCCTAGTCTGCGGCGACGCAGGAACATATTGCGGCGCAAGATACTCCAACCGCGAAGATGGCGCAAAGGGGGCGGGCATCGTACTGGGGCGGCATTCGGGCGTTCGCAGAATTTCACGGGTTTGGTCCGTGGAATCAGTGGTTAAGGCGAGCGCTTGGAATGGTTGACGCGCGCGACTATAGTAGGGTCCGCGCTGGTCTCCGCCGGCGCCAACGGCCTCGCGTCACGAAGGCCGGCAAACGACGAGAGAGGCTCGAAGGCCGAGCCGGTTCGGGTATGGTCGTGCCGCGGTGGCGGCACCGTGCCCGATCCCGGCAACATGGCTTCTATCGCGCTTTCGGGGCCATTGCTGCCGTTGGGGAACGGTAGGACGCGTGTGTGGGACGGGTACGGGGAGTTCGCAGTATGAAGTGTCGACCTTGGCGCTGGCTGTGGGGCCTTCTGCCCCTGGCGCTGCTCACCGTTGCCGCCCTGGCCTTCAGCCGCGCATCGATCGAGCGTGACCTTGCGGAGCGCACGCGCTTCTCGCTCGAGGAGGCTGGCCTCGACTGGGCGAGCTCGAGCTTCATCGGCCGCGACGCCGCCATGACCGGCAAGGCCTACGACGACGAGGACCGGGCCCGCGCGCTCGAGGTCGTGCGCAACACCTGGGGCGTCCGGCTTGCCAGCGACCAAGCCGCACTTGCCGCCGAGATCCGCCCCTACACCTGGTCGGCGACACGCGTCGGTCACCGGGTGCGCATCGAAGGCTACGCCCCCGGCGACGACGAGCGCCGGCAAGTCGGCAGCGACGCCGAGCGCCTGCTCGCAGGTATCAGCATCTCCAACCGGCTCGAGATCGGCCGCGGCGCGCCCAAGTCCGATCGCTGGCTCAAGGCCGTGAGCTTTGCGCTCGCGCAGCTCGACGGCCTCGACGATGGCGAGGCCTCGCTCTCCGACCTCGATCTGACCATCAAGGGACAGGCGAAGACCTCGGAAAGCTACAAGCAGATCAAGACGGCGCTCGCGAGCGGCTTGCCGCGCGGCGTGAAAGTCGTGGCCGACGGGGTCGAAGCCCCGGTCGCCGATCCCTATCTGCTCAACGTCTCGCTCTCGGCCAAGGGCCTGACGGTCTCCGGCCACGCCTCGGACGATGCGACCATCAAGGCCGTCACCGACGCCGCCCGGCGCAGCTTCCCCAAGGCGCGGCCCGACGTGCGGATCGAGGTCGCAGGCGGCGCGCCCGAGCGCTGGGTCGATGCGGCGAGCGCCGTGCTCGCCGAGCTCGCAAAGCTCGAGACCGGGTCCGTCAATATCCGCGGCGAGGCGATCGAGTTCACCGGGCAGGCAACGACGCAGGCGTTGGCCGAGGCCGTGACGGACAGCGTCAAGGCCAGCATTCCCTCGAACTATCGCGCCAACGTGAATGTCGCCTTCCGCGAGGCGACGGTTGCCGAGATCAAGCCCTACACGCTCAACGTGACGTTCGCCGACGGCGCCTTGTCGATCGAGGGCTATGCGCCCGACGCCGATGCCCAGGCCGATATCGAGCGCGAGGCGAGCCGCCGTTTCACGACGGCAAGCCCCCGCGTCACGCTCAATCTGGGTAACGGTGCGCCCGAGGGATGGCGGGATGCCGTCGTCGGCGTGCTGGGCGAGGTGGCGCGATTGGACGAAGGCTTCGCCGCACTGCGCGATACCACGATCGACGTTACGGGCGTCGCCAAGGACGAGGCGACGGCCGACGCCGTCCGGACCGCCATCGAGACACGGCTGCCGAGTGGTTTCCAGTCGACCGCCAGCATCACGGCCAAGGCGCCCGATCTCGCCGTCGTCAAACCCTACGACTTCGATGTCGAGCACACGGGCGATGATGTGACGCTCTCGGGTCATGTTCCGAGCGAGGACATCCGCGATGCGCTCATGCGGTTTGCCGAGCGCACTTTCCCCGGCGCCCGCATCGCCGATCGGATGGAGCTCGGCGCCGGCGAGCCGTTGAATTTCGAAAAGGCCGCCGAGACCGGAATGGAGCAACTCGGACGGCTCGAGGAAGGCCGCATGCGCATGCGCGATCTCGATGTGGAGATCGCGGGCGTCGCACGCGAGAAGCAGGTGGCCGACAGCGTCGTCTCGGAAATCAAAAGCGGTCTGCCGACCCGGTTCCGTGCGACGCCGAGGATCACCGTCGCCGCAGCCGAGCTGCCGGAGATCGATCCGTTCACCTGGAGCGCCGACTACGACGGCCGTGGGCTCGCCATCGAGGGCTACGTGCACAGCGAGACCTCGCGCAGCGACGTGCTGAGCGAGGCGCGCCGCCGCCTGTCCAATGCCGAGGTCGACGATCGCATGCAGCTCGGGCGCAACAAGATCGACGAGCAGATTTGGCTGCAGCGCACCGACTATGCGCTGGAGCAGCTCGGGCGGCTCAATCCCGGCCGGGTCGAGCTCAAGGGCGACGGCTTCTCGATCAAGGGCGTCGCGACCGACAGCGCCGCTTATCGTGCGGCGACCACCGCCTTGAAGACGATGCCGCCGGGCTTGCGGCTCGTCGCCCAGGACATCACGCCGCCGGCGGCGACCGATTTCCGCTTCAGTCTCGAGGTGCGCGGCGACCGCGTCGTGCTGGAAGGGTCCGTCCCGAGCGAGGCTGCCCGCCAGGACATCCTGGACGAGGTCACGGACCGCTTTCCGAGCCTGACGGCCGACGATCGGCTCGAGCTTGCCGGCGGGCTCGACGGCAGCGAGAGCGATTGGAAGACGGCCGCCCGCCTCGGCATCCAGGCGGTCGCCATGGCCGGCAACGGCCGCGCCGTGCTCGATGGCAAGCGCCTGACGGTCGAGGGCACGACCGATGTCGCCGATCTCCCCGAGCGGGTCGCCGATCTCGTCGGATCGCGCCTGCCGCCGGGCTACGACGGCTCCGCCACCATCGAATACATCGGAGCGAGCGAGGCCGATCTCGCCAAGCAGAAGGCGGACGAGGAGGCCAAGCTCGCCGAGGAGCAGAAGGCGAAGGAGGACAAGGCGCGCACCTACCGCTGGTCGGCGACCTATGACGGGCTCAACGTCGAGTTCGCCGGCGGCGTGCCGGGGGATCGGGAGCGGCTCCGGATCATGAACCGGGCGAAGACGCTGCTGCCCGGCCGTAGCTTCGATGATCGCGCCAAGCTCGAGGAGGGCGCGCCCGACGGTTGGCTCGACGCGGTCCTGGCCGGGCTCGATCAGCTCGCGGGTCTCGAGAGCGGACGCCTCGAGATCGTCGGTTTGAAGATCACGCTGCGTGGCACGACCGACAACGAGGATACGCTCGCGCGCGCCAAGGCCACGATGAAGTCGGGCCTGCCGCGCGGCTACGAGGGATCGAACGAGGTGACCTACGTGGCGCCGCCCGAGCCGACCGACGAGCAGGTCGAGGCGGAGGTGAAGAAGACGGAGAAAGAGGACAAGGTCGTCAAGAAGGCCGAGGAGACCATCAAGACGACGACGAAGACCATCGCGCCGGAGGAGTGCGAGGCCGTCCTCAACAACCGGCTGCGCAAGGGCCAGCTCTACTTCAAGCGTGACAGCGCCAATCTCGACGGCGAGGACCACAAAACGCTCGAGCCGCTGATCAAGGTCATGGAGCGGTGTCCGGATGCGCGCATTCAAATCGCCGGCCACACCGATTCAGACGGCGCTGCCGCCTACAATCAGCGTCTGTCGGAGCAGCGCGCGCAGGCGGTCGTCGATTTCCTGGTCTCGATCGGCGCCGACGCCGACCGGCTCAAGGCCATCGGTTACGGCGAGACCGATCCGGTCGCCTCCAACCGCCGCCGGGCCGGCAAGGCCAAAAACCGCCGTATCGAGTTCGTGGTCAGCCTGCGCTGAGGCAGGGGCCAAGGAGTGCGTGACATGAGCTATCTGATGGGTCTCGACTACCTAGCCTACCGCCTCTGGCCCTGGCTGCTCGCCGCCTTCGTGCTCGGCGCCGTGTGGGGCTGGTTCTCCTGCCAGCGCGTCGAGGACAGATAGGACCACGCCCATGACCATGTACACGGATTGGCTGAACGAGCCGGGTGCGCTCTGGTATTCCATACAGGCGCTGCTGCTGATGCTGCTCGCCTATGCGACGGGCTGCCTGTTCGGCTGCTGGTTCCGCCGCATCCAGCCGCAACCCGTCGAGGCGATGGCGACGGCGCCGCAGATCGTCCTGCCTCCTGTCGCGCCGGAGCCGAGACCGGCTCCCGTGGTCGCGCGCGCGCCACAGCCGCAGCCCGAGCCGAGTGGCCGATTGCGCCGGGCCTTCGAAGGTGAGGACGCGCCGGCGCCGCGTGTGGCCGAGACGCCGCGCGCGCCGGAGACGCCGCCTCGACCCGCCGCACCTGTCGATCCGGGCCTGACCGCCGAGGCGATCCGCGCCGCCTTGGCCGAGAAGCTCGCGCCCGCCGGGGCCGCCGCACCGGTGGTGGCAGCAGCGCCCGTGGTGGCCGCACCGGTCGCCCCGCCGGCGCCAGTGCAGGACGATCTCAAGCGCATCAAGGGCATCGGCCCGGAGATCGAGCGCAAGCTCAATGCGCTCGGCATCACGCGCTACCGCGACCTCGTCGGATGGTCGGCTACCGATGTAGATCGCATCGGCGCCAGCATCGGCACCGATATCCGCATCACACATGAGAACTGGATCGAGCAGGCGGCGATCCTGGCGGCCGGCGGCGAGACCATGTTCTCGCGCCGCGTCGACCGCAAGGAGGTTCTGGCGAGCCCGAAGGACACCTGGATGCCGGTGTCGCCGACCCAGGTCGAGCAGCAGGGCATGGTCTCGGCAGAGGTGAAACCGCGCGATCCGACGAGCGATCCCAAGAAGGCGGCGAGCGCGGTGGCCGCGAGTGCGGCCGAGATCGGACGCCGCGTCGAGCCGCCGGTCGTGCCGGGCGCCGTCAAAGCTCCGGCCAAAGCGCCGGCCGCCGCCGAGGCTGTGGCTACCGCTTCGGCAGCTGCAGGCCAGATCGTTCTGAAGCCGCTCGCGACACCTGCGCCGGCCGCCGCGTCCAAGCCGCAAGCCGCGCAAGCGGCTGCGGTCGTCCCGGCTGCCACGATGCCTGCTCCGGCCGCCGCACCGGTACAGACGGCCGCCAAGCCCGCAGCCCCGCACAAGCCCGAGCCGGACGATTTGAAGCGCATCCGGGGCATCACACCGGAGATCGAGCGGCAGTTGAATGCGCTCGGCGTCAACCGCTTCGCTCAGATTGCGAGTTGGTCGCCGCAGGCGGTCGACAAGGCGTCGAGCGTGCTCAACACCGGCCCCCGCATCGCGCAGGAGAACTGGGTCGAGCAGGCGATGATTCTGGCCCGCGGCGGCGAAACGGAATACTCGCGCCGGCAGAGGCAGGGCGCCGTCCCGATCGCGGCGGCGCCGGCACCTGCCGCCGCGCCGGTGTCCGACGGAGCGCCCGACGATTTGAAGCGCATCCGCGGCGTCGGCGTCGCAACGGAGACCAGGCTCAACGCCATGGGCGTGCGGACCTACGTCGACGTCGCCCGTTGGACGGCGGCGGACATCGCGCGCTTCAGCGAGGCGCTCGATATGCCTGGGCGGATCGAGAAGGAGAACTGGGTCGGCCAGGCGCAGGTGCTGGCGTCGGGGCAGGCGACCGAGTTCTCGAACCGCGTCGATCGCGGCGACGTGGCGCCGAGCAAGGATTAGGCTGGCGCCGATTGGATCGCTGTGTAGCAACCATTATGTTGATGCTGTTTTTGTCTGCCAGGGTGTGCCGCGCTGGACGACTGTGTTTGCGTAGACGAGGAGCTTTCTGGCGCAGGCGACGAGGGCGGATTTGTGGGTTCGGCCGCGGGCGGTGAGGCGGGCGTAGAGGTCGATGAGGGCCGTGTTCCAGTGGAATGCGGCGGGGAAGGCTGCGGCGTAGAGGGAGCGGCGCAGGCGCGCGCGTCCACCGGCGATGTGGCGATGGCCGTTGTGCTTGCCACTGTCGTCGTCGAAGGGGGCGAGGCCAGCCAGCGCTGCCGCCTCCTCGCGCGAGATCTCGCCGAGCTCGGGCATGCGGATGACGAGGGCGAGGGCGGTCCGCTCGCCGATGCCGGGGATCGAGCGGACGAGGTCGAGGCGGCGCGCCAGGTCGGGGCTCGCTTTGAGCTCGGCGGCAAGTTGCTTCTTCTCGGCTTTGAGGAGATCGCGGAAGGCAACGATGTGCTTGCGGATATCGGCTTTGATTCGGGGGTCTCGCGTGTGCTCGAGACGGCCCTGGAAGCGGACGATGTCCTCCTCGATCTGCTCGATGTAGGTGAGGTGGGAAGCGAGCTTTGCGAGGCGTTTATCAGGGGCTTTGCGGGCTTTCAGCCGGGCGGCGCACTGGGCGATGAGGCGGGCGTCGAGGCGATCGTTCTTGGCCCGCTTGAGGGTGTAGCGGGCGAAGGCCTTGACCTGCATGGGCTGGAGATGGAGGACGGTGAGGCCTTGGTCTCTGAGATGGGCGAGGACGCCTTGCTCGTAGCCGCCGGAGGCTTCGATGGCGGCGCGGCGGACGTTGTTGGCTTTGAGGAAGCGGGCGATCTGGCGCCAGCCTTCGGGCGAGTTGTCGGCTTTGAGGGTTTTGTCGGAGGTATCGAGGGCGACATCGAGGGAATGTTTGCCTGTATCGATGCCGGCGGTGGTGGTAGATTGGCGCATCTTCGTCGTCCCTGCCTTGTTAGCGAACCTGAAAGTTCGGGCAACCATGCGGGCCAGATGAAGACACTGGTGCGATCGAGCTACGAAGCAGCCAGAAGCGGCTCAGGGCGGACACGATCCGATCACCAGCGGCTCTGCCGCGGATGGCCGTCTGCGGCAGAGCGTTCCTTTTGAGGAACGGCGTGAGAATAGCAGAGGTTGATATAACAAGGGCGGACTGAGCAGGGCGAAGTCCGCCATCACACCCACCCACGATGCGGCGGCGGACTTCGCGAAGGCTCGGTCCGCCCTACGGCACTTTAGCCCGTCGTGATGTAGGCCCGCATGGCGGCGGCCTCCATCTCCGTCTCGGCGATCCGGTGCTTGACGACGTCCCCGATCGAGATGATGCCGACGATCTTGCCTCCCTCCATCACCGGCAAGTGACGGAAGCGGCGGGCCGTCATCTGGCCCATCACCTCGTCGATCGTATCCGCCTCGCGGCAGACGACGATCGGTCGCGACATCATGCTCTCGACCGTCTGCGACAGCGCCTTCGAGCCGATCCGGGCGATGGCGCGGACGATGTCGCGCTCCGACAGGATGCCGACCGGCTCGCTCGCCATGTCGACGACGACGAGCGAGCCGATGCCCTTCTCGGTCAGTATCGCGGCGGCGGATTCGAGGGTCACATGCGGGTGGACGGTCGCGACGTCACGACCCTTCAAGCGGAGGACGTTGGCAATATTCACGCTCTGTCTCCTCTCTCGTTTCCCGGCAAGATCGCTGCATCGGGGCCTGGAGGGGCCGGCCTTGGGCCCACCAAAAGCATGGGCGCCTGAGCAGAAATGGCCCTCGTTCGCCAGGCCGCAATCTCTCGCTCTCATGAGCATCTTCGCCCCGTTCACGATGGCTGGCAAGCGCGGCCGTGAGGCCTCTCCTCAGCCCATGCGTGGCACGCATCCTGCTCCCTCCCTACCGAGGGTCGAGGCGCCCCGGCGACGGACCGTCCCAGGTTGGGACAGGTCGGAGCCCCGGTACGAGGTCCGGGCGCCCGAGATGCGTGTCAGTGGGTAGGGAAGGGGACCATGAAAGAGCGAACGAGCCAGTTGCTCTACGCTTACTGGAACGACGTCAGGGGCGATCGTGTCGCCCCCCGGCGTTTCGATATCGAGCCATCGCGCATCACCGGCATCTTGCCCGAGACCTTCATTCTCGAGCGGCTGTCGCGTGCCGAGTACGTGTTTCGCCTGGCAGGCACGCGCATTTGCGAGGTGTTCGGCCGCGAGTTTCGCGGCGCCAGTCTCTCGACGATGCTGGACGAGGCGGATCAAGAGGCGATGGAGCGGGTGCTCGAGAGCGTGTGCCGGGAAGGCGCCGCGGGTATCCTTACTCTGGAGGCGCGCGATCGCCTGGAGCGCTCGGTGCGGCTCGAGATGCTTCTGCTGCCGCTCGTCCATACGGGTCTCGAGATCAGCCGTGTGCTCGGCAGCCTCGCCGTCAGCGCGGCCCCCGCTTGGCTCGGACAGGAGCCCGTCGTCACCCTGCGCTTGAAAACCTTCAACCTCGTCTGGCCCGACGGGCGGCCGCACGCGCTGCTCGAGCGCTCGGACCGTCAGTCGCCATTCCTGCGGGGCCCCCGGCATTCCCGCGTCGTTCACAGCGAGCGCCGCAGCTTCCGCGTCTACGAGGGCGGGCTCAGCACCAGCGAGCCGCCGCCGTCGAAGCCGTGAGGGTGCCGGCTCGCCACCGAGGCATAATCTGACGACAGGTCAGCAGTGCGCGCGTAGCCCTGGAACGGTGCGCTCGCCTCGCCGATACTCGCCGGCGTGACAGTCGCAGATCCCCGGAAAGCCACAGCATGACGGATCGTGATCGTGCCTCGAGTCAATCGTGGTCGGGGCTGCCGCTCGACGTGAGCTATGGGCCGCAAGAGGCCGGCCAAAGCTACCGTGAGAAGCTCGGCGATCCGGGCACATTTCCCTTCACGCGCGGCGGGCACCCGGAGATGTACCGCAAGCGGCTGTGGATCACGCGCCAGCTCTGTGGGCTCGATACGCCCGAGGCGACCAACGCGCGTTTGCGCTACCTGATCGCCAACGGCCAGACGGGCTTGGCGATCGTCCCCGACACGCCGACGCAGCTCGGCTTCGACAGCGATCATCCGCTTGGCGAGCGCTCCGCCGGAACGCAGGGCGTGCCGCTCGCCAGCGTCGAGGATATGGATCGCATGCTGGCCGGCATCGATCTGTCCGCAGTGACGGCCTCGTTCTCGGTGCCGGGTGTCGCTGCGACCGTTCTGTTCGGCCAGCTGCTCAGCGTCGCCGGACGTCGCGGCGTTCCGCTCACCTCGCTGCGCGGCTCCTTCCAGAACGATCCCTTGCAGGCGACGCACACCAGCTACGACGCCGGCACGCCGATCGAGCTCGGCTTGAGACTCTGCATCGACATGATGGAGCATTGCGCGCGGCACGTGCCGGGTTTCCACGCCATCACCGTCAACTCCTACGATTTGCGCGAAAGCGGGCTCGATGCGCCCCAGGAGATCGGCGTCGCCATCGCCATGGCGCGCACCTACATCCGCGAGACGATGAAGCGCGGCCTCTCCGTCGATCAGTTCGGGCCGGGCATCCTGCTCATCTCGGCGGCGCATATCGATCTCTTCGAGGAGGTCGCCAAGTTCCGCGCCGCGCGCCGCATCTGGGCCCGGATGATGCGCGACGAGTTCGGCGCCAAGGAGGACCGCACCTGCCGCTTGACGCTGGCGGTGCATACGGCCGGCTCCTCGCTGGTGGCGCCGCAGCCGGCCAACAATATCGCCCGCAGCACGGTCGAGGCGCTGGCGGCGATCTTGGGCGGCTGTCAGGGCCTCGATCTCTCAGGCTTCGACGAGCCCGTCGACCTGCCGTCGGAGGAGGCCGCGCGGGTGTCGCTCAGAACGCAGCAGATCCTGGCGCTCGAAGCCGGCGTCGCCAACGTCGCCGATCCGCTCGGCGGCTCCTGGTATGTGGAATCGCTCACCGACGCGGTCGAGGCCCGAGCGCTCGCCGTCATGGACGAGATCGAGCAGCAGGGCGGCATGGTGAAAGCGGCACAAAGCGGCTGGCTCAGGCGACTGATCGAGCAGATGCAGTTCAAGCTGCAATCGGAGATCGCCTCGGGCCAGCGCCCGGTCGTCGGCCTCAACTGCCACACCATTCCTCCCGAGGAGGATCGCCTCCTGTCCTTCCGCGGCACGCATCCCGAGCCCTCGGCCGATCAGGTGCGGTCGGTGCGTGTGCATCGCGCATCCCGTGATCGCGCCGCCGTCAAGACCGCGCTCGCCGATCTCAAAGCGCGGGCGCAGTCGGAGCGCGAGAACCTGATCCCGGCCATGACGGCCGCGGCGTCGGCGGGCGCCACCGTCGGCGAGGTGCTGGGCACGATCCGCGTCGCCCACGGGCTCGCCTACGATCCCGTCGGCCAGATCGCCGAAGGCAGCACGGTCTGAGGATTGATCATGAGCCAGCATCCGATCCGTGTCCTGCTCGCCAAGGTCGGCCTCGACCTGCACGACGTCGGCGCGAAGTTCGTCGCCCGCAGTCTGCGCGATGCGGGCATGGAGGTGATCTACCTCGGGCCGTTCCAGACCTCGGCGAGCATCGTCAACGCGACCCTCGAGGAGGGCCCCGACGTCGTCGCGATCTCGAGCATCTCGGGCGAGTACAAGCCGTATGTCCGCGAGATCGTCCGCGACATGAAGGATCAGGCGCTCGACCCGCTGCTCATCGTCGGCGGCCTGGTGCCTCCGGGCGACAAGCAGGAGCTGCTGTCCCTCGGCGTCGATGCCGTGTTCGGGCAAGGCTCGGCCATGGACGACATCATCGGTTTCCTGAGGCAGGCCGCGGCCGAGCGCCGGGCGAAGGCAGCCGGCTGACGAGCATCGCCCTTTAGGCATGCACCCGGTCGAGAGCAGGGTCGGCACGGCGCGGCTTTGGCGGCGTCCGGCAGCCGCGTAGGATGTCAGCTCTCGGAGGCGGGCGCATGGGCAAGAACGTCATCGTCGTCGGAGCGGGCGTCGTCGGCATGGGCTGCGCGAGCTATCTGCAGCGCGCCGGCCACAAGGTGACGGTCATCGATCGGCTGCCGCCCGGCCGCTCGACCTCCTTCGGCAACGGCGGCGGCATCGCCTCGACCTTCGTGCTGCCGCTGGCGATGCCCGGCCTCCTGAAGAAGTATATCAAGTATTACATGGATCCCGAAGGTCCGGTGTCGCTGCGCTGGCGGCATATGCCATTCATGATGCCTTTCCTCTTTCACTTCTTGCGCAACTGCCGGCCCGAGCGCGTGAAGGCCTGCACGGAGGCGCTCGCGGCCTTCATGCCGCCCGCTTACGACGCCTGGAAGCCCTTGTTCGAGGACGCCGGACTGATGCCGCTCGTGCGTGGCGACGGCGGCTTGTGGATCTACCGCGACCGCGCCGGCCTCGAGGTCGACCGTCCGTTCTGGAACGGGCGCAAAGAGAAGGGGCTCACGTTCCACGAGCTCTCGCAGGATGAGCTGAGGCAGGTCGAGCCCGCCGTGTCGCGCGACTGGAAAGCCGCCGTGCTCGAGCCCGATTGGCACTACGTGCGCGATCCCTACAAGGTGACGGCGGGGCTCGCGGATATGCTGCGCACCAGAGGCGGCACCGTGCTCGAGGAGGAGGTGCTCGACTTCGACAAGGGGCCCGACGGCGTGCGCGCCGTGCTCACGAGCCGCGGCCGTCATGCCTGCGACGCCGTCGTCATCGCCTGTGGTGCGTGGTCGGCGAAGCTCGCCGCCAAGCTCGGCAGCCGCGTGCCGCTCGAGGCGCAGCGCGGCTATCACGTGACGATCCCCAACGCCGGCGTCGAGACGCGCCACCTCGTCGTCGTCGGCATGGCCAAGATCGCCATCACGACCATGGACATGGGCGTGCGCATCGTCGGCGCCTCGGCCTTCCCCGGCATCGACGCGCCACCCGACTGGAGCCAGTCGAAGATGGTCGCGACCTGGGGCAAGCGCGTGCTCCCCGGCCTCAATACCGAGGGCATGACGGAGTGGTTCGGCGAACGGCCACTGACGCCGGACTCGCTGCCCGTGCTCGGCCGCTCTCCCAACTTCGCGAATGCCTTCTACGCGTTCGGCCACAGTCACATGGGGCTGACAACCGGCGCCATCACCGGCAAGCTCCTCGCCGAGGCCGTGAGCGAGCGGCCGACGAGCATAGACCTCTCGCCCTTCCGCATCGATCGCCGCTACAGCTAGCGAACCCAAAGACCAACAGAAAGGATCACGCCCATGGCGCACGCCATCGAAGCCAAGCTCAAGCAGATGGGGCTCTACCTGCCGGAGCCGCTCAAGGTGCCGCCCGGCCTATCGCTGCCGTTCGTGCCCGTGCTCGTGCGGGGCAACCGCGTCTACATCTCCGGCCACGCGCCGCAGGATCCGGACGGCTCGATCAGCAAGCCGCTCGGCAAGCTCGGCCGCGAGCTGACGCAGGAGCAGGGCTACACTTGCGCCAAGCTCGTCTGCCTGTCGGTGCTGGGCGATCTCAAGCGCGCCATCGGCGATCTCGACCGCGTGACGCAATGGCTGCGCGTGTTCGGCATGGTCAACTGCGCGCCGGGCTTCAATCGCACGACGCCCGTCATCAACGGCTTCAGCGATCTCGTGATCGAGCTGTTCGGCAAGGAAAAGGGCGCCCATACCCGCTCGGCCGTCGGCATGGCCGAGCTGCCGCTCGACATCCCCGTCGAGGTCGAGGCCGAGATCGAGATCGCCGTTTAGCGGCAAGCATGCTGTATCGCGACGGCAGATCCGGACTGCCGTCGCGTCCGGCACTATGCGTGACTCTATTACCAACCAGATATTTGTGACTGTTTCTCACTGAGACACGTTTCCAGCTGCCATTAAGGCGATCTTAAAGTGCCTAGGGCCATAGTGCGTGGCAACTGACGATGGGCGAGCTGCGCTTTCATTGCGCGGCCTCGGGGCACGAGTATGAACGCACAAGATTTCTTCCCGCCGGACCATGATCTCGAGGCACGCAGCCCGCGGGCGCGTATCCGGGCGGACCTGCGCCGCTACAAGCGCATCGAGATCAATTGCCTCGGCCGCTATATGCGGGCCGACAAGACCGAGCACACCTGCCGGCTCATCAATATATCCGTCGGCGACGCGGCCATCGTCTGCTCCGAGACTGTCGAGGTGGGCGAGACGATCATCGCCTATTTCGACGAGATCGGCCGCATCGAGGGCCCGGTCGCCCGCTTGCTTCCCGGTGGCGGCTTCGCGATGATTTTCAGCGGCTCCTCGCACCGGCGCGAGAAGCTCGCCGCCCAGCTCACCTGGCTCATCAACCGCGCCGCTCTCGGCATCCCCGAGGCGCGCCGTCACGAGCGCATCGAGCCGACGAATGTCCATTCGAGCCTGACGCTGCCCAACGGCACACAGGTGCCGTGCCAGATCATCGACGTCTCGATCTCAGGTGCGGCCGTCGACGTTGCGGCGCGTCCGCCGATCGGCACCGAGGTCGTGCTCGGCCGTTTGCGCGCGAAGGTCGTCCGCCATGCCGACGACGGGGTCGGCCTGCGCTTCCTCGACATCCAGAACCCGACCGCGCTCAGGCGCCATTTCGGCTGAAATCGGCAGCGCGGGATCGGCTTGCGACGGTGGCGAAGCATTCGCCGCCGCCTCTGCTTGTGCCTATGCAGCTGAACGAAGATTTCAGAAAATTATCGTCAACAAACGTCAAGATTAGAGGAGAATTAATCTCGTAATCGGCATCCTGCCTTTGCGAGAAAGACAGTCATTTCGCGTATGTTGCGGAGTGTCGGTTGGGGGTTGGTATGTTGCGGCTCGTGCGCAGAGTAAGTGTCATGACGGTGGCCGTCGCGGGTTTCGCGACGGGTGTCGCGTCCGCTGCCGGTGCTGCGAGCGTCAGCACCGCGGTCGCCTCCTACATGCGGGTCTACACGCGCTCCGAGCCGCCGTCCGGCTTTCTCTCGTTCTGTGCCCGCTCGGGCGACCAATGCAAGGCGCGCAACGATCTCACCGATCGCGTGGTCCTCGGCGCCCGGCAGTGGCAGGACTTGACCGAGGTGAACCAGGTCGTCAACCGCACGGTGAAACCGGTCAGCGACCTCGATCTCTACGGCACGACCGAATACTGGACGCTGCCGAGCTCGAGCGGCGACTGCGAAGACTATGTGCTCTTGAAGCAGAAGATGCTCATCGAGCGCGGCTGGCCGCAGGGCAGCGTGCTCGTCACCGTGGTGCGCGACGAAGCCGGCCAGGGTCATGCCGTGCTGACGGCCCGCACGAGCCGCGGCGACTACATTCTCGACAATCGCTTCGAGGCGATCCGCCTCTGGCACGAGACGGGCTACAGCTTCATCAAGCGCCAGTCCTACTTGAGCCCCATGATCTGGATGTCGCTCGCGCCGGCCAATCGCCTGGTGCAGCCACCCGTCGCCTCGCCTCCGGACAATTGATGGAGCAAGCGACGATTTCGAGATCAGTTCTGGTGCCCCTCACCCTGCCATCCCCGACCCCGCACCGGAGCTGCAACTGAGCCGGCCTCGCAAGAGTGCCGGCTCTTTTTTTGCGGTTTGCGCTACGCGCCCTGCACGGCGAGCCCCGTCGAGAACCGGCGGCTGTTCTCGACATAGTGATGGGCGGACTCCTTCAGTCCTTCGATCGCCTTCTCGTCGAGCGTGCGCACCACCTTGCCGGGCGCGCCCATGACGAGGGAATTGTCCGGGATCTCCTTGCCCTCGGTGATGAGCGCCTTTGCGCCGATCAGGCAGTTGCGGCCGATGCGGGCGCCATTCAGCACCACGGCGCCGATGCCGATCAGGCTGTTCTCGCCGATCGTGCAGCCGTGCAGCATGGCCATGTGGCCGATCGTGCAACCGGGGCCGATCGTGAGCGGATAGCCCATGTCGGTGTGGAGGACCGAGCCGTCCTGGATGTTGGAGCCCCTGCCGACGCGGATCAGCTCGTTGTCGCCGCGCAGCACGGCGCCGAACCAGATGTTGGCGTCCTCCTCGAGCGCGACATTGCCGACGAGGATCGCTGTGGGCGCGATCCAATACCGGCCGCTCGCGGGAAGCGTGACGGAGATGCCGTCGAGGCGATAGCAGGGCATGAGCGCTCCTTGGCTGCGGTGTGTCAGCCAAGTAAAGAGCCGTTCAACGGCATCGCGCAAGTCGCAGAGCCGGCAGCCCTGATCCGCGGAGGAACGATGCGGCGTCAGACGCCGTCGAGATCGTAGCCCAGGATCGCCATCTGGAACTGATAGGACAGCTCGTCGTCCTCGTCGTCCCGGAACATGATGCCGATGAATTCGTCACCGATGTAGACCTCGGCCGAGTCGTCTTTCTTCGGACGTTGCCGGACCTCGATTGCCTCGAGCCGAAAAGTCTTCCGAAGATACTTTTCCAGGCGGACGATCTCTTCGCGCTTCATGTCTTTTCCAATTTCTGCGGGCTGACCGAACCCTCGACCAGCGAGGCTCCATTACGTATATCAGCAGTAATACGTAGGGAGCAATGCAGTATTGTTGCAAATCAATTGTCTGCTGCGCACTGTTGTCACAGCAGATAAACGGATACGGAAACTCGGATTGCGCACTACTTGCCGTTGCCGGCGCTGTCGCGGGCGAACATCTGGTCCATGGTGCGCGCGGGATCCTGGCAATCCGACTCGCCGATGACGCGCGCGGGCACGCCCGCAACCGTCGTGCGCGGGGGCACGTCCTTGAGCACGACGCTGCCCGCCGCGATGCGCGAGCAGCCGCCGATCGTGATGTTTCCGAGCACCTTGGCGCCAGCGCCGATCATGACGCCGTTGCCGATCTTGGGGTGACGGTCGCCGCTCTCCTTGCCGGTGCCGCCGAGCGTCACGCCGTGCAGCATGGACACGTCGTCGCCGACCACCGCGGTTTCGCCGATCACGAGCGCATGGCCGTGATCGATGAAGATGCCGCGGCCGATCCGCGCCGCCGGATGTATGTCTATAGAGAAGACACGCGAGCATTGGCTCTGGAGATACAACGCGAAGTCGCGCCGGCCGGCCTTCCAGAGCAAATGCGCAAAGCGGTGTGTCTCGAGCGCGTGGAAACCTTTGAAATAGAGCAAGGGCTCGATCAGCCGGTTGCAAGCGGGATCGCGATCGACGACGGCGAGGAGGTCGGCGCGAAAGTAGGCACCGAGCTCGGGCTCGGCGTCGAGCAGCTCGTCGAAAATATCGTAGAGCAGACCGGCGTCGACGTCCGGATGCGTCAGCCGCTGCGAGAGCCGGTGGCAGATGCTCTCTTCGAGCGCGTTGTGGTGGAGGATGGTCGCGTAGATGAAACCACCGAGCGCCGGCTCGCGGGTGATGGCCGCGGCAGCCTCCTCGCGAACGCGCGTCCAGACCGGATCGCACCGGTCGATGCCTTCGACGACCGCTTTGGTGATGCTCGCCATGCCCTAGCTCCTTGATCGAACCGCTCTTCTAGCACGGCTGGTGGTTAAGAATAATCAACGTCTCGTTGTCGGACCTGTAACGTAGCGTTATGCCAGCCCGGTGACGGGATCATCCAAGTCTCATGCCAAAGGGTGGCTGCGGAAAAACGCGAGAACCGCGTCCTTGTAGCTCCGGTCGCCCACCGCCTTCATATGGTCGCGCCCTTCGATAACGAAAGCCTCGGCACCGTGGATCAGTTGAGCAAGCTCCGCCGCCGGCCCGCCGATCACATCCTCGCTGCCGACGGCGACCAGCACCGGCGCCTTCAATTGAGCGAGCGACTCGGCCGAAATCTTGTCTCGCGAGGCCAGGATGCAGGCGGCCAACGCTTTGAGATCGCTTCGGGTTTGCTCGGCGAAGGCGCGAAAGGAGCGGGCGGTCTCGTTCGTCACGTCGTCGATCGACGGGGCGAGCAAGGCGGCCGAGATGGGGCGTGCGCCGCCGACCCCCCGCACCATGTTGATGCCCAAGCCGCCGAAGACCGCCGTTGCGACCCGGTCCGGGTGGGCGAGCGTCAGGAACGCCGTGATGCGCGCCCCCATCGAGTAGCCCATGACGTGGGCCTTGGGTATGCCGAGATGGTCCAGCAGGCGGCGCGCGTCCTCGGCCATCAGAGGTGCGCCATAGAGGTCGCTGTCGTGCGGCTTGGCGCTGTCGCCGTGGCCGCGATTGTCGATCGCGACGACGCGGTATCCGGCGCGTGTCAGCGTCTTCACCCAGCTGGTGTCGGCCCAGTTGACCTTGGCGTTCGAGGCGAAGCCGTGGATCAGCAGGATGGGCTCGCCTGGTGCCCCCTCCGCCGGCTCGTCGAGATACGCGATGGCGAGGCCATCGGAGTCGAAAACCGGCATGGGCGCTCCGCGCGGAACGGCTGACCGGATGCCGCGCCCTAAGGGCGCTACCAACGATCGGCCAAAGCAGCTATATCGGCCGGCAGGGAGACAGGTTCCTAGAGGAAGTCAAGATGGCCCAGCATGCCGTGCCGCATCTCGCCAACGACCAGGGCGTCCAGCAGATTTCCGTCGGTGTGCGGGAGCTCAACTGCATGGGTGCGCGCGCGCCGTTCGACCATCCCCACGTCTATCTCGACATGGGGCGCGACACGCAGATCATCTGCCCTTATTGCTCGACCCTCTACGTCTACCGGCCCGAGCTCGGCGAGCTGGAGACGGATCCCGCAGGCTGCATCGATACAACCACGGAGAAGGCCGCCTGACGACCGACGTTTCCGAGCCGTTGCTGATCGCCGGAGCTGGCATCTGCGGCTTGGCGACAGCGCTCGCGGCCGCGCGTGCCGGGCGGCGTGTGAAGCTGCTCGAAAGCCGCCCCGCCTTCTACGAGACCGGTGCGGGTCTCCAACTCGGGCCGCATGCCGTGAAGGTTCTGCAGGCGCTCGGTCTTGCCGACGCGCTCGCCAACCAAGCGTTCGCGCCGCCGTCGATCCGTGTGATGGCGGGGCGCCGCACTCAGCCGGTCGCGGAGATCCCGCTGGGCGCGCACGCCCGCAGCCGCTATGGGGCGCCATACTGGTGCCTGCATCGGCAAGATCTTCACCGCACGCTCGCACACGCCGTCGGCGCCGAGCCGAGGATCGAGGTTACCTTCGGCTTCCGGGCGCATGCCGTTGCCGAGGAAGGGAAGCGCGTCCGTATTCACGACCGCACGGGTGGCGATGCAGTGGGAGTTGGGCTCATCGGCGCCGATGGCCTGTGGTCGGCCGTGCGTGATGCGGTGCTGCCCGAAGGCTCGACCGCGGTCGAAGCGGTGTTCTCGGGGCTGACGGCCTGGCGCGCCGTGCTGCCGATGGAGAAGGTGCCGGGCCCGAAGGTCGAGGGCGTCGAGCTCTGGATGCTGCCCGAGGCACACGCGGTCCTCTATCCCATCAGCGGCGGCAAGGCCCTCAACCTCATCGTCGTCCTGAGTGAAACCCTGCTCGAGGAGGGGTTCGATGTGGCCGGCGAGCAGGAGGCGTTGCTTGCCGCGGCGCCCTGGCCGGACCGGCTCGGCACGATCCTCGAGCGAGTGCCAGGCTGGTTGCGCTGGGCGCTCTACAAGCGCCCCGAGACGGCCCCGTGGACGCGCGGCCGCATTCTGATCGCCGGCGATGCGGCGCATCCCTTGCTGCCGTTCCTCGCCCAGGGAGCGGCTATGGCGCTCGAGGACGCCTGGGCGATCGGTAGCGCCCTGTCGTCCGGCAGCACCGATTTCGAGGCCCTCTGGCGGGCTGTGGCCGCCCGGCGCCGGCCGCGGGCCGATCGCGTGGTTAAGGCCTCCGCCCGCAACGCCTGGTCTTTCCACCTGTCCGGACCGCTCGGCCAGGCCCGCGACCTCGCCTTGTCAACCTTGGGCGGCAAACGTCTCCTTTCCGCCTATGACTGGCTGTATGGCTACAGCGAGGTTGATGCCCCTCGATTCGCATTGTAGATGCGACTGAAATTAGCCGGGGTGTCGCGACAGGAGTAGCCTGATGAGCGAGGACGCGCTGGTTGGTCTCAAATTCGAGGTTGGAGGCGGCCTTGGCCGCATGACCGGCCGCATCCTCGGCAAGGCCGGCGCGCTCTATCTCGTCCAGAAGACCGACAGCGACCACATGGAGCTGCTCGCGCTCGACGACCTGCGCTCGGCGAAATTCTACCCCGATCCGGAGGTGGCACCCGTCCCCGAGACTCCCGCCACGCCGGAGCGGCGGTCGCGCCTCTCCGAGCACATCCGCCGGACCGTCAATCCGCGGCGCGAGTAGGCAACCCCCGGGCTTGAGCGGACGGCAAGGCTCCGTCACACTGGCCGCGAGATGAAGACCGCTCCCTCGCCCCTCAAATCCAGCTCCCCCCAGAGCATCACCGTACAGCCGGTGATCTTGTCCGGAGGCTCCGGCAAGCGCCTGTGGCCGCTGTCGCGTCACGCCTACCCCAAGCAGTTTCTGAAGCTCTTGTCGCCGGTGAGCCTGTTCCAGGACACGGCGTTGCGGTTGCTGCAGAAGGGCTTCGCTCTGCCGCTCGTCATCGCCAACGAGGAGCATCGCTTCATCGTCGCCGAGCAGCTGCGCGAGCAGAAGCTCGAGGCCAAGTCGATCCTGCTCGAGCCCGTGTCCCGCAACACGGCGCTGCCCGCGCTCGTCGGCGCCTTGATGGTCGGGCGCGATGGCGGGGACGACGCGCTCGTGCTGCTCGTCCCCTCCGATCACGCGATCGCCGATCCCTTGGCCTTTCGCGATGCGGTCATGCAGGGCGTCCCGGCAGCGCGGACCGGAGACATCGTCGTCTTCGGCGTGCCACCTGATCGTCCCCATACCGGCTACGGCTACATCGAGATCGAGGCGGGTGAAGACCGCGTTCGCCGCGTTGCCCGCTTCGTCGAGAAGCCGGATCGCGCCACGGCGGAGGCGTTCCTAAAGAGCGGCCGGTTCCTGTGGAACGCGGGGATCTTTCTATTCTCCGCAGCGACGATCATCGAGGCAGCGGCGCGCGAATGCCCGGACATCCTCAGCGCCGCGCGTGAGGCCTTGGGCGCGGCGCGCGCCGATCTCGACTTCGTGCGGCTCGATCGCCGCGCGCTCGAAACCTGCCCGGCGATCTCGATCGATTATGCGTTGATCGAGACGGCGCGCAATTTGGCCTGTGTGCCGCTCGACGCCGGCTGGAGCGATTTGGGCTCCTGGTCCGAGGTCTGGGAGATTTCCGGCAAGGACGAGGCCGGCAATGCGGGCGTCGGCGATGTGCGCTTTCTCGACGCCCGCAATTGCCTCGCCCATGCCGAGGAGGGCACGCTTGCCGTCGTCGGACTGGAGGATGCTGTCGTCGTCGCCACCCGCGATGCCGTGCTCGTCGCATCACGCGACGAGTCGCAGCGCGTAAAAGAGATCGTCGAGGCGCTCGAGCGCGAGGGGCGCGAGGAGGCCGTCGCCCATCGGCGTGCGCATCGGCCCTGGGGATGGTACGAGCGGATCGCGGCGGGCGACCGCTACCAGGTCAAATGCATCATGGTGAAGCCCGGCGCGAGCCTGTCGCTGCAGAGCCATGTCCACCGCTCGGAGCATTGGGTCGTGGTGTCGGGCACTGTCGCGGTGACGATCGGCGACGAGGTCAGGATGCTCGCCGAGAACCAATCGACCTATGTGCCGGTAGGCGCCCGGCATCGCCTCGCCAATCCGGGCATGCGTCCGGCCTTCCTGATCGAGGTGCAATCGGGCGCCTATTTGGGCGAGGACGATATCGTCCGCTTCGAGGACAACTATGGGCGCGCACTCCCGGCCGCCGAGGCTTGACCCCGATCAAGCAGAATGCCCTGATGCGCCGTAGAGTAATCGTGGCATGGCCAGCTCCCCCGACATCGTCTTTCGCGCCCGCGGCCTGACGAAAGTCTATGGCTCCGGTCCGCTCGCCGTGCAGGCGCTGCGTCACGTCGATCTCGATCTCTATCAAGGCGAGGTGGTCGTGCTCCTCGGGCCGTCGGGGTCTGGCAAGTCGACGCTCCTCAACATCCTGGGCGGCCTCGACCGGCCGACCTCCGGCGAATGCCGCTTCAAGGATCACGAGATCTCGGGTGCGACCGACGAGGAGTTGACCCGCTATCGGCGCGAGCACGTCGGCTTCGTGTTCCAGTTCTACAATTTGATCCCATCGCTGACCGCGCTCGAGAATGTCTCGCTCGTCACCGAAATCTCCTCGCATCCGATGAGACCTGAGGACGCACTCGCGCTCGTCGGTTTGCGGGACCACATGAACCATTTCCCGGCGGAACTCTCCGGCGGCGAGCAGCAGCGCGTGGCGGTCGCGCGAGCCATCGCCAAGCAACCCGAGGTGCTGCTCTGCGACGAGCCGACGGGAGCGCTCGACAGCAAGACCGGCGTCAAGGTGCTGGACGCCCTCATCGCCGCCAACGAGCGCCTGGGCACGACCACTGTCGTCATCACCCACAACGCCGCCATTAAGGACATCGCACATCGCGTCATCTCCTTCCTGGACGGCGGCATCTCCGAGATCACGACGAACACGGCGCGGCTCGCCCCCGCGACGATCTCCTGGTAGGGCCAGATGCACGCGCTCGACCGCAAGCTCATCCGGGATTTGAGACGCCTCTGGGCGCAGGCGCTGGCCATCGCGCTCGTGATCTCGGCGGGGGTGGCGACACTCCTGCTCGCCGTCGGCGCCTATCGCTCGCTGGACGAAACGCGGCGCGCCTACTACGAGCGCAACAATTTCGCCGATGTCTTCACGAGCGTGTCGCGGGCGCCGCTTTCGTTGGCCGGCGAGGCCGCGCTCATTCCGGGCGTGCTCACCGTCGAGCCACGCATCGTCGAGCGCGCCGTGCTCGATCTGGAAGGCGTCGCCACGCCAGCGACAGCGATCATCACCTCGCTGCCCGACCGGAGCGCCCAGAAGCTCAATCGCCTCTACCTTCGCGCGGGACGCTTGCCGGAGCCTGAGCGCGACGACGAGGTCGTCGCCGCGGAGCCCTTTGTGAAAGCGCATAAGCTCATCATCGGTAGCCGGTTCGGCGTCATCCTCAACGGCCGCAAGCGTGACCTCAGAATCGTCGGCATCGCCTTGAGTCCGGAGTACATCTACGCCATCGGTCCGGGCGATCTCATGCCGGACGACAAACGTTTCGCCGTGCTGTGGATGTCTCAGGCCGCGCTCGAAGCTGCCTACGACGACAAAGGCGCGTTCAACGATCTGACGCTGAAGCTCGTCGCGGGCGCAAACGAGGCGGATGTGCTCGCGCGGCTCGATGCACTGACCGCGCGCTACGGCGGTCTCGGCGCAAGCCTGCGCAAGGACAAGACGAGCCACGCCTTCCTCGATGCGGAGCTGAAGCAACTCTATGCCATGGCGCGGATCATTCCGCCGATCTTCCTGCTGGTCTCGGCCTTCCTCATCAATATGACGCTGACGCGGCTGATCGCGCTCGAGCGCGAGCAGATCGGGCTGCTCAAGGCGCTGGGCTACGGGCGCTTGCGCATCGCCTCGCACTATCTGGAATTGGTGCTGCTGATCGCCGTCATTGGCATTCTGATCGGCTATGGGCTCGGGACCTGGTTCGGGCTGTCTTTGACTCGGCTCTACGCCGAGTTCTTTCACTTCCCCTTCCTCATCTTCACGCGCGATCCCGATCTCTATCTGATCGCCGGCGCGCTTTCGGCGCTCGCCGCCGCTGCTGGCGCTATCCGGGCGGTGTGGGCCGCCGCCTCGCTCGCCCCTGCCGTCGCGATGCAGCCGCCCGCGCCTGCCCGCTACAAGCCGATGGCGGTGGAGCGGCTCGGTCTCTTCCGTGAGGCGTCCCAGCTCACGATGATGTCGCTCCGCCATCTCGTGCGCATGCCGGTCCGGACCGCCATGACCGGCCTCGGTCTCGCGCTCGCCGCCTCGCTGCTGATCGTCTCGCTGTTCTCGATGGACTCGGTCGAGCAGATGATCGACGTGAGCTTCTTCGTGACCCAGCGGCAGGACGCGACGATCACGCTGGCAGAGCCGCGCGAGGATCGCGTCATCCAGGACGTCGCGCGGCTTCCGGGCGTGCTGCGCGTCGAGCCGACCCGCGCCGTATCGGTGGAGCTCAAGCATGGGTCGCGCCATCGCAAGCTCGCGCTGCAGGGCGTGGCGGAAAATCCCGATCTCGTCCGCGTCATCGACCGCTCGCTGCAACCGGTCGCCATCGCCGGCGGTCTCGTCATCGACGAGCGCGTTGCCGAGCTGCTCGACGCCAAGGCCGGCGATCCAATCGAGATCGTGCCGCTCGAGGGCAGACGCCGTGCCGTCACGGTAAAGCTCGCCGGCGTCATCCGCTCCGACTTCGGCCTCTCGGCCTACATGCCGATCACCGAGCTCAACCGCCTCATGGACGAGGGTCCCATCGTCTCGGCTATGCACATCGCCTACGACAAGGCGCAAGAGCCCGCGCTCTTCGCCGCCATCAAGGCGACGCCGGCGATCGCCTCGATCGCGCTGCATCGTCTGGCGCTCGCCAAATTCCGCGAGACGCTCGCCCGCAACATCGACACGATGGTCTCCATCTATGTCAGCCTCGCCATCATCGTCGCCTTCGGTGTGGCCTACAACGCAGCCCGCATCCAGCTCTCCGAGCAGGCGCGCGAGCTTGCGAGTCTGCGCGTGCTCGGCTTCACCCGCGCCGAGGTCGCCCGCGTGCTGATCGTCGAGCTTGCCGCCGTCACGATCCTCGCCCAGCCGCTCGGCTGGCTGCTCGGATATGCCTTCGGCTGGCTCGTCATCAGCGGCTTTTCCAGCGACCTCTACCGCGCGCAACTCGTCATCAACGCCAGCACCTACGCCAAGGCGAGCCTCGTCGTCATCGCCGCCGTCGCCATCGCGGCCGTCATCGTGCGGCTCCGCATCGACCGCCTCGACCTCATCGCCGTCTTGAAGACCCGGGACTGACCCACCATGCCCACGCTCAATCGCAGGATCCTCCTCTGGCTCGCCGGCCTCGTGCTCGTGGGTGGCTTCGTCCTGGCGCTGTGGCCGAAGCCCGTGCCGGTCGACCTCGCCCAAATCACCACGGGCCCGATGGCCGTCACCATCGACGAGGAGGGCAAGACCCGCATCAAGGACATCTTCACGGTCTCGGCGCCCGTCTCCGGCCACATGCTGCGCCCGAGCGTGAAAGCCGGCGACCCGGTCGAGGCCGGCAAGACCCAGCTCGCCGCCATCGAGCCGAGCGTGCCGCCCTTCCTCGATGCCCGCACGCGCTCCGAGCTGGAAGCGAGCCTCAAGGCCTCGGAAGCCGCCGTCACGCTCGCAGAAGCCAATCTCGAGACCGCGCAATCCGAGCTCGCCTTCGCCGAGGACGAGCTCACCCGCGCCCGGCGTCTCGCCCGCTCGGGCACCATCCCCGACCGCCAGCTCGATGCGACCGAGCACAAGGCGATCGCCGCCCGCTCGGCCAAAAGCGCGGCCATCGCGAACGTCGAGATGCGCCGCCGCGAGCGCGACGCGCTTGTCGCCCGCCTCGGCACGAGCGCGGCATCCGACCCGACCGCCGGCTGCTGCGTCACCGTCACGGCGCCAGCCTCCGGCCGCGTGCTCGCGGTGCTCGCCGACAGCGCCCGCGACATCGCCGCCGGCACGCCCATCCTCGAGATCGGCGACCCGGCCAATCTCGAGATCGTCGTCGAGCTGCTCTCGACGGATGCCGTGCAGGTGGCCGAAGGCGCCTCCGTCGAGATCGTCGCCTGGGGAGGCGCCGGATCACTCACCGGCGTGCTCCGCCGCATCGAGCCTGCGGGCTTCACGAAGGTGTCCGCGCTCGGCATCGAGGAGCAGCGCGTGCGCGTCCTCATCGACTTGACGAGCCCGCCCGCAACCTACGCCCGGCTCGGCCACGACTTCCGCGTGTTCGTCCACATCGCCTCCTGGTCGAGCGGCAGCGCTCTGCGCGTGCCGATCGCCGCGCTCTTCCGCTCGGGCGCCGACTGGGCCGTCTACCGCTATGAGGCCGGCAAGGCCCGCGTGGCGCCGGTGACCATCGGCCACCGCAACGACGAGGTGGCGGAGGTGCTGGACGGCCTCTCGGCCGGCGACCGCGTCCTCCTCTATCCGAGCGACCTCGTCGCCGACGGCGCGAAGGTGACGGAGCGGTAGAGCCCGTTCAGGCGACGTGGCCCCCGGGTCGCCGTGAAAGCGTGCTCGAAACCAAAAACCGCGATCGGCCGTTGGGGGTTGGCCAGCCGGGCCGATACACCCCTGCTTCCGCCGCCCCACGCCCGCATCGAGCCTTCACCCCGCGCCCCGCTCACGGCTGCGGCGCTGCCCGAGCCGCCGCGCGCTTCTTGCGGGATTGCCGCAATCCCGCGAGCCGGCTCAGCGCCTGACGGCGGCTCCAGCTCTTGCCGCCGTGCTCGGCCCTCAGCGATGTCTCGATCATCGCGAGCAGCCGCCGCTCGATGCGCCGCTCGGCACGGGCGATGCTCGCCGCCAGCGCCTCGCCCGGCCGCTTCTTGCGCGCCGCGCGCTCCTGCGCCCCCATCGCCTTAGCCCGCTCGACGACGAGCTTGTAGACCTCCGCCTTTGCGAGATCGATGAGCTCGGCCCGGAATTTCGGCTCCATCGGCGGCAGCCGCTCGGCGAGCACGTCGTTGGGCATGCGGTTGAGGATGTCGGTCATCGCGTCTCCTGTGTCATGCTCCCGGTTTCCCCTCGCTTGCGTCCCCAATTCGCTCCTCGCCATTCGCTTCTCTTTAGCCAACGCTCCGCCCGCGCCCCGCAACGCGACCGTTGCCGGGAGTGGGGCAGGCGAGGGGCTGCGCGGGGCGATCGGTTGCCGCGAGCCAATAGTAACGGGCGGCAATCGACCGCCCCGCGACGGCGTTTTCGGAGCTGGCCTTGTCCACCTTGAACAGCCGAGCTGCTTCGGAGGTGGGAGTCTCACCCCACCCGGGACAAGGTGCATACCCCGCGCGCGACCGGCTGCGTCACCGGCCGCGAACGGACGCCGTGTCATCCCGGACTTCGGCAAACGCCTCTGCAGAAGCGCCCCTCACCGGGTGACCGGGGAGGAGTATGAGGGGTGTGGGAAAGGTGGGGATAAGTTTTTTTGGGGGGTGTAGTGAGAGAAAACAAGTCCGTTTCCCGGGAATGTCCGACCTCGCTGCGATCGCTAACACTTGAACGGACACAAACTTTGTGATGGCCTATCGTGCATGCAATCAGCGACTTTCAATGACACCCCAATCTCCCTGCCTGAACATGATCGATTCGGATTCGATCCGCTTGCAAGGGCTCTAGCTCGTTCAATTTCGAATATTGCAAATCCTGAAGGCACAGTGTTTGCCGTCAATGGTTCTTGGGGGTCTGGCAAGAGCAGCGTTCTCAACCTTGTTACCCATCACCTAGGAACTTCCCCATCCGATCCTCCGATCCAAATCTTGACTTTTGCCTGCTGGTGGTTTCGCGGCGAGGAGGCTCTTACTCTAGCATTTCTTCAGGAGCTTTTTGGAGCGCTGAAGCCGACTCTGCCGCAGCAAGCCCAAAACGAACTAACGAGGCTAGCCAAGCGCTTACTGAAAGCCAAAGACTTGCTGGGACCTGGCCTGACCGCTCTTGGAGGGGGAGGACTGGTAGATATAGCCAAAGGTGCCGCTGACGCGCTGGATCAACTTTTGACAGGGGACGAATCGGTCGATGTGAACCGCCCCAGGTTTGCCGGAGGCTCCAACTCTTGAGAGAGTGGAGCCATGATGAAAGAATCGAGACAGCCAAGACATTCGCCCGAGGTGCGTGAGCGGGCCGTGCGCATGGTTGCGGAGCACCGCGCCGAGCACGCATCCGAGTGGGCAACCATCACCTCGATTGCAGCCAAGATCGGCTGCAAGCCCGAGACGCTGCGGCTGTGGGTGCGCCAGGCCGAGCGCGATCAAGGCAAACGGCCAGGCACGACGACCGACGAGCGGGAGCGATTGCGCCAGCTCGAGCGGGAGAACCGCGAGCTCAGGCAGGCCAACGAGATCCTGCGGAAGGCCTCTGCGTATTTCGCCCAGGCGGAGCTCGACCGCCGGTGGAAGCCATGATTGCGTTCATCGATGAGCACCGGTCAGCGTACGGGGTCGAGCCGATCTGCCGAACCATTGAGATCGCCCCGTCGACCTATCACCAGCACGCCCTCCGCCGCCGGGAGCCCGAGCGGCTATCGGCGCGCGCCAAGCGAGACGCCGAGCTGATGGAGGAGATCCGCCGCGTGTATGACGAGAACTTCCAGGTCTACGGCCTCCGCAAGGTGTGGCGGCAATTGCTGCGGGAAGGGATCGAGACCGCCCGCTGCACGGTCGCGCGATTGATGCACAAAATGGGCCTTTCCGGCGTCATCCGCGGCAAGTCCGTGAAGACGACGGTGCCGGACAAGGCGGCTCAATGTCCGCTCGATCACGTCAACCGGCAGTTCTCTGCGTCACGGCCAAACGTGCTGTGGGTGTCGGACTTCACCTATGTCACCACCTGGCAGGGCCACGTCTACGTCGCTTTCGTCATCGATGCCTTCGCCCGCCGGATTGTCGGCTGGCGAGTGTCACGCGTGGCGCATGCGGGCTTCGTTCTGGATGCGCTGGAGCAGGCCTTGCACGAGCGCTGTCCGGTCGGCGGAGGTCTCGTCCATCACTCCGATCGCGGCGTGCAATACGTCTCGATCAAATACACCGAGCGGTTGGCGGAGGCTGGCCTCGTCCCCTCGGTCGGCAGCGTCGGCGATAGCTACGACAATGCGCTCGCAGAGACGATCAACGGGCTCTTCAAGGCCGAGGTCATCTGGCGGCGCGGACCGTGGCGGACGCTCGAAGCTGTCGAGTACGCGACGCTCGAATGGGTCGACTGGTACAACCACCGCCGGCTGCTCTCATCCGTCGGCCACGTGCCGCCCGCCGAGGCTGAAGCCAGATACTTTGCGGACCTGGAGGAGTCCGAGAAACTCGCCGCCTGACTCAAACCAATGAGCCTCCGGAGAACCCGGGGCGGTTCAATGCGCAGCAAGCGCGACTCTCAGACGCCCTTTCCAAACAGCCACACCGCTTCTTAGTCGTGATCGACGACCTCGATCGGCTCCTGCCAGACGAAGCTCTCCAAGTATTTCGGTTGATCAAGTCCGTCGGGAGACTTCCAAGCGTTATGTACCTATTGGCATTCGATCGACAAATAGCGGAAAAAGTTGTCGCTGAGAAATACCCCTCAGAGGGTCCACACTACCTTGAGAAAATAGTTCAAGCGAGTTTTGAGCTTCCTAAGCCTTCAAGTTCTGACCTGAACGACAGCATCCTTGATAAAATATTTCGTATTTGTGGCGCTCCAGAAGATCGAGATTTTGTGCATTTTATGAATGTATTTTACGACTGCATCGCGCCTTTGGTGAAGTCGCCGCGAGATGTAAACCGAATAGCCAGCACAATCGCGGTCACTTGGCCAGCAGTACGAGGTGACGTGAACGCGGCAGATTTCGCAGCTATGGAGTCGATGCGGGTATTACATGGATCGGTGTACCAGCGCTTGCAGATCGCAAAGGATATCCTGGTAGGAGGCTCACCGAATTCTCTAAACCCGCAAGAGCGCGCTGAACTTAAAGCTAGAACCGAAGGTCTGCTCGCTGGGATTTCCGACGCCAATCAGGCTGCGCTGCGGGAGGTGCTGCAGCGTCTGTTTCCACGCACTCAGTCGGTTTGGGATCGGATGTCGTATGGCAGCGACTGGGACAGTGAGTGGCAACGAATGCGGCGAGTTTGCTCAAGCTCGTATTTTGACGCCTACTTCGCTTTCTCAGTGCCTGACGATGCATTGCCAGGCAGCCTCGTGAAGGAGCTCATTGATAGTACCAGCGATGCAAGAAAATTGCAGAATCTGCTTCGTCGTGAATTGAAGGTTAGGCGCAGGCGAGGGGGGACGCGGGCAGCTCTTCTACTTGACGAGATAAGCATACAGGGAAAATCGATCCAAATAGAATCTATTGCGGAAGTAATAAATGGACTTTATGAAATTGCCGATGATCTTGATGTAGATGAAGATATGGACCGCCGTTTCAACTCATTTGCCCACAACGAACTTCGATTGCACTGGCTTACAAATAGATTGGTACGAGAGCGACTTCCGCCTCTGGAGCGAAGCAAGTTGATTCTGCGGGCCACCAAGTCGGCCCCCTTAGGTTGGCTCGTTAGTATGGCAAGTCGGGCTCACAAAGAGCATTTTCCCGACCGTGGGGATCGCGCCATCGATGAAGCTGACAGGCTGTGTACATTGGTCCATGCCGAGCAGCTTAAGAAAAGAGCTTTGAGAAAAACTCGCGAAGCCGCCAAAGACGGCTCTCTGCTCAGTCATCGTCGCTTTTCGTATATTCTATTCCGTTGGCACGAGGAGTCGGTCAAAGGAAACGCCTCTGCCGCATCTCGCTGGCTGCGGAAGGTTCTAAAAGAGAGCGCAGCCGTGTTGAGAGTGGCGGAGGCATTCACACGCGAAAGTTGGAGCCAAGGCTCGTCAGACAGAGTGGCGCGCAAAAACACGTCCGCGGGCACAGAATCTCTGGCAAAGCTTGTGCCTCTACCAATCTTTCGCAAGGCATTGGAAGTGGCGATTGACGATGGCACAGTTGCTCCGTCTCTGAGGGACAATGGAAGGAGGTTCTTGGACAGTTGGGATCAACAAGATCTTCGCCGAAAGCGCGGTGACTTTGACTTTGACTAGCTCAGTTACGCTCGCGTGGGTTTAGTGCTTTTACACACAGGTGGTCACGGTGCCAGTTTGACTGCGGTTAGCCCCCCTCTCCCCCCTTGCCCCCCGCCGTGCTACACACCTCCCAGTCCCACCCACCAGAGGAGCACCCCCATGACCGCTGAGTTCACTCGCCTAGAGCCGAATGGCCCGAAGGGCAAAGGGCTCGAGGATTGGGGCTCGTTTCCCGATGTCGCGAGCGGCAGCCCGAAGCAGTCCGGCCACAGCACGCTGGATGAGAAATCGACCGGCATGTCGGCGGGCGTGTGGGCCTGCACGGCGTTCGACGGCAAGATGGGGCCGTGGTCGGTGCACGAGTTCATGACGCTGCTCGAAGGCACCGTCACCATCCTGCACAAGGATGGCTCGGAAGTGACCGTCAAGGCCGGCGAGAGCTTCTTCATCCCCAAGGGCACGCTCTGCCAGTGGAAGCAGCCGACGACGGTCAAGAAGTACTACGTGATCTGGGACGACGCCTCGGGCGCCAAGGCCGCCGATCCGTCGAAGCTGCGCGCGGTCAAGGTCGACACCAAGGCGAAGCTCAAGCCGGCCGACGGTCCCGATCCCAAGCTCGTCATCGGCGCGCAGCCGAAGTGGGCCGACAATCTCCTCTTCGCCGACCCGACCGATCAGTGGACGGTCGGCCTGTGGTCGACGACGGCCTACGAGCGCAAGGTGATCCCGTTCCCGCGCCACGAGCTCATGCACATCCTCGAAGGCAAGGTGACGATCTCCGACGGCCAGGGCCGCGAGGAGGTGTTCAAGGCCGGCGACACGCTGTTCGTGCCGAAGGGTGCGCCGCTCGGGTGGAAGTGCTCGGAGGACGTGAAGAAGATCTACTGCATCTTCCTCGAGAAGCAGAAAGCCGCGAAGTCGGAAGCAGCGGAGTAGGGGATCCCCCTCCCCCCTCGAGGGGGAGGGTAGGGTGGGGGGTGAGCAAGTAAGTCCGGCCCCGCGCATCCCCCTCATCCCAAGTGCCTAAGGACTTAGCTGCTTCGCATCTAAGTCCAAGGCGCTTGGCCTTCCCCCTCAAGGGGGGAAGGGAAGAATTCACGCCCGCGCCGCCGCAACCTCCGCATCGATGTGATCGACGAGCGCGTGGTCGAGGCCGAGCGCGCCTTCAAGATCGCCCAGGAAGCGGCGCTCGGCCGGCTGGTCGGGATCGATCGTCATGCGCGCGGCCGTATAGACCTGGGCGCGAACCTCCGGTGTGCGAGCCGCGGCGGCGAGATCGCGCACGCTCGCCGGATTGGCGAACTCCCGCTCGAGGAACTGCGTGGCCTCGCCGTCCATGCCGACCTGGGTGAACCCGCCGATGATCTTCTGCCGCTCGCTTTGATCGATCGTGCCGTCGGCGGCGGCCGCCGCGATCATCGCGCGCAGATAGAGCGCGGCGTTCTCCTGCGACTGCTGCTCGGCCGAGAAGCCCGAGCCGGCGGGCGCCGCCTCCGGCCCCGAGCCGACCTCGAGCGGCGGCTTGCCCGCCTGATAGTTCTGATACGCCTTGTAGGCGAGGCCGCCGACGAGCACGAGGCCGCCGAGCTTGGCCGCATCCCAGGAGAGCCCGCGCCCCGTCTTGGTGCCGATCAGCAAGCCGCCGAGCACGGTCGCGAGCGCGCCCGCCGCGGCCGGGTTCTTGGAGATCATGTCTTTCGCGCGGGCGATGAGATCGGCCGAGCCCTGGCCGCCCGAGAGCTGCTTGACGAGATCGTCGATCTTGGCGCCGGCGCCCGTCGATTGATCGATCTTGCCCGCCGCGTCCTTGACGCCGCCGGTCGCCTGGCCGAGCACCTGCTTGGCCATGTCCGCGAAGCCGCCGAGCCCACCTTGTCCGCCCGCGCCCTGCTGGAGCTTGCCAAGAAGATCGCCGAGGACGTTGCCGGACGTGCCGGGCTCCCCCTCGGCCGGTTGGGCCTTGCTCGCAACCATCGTGTCGAGCAGCTTCTTGGCGTCGAACATCGGAGATCATCCTTTCCGGAAGGGGAGGGGGGGCCGCACTTGCCAGCACATATAGGTGCCGTTACCGACGCTACAATGTTTCAGCTTCGCCTTGCGACCGGGTGTCTCCTTAGGGAGGTTCCGTGCGCACCACCGATGGAGACGACATGCCGGCCGCCCTGCAACCGATCGTGCTGCTTCTCATGTCGAACGTGTTCATGACGTTCGCCTGGTACGGCCACCTCAAATACAAGTCGGCGCCGCTTTTCGTCGTTATTCTCGCCAGTTGGGGGATCGCCTTCGTCGAGTATTGCCTCGCCGTGCCGGCTAATCGCTGGGGGAGTGCCACCTATTCGGCGGCGCAGCTCAAGACCATGCAGGAGGTGATTACGCTGATCGTTTTCGCGGTGTTCTCGGCCGTGTATCTGAAGGAGCCGCTCGGTTTCAATCAGCTGATCGGGTTTGCCTTGATCGCAGCGGGCGCTTTCTTCGTCTTCCAAGGCCGGACATAATTAACCCGTACGATCAATACGGCACCCCACAACGAAGACCGTTCGGAGGACCTCGATGCTCAAGTCACTGATCACCGCCTGCGTGCTGCTGGGCCTTGCGGGCTCCCCTGCGCTCGCCGCCGGCACCTCGTCCGATACGTCGTCGAGCGACGCTGCGGCGACGCCCGATCCGCTCGTCGCCAAGTACGGCGATCTCGGTCCCGACTACGCCGCGGCCGAAGCGCTCGTGAAGGCGGAGAAGTACCCGGAAGCGATCAAGGCGCTGGAAGCCTTGAACAAGCTCGAGGATCCGCGCGTGCTGAACTACCTCGGCTACTCGCACCGCAAGATCGGCGAGACCGACAAGGGCATCGAGCTCTACCTGAAGGCGCTGACGATCGCGCCCGACTTCGTGCAGGCGCGCGAGTATCTCGGCGAAGCCTACGTGCAGGCGAAGGACGTCGAAAAGGCGAAGGGCGAGCTCACCGAGATCGAGAAGCTCTGCGGCAACAAGGATTGCGAGGAGTACAAGGATCTCGACGAGGCGATCAAAGCGGCGGGGACCTGAGGGGCTGAGGACGCCGCCCCAGGGTTCGCCGTAGGGCGGGGTGACCCCGGACTTGATCCGGGGGAAGCCCGCCGTCGCCGGCACACGACGTGATGCGGCGGACTTCGGGCACGCCCTCAGTCCGCCCTTGTTATATCAATCCCTGCTATTCTCATGCCGTTCCTCAAAAGGAACGCTCTGCCGCAGACGGCCATCCGCGGCAGAGCCGCTGGTGATCGGATCGTGTCCGCCCTGAGCCGCTTCTGGCTGCTTCGTAGCTCGATCGCACCAGTGTCTTCATCTGGCCCGCATGGTTGCCCGAACTTTCAGGTTCGCTAACAAGGCAGGGACGACGAAGATGCGCCAATCTACCACCACCGCCGGCATCGATACAGGCAAACATTCCCTCGATGTCGCCCTCGATACCTCCGACAAAACCCTCAAAGCCGACAACTCGCCCGAAGGCTGGCGCCAGATCGCCCGCTTCCTCAAAGCCAACAACGTCCGCCGCGCCGCCATCGAAGCCTCCGGCGGCTACGAGCAAGGCGTCCTCGCCCATCTCAGAGACCAAGGCCTCACCGTCCTCCATCTCCAGCCCATGCAGGTCAAGGCCTTCGCCCGCTACACCCTCAAGCGGGCCAAGAACGATCGCCTCGACGCCCGCCTCATCGCCCAGTGCGCCGCCCGGCTGAAAGCCCGCAAAGCCCCTGATAAACGCCTCGCAAAGCTCGCTTCCCACCTCACCTACATCGAGCAGATCGAGGAGGACATCGTCCGCTTCCAGGGCCGTCTCGAGCACACGCGAGACCCCCGAATCAAAGCCGATATCCGCAAGCACATCGTTGCCTTCCGCGATCTCCTCAAAGCCGAGAAGAAGCAACTTGCCGCCGAGCTCAAAGCGAGCCCCGACCTGGCGCGCCGCCTCGACCTCGTCCGCTCGATCCCCGGCATCGGCGAGCGGACCGCCCTCGCCCTCGTCATCCGCATGCCCGAGCTCGGCGAGATCTCGCGCGAGGAGGCGGCAGCGCTGGCTGGCCTCGCCCCCTTCGACGACGACAGTGGCAAGCACAACGGCCATCGCCACATCGCCGGTGGACGCGCGCGCCTGCGCCGCTCCTCTACGCCGCAGCCTTCCCCGCCGCATTCCACTGGAACACGGCCCTCATCGACCTCTACGCCCGCCTCACCGCCCGCGGCCGAACCCACAAATCCGCCCTCGTCGCCTGCGCCAGAAAGCTCCTCGTCTACGCAAACACAGTCGTCCAGCGCGGCACACCCTGGCAGACAAAAACAGCATCAACATAATGGTTGCTACGCTCGCGCATCAAAAACAATTCGCGATCGCAGACATGATGCGGGAGACATAGATCTCCTCGCCGTTGCGCACCCAGAGTGCGATCCCGAGCAACAGCAGAGCCGCGAACAGCGCGACGCCGGCGATCGCGAGGCGGCGCTCGCCGCGTGACCTCGGTGGCGACGGGTCTGGTTGGTCCACGCTCACGACGCGACCGCCTTGCGCAATGCCACGACGATCTCCGCGTCCGGACGGTCGTAGCCCAAGAGCTGCACGAGCTCGCCCTTGCGCCCCATCACATACAACGCTGCCGTGTGCTCGAAATCGCCGGTCTCGGTCTTGCGCGCGAAGGCCCGGTAGGCGCGCAGCATGTGCGCGACCTCGTCCGGCGTGCCCGTGAGCCCGACGATGCGCGGATCGAAGGCTTTCAGATAATCGGCGAGCACCGGTGGCGTATCGCGTTCTGGATCGACCGTGACGAACAGCGGCGCGAGATCGTGCGCGTCCGGCCCGAGCGCCTCGAGCCAGCGCCCGAGCGAGGTGAGCGTCGTCGGGCAGACATCCGGGCAGTGGGTGAAGCCGAAGAAGATCAGCAGCGGCCGGCCGGCGAAATCCTTCTCCGTGCGGCGCGCACCGGTCTGATCGACGAGCGAGAACGGCCCGCCGACGGCTGCGCGCGGTGCGAAGGCCGTTTGCAGCCTCGCGAGCACCGGCGCGCCAACCGGCGAGAGGGCGAGCGCGGTCACTGCGCCCACGACCAGGAGGGCCAAAGCCAGCGCGCGCCCCCAGGCGCGTCGAGGTTTCAGATCGGGATGCGACGTCATAGTGCGATCATACACCGTTGGCCGTCAGCCTGCACGCAGTGGCACAGGGCAGAGCCAACTCCCCCGTTGACCAATCTGTGATCGGGCGCGCCCGCATCTGCCCCTTCACGAGCCGGCCCCGCATCCCTATCTCCGACTCATCAGATGATGATGCGGGTCGTGGCCGCGACACCCACGAGCAGTGTTCTCCTCCCGCCTGTCCCTCGGCCATCCTGCTGCGGTTTCACCCCGGCAGGATGGCTTTTTCCGTCACTCCCGATCCGGCCGGTATCGCGGCAGCGACCATCCCCAGGCGAGGGCCGCAGCGCGCATTGTGAAGCCCGCCAGAAATCCGGTGACGAGGGCAGCGGTCGTCGGCAGTCCGCCGCTCGATCCCGCCACGAACACCGCCGCCCCGAGCAGCGCAGCCGAGACATAGATTTCGCGGCTCAAGATGACCGGCACGTCACCGCCCAACAGATCGCGGATGATGCCCCCGAAGGTCGCGGTGACGACCCCCATGACGATGGCGACCAACCCGCCGGTCCCCGCATCGAGCGCGGCCTTGGCCCCCGTCACGGCGAAGAGCGCCAGCCCCATCGCATCGAGCCAGAGCAGCGTGCGTAGGCGCGATTGCAAGGCCGCGGCTGCTGCGAAGATCAAGACCGCAACACCGATGCATATGGCGAGGTAGACCGGCTGGCCGACCCAGAACACCGGCAGTTGTCCGAGCGCGATGTCGCGCAGCGTGCCGCCGCCGACGCCCGTCGCTGTCGCGAGCAGCGCGAAGCCGACGATATCCATCTGCTTGCGGGCCGCCGCGAGCCCGCCCGTCGCCGCGAACACGGCGACGCCGAGCCAGTCGAAGAGCTGAACGAGCGTATCGAGCATAAATGGAATCCGAAGCGCGTGCGCGCGAGACGAGAAATGAGGAGAGCCTGCCTCGTCTCACCTTTCCGCGGTCGTCAGCCGGAGGTCAACTGCAGGGAGAGGCGGGGTGGCGTTTTGAGCGTCTGCAGGATGACGCAATAGCGTTCGGTGAGCTTCCCGAGTGTCGCCCGCTGCTCGTCGGACAAGGCACCCTCGATGTCGAACGCAAGCCGGATGTCGCTGAAGCCGACGGGTGCATCCTTGGCAACCCCGAGCGTGCCGCGGAAGTCGAGATCGCCTTCGGCACGCACGGTCGCGCCCGTTACGGGGAGCCCGAGCGCGGTGGCGACCGCATTGAGAGTGACGCCCGCGCAAGCAACGAGCGCCTCGAGCAGCATGTCGCCCGAGCAGACGGAAAGGCCCGTCCCGCCGGTCGCCGGATGCAATCCGGCCTCGACGAGCGCCTGGCCGGTCTCAACCGAGCAGGTGACGCCCTCGCCGAGACGGCCTTCGCGCTTCAACGTGATGCGCGCCGCCTCGGGGCCTCCCGATAGCGCTCCTTCAACGGGGCCTGCAGTGCCTTGATCTCGGTTGCGTCCATGGGGGAGCCTCCGCCATGAGAGGAGCGTGCAGCAATTCTAACATAACCGAACGCTTGGAACGAGGCGGCTCTCCGCAATGGCCGCGCCTCGGGCCTCACTCCCAGGATGCTGTCCGCACCTCACCGCATCACGAACGGATTGGCGATCGGCGCCGTGCTGGTGTTGATCCAGACCGTCTTCGGGCGCGTGTAGTCGTACATCGCCTGGAACCCCGACTCGCGGCCATAGCCGGAGAACTTGTAGCCGCCGAATTCGGCGATCGGCGAGACGACGCGATAGGTGTTCACCCAGACGATGCCGGCATGCGTGGCTTTCGCGACGCGCATCGCCCGCGCGCTGTCCTTCGTGAAGATGCCGGCCGCGAGCCCGTGCTTGGTGTCGTTGGCAAGGGAGATCAGCTCCTCCTCGGTCTTGAAGCGCAGCACCGTCAGCACCGGACCGAACAACTCGGTATCGACGATGCGCAGCGACTGGCGCGGCGCCTCGACGATGGTGGGCTCGTAGTACCAGCCGCGGTTGAGCTGCGGCGGGCGTTGTCCGCCCGTCAGCAGCTTGCCGCCTTCCTCCTGCGCATGCGCGACTTCTTTCTCGATCCGATCGAGCTGGCCGGTGGTGGCGAGCGGCCCCATCTGCGTCGCGTCCTCGAGCGGATCGCCGATGACGATCTTCCTCGCCTGCGCGGTCATGCGGTCGAGGAACTTGTCGGCTATTGCTTCGTGCAGATAGGCGCGGGAGCCCGCGACGCACGACTGCCCGCTCGCCCCGAAAATGCCGCTGATCGAGCCGTTGACGGCGCTTTCCAGATCCGCGTCCTCGAACACCATGAACGGCGATTTGCCGCCGAGCTCGAGCGACACTTGCGCGAAATTCTCGGCCGAGTTGCGCACGACGTGACGCGCCGCGTTCGGGCCGCCGGTAAAGCTCACGCGCGCAACCAGCGGATGGGAGGTCAGCACCCGACCGCACGGCTCGCCGCCGCCGGTCACGATGTTGACGACGCCCGGCGGGAAGCCCGCCTCCTCGAAGAGCTTGCCGAAGGCCAGCATCGCAACCGGCGCATTGTCGGAGGCCTTCAACACCACGGTGTTGCCGGCGGCGAGCGCGGGCCCGACCTTCACCGCTGTCAGAAACAGCTGCGAGTTCCACGGCACGATCGCCGCGATGACGCCGAGCGGCTCGCGGAGCGTGAACGCCAGCATATCCTGCTTGTCGATCGGCAGCGTCTCGCCCGTGATCTTGTCGGCGGCACCCGCATAGAAGTGGAAGAACTCGGCGATGTATTTCGCCTGCCACTTCGTCTCCTTGAGGAGCTTGCCCGTGTCGATCGTCTCGAGGCGGCCGAGCTCCTCGGATCTGGAGGCGAGGAGGTCGGCCAACCGGCGCAGGCATTTGCCGCGCTCGGAGGGGAGCATGCGCGACCAGGGCCCCGAGCGGAACGCGCGGTCGGCGGCCTTCACCGCTCGATCGACATCCTCGGCGGTCGCCTCCGGGACGACGGCCCAGGGCTCGCCGGTCGAGGGATTGAGCGAGACCGTCGTGCCGCCGTCGGACGCGGCAACCCAAGTGCCATCGATCAGCATCTCATAACGGGCGAGCTCGGCCATGATCTCTTGAACTCCGGGTGAGGTGGAGGGCCCATCCTGCGTGCAGCGCGGGACGGCCTTACCGCTTATCCGACAGATTGCCGTCGAAAAAGCGGAATGCAAAGATGGCTCCGTCCCTAGCATGATCGAGCGGAGGAGCACTATGGGCAAACGCAAAAAGGTCATCGGCGGGCCGCTCGTCATCGGCGGGCGGACGCTGTCCTTGTCGCGGGCGATCCGGGCAGGCGATTTCGTGTTCCTGACCGGCCAGGTGCCGATGCGGGACGGCAAGCCGCTGACGACGGGCTCCATCGAGGAGCAGACGCGGGCCGTGCTCGACGACATTACCGCGACGCTCGCTCAGGCGGGCTGCACGTGCGACGACGTGGTGAAGGCCATGGTGTGGCTGCGCGACCGCGCCGATTTTCCGGGCTTCAACGCCGTCTATGGCGAATACTTTCCTTTACAGCCGCCGGCCCGCTCGGCGGTCGTCAGCGATTTGCTGGTCGACGCCAGAGTCGAGGTCGAGGTCGTCGCCTACAAGCCGGAGTGAGCATGCCAGAGACCAAATCGGGCGAGACGCATTACGCGATCGAAGGCAGCGGACCGCCGCTCGTGCTCGTGCACGGCCTCGGCATGCGGCGCGAGATGTGGCGGCCGCTGCTGCCGGCCCTGGCGGCGCGCTACACCGTCGTCACCTACGATCTCGCCGGCCACGGCCGCAGCGCGCCGCCGGCCGATCCGGTGCGGCTGTCGTCCTTGTCCGAGCAGTTGCTCAGGCTCATGGATGAGCTGAAGATCGCGACGGCGCCGCTCGCGGGTTTCTCGCTCGGGGGCATGATCGTGAGGCGCTTCGCGCTCGATCATCCCGACCGGGCCGCGGCCCTCATCGTCCTCGCCTCTGCCCACGACCGCACGCCGGCCGAGCGTGCGGCCGTCCTGAAGCGCGTCGCGGAATCGGCCGAGAGAGGGCCGCAGGCGACCATCGATGCCGCCGTCGAGCGCTGGTTCACGCCCGCTTGGCGCGACGCGCATCCCGAGGCGATCGCTGAGGTCCGCGCCGCCGTGCTCGCCAACGATCCGGCCGTCTATCCCAAGATTTACCGCGTGCTTGCGGAGGGCGACGAGGAGATCGCCACGGCCATCGCCGGGCTCCGGCTGCCGTTCCTCGCCATGACGGGATCGGAGGATTTCGGCAACTCGGCCGGCATGGCGCGGCGGATGGCGGCGCTCGTGCCGGACGGGGAAGTCCACATCGTGCCGGGATTAAAGCACATGGGCATCTGGGAGCAGCCGGACGCCTTCACCGCGCCCATGCTCGACTTCCTCGCCCGCCGTCTGCCCCACAAGGAGTGACCCCGTTGACCGACGATGATCTGTTCGCCAAGGGCCTCGCCGTTCGCAAGGACGTCGTCGGCAAGGAGTATGTCGAGCGCTCGCTTGCCAATGCCGACGACTTCATGATGGCCTTCCAGGAGCTCGTCACAACCTATTGCTGGGGGCATGTGTGGACACGCGAGGGCCTCTCGCGGCGCGACCGCAGCCTGCTCAATCTCGGCATGCTGACGGCGCTCGGCAAGATGGAGGAGCTGAAGCTCCATGTCCGCGGCGCCATCAACAACGGGCTCACGAACGACGAGATCAAGGAGGCGCTGCTGCAGGCGGCGATCTACGCCGGCATCCCCGCCGGCCTCTCCGCCTTCAAGGCCGCGCACGAGGTGCTGAAGGCGGAGGGGCGGCTGTAGCTAGACGAACAGCTCCGTCCGCTTGAAGGCGGTCACGTCGACCAGGCCGATGTCGGAGATGCGGAGCTCGGGTATGACGACGAGGGCGAGCAGGGAGTGCTGCATGTAGGCGTTGTTGAGGCGGCAGCCGCAGGCGCGCATGGCCTCGACCATGCGATCGGCCTTGGCGGCGACGACCTCGGCGCGCTCGTCCGACATGAGGCCCGCGATCGGCAGCTCGACGAGCGCCAGCTCCTGTCCCCCACGCACCACGACGACGCCGCCGCCGATTTCGGCGAGCCGGTTCGCGGCCTGCGCCATATCCGCCTTCGAGGTGCCGACGACGAGCAGGTGATGGCTGTCGTGGGCGACCGTGCTCGCGACCGCGCAATCGACGTCGTAGCCGAACCCTGAGACGAAGGCGTTGACGATGGTGCCGCTTGCGCGGTGCCGCTCGACCAGCGCGATCTGGCAGACGTCGGCCGCGCGATCGCTCGCGACGAGACCGTCACGCACGGCGAGCGTTCGCGTCAGCGCCTTCGTCGGCGCCTGGTTCTCGATGACGCCGATGACGCGGGCTTCGACCGATGTCGCCCCGGCCGGAGCTGCGATGTCGAAATCGCCCGGCACAATGGCCCGCGAGATTCTGACCGTCCCGCGCGCACTCGCCGGATAGGGCGGCGCGGAAATCTCCGCTGTGAGCTTGCCATCCTCGGCGAGCACGACACCTCGCGCGACGACCATCTCGATGGGCAGCGTCACGAGATCGGAGGTGAGAATCACGTCGGCGCGCCGCCCTGGCGTGATCGAGCCGAGCTCGCGCTCCAGGCCGAAATGCTGCGCCGTATTGAGCGTCGCCATCTGGATCGCCGTCATCGGCTTCAGACCGCAGGCGATCGCGTGGCGGACGACGCGATCCATGTGCCCCTCGCGCACGAGCGTGCCCGAGTGACAGTCATCCGTGCAGAGGATGAAGTTGCGCGGATCGAGGCCCAGCTCGGTCACCGCCTTCACCTGCGCCGCCACATCGTACCAGGCCGAGCCCAGCCGCAGCATCGCCCGCATGCCCTGACGCACGCGCGCGACCGCATCTTCCAGCCGCGTGCCCTCGTGATCGTCGGCCGCACCCCCCGCCGCATAGCCGTGGAAGGGCCGGCCCAAATCGGGCGAGGCATAGTGTCCGCCGATCACTTTGCCGGCCTTCTGCGTCGCCGCCATCTCGGCGAGCATCTGCCCGTCCTGATAGATGACGCCGGGAAAGTTCATCATCTCGCCGAGCCCGATGATGTTGGGCCAGGCCATCGCTTCCGCGACCTCCCGCTCGCCGAGCCGCGCACCCGCATTCTCGAGACCCGGCGCGCTCGGCACGCAGCTCGGCATCTGCACGAAGACGTTGACCGGCAGCGCCATCGCCTCGTCGTGCATCAGACGGACGCCGGGCAGCCCGAGCACGTTGGCGATCTCGTGCGGGTCGATGAACATCGACGTCGTGCCGTGCGGGATGACGGCGCGCGCGAACTCGGTCACCGTCAGCATGCCGCTCTCGACATGCATGTGGCCGTCGCAGAGGCCAGGCACGAGATAGCGGCCGTGCGCGTCGATCACCTTGGTGGCGGAGCCGATGCAGGGCGACGCATCCGGTCCGGCATACGCGAAACGTCCAGACGCGATGGCGATGTCGGTGCCGGGAATGATCTCGCCCGAGTGCACGTTGACCCAGCGTCCATTGCGGATGACGAGGTCGGCCGGACTGCGGCCCATCGCGACCTCGACGAGATGTCCGGCACACTCGGCCCAGGATTTCAGCGCGCGCATAGGGCCCTCCGCTTTGTGAACATGCACAGACTAGCGAGCGTCTATGCGCTCAACAACACGTCCCCACACCTTGACCGTGGCCTTGTCCGCGCGCACGCTTCTTTCCAAACAGGAAAACGAGAGGCCGCCGATGTCCACCATGCGCTCCGCCGATGACCGCAGCTTCGTCGCTCTCGCAAGCGATCCGGCCCGCTCGCGCACGCTGCCGGGGTACCTCTACAGCGACCCCAAAGTGCTCGACGAGGAGCGCCGGCGCATCTTTTTCAAGAGCTGGCAGCTCGTTGGCCACGTGTCCGAGGTCGCCCAAGCCGGCGACTACGTGACGGCCGACATCGCCGGGCAGAGCGTTTTCGTCATTCGCGAGAAATCGGGCAAGCTCTCGGCCTTCTTCAACGTCTGCCAGCATCGTGCGCACGAATTGCTTGCGGGGAAAGGCAACGTCAAAGCGGCGATCGTCTGCCCCTATCACGCCTGGGTCTATGAGTTCGACGGCACGCTGCGCAAAGCGCGGGCTACCGTCCGCATGCCCGAATTCGATCCCTACGAGTACAGCCTCGTGCCCGTCCGGCTCGAGGAGATGCTGGGCTTCCTCTTCGTCAATCTCGATCCTGAGTCAAAGCCCCTGACGGAGCTCGTCCCCGACATGATCGCCGACATGCGCGCCACCATGCCGTGGATCGGCGATCTCGTAATCAACCGCGAGGGCGATCGATCGGGGGACGAGTTCGGCCGTCTGCAAGCCAACTGGAAGGTGCTCGCCGAGAATTGCCTCGAATGCTACCACTGCGGCCCCGCGCATCAGGCCTTCACGGATCTCGTCGACATCGACCAGTACGCCTGCAGCGTTTACACGCGCTGGATAAAAAGTCACGGCGAGGTGAACAATCTTCAGAACAGCGCCTACAATGTGCCGGCCGATGCGCCCGTGCGGGTGAACAGCTATTGGCATATGTGGCCGAACATCGAATTCGGCCTCTTCCCCGGCAACAGAACGCTCTCCGCGTTCTCTTTCGGTCCGGGGACGGCCGAGGAGACGCGGACGTCGAGCTGGATGCTGACGATGCCGGGCGAGCCGCTGCCGAAGGAGCGCATCGATTACGTGCGCAACGTGCTGTGGCCAGAGGACGAGGGCATCTGCCGCTCCGTGCATCGAGGCTTGAAGTCGCTCGGCTACCGCCAGGGCCGCTTCGTCATGGATCCGCAAGCGCCCGGTCTTTCCGAGAATGCGGTGCACGGCTTCCAGCGGATGTATGCGGGCGAGATGGGATTGTAGCTGAACATACAGCAAGTCCGAATACCAACGCCCGAGCCTGCATCCGCGATCCATTCGGCCCAACCAAAATTGCGCCCGCGCCATTGGTCGCAGGAGCATTCACGACGGTTCCACGGACTCTCGAACGTTCCTGTCCTTTGAGGCTCAACAAAGGAGTTCGATTGTGAGCTGGTTCAAAGGAGCACTCGCGGGGGCGACCGTCATGGCCGCGGCCGCAGTCGGGGCAGGGCCCGCCCCTGCCGCATCGCTCGGCGGCATCGCGCCGGCATCCCCCGCCGGGAGCGTCGCGCCGCTCGTCGAGAAGGTGCACGGCTATCACCGCCGCTGCCGTTGGAGCTCGCGACTGGGATCGCATAGGCACCGGTATGGTCGCGTACGCTTCTGCGACGACGGCCCGGGCATCTACTTCAACTTCGGTTATTACTATGGCCCGTATCTCTACTGGGGCCCGCCCATCGCGTCCTATCGCGGGCATCGCCGTGGACGTCGCATCGAGGGTCATCGGCACCGGCGCGGGTATCTCAATCGTCTGCCGGGCTTCCGGTCCGGCGATGTGAAGCCCCGCTATCGCATGGATCGGCCGCGCGTCGGCAATCGCAATCAGCAGCGACGCTTGCACAAGAATCGTGTTCAAGGCTTCCAGTCCGGGCAGTTTCAGCGCTTCCGCGCCAATCGCGGCCGCATCCAGGGCAACCGGCAATTCCGCCAGCTCCGCGGCAACGGTCAGCGGCAGCTCAGGCGGCGTAAGGACAGCGCCCTGACGCCCGCCATCGTCATGACGAGCTTCCAAGGCTGGTCGAGCGAGGTCATCGGCACGTTGCCGATGCAGGCGACGGCGTAGATCGAGGACATACGGCGCTGGTCGCGAAACCGGCGCCGTATGGCTTCGCGGCGCCGGGCGATCAGTTCTGCACGCGCTTCGTGTAGCCGCCATCGACGACAAAATTCGCGCCGGTGACGAAGCTCGCGCGCGTGCCGGCGAGGAAGGCGACCATGTCGGCGATCTCTTCGGGCTTCCCCAGCCGGCCGAGCGGGCCGCGCTGCACCGTCGCCTTGAAGAGGTCCGGCTGGTTCACCTCGACGTCGTGCCAGAAGCCGCCCTTGAAGTAGATCGGGCCCGGGCTCACCGCATTGACGCGGATGCCGAGGGGCGCAAGCTCGCCCGCCAGCGATTTCACGTAGTAGAGGAGGGCGGCTTTCAGCGCGCCGTAGGCGACCTCGGGGTAGCCGTAGTCCTCGACGCCCGAGATCGAGGCGATGGCGATGACCGAGCCCTCGCGTGCCTGCTCGAGCATCGGCCGGGCCGCATCGACGATGTTGACCGTGTGCATGAGATCGACCTCGAAGGCCTTGCGGAATTCCTCCGGCGCCGCGCTCGACGCCAATCCACTCGCGTTGGCGACGACGATGTCGATGCCGCCCATGGCTTTGCCCGAGGCTTCCACCCACGCCTTCAAGGCGGCCGGATCGCGTACATCGACGACGGCGCCGGACGCCCGCCCCTTGTAGCGCTTCAGGCTCTCGACGGCAGCGGAGACCTCGTCCGCCTTGCGCGCACAGATCGCAACGTCCGCGCCTTCTTCCGCAAGCCGCTCGGCGATCGCCCGGCCGATGCCGCGCGTGCCGCCCGTGACGAGCGCCCGCTTTCCTCTGAGGCCGAGCTCCATGGTGGGGTCTCCTTGGTGGTGTCGTTCAGATCGCCGCCGTCGCCTGATCGAGCCAGCGGCGGTCGTCGCCTGAGAGCAGCGGGCCGATCTCGTCGCGGACGCGAGCGTGATAGGCGTTGAGCCATTGGCGCGCCTCGGCCGAGAGCGTGTCGATACGCACGAGGCGCGTATCGATCGGCGCCAGCGTCAGCGTCTCGAAGCCCATCATCGGCCGCTCGCCGCCGTCGGGGATCGTCGCCTCGGTGACGACGAGCAGGTTCTCGATGCGGATGCCGTAGTGGCCTTCCTTGTAATAGCCGGGCTCGTTGGAGAGGATCATGCCGGGCTCGAGAGGGGTCGTCGCGAGCCGCGAGATGCGCTGCGGACCCTCGTGCACCGAGAGGTAGCTGCCGACGCCGTGGCCGGTGCCGTGGTCGAAGTCGAGGCCGGCCTGCCAGAGCTTGCGGCGCGCGTAGGGGTCGAGGTCCGAGCCGCGCGTGCCCTTGGGAAAGCGCGAGGTCGAGATCGCGATCATGCCTTCGAGCACCAGCGTGTTGCGGAGCTTGGCCTCCTCGCTCACCTGACCGACCGCGATCGTACGCGTGATGTCGGTGGTGCCGTCCTGGTACTGGCCGCCCGAGTCGATCAGATAGATCGAGTTGCCGGGGATCGGGATGTTGGAGGCGCGGCTCACGCGATAGTGCGGCATCGCCGCGTGCGGGCCGGCGCCGGAAATGGTGTCGAAGGAGGTGTCGAGGAGCTTCCCCGTCTCGCGGCGGAAACCTTCGAGCGCTTCGACCGCCTTGATCTCGTCGAGCGTGCCCTTGGGCGCCTCGCGATCGAACCAGGCGAGGAAGCGGGCGAAGGCGACGGCATCGCGCTTGTGCGCGGTGCGGGCCCCCTCGATCTCGGCGGCCGTCTTGCGGGCCTTCGGCAGCAGGCAGGGATCGCTGCCGCGCTGCACCTCGGCGCCGGCCGCCTCCAGCGCCGACTTGAACCAGATCGCCGATCCCTCGTGATCGATGCGCACCTTGGCTTTGGCGGCGCCGAGCGTCGCGAGCGCCGGCTCGAGCGCGCCGGGCGTGTCGAGCGCGACGGTGCCGGAAAGCGCGCCGCCGACATTGCCGCCGATCTTCTTGGGATCGATGAAGAGCGTGGGCTTGCCCGCCTTCGGCACGATCGCAAACGAGAGCGGGAAGGGCGTATGAGGCAGGTCGCCGCCACGGATGTTGAACAGCCAGGCGATGCTGTCGGGCTGAGTGAGAACCACGGCGTCCTGCCCGGCCTTCGTCAGATCCGCCTGCACGGCGGAAAGCTTCTCGGCGGGCGACGCACCGGCGAGCTCGATTGGCTGCAAGGTCACCTGCGCCTGCGGCGCGGCCGGACGGTTCGCCCACACGGCATCGATCGGATTGCCGCCGGTGGCTGCGAGCGTGATGCGCTTCTCGGCGAGCGCCTTCGTGAAACGCTCGATCTCGTCGACCGTCATGAGCTTCGGGTCGTAGCCGATGCGCGCGCCCCTCGCGGCGTTGGCGGCGATCCAGTCGGAGACTTTGTTCTCGGGCACCTTGAGCTGCTCGAAGAGCGCGGTGTCGCTTTCCTCGCGCGCCTGCACCGTGTAGCGGCCGTCGACGAAGAGGGCGGCCTTGTCCTTGAGCACGATCGCTGTGCCGGCGGAGCCCGAGAAGCCACTCACCCACTTCAAGCGCGCGGCGCAGTCGGGCACGTACTCGCCCTGATGCTCGTCGGCGCGCGGCACGATGAAGCCGTCGAGGTTGAGGCGGGCGAGCTCCGCGCGGAGCAGCGCCAGGCGGGGGCCGCCGACGCTCGGGTCGGCGATGCTGTCGAAGGTCTGGAACATGGAGCCTTGTTTAGGCCGTCCCATGCGTAGTGGCAATCGGGCGGCCGGGACGGGATCACCGCCTCGGCCGCGCGCTCTTGCTCAGCCGGTCAAGACGCCCGGCCGGCAGTTCACGCCGTCGACGCGAACGTCCGCCTCGCCGAGGCTCACGCCCAACGCGTCGAACACGCCTTGCAGCACCGCGTCGAGTGGCGTCGCGATGGTGGCGAGCTGGCGCGCCAGCGCGTCGCTCAGCAGCCTGCCCGTCGGCAGCCTGAGGCCCGGACCTTCGAGGTTGAGCTCCAGCCGGCCGAGCAAGGATGCGATGGCCGATTGAAGCGCATCGTGGGTTCCGGCGCGCTTCACTGTGCCATCTCCGATCTCGCTCTGCTTGAAGACGAGCGCATCGGCCGACATGTTGCTGATGTCGATGCTCGCTTTGCCGGTCGCGCGGAGCAGCGGCGCGGACACGAGCGTCGCCGGGCGAACCTCCGGCCGGGCCGGCAAGTCGTCGAGATCGCCGTCGATGCGGCCGATGGCGAGCATCGCAACGCCGGGCTCGGCCTCGACGGTGACGGTCGCATCGTCCGGATCCGCGCACTGGACCTCGGAAAGCTTGGCACTGGCCGATGCGGCCTCCGCGTAGAGCGGAATGCGAAGTCTGATTCCGTTCAAGTGCCCGGTGCCACCGACCTCGCCCGTGAGACGCAACCGCGTCTGCGCCGTATGCAACTCGGCCTCGCGTTGACCGACAGACACCCAGCCCGAGTGCTGCATGGGCTCACCGACCGTCAGCTCTGCCGTCAGTGTCAGAAATCCGGGAACCTGTCCGGTGAGGTCGAGCGACAGTTGCCTGCCGCCACCTGCGAGCACGGCAGCCGCCTGCAACATCTCGAGCGCGGAGAGGCTCGCATCGAAACCCGAGGCGGCGGGATCGCCGACGTTCAATCCGGCGAGTGGGCCGGCATCGATGATGGAGGCGGCCGTGAAGTGTCCTCCCCCCGTCACGCGGCCGGCGAGCGCGCTCAGGATGCGCGCCGCGTCGCTATCGCCGGTGGACGAGGCAGCCTCAGCCGTAGACTCCAGAAAATCGCCGGCTTGAATGTCGCCTTGCAGCACATCGTCATAGGTGCCGGCCTGCAAGTCCATCTGTGTCGCCAGGGCGTCCAGCCCCTTGAAGACGTTGATCCTGGTCGCCGCCAGCGAGTCATAGTCCATCGCCGTCAGCTCGATGTTCGTGCCGAGCAAGGCGCCGAGCACCTGGTTTGCCAACCCACCCCGCACGGCCAGCAGCCGGCTGCCGAGAGAGAAGCTTGCAAGCGAAGCCGTCGCCGCGGTCGCCTCGACCGAGATCGTGGGCTTGTGATGCATGAACGCAGCCGCAAAGCTCAGCGCGGCCGGCGATGCGACCGCGACACGCACGGCATTGGTCGGAGTGAGCCCCGCCGTGAAGCGGAGGCCCGCCGGGACCGTGACGTCCGGCTCGTATCGGCCGGTCTCGACGACGAGCTGCTCGATGGTTTCCATGCCGTTCGAGAGCAGCGTAGCCTGGGCCGCCCCGTAGGCATCGTCGAGATTGTTGGCGGCGGCGATCGCGGCCAGATCCGCGGCGCCCTGCGCTTCGCGACGTTGCAGGTAGACGCTACCCACATCGATCGCGAGGGCCGCAAGCCCACAGGCGATCGTGAATGCAGCCGCTGACATGATGGCGATGGTGCCGCGCTTGTCGCGCAAATAGCTCACGAGCGTCATGACGGTCTCCCTATGCTTGCTGCTGCTCAAAATCCGCCGCGTCTGATGACGGCGCTGCTTTCGATCGTTCGTGACGGCAGCGGCAAGAAAGCCGCGTATGTCCAGATCGGCAGCTTGCGCGCATCGAACCGCACGACGACCCTGAACTCCGAGGCGTCGGCCGGAGCGGGGCCGGCGACCACCTCGACATCCTGGCCAGCGAGCAGCGGATAGGTCGACGCGTTGGTGCGCACATGCCCTTCGGCGATCGTTCTCCGCTCCTCGTCGGTAAGCCCGGCGACGGAGGTGCGGGCCGCGTCGGCTGCGAGCTGCGCGACACTGTTGGCGGCGCCAAAATAGATACCGTAGGCGATCATGCCGGCGAGCAGTACGAGAAACACCGGCAGCACGATTGCAAACTCGACAGCCGCAGCACCTTCGTTGTTGCCGGCGCGCGCGAACAAGCGCAGCATTGCGCAATGCGAGAGCTTCGAAGACACGGGACACCTCCACGAGTACTACCAATGAGAACATATTGTCCCGCAAGTACTTAAATACTCCGAAGGAGAATGGTTATTTATCAGATGATCCGTACTGCGCACTATCGCGTATGTTGTGTGGCGTATGTTATTTGATCAATATCAATTGCACTACGCACGTTGGTGTGCATATGTTGCTCACAAACCATCGCGTGCGGTTGGTTTCGTGGAGGGTGTGCATGGTAGAGTGAATAAGACAGTTCGACTCGGAGGGAGAAACAGGCGTGGCTCGGTGGTTGATGTTCGATCGGGGCTGCGTCATGGGAAGTGCAGGAAGACGGCATGCCATTGCGGAAACCGGTTTTCACGGCTCAAACGCTTCATCAGCAGCTTCGGGATGAAATCTATCGCCGCCTGAGAAATCACGAGCTGCGTCCAGGAGACCAGCTGCCGAGCGAGATTGCGATGGCGGAGGAGTTCGGCATCAGCGTCGGCACGGTCCGCAAGGTGCTGGATGATCTCGTCGCCAGTCATGTGGTCGAGCGCCGGAAGGGGCGAGGCACCTACGTGACGGCCGGCAACCGGGAGCTCGTCGAGTGGCGCTTCTATAGACTGCAGCATCCGAACAATCGCGTTCCTTCACCTGGACCCGCCGCGACCGCCGTTCGGCGGCCGACCGGGCATGAGATGGCGGCTCTCAAGATAAAGCCCGGCGCGGAGGTTCTCTATATTGTTCGCGTGAGAAGTATCGACGAGACGCCTGTGATGCTCGAGGCGATTACGATACCCGTCGATTATGTTCCGGGCCTGCAATATATCGAGACGTATCCGATATTTATGCTCTCTCACTATTATGACCAGTATGGCGTCATCATTCAAAGGAGCGAGGAGAAGATCAAGGCGGTGGCGGCGGACGACGTTCTGGCGGCCAAGCTCGACGTCGAGGCAGGGGCGCCGATCATGCATCTTGAACGGGTATTGTTCGATTCGACCGACAGGCCGTTCGAATTGCGCGTGCGGCACTGCACGGAGGCCGTCGGCTACTACAAGGCCCAGGTCGGCTAGCCGGAGAGAAGTGCCGCGGCCTTGAGGCCGATCATCATGCAGGTGGCGTTGATGTTGACGCTGACCATGGCCGGCAGCACGGACGCATCGGCGACGGTGAGGCCATCGACGCCCAGCACGCGGAGGTTCTGTCCGACGACACGTCCGATCGCGCAGGTGCCGGCTGGGTGATAGCCGGTGGTGACGGTCGAGCGGATGAAGCCGTCGATCTCGTCGTCGCGGGTGACCGATGCGCCGGGTGCGACTTCCGCGCCGAGATAGCCGTCGAGACCGTGCCCGCCGAGCATCCGCCGCGCGAGGCGGATAGCCCCACGCATGATGCGAAGGTCGTAGCCGCCGGGGTCGGTGTAGAAGCGCGGCGCGATGACCGGTGCGTCCTGCGGTTCGGCGGAGGCGAGCGTCACGATGCCTTCGCTCAGCGCGCGGTTGACCGTCATGTAGGCACAGAAACCGTCGGCGGCGGGTTTGCCTTCCTCGCCGTCGTAGGCTTCGGCTCCAGGTTGGATCTCGATGTCGGGCCAGACGGCGCCGGGCTCGACGCGCGCGAACAGGACGCCGGCCGAGCGCCAGTCACCCAATCCCGTGATTGGGCGCATCGTCTCATAGGCCACGGTCGCGGCCGGATGATCGAGCAGGTGCTGGCCGACGTGGGGGAGGTTGGCGACCACATCGATGCCGTGGGACTTGAGCGCGTCCGCCGGTCCGAGCCCCGACAGCATCATGAGCTTGGGTGTCTCGAAAGCCCCTGCCGACAGGATCACCTGGCGGCGCGCGAAAATTGGACCGCGCACCGTCGCGACGCCGACGGCGCGGTGGCCATCGAGGAGGACGCGGGTGACCGGCGTCTCCAGCATCAAAGCGACAGTCTTGGGCCGAGGCTCGAGGTACACCTTCGGCGCCGAGCGGCGCGCGGTGCCGCGCTTGTTCAGGCGATAGCGGCCGTAACCTTCATCGAAGCTGCAGGCGAAATCGACATCGCGGTATCCGGCCGCGCGAACGGCGCCATCGAGTGCGGCGATCGCAGGGGAGTCGAGCGTCAGCGTCTCGATGCCGACGTCGCGCTCGAGCTGGTCGAACAGCGGGCCGACATCGTCAGGCCCCCAACCCTGAGCGCCGAGCCTCACCCAATCGTCGAAGTCGCTCGGCGGTGGGCGAAACCAGAGCCCGCTGTTGTGCGAGGCGCAGCCGCCGAGCACGGTGCTTTGCGGGTAGGTCACGGCTGGGTTGTTGCCGCCGGTTACACGCGTCGGCAGCCAGCGCGTCAGCGGGCTCCGAAGCACGTGCCGGTATCGGAACAGATCATTGATGTCCGGATGATCGTCGCCGGGCCCCGCCTCGATCAACGCGACCGTGCTCCGCCCGTCGCGGGCGAGCCCGGCGGCAAGCGTCGCACCCGTCGATCCGCCGCCCACGATCACATAGTCGAACGTCTGTTCCGCCATCGAGCCCCCGCTCAGGCTTTCAGCCTTTGTGCGCGACATGCACGCCCGGCTGGCGATCGCGCCAGGGCATCGCCTCCTCGAGCTTCGCACCGAGCGCGATCAGCAGATGTTCCTCCGCCGGCCGCGCGCCGAGCTGCACGCCGATCGGCAGCCCGCTCGAATGCATGGCGAGCGGCAGCGACAGAGCGGGCGCGCCCGAGACGTTGAAAGGCAGCGGGTACTGGCACGGACGCTCGACGGCGGAGATATGCTCCTCCGCCGTCTCGTCGCGGTTCATGCCGTAGAGCCCGTGCTTGGGGGCGACCTGCACGGTGGCTGGCGTCAGCCAGATATCGTAGCGCGAGAAGAACTCGCCGATCGTGCGCCGCACGGAGTTCATGTAGGTGACGGCGGAGAGGAAGCGCTGCGCATCCACGCATCGCGCATAGTCGTAGAGCTCGAGCGTGACCGTCTCGAGCGTCTCCGGGCCGATCTTGCGGCCCGTGCGCTTGGCATAGCCTTCGAGCCGCAAATCGAATCCGAAGAACCAGACGTCGAGGAACTTCGTGTTGAGGTCGTCGATGTCGAAGGGGAACGAATCCTCGGTCACGCTATGGCCCATGCCTTGGAGCGTGCGCGCCGTCGCCTCGACGGCGGCGGCGACCTCGGCATCGACCGGGCCGTTCTTCATCAGCGCCTTCGACGTGTAGGCGATCCTGAGAGGTTTCGTCTCGCCCTCGAGGAAGCTCTCGTAGCTCTCGACGGGCTTGGCCAACACGAACGGGTCACCCGGTTGCGGCACGCTCAAACAATCGAGAATGCGTGCCGTGTCGCGCATCGTCCGCGACTGCACGAAGTTCATCGCCATGCCCCAACCGCCCTCGTCGACCGAGGGGCCGAAGGAGATGCGGCCACGCGAGGGTTTCAAGCCGACGCCGCCACACCAGGAGGCCGGGATGCGGATCGAGCCACCGATGTCGGAGCCGTGTGCGACCGGCACCATGCCCGACGCGACCGCCGCGGCGCCGCCGCCCGTCGAGCCGCCGGCCGAATGCCCGCGCTTCCAGGGATTGTGCGTGTTGCCGTAGAGCAGGTTCTCGGTCGTCGAGGAGAGCGAGTATTCGGGCGTGTTCGTGCGGCCCAAGATGTTGAAGCCGGACGACTTCACGAGCTTGGCGAAGTTCGTCTCGACGTCGCCGATCATGCCTTCGCAGAGCCGGCTGCCGAACTCGATGCGGCGTCCTTTGAGATGTCCGAACACGTCCTTGATCAGGAACGGCACGCCATGGAAGGGGCCCGTGCCGAGCTTGGCCACATCCAGATCGTCGATCTGGTCGTCGTAGAGCTCGATGACGGCGTTGAGATCGCCGTTGACGGCGCCGATGGCGGAGAGCGCGGTGCGCGCCAGCTCCTTCGGGCTGACCTCTTTCCTGGCGACCAGGTCGGCGAGACCAGTGGCATCGTGGGCGGCATACTCGGCAAGCTTCATAACGTCGGATCCTCGCATCGATTTTCGGCCGCGAGCATGCACCCAAACGGGCATGGCACGCCAGCGTCCCACCCTGTTGTGGCCGCATGGCCGCTCCGTTAGCCTGAACGGCAGCGAGCATTAACCAATCGAGACGAAGGCCCGAATGCGCTTCCCCAATCTCTTTCAGCCCTACACGCTCAAATCCGTGACGCTGAAGAACCGCATCTTCATCACCGGCCACGACACCTACCTGCCGGAGGCACACCTGCCGTCCGACGCCTACATCGCCTATCAGCGGGCGCGGGCGAAGGGCGGAGCCGGGCTCATCGTGGTGCAGGTGGTCGGCGTGCACGAGACGGCGCGCTACACGGACGCGCTGTTGATGGGGACCGAGGATGATTGCATCCCGCACTTCCGCCGGCTCGTGGACACGATCCACGCCGAGGGCGCGAAGGTTTTCATCCAGCTGTTCCATCCGGGCCGCGAGGTCGTCGGCCGCCCCGAGGGCGTCGCGCAGCCGGCGTTCGCACCGTCCTTCACGCCGGCCGAGCGCTTCCGCGTCGCGGCCGCGCCGATGTCGACGGACATGATCGGCGAGATCGTCGAGGGCTTCGGCGCGACGGCGGCGCGCATGGCGGAAGCGGGCGCCGACGGCGTCGAGATCGTCGGCAGCCACGGCTATCTGCCGCTGCAATTCTGGAGCTCGAAGGTCAACCGGCGCGAGGATCGCTACGGCGGCTCGTTCGAGAAACGGCTGACCTTCGCGCGCGAGGTGATCGCGGCGATCCGCGGCCGGGTGCCTAAGGACATGATCGTCGGTCTCAGGATGTCGGGGGATGAAGCGAGCGACACCGACATCGGCGAGGAGGAGAGCTTCGCGGTCGCTCGTGCGCTCGCCCCCGATCTCGACTATCTCAACGTCATCGCGGGCACCTCGGCGACGGCGAGCGGCGCGCTCCACATCGTCCCCGCAATGCACATTCCGAACGCCTACGTCGCGCCGTTCGCCTCGAAGGTGAAGCAGGCGACGGGGAAGACCGTGCTGGTCGCCGGCCGCATCAACCAGCCGCATGATGCCGAGAAGGTGCTCGTCGAGGGCGCGGCCGATCTCGTCGGCATGACGCGCGCGACGATCGCCGACCCCGAGATGCCGAACAAGGCGCGCGAGGGCCGCGTCGACGACATCCGCGCCTGCATCGCCTGCAACCAGGCGTGCATTGGGCACTTCCAGCTCGGGCTGTCGATCTCGTGCATCCAGTATCCCGAGACGGGGCGCGAGCTGCAGTACGAGACGAAGGTGCGGGCGCAGAAGCCTAAGCGTGTTCTCGTTGCGGGGGGCGGGGCTGCGGGCCTAAAGGCTGCCGCCGTCGCCGCCGAGCGCGGGCATGCCGTGACGTTGTACGAGAAGGATCGGCAACTCGGCGGCCAGGTGCTGCTCGCACAGATGCTGCCCGAGCGCGCCGAGTTCGGCGGCATCGTCACGAACCTGACGCGGGAAGCCGAGCGCGCGGGCGTGAAAATCGTCAAAGGCACGGCGGTGACGCGCGCGCTGCTCGACGCCGAGAAACCCGACGCGATCATCCTCGCGACCGGTAGCCGTCTCGTGCGCCCGCCGATCGAGGCCGACGACAGTGCCAATATCGTGCATGCCGCCGACGTCATCGCAGGTCGCGCTAAGACAGGCGCGAACGTCGTCATCTACGATTGGCTCGTCGACTGGATCGGGCTCGGCATCGCCGAGAAGCTCGCCCGCGACGGCGCGCGCGTGCACCTCTGCTACAACGGGCCGTACGCCGGGGCCGCCATCCAGAACTACGTCCGTGATTACAAGATCGGCGTGCTCTACAAGCTCGGCGTCGAGATGATCCCCTACATGCGTCTCTTCGGCTACGACGGCGAGACGGTCTATCTCCAGCACACGGCCGCCCGCGCGCCGCACGTCATCGAGGGCATCGATACGGTCGTGCTCGCCTGTCCGAGTGAGCCCAACGCCGATTTGGCCGATGACGCCCGCGCGCTCGGCATCCCCTGCCACGCCATCGGCGATGCCGTCGCCGCGCGCACCTGTGAGGAGGCCGTCTTCGAGGGCATGAAGGTCGCGACGGAGCTGTAGCCTGCTTCGCCGCGTCTGACCCGCCGATTGCCGACTCTCAATGGCGCCGGCCTTCTCCCCAACGGGGAGGGCCGACACCAACACGGCCTGGCTCTGAGAGAGGCGAGCAGGTTGACCTACCGCCCCTCGCGCCACCAGGCGAGCGAGATGAGGCCCAAGAGACCGGCGAGCGCGGCGAAGCCCGTGAACAGCGGGTAGAGCGTGATGCCGGTCGTCAGATGCGCCTCGCGATCCTTGAGGCCCATCCAGCCCGAGCCGTGCAACAGCCGCGCGGATTTGAGCATCGAGATGCGCGGCAAGGACGGGCTTGCGGGGGAGGCGCCGGGCGCGCTCGCCGTGAAGTAGACACCGCCGCCCGAGCTGTCGGCGACCGGCTGCAGCTTGTCCGCCGTCGTCACGACCTCGGCCATCTCGCGATTGTTGGCGGCACCCGCCAGCGCCACGGCCGAAAGCTCGCCCGAGACAGCCTTGTAGAACCCGGGTTCCTTCACCATCGTCTCGGCGCGGAAGAGGCCGGGCGCGCCCGGCACCGGTAGCGGCTGCACCTCGATCGTCGAGCCGTCGGACGCCTGCAGCGTCACCGGCGGCACCGTGTCCTGCATGCTGCGCCGCTCGATGGTGACCTTGAGGCCCGCCGTCTTCGTCGAGAGCCGCTCCTCCTCGAGCTCGGGCTCCTTCATGAGCCAATGCGCCATCCGCCGGAGCAGCGCCGTATGCGGTCCGCCGCCTTCGAGCCCGCGCGCCCAAAGCCAGGCGTGGTCGGAGAGCATGAGGGCGATGCGCCCCTTGCCCTTGCGGTCGAGGATCAGGAGGGGACGGTCGCCAGGGCCCTGCATCAAGGTTTCGCCGCTCGGTGCCTCGACCGAGACCAAGCGGAACCAGCGGCCCCACTTGGGATCCGTCTTGCTTGCGCCTTCGAGACCCTGTGTCACGGGATGCCGCTCGCCCAAATCGGTCAGGCGCGGCTTGTAGGCTTCCTCGACCACCTCGCCGGTCGGGGCGGCGGGAAGCACCTGCGCCAAGGGGGTATTGTAGATGCTGCCGGGCGAGGCGTACTCCTCGCCCGCCGCGATCAGCACCGCGCCACCCTTCTCCTCGACGTAGCGGGCGATGTTGTCGATGTAGATCGGCGGCAGGATGCCGAGCCGCTCGTAGCGGTCGAAGATGATGAGGTCGAACTCCTCGAGCTTCTCCTGGAACAGCTCGCGCGTCGGGAAGGCGATGAGCGACAGCTCGTTGATCGGAGTGCCGTCCTGCTTGTGGGGCGGACGCAAAATCGTGAAGTGCACGAGATCGACGGCGGCGTCCGATTTGAGCAGGTTGCGCCAGGTGCGCTCGCCCGCGTGCGGCTCGCCCGAGACGAGGAGCACGCGCAAGTTCTCGCGCACGCCCTCGACCGACAGCACCATGCGGTTGTTGGCTTCGGTGAGCTCGCCGGCGATGGGTTTGAGCTCGATCTCGACGATGTTGGGACCGGAATGCGGGAAGGTGATCGGCACCTGAAAGGTCTCGCCGACCGTCACCGTCTGCGTGATGTCGGGCTCGGCCTCGCGCCGTATCGTGATCTCGGCGGGTGTGCCCGCGGCACGGCCGGCCCCTTGCTCCTCGATCTTCAGGTCCGCCACCGCCTCACTGCCGACGAGGCCGTAGCGCGGCGCCTTGAGCACGGCGATGCGGCGGTCGAACTCACCTTCGGCGCCCGTCAGCAGCGCGTGCACGGGGGCGTCGATGCCGAGCTCGCGGATGGATTTGGGTGCGTCGTGCACCTGACCGTCGGTCAGCATGACGATACCGGCGAGCCTCTCTGGCGGAACGCCCGAAAGCGCCCGCGTCAGCTCGCCGAACAGCTTCGTGCCGTCCTTGCCGGTGCCGTCGCGGTCGGTGACCTCGACATAGCGCGTGTCGAGGTTCTTGATCTTGGAGAGCTCGGCGGCAAGCGCTGCGCGCGCCGCGTTCGTGCGCTCCTGGCGCTCGGCCAACGTCTGGCTCATGCTGCGGTCGACGACGACGACGGCGATGTTGGAGAGGCCCTGCCGCTCCTCTTGCCTGAGAGTCGGATTGGCGAGGGCGGCGAGCAGCGCGGCGAGGCTCAGGATGCGCAAGACCGCGCCGCGGCTCCGCCGGAACATCAGCACGAGCCCGAGCACGGCTGCAACGATCGCTGCCGCGATCAGCAGGTTCATGGGGACGAGAGGGCTCAGCTCGATCGACCAGCTCATTGATGTGTTCCTGATCGCAAGCTCGTCCCGACCGTGCTGCGAGCCCAAGGGTGAATGGACGGACGAAGAAAGCTATCGAGACTTTCTGGCCGTCGGATGGCGCTAAGACTGAGGCAGCCGGGCGAGGATCGCGTCAAGCTTTGCATCCTGAGCGTCGAGCTTTGCATTCAGAGCATCGAGCTTCGCATCCTGAGCCTCGAGTTTCGCATCCTGGGCGTCGAGCTTTGCGTCCTGAGCAAGAAGCTGGCGGGTGAGCGCACCGCGAAGATCGCGGACATCGCGCGTGAGGTTCGCCAATTGCTTGTCCATCAGGTTCAGCCGGCCCGAGGTCTCGGCGTGACCGGCTTGCAAGCTCTCCAGCCGAAGCGAGAGCAGGGACGGGATGTCCGCAATCAGGTCTTCGAGCTTGTCGACGCGGGTGGTTAACTCTTCCAGGCCCATATAGTCCTCGCTGTGGTCCACCATAGCTCACTGGCGACGGGTCGTCACGTCCGCCCGGCCTCGGCGCCGCCCACGTCACGGAGAGAAACGGACCGGGTCATCTCACGTTCCTACTGGCCGAGGCGCTCGAGCAGCGCCGGCACGTGCACCTGATCGGCCTTGTAGTTGCCGGTCAGCGCATACATCACGATGTTGACGCCGACGCGGTAGGCGAACTCGCGCTGCTCCTCGCCACCGGGCACGACGGCGTAGAGGGGAGAGCCGTTCTCGTCGATCGCCCAGGCGCCGGCGAAATCGTTCGAGGTGATGAGGATGGAGCTGACGCCATCGATGCGCCGGCCTTGGCCAGCGTCCTCGTCGCCCTCGGGATCGGACTCAACCCACAGCGGGCTCGTGTCGTAGCGGCCGGGAAAGCTCTTCAAGAGATAGAACGATTTCGTGATGACGTGCTCGGGGGGCGCGGGCGCGAGGGCTGGAATGTCGAGCTTGGCGACGACGCGGCGCAGTGCCTCCGTGCCGCCGTTCGTCAGGCCGCCGATCTGCGGCAGCGCCTCGAGTGCATCGCGCGTGTCGAAGACGATCATGCCGCCGTTCTTCAGATAGTTGTCGATCTTCGCGGTTGCGGCATCCGACAGCTCGCGCGCCTCCGGGCGGATCGGCCAGTAGAGCACGGGGAAAAACGTCAGCTCGTCGCGCTCGATGTCGACGCCCATGGGCTCTGCCGGCTCGTAGGCGGTGCGCTGCTGAAGGACGGCGCTGAGCCCTTGCAGACCCTTGTGCGAGACGTCGTCGGTCGAGGGATCGCCTGTGACGACGTAGGCGAGGCGCGAGTGGATGGCCGCTTCGAGCGCGAAGCGATCGGTGTCGGTGGCGGGCGGTGTGCCGGTGACGGTCTGCGCGCGCGCATCGGTGGGCGAAAGCAGGCTCGCCGCTGCGCCGAGCCCCATGAGCAGCGCCACCGATGCCGCACGTCGCGCGCCCCGCCGGAAGATGCCGAGCTGCAGCAGAATGACCGCGATCACGTCGACGAGCATGAGGCCAAGCGCGATCGCGAGCAGGTTCGGCTTCAACGCCGTCGCCTCGGCGCCCTGGTAGCCGCTGGTGACGACGCCGGCCGGCATCGCGGGCAACGGATCGAGCTGCGTCGCAGCGCCGACGGCGTTGAGGGCGCGCAGCTTGCCGGGCGGACCGTACAACCCAGGCGGATGGGCGGCATCCGGCTCGAAAACGGTGCCGGCGTCGATCGGGATCGGCCGCGCGGTGGCTGGTGGCGGTCCGAGCTCGCCATAGCCGTTGAGAGTCTGCACCGGCGCAAGCAGGCGATCGTTCTGCGCCGCCGCCGCGGCCGCGCCGGTCTCGTTGCCTTCGAGCTCCGCCAACCCCGTCAGCCCCGTGATGCGCTGGAGCATGTCGACGAACAGGCCCGAGATCGGCAGGTTCGACCAATCGGTGTTCGCGGTGACGTGGATGAGCACCAGATAGCCCTGCTTCATCTTCGTCGCGGTGACGAGCGGGGTACCGTCGGCGAGCCGCGCCCAGACGAGCGTCTCGTCGCCCATCAGCGCCGGATCGGCGAGCACCTGCCGGTTGACCTTCACGTCGGGCGAAATTTCGAGGCCGGTGAAGATGCTGCTCTCGTCGAAGGGCGCCAGCGCCTGTGGCTCGCTCCACGACAGCGCGCCGCCGAGCGAGCGGCCGCCCGAGCGCAACGGCACCGGAAGCAGCTCGTCGCCGCCTTGTTCGAGACGCGGACCGGCGAATCGCACGAGCACGCCGCCGCCTTCGATCCATTTGCGCGTCGCCTCCAGCGTGCCGCCGACGAGCTTGCCGATGTCGGCGAGCATGAGAACGGTGACGCCTTGCTTCAAGAGACTGTCGACCGGGTTCTCGGACGTCGCCGCGTCCTCCTTGACGATCTCGGCGTAGGGGCCGATGGCGCGTTCCAGATAGTGCAGCGGCGAGAGCAGCGGCTGCGCCTTCTCGCCGGACGCGCCCGAGACCATGCCGATGCGGTTCCAGCGCGTGCCGGCATCGAGCAATTGCACGGCGCCCGCCGAGCGCTCACCGATGATCTCCATGCGCGAGACCTGATTGCGCAGCTCGAGCGGCAAATCGAAGGTCAGCGCCTCCGACGTATCGCTGGGTCCTAGCGAGAAGGCCGCCTCGCTCAGGCGGTCGCCGCGGCTCGAGACGGCGATGGCGAGGCCTTCGCGCGTGACACCGCCGGGGCTCAGCACTTGGGCTTTGAGCGCGCCGGAGCCGGCCCTGTCGTAACGAATGGCGATGGGCCGGCCATCGCTTTCCGGCAGCACCACGGTGAGGCGTCCCGCGCCGCCGGTGAGTGCCACGAGCGCATCGGCGAAGGCCTTGCCGCTGCCGTGGTCGAGACCATCCGAAAGCCAGATCGCCTCGCCGGGCTTGGCACCGGATTGATCGAGCAGCTTGGCCGCAGCGAGCCGATCCGGCTCGAGCGGGGAGGGGGCGAGGGCTGCCAGCCGCGCGCGTGCCTCCTGCGGGGCTTCGAGCACCGGTGTCGAAGGCAGCACGGAAGCGGTCGGCACGACGATGACGGTGCGGCCGCGGCGCTCGGCCTCCTCCATGAGCATCGCCAGCATCTCCTGACGCTTCGCCCACTGGGCGGCGGACGGCCAGCCGTTGTCGACGACGAGGGCGAGCGGGCCGTTGCCTTCGACGGCACCGGTGGTGGCGTTCAACACCGGCTCGGCGAGCGCCAAAATCAATAGGGTCGCCGCGAGCATCCGGATGAGCGTCAGCCACCACGGGCTGCGGGCCGGCGTCTGCCGGCGGGCGATGAGGCCACGCAACAGGCGCACGGCGGGAAACTGAACGCGCTGCGGCGAGGGCGGCGTCGTCCTGAGAAGCCAATAGATCGCCGGCAGCGCGGCGAGCGCCAGCAGGATCCAGGGGCTCAAGAACGTGATCCCGCTCACAGCGTGCGCTCCGCGGCTTGTCCCTCGGACCGCTGCAGGGCTTTGGAGTGATGCATGCCCTCGCTGATATGGCGATGCAGCGCCAGCATCGCCTGCTCGGGCGGCCGGTCGGTGCGATGGGAGAGCAGCGACCATTGCAGGCGCTGGGCCAATTGTGCGAGGCCGGCCCGGTGCGCATCCAGACGCTCGCGGTACTGGTCGCGAATGCCCTCGGTCCACTCGGCGAGCATGCTGCCGCCGTCCTCCAGATCGAGGAACTCGACGCGGCCTTCGTAGGGCAGCATCTCTTCGGCGGGGTCGAGCACCTGCACGAGATGGCCGCGCACGCCCTGGCTCGCGAGATGGCCGATGCGCTCCGTCAGCACCTCGATCGGCTCCAGGAAATCGCTGACGAGGATCACTTCGGAGAAGCGGCTGAGCGTGACGTCCGGCGGCAGGCTCGGCATTTTGCCGTCGGCCGCGATGCGCTCGAACAGGCGCTCGGCGATCCGCTCGGCCGGATGGCGCTGGGCGGATGGCACTGTCAGACCGAGCACGCCGACGCGCTCGCCGCCTTCGATGAGCAGCTCCGCCATCGCCAGCATGAGGACGAGGGCGCGGTCTTGCTTGGTCGTCTTGCTCAGATCGCTCTTGAAGGCCATGGACGGCGACTGGTCGGCCCACAGCCACGCCGTATGCGCCGCCTCCCACTCGCGCTCGCGCACGAAGAGACGGTCGGACGAGGCGGAGCGGCGCCAGTCGATCATTTGCCGGGCATCGCCAGATTCGAGCTGGCGGAACTGCCAGAAGGTCTCACCTGGCCCGGCGCGCCTGCGACCGTGGATGCCGAACATCACCGTCATGGCGACGCGGCGGGCCTCCAGCACGAGCGCCGGCAGACGGTCGGCAAGCCCGAGGGCTTCCGTCTGCAGGCCGACCGTCTGGCGAGCGGACCCGCCGGGTTTGAGAATGGCCACTAGCCAATGTTCCGCGCGATTTTGCCGATCACGTCGCCAATGCCGAGACCCTCGGTGCGCGCCGCGAAGGTCAAGGCCATGCGGTGCTTCAAGGCGGGCTCGGCGAGCGCGAGCACGTCGTCGACCGAAGGCGCAAGACGGCCGTCGAGCAGCGCCCGGGCGCGGACGGCGAGCATGAGCGCCTGGCTGGCACGCGGTCCCGGTCCCCAGGAAATGAAGCGGTCGGCCTCGGTACCGGCGCCATTGCCCGGACGGGCGGCGCGCACGAGCCTCAAGATCGCATCGACAACCTTGTCGCCGACAGGGATCTGGCGCACGAGCCGCTGCAACGACAAGAGCTCCTCGGGCGCGATGACGGGCGCGATCGTCTGCTGCGACAGTCCGGTCGTCGCGTGCAGCATCTTGCGCTCGGCCGCCTCGTCGGGATAGCCGACATCGATCTGCAACAGGAAGCGGTCGAGCTGGGCCTCGGGAAGCGGATAGGTCCCTTCCTGCTCGAGCGGGTTCTGGGTCGCGAGCACGTGGAAGGGCGCCGGCACGTCGTGGCGCTGGCCGGCCACCGTCACATGGTGCTCCTGCATGGCCTGCAGCAGCGCCGACTGGGTCTTGGGCGAGGCGCGGTTGATCTCGTCGGCCATCAGCAGCTGGGCGAAGATCGGCCCCTTGATGAAGCGGAAGCTGCGAGCGCCGCTTTGGCCTTCCTCCAGCACCTCGCTGCCGATGATGTCGGAGGGCATGAGATCGGGCGTGAACTGGATGCGCTTGGCATCCAGCCCGAGCACGCCGCCGAGCGTCTCGACGAGGCGCGTCTTGCCGAGCCCCGGCACGCCGATCAGCAACCCGTGGCCGCCGGACAGGATCGTCACGAGCGTCTGCTCGATGACGTTCCGCTGGCCGAAAATGATCTTCTCGGCCGCCTCGCGGACGCGCCGCATCTTGTCGCCGGCGGATTCGATCCGCTCGACCACCTCGTCGGGATTCTGGCTATAGCTTGTCATGGCCGGGACTATAGGGCTCCTCGGTGGTTTCGACAAAGACTGTTGGCCTGGGAATTCGTCACAATCGTGTTTATGGTCCGCCCCGGTCCCGGCGCGGGACCCGGCCGTCGCGCGGCAGGATGAGGAATGAGCAAACAAGCGTCCGAAGACAAACCGAGCGATCCGAGGCTTGCCGCCCTGGCCGAGCTGATCGCTGCCGAGGCGGGCGCACGTAAGCCGCCGCTCGAGCTGTGGACTCCTGACAAAGTGGCCGATCTCGGCTTTGCGATAGCGGCCGACGGCGTCTGGCACTACCAGGGCAGCCCGATCGAGCGTGCGGCACTGACCCGGCTGTTTGCGAGCATTCTCAGGCGCGAGGCGGACGGCCGGTACTATCTCGTCACCCCCGTCGAGAAGGTGGTCGTCCAAGTCGACGATGCGCCCCTGCTCGCCGTCGAGATGTGGGCTGAAGGGGAGGGAGCCGGCCAGGCGCTGAGCTTTCGCAGCAATCTCGACGACGTCATTCTGTGCGGGCCGGGTCAGCCGATCCGATTCGCGCCCGATCCGGCGACGGCGGCGCCCAAGCCTTATGTCAGCGTGCGGCACGGCCTCGAAGCCCTGGCGACGCGCGCGGTCTATCTCGAGATGGTCGAGCATGGCGTTGTCGAAAATGCGCCAGAGGGGCGTTCGTTCGGCGTGTGGAGCCGCGGCGCGTTCTTTCCCATGGCCCCTGCCGAGGCCGTCGAATGAGACGGCCGCCGGACCTTTCGCTGTCGGGGTTCCTCGCGCTCGCCGAGGAGCGCCTGATCCTCGAGCCCATCGCCGAGACGACGCTGCCGCATCTGTCGCCGCTCAAGGGCGACCATGATCTGAACGAGGCGCTGATCGCCCGCCTCGACGAGCCGCCGCCACCGCTCAAAGCCGCGGCCGTGCTCGTGCCCGTCATCCAGCGCGGGACTGAGCTGTTCGTGATCCTGACGCAGCGCCCCGAGCATATGACGTCGCATGCGGGTCAGGTTGCCTTTCCGGGCGGCAAGGTCGATCAGAGCGATGCGTCGGCGCTGGCTGCCGCGCTGCGCGAGGCGCACGAGGAGATCGGGCTCGAGCCGGCGCTCGTTCGCCCGCTCGGCTGCCTCGACATCTATCAGACGGGCTCGGGCTACCGGATATTGCCCGTCGTCGCTCTCGTCGATCCGAGCTTCACGGCCAAACCCAATCCGCACGAGGTCGCCGTCGTCTTCGAGGTGCCGCTCACGTTCCTCGTCGACCGCACCAATCATATCGTCGAGGAATCGGAATGGCGCGGTAACATGTGGCGCTACTATTCGATCCCCTATGGCGAGCGCTATATCTGGGGTGCGACGGCCGGAATGATCCGCAATCTCTCCGAAAGGCTCGATCCTCCATGCTGAGGTTCGTACTCCTCGTCATCTTCCTCATGGCACTGCCGACGCTGCTCTATACGGCCTATGTCCGGGCGAAGAAGGGCGGCGGCATCGAGGACATCATGGGCAAGGCGCCGTTCCTGCCGCTCGTGGTGTCGGGGGTCGTGCTGACGGCGGCGGTGCTGTTCGTCTATCTCCAGGTCAATCGCAACGAGCCCGGCGGGCACTATGTGCCGCCCGTCTACAAGGACGGGACCATCGTGCCGGGCCACTACGAGTAGAGCGATGTCCGCTCCCCGGATCGATCCCGAGCGCCTGGCGACCGCCGAGTGGCTGACGCGATCTTCGACTCAGTCCGTGATGACGGCGCTGACCGTCGAGGGCCATCGCGTCTGCGTCGTCGGCGGTGCGGTGCGCAACGGGCTGCTCGGCGAAAAGGTCGCCGACATCGACATGGCGACGGATGCGCGGCCGGAGACGGTGATGACGCTCGCGCGCCGCGCTGGCCTCAAGGCCGTGCCGACGGGTATCGAGCACGGCACCGTCACCGTCGTCGCCGATCACACGCCCTTCGAGGTGACGACGCTGCGCCGGGATGTCGAGACCTTCGGCCGCCATGCGCGCGTCGACTTTACCGACGACTGGGGGGCGGACGCCGCCCGCCGAGATTTCACGATCAACGCCCTGTTCTGCGAGGCCGACGGCACGGTCCTCGATTATGTCGGCGGGCTGGAGGACCTGGCCGCGCGCCGCATCCGCTTCATCGGCAGCGCGATCGAGCGCATCCGCGAGGACTACCTGCGCATCCTGCGGTTCTTCCGGTTTACCGCGACCTACGGCCGGGACGGCCTGGACGTCGAGGGCTTGCGCGCCTGCGTCGCCGAGCGCGCGGGTCTGCGTCGCCTCTCGGGCGAGCGCATCCGTGCCGAGCTCATGAAGCTGATCGTCGCCAAGGGCGCGTTGCCGGTTCTCGACGTCATGCTGGGGCACGGCCTCATCGCCGATGTGGTGGGGGTGCCCTGGCTGACGCGATTGGTGCGCGTTGTGGCGCAGGAGGAGGCACTGGGTGCGCCGCCGGATCCGGTGCTGAGGCTCGCCGCGCTGACGGTTTGTGTGGCTGAAGATGGCACACGTCTTTTCGAGCGGCTGAAGCTCTCGGGCGCCGAGCGTGATCGTCTGCTCGCGCTGGGCGCAACGATCGCGATGGACTTCCCAACGGATCCGCGGAGCGCCGAGGAGCTTCTCTATCGCTTTGGGATGGTCACCTATCACGATCGGCTGATGCTGGCCTGGGCGAGGGCCGGCGTGAGCGCTGATGATGCGGCGTGGCAAACACTCGCGAAAAACGCCGGCGCATCGCACCCCCGGGTCTTCCCGCTGCGCGGTCGCGATCTGATCGGCCTCGGTGCGTCGCCCGGCCCGCGGCTCGGCGAGATCTTGCGGCAGATCGAAGATGCCTGGGTCGCCGGTGGGTTTCTCGAGGATCGTGCAGCGCTGCTGGAGCGGGCGAAATCCCTCGTAAATAGCGCCGGCTGATATTGCGGCGCAGCGTGGTAGCAGCCGCATCCGCATGCTGCCAACATGCTGTGCGCTTTCACATTTCCTCTGTTCTCTTCGCAACGAGTCAGCCTAGCTTGGCATTTCCTTGGGTCACCACTTGAGGGACCATGCGCATGCCAGACCGCGATTTCGAGAGCCAGCTGCGTGGCTTCGGCCTGACGACCGCCGAGATCCTTTACCACCTGCCCGATCACCCGAGCCTGCTGCAAACCTACCTTTGGCAGGACTACGATCAGTTCCCGAAATTGCCGCGGCTGTGCGGTTTCCTCGATTTCTGGTCGCGCAACCTCGACGGCGCGCTCAACCGTGTGCGCGTCGCCCACAAGGGCCTCGTGGCGCCGCGGGAGTTCCGTTACGTCGATGGCGCGATCGTCGTGCATTAAAGCCCGTTCAGGCGAAGTGGAGGCCGGTTCGCCGTGGAACGTGCTCAAGACAGCCTCGGTCCCAAGTCCGTCACGATCGAGTGCGAGAAGCAGCCTATGGCTGTTGCTGCACGTTAGCAGAATCGCGCGCGCGCCGTCGGCATCTGGCAGACCGACGCGTCCTTCCCCCGGCACACCCTTTGCGCCCGGGGCCTCAGCCGTTAGGCTCACGGGGAGAGGGAGGGACGCATGTCCAACGATCACGAGACTCCGGTCCGGCGCAGCGGCGTGCGCCGCTTCATCGGCTTCCTGTCCTACGGCCTGACGGCGCTCGTGCTGGTGGCGGCCGTGGTGCTGATCGCCTCGCAGCTCGAAAGCGACCGCTCCGCGCCGACCGCGCCGCGCGAGATCGTGGTTACGCCCGAGGAGGCGCCGGCTACCGAGGCCCCCGCCGAGGTCGGCGAGGCCGCGCCTGAGCCGACCGCTGGCGCCGCCCCGCCGGTCGCCGTCACGGAGGCCGCGCCCGCACCCGCCGCCGAGCCGACACCCGCGGCACCACCGCCCGAGCTCGAGGCCGCCGCCCCGGCACCCGATATCGCGGCATCGGACGACATCGCGGCCAAATCCCGTGCCGATACCTTCGGCGACGCCGACGCCCCCTTCACCATCGTCAAAGTCTACTACGCCACCGACCGCAAACCGACCGGCGAGTCGGACCCCAATCAGAAATACGGCGGCGATCGCGGCACGCTTGTGCTCGGCGAGGCGGAGGTCTCCATTCCGCGCGACCATCGCCTGGGCGAGCTCGAGGCGCCCTCGATCTGGAAGCTCGAGTTCACCGAGGATCCCGAGAAGCACGTCGTGCTGCAGAAGGCCTCCGAGGTGATCCCCGAGGTGTTCTACAAGAGCGTGCGCGAGAAGGTGGCGGCGGCCCCCGACAAGAGCGCCTTCATCTTCATCCACGGCTACAACGTGCTGTTCAAGGATGCGGCGCGGCGCACCGCGCAGATGACCTACGACTTGGGATTTCCCGGCGCTCCCGTGTTCTATTCCTGGCCCTCGCAGGGGACTACGCTCGGCTACACGGTGGATGAGAACAACATCCAGTGGACGCAGGCGAACCTGAAGAAGTTCATCAAGGATTTCGCCGACCAGTCACAAGCCGAGAACATCTATCTGGTCGCCCACAGCATGGGCAATCGGGCCCTCACCGGCGCGGTGAAAGAGCTCGTCCAGGAGAGCCCGGACATCCGCAACCGCTTCAAGGAGATCATCCTCGCCGCACCGGATATCGACGCGGAGATCTTCAAGCGCGACATCGCCCCCTACATCGTGACGGCGACCCCGACAGTGACACTCTACGCCTCCTCCAACGACAAGGCATTGATCGCCTCCAAAGAGGTGCACGGCTATGCGCGGGCGGGCGATTCCGGCAGCGGCCTCGTCATCGTCAACGGCGTCGACACGATCGATTCCACGAACGCCGAAACCGATTTCGTCGGCCACACCTACTATGCGTCCTCGAAGTCGATCATTGCCGACATCTTCAATCTGATCCATCGTCGCCTGCGACCCGACAAGCGGCCGGGCCTCAAGGGCGTCGACGAGAAGGACGGCCGCTATTGGGAATTCCTGGGCGTCGACCAAGCCGTAGGGGCGGGCTCGACACCGTAGGTTGGATCATCGTGCTTCGCATCGGAAAACCGCTTCGCGCTTTTCCGGAAGCACTCTAGCGGAGCGCGAGCGATGAAAGCGGGCAGCACCGGCATCCGCACCACCTGCCCGCGCGATTGCTATGATGCGTGCGGCGTGCTCGTCAGGACGAGCTCGGACGGCCGGGTGACCGTCACTGGCGATCCCGATCACGAGGTCAGCCGCGGGGCGCTCTGCGCCAAGTGCTCGCTCGCCTATAACGGCGTCTGGCGCAATCCGGCGAAGCGGCTGGGTACGCCGCTCAAGCGGGCCGGCCCGAAGGGGGCAGGAGAGTTCACGGCCATTTCCTGGGAGGAGGCACTCGGCGAGATCGCGGATCGGCTCGGTGGCATTCGGAAGGAGCACGGCGGCGCTTCTATCCTGCATACGCACTACACCGGCACGTGCTCGTTGATCGCCGGCAACTTTCCCTCGCGCTTCTTCAACGCGATCGGCGCACGCGAGGTCGATCCCGACACGGTGTGCAACAAGGCTGGGCACGTGGCGCTGGCCGCCATGTTCGGCACCTCGCTGCTCGGTTTCGATCCGCGGACGATTGCGAGCGCCAAAACCGTCATGGTCTGGGGCGCCAATCCGTCGGCGACCGCGCCGCACGTCGATCAGCAATGGCTCGGCAGCGCCGGAACACGCACCATCGTCGTCGATCCGATCCGTCACGCGACGGCCGCGCGCGCGGATATTCATTTGCAGTTGCGGCCCGGCAGCGATGCCGCGCTCGCCTTCGGATTGCTGCATGCGATCCGGGCCGAAGGCTATTTCGATCAGGCGTTCATCGCCGAGCGCACGACCGGCTTCGAGGCCATAGCCGAAGATCTCGAGCGCGCCACGCCCGCCTGGGCCGCGTCCGTCACCGGCGTGCCGGAGGATAAGATCGTCGAAGCTGCGCGCCTCTACGGCGAGGGGCCGTCGCTGCTCTGGCTCGGCCAAGGCTTCCAGCGCCAGCGGCTCGGCGGCAACGCGATGCGCGCGGCGGCGCTCTTGCCGGTCGCAACCGGCCAGATCGGCAAACCGGGCACCGGGTTCCTCTACCTCAACGGCGGCGAGAGCCGCGGCATCGACTACGGCTATCTGTCGGGCGCGAGTCTCGCCACCGATGGTCCCGAGCCGGTCAGCCACATGGATCTGACAGCGACGCTCGCTTCGGCCGAGACGCGCGCGCTGTTCACCTGGAACAACAACATCGCCGCCTCGAGCCCGGATCAGCAGCGGCTGCGCGAGACGCTTCGGCGCGACGGCCTCTTCCAGGTGACGCTCGATCTCTTCCAGACGGAGACCGCCGCCTTCGCCGATATCGTGCTGCCGGCTGCGAGCTTTCTCGAGTTCGACGATCTCGTGGCGTCGTATTTCCACTATTCGATCTCGGCCCAGGCGAAGGCGTGCGCGCCGATCGGCGAGGCGCTCCCCAACCAGGAGATCTTCCGGCGCTTGGCGCGCGCCATGGGGTTGACCGAGCCCGCGCTTTACGAGAGCGATGCCGAGATCATCTCTAAGACGCTCGACGCCGCCGAGCCGGGCCTCACCTTCGAAACGCTGAAGGCCGAAGGCACGCGCGCCGTCCCCAAGGCTCCTTACATACCCTTCGCCGATGGCCACTTCCCGACGCGGACCGGCAAGATCACCATTGCCTCCGACAGCTTCGTGCGCCGCGGAGGCACGTTCGCACCGGAGCCGGCCGTCGAGGCGCTTCCCGCCGATGGATCGCTCCGCCTCCTGACTCCGGCCGGCGACTGGCTCATGAACTCGAGCTACGGCAACGACCCGCGCGTCGCCGAGCGGGCGGGCGCCGAGGTCATCAAGCTCAATCCCGGCGACGCCGCCCGGCGCCGTCTCGCGCCCGGCGCGCGTGTGCGTGTCGCCTCCGAGACCGGCCGCCTCGAGATGTCGGTCGAGCTGTCCGGCGATGTGCCCGAAGGCGTCGCGCTCGCCACCAAGAGCCCGTGGGGCAAGGCCAACATCAACGCGCTCAATCCGGGCCTCAAATCCGATCTCGGCCAGAGCACCGCCGTGCATAGCGTCACGGTTACAGTCGAGCCGGTATAAAGCTCACAAGGCGACTTTCCACGGGTATTCAGCCGTCGCCTCGTTGACCATACCGCGTTGGGCGGGACAGCCTCGCGCAAGCCTGGGGCGATGCGAGTCGCGCCCGGAGCAAATGGCTTGGGGGCGGGCGTGCGCGAGGGAGCAAGGCAGCATTGGGTGGCGCGGCTGCTGGCCGTCCTCCTCGTCTGCCTGCTCGCGGGCTGCGCGGCCAACAAGCCGCCCGAAGGCTCCACACTTGCGCCGCCGGTCGCCGCCGATGCCGCGCCGTCCGCCGAGACGGCCCGTACGCGCGACTTCAAGACCGGCGAGGCGCCTTACGCGGTCGTCAAAGTGTTCTACGCGACCGATCGCGCCAAGACCGGCGACAGCGCGCCCAACAGCACCTATGGGCCGTCGCGCGGCAAGCTCGCCTTCGGGGTCGCCGATGTCTCGATCCCGCGTGATCATCGCATGGGCCATCTCGAGGCGCCGGCGATCTCGCAGCTCGAGTTCCGCGAGGATCCGGAGCAGCATGTCGTGCTGCTTTCGGTCGCCGAGCAGGATCGCGCGAGCTTCTTTCGGTCGATCGGTGCCAAGATCGCGGCCTCGCCCAAGCGGAGCGCGCTGGTCTTCATCCACGGCTACAACATCACCTTCTCAGAGGCCGCCCGCCGCACCGCGCAGCTCTCCTACGATCTCGCCTTCGACGGCGCGCCGCTGTTCTATTCCTGGCCCTCGCAAGGCAACGTGCCGGGCTACGTCATCGACGCCAATAACTCCGACTGGACCGTGACGCATCTGACGGACGTGCTCGCCTCCCTCATCGAGCGATCGGGCGCCGACAACGTCTATGTCATCGCGCATTCGCTCGGCACCCGCGCGCTCGTCGATGCCGTGCGTGATCTCAAGGCGACGAAGCCAGCCGCGCGGAGCAAGATCCGCGAGGTGATCCTCGCCGCGCCCGATATCGACAGCGAGATCTTCGTGCGCGATATCGCGCCGCGCATCGCCTCGGCGGGCACCGGCATCACGCTGTACGCGTCAGCCAACGACAAGGCGATGGTGGCCTCGCGCAACCTGCACGGCTATCCGCGCGCGGGGGATTCGAGCCAGGGTTTGGCGCTCGCCCGCGGCGTCGACACGATCGATGCGTCGGGCGCCGGCACAGATTTCGTCGGCCACGCCTACTACGGCGACAGTGCCTCGATCATTTCCGACATGTTCGAGATCATCCACAACGGCAAGCGCGCGAGCGAGCGCCGTTGGCTGACGCCGGCGGGCGAGACGTCGAAGCGGTATTGGATGTTCCAGCGCCCGCAGAGTTGATCCATCGCATCCGCCCCCCACCCTGTCCCTCCCCACGAGGGGGAGGGGACGTTGGGGTGAGGGTTTTCGACACAGCGACTTCGATGGTTGCAGCGGTTGCGGAGATGGTCGGGCTCATCCAGCTCGATCTGGCTATTGCCGGGCCGGGGTCAGGGACGCACACGGCATACCCCCCTCCCCCTCGTGGGGAGGGTTGGGGTGGGGGGGTGTCTCACGATGTGAGAAGTTCTCATCTCGATGGCCGGTCCGTTCGGCGGGATCGGCTCTCCGATGACGACTCGCCTCACCCCTTCGCGAGCCGATCGCGCACGAGCACCCGCAACCGACTTCCTTCCGGCGACCAGGCGGCGGCGGCGGAAGCGAACACGGCAGCCTCGCTCTTGAGGATGACGCCGTCGGCGAGAATCTTCAGGTGATTGGCGCGGAGTGTCTCGCCGGTCGATGTGATGTCGACGATGATCTCGGCATGGCCGGCGGCGGGCGCGCCTTCGGTCGCGCCGAGGCTCTCGACGATGCGATAGCTCGTCACCAAGCGCTCGGCGAAGTAGCGGCGCGTGAGGCTCCGGTATTTCGTGGCGACGAGAAGATGCCGGCCGTGCACGGCGCGAAACGCCGGCGCGACCTGCTCCACATCCGCCATGCGGTCGACGTCGAGCCAGCAGGCCGGCACCGCGACGACGACATCGGCGCGGCCGAAGCCGAGCCGATGAACCAGAGCGATGCGCGGATCGCCTGGGCCCACAGCCTCGGCGACGAGGTCCTCGCCGGTGACGCCCAAATGCACGCGCCCACTCTTGAGGAACGCCGCGATCTCGGAGGCCGAGAGGAAGGCAACCGCAATCTCGGGCAGGCTCGCGACGTGGCCCTTGTAGCCACGATCCGTGCCGTCGCGGACGATCGAGAGGCCGGCTGCCGCAAATCGCGCCAGCGTCTCCTCCATGAGACGCCCCTTGGAGGGTAGCGCCAGGGTGAGCGTGCTCATGGCGTGCCCTCGCCCAGGAGCGCGAGCAGCCGCTCGGAATGCATCGCCGCACCGACGGCAGGAACGGGGCGCGGTGCGCCGGCGGCCTCGAGCAACGCATCGTAGCGGCCGCCGCCGGCCAAATGTCCGCCACGGCCGCCGCCCGGCGCCTCGAACTGGAACACCATGCCCGTGTAGTAGGCAAAGCCACGGCCGTAGGCAGCGGAGAAATGCAGGCGATCGGCGGCGATGCCGGCCGCGGCGAGCGCGTCGAGGCGCCGCGCGAAGAGGTCGAGCGGGCCCTCGAGCGTCACGGTGGCGCCATCGAGCACATCGTGTATCTGGCCGAGCGCGCCCGACGCCGGTCCATCGATGCCGACGAAGCGCTCGATGAGATCGGCGGTGGCTTTGGGCAAGGGCGCGATGCGGCGATCCTCGGCCAGCGCGAGCAGGCTGCCCGTCAGCTCCTCCACACTCCTGAGACCGATCTGGCCGATGCCGAGCCGGTCGAGATGCGCCTGCACGTGCGCCTCGGCTGCGGTGCGATCCGCCGGATCGAGGGCATCGACGAGGGTGGCGGGCACGGCGGGCGGCAGCGGCGGCGCGCCGGTGCAGAGCTGGCGCAGCAGGCGGCGGAAGTCATCGGGACGCTCGAAGGCCGCGATCAGCCGCCGGCGCCAGCGCTCCGGCATGTCGATCGCCGCGATCAGCCCATGCACGAGGCCCAAATCGCCGAGCCGGATCGAAGGCGGCGCGAGACCGAGTGCCGTGAGGCACGCATCGACCGTCGCCATGACCTCGGCATCGGCCGCCACCCGGTCGGCGACGCCGAAGCTCTCGAGGCCGATCTGATGGAATTCCCGCGGCCGGGCCGGATCGCGCGCGTCGGCCTGATAGCGGAAGGCCGGACCGTGATAGGAGAGGCGGGCGGTCGCGTCCGCTGCCGGGTGCTCGTCCAGATAGATGCGGCAGGCCGGCAGCGTCAGGTCGGGCCTGAGACACAGCTCCTCCCCGTCCGGATCGGTGAAGACGTAGGTGCGGCTTCTCAGATCCTCGCCGATCTGGTCGAGATAGAGCTCGGCTGGCTGCAGGATCGCCGGCTCGATGCGGCGAAAGCCGCGCCGCTCGAGCACGCCACTCGCGGTTTCCGTTAAGCGCTCCAGCGCCCGGGTGCGCGCGGCGGGCTCTTGGCGGCGCTCAGGCATAGCGGTTGAGCACGGATTGCACGGTGGCGACGAGCTCGGACTGGGGCGCGGTGAACTGCGCCGGCCGGCCCTCGCGCCATTCCTCCCGGCCTTGGATTTCGCCCGCGAGCTTGGCGCCTTCGATCAGATCCTTGATCGTCACCTCGCCTTTGGCAAGCTCATCGCCACCTTGAATGACCACGAGCGGCGCGCCGCGCTTGTCGGCGTAGCGCATCTGCGCCTTCATGCCAGAGCTGCCCAAATAGATCTCGGCGCGGATGCCGGCGGCGCGCAACTGTTGGGCCATGCGCTGATAGTCGCCCAAGCGCGCCTGATCGAGAATCAGGATGACGACGGGACCGAGCGCTCGCGAAACGCTCGCGCGGCCGAGCGCTTCGAGCGCCTGGTAGAGTCGAGACACGCCGATCGAGAAGCCGGTCGCCGGGATCGTCGTGCCCTTGAAGCGAGCGACAAGCCCGTCGTAGCGGCCGCCGCCACCAACCGAGCCGAAGCGCTGCACGGCGCCGTCCTCACCGGTGGCGCTGAACGTCAGCTCCATCTCGAAGACGGGGCCGGTGTAGTATTCGAGGCCGCGCACCACGCCCGGATCGATGACGACGCGATCCGCCTCGTAGCCGGCGGCGGTGAGCACGGCATCCATGGCGGCGAGCTCGGCCAATCCCGCTTCGCCCGTCGCGCTGCCGGCGACGAGTGGGGCGAGCGCCGCGAGCGTTTCCTTGCGGCCCGCGACGGGGGCCGTCACGTAGTCGAGAATGCGCGCAATCTGGTCCGCTGCGAGCTTTGCACCCTCCGTGAAGTCGCCGCTCTCGTCCTTGCGGCCAGCGCCCAAGAGCTGCTCGACGCCTTCGCGGCCGAGCCGGTCGATCTTGTCGATGGCCCTGAGCACGATGAGGCGGCGGGCGAGCGAGTCTTCGGCCACCGGATCGATGCCGGCGCGCTCGAGCACGCCGTCGATGAGCTTGCGATTGTTGACGCGCATGCGGTAGCTGCCGCGCTCGATGCCGAGGCGCTCCATCGCATCCGGGGCCAGCATGCAGAACTCGGTGTCCGCCGCCGGGCTGTCGGCGCCGACCGTATCGGCGTCGAACTGCACGAACTCGCGGTAGCGGCCGGGCCCGGGCTTTTCGTTCCGCCAAACCGTCCCGGTCTGATAGCGGCGATAGGGCTTGGGCAATTGGTCGTAGTTCTGGGCGACATAGCGGGCGAGCGGCGCCGTCAGGTCATAGCGCAGGCTCAGCCACTGCTCGTCCTCGTCCTGGAAGGAGAAGACACCGGCGTTCGGCCGGTCCTGATCGGGCAGAAATTTGCCCAACGCGTCCGTGTACTCGATCGCGGAGGTGACAAGCGGCTCGAAACCGTAGACGTCGTAGACCTCGCGGATGGTCGAGAGCATCCGCTCGAGCGCGCGCGCCTCCTCGGGGCCGATATCGCGAAAGCCCTTGGGCAGGCGCGCCTCTGGCCGACGAACCTTATCCTTCTTGCTCATGGCGTGAACCGGCACTCGGGCGAAATTTCTAGGGGTCGCGGCGGTTCTAGCCGATGCGGGTGGGGGTCACAAGGCGCGTTCCCGGCAACTGGTGACTCGGCCTGGCGCAATCCGCATGCTGGCAAACGGGAGCGGCGCGATACGCCTCTGCCCCGGCTGGAACCTGGAGGGAAATTTCCATCCGGCAATGCCATTTTCCACTAGGTGACCCGACGGACTCGGGCTAAAGCGCTGCCACAATTGGAACCAAGCAGCGTGGCCAGCTGGCACCATCATGGAATATTCCGACCTCGTGATGCTGGGCGTCTTCGGTTTTCTGGCGCAGCTCGTCGATGGCGCCTTGGGCATGGCCTATGGGACGCTGAGCTCGGCACTGTTGCTCGCCTGGGGCTTGCCTCCGGTTAACGCCAGCGCCGCCGTGCACTCGGCTCAGGTGTTCACCTGCGCCGCCTCGGGCATGTCGCACGTCGCCTACAAGAACGTGAAATGGCCGATCGTCTGGACGCTGGCGGTGCCCGGCGTGATCGGCGCCGTCATCGGCGCGCTCGTGCTGACCTACGTCGATGGCAAGACGATCCGGCCCTTCATCTCGGTCTATCTCGCGGGGCTCGGCCTCTTGATCGTCTATCGGGCGTTGCGCCGGAACGTGCCGATGCCGAAGGCGAGCGACCCGGTCGTGGCCCCCGTCGGATTCGCGGGCGCCTTCTTCGACACGATCGGCGGCGGCGGCTGGGGTCCGATCGTCACGACCACTCTCGTCGGTCGCGGCCATGAGCCGCGCTATGCCGTCGGCTCGGTCAACGTCGCCGAGTTCATCGTCAAGACGGCCGCTTCCGCGAGCTTCCTGATGCTCATCGGCTTGATGCACGCGCCGGTCGTGCTGGCGCTGCTCGCCGGCGGCATTCTGGCTGCCCCGTTCGGCGGCTACCTCGCCAAACGCATCCCGACGCAGCCCTTCCTGTTCTTGGTCGGCGCCCTCGTCATCAGCCTGTCGCTTTGGCAGCTCTCCCGCGTGCTGTGGGGATAGCTGGGCTCTGCCACGGTTCTGCCTTGCCCGCTCCTTAGGCCTGCCACCTCGAATGCGAGTCGCAGGGGCGGGGAGGCTTTGAATGAGGGCGTGGGGTTGGGCGATGGCGGCTGCCGTGATGCTGGCGGCGGCGCCGATGGCGGAGGCTGCCGATCCGGTGATGAGCTTGGCGGGCAGCGAGTGGGGGTTCGCGTCCGAGACAGGCGAGCACCAGCGTTTTGTTCAGTTCTCCCAAGAAGGGCTGCTGAGCGGCCACGGCGGCTGCAACCATTTCGGCGGCGGCTACACGCAGAAGGATGCCGAGCTGACGATCGAAGGGCTCATCTCGACGCGGATGGCGTGCGCGGCGGACGTCATGACGGCGGAGGACGCGTTTCTTCGCGCGCTCGAGGCGTCGCACCACATCGAGGCGACGCATACGGCACTCAAGATCTTCGGAGCCGACGGCGCCGTGCTGCTCGATCTCGTCCGCCGCGACGCCGACTGAGGGTCGATTGAGCGGCCGCGCGAAACCTGCCACTCTTCGCGCATGACCAATCTGTTCGAAGCCGCAGGCATGAGCGAGGGGGCCCCGCGCCCGCTCGCCGACCGGCTGCGGCCGAAGTCGCTCGCCGAGGTGACGGGGCAGGACCATCTGGTCGGCCTCGACGGCACGCTCACGCGCATGATCAAGGGCGGTCGGCTGTCGAACGTCGTCTTCTGGGGGCCGCCCGGCACCGGCAAGACGACGGTGGCGCGGCTGCTCGCCGATGCGATCGATCTCGAGTTCGAGCAGCTCTCGGCGATCTTCTCGGGCGTGCAGGATCTGCGCAAGGCGTTCGACCGGGCGAAAGCGCGGCGCGAGACCGGCAAGGGCACGCTGCTCTTCATCGACGAGATCCATCGCTTCAATCGCTCGCAGCAGGACAGCTTCCTCCCCTATATGGAGGACGGCACCATCGTGCTCGTCGGCGCGACGACCGAGAACCCGTCGTTCGAGCTCAACGCCGCCGTGTTGTCGCGGGCGCAGGTGCTCGTGTTCAAGCGGCTCGACCCGGCGGCGCTCGAGAGCCTCATCGTGCGCGCCGAGGCGATCGAGGGCCGCAAGCTGCCGCTCGATGCCGATGCGCGCGAGGCCCTCATCGCCATGGCGGACGGCGATGGCCGCTCGATCCTGAACCTCGTCGAGGAGGTGATGGCGACAGTATCGCGCGAGGTGAAGCCGCTCGACCGCGACGGCCTCGTCAAGCTCGTGCAGCGCCGCGCGCCGCTCTACGACAAGTCGCGCGATGGTCACTACAACTTGATCTCGGCCCTGCACAAATCCGTGCGCGGCTCCGACCCCGACGCGGCGCTCTATTGGATGGCGCGCATGCTGGTGGGTGGAGAGGACCCGCTGTTCATCGCGCGCCGTCTCGTGCGGATGGCGGTCGAGGACATCGGGCTCGCCGATCCGCAGGCGCTCGCCGTCACGCTCGCCGCCAAGGATGCGTACGATTTTCTCGGGAGTCCCGAGGGCGAGCTGGCGCTGGCGCAGGCGTGCATCTACGTCGCGACGGCGCCCAAGTCGAACGCGGCCTATGTCGCCTACAAGGGATCGATGCGCTCGGCCAAGGAGCACGGCTCCCTCTCGCCGCCCAAGATCATCTTGAATGCGCCGACGAAGCTCATGGAGGAGGAGGGCTATGGCGACGGCTACGCCTACGACCACGACGCCCCCGACGCCTTCTCCGGCCAGAACTATTTCCCCGACGAGTTCAAGGCGCGCATGACCTTCTACGATCCCCCCGAGCGCGGCTTCGAGCGCGAGATCAAGAAGCGGCTCGAGTATTGGTCGGGGTTGCGGAAGAAGCGGGGCGGGTGAGGGGTTTTTTCGTCATCCTCGTCCAAGCGAGGCGTGCGAGCGTCGGACGGGGATCCAGCATGAGAGTCTTCGCCGAAGGCACCAGAATTAGGGCGGCCCGGTGGGCCGGACTCTCTCCTGGATCCCCAAGCGTCCGATGGGCATTCGCCCACGGCGCTCGAGGATGACGAGGCATTCTCCGGCGGCCCCCCCCCCTTCACATCCGATGCTTCACCCAGCCGTGCGCGAGCATCGTCAGCACGACGGAGGCGGTGAAGAAGTAGAGGCCGGGCATGGTGGCGGCGTCGGCGAGATCCATCGACTTCACGTAGAAGACCGTCAGCGCCAGAACGAGCACGTCGAGCATCGACCACTTGCCGAGCCACTCGAGGTCGGTGAGCCAGCGGCGCTTCTCGTGCGCCTCGCCGTCGCCGGTGAAGGACGCGGCGAGCAGATAGACGAGCTTGAAGATCGGAAAGACAATCGAGAACAGGCCGACGATGGTGGCGAGGAGGAGCTCGTCCTCGCTCCACAAGGCCCAGATGATCGAGACGACGGAGTGCTCGTCGGTCCAGACGTAGAGCCGCGTCAGCTTGATGACGGGCAGCGTCAGGCCGAGCACGAGCGAGATCGCTGCTCCGACGATCAGCAGGCTCAGGACGAAGCGGCGTTGGCGCATCCCTGAAGCCTGCCGTGGGTCGTGCCGCCTACGCGTGATGCGTGTGGGTGATGCCCTTCTCGTGCACGAGCTCCTCGAGCTCGCCCGACTGGAACATCTCGGTGACGATGTCGGCGCCGCCGACGAACTCGCCCTTGACGTAGAGCTGCGGGATCGTCGGCCAGTTCGTGAACTGCTTGATGCCCTCGCGGATCGCCTGGTCCTCGAGCACGTTGATGTCGCGGAAGGGGACGCCCATGTGGTTGAGGATCTGCGTCACCCGGCCGGAAAACCCGCACTGCGGGAAGGCCTTCGTGCCCTTCATGAACAGCACGACGTCGTTGCCGGAGATTTCCTTGCGGATGCGGTCGAAGGTGTCCTGGTCGCTCATGGGCTTTGCTCCATCAGCCGGGGTCAAGGCCCGGCGGGGTGATCGTCAGTGGGTATATAGCGCGGTTCGGGGGCCGGGCAAACGGGGCTCAGTCGGCCGGTGCCGAGGTCTGCAGCGCCAGCGCGTGCAACGTCCCGCCCATCTGGCCGCCGAGCGCCTCGTAGACCATCTGGTGCTGCTGGACGCGGCTCTTGCCCTTGAAGGCCTGCGAGACGACGACCGCCTGATAGTGATCGCCGTCGCCGGCCAGATCCTGGATCTGGACGTCGGCGTCGGGCAGCTTGGCCTTGATCAGGCGCTCGATGTCGGCGGCTTGCATGGGCATGGGGTGAGGGCTCCGGTTTCCCCTCGAATGTAGGGATTGTGGACGGGCGCTGCAACGAAGGCGTCAGTCCCCGGTGCCGGCGACCGGCGCCGGCCGCCAGCCGTTCACCACGAGCACAGCCCCGTTCTCGCCGCCGAGCTGCTGGGCGACGACGATGAGCTGATCGCCCGAGATGATGAGATCGCTCGGCCGGAAGGGCCCGGTCGTGAGCGTGATGATACGCTGAATGATGAGCGTGCCGGCGTCCATGACGGTGAGCGTGCCGTCGAGCGAGGCCGCCACCACATGCTCGTCGTCGGCGGCGACGCGCTGCACCATCTGCGACAGCTCGCGGGTGGAGACGCCCTGGCCGGTCTGCGGGTCGATCGTCATGACGAGGCCGCGGGCGTTGTCCTCGCCGACGCGCCCACCGGCCACGACCGACTGGCCGTTGCCGGTGATATCCCAGACGGCCATGTCGCCGATGTCGAGCGGCGAGGCCACGAGAGTCTCTGGATCGACGATGCTGATCTTACCGCCACGCACGTGGCCGACCCAGATCCGGCCGTGGGCGACGGTGACGGTCTCGCCCCACTCGCCCAGGAGATCGGATTGGCGCAACCGGCCGTTGCGCTTGTCGACGCGGATCACGCGCGCGTTGGCAGAGCTGCAATCGGGCCAGGAGAGCACCCAGGCGGCGTTCTCGGAGACGGCCAGATCCTGCGGGCATTCGCCCAAATCGGCGATGATGCCGCCTTTGCTCTCCTTGGGCGCCTTCACCCAGAGTGTCTTGTCGGTGTTCTGAACGGAATAGACGAACCCGTCGTCGGAGGCTTCGACCGCGACCGGAAGCCGGCCGACCTTCGGATGGGCGACGGTCTTGCCTTTGAGATCGAGCGCGACGAGGCTGCGCTGGCCGCTTTCCGCGACCCAGAGCGTCGAGCCGACGAGCGCTGCACCCTCCGCCCATTTGCCGACCGGCCGGATCACGGGCTCGATCGTGACAGGCTCGATCTCCTCGGTTTCCGGCGCGGCCGCGGCATTCGCAACAGGCTCTGCCGCCGCGACCTCGCTCTCCGGCGGCGTCGGCTCGGCGGTGGATGGGGCAGCCCCGCCCTCGATCTCGGCGAGACGGGCTGCGGCGAGATCGGCGAACACGGTGCCCTCGAACTTGGCGATATAAGCTTTGAGGATGGCGACGCTCGTCGTGTCCTTGACGGTGATCCAGGCGTCCGCCGCGCGCTTCTCGTTGGGCGATTGCCCGGTCTCGGCCGGCGCTGTGTCAGCCGCTGCCGCGGGGGCGTCCGCGGGCGCCGTCTCGGCCGGCGCGTCCGAAAGCGTCACCGGCTTGCCGCCCAGCGTCGCGTAGATGAACGGCTCCTGCTTCTTGCCCGTCGCCTGCATGACCTCGTCGCGCACCTCGCCGAACATCAGCCGGACGTCGAGGCCCGGTCGCTTCAGATGCTTGATCAGCGACGTGGCGTAGGGGCTGTTTCCACCCTCGCCGTCGGCAGCGACCGTGCCTTCCCGGGCGGCATAGGCGACGACCTCGTTGGCGCCGGGCTCGACGCGGGCGAGACCCCGGCCGATGCTGCGCGTGCCATCGGCGCTTTCGAGCTTGAAGGGGTTGTTGCGGCAGGCGTCCAGGATGACGAGGCGCAGATTGCTCGCCCCCGATACGGCCGTGCGCAAACTCTCGAGCGGGATCGCCTCGAACTCGGTGTCGGTGGCTTCGGACAAGGTCGCGTCGACGGGGACGAGGAAGTTGCGCCCGTCCACCTCGACGCCATGGCCGGCATAGTAGATCAGCGCGGTCTCGGCGCCGGCCGCGGCACTCGTGAAGGTGCGCAAAGCCTTGCGGAATGCCGTCTGGTCGAGGTCGCGGGCCTCTTCGACGGCGTCGAAGCCGATCGCTCGGAGGGTCTCGGCGATCGCGGCGGCGTCATTGGCCGGATTGGTGAGCGTCGAGACGTTCTGGTATCCCGAGTTGCCGATGACGAGCGCAACTCGGCGCGCCTCTGCGGCACCCGTCGAGAGGATCGAGACGAGGCAGGCGACGAGCACGCCTAAGCCGATGAGGTTGACCCGTCTCGCCGATGCCCGCGCAGCCATGATCGATGTCCCCGCTCTTTCGTCCCGCGGGCGCACTATCGCCGTTTAGCGAACGTATGACTAGCGCAACGTGCGTTAATCCAGAGCCGGCACGATGCGCTAGCTCTTTGGCTTGTCGCGGCGTTTCGCGCAAAACCGCGGCACAGTTTTGCGCACGCCGCTCTTGGGACTATGCGCTCGTAGGCTCCCGGGTGAGCGGCGTCAGCTTGGCCTCGATGTCCGCCAGGCGCTTGCCGATCCGCTCGAGCTCGGCGCTCTGCCGGTTCTGCGAGATGAAGAAGCTCGACAGGTGGCCTTCGGTCGCGAGCATCCGCCGCTCGAGCTCACTCATCTGCATTGAAAGCCGATCCAGGCGCTCCTCGATCCGGCTGAGATGATCGAGAAGCTTCGGATTGAGATTGACCATGCTGCACCCATTTGCTCCGATCGGAACAAAATAGGAACAACCTCGCCGCTCGTCAATCGTCCGTCCACGGCTTTCTCGGGAATTACCCGTGCATGTAGCCAGGCAGCCACGCTTCGTGAGCCTGCCGAAGCTCATCGAGGGCGAGAACCGACTCGCCATCGAGGACCATGGCCTGCCCCTCGGCACGTCCAATGCCGGCTGCTGGCAAACCCGCGGCGCGGGCGCGCTTCAGGATCGCCTCGGCCTCATCCTCACCGGCGGCGAGCACGTAGCGGCCCTGATCCTCGCCGAACCAATAGGCGTGAGGAGGAATGCCCTTGGGGGCAGCGGTAAGCGTCACGCCATGGCCACCCGCCAACGCCATCTCGGCGACAGCGACGATGAGACCGCCGTCGGAGACGTCGTGCGCCGCCGTGACGAGCCCGTCGCGGATGAGCGCGCAGACGAGACGTCCGGCGGTGAGCTCCTGATCGAGATCGACGGGAGGCGGCGCGCCCCAGCACTTTCCCTCGGCGTGACGTTGGTAGAGCGATTGTCCGAGGTGCCCGCGCGAGGTGCCGATGAGGATCAGCACATCGCCTGCGTGCTGCAACGCGATCTTCGCATGCTTGGTGACATCCGGGATGAGCCCGACGCCGCCGATCGCGGGCGTCGGCGGGATGCCGATGCCGTTCGTCTCGTTGTAGAGCGAGACGTTGCCGGAGACGACGGGATAGTCGAGTGCGAGGCAAGCCTCTCGCATGCCGTCGATGCAGCCGACGAATTGGCCCATGATCTCGGGCCGCTCGGGGTTGCCGAAGTTCATGTTGTCGGTGATCGCAATCGGGTCGGCGCCGACCGCGCACAGATTGCGGAAGGTCTCGACCACCGCCTGCTTGCCGCCCTCGACCGGATCGGCGGCGCAGTAGCGGGGCGTCACATCGCTGGTGACGGCGATGCCTTTCTTCGTGCCGTGCAGCCGCACGACCGCGGCGTCGCCGCCAGGACGCACGACGGTGTCGGCCATCACCATGTGATCGTACTGCTCCCAGATCCAGCGGCGCGAGCAGAGATCGGGTGAGGCCATCATGGCTTTCAGTGCGCCAAGGATCGAGGCCGGCGCCTTCACCTCTTGCGGCGCGACGAGGGCGGGCTTCGGCGTCAGGACGAACGGCCGCTCGTACATGGGCGCCGAGTTCGCGAGCTTGGCGACCGGCATGTCGGCCGCGACCTCGCCCTTGTGGGTGACGATCAGCCGGCCGGTATCGGTCGTCTTGCCGATGACGGCGAAGTCGAGGCCCCATTTCGTGATGATGCCTCGGGCGAGCGCCTCCGATCCCGGCTTCAGGATCATCAGCATGCGCTCCTGGCTTTCCGAGAGCATCATCTCGTAGGCCGTCATATTGGCTTCGCGCTGGGGCACGTGATCGAGATCGAGGTCGATGCCGACGCCGCCCTTGTCGGCCATTTCCACGGACGACGAGGTAAGCCCCGCCGCGCCCATGTCCTGGATCGAGAGGATCGCGTCCTTCGCCATCAGCTCGAGGCAGGCCTCGATGAGCAGCTTCTCGGTGAAGGGATCGCCGACCTGCACGGTCGGGCGTTTCTCCTCCGATTTGTCGTCGAACTCGGCGGAGGCCATCGTCGCGCCGTGGATGCCGTCGCGCCCTGTTTTGGAGCCGACGTAGACGACAGGGTGTCCGACGCCCTTGGCGGCCGACGTGAAGATGCCGTCGCGCCTGGCGAGGCCGACGCACATCGCGTTGACGAGAATGTTGCCGTTGTAGCCCGGATCGAAATTCGTCTCGCCACCCACCGTCGGCACGCCGACGCAATTGCCGTAGCCGCCGATGCCCGAGACGACGCCGGAGACCAGATGCCTGGTCTTGGGATGCTTCGGATCGCCGAAGCGCAGCGCGTTCAGGTTCGCGACCGGCCGCGCGCCCATCGTGAAGACGTCGCGCATGATGCCACCGACACCCGTCGCCGCGCCTTGGTAGGGCTCGATGTAGGAGGGGTGGTTGTGGCTTTCCATTTTGAAGACGACGACGTCGCCATCGTCGAAGTCGACGACGCCGGCGTTCTCGCCGGGCCCGATGACGACGCGCTTTCCCGTCGTCGGCAGCCGCTTCAGATGCACGCGCGAGGATTTGTAGGAGCAGTGCTCGCTCCACATCACCGAGAAGACGCCGAGCTCGACGATCGAGGGCTCGCGGCCGAGGATTTCCAGCACCCGCTCGTATTCGTCGCCCTTGAAGCCGTGCTCGGCGACGAGCTCGGGCGTGATGGCGATTTTTGCTTTGGGCGTGGCTGCCGCGGTCTCGGGCGTCTGAGGCTTTTTCGTCGCCATGGGGCCTGCTTCTCTCTTGTTCGTCCTTGTGCGTTCCCGCGCCTTATAGCGGCCCCGAGCGCCCTTGTCCCCCTGCGCCGATGCCGCTGCCGTGGAGGGCCGGACGGGAGCGCTCGCCCACGGCCGAGTTCGCCACATTGGTGAGCCGGATATGAACCCCGACTTCAGATCGGGTTCAGTTGGGTTTGCTATACCTTGCGCCACGCCGGGAGATACGAGACGCACGATCATCAGTAGACAAGTTGAGGATCAAGATCATGAAGCGCATCGCTCTCACCCTCGCCGCCGCCGTCGTCAGCCTCGGGCTCGCCCCCACCTTCGCCAGCGCCGGCTCGTCCGTCATCGTCGAGCAGTACGGCAACTTCAACAGCGTGGTGGCCGCCCAGAAGGGCCAGAACAACTTCGCCCACATCTACCAGAAGAAGAAGCGCAACAGCGCCACCGTCGTGCAGGTCGGCCGGGACAACATCGCGGTCTCCGGTCAGGACGGCTACGGCAACTACTCGGCCACCTACCAATTCGGCAAGAACAACCTGTCGGGCATCGCCCAGTTCGGGAAGAACAACGACGCCACGATCGAGCAGCAGGGCTCGAACAACGCCGCCGGCATCATCCAGGTGGGCAAGGGCCACAAGGCCAAGACCACCCAGGCCGGCAACGGCAACAGCTCGCTCGTGATCCAGGGCGATTGGTAAGGGCACATCGCGCGGGCCCGCGGATGCATTGCGCATCCGCGGTGCTCGATCCGATGGCGTGTTGGAGGTCCCCATGACGACCTGGAAGCTCTGGCTATTGGGGCTCGCGGCCCCGCTGGCGCTCGCAGCGATCGCCCCTCAGGCGACGATAGCGGCGGGCGGCAATGCCCCGCTCAGTTGCGCGATCAAAACCACGCCTGTTCCTGGCGGCGTCCGTGTCGAGGCGGTTGCGACCGCCAAGACCAACGTCGCCGGTACCTATCATCTCACCGTGGATGGTGGCGCGGACGGTGGCGGCAACACGATCGCCCAAGGCGGCGATTTCGCGGTCGCGGCGGGCGAGCGGAGCGTGCTCTCGACCGTCCTGCTCGGCGGTGATGCCGCGGACTTCAAGGCGAGCCTCACGGTGGATTGGCCGGGCGGCAGCGCCTCCTGCCGGGCGAGCGGGCCGAACAGCATTTGACACGCGGTGCGGCGAGCCTTGCGCCGGGCTCGCCGCACCGCGCAATCGGCTCGATCAGGCGGCCTCCAAGCCGTATTCTCCCGTCATGTTTCATGACGATTCGCCGGAGGCATCTGGCCGGGAGGTCCGACCATGCAGTTCGTCAATCTGAGGGCCGGCGATCCCGCGCCCTGGTTCATCCAGCGCTCCTCGAACTCGGAGACCTTCAAGTTCGACACCGTCGGCGGGCGCTACGTGCTCATGTGCTTCCTCGTAAGCGCCGGCAATCCACGCGCCAAGCTCGTGATGGAGTTCCTTTCGCGCAACCGGGACCGCTTCGACGACGAGCGCCTCGCCTTCTTCGGCATCAGCAACGATGCCGCCGACGAGAAGCGGCTCGTCCAGCAACCGCCCGGCATCCGCTATTTCTGGGATTTCGACGGCCGCGTCGCCAAGGCCTATGGTGCGCTGCCGACCGATGCCGGTTCCGGCAAGGTCGCGGCCCGGCCGCTGTGGGCGCTGCTCGATCCGACCCTGCGGACGATCGCGGTCATCCCCTTCGCCGAGGACGGGCGCGAGATCGCGGACGTCGAGCGACTGATCTCCGCGCTGCCGCCGGTCGGCGCGCATGCGGGCTTTCCGGTGCAGGCCCCGATCCTGGTTCTGCCCCGCGTTTTCGAGCCCGAATTCTGCCAGAAGCTGATCGCGCTCTATGAGGAGAAGGGCGGCACAGAATCAGGATTCATGCGCGAGGTCGACGGCAAGACGGTGCTGGTCAACGACTACGGCCACAAGCGCCGCAGCGACTACATCATCGAGGACGACGCGCTCATCCGCGAGACGCAGGCGCGCTTTCAACGGCGCGTGGTGCCGGAGATCCAGAAGGCGCATCAGTTCAAAGTCACGCGCATGGAGCGCTACATCGTCGCCTGCTACGATTCCGAAACCGGCGGCCACTTCCGCGCCCATCGCGACAACACGACGAAGGGCACCGCGCATCGCCGCTTCGCCGTGTCCGTCAATCTGAACGATGCCTTCGACGGCGGCGAGGTGAGCTTTCCCGAGTACGGCCCGAAAGGCTTCAAGGCGCCGGTCGGCGGCGCGGTCGTGTTCTCGTGCTCTCTGCTGCACGCCGTCTCGGCTGTGACCGCCGGTAAGCGCTACGCGTTTCTCCCCTTCCTCTACGACGACGAGGCCGCCAAGATCCGCGAGGCCAACAATGCGCATCTGGGCGAGGGCGTGACGGCGTACAAGCCGGAGTAGCGTTGCAAGGCGGCGTCGCTCACGCAGTCGTGCGCCCGCCGGCGGCGTCGATGATCGTGCCGGTGACGTAGGACGCCTCGTCCGACACGAGCCACATCACGCAGTTGGCGATCTCGCGCGCAGTGCCGAGGCGGCCCATCGGCATCGCCTTGACCGCTGCTGCGAGCCACTCGGGATCGCCGTCGCGGGTCAGATCCATCATCTCTGTCTCGGTGAAACCGGGCCGGACGCCATTGACGCGGATGCCTTCGCCGCCGACCTCCTTGGCGAGCCCCGTCGTGATGACGTCGACGGCCGCTTTCGATCCCGCATAGTCGATATAGGCGCCTGGGCCGCCGTTGCGCGCGGCACCCGAGGAAATGTTGACGATGACGCCGCCCTTGCCGCCGTGCCGGGTCGACATGCGACGGACGCCCTCCTGGCAGCAGTAAAAGAGACCGAACACGTTGACCTCGAAGGTCGCGACCATATTCTCGGGCTTCGTGTCGTCGAGCCGGCCTTGCGTGTAGCCGACACCGGCATTGTTGACGAGCGCATCGATCCGCCCGAAGCGCTTGTCGACCTCGTTGAACAGGCGTGCGACGTCGGCCTGCTTGGCGACGTCCGCCTGGAAGGCCGCGGCCTTGCCGCCCTTCTTCTCGATGAGGGCAACGACCTCGTCGGCCTTGGCCTTGTTGGACTGATAGTTGACGGCGACCGTGTATCCGCGCTCGGCGGCGATGAGCGCCGTCTCGCGGCCGATGCCGCGCGATGAGCCAGTGATGAGGATGACCTTTGACATGGCGGCGGCTCCTTGTTTGACGTTTTGAGGCTCGGGCTATTTGCCCGTCCATTTCGGGGCACGTTTCTCGGCGAAGGCACGTGGGCCCTCGACGAAATCGTCGGAGGCCATCATCTGCTCGAAGACGGGAACGCCGCTCTTGTTGCGCTTGGCGCGCGTGAGCGACTCCTCGATGCTGACGTGCTGGGTCGCGCGCACGATCGCCTTGAAGGCGCGGATGGCGAGCGGCGCGCCTTGTGAGATGCGGTCGGCCATTTCGAGCGCGGTCGCCTTGAGCTCGGCGCGCGGCACGATTTTATGCACGAGGCCCCAGCGTTCGGCTTCGCTCGCCTCCATGCGGCGCCCAGTTAGGATCATCTCGACCGCGACGTTGATCGGGATCTTGCGCGTGAGCCACTGATAGCCGCCGACGTCGGGAAGGAAGCCGCGCTGCAGCTCGGGGAGCATGAAGTAGGTGTCCTCGGCGGCGATGATGACGTCGCAGCCGAGCGCCATCTCGAAGCCGCCGCCGACGACGGCGCCGTGCACGGCGGCGATCAGGGGTTTATCGAGCGCCCAGTTCTCCGCCATGCCGCCGAAACCGCCAGGGCCGAGGCCGGTCTCGGGATGGAAGTCGGCCGCCGGATCCCAATTCTCCTGCGCCTGCTCTTTCAGGTCGTAGCCCGCGCAGAAGATGCGCTCTAGGCCGCTCATCAGGATGCCGCAGACGAGATCGTCGTCTTTTTGCAGGCGGTCGTAGACGGCATAGAGCGCACGGCTGAACGCCGGGTTGATCGCGTTTGCTTTGGGCCGGTTCATGGTGATGACGAGGGACTTGCCGTGCCGCTCGGTCAGGACTTCGCCTGATGACATGCAGTCTCCATTGACGTCGTAGGGGCGACCGGCGGTCGCCCGTTTCACCACGTGCAATGCGCACGTGGATGGCCGGGCGAGCGCCGCTCGCCCCTACAGGTAAGGCGACTTGCCCGCCTACTGCACGATCTCGAACAGGCCCGCCGCGCCCATGCCGCCACCGACGCACATGGTGACGACTCCGTACTTGGCCTTGCGGCGGCGGCCTTCGATCAGGACGTGGCCCGCCAGACGCGCGCCCGTCATGCCGTAGGGATGGCCGACGGCGATCGCGCCGCCGTTGACGTTGAGACGGTCGGCCGGGATGCCGAGCTTGTCGCGGCAGTAGAGAGCCTGCACCGCGAAGGCTTCGTTCAGCTCCCACAGATCGATGTCCTCGACCTTGAGACCAGCGTGCTTCAGCAACTTCGGCACGGCGAAGACGGGGCCGATGCCCATCTCGTCGGGCTCGCAGCCGGCGACCGCGAAACCGCGGAAGAGGCCGAGGGGTTTGAGGCCGCGCTTGGCGGCTTCGGCGGCATCCATCAGCACGCAGGCCGACGCGCCATCGGAGAGCTGGCTGGCGTTTCCGGCGGTGACGACGCAGCCCTCGCCCATGACCGGTTTCAAGGCCGCGACCTTCTCGAGCGTCGTCTCGCGCGCGCCCTCGTCAGCGGAGAGTGTGACGGTCTCGAGCGACTTCGCGCCCGTCGCGCGATCGGTGTTCTCCTTGACCGTCGTCATTGGCACGATCTCGTCGTCGAAGGCGCGGCGCTGCTGGGCGGCAAGCGTCCGGCGCTGGCTTTCGACACCGAACTCGTCTTGGGCAGCGCGGCTCACATTGTAGCGCTTGGCGACGATCTCGGCCGTGTCGATCATGCTCATCCAGATGTCGGGCTTGTGCTTGTCGAGCCAATCCTCGTGCACCATCGGATCGTAGTCGAGCGGCTGCACGAGGCTGATGCTCTCGACGCCACCGGCGAGCATCACCTTGGCGCCCTCGTTCCTGATGCGGGAGGCGGCGAGCGCGATCGCCTGGAGGCCGGACGAGCACTGGCGGTCGATCGTCGTCGCGGCGATGGTCACGGGGAGGCCGGCACGCAGGACGGCGAGACGGCCGACGTTGTAGCCCGTCGCCTTCTCGGGCATCGAGCAGCCCATGATGCAATCGTCGATCTCTTTCGGATCGACCTTGGCGCGCGCGACCGCGTGCTCGACGGCGTGACCGGCGAGCGTCGCACCGTGCGTTTTGTTGAAGGCGCCGCGGTAGGCCTTGCCGATCGGCGTCCGGGCCGTCGAGACGATAGCGATGTCCATGGGAAGGATCCTGGTTTGGGGTTAGGTTTTCAGGGGTGAGTGGCGAATGGCGAATGGCCAATGGAAATCCAGAGGATGACGCCGCAAAGGCGTCCGTCCCCTTCCATTCGCCACTGACCACTCGCCATTCGCGTCGTCCTCACGAATTGAACTTCTTTCCCGCCGCTGCCATCTCCAGCAGCAGCTTGGACGGCTGCCACCAGTAGCCTTGCTCCTTGTAGAAGCGCTCGATGGTCGCCGCGACGGTCTTCAAGCCGACCTCGTCGGCGTACTGCATCGGTCCGCCGCGCCAGGAGGGGAAGCCCATGCCGTAGACGGAGGCGACGTCGATGTCGGAAGCGCGGATGGCGGTGCCGTCCTCGAGCTCCTTCGCCCCCTCGTTGACGACGGAATAGATCGTGCGCTCGATGATCTCGTCGTTGGAGATCTTGCGGGGCGTGATGCCCTTCTCCTTGCGGTAGGCGGCGATGATCGCCTCGATCTCGGGATCGGGCGCGCCGGCGCGCGGGTTGGCCGAATAGTCGTACCAGCCCTTGCCGTTCTTCTGGCCGAAGCGGCCCTTGGCGACGATCGCATCCTCGATGTAGCAGATGCGGGCGCCCTGCGGCAGCTTCGCGCGCACGTCCTTGCGGATGTCCTGGCCCAAATCGAGGCCCGAAAGATCGGCCACCGCAAAGGCGCCCATCGGCATGCCGAAGTCCTTCAGCACCTGGTCGATCTCGTAGGGGTTCGCCCCTTCCTCGACCATGAACTCGGCCTCGCGCCAGAAATTGTCGAAGGCCCGATTGGCGATGAAGCCGTCGCAGACGCGTGAGACGACCGGCTGCTTGCCGATCTGCTTGGACACCTCGAGGGCCGACGCCAGCACCTCGGGGCTCGTCTTCTCGCCACGCACGATCTCGAACAGCTTCATGATGTTGGCTGGCGAGAAGAAGTGCATGCCGATGACGTCGCCCGGCCGCTTGGTCGCCGCCGCCATCTGGTTGACGTCGAGGCCCGACGTATTGGAGGCGAGGATGGCGCCCGGCTGCATGACGCTGTCGAGGCTGGCGAAGATCTTCTTCTTGAGATCCAGGTTCTCGAACACCGCCTCGACGACGAGGTCGGCGCCGGCGGCTTTCTCCGTGCCGACGGCTCCCTCGATCCGGCCGATGCGGGCCTTCGCCTCGGCGTCCGAGATGCGTCCCTTCTTGGCCTGGCCTTCGATCTCGGCGCGGATATAGCCGAGTGCTTTTTCCAGTGCCGGCTCGCTCACCTCGATCAAGCGCACGGGGAAGCCGCGGTCGGCGAACGCCAGGGTGATGCCGCGACCCATGGTGCCGCCGCCGATGACGGCGACGGACTTGACCTTGCGCGTCGGCGTTCCCTTCGGCAGATCGGGCACGCGGCGCGCCTCGCGCTCGGCGAAGAAGAGCCCGGAGAGCGCGCGATGCTCGGCCGTATGAATGAGGTCTTCCGACATCTTCATCTCGGCCTTCAACGCCGCCTCGAACGGCATCCGGAGCGCGTTCTCGATGATGTCGATGGCAACCAGCCGGCCTTTGAAGCCGCGGAAGCGCTTGGCCGTCGCCTCGCGCGCCTTGTCGAAGATCGAGGGATCCTTGCGGGCCGCCTCGACGTGATCCTCACGCGTGCTGGCGCGAGGAAGCGCGTCACCCTTGACGCCCTTGGCGATGATCTCGTTGGCGAAGGCGATGGCTTCCGCCTCGAGATTGCCGGGCTCGACGACCCTGTCGATGGCGCCGAGCTTCAAGGCTTCGTCGGCCGAGATCACGCGCGCGGTCGTGATGATGTCGAGGGCGGCTGGGAAACCGGCGACGCGCGGAAAGCGCTGCGTGCCGCCCCATCCCGGAATGATGCCCAAGCCCACCTCGGGGAAGGCGAACTGAGCGGTGCGCTCGGCGATCCGATAGTTGCTGACGAGCGCGATCTCGAAGCCGCCGCCGAAGGCGCGCGTGTGGATGGCAGCGATGACAGGTTTCGTGCCTTGGTCGATTTTCCGATCGGCATCGGCCCAGGTCGGATAATCTTCCGGAGTGCCGAACTCGGTGATGTCGGCGCCGGAGAAGAAGGTCGAGCCACGGCAGATGATGATGGCGGCTTTGATCGCCGGATCCTTCTCGATCAGGTCGATGCCGGCGTGGATACCCTTGGCCACGTGGCTGCTGATCGCGTTGACTGGCGGATTGTCAGTCCAAAGCAGCGCGATCGGTCCGCGCGTCTCCAGCGTGACGCTCTTCGACAGCTGTGTCGTCGTCATGCGGCAACTCCTTCCTCGAGACTGCGGTAGCGCTCCATGAGCTTGCCGGCATCGGCGAGGGCCAACTGAAGCAAGGTCAAGCGCTTGAAATGATGTCCGACGATGAGATCGTCGGTCATGCCCATGCCGCCGTGGATCTGGACGGCGTCCTGGCCGACGAGCCGGGCCGACTTGTCGGTGACGATGCGGGTGAGCACGGCGGTGCGCTCGTCGACGGCGCTCGATGGCGCGGCGATGCGGGCGAGGGCCGCCTGCACGTTGGAGGCCGCCGTCTCGGTCGCCGCGAACATGTCGACCATGCGGTGCTGGAGCGCCTGGAAGGTCGAGATCGCGACGCCGAACTGCTGGCGCGTCTTCGTATAGGCGACCGTCATGTCGAGCAGAGCCCGCATGTGGCCGACGGCTTCCGCGCAGAGCGCAAGCGAGGTCAGGTCGGCGGCGCGCTGCAGCTCGGCATGCGCCTTGCCCGGCGTGCCGAGAACGCCCGCCGCCTCGACGCCCGAAAGCTCGATATCGGCGGCGCGGCCACTATCGACGGTCGCGTATGAGGAGACTTTCACGCCCTTCGCCTTGGGATCGACCATGAAGAGGCCGATGCCGCTGGCGTCACGGACATCGCCCGAGACGCGCGCGGGCACGAGAACGCAATCGGCGCCACCGCCGTACGGCACGGCCGTCTTCTTGCCGGAGAGCACGTAGCCCGAGCCCTTCTTTTCGGCACGCGTCTCGACGTGGTTGAGGTCGTAGCGCGATTTGGGCTCATGGAAGGCAACGGTGGCGATGGCGTCACCCGAGGCGATGCGGCCGAGGAGGGTGCTGCCCGCGTCACCGCCACTCGAGAGCAGTGCGCCGGCTGCGGCGACCGTCCACGGATAGGGGCTCGGGAAGCAGGCTTTGCCGAAGGCTTCCATCGCCACCATCAGCGACAAGCCGTTGCCGCCGATGCCGCCCGCGGCCTCGGGCAGGAACGCGCCGAGCGCACCGGCGTCGGCGAGCTTCTTCCAGACCGCGCGGCTGTAGCCCGGCTCGCTCGCGGCGGCCTTGCGGCGCTCCGCATCCGACCAGTCGGCGAGCAGCTTCGTGAGGCTGTCCTTGAACAGCCGCTCGTCGTCGCCGAGGAAATATGTCTCTGCCATAACTTGTGTCCTCTAGAAGCCGAGCACGGCTTTGGCGACGATGCCGCGCTGAATTTCGTTGGAGCCGCCGTAGATCGAGATCTTGCGGTAGTTGAGATAGAAGCGCGTCGACCAGGAGGCGTAGGCGCGGTTGGGATCGGAAGGATCCATCGTCGGGAGATCCATGCCCGTCGTCTGGGCGAAGGGACCGGCGACGCGCATCTGCAACTCTGAAAGACGCTGGCGCACGAGCGTGCCGTTGATCTTCAAGATCGAGGACTCGGGGCCAAGCTCGCCGTTCGACTGGGGATCGAACAGGAAGCGGTACTCGGTTGCCTCCAGCGCCTCGAGATCTGCCTCGACGGCGGCGATGTCGGCAAGCAGAGTCGGATCGCGGCCCAACGGCTGGTTGCCGCGCACTTCCGCCATCGCCAGCTCCTTCAAGCGCTTGAGACTCGCTTTTGCGGGGGCGACCTCCGCGATGCCGAGCCGCTCGAGCGTCAGGAGATACTTGGCGACACTCCAGCCGTCGTTTTCTTTGCCGATCAAGTTCTCGACGGGCACCTCGACGTCCTCGAAGGTGCACTGGGCGACGCGCTCGATGCCATCGAGCAGGACGATCGGCCGGAGCGACAAGCCCTTCGAGCTCATCGGCAGGATCAGCACCGTGATGCCCTGCTGCTTCTTGCCGGAGCTATCGGTGCGGAACAGGCCGAACATCATGTCGGCGTCGTAAACGACCGTCTGCCAGATCTTCGATCCGTTGATGATGTAGCGGTCGCCCTTGCGCTCGGCGCGGCATTTGAGCGATGCGAGGTCGGAGCCGGACCCGGGCTCGGAGAAGCCCTGGCACCAGTGATCGCGTCCGTCGACGAGGCGCGGGATATAGTGCGCCTTCTGTTTATCGGTGCCGTACTTGATGAACATCGGCCCGACCATGTCGATGTTGAAGATCAGCGGCGTCGGCGCCCAGGCGGCGCAACGCTCCTGATCGAAGATGTATTGCTGTTTGAGGTTCCAGCCCGTCCCGCCATACTCCTTGGGCATGTTCGGAGCCGACCAGCCACGCTTCAGCATGACCTGGTTCCACTTGTCGTGCTCGCTTTTCTCGATGCCGAGCCCGGTCATGATCGACTGGCGGACGCTGTCGGGCAGATTGTCCTTGAAGAACTGGCGCACCTCGAGGCGGAATTTGCGATCCTCGGGCGTATCGAAGGCTTCCATGGCAGGGCTCCTTAAGCCTTGAGGCCTAGCGTTTGGGAATGACGAGGGCGTCGACGGCGATGGCACCGTCTGGCCCCGCAATCAGCGGATTGACGTCGAGCTCGGCGATCTGATCGCCCAGCGTTGCGGCAAGCACCGAGAACCGGGCGACCGTGTCGGCGAGCTTCGTCATGTCGGCCGCCGGACGCTTGCGGTGAACGTCGAGCAGCGGTCTGAGCTTCAGCCGATCGAGGAGTGCGGTCGCGCGCGGCGCATCGATCGGCGGCATGGCCACGCGGCGATCCTTGAGCACCTCGATCATGGTGCCGCCGGCGCCGACGATGACGACCGGGCCGAACTGCTCGTCCTGGATCATGCCGACGGCGAGCTCGGTGCCGGGCTTGGCCATCTCGGCGATGAGTACGTCGGGGCCGAGGCGCTTGGCCAAATCCCGATAGGCCTCGAGCGCCTCCTCGAGGCTCTTGATACCGAGCTTGACGCCGCCGACATCGCTCTTGTGATGGATGCCCGGCATCGCCGTCTTCAGGGCGACTGGCATCGACATGCCGGCAAGCGCATCGGCGAGCGCCGCCTCGGATTTGACCGTCGCCGAGCGCGGCACGGCGATGCCGAAATCGGCGAGCAGCGCCAGGCCCTCGGCCTCGACGAGGTCCTTGCCCTCGGCGAGACGCGTCTTCCATTTGGCGATGATCGACGCGTCCGGCGCCGGCGGCGGCGCGAGCTTGGGCAGCGCACGGTGATCGCGGTAGGAGAAGGCGTGCTTGGCGGCCAGCAGGATGTTCTCGGTCCCCTCGACGAAGGGTGTGCCTTCCTTGACGATGATCCCCGGCGTCTTGCGCCCCATGAGCTGGCTCCAGTGGGAGCCCAGGATGACCGGCCTGTCCGTGTTCTGGTCGACCTTGACGGCGATGCGCGCGAAATCGAGCGACATCGCATCGCTGTCGTTGCTCACGTCCGTGATGAGCACGCCTAAGCCCGCATCGGGATCGTCGGTGACCGCCTGGAGGCACTCGCGGAACCGGCGCTCATATTCGTGACCCGTGCCCCAGGCGTCCACCGGGTTCACGGGATCGAGACCGTATTCGAGCGTATCCTTGAGCTTCTGCTCGGTCTGTTTGTTGATCTGGGCGATCGGCACGCCCAAATCATGCGCGAGATCGAGGAACAGCCCGCGGGCGCCTCCCGAGTCGAGCACGGCGGCGATGCCACCCTTCTTGGCGCGCTTGGGGCTCGACATGAGCATGGCGGTCGCCATCAGCTCGTCGACGTTCTGGGCCCGCATGACGCCATACTTCTCGAAAAGGGCCTCGTAAGCGGCGTCGTTGCCGGTGATGGCGCCGGAATGGCTTTGGGCGAGCTTGGCGCTCGCCGCGGTGCGCCCGACCTTGATAGCGACGACCGGCACGTCCTGCGCGTTGGCTCGCTCGAGGGCCGAGATGAAGCCCGACGGATCGCGCACGGTCTCGAGGATCAGCGCGATGACCTTCGTCTCCGACCGATCGAGCATATAATGCACGTAGTCGGCGGCGGTGACGTTGAGCTCTTGTCCAGCGGAGACGATCAGGCTGTAGGCGTAGCGGGGATCGTTGCCGGCAAGTGTAATGAAGAGCGTGCCGGAATGCGTCACGAGTCCGATCGGACCGGGCTCGAGCGGCCCGGCGGCATACCATGAGGCGTTGACGCCGGCAGCCGGATTATAGAAGCCCATGCAGTTGGCGCCGCACAGGGTGAAGCTCGCATCCTTAACCTTCGCGGCGATCCGCTTCGTCATGGGCGGGTCGCGATCGCCTTCGAGGTAGCAGCTGGCGAAGATCGTGCCGGCTTTGCAGCCGGTCGCGATGGCGAGATCGATCTGCTCCTCGAGCGTGGCGTTGGCGACCGCGAAGATGACGAGGTCGGCCGGAGCAGGCAGATCGGCGAGGCTCGGATAGCAGCGCATGCCGAGCATTTCCGATTGGCGCGGGTTGACCGGATAGACGGGGACCTTGGCCTTGCCGGCAAGCGTCTGATCGAGCGTGGTGCGTCCGAACGAGCCCTCGCGCTCGGAGGCGCCGACGATGGCGATGGACCGGGGCTCGAGCAGCGGGCGGAGTCTCGAGGTGTCCATCGTCGCCCGCGGTTGCGTCATGTGCGTCTGTATCCCCATGTCGTGTGCTGCGCGGGTCCGCATTGCTCAGAAAGCCACTAGCAACGGACCTCTCCTTCGCATACACTAACTGCCGGTCGTCTCGCGAGCAATCCATGGTGGGCATAGCTCCCACCAACTCAAAGCGGACCTCGCGCAGTCGCCCGAACGGCAACATCGCCTATAAAGGCGAGGCGGCGTACACAACGCGTCGCGGAGGAAGGAGCCAGGGATGTTTCGCATTTCTAAATGGACTGCGGCTGCGCTATTGGGCGCGGCGAGCATGCTTGCCATGCCGTCGCCCGCTGCGTTCGCCGACGCAAGCACGATTACCGTCGTCGACGGCATCGACGTGAAGGATTGGGATCCGTCGATCGCCTATGGTCACGAGTCCTACGTGCTCAACAACATCTATGACCCGTTGACTCTCTACAACACGAAGGAAGGTAAGCTCGAGCCGGCGATCGCGACCGAGTGGAAGGTCAGCGATGACGGCCTGACCTGGACCTTCAAGATCCGTGAAGGAGTCAAGTATCACAACGGTTCGGCGTTGACGGCGAAGACTGTCGCCGTCGCCCTGAAGCGGGCGGTTGATGCCGGCAAGGGCGCGACTTATTTGTGGGCCGGCGCGAAGGTCGAGGCCACCGACGACACGACTCTCGTCGTGACGACGAAGGATCCGCTGCCGATCGATCTGATTGCTTCCGGCTCCTACGCCACTATGGTCTATGGCACCGAAGGCGCCGAGAAGGGCACCGAGTGGTTCCAGAAAGGCAATGACGACGGCACAGGTCCCTACAAGCTCGTGCAGTGGGTTCCGAACCAGCAGATCGTTCTCGAGCGCAACAAGGATTACTGGCGCGGCTGGACGGGCGGCGAAGCCGACCGGATCATTGTCCGTATTGTCACCGAGGTGTCGACCCAGCTGCAGATGCTGCGCTCGGGCGAGGCTGACATGACCTTCGCCACGATTCCCTTCGATATGGTCGAGACCTTGAAGCAGGAAGAGGGAATCAAGGTTGCGGTCGTCGACTCCTGGCAAAACCTCGTCGCGCCGATCAACACGAAGAAGGCCCCGACGGACAATCCGAAGATCCGCCAAGCCATTCTACGACTGATCGACTACGATACGATCTCGAGCCAGATCTATGCTGGTATCGCCTCGGTTCCGCAGAACGGCGTCCCCATGGCGTTGCCGGGTGCCAAGGCGCTCAACATTCCGAAGTTCAACATCGACGAGGCCAAGAAGCTGATCGAGGAATCGGGCGTTCCCGAGGATCAGCGTAAGATCACTTGGGTAGCTTATGGCGGCATCGATGTTCTCAAGAACGTCGCGCTGCTGTTCCAGGCGAATGCCAAGAAGGCCGGTCTCGAGGTCGAGATCGTCCAAGGCGACTGGGGAGTGATGTGGGACAAGCAGAAGAAATTCGATACGTCCTTCAACGTCTATCCATACCGTACATGGCCGGATTATCCGTCGATGCAGCCGGCGGCCATGCTCAAGACCCAGAAGGAAGGCGAAATGACGTTCAATTTCGCCTACTACTCGAAGCCCGAGGTCGATGCTCTGATCGACGAGGGAACGAAGAACGAAGCGGTCGACAAGGCTAAGACGGCCGAGGCCTGGAACAAGGTCTATCAGATGGCGACGGATGACGGCGCCCAGGTCGCCATCGCCGACACGAAGCGCATCATTACGCATCGTGCCAACCTCGATGGCGTCACGACCGATCCGGCCTACGAGACCGTCTTCTTCCGCTTCCTGAAGAAGAAGGAATAGCTGGCAACGAAGCGGAGCGGCCGTGAGGTCGCTCCGCCTCCTCTTAAGCTCAGCGGATCAGATGCGATACATCGCTCAGCGGATCATTCTTTTGGTGGGCACGCTCATCGGCGTGCTCACCGTCACGTTTTTCCTGACCCGCATTCTTCCCGGCTCGCCTGAGGCGATGATCCTCGGCCGCAAGCCGACGGCCGAGCAGATCGCGGCGCTGAGACAAGAGCTCGGCCTCGATCAGTCGCTGTTCTGGCAATATATCCGCTTCGTCGGAGAGATCGTCCAAGGCAAGTTCGGTACGAGCTTCCTCACCAACCAGCCGGTGTTGAAGGACATCGGCGAACGGCTGATGGCGACCGTCGAGCTGACGACGCTGGCCATGCTCGCCATCATCATCATCGGCATCCCGGTCGGCGTCTTGTCGGCGGTCAAAGCCAACAAACCCATCGATCACGTCGTGCGAACAGCCTCCGTGCTTGGTGTTGCGCTTCCCTCCTTCATGCTCGGCATGATGCTGCAGATGCTCTTCTACGGATATCTGCGCTGGCTGCCCCTGCAGGGCCGCATGACGAGCACAGTGCTGCTCGATCACCCGTTTCCCCAAGTTACCGGCCTCTATCTCGTCGATACGTTGCTCGCCGGCGACATGGTGGCCTTCTGGGACGCGGCCGCCCACATCGTCCTGCCCATGGCAACCCTGACGCTCGCGCTGCTGCCGATCATCGCGCGAACCACGCGCAATCTCATGGTCGAGGTGCTGAGTGAGGAGTACATCCGCACCAATTTCGCCTATGGCCTGCCGCGTCGGCAGATCTACTTCCGCTACGCACTCAAGGCGACGCTGATCCCGCTCCTGACCGTCATCGGCCTCACCTACGGCTACATGCTGGGCGGCGCCATCGTCGCCGAGTACGTGTTCGATTGGCCGGGCATCGGCAGCTACGTCGTGCGCGCGATCATCCAGTCGGACTATCCGGCGGCGATCGGCGTGACCGTGTTCATCGCGGCTGCCTACCTCATCATCAACCTGCTCGTCGATCTCCTCTACTTTGTCGTCGACCCGAGGCTGAGAACATCATGACCGTCGAGGCCATCAAGGCGCCTACGTCCGGCGAGCATCGCGTCACGACCATGATGCGCGTCGCGCACTTTGCGAAGAACAACGTGCTCTTCGTCATCGGCTGCGTGATGCTGACGACGATCGTCGCACTGGCGATCCTGGCGCCGTGGATCGCGCCCTATGATCCGGTCGAGATCATGTTCCTCGACAAGCTGAAACCACCGAGCGCCACGCATTTGATGGGCACCAACGAGCTCGGCCAAGACATCTTCAGCCAGGTGCTCTACGGGGCGCGCGTGTCGCTCGTCGTCGGTGTCGTCGTGACGGCCTTGTCGATCCTGATCGGGGTGCCGATCGGTCTCGTCGCCGGCTTCTACGGCGGCAAGATCGATACGGCATTCATGCGCTTGTCCGACATCTTTCTCGCCTTCCCACCGCTGCTCCTGCCGATCGCCATCACGGCGGCGCTCGGCGTCGGCATCATGAATGCGACCATCGCGCTCGCCATCTCCTATTTCCCCTGGTACGCGCGCATCGTCCGCGGCGCCGTCATGCGGGTGAAGAACGAGCTCTACATCTCGGCCGCACGATCGATGGGGGTCGGCAGCGGGCGCATCATGCTGCGCCACGCGCTCCCCAACTCGACGACGCCGATCATCGTCCAGGGCTCGATGGATTTCGGCTACGCGATCCTCGCCTGCGCGTCGTTGAGCTTCATCGGCATCGGCGCCCAGCCGCCGACGCCGGAATGGGGCCTGATGGCGGCGCTGTCGCGCACGCGCTTCATCGACAACTGGTGGACCGTGACATGCCCGGGCCTGGCGATCTTCGTCACCGTGCTCGCCGTCAACCTGATCGGCGACGGCATCCGCGACATCCTCGATCCCAAACGGACATCGGGGCATTGATGACAGTGACGCATCCTGAGGCTCGTAGGGGCGACTGGCTGGTTGTCCGTCCCGCGCCAGCTACATGTGACACGCGCTTGATCTCGGCCCGGCGGACGTGGACGACCTGCCGGTCGCCCTCCGACGCGCAGGCGTTCCAACGTGCAAGGAGCGCCGATGAGCGAGCCGATCCTCCAAGTCAAAGACCTCTTCATCGAGTTCCCCGGCCTCGAGCGCACCGTCAAGGCCGTGCGCGGCGTGAACTTGTCCGTCGAGCGCGGCGAGATCGTCGGCCTCGTCGGCGAGTCGGGCTCCGGCAAGACGATGACGGCGATGGCGTGCTTGGGCCTCGTGCCGCCGCCGGGCCGCGTCTCGGGCAGCATTCGCCTCGCCGGCGAGGAGATCCTCGGCGCCTCCGAATCCGAGAACGAGCGTCGCCGAGGCAAGAAGGCGGCGATGATCTTCCAGAACCCTGGCAAGGCGTTGAACCCCTTCTTCACTATCGGCCGCCAGCTCATCGACGCCATCGCCAATGTCCGCCGCATCGATCGCAAGGCCGCCGAGGCCGCGGCGATGGAGGCGCTGAATGCGGTCCGCATCGCCGATCCGCATTTGGCGATGCAGAAGTACCCGCATCAGGTGTCCGGCGGCCAGCTGCAACGCGCCATGATCGCCATGGCGCTCGCCTGCGAGCCCGAGATTCTCATCGCCGACGAGCCGACGACGGCGCTCGACGTCACCATCCAGGCGCAGGTGATCGTGCTGCTGCGTGATCTTGCCCACGCCCGCGGACTGACGGTCGTCTTCATCACGCATGATCTGGGCGTCGTCGGCAGTCTCTGCGATCGGCTGGCCGTCATGTATGCCGGCCGTATCGTCGAGCAGGGTACGACGGACGCAGTGTTCGCATCGCCGGCCCATCCCTACACGGCGAACCTCCTCAAAGCCGTGCCCATGCTCGGACGCGGCCGCGCGGCACTGACGCAAATTCCGGGCACCGTGCCCAACATGTCGAACCCGCCGCCCGGCTGCGCCTTCCATCCGCGCTGCCCGTCGGCGACCGCCGTCTGCGCGCAGAGCTCGCCCAATTTGACGGCGGATCGCGATGGCCATGCGGTCGCCTGTCATCACCCGATCGGCGCAGCCTCACCAGTCGCCGCCCGTGCCGGAGCTCCTGCCGCATGACCGCGCTTCTGACCGTCGACAATCTGACGAAGCGCTTCCGGACGCGGCACGGTCTCGTCAAAGCCGTCGACAGCGTGACCTTCGAGGTGGCGCGCGGCGAGACGCTCGCGCTCGTCGGCGAATCCGGCTGCGGCAAGACCACCGTTGCGCTGTCGCTGCTGCGTCTCATCGATCCGGACGGCGGCCGCGTGCTGTTCGAGGGCGCCGATCTCGTCGACGGCGGCGATCAGGCCTGGCGGCAGCGCCTGTCGATCGTGTTCCAGAATCCCTACTCGTCCCTCGATCCGCGCATGCGCATCCGCGACATCGTAGGCGAGCCGCTGGTGACGGCGTTCGGCTTGTCCGGCAAGGCGCTGACCGAGCGCGTGATACGGCATCTGCAGGATGTCGGCATGGGCCCGGAACATCTGAAACGGTATCCGCACGAGTTCTCCGGCGGCCAGCGCCAGCGCATCGCGATCGCCCGCGCCATCGCCCTCGAGCCGAAGCTGCTGATCCTCGACGAGCCGACGGCCGCCCTCGACGTCTCCGTGCAGGCGCAGGTGCTGAACCTGCTGCAGGATCTGCAGAAGCGGCTCGGCCTGAGCTATCTCTTCATTTCCCACAACCTCGCCACCGTCGAGAGCATCGCCGATCGGGTGCTCATCATGTATCTGGGCCGCGTCGTCGAGACGGGGCCAGTGGCGGACGTCTTCGCCAATCCGAAGCATCCCTATACGCAGGCGCTGATCGACTCGGTGCCTTCGATCGATCCCGCGCATCGCGGACGTCTGAAGCCGGTCACCGGCGAGCTGCCGAGCGCGCTCAATCCGCCGCCCGGCTGCGCCTTCGCGCCTCGCTGCGCGCGCGCCGCCTCGGAATGCCGCGCGAGCCCGCCGACGCTCGTCGACGCCGGCAACGGCCGCGCCCACGCCTGCCTGCATCCTCTGGAGTGACACCCATGAAGCTTTCCGAGTACGCGGCCTATGACGGTCTGGGACTGGCCGATCTCGTGACTCGGAAGGAGGTATCGCCGAAGGAGCTGTCGGAGACCGCGCGCGCCGCGATCGACAAGCTCAATCCCAAGCTCAATGCGATCGTCGAGATCTACGAGGATCGCGCCGGCATCGACGGCGGCGACCTTGGGCAAGGTCCGTTCCGCGGCGTGCCCTTCCTTATCAAGGACGTCGGCCCGCATCTGAAGGGCCGCAAGACAGAGTTTTGCTCCCGGCTCTGTCAGGGCATGACGGGCGAGGTCGACAGCAATTTCGCGACGCTGCTGAAAGCTGCCGGCGTCAACATCATGGGCCGCACGAACACGCCCGAATTCTCGATGGCGAGCTCGTCTGAGAACCTGCTCTACGGCAACACGTCGACGCCGTGGAAGCTCGGACATTCGGCGAACGGCTCGACGGGTGGTGGCGCTTCGGCGGTGGCGTCGGGCATCGTGCCGCTCGCGCACGGCTCCGACATCGGCGGCTCGATCCGCGGACCTGCCGCCTGGTGCGGCGGTGTCGGGCTGAAGCCGTCGCGCGGACGCATCTCGTCGGGTCCGCTCTACGACGAGTGGGGCTACGGCCTCGCCATGAACTTCGTTCAGACGAGGACGATGCGCGACACGGCAGCGATGCTCGATTGCCTGGCGATCCCGCAACCCGGCGACCCCTACGTGCTGGCCAAGCCCGCCGAAAGCTATGTGTCGCTCATGCGCAAGCCCGCGAAGGCGCTCAGGATCGCCTGGACGGCGAAGCCGCTCCTCGCCTCCGGCATCGATCCCGAGATCAAAGCGGCTGTCGAGGCGACAGCGAAGTCGCTCGCGGGCCTCGGCCATCATGTCACCGAGGACGCGCCGCCGATCGACCTGCCGACGCTCGATCAGCACCTGCTCGCATCGTGGTTCTACGCCTTCGACCGCCGGCTCGACGGCTATGCCAAGAAGCTCGGCCGCAAGGTCAACGCGGATACGGTCGAGGCCGCGACGCTCAAATTCTACGCGTATGCGCGCGAGGTGCCCGACACCGCCTATCTTGACGCGGTCGCCTACTTCAACACCTTCCGCCGCATGATGGGTCAGTTCTTCACGCGCTACGACGCGCTCGTGACACCCACCTGCGTGCTGCCGCCGCCCAAGCTCGGCCTCTATCACATGAACGTCGACCTGCCCCCGCTCGAGTTCATCGCGCGCGAGGAGCAGCTCGGGCAGTTCATGTCGATCTACAACGTCACCGGCCAGCCGGCGATTTCGCTGCCGCTGGCGATGCACCAGAGCGGCCTACCGATCGGCGTGCAGATCGCGGCGCGCCCGGCCGAGGATCACGTGCTGCTTGGCCTCGGCGCCGAGCTCGAGCGCGCGATGCCGTGGAAGGATCGCCGGCCCGAGGTGCATCTGGCGGCAGCGTAGACGCTACGGTCGCTTCGGGATATCGAGCCCGCGCTTCACCGCCGGGCGCGCGAGCCCGCGCTCGAGCCACGCGGGGACACGGGCCAGTTTCGCGAAGTCGACGAGCTCGCCCGCCCCGTAGAAGTTGATGAGATTGCGCACCCAGCCGAGCATCGAGATATCGGCGATCGTGTAGTCGTCGCCCATGATCCAGGCGCGATCTTGAAGCCGCGCCTCGAGCACACCGAGCAGTCGCTTCGACTCGTTGACGTAGCGCTGCAACGGCCGCTTGTCCTCCCACTCGCGGCCGGCGAACTTATGGAAGAACCCGACCTGCCCGAACATCGGGCCGATCGACGCCATCTGGAAGAAAACCCATTGGATGGTCTCGATCCGCCCCGCCGGATCGGCGGGGAGCAGCTTGCCGGTCTTTTCCGCGAGATAGAGGAGGATCGCGCCGGACTCGAACAGGCCGATCGGCTTACCGCCCGGCCCGTCGGGATCGAGGATCTCTGGAATCTTGCCGTTCGGATTGAGCGAGAGAAACTCAGGGCCCCAGGTCTCGTTGGCGCCAATGTCGATGTAGTGCGGCTCGTAGGCGAGGCCGGCCTCCTCCAGCATGATCGAGACCTTCACCCCGTTCGGCGTCGGCGTCGAATAGAGCTGCAGGCGGTCCGGATGCTTGGCCGGCCAGCGGCGCGCGATCGGGAAGGCGGAGAGGTCTGTCATGCAATGGGGTCCGGCAAAATTGCGTGAAGCCGTTACTCCGCCCACGTTTGCAGCATTCGGTCAATCGGAGCAGGCTACTCGTCGGCGAGCATCGCCTTGTATTGCGCCGCCTCCGCCTCGGCCATGTAGGGCAACAGGGCCCTCAGCGTGTAGTAGCCGTGCAGCTTACCCTCCTGCATGTAGCCCCAGTCCGAGATATCGGCGCGCGGGAAGCGGTATTCCTGACCTTCCGTGACGTTGCCGACGAGCTCCGGCGTATTGCTGATGGTGCCGGCGAATTCTGTACCCTCACGGTGGAAGGGCGTGATCCAGAAATGCTCGGTTTGCCCGCCATCGGTGATGGCGACCTTGAGCGAGAACCTCTCGATGCCGGCCGGCGGGTTGTCGACGAGGGCGAGGAACCCGTCGAGCGTTTCCTGGGCATGTGCGATGGCGGCGACCATCGTCTGATCGCTGTTCGGCACGTTGATGATCTTGTCCTCGGCCGCGACGGGAGACAGGGACAGGAGCACCGCGACGAGCCCGCTTGCGAGCACGGACAACAGACGCTTCATGACAAACCTCCCCGGCAGCGGTCAAAAAAACTTTGAGTCAGACACGGCGGCGATTGCGTCCTTGTACAGACCATAGGGGGGTCCCACGTGGTTTTTCCCGGCGACCGTTGCGCGCGTGGAACAGCCCGCAGTCATCGCTCCAGCGGCGCCGCGTCCGTATCAAGTCAGCTCGGTGCGACGATGGAGGGGCGAGGGACGTTCAGCCAGCTCGAGCAATCACGGCCAAACCTGCCGCAGCGAGTGCCGCGACGCGCGGTCCCATCGTGGCGGCGGAGGCGCTGCTGGCGTTGCCGGCAAGCGATCGCGCGTAGACGCCCTGGACGATCGCGGCCAATCGGAACAACGCGAGCGCGACGAAAAAATCTAGGCCGGCTGGCGGATCGATGCCGGCGGCGCGGCTGTAGACGTCGATGAGCTCCGCCTCGCTCGCCAAGCCGTCCGCCGCGAGATCCCGGCCGATGAGACCCGGTCCGGCGATGCCGCCGTCCGGGAGGTGATACCCCATCAGGCAATAGGCGAGATCGGCCAGCGGATGGCCGATGGTGGACAGCTCCCAATCGAGCACGGCGCAGACCTCCGGCCGGTCGGTCGCGACGATGACGTTGCCGATACGATAGTCGCCGTGGGCGATGCTTGCGCGCTCGTCATCGGGAACGTGCGCGAGCAGCCAGGCGCCGAGGCGATCCATGTCGGGAATGTCGGCGGTCTTGGAGGCCGCATACTGCTTGCTCCAGCGCTCGGCCTGGCGTCGTGCGTAGCCATCCGGCCGTCCGAAGTCGGCGAGGCCGAGCAAGCGCCAGTCGAGGCTGTGCAACCGCGCGAGCGTCGTCAGGAGTGAGGCGGCCATGGCGCGGCGGTCCTCACGGCGAAGCTCCGCCATGCCGAGATCGGCGACGCTACGGCCCTCGACGTGCGCCATGACGTAGAACGGCGTACCGATGATCGACGCATCGCTCTCGTAGTGGCACATGCGCGGAACGGGCACGCCCGTGCCCGCGAGCGCCGCCATCACACGATGCTCGCGATCGATCTGGTGGGCTTTCGGGAGGAGTGGTCCGGGCGGCTGCTTGCGCAGCACGTAGCGCTGCGTGCCGGCGTCGAGCAGATACGTCGGGTTCGATTGCCCGCCCTGGAACTGCTTGATCTCGAGCGCCGCCCAAACCCCCTCGAGACGCCGCTCGAGCACGCGCGCCAACGCATGCCCGTCGATCCGGTGCTGTGGCAGCATCTCGACGAGCTCAGCCATGAACGTATGCCAATAGGCACTGAAGGGGTCTCCCTCCCCCCTTGAGGGGGAGGGTCGGGGTGGGGGGTATGCCGCAGGCTGCGTCCTCGTGTCTTGCCCCCTCATCCCAAGCGCCTAAGGGCTTGGCGATTATCCGGTTGACAAACCCACGGCGCGATCCCATATCCTTTTCATAAGGATGGGAGTCCGCCATGTCGATCCTCAATCAGCCGTTCTTCCATGACGAAGCGGCAGCCTTCGCGAAGCTGGAGTCCGTGCTCTGGCCGAACGGTCCTGTTTGCCCCCACTGTGGCGGCACGAAAGTCTATGCGCTTACGGGCGTTCGCTCGAAAGCCAGTAAGAAGAACCCCGAGGGCGTCGAGCGCCACGGCCTGAAGAAGTGCGGAAACTGTCGGAAACAGTTCACGGTGCGCGTCGGCACCGTGTTCGAGTCCAGCCACATCCCGCTGCACAAGGCGTTGCAGGCGGTGTTCTTGCTGTGCTCCTCGAAAAAGGGCATCAGCAGCCATCAGCTCCATCGTGTGCTTGAGATCACCTACGAGGCGGCGTGGTTCCTGAGCCATCGCATCCGTGAAGCGATGCGCTCGGGCTCGCTGGCTGTACCGATGGGAGGCGCTGGCGGCTCTGGCATGGTTGAAGCCGACGAGACTTTCATCGGTCGGAAGAAGGGCATGCCGGTCCGCAACGCCTACCACCACAAGAACGCCGTCCTGTCGCTTGTCGAGCGCGGCGGCGAGGTGCGCAGCTTCCATGTGGACAAGGCCAACGCCACCCACATCATGCCGATCGTCAAAGAGAACATCGCCAAGGAGGCGAAGGTCTCGACCGACGAGGCTAACCACTACAAGAGCCTCGGCAAGCATGTGGCTGAGCACGTCGCGCTTAATCACAAGGCCGAAGAATGGGCTCGCGGCGAGTTCACGACGAACTCAGTCGAGGGTTATTTCTCGATCTTCAAGCGCGGGATGAAGGGTGTCTACCAGCACTGCTCCGAAAAGCATCTGCATCGGTATTTGGCCGAGTTCGATTTCAGGTTCAACAACCGAGTGAAGCTTGGAGTCGATGACGAAGCCCGGACCCATCGGGCGTTGCAGGGCGTTTTGGGCAAGCGTCTAACTTATCGACAACCTGACAGCCAATGACGGGCCAACGCATATACGTGCCCGCGTCGTTCGGCTAAGGTTCGAGCCGAGCCACGGAGGCAGCGTTGAGTTGAACGACTTCAGCATCGTTTTCGAGATAGATGCGGGCGAAGGCCGCTCCGTCCGCCTGGAAGATTTCGAGAAAGAGCTCAAAGCGCTGACCGATACCCTATTGTCTGCTGACAATTTCGCTGCCCCCGGCGTTCGCCTGACAGAGTATTTTATTAAAGACCTCCATCACTCAACGCCTACGGTGGTTTTGGAGGCTAGGCCTGTCAGGCCCGACGCAGATTATCGGAACGCAGTGCTGACCACGCTATTCGACGGGGTCAATCACCTCTCGCAGAGCGGGCGATTGCCAGCGGGGTTCACAGCAGAGACGATAGAAAGACTCCGCGACCTGAGCGCGCCAATCGGCGAGGGCGTCAAAGCCGCAACTCTAAAATGGGGACATCGCACCGCGGTTGTTAGCGTCGATCTCAAGGACAAACTCAAGAAGATCCGCGTTAGCGACGACACCGAGGATGGTGAGATCGACGGGCTGCTCGAGCAGATCAGCATCCACGGCAAACCGACGTTTCGAATCTATCCAGTGGTGGGGCCTGAGGCTGTGACGTGCGAGTACGCGACGGCGCGGACAGAGGAAGTCAAGGCCGCGTTGGGGAAGTACGTCTACGTCTCTGGAAAGCTTCGTTATCGCCGAGGAGCGAAATTCCCGTACAGGGTGCGGGTCGAGGAGATGCACGTCCTTGATGAGGCAGGGCAGCCTAGTCTGATCGAGATCAAAGGCATCGCCCCTGATGCGACGGGCGAAGAAAGTACGGAAGAGTTTTTGCGGCGGCTGAGGGATGGCTGGTAAAGCGATCACATACGTTGATTCGGCAGTGTACATCGCTTGGCTCAAGTCTGAGGAGCGGGGCGAAGGCGATGTGATTCACGCGATCCTCAACAAGAAGGTGATCGCAGTCAGTTCCGTAATCGTACGGACTGAGGTGATGGCAACCTTCGTTCCGGCCGAAAAGGCTGAAACGTTGGCGCAGATCATTGGGCCACCGCGGCTACAGATCAAATCGGTTACGACGCGGATCGCTGACTTGGCTGCGGAAATTCGGGGCTATTACGCGAAGGCGCGTGTCGAGAAAAAGGATTTGCCGTTGGTCGGAATGCCCGATGCCATCCATTTGGCGACCGCGATATACTATGAGTGCCCGAGGTTCGTCACGCTTGACGGTGTGAAGGCGGAAAAAAAGAACAGGCCGAGCAAGCTGTTGCTGCTCAGCGGTACGGTCGCAGGCAAGTACCCTCTGGAAATCTGCGAGCCAGGAGAGGCACAGAAGGCATGGTCGATCTAGTGGCGAAGGATAAGAAGCAGCCGACGACCCAGCGGGGCAAGTTCACTGAGGCCGCCCGCAAGCTTGGAGTCGCCGAAATGGACGAGGCCGCTTTCGACCGGGTGCTCAAGCGGGCTGCGAAGCCTATGAAGCGGAAGTCGGGCAGCGAGAAGAAGCCCGACAAATAGGCAGGTCAACCATTGCGCACGGGAATCTTGATTTTAGGCAGCTCTGAGCACTGGCCTGGCTGACTATTGTCTGCGCTGGCGCATCGTTTGCGCCATTCGATCAGGTCGATCGATGTTTTGATCTTACGACCATTCGCAACGTAGTCGATCCTCATCCCGCATTTTGGGCATTGAGTAACGGGCATGTCGATCCTCGGCTGATCAATCGGCTTGGGAACGCCAAGCCAAGCTGGTTGTTATTCGACGGAGCAAGGACATCCGATATGACCGAACGCGCCAATCCTAACCCGGACCTTGATAGGTTCTTGGCCGAGCTTACTGAACTGTCTCGGGCCCATCGCATCGGCATCACGGGCCAGCCGGAACTGTTCGTAATGGACTACGAAGACTTGATCCGCTCCTACCGAGCGGATCAGGAAAGTCGTTTGACCTTCTAGACGAGGCGAACTGATAGTCCCGAGTTCGGCCGGGCGAGCCCGAGAGAAGCCTCGACGCCGGGGCTCTTGCGCAAATCCTCTAGCAAGTCCGTTGCGGGCAGTCGTTTGCCGATCAGCGCTTCCGACTCAGGCCGAGGCTGCTCTGATGCGCGGGCCCTGTACACCTCGACAACCTTAGAACCTTCGTTCGCCCTGAGGCACAAAGCGCGGACGTAGTAGCGATTGAATTCGCCTTCGGCGAGAGTCGATGGAGCAGTCACAGGTACGCTGGCAATGGTGGTGCCGCCCTTTGGCTTTCTCTTTTCGACTTCCTGCAGAAGCCTGCCGCCACCCGCAAGTTGTTGGGCGAGCCAATCGTCATTGTGCTCCTGCGCTGCCTTCAAGAGCAGGCCCGGCCACTCGCCAGCCCCGCGCGGGCTCAGGTAGTTGCTGATGTAGAGCGTTCCAGCCTTTGTATCGGCCTCTATCTCGGCGGCCATCCGCCCGCGAGTATCAGCATCCAAGTTTGCGTATTGGAGACCCATCTTGGCTTGCTCCATTGAGTAGTATGCTATGGTTAATGGCCAAGCTGTGGTTTGTCAACCGGATAATCGCCAAGGGCTTAGCCGCTTTGCGCCTAAGCCCAAGGCGCTTGGCCTTCCCCCTCGCTGGGGGGAAGGGACGCGCCAAGCAAGTGCGCAGTCTGAGCATCGTCTTAGCTTTCGCTGCTCTCAAACCGCTTCAGCTCCATGCGCGCGATGCTCTCGCGGTGCACCTCGTCGGGGCCGTCGGCGAGGCGGAGCGAGCGGGCCTTCGCATAGGCCTCGGCCAAGAAGAAATCCTGCGAGACGCCGCCCGCGCCACACACCTGGATGGCGCGGTCGAGCACGGTGCAGGCCATCGCCGGCGCCACCACCTTGATCATCGCGATCTCGCGCCGCGCCGCCTTGTTGCCGACGGTGTCCATCATATGGGCAGCCTTGAGCGTCAGCAGCCGCGCCTGCTCGATCTCGATGCGCGAGCGGGCGATGTCCTGCCGGATTTGGCCTTGCTCGGCGAGCGTACGGCCGAAGGCGACGCGCGAGCTTGCACGCTTTACCATCACCTCGAGCGCCCGCTCGGCCACGCCGATGAGCCGCATGCAGTGATGGATGCGCCCCGGTCCGAGGCGGCCTTGCGCGATCTCGAAGCCGCGGCCTTCGCCGAGCAAGAGGTTCGACACCGGCACGCGCACATGGTCGTAGGTGATCTCGGCGTGCCCGCCCGGCGCGTGCTCGTAGCCGAACACCGAGAGCGGCCTCTCGATTTTGACGCCCGGCGTGTCGAACGGCACGAGGATCATCGACTGGCGCTTGTGCTTGGGCGCCGAGGTATCGGTTTGCCCCATGACGATGGCGATCTTGCAGCGGGGATGCATCGCGCCCGACGACCACCACTTGCGGCCGGTGACGACATACGTGTCGCCGTCGCGGCGGATCTCGGTCCTGATATTGGTCGCATCCGACGAGGCGACCTCAGGCTCCGACATCGAGAAGCAGGAGCGGATCTTGCCCTCGAGCAACGGCGTCAGCCAGCGGGCTTTCTGCTCGTCACTCCCGTAGAGAACGAGCGTCTCCATGTTGCCGGTATCGGGGGCGGCGCAGTTGAACAGCTCGGGCGCGGCCGACGAGCGGCCCATGATCTCGCACAGATGCGCGTAGTCGTAGTTGGAAAGGCCCGCGCCATGCTCGGCGTCGGGGAGGAACAGATTCCACAGCCCCGCGGCCCGCGCCTCGGCCTTCAGCGTCTCGACGAGCGGCGCCGGTTGCCAGCCATCCGACTCCTTCAGCGCTTTCTCATTCGGATAGACCCGCCCCTGCATGAAGCGCTCGAGCGCCTCTGCGAGCGCCTTGGCCTTGGGCGATATGTCGAGCATGCGGGGCTCCTTACCTTGACGGGACGTGAGGATAGCCGAAGATACCTTCGAGGCAACGCGGCGGGCTGAGGAGGCGGCATGTCGAAAGTGATGATCGTAACGGGCGGCTCGCGCGGCATCGGTGCGGCGATCACCCGCCAGGCGGCGGCGGCCGGATATGCCGTCGCGATCAACTTCACCCGCGCCAGGGACCGGGCCGAGGCCCTCGTGAAGGAGATTGGAGCGGCCGGCGGCAAGGCGATTTGCGTGCAAGCCGACGTCGCGAAGGAGGCGGATGTCGAGCACCTGTTCGCGGAAACGGCTTCGGCGCTCGGCAAGCCGGACGTGCTCGTCAACAACGCCGGCGTATCGGTGACGACGTCGATCGCCGACTGCAAGGCTGCCGATATCGACACTATTCTCGGCGTCAACGTGCGTGGGCTGATCCTCGCCTCGCGGGCGGCCGTTCGCGCGATGAGCACGGCGCGCGGCGGGAAGGGTGGCGTCATCGTCAACATCTCATCGATCTCGGCTCTTTACGGTGGGCTGCCGCAGGATGTCATCTATGCCGCGAGCAAGGGCGCGGTGGATTCCTTCACGCGCGGTCTCGCCAAGGAGATCGCGAAAGAGGGCATTCGCGTCTGCACGGTGCGTCCGGGTCTCACCGATACCGAGATGCTCGATGCCGATTTCGGACCCGGCCAAGCGGCGGAGGCCGCGCGGCGCACGGTCCCGCTCGGCCGCATCGGCCAGCCGGACGATATCGCGAGTGCTGTGATCTACCTCGCCTCCGAGGCCGCGAGCTACATCACCGGCACCTTCCTCAACGTCAGCGGCGCGCGCGAGATCAACGTCAAGACGGCGTCCGGCTGAGGACGAGAGGAGGCCATGGGCGAGCACCATTTCGCATTCTGGCCCGAAGGCGTGCCGCGCCGGCTGGACCCGCCCGCGCATCCGATCCACGCCAATCTCGCGCGGACCGCCGAGCGCGTGCCGGACGCCTGTGCGATCTCCTACTACGGTACGCGCATCAGCTATCGCGAGCTCGCCCACGACGTCGAGCGGCTGGCCGGCTATCTGCAACGTGAGCTCGGCGTGAAGTGCGGCGATCGCGTGCCGCTCGTCATGCAGAACAGCCCGCATTTCGTCATCGCCTACTACGCGATCCTGCGCGCCGACGCTGTCGTCGTGCCGCTGAGCCCGTTGCTCAAGTCGGACGACCTTGCGCGGATCGTGACCGAGTTGGACGCCCGAGTGATGATCGCCGGGCGCGAGCAGGCGGCAAGCATCGCGGCGCTGCTGGAAGCAGGATGCATCCAGACCGCGCTGCTCGCCACCTATGCCGACCGCGTGAGGGCCGAGCAGGTGCCGGACGGTTTGCGCTTGCCCGCTGCCGCCGATCCGGCCGCGGTGCTGCCCGCGCTGGGGGCTGGCATGGTGGATTTGGCCGAGGCGATGCGTGCCGGCCTGATGCCCGGTCCATCCGTGGCCACGCCGGACGATCTCGCCGTCATCCCCTACACGTCGGGATCGACCGGCGAGTCGCGCGGCTGCCTGCACACGCACCGGACCGTGCAATCCAATATCCACGCCTATGCGCAGTGGAATCCGATGGACGAGACGACGGTGGTGCTCGGCGTGCTGCCGTTCTTCCATGTCACCGGCATGCAGGCGGTCATGAATGCGTGCATCCTCACCGGGGCCTGCAATGCGATCATGACCCGCTGGGATGCCGATGCGGCGCTCCTCCTCACCGAGCACGAGCGCATCGGGCAGTGGCGGCTCATCACGACGATGCTGATCGACCTGATGTCGCGGCCAGGCTTTACGTCGGAGCGATTGCGCTCCGTGAAGCGCATCGGCGGCGGCGGGGCAGCGATGCCGGAAGCGTTGGCAAAACGGCTGCACGAGGTGACTGGGCTCGACTATGTCGAGGGCTATGGCCTCTCCGAGACGATGGCCGCCACTCACATCAACCCGTTCCATCGCGCCAAGCGGCAATGCCTCGGCATTCCCTTCATCGGCGTCGAGAGTCTCGTCATCGATCCGCAGACAGGGGCCGAGCTGCCGGACGGAGAGGTTGGCGAGATCATTATCCGGGGACCGCAGGTTTTCTCGGGCTACTGGAAAAAGCCCGAGCTGACCGCCGCGGCTTTCATCGAGATCGGCGGCAAACGCTACTTCCGCTCGGGCGACTTGGGCTATGTCGATACCGACGGCTACTACTTCATCGTCGATCGCGTGAAACGCATGGTCAACGCCTCGGGCTTCAAGATCTGGCCGGCCGAGATCGAGGCGCTCTTGCACGCGCACCCGGTGGTCAGCGAAGCCTGCGTCGTCGCCATTCCCGATGCGCGCCGCGGCGAGACGGCGAAGGCCGTGATCGTGCCGAAGGCCGGGCAGGCGCCGATCGACGTCGCGGAGCTCAAAACGTGGCTCGCCGCTCGACTCTCGGCTTACAAGGTGCCGACCGCCTATGCGCTCGTGACGGAGCTGCCGCGGCTCGCCTCCGGTAAGGTCGACTGGCGACGGGTTCAAGAGGCCGAGAGGCGGCAAATGGAAGGGCAGGGCTCATGAAGGCGTTCGATCTCACCGGCAAGGTCGCAATCGTCACCGGCTCCTCCAAAGGCATCGGCCGCTCGATTGTGACGCACCTGGCTGAAGCCGGCGCCAAGGTCGTGGTCTCCTCGCGCAAGCTACCGGCTTGCGAGGCGGTTGCGGCGGAGATCAACGCCCGGCACGGCGACACGCGCGCCATCGCGATCGCCGCCAACATTTCGTCGAAGGAGGCGCTCAAGGGCCTCGTCGACAGCGCCGTCGCCGCCTTCGGCCGCCTCGACATCGCCGTCTGCAACGCAGCGAGCAATCCCTACTACGGCTCGATGGAGGGGATCAGCGATGATCAGTTCCGCAAGGTCCTCGAGAACAACATCCTCTCCAATCACTGGCTGATCACTTTCGCGCGGCCGGAGATCATTCGTCAGGGCGGCGGCTCGATCATCATCGTGTCGTCCACGGGAGCCTATCGCGGCTCGCCGGTGCTCGGCGCCTACTGCATTTCCAAGATCGCCGACATCCAGCTTGCGCGAAATCTCGCCGTCGAGCTCGGGCCGAAGAACGTCCGGGTCAACTGCATCGTGCCCGGGCTCGTCAGAACCGATTTCGCCCGTGCGCTCTGGGAGGACGAGGCATCGCTTGCCGAATATCTCAAGGCCTCATCGCTGAAGCGCATCGGCGAGCCGGACGACATCGGCCCGGCCGCCGTGTTCCTTGCCGCCGACGCGGGCCGCTTCATGACGGGCGAGACGCTCGTCATCGACGGCGGCACGAACATCCACGAATAACGGCTTGTCGAAAAATCGACAGCGGCGTCGCTTAATCTAAACACCCTCGCCGCCGTCTCTTGTGATGTTCTCCTCGACACCGGGCACACGGTCATCCCAAGGAGCACGCAGCCATGAAATTCCAACTCGCGATCAACATGGAGCGCATCGCTCCCGATATCGACATGCGCACCGTCGAGCGGCACACGCTCGAGATGGTCCAGATGGCGGATCTCGGCGGCTTCAACATCGCCTGGGCGGCCGAGCACCACGCACTCGAGATGACGATCGCGCCCGATCCATTCCAGATCTGCGCCTGGTGGGCCGCGCATACGAACCGCATTCGCATCGGCGTCGCCGTCGCCGTTGCGCCCTACTGGCATCCGATCAAGCTTGCGGGCGCCGCGGCCCTCCTCGACCTCTACTCGAACGGCCGCTCGGAGTTCGGTATCGGCTCGGGCGCCTATCAGCGCGAGTTCGACCGCATGTTCCCCGGCTTGAAGCAGTCGGACGGCTGGAAGTACATGCAGGAGATGCTGCCGGCCGTGCAGGCGCTCTGGAAGGGCGACTACGAGCACAAGGGCGAGTTCTGGCAATTCCCGACCTCGACGTCGGTGCCCAAGCCCATTCAGGATCCGCATCCGCCGATCTGGATTGCTGCGCGCGCGCCGATCACCTACGACTTCGCCGTCAAGCACGGCTGCAACATCCTCTCCTGGCCGCTGACGCGTCCGATGTCGGAAGCCGAGGCCTATGCCGGCCGGCTCGCCGACGCGATGAAGGCGAACCCCGGCGCCAAGCGGCCGACCTTCGCCATGATGCGGCACGCTTGCGTCTACGATCGCGAGGATGAGTGGGAGGTGCCGGTCAAGGCCGCGCAGCGCCAGCTCTCGCAATTCGAGAACCTCTTCAAGAACATGGGCGACGTGACGGACGGCTTCCCGAAGTCGATTCCCTTCTCCGAGCTCGGCAACCGCGCCGAGTACGATCCCAAGATGCTGTCAGAAAACCTGATGTTCGGCACGCCCAAGCAGATCATCGAGAAGCTGAAGAAATACGAGGCGCTCGGCGTCGACGAGTTCACCTATTATGCGAGCTTGGGGCTCGGCCTCAAGGAGCAGAAGCGCTCGCTGCGCCTTTTCATCGACGAGGTCATGCCGGCATTCGCCTGATCGCTGAAAAGCGAACGATGTCCGGCGGCATGCTTTCGGCCTGTCTCCCCCTCCCTCACGGGAGGGAGGCCACGCGCCGGATTGGGGTCAGATCTTGCGGGGGTCTGACCCCAAGTCTTTTCTGCGCTACGCCGCCCGCGCCCCCATCTTGCAGAAGCACGACGCTTTCACCGGCACATCCGTGCGCGCCCGCGCGAGATCGAGGCGCTGCTTGATGATGACGGCTTCCTCCTGCCGGCCGAGCTTCGTCAGGCAGTCGTGATAGCCGATCAGGCTCCAGACGTTGTCGGGATGCTGGCAGGCGCGCGCGAGCGTGTGATCGAACCCGAGATCCGCGCGATAGACGGCGGCGGCCTCCTCGACATGGCCTTGCTCGAGCAGGAGCGCGCCGAGCGCGTGACGTGTCGGCTGCATCCATCCCCACGGCTCGTCGTAGGGGAGATTGTCGTCGAGATGCACCGACTGGCGCAAATGCGCGAAGGCGTCATCGTAGGCGCCGCGCCGGTAGGCGATCTCGCCTTTCATCATCTCTCGCGCAACGGCGAGCACGTCCTTGCAGAAGTTGTTCATGAGCTTGCGGCTCTCGGGCACGCGTGCGGCGGCGGCCTCGAACAGGTCGGCTTGGCTGGCGGCGATGTCGAGCTTGCCGGATGCGGCCGCCGCGACCGCCTTCGCATAGTGTGCGGTCGCCGTCGTGAAGGCATAGAGCGCCTGATCCTTGGGCAAGGGTTTGGCGAGGATCTCCTCCCATTTTCCGAAGCGGATCAGCACGTGATAGTCGGTCGGCACGAAGGCTTCGAGCCAATCGGCCATCGGCGGCGAGGGGATGCGCAACAGCTCCTCAGGGAGGCTCGCGACCATCGCATCGGCTGCCTCAATGGCAAGCGCGAAGCGGCCGAGGAACATGCCTCCATAGGCTTTGAAGTGATAGTCGTGGCAGCGGTAGAGGCTGTAGAAGTTGAGCGGGCCTTCGCGGGCGACGAATTTCTCGTCGGCAACGATCGCTTCGGAGTTCCAGTCGACGACGGCCTGATAGTTGCCGCAGAGCACGTCGATATGCGTCGGCATGTGCTGGAGGTGGCCGCTATCGGGCACGAGGCCCCGGAGCTCGTCGCAGGCCTTCAACGCCTTTTCCGGCGTCGGCGACATCTCCATGGTGTGGATGTACATGTGGAGGAGGCCCGGATGCGGCCTCGCGCCCGCCGCTGCGGTGTCGGCCATGCCGCGCTCCAGAACGCGGACGATCTCGGCGGTGTCCGAGCCCTCGGCCGGCTTGCCGGTCTTCAGATCCCAGAGCCGCCAGCCGGTGCGGTTCATCATCGCCTCGGCGTCGAGCGTTGCGACATCCGGATGCTTTGGAAAGGCGGCATAGACCGTGCGCATGGCTGCGGCGTAAGCGTCGTTGAGCGTGTTGAGGTCTGCCGGCGGATCGCCGGGACAGCGCGCTTCGAGCGCTTGAATGAGCGCCCGCTCGAGCGGCGTCGCACCCGGCGCGAGGGTCAACGCCTTCTCGATCGCGCGCCGCGACGTGCCATGGCAGCGCTGCAAATCCTCGGGATCGAAGGCTTCCCAGGGCTTGTTGTAGTTGGGGCCGGCCGCATAGGCGATGCCCCATTGGGCCATGGCGAGCTTCGTATCGGCGGCCGCCGCTTTTTCGAAACACGCGATGGCCTCGTCGTGGTTGAACCCATAGCACCACATGAGGCCGCGATCGAACCAGCGCTGTGCTTCCGGTGAGGCGGTGGAAACTTTCAGACTGTAGTCGCCGAGATCATAGTAGTCCTCCACGGCACCCCTCCTGCGCATAGCGGCAAGAGCGTAGGATCGCGCCGTACAGCAAACAGCGCAAGGCTTTTAGCGCTGGCCGTCGTCGCGCTCGCCCAGCAACTCTTCCAGAACCGCTTCGGTGTCCGCGCCGCAGAGCGGTGGCGCGTGCCGGTAGGTGACGGGCGTCCGCGACAGCTTGATCGGATTGCCGATGAGGTCGACGCTACCCGTCGCCGCCAGTGGGTGCGGCACCTTGATATGCATGTCGCGGGCCGCCACCTGATCGCTCGCGAAGACATCGTCGAGATCGTAGATCGGGCCGCCTGGGATGCCGGCCTTTTCCATGCCAGCGATGAGATCGTCGCGCTTCAAGGTTTTGATGCGCTCGGCAAGTTGGCCGACGAGCTCCTCGCGACGCGCCCGCCGATCGGTGTTCTTGAGATAGCGTGGATCGCGCCCGAGCTCCGGCAAGCCGATCACCTCGCACAGCCGCCGGTATTGGGAATCGTTTCCGACAGCCACGATCACATGCCCATCCACGGCCGCGAACACGCCGTAAGGCACGATGTTGGAGTGGGTGTTGCCGCGGCGCTTGGGCACCTCTCCCGACATCAGATAGTTCGTGCCCTCGTTGACGAGCCAGGCCACCTGCGTATCGACGAGCGCGATGTCGATGGCTTGTCCCTCGCCGGTCAGGTCGCGATGGCGGAGCGCGGCGAGGATCGCGGTCGCCGCATACATGCCGGCCATGATGTCCGAGATGCCGACGCCGACCTTCATCGGCTCGCCGTCCGGCGCGCCGGTGAGGCTCATCATGCCGCCGTAGCCTTGCGCGATGAGGTCGTAGCCGGGCTTGTCCTTGTGCGGGCCCGTCTGGCCGTAGCCGGTAATCGAGCAATAGACGAGGCGCGGCAGCTCGGCCTTCAGGTCGTCGTAGGCGAGCCCGTATTTCGCGAGCCCGCCGACCTTGAAGTTCTCGACCAGCACATCGCATTTCTCTGCAAGCTTTCGGACGAGCGCTGCGCCCTCCGGCGTCGCGATGTCGACGGCAACCGAGCGCTTGTTGCGATTGGCGCAGAGAAAGTAGGCACTCTCGGTGGTCGGCTTGCCGTCCTTACCGGCGACGAAGGGTGGCCCCCAGGCGCGCGTATCGTCGCCCTCGCCTGGCTTCTCGATCTTGATGACGTCGGCGCCGAGATCGCCGAGCAGTTGTGTGCAGGTCGGCCCCGCGAGAATGCGGGTCAGATCGAGAATGCGCAGGCCGTCGAGTGGGCCTGTCGTTGCGGACGGCATGAGGTGATGTTCCTTGGTCAGGCGTTCGTAGACTTGAGATTAACCTGCAAGGCGTCTGGACGAAACGGAGACCTGCCTCATGGAGGGGTTGTGGCAGACGCATGTTCTTGCCATCGTGCACCTCCCGGGAGGACACCATCATGGCACTCGATACGGCGCGAAGCGTCGCGCTCATCCGCGATCTCATCGGCTTTCCGACGGTCTCGCGCGATCCCAACCGCGACTTGCTGATCTATGTCGAGGAATATCTGAAGTCGCACGGCGTTGCTTCCGACATCCTTTGGGCGCCCGGCGGCGAGAAGGGCAATCTTTGGGCCACCATCGGCCCGCGGGATCAGCGCGGCGTCATCCTCTCCGGTCACAGCGACGTCGTTCCGACCGAGGGGCAGGAGTGGTCGAGCGATCCGTTCAAGCTGCGGGAAGCAAACGGCAAGCTCTACGGCCGCGGCACTTGCGATATGAAGGGCTTCCTCGGCATCGTCCTCGCCGCCGTCCCCGAGATGCTGAAGCGCAAGCTGAAAGCCCCCGTGCACATCGCCGTCTCCTTCGACGAGGAGCTCGGGTGTCTCGGCGTGCGCAGCCTGGTCGAGCGGCTGGCGCAGATGCCGCTGAAGCCCGCGCTCTGCATCGTCGGCGAGCCGACGCTCATGCAAGTCATCATCGGCCACAAGGGCGGACGCAGCTATCGCGTCAAGATCACCGGCCGGCCGGCGCATTCGAGCCTCGCGCCGCGCGCCGTCAGTGCCATCGAGGCCGGCGCCGAGCTCGTGATGTTCTTGAAAGGCATCGCGCGCGAGTGGGCGGAGAAGGGCCCGTTCGACGACGAGTTCGACCTGACGCACTCGACGCTCTCCGTCGGCATGGTCGACGGCGGCACGGCGATCAACATCGTCCCCGAGCACTGCAATGTGACCTTCGAGTTCCGGCATCTGGCGAGCGTCGATGCGGAGGCGGTATCGCAGAAGATCATGAAATTCGCGCGCGAGACGCTGCTGCCGCCGATGCGGGCGATCGCGCCCGAATCCAACATCGTGTTCGAGCCGCTGTATGAATATCCGGGGCTCGACATCGCCGCCGAGCATCCGGCCGTCACCTACGTCAAGCAACTCGTCGGCCGCAACGACCACGCGAAAGTCGCCTACGGCACCGAGGCGGGCTTGTTCCAAGGGAAAGCCGGCGTCGCCTCCGTCGTCTGTGGCCCGGGCTCGATCGGGGAGGCACACAGAGCCGACGAGTTCTTAGCGCTCTCCGAGATCGAGGCGTGCCAGGCGATGCTGTCGCGGCTGCTGGATCGGCTGGAGCAGGGGGCTCCCGCGATCGGGTGATGAATTGCTTCCCCCCTTGAGGGGGAAGGCCAAGCGCCTTGGGTTTAGCGCAAGCTAAACCCTTAGGCGCTTGGGATGGGGGGAAAGATTAGAACGAATTGCTTGCCATACCTCCCCCCACCCCAGCCCTCCCCCACAAGGGGGGAGGGGGAAGCGCAGATCATCGCGTCCGCTTGCTGTCAAATATCCGCCCAACCCCCATCCACGCGCAGGTTCGCCGCCGTGATGAAGGAGGCGGCGTCGCTGGCGAGGAAGAGGGCGGCGCGGCCGACCTCCTCGGGCTGGCCCATGCGCTTGAGCAGCGTGAGGTTTGCTTCATCCTTGCGCATCTGCTCTGTGGCCTCGGGTGAGAGGCCGATCTTCTCGTAGATCGGGGTATCGATCGGGCCGGGCGCGACGCTGTTGACGCGGATGCCACGGGGTGCGAGCTCGACCGACAGTGAGCGCACGAGCGAGCGGATCGCCGCCTTCGTCATCGAGTAGACGGACATGGAATCGAAGCCCATCGAGTCGTTGGCGCTCGCCGTCATGACGATCGAGCTGCCGCGCGGCATCAGCGGCAGGCATTTTTGGATCGCGAAATAGTTGCCCTTGACGTTGATGCCCCACTGGCCGTCGTAGTCCGCTTCCGTCACGTCCTCGATCTTCGACGTCCAGGTGACGCCGGCGTTGGCGATCAGGCAGTCGAGCTGTGCGACGCGCTGTTTGACTTGCGCCGCCATCGCCGCGATGTCGGCGACCTTGCGGTTGTCGGCGACGATGCCGCTCGCATCGGCACCGAGCGTCTTGGCCGCCGCCGCGACTCGGGCCCCATCCGCCCCGGTGATGATGACCTTCGCCCCGGCATCGGCGAGGGCCGCCGCGATCGCATAGCCGATCCCCGTCGTTCCACCGGTCACCAGCGCGGTCTTGCCCGTCATCGTCAATGTCGTCGCCATCGGTCTTTCCTCCACCTGCGAGCGTCGCATCTTGCGCTTCGTCGCGCCCAGTCATATGACATCTTATGTTTACAGACCCGGCCTCGCGAAGTCGATGTGCGGCACCGGGGATGAAGACCAGACATACCGGAGGGGACGACCCATGGCCGAGCGACAAGCGGATGCCGACGTGCTGATCATCGGCGGCGGGCCCTCGGGCTCGGTCACCGCCCATACGCTCGCCGAGAAGGGCTTCAAGGTCGTGTGCCTGGAGCAGGGCGACTGGATGAGCCCGGCCGACTATCCCGGCAACAGACCCGAGTTCGAGCTGCTCCTGCAAAAGACGTGGAGCACGAACCCCAACATCCGCGGCCGCAAGGAGGACTATCCGCTCAATGTCGACAAGGCCGAGGTCATGCCGGTCATGTTCGGTGCGGTCGGTGGCTCGAGCATCCTGTTCGGCGCGCAGTGGATGCGGCTGAAGCCGTCCGACTTCCGCGTCAAGACCGTCGACGGCATCGCCGAGGATTGGCCGATCGACTACTGGGATCTGGAGCCCTACTATAACCGCGTCGACAGCTTCATCGGCGTGTCGGGCTTGGGCGGCGATCCGGCCTACCCGCACATGGATTTCGAGATGCCGCCGCATCCAATGGGCAAGGGCGGCATGCACTCGGCCAAGGTCATGAACAAGCTCGGCTGGCACTGGTGGCCGGGCACGCAGGCGATCCCGAGCGCGAACTTCAAGAAGATGGTGCAGTGCCAGCGCTGGGGCGTCTGCGAGACCGGCTGCCCGGCAGGTGCCAAAGCCTCGTTCGATTTGGGCTACTGGCCGCATGCGATCGCAGCCGGCGCCAAGCTCGTGACGGGCGCGCGCGTCCGCGCCGTCACAACGGATGCTGAGGGCCGCGCCGATGGCGCCATCTACATCGATCGCGCGGGCAAGGAGCATAAGCAGAGGGCGAAGGCCGTCGTCATGGCGGCGAACGGCATCGGCACGCCGCGGCTGTTGCTGATGTCGGCCTCGTCACGCTTTCCGAATGGTCTCGCCAACTCGTCGGGGCTCGTCGGCAAGAACCTGATGCTGCATCCCAACAACGAGACGATCGGCCTCTACGACGAGGATTTCGAGAGTTGGAAGGGGCCGGCGGGGCAGGCCATGTACAGCCTCGAGTTCTACGAGACCGATCTGAAGCGCGGCTTCTATCGCGGCTCGAAGATGAACCTGATGCCGGTGCCGGGCATCTTGCGTTTGCTGCACAACTTCGTTGGCGCCGCGTTCGAGCAGCGCTGGGGCAAGTCCGCGCAGGACATCATCGAGCATGCGGGGCGCGCGCTCTCGTGGGCCGCCAACATCGAGGACCTGCCGGAGGAAACGAACCGCGTCGAGCTCGATCCGGTCTTGAAGGACAGCGACGGTCTGCCGGCGCCGAAAGTCACCTACAAAATGAGTGAGAACACGACGAAGAGTCTCACCTTCGCGCTCGATCGCATGGTCGACATTCACAAGGCCGCAGGCGCCAAGCACATCGCCAAGACCTTCATCTGGCGCGAGCAGCCGGGACATCTGCTTGGTACCGCGCGCATGGGCAACGATCCTCAACGCTCCGTCGTCGATCGCTACGGGCGGGCGCACGACGTGCCGAACCTCTTCATCGTCGACGGCAGCCTGATGGTGACGGGCGGCGCCGTCAATCCGACGGCGAGCATCACGGCTCTGGCGCTCCGCACCGCCGAGCACATCGTCGCAACCGCGCGTGACACGAAGGTGGCCGCATGAGCCCGACATCTCGCGATTTGAGCAAGCTTGCAGCGCTCGCCCGTGTGCTGATCCCGGGCACCGACAAGATGCCGTCCGTCGATCAGATCGCCGGCTTCGACGCGCTGCTTGTCAGGGCCGTCAAGGCGACGGCGCTCACCGATGCCGAGGTCGGCGCGGTGCTCGATGCGATACCGGCTAAGCTCGATTGGGACACGGCGAAGGCGTTTTCCAAGGCGCAGCCGGCGCTGTTCGAGACGGCGTCGACCTTGGCGAGTGGCGCTTATCTGCTGGCCCCCGAGGTTCTGGCCGCGCTGAATTTCCCGACCGAGCGCCGCTTCCCCGCCGGCCCAATGGACTTCGCCGACGAGTACGAGACCGGCATCGTCGAGCCCGTCATCGCCCACGGCCAGCGCTGGGTCGATCCTCGGAAAGCGTGACGGGCACTCCCGGCGCTCTCGTTCGTCATCCTCGCGTGGCGTGGGCCGTAGGGCTATCGCCAACTCGGGGGTCCAGGGGAAAGGGCGGTCGGAGGCCGTCACAATGAGCCTTCGGCGAAGACTCTATCGCTGGATCCCCGATCGCGCTCCGGCTGTGCCGTCGCCGATCGAGGATGATGGAAGATGGATGTTGCTGACCCTGTGCGTTGTGTCGAGCCGCCCTAAACATTCCCGCCGCGGATCGCCTCGCAGACGGCGTCGGTGACTTGGCGCGTCGTCGCCTTGCCGCCCAAGTCCGGCGTGTGCCAGCGCGTGTCGGCGGTGACGGTCTCGATGGCCCGCATCAGACTCGTGGCGGCTTTGGCCTCGCCCAGATGCTCGAGCATCATCGCCGCCGACCAGAAGCAGCCGAGTGGATTGGCGATGCCCTTGCCGGTGATGTCGAAGGCCGAGCCGTGGATCGGCTCGAACATCGAGGGGAAGCGCCGCTCTGGATTGAGATTGGCCGTCGGTCCGAGCCCGATCGAGCCGCCGAGCGCAGATGCGAGATCGGAGAGAATGTCCGCGTGCAGGTTCGTCGCGACGATGGTGTCGAGCGATTTGGGCTTCAAGGTCATGCGGACGGTCATCGCATCGACGAGCATCTTGTCCGTCGTCACGTCCGGGAACTCGGCGGCAACCTCGGCCGCGATCTCGTCCCACAGCACCATGCCGTGCCGCTGTGCGTTCGATTTCGTCACGACGGTCAGCAGCTTCCTCGGCCGTGACCGCGCGAGCGCAAAGGCAAAGCGCATGATGCGCGTCACGCCCGCGCGCGTGAAGATCGAGACGTCGGTCGCGACCTCTTCCGGCAAGCCGCGATGCGAGCGTCCGCCCTGGCCCGCATACTCGCCCTCCGAGTTCTCGCGCACGATCACCCAATCGAGATCCTTGGGGCCGACACCACGCAGCGGGCTCTCGATGCCGGGGAGGATCCGCGTCGGGCGCACGTTGGCGTACTGGTCGAAGGGCTGGCAGATGGCGAGCCGCAAGCCCCACAGCGTCACGTGATCGGGGATGTCGGGCGCGCCGACCGCACCGAAATAGATCGCATCGACGTCGCGGATTTGCTGAAGCCCATCGGCAGGCATCAGCACGCCGTGCGTCTTGTAATAGGCCGAGCCCCAGTCGTAGGGGCGAACGTCGAGCTTGAACCCCTCGCGGCGCGAGAGCTCGGCGAGCACGTCGAGCCCGGCGGCGACGACCTCCTGGCCGATGCCGTCACCAGGAATGGCCGCGATCTTGTAGGTCTTCATGCGCGCCTTGAGCCTTTGCGGTCTGTGATGTGAGGCGGGGCGCGAGGCCCCGCCCGCGATTGTCTGTCAGGGCAGGATCGCGAAGGCCCGTGCCGGGAAGCCGAAGCCGTTCTCGACCTTGGGCCAAGTCACGACGATGAGCGAGCCGGTGGCCGGCACCTGATCGAGGTTGGCCATCACCTCGATTTGGTAGTGGCCGTTCTTCAGGATCCAGGTTTCGGAATCCATCGTCTGCGTGATGTCGGTGTCGAGGCCCTCGTGCCCAATCGCCGTTACGCCGCGCGTCTCGAACAGGTATTTGATGGCGTCGAGCGTCCAGGCTGGGAACGGATAGCGCTTGAACTTCTCGGGGTTCGCGTCCCAATCCTTGTACATGTCGGTGCGGAGTGCTGCGAACGCGCCCTTCGGAACCTCGCCGTTCTCCTTCTCCCACGCCTTGACGTCGTCGACGGTCAGCGCGTGGTTCTCGTCCTGAGCGAAGAACTTCGTGTCGTCGAACACGACGAGCGGCAGGATCATCTGCTCGAGCGGGATCTTGTCCATCGTGATCCCGTTCGGGTCGAAGTGGGCCGGCGGATCGACGTGCGTGCCGTACTGGCCGACCATGGAATAGTAGATGGTGCGGAAGCCGTGCTTCTCGATCGTGTAGGGCTCGTGGGTCTTCGGATCAGAAGCGGCCGTCATGGTCGCCTGGCCGAAACCGCTCCAAACGGGCGTGCCGACGCCGAAGGTATGCGTCAGGTCGACCATCTTCTTGCTGGCGATGGTCTTGTAGGCATCGGCGAGGGTCGCGTCGGCCGTGAGCGCCGGTGCCGCCGTCATCGCCAGGAGCATCGACGCGAAAGCGATCTTTCCGCCGAAGCCCACAGTCTTCATGGCCTGTGTACGCAAGACAACCTCCTCGGGTTCTATCGTCGCGAGACGGACGTCTCCGTCCCACGACGATGATGGCATGCGATCGCATCTGTCGCCACGACGAGATCGAGCCTTACGACTTCTGCTGATCTTCCCAATGGCCCCACTTGCAGAAAATGCCGCCCTGGAACTTCACCTGCGGGTCTTCCGGATCGCCCTGCTCGGTCTTGGCGAGCACCTTGTCGGTGAAGGCGTCGGCCGTGTCCTGCGGGCGATAGCCGAGGATCGAGGCGTACTTGTTGTCCCAGAAGGCCTGACGGTTGTTCGACGTCGCATACGAGATCAGGAAGCCGACGCGCGGCGCCTCGAGGCTGCGCTCGACGAGCTGGCGCATGTCGGCGTAGCTGAGCCAGGTGATGAGATGGCGGCGGTCGGTCGCCTCCGGGAAGCACGAGCCGATGCGCAAGCACACGCTCTCGATGCCGAACTTGTCGAAGTAGTAGCTCGCGAGATTCTCGCCGAAAGTCTTGGAGACGCCGTAGAGGCTGTCGGGCCGCGTCGGCACCTTGGCGTCGATCGTGTGATTGCGCTCGTAGTAGCCGACCGCGTGGATGGAGCTCGCATAGACGATGCGCTTGACGCCGTGCCGGCGGGCCGCCTCGTAGATGTTATAGGTGCCGATGATGTTGGAGTGGAGCACCTCGTCCCAGGTGCCCTCTGAGGCCTTGGCGCCCAGATGGACGATGCAGTCGCACCCCTCCACCGCCTGCATGATCGCCGTCATGTCGTCGAGATTGCAGGGCCGGTCCTCCTCGTGCGCGGCGAGGTCGGTCGAGGGAACGATGTCGGTCAGGCGGACGTGCTTGGCGAGCGTCTGGCCGGACTTGCGGAGCTGCTTGCCGAGGGCGCCCGCGGCGCCGGTGATGAGAACGCGATTGAAGTGGCTCATGAGGGGTTTCCTTCTTCTGTGTTCGATGCGTGAGGGGTCAATTTGGCAGCGGCACGTTGGCCGGTGGCAGCGATTTGCCGAGGATCATGTCGGCGGCCTTCTCGGCGATCATGATGGTGGTCGCATTCGTATTGGCCGAGACGATGCTCGGCATCACGGAGGCGTCGACCACGCGCAAGCCCTCGATGCCGTGCACACGCAGTTGCGGATCGACGACCGACATCTTGTCGTTGCCCATCTTGCACGTGCAGGTGAGGTGGAAATCGCCCTCGCAATTGGCGCGCAAAAAGCCTTCGATGTCGGCGGCCGACTTGATGCTCGGACCGGGCTCGAGCTCCTTGGGGTTGAATTGGCGATAGGCCTGCTGCGAGGCGACCTCGCGGCCAATCTCGATCGAGCGCTTCAACAGCTTCACGTCGTGATCGGTCGACATGAAGCCCGCCGTGATGCGCGGGGGCTCTGACGGATTGGCCGAGCGCAGCTTCACCGACCCGCCCTTTTCCACGCGGGCGGCGCCGATGCAGAGCGTGAAGCCATGCACGTTCGGATTGATGCTGCCGTCGCGATTGGCGACGAAGGCGAGATACTGGATCTCGATGTCGCCGTGCTTGACGGAAGAGTCGCTGCGCAGGATCGCGCAGGTCTCGACGTTGTTCGTGGCGCCGGGCCCGGTATGCGTCGTCACCCAGCGGGCACCGGTATAGAGCATCCGGTCTTTGCGGAGGTACTTGCTCATCGAGACGGGCTTGTCGACGAGATACTTCATGTAGGCGACCGGATGATCCTGCAGGTCGGCGCCGACGCCCGGCAGATTGGCGACGCACTTGATGCCGTGCTCGCGCAAGTGCTCGGCCGGACCGAAGCCCGAAAGCATCAGGAGCTGCGGCGAGTTCGTGGCGCCCGAGGAGAGGATGGTCTCGCGCTTGGCCCGCGCCTCGATCGTCTCGCCGCCGCGCTCGAAGGTGACGCCGCCGACGCGGTTGCCCTCGACGATGAGGCCTCGGGCGAGCGCGCGGTCGGCAACCGTCAGATTGCGGCGGCCCTTGTTGGCGCGGATATAGGCGTGGGCCGTCGAGGCGCGCTGGCCGCGATCGACGTTCATCTGGAAGTGCGCGAAGCCTTCCTGCTGGGCGCCGTTGATGTCGTCGGAGTAGCCGTAGCCGGCCTGCTGACCCGCCTCGAGAAAGGCGTGATAGAGCGGGGAGGGGAGGTCGCCCCGGCGCACATGCACCGGACCGCTGCCGCCGCGATAGGTGGATTCACCTTCCTGCCACGTCTCGAGCCGCTTGAAGTAGGGCAGCACCTCGCGCCACGACCAGCCGGCCGCGCCCTCGGTGACCCACCGCTCGTAGTCGAGCGCGTGGCCACGGATGAAGCACATGCCGTTGATGGCGGATGAGCCGCCGAGCACCTTGCCGCGCGGCTGGAATACGCTGCGGCCGCCGAGCTGCGGCTCAGGCTCGCCTTCGTACATCCAGTTGAACTTGGCGTTGCGCCAGGCCTCGCCGAAGGCCGCGGGCATTTCGATTTTCCAGTAGTCGAGCCAGTTGCCGCGCGAGTGTCCTGCTTCCACCAGCAGCACCGAGACGGACGGGTCTTCCGACAGGCGCACCGCGAGCGTGCAGCCCGCCGATCCACCGCCGATGATGACGTAGTCGTACTCCGCCCGAGCCATGCTCAAGCCTCCTTAGATGCCTGCCGCGATCAGCCTTTCAATACGACGTTGCCCGCGCTCGGCCAGTGCGCGCGGACAGGGCTGCCGGGCTGAAAGCGCATGCCGGCGACGCTGCGCGCTTCCTGGCAGCGCAGGCTCGTGCCGTTGGCGAGGGCGACCCAGTAGACGATGCGGTTGCCGATGAAGGCGCGATCCTTGATGGTGCCGGCAAGGCCGTCGCCATCGTTGGCGAGCGCAATGACCTCAGGGCGCACCGACAGCTTGATCGTCTCGCCGGGAGCGAGATTGTCGGCCGGCACGCGGACCTCGCCGATGCCGATGTCGCAGCGTGCGGTCTGCCCCTCGATCGCCGTTACCGTCGCCGACAGGATGTTCGTGTCGCCGAGGAACTGCGCGGCGAACAGGCTTTCGGGCGCGGCGTACATCTGCTCGGGCGTCGCGATCTGCTCGATGCGGCCCTTGTTCATGAGCACGATCCGGTCGGAGAGCACCATGGCCTCGTCCTGGTCGTGCGTGACGTAGATGAAGGTGGTGCCAGTCTCGGTGTGGATGCGCTTGAGCTCGGCCAGCATGTGCTGGCGGATCTTCAAGTCGAGGGCCGCCAGCGGCTCGTCGAGCAGCAGCACGGCCGGCCGGTTGACGAGCGCGCGGGCGAGCGCCACGCGCTGCGACTGGCCGCCCGAAAGCTGCGTGATCCAGCGGTCGGCGAGATCGGTCATCTGCACGAGCTCGAGGATGCGCTTGACCTCGGTGCGGATGGTTTCCCTCGGCGTCTTCTTGAGGCGGAGACCGAAGGCGATGTTGTCGAACACGTCCAAATGCGGGAACAGCGCATAGCGCTGGAACACCATGTTGACGGGCCGGCGCTCGGGGGGAATGCCGCGCATGTCGGCGCCGCGGATCTTGATCTGGCCGGTGGTCGGCTCCTCGAAGCCGGCGACGATCCGCATGAGCGTGGTCTTGCCGCAGCCCGACGGCCCGAGCAGCGTCAGGATCTCACCCTCGCGGATGTCGAGGTTGATCTCGTGCAGCGCCTGGAAGGCGCCGAAGGATTTGGTGATGGCGGCGAGCTTGACGATAGGGTCGATCATCTCAAGCCTCCAATCCTGCACCGCGACGGTGCTTGAGCTTTCGCATGCGGTTGAGCCAGCCGATCAGGCCGAAGACGACGATGACGGAGACGACGCAGGAGAGCGCGAGCACGGACGCGGCGTTGATCGCCGGAGTGATCGCTTGCCGCATCATGGACCAGATGGCGATCGGCAGCGTCGTCTCTGAGCCCGCGGCGAACAGCGTCACGATGACCTCGTCGAAGGAGATCGCAAAGCACATGATGGCGGCGCCGATGAGGGTCGGCGCGATGATCGGCAAGGTCACGAGACGGAAGCTGTCCCACGCGCTGGCGCCGAGATCGCGGGCCGCTTCCTCGAGCGAAAGATCGAAATATTCGAGCCGCGACCGGCTCGCCTCGATGAAGAACGGCAGGCAGACGAGGACGTGCGCCATCGCCACCGTCACGAGCGAGCGGCTGACACCGAGCTGGCCGAACAGCGTCAAGAGCGAGATACCGATAAAGAGGCCGGGAAGCGCAACGGGCGCGAAGGTCAGGTAGCCGAACACGGCCTTCGTCCGGCCCTGTAGCCGCGCCAGCGCCAGCGCGGCCATCGAGCCGATGATCGTCGTCGCAATGGTGCTCGAGACGGCGACGACGACGCTGCGCCGGAGCGACTCGACCAGCACTGGGTTCTCGAAGAACTTCTGATACCAGATCAGGCTCAGCCCCTGGATCGGGAAGTACTGGGCGGGCGAGGAGTGGAAGCTGAAGAGAATGATGAGGAACAGCGGTCCGAACAGCACCGCCACATAGAGCCAGACGTAAGCGCGCAGCACGGCCGGCTCCTTTCAGTGATAGCGCCGGTTGGGCGCGAGCCCGGAGGCTCTGAACAGTAGGACGACGACGATGTAGATCGCGACGAAGACGAGGAAGCAGATGAAGGCCATGGCCGCGCCGAACGGCCAGTTTCCAGTCGCGCGGAACTGATTGGAGATCAGCAGGCCGACCGTCATGCCGTTCGTCCCGCCGAGCACCTGTGGCGCCACGTAATCGCCGGTCGCGAGCACGAGCGTGAACATGAAGGCGCTGACGAGGCCGCGATAGATCATCGGGATGGTGACGCGGAACAGCGTCGAGACCGAGCTCGCGCCGAGATCGCGGGCGGCCTCCAGATACTCGGGCCGGACGTCGCGCAGAGCCGACAGCAGCATCAGCAGCGTCAGCGGCATGAAGATGTGGACGAGCGCGATGACGACGGCGACGGGATTGTAGAGGATGAACTCGAGGGGCTGATCGATCAGGCCGAGCTGGATGAGCGAGGTGTTCACGAAGCCGTTCGATCCGAGGATCATCCGCCAGCCGTAGATGCGCACGAGATAGCTCGTGATCCACGAGGCGATGATCAGATAGAGCAGCGTGTTGTTGTTGGTCCGGTAGACGATGTACCAGGCAACAGGAAAGCTCGCGAGAACGGAGACGGTCGCGGTCGAGATGCCGAGCTTGAGGCTCAGCCACATGACGCGCCAGAAGCCCTCGCTATTCAGCGCCCTCGTATAGTTCTCGAGGATGAAGTCGGGGATCGGGATGAAGGCTTTGGAGCGATAGAAGCTATAGACGAGCAGCAGCAGCGTCGGCACGACGAACAGGCAGATCATGTAGAGGAAAGCCGGTGCCGCGAGCACCAGCCCCGTCCGCTCGCGCGCGCTCATCGTGCTGGCCATGCCCGCTCCAGACCTAGGCAACGCTGCGGAGAACGACTTTCGCGCTCCGCAGCGGCGTCAGGAAAAGGCGAGCGGCACCGCCGCTCGCCGGTCGATTTGGTCAGATGCCGGACTTCAGATCCTGATAGGCCTGCACCCACTCGTCGTAGGTGGCGAACTCCGTCGACTCGCGGGGCGGAATGCCCTTGAGCGGGGTCTTCTTCAGATCCTCGTCCAGCGTCGCGTAGCTGTAGAGGCCCTTGGTGTCCGCATCCATCAGGTCGACGGCCTTGCGGGCCGGCGTGCCGCAGATGGTGTGCTTCGACAGGAAGGCCTGCGGCGCGGGGGCCATCGCCTCGTTGATGAAGGCGTGCGCCGTCTCGAGGTTCTCGGCCGAGGTCGGGATGCAGAGCGCATCGCACCACAGGAACGCGCCCTCCTTCGGGATCACGTAGTCGCACTGGCCGCCCTGCCGCTTGACGTTGGCGACGCTGTCGGTGCCGCAGGTCAGGCAGGCCCAGGCGTCGCCCGAGGTGATGAGCGAGACGATGTCGCCGTTGGAGGCGGCGAAGGTCTTGGCCTGGTCGCGATACAGCTTCGCGTTCTCGAAGATCTTCTTCAGATCGTCCTTCGAGACGTTGGGATACGTGTCGACGCCGGCCAGAACCGAGAACGTCGGCCAGGTGCCGGTGTTGTCGTCGGAGATGACGATCTTGCCCTTGTACTCGGGCTTCAAGAGGTCCGTGTAGGACTCGGGCTTGGGCATCTTGGAGGGATCATAGATCAGCGAGACGAGGCCCCAGCAGAAGGGAATGGCCCACTGATTGCCGTCCCAGTACCAGCGATCCTTCTGGTAGAACGCGTCGAAAATGTCGTCCTTGTTGTAGTTGGGGATCTTCGACATATCGAGCTTGTTGAGGATCTTGAGCTCCTCGGCGTAGAACTTGTTGTAGGCTTGGTTGTAGGACGTGACGTCGAGGCGCACCGGGCTGCCGCCGACGAGTTTCGATTGTACGTCGTCCTGCGTCGCCATCGAGGAGTTGGCGATCTTGACGCCGTTCTTATCGGCCCACTCCTTGGTCGGCTCGATCATGTCGTAGCCTTCCCACGTCAGCGTGATGAGATCGCCGCCGACGGCGGCCTTCGCCGAGCGTGGGAGCATCGGGATCGTCATGAGGCCGCTCGCGGCCGCTGCGGCGGCAAGGGTGCCCTTCATGAAGCCGCGCCGGTCGAGCTCGGCGAGCTTGGCGAAATCGCCGTCGGCCGCGGCCTTCAGCTGTTCGTGCGTCCAGTTGCGTCTCGTCATGTGAAGTCCTCCCGGATGGTTATTGTCGACTGCGAGAACCGATGCGAAGTCCTTATGTAATCGTTATCATATGATGACTGCCGTCGCTTGACAACGACACTGTTCGGCGTGTCATCAGATGATCGCCTCCTCGAGGAACGGCCGCTTGGCGGTCACCCGCTCGAACGCCATCTCGGAGAGATCGAGCGTCGTGTAGCGGCCGTGCATGACGAGCTCGGCGACGCCACGGCCGACGGCCGGCGCCTGCTGGAGCCCGTGGCCCGAGAAGCCGTTGACGAAGATGAAGTTCTTCACGTGCGTGTGCGGGCCGATGATCGCGTTGTAGTCGAGCGTGTTGTAGTCGTAGTGGCACGACCAGAAGCGCTGCAGCTTGACGGCTTCGAACTGCGGAATGCGGTTGGCGATCGCGGGCCAGACCCGATCCTCGAAATCCTCGTGGCGCGTCTCGAAATCGTCGAGATCGGCTTCCGGATCGACCGGCGGCGCATCGCCCGTCAGGAAGAACTGCCCCTCCGGACGGCAGAACGAGCCCGAGATGTCGATGACGTGCGGCATGCGGCCTTCGACGGGATTGCTCGCCGAGAAGATGAACAGATCGCGCTTGCGCCGCTCGATCGGAATGTCGAGTCCGGCCATGTTGGCGACGATGCGGCCACGGCCACCCGACGTGTTGACGAGCGTGCCGCACGCGATCCGCTCTCCCGTCTGCAACTGCACGCCCGTGATGCGGTCGCCCTCGCGATCGATGCCGACGACCTCGTTGTCGATGTAGTCGGCGCCCTGCTTCTTGGCGGCATGGCGCAGGCCGTTGAGCAGTCCGATGTTGTCGAACCAGCCCTCGGCCTCCGTCGCCCAGGAAGCACCGCCGAGATCGTCGACGTTCGCCCAGGGGAACCGCTGCTTGATGTCGCCGGGTGTCAGGAAGACGGTATGCGCGCCGAGCGAGCGTTGAAGCTCCGCCCGCGCGCGGGCCTTCTCGACGTGCTCGGGCTTCCAGCAATAGAGGAAGCCGTGCTCCTTGAAGGCGAGCTTGGGAAACACCTCGCCGGGGTAGTGCTTCTGCACGCGGTCGTGGAAGGTGCGCACGAACTCGACGCCGAACTGGCTGATCAGAATGTTGATCGGCTGCGAGAATTGCTGACGGATGCAGCTCGCCGCCCGCGCGCTCGGCGCGTGGTGGTAGGTGCTGTCGCGCTCAACGACGAGGACACGGCCCTTGAAGTCCGGATTGGAGGTTAGCCAGTAGGCGGTCGACGAGCCCATGATGGCGCCACCGACGATGACGACGTCGTAGGATGACGCCTTCGGCCCTGCATATCGCGTCGACGTCATGCGCTTTCGATCTCCCCCGAAAGCCGGCGTTTTGACCGCCCGCCGGCCGCAGTGCTATGATATCATACAAGTGAGTTGCCACAGATGGCCGGGCTTGCCAAGAGCCATCCGTGAGAATGCGAGGCGGCTCTGCGGTTTTTTCGATCCGAGCTGCAGGCTTGCGAGGACGTTGGGAGGGCCGATGAAAGCGAACGTGAGCGGCGCTGGCACGCACATCGGCAAGCGGCCGTCCTACTCGACCGTCGTCGCCGAGAAGCTCAAGGAGATGATCCGCCGTCGCAAGCTCAAGACCGGCGACCGGATCCCGACGGAAGCCGAGCTCTGCGAGGTCTACGGCGTCAGCCGCACCGTCATTCGCGAGGCCATCATCGCTCTGAGGTCGGAGGGCATTCTCGTCGCCCGCCAGGGGATCGGTGTGTTCGTCGCCGAGGCTAACGTCTCGCGTTTCGAGGTCGACTGGGCGGCGGTGAAGACGCTTCCCAAGACCATCATGCTGATGGAGCTCAGGATGGGAGTCGAGGCGGAGGCGGCGGGCTTATGCGCGCTGCGCCGCACGAAGGCGGACGCGGCCGATATCCGGCGCCGGATGGAGAAGGTCGATTCCGAGCAGCAGGATCCCAAGTCGACCAACGTCTGGTACGACTATCGCTTCCACTTGGCGATCGCCAAGGCGTCCAAGAACCCGCACATCTATCAGCTCCTGAAGATCATGGCGCCGGTCGTGATGCCCCGCATAAAGCTCGGCGCGATCGTCGATGATGCCTCCAAGGACGCCTACTATCAGATGATCCACGACGAGCATGAGCGGATCGTGGTCGCCATCGAGTGGCAGGACGACGCGGCAGCCCGGCAGCACATGCGGGCACATATCTCGGCGGCGATCGGTCGGCTGAGGAAGCTCGCCGCATCGCTCCCGCAGTCGGACACGGACAAAGCGTACGAGGCCAGCCCCGATCTGATGCTGAGTCTCGTTCGCAGCATCGCCGAAGATCAGAGTTGAACGCATCCGGAGACCCGTCCATTGGCCTACGATTTCGCCTCCGACAACGCCGCCGTCGTCGACCCTCGCGTGATGGCGGCGATCGCCGCGTGCAACGACGGCTTCGTGCCGCCCTACGGCGCCGATGAGCTTTCGAGCCGCCTCAATCGCACCTATTCGGCGGTGTTCGAGCGCGAGGTGAGCGTGTTCCCGGTCTCGTCCGGCACGGCCGCCAACGGCCTCTCGCTCGGCGCTGTCACGCCCTCGTATGGCACCGTGTTCTGCCACGAGATGGCGCATATCGTCGGCTCCGAGGCGGGCTCGGTCGAGTTCTACTCGGGCGGCGGACGTCTCGTGATGTTTCCGGGCGAGGGCGCCAAGCTCTCCGCCGCGGCGCTCGATGCGAAGCTCAAGGGCTTCGGGCCGTCCTTCCTGCACCAGATGCACGCCTCGACGGTGAGCGTGACGCAGGCGACCGAGCGCGGCACCGTCTATTCGCTGGACGAGCTACAGGCGATCGGCGAGGTGGCGCGGCGCGGCGGGCTCAAGATGCACATGGACGGCGCGCGGTTCGCGAACGCGCTGGCGAAGCTCGGCGTCACGCCCGCCCAAATGACGTGGAAGTCCGGCGTCGACATCCTCTCGCTCGGCACGACGAAGAACGGGACGATGATGGCGGAAGCGGTTATCGTCTTCGACAAGGCTCTCGCCGAGGCGGTGCGCTTCAAGCACAAGCGTGCGGGCTTCCTGCACTCCAAGATGCGCTACTTCGCAGCGCAACTGCACGCCTATGTCGGGAACGGACTCTGGCTCGAGAATGCGGGCAAGGCCAACGCGACGGCGGCCCGGCTCGCCAAGGCGCTCAGCCGCACGCCGGGCGTCGAGCTCGCCTATCCGGTCGAGACGAACCAGATTTTCGTCTATCTGCCGGACGCGGTGCTGAAGGCGTTCGCTGCCGAGGGCCTGAGCGTGCGTCCCTGGGCCGGCCCCAAGCCCGGCCTGCACCGCATGGTGGCGTCCTATTGCGATCCGGAAGCGCTCGTGATCCGCGTGGAGAAGGCGCTGGCCACGGTCAAGTAGCCGCTCATGGCTCCTTCGCATCGATCAGCAGCGTCGGCTTGGCGAATTGCGCGAGCTTGCCCGGGTGAGAGATCTTGATGTCGCGGCCATCGACGTCGACGCCGAACGGGGCCAGCGCCACGAACGCACGCGATAGGTTCTCAGGTGTCATGCCGAGTAGCGATGCCAGCATGCGCTTCTCGATCGGCAGCGTCAGGACTTTCGGCGCCTCCTGCTCGCGATGAAGTCTCAGCAAGGCATTGGCGAGTCGCTCGGCGCCGGTCCGGAGCTTCTGGTCCTTGAGCAATCGAACCATCGTTCGGAACGCGCTCGCAAGCTCGGTCACGACGGCACGCGCGAACTCGTGATCGACAGCGAACACTGCACGCACGCGCGATGCCGGAATCATGAGAATCCGGCTGCGCGTCACCGTGCGCGCCGACATGAGATAGTAGGTGTCCTTGATGACCGCCGCGAGAATGAAGGTGCCCACCGGCTCGACGAGAGCAAGCGCGCTTTGCCGGTCGGCCGCCGTTGCGTAGAGCTCGGCGCACCCCTCGACGACGACGTGCAGAAAATCGCAAGGGTCACCTTCGGTGATCAATTGCGTACCTGCAGGAAAGCGCTGCAGGAACGACGCCTGCATCAGGTCGTCGAAATGCGCCGGCGCGACGCCTGCGAAAAGGCCCATGCCTCGGACGAGCTCGCGGTCGGTATCGCGCATGATTGATTTTCGTCAAATGATAGGCAGACAACTTCCTATCCCATACCGCAGATTTGTCGGTCGCGTCCATCGCCTCCCGGCCTTGACCGCGCCCTCGCATGCACCTAGAGCCTGACAGCATCCGCTCTGGCTCAGACGAGAACGAGATCATGGTCCTTCGCCACCGAGAGACGCTCAAGAAGAACCTCATCCCCGGCGCCAAAGCCGATTGGGAGGTCATCATCGGCCTCGAGGTCCACGCGCAGGTGGCGTCTGAGGCGAAGCTTTTCTCGGGGGCGTCCACAGCATTCGGCGGTGAGCCCAACAGCCATGTCTCGCTGGTGGATGCGGCGATGCCCGGCATGCTTCCCGTCATCAACGAGGAATGCGTCGCGCAGGCGATCCGCACCGGTCTAGGCCTCAAGGCCGAGATCAATCTGACGAGCGTCTTCGACCGCAAGAACTACTTCTATCCCGATCTGCCGCAGGGCTATCAGATCTCCCAGTACAAGCAGCCGATCGTCGGCGAGGGCGAGGTCTCTATCGATCTTGCCGAGGGCGAGCAGATCACCGTCGGCATCGAGCGGGTGCATCTGGAGCAGGACGCCGGCAAGTCGATCCACGACCTGTCGCCCGACAGCTCTTACGTCGATCTGAACCGCTCGGGCGTCGCGCTCATGGAAATCGTCTCGCGGCCAGATATGCGCTCGTCGAAAGAGGCGCAGGCCTACGTCACGAAGCTGAGGACCATCCTGCGCTATCTCGGCACCTCCGACGCCGACATGGAGAAGGGCAATCTGCGCGCCGACGTGAACGTCTCCGTGCGCAAACCCGGCGACGGCCTCGGCACGCGCTGCGAGATCAAGAACGTCAACTCGATCCGCTTCATCGGCCAGGCGATCGAGGTCGAGGCGCGCCGCCAGATCGGCATCATCGAGGATGGCGGCACGATCGACCAGGAGACGCGGCTGTTCGATGCCAAATCCGGCGAGACGCGCTCGATGCGGTCCAAGGAGGAGGCGCACGACTACCGCTACTTCCCCGATCCCGACCTGCTGCCGCTCGAGCTCGAGGCGTCTTACGTCGACAACCTCAAGAAGGGTCTCCCGGAGCTGCCCGATGAGAAGAAGGCGCGCTTCACGAAGACCTACGGCCTCTCCGCCTACGACGCCGACGTGCTCGTCGCGGAGCGGGAGAACGCCGACTATTTCGAGGCGGTCGCCAAGGGCCGCGACGGCAAGCTCGCCGCGAACTGGGTCATCAACGAGCTGTTCGGGCGGCTGAACAAAGAGGGCAAGGGCATCGGCGAGAGTCCGCTGTCGGCCAAGCAGCTCGGCGCCATCGTCGATCTCATTTCGTCCTCTGCCATCTCGGGCAAGATCGCCAAGGATCTGTTCGAGATCGTCTGGACGGAAGGCGGCGACCCGGCAGAGATCGTCGAGACGCGCGGCATGAAGCAGGTGACGGACACCGGCGCCATCGAGAAGGCGGTCGACGACATCATCGCCACCAACCCCGACAAGGTCGAGCAGGCGAAGGCCAAACCCTCGATGATCGGCTGGTTCGTCGGCCAGGTCATGAAGTCGACTGGCGGCAAGGCCAACCCGCAAGCGGTCAACGAGGTGCTGAAGAGGAAGTTGGGGATTTGAAACCGGCGACTACGCCGCCTTCGCCAGCCCCTTCGCGTCCTCGATCCAGCGAGCGATCTCGGTTTCCTCGGGGAGCTTGCCGCCGCGCATGAGCCGCTCGCCTTCGCTCGTCGCGGCAAAGGTCGCGAGGGCGGCGCGGATTGCGGTTACTTCGGCCGCGCTTATCGCCGCGACATCCCGATAGCCGCCGCCGACGAGCAGCTGCGCTTTCGTGCCCGACAGCTCCGGCAGCGTCATCGCCAGCCGCGCCTGATCCTGCCAGTCGCGGATGGTGCTACCGTCGATATGCCGCGTGTCGAGCTTCTCGGCCGCCGCATCCGGATCGAAGGCGAGCAGATCGCCGATCGTCACGACGCCGATCTTGGCGAGACGCTCGGCGGTCTTGAGCCCGATCGAGGGCGCATCCTCGACCGCATCGCCGGCCTTGATGCGCGGCAAACGCGTGCGGCTCGTGTGGTTGGCGTCGAAGATCGCCGGCTGAGGCTCGGCTTTCGCTTTGGGAGCGTCCGGCGCCGTGGCCGCGACCGGCGTCAATGCGGCGGTGAGACGGGATGGAGCCGCCGGAGCCGGCTCGGCCGGTTTCGGCGCCGTCTCGACGAGCTTGAGCTTGGGCGGCGCCTTCGGCGCAGCCGGCGTCTCGCGGATGCGCTCGGCGCGAGCGGCGCTGAGCTTCTCGGCCGTCCTCGTGCCGACCTCGGCCGCGTAGAGGTCGCGCACCGTGCGATCGTCCTCGGACAGTGTCGCGTCGACCTTGCCCGTCGTGACGAGCTCGTCGTACATCGCCTCGACCTGTTTGCGGTCGGCGGCGTCGGCGATCTTGTTGAGCAACATCTTGCGCGGGATCGCGAGCGTCGCCAGCACCGTGTCGAGGGTAAGAGAAACCTCGGGTGGCGAGACGCCCGCATCCTCGAAAGCGCGATCGAGCACCAGCGCGAAGCTCGCGGAAGCGTAGGTCAGCAGCTCGGCGACGGCGGTGCGTGACGTCTCGTCGAGGCCAGCCGGCGGATCGACGACGCCCTTGTGGAAATCGTAGTGCACGAGCAGCGTCGAATAATAGCCGTGCGAGCGCTCGGCGCCCCTGCAGACGAGATCCTTGAGCCAGTCGTCGCCTTCGGCCCGCGGCAGGTTCAAGGGATCGGGCAGGGCGAGGCCCCGCGCGCGCAGATCATTATACGATTTCGAGATCGACCACTCGACGGCTCGATGCACGTTGTTCTCGGCTGCCGATTGCCCCGTGTGGAAGGGGTGGATCGGATCGACGTAGTAGTGGCTGAGGACGCCCGCGCAGTAGACGGCCTGCGGCCAATCCTGGCTCGTCAGCGCGGCGACCAGATGCCCGTACCAGCTCTGCGACTTGGCGATCGCGCCGCCCCAATAATCCTGCTCGACGTGCAGGACGTGGTTCTTGAAATCCTTGAACTCGTCGTCCGGGGCCTTGGCGCCCTCCATGTAGAGCGCGGCGTGCTTGAGGAATAGCCGCTGCCAGCCTTCGGCTTCCGGATTGCGCAGCTCGGTCAATGCGTCGAGTGCGAGCTTGTGATGCGTGCCGCGGGCATGGGCGGCGTAAAGCACACGAAAGAGCAGGCTCATCGGATCCCCCAGGCTCGACCGGACTTCGAGCCGGAGGATAGGTGAGTCGCGACGGCGGGCCTATGATTCGCTCAGCAGCGTTGCGGGCCGGGACTTGCCTGGACACGGCCGGCCCCGGATGATCAGCCCGATCCGCCCCGGAGGTACGTCAATGCTGCCACGCCGCCACATCAATCCGGAAGGTCATTGGAAGCTCGGCATCGGTGTCGACAACAACAGCCACGGCATCCGCTGCAACAAGCACATCTTCATCGCCGGCCAGGTCGATCTCGATGCCGGGGCGCGGGTCGTGACGCCCGGCGATCTGCTGGCCCAGACCACATCATCGATGATGTACGTGCGGCGCGTCCTCGATGGTGCCGGCGCGGACATGGCCGACCTCGTGAAGCTGACGGCGTTCTACGTGCCCTCGGCCGGTGTCAGCGAGCAGACACTTTCGCGGGCAATCGGCGAGGCGATGGGTGACATTCCGGGGCCCGGGCCGGCCTTGGCGCTCGTGCCGCTGCCCGGTCTCGCCTATCCCGGCATGGTGATCGAGATCGAGGGCTGGGCGATGCGCGGCTGCAACGGCGAGCGGCTGCCGCGCCAGGCCGCGTGGCGGGCGGACGGACCTCGCGTTCCGCTTCCATTCAGCCAGGCGGTTCGCTGCGAGGAAATGATCTTCACGAGTCATCTCACGTCGATCGATGCGCACGACACGGTCAAGGGGAGGGGGGAGGCCGAGCAGTGCGCGATCGTTCTTCCCAAGCTCGACGCGCTGTTGGCCCAGCTCGGCGCCGATCTGCAGGACGTCGTGAAAGCGAACTCGTGGTTTGCGGAGCCCGGCAACAAGGAGGCTTGGGCAGAGCCCGCGCTCGTGCGTGGACGATTTTATCGCGAGCCCGGTCCGGCTGCGACGGGTATTTCTCTTCCGCAGCTCAATCGGCCGGGTCTCAGCTACGCCGCCGACGTGATTGCCATGCGCGGTATAGGTGGGGATCGGTTGCCGCGAACGGCCGTGTGGCCGGACGGGCATTGGGATTGGCCGGTGCACATGCCCTATCGGCATGGCCTGCGCGTGGGTGACCTCGTGTTCCTGGGCGGGCAAGTCGCGCTGACGAGCGAGTCGACCGTGCTTGCCCCCGGCGACATGGTCGAGCAGACGAAGATCGCCATGGCCTACATCGCCAAAGTCCTCGCCGAGCTCGGACTGGGCTTTCAGCACGTCGTCAAAGTGAACTCGTTCTACAAAGGCGACGTCGGGCCCGAGGTGCTGGCGCCCAATGCCGCGACGCGCTTCCGGCATTTTCCCACACCCGGGCCGACCTCGACAGGTGTGCCGCTGCCCTATCTCTCCTATGAAGGCATGCTGACGGAGATCGATGTCGTGGCGATGGTTTGAGGGAGAAGACGGTGGCTGGAACGCTGGCGGGCAAGCGCGCCTTGGTGACGGGCGGATCGAAGGGCATCGGCGGGGCGATCGCGCTGGGGCTTGCGCGCGCAGGTGCGGATGTCGTGATCGGCCATCGGGGCGACGATGCGAACGCCGGCAAGACCGTCGCGGCGATCGCAGCCCTCGGCCGGCGAGCGCATGCGATCGATGCCGACGTGAGCCAGGAGACGGACGCGGTGCGCCTCGTCGAAACGGCTGCCAAGAACTTGGGCGGTCTCGACATCCTCGTCCAGAGCGCGGGCATCAACAAGACCCTGCCGACGCTGGAGGCGACCGCCGCCGATTTCGACCGCATCATCGGCGTCAATCTGCGTGGGCTCTTCCTCGTCGGACGCGAGGCCCTGCGCGTCATGGTGCGCCAAGGCCACGGCGGCCGCATCATCAATATCGCCTCCGAGCTCGCCTATCTCGGCTTCGCGAGCTATCCCATCTACTGCGCGTCGAAGGGTGGCGTGCTTTCGCTGACACGCAGCTGGGCCCGTGAGTTCGCGCCCCACATTCTCGTCAACGCCATCGCGCCTGGTCCCATCGACACCGATCTGCTCGGCTGGGATCGCATGAGCCCTGAGAAGCAGGCGCGCGAGGCGGCGGCCGTCACGCTCGGCCGGATCGGCAAGCCCGAGGAACTCGCGGGCGTCGCCGTGTTCCTCGCCGGGCCGGACGCAACGTACGTCACCGGCCAGTGCTACGGCGTCAACGGCGGCGCGGTGATGACTTGACCGCGCCGAGCCTTGCCCGGCAGCCCGACCACTATGCGGCGGGCGTCGTCATGGTGCTGATCGCGACTTTCGGGTGGAGTCTCGCGGGCCTGTTCGTCCGGACAATGCCGGAGCTTTCCGGCTGGCAGATCAACTGCTGGCGCGGCGGCTGGACGTCGGTCTGGGTGTTCCTCTACCTCGCGATAACGCAGCGCGGGGCGCTGATTCCGAACATGCGGCATTTGCCGTGGCAGGGTGTCGCTCTCTCGGCCTTCTTCTTCGCGCTGGGCTCGACGCTCTATGTCACCTCGCTGACACTGACGAGCACGGCGATCGCGTCCTGCATCGGCTCGCTCGCGCCGATCTTCACTGCCGTTCTCGGCTGGCTGGTTTTGCGTGAGCGGCCGGGCTGGCTGACGATGGTCGCCGCGCTGATCGCGGTGGCCGGTGTCGTCATTATCTTCGCCGACGGGCTCGAGACGGGTCGCTGGCTCGGCGTCGTGACGATGGTTATCGTGGCGCTCGCCTTCTCGATCCAGACGGTGACACTGCGCAACTATCGTGCCTTCGACATGGTGCCGGCGATCGCATTGGGCGGCATCCTCGCCTTCGCGGCTGCGGCGATTATCGGTGATGGTTTGGCAGTGCCGGTTGATCGGATCGCGCGGTTGGCACTCATGGCGTTGCTGCAACTCGCGATCCCGCTGATCCTTTACGCCCGCAGCGCCAAATATGTCCCGGCTGTCACGCTCAACCTGCTCGCGCTGATGGATACCGTGCTCAATCCGCTGCTGAGCTGGATCGGCGCCGGCGAGGTGCCGGACGAGGCGGCCTTCGTCGGCGGCGGCGTCATCATCGTCGCCGTGCTCTTGAGCATCATCGCCGGGCGGCGGATCAAAGCCGAGCCTACGCCGGCAGCAGCGCCGTCATGACGAGGAAGTAGACGAGGATCGTCAGCACGTCCTGGATGATGGTGGCGATCGGGCCGGATCCGAAGGCCGGATCGACGCCGACGCGCGACAGCCCCCAAGGCAGCAGAAGCCCAAGCGTGCTCGCCATCGAGCCCGCCGCGAACAGCGACAGCCCGACGCCGATCGCGATCGTCATGTCGCCGAACGCCAGATGCACGCCGAGGCCGGCGATGATGCCGAGAACAAGCCCGATGAGCGCACCGGTCAGCATCTCGCCGAACAGGATCGTACCGAGCGGCCGGTGCTTCTGCGACAGGCCGCGGACGGCGATCGCTTCCGTCTGCGTGCCGATCGCATCCGTCAGATAGACGATCGCCGGAATGAAGAAGGCGATCGTGACATTCGCCTTGAGAGACGCCTCGTAGCCTGCCATCAGGGCCGTCCCGGCCGTGCTCATGAGCAAGCCGATGACGAGCCAAGGCAATCGAAGCCAGACGCGCCGCAGCGGGGGATCCTCGAGCGCATGCCGGTCGGTCTCCTCGCGCTTCAACATGCCGACGACCCGGTGCGCGTCCTCCTGATGCTCCTCGCTCAGGATGCCGAGCAGCGCCCGCGCCGGAATGCATCCGATGGGCCGGCCGTCCTCGCTCACGACCGGAAGCGCGGCGACGCGGTGCTGGACGGCGAGATCGGCGGCCTGCTCCTGGTCCATCGTGGCCGGCGCGGCGGGCCAGCCGGGATCGAGCAAGGTGCCGATCGTTGCGTCAGGTGCCGCCCGCAGCACCGCGCCTAGGTCGACGGCGCCGGCGTAGCGGCCGTCGTCGGCGATGCCGATGACGATATCGACCACCGCACAGCCGCCGAGCCGCGAGCGGACACCTGCGACCCGTTCGCTCGCCCGCGCGATGGCGACGCCGGGCTCGGCGAGGTGGGCGGCGGTTTCGCCGGCAGCGCGTTCGTCGAGGGGAGGGCTCATGCGTGTGATCCCAGTTCGAGGCCGAGGACTGCACAGGCTGCGTCGAGCGTTGCCGAGGGGGAGGAGCCTGCATCGATCTGTGGCCAATCGATGATGCCGGCGCCACGGGCGACTTGAGCGGACACGACCACCGCATCGGCATCCGACGCGTCGCCCCGCCGGGCGGTGACGCGGGCGTCGAGGATGTCTGGCGCGGCAGCGAGCCAAAGCCCTGTGAACGGTACGGCGAGCGCGGCAGCCAGCGCCTCGACCGCCGTGCGCTCCTCCGGCGTGCTGTACACCGCGTCGAGAACGACCGCATGGCCCGCACGCAGCGCCGCTGCGCCTTGTCGAGGAGGCGGGCGTACACGATCGCTCATCGCGTGTAGAGTTCGGCGCAGCAGCGCTCCTGCTCCCGGCGTGCCGAGCAGCCGCTTGCGCTCGACGTCGCTGCGCAGATGCAGGGCGCCGGGCGCCGGGCCGAGCTTGGGCGCGAGCGCGCGGGCGAGCGTCGATTTTCCCGTGCCCGAGAAGCCGCCGACGGCGACGAGGCGAGGTGCCGTAGGAGCGGCATAGGATGCGGCGGCGTCGAGATAGGATCGCCCGCGCGCCACGCTCTTGGGCCCGCCCCGCTGCAGCTCCGTCATGCCGCGGATGGCGGCGCGCAACGCCAGGAACAAGGGCAACGCCGCCAAACCCGCGATGCCGGCGTCGTCCCCATTTTCGATCAGGTAGCGGTTGAGCAGGAGGTTCGCCGCCGCGCGCTGTCCGCGATGGTCGAGGTCCATGACGAGGAAGGCGAGATCGTAGAGCGTGTCGATGGTGGCGAGCCGCTCGTCGAACTCCAGCGCATCGAAGAGGACCGGCCTGTCATCGATGACGACGATATTGCCCAAATGCAGGTCGCCATGGCAGCGCCGGACGAAGCCCACGTGGGCTCTGGCATCGAGCACGTCGCGGGCCACCTCGAGGGCGCGGCTGCAGGCTGCGAGAAGCGGGGCGAGGGTGGGGCCATCGGCGAGCCTGCCGAGCTCCGTCGAAAGCTCTTCGAGGATCGCGCTCATTGCCGCCGCGCCGAGGCCAACCACTCGCTGCGCCACGGCGCGCCGGTGATAGGCGTCCACCCGTTGTGCGAGGGTAACGATAAGCTCATCGCCCAGCGGTCCGCTCTCCGCGAGCTTGCTCAACAGCAGCTCGCCGTCGAAGCGGTGCATCCGGAGCGCCCAGTCGACAGGCGTCCCCTCGCCACCCAGCGCGAGACTGCCATCGGGCTTCCGCACGATCGCCACCAAGTCGCGGTAGATTTCCGGCGCCTCCGGCCGGTTGATCTCGAGCTCCCGTTGCAGCGCTTGCCGCCGCCGCTCAGGCGTCGAAAAATCGAGATAGCTGTAGCGAACCGGCCGCTTGATCTTGATCGCCTCCGGCCCGGCCAGAAAGATGCGCGCCGCATGCGTGTCGACACGCTCGACCGGCGGATGACCGTGATAGCTCGCCGGATCGCTCAAGACGGCGATGATCTCGGCCTGTGTTGTCGGTTTGGCCTTCGCCATGCCGAGCGGTCCTTCCAAAGTCCTGCGACCTTAAATTCAAGTGTCACCCAGGATACCGGGCGGGCGCGGCCGATGACAGCCCGGCCGTCTCTGCTATGGTCCGTTCTGAGGAATCGAGCCCCGTGAGCCCCGACCATGAACGAGCTAGCCAAGATCACCCTCGCATCGGCCATCCCCACCCGTAGCGACATCGCCGAGCATGCCTATGCCGACGAGGCGCGGGTGCTGGGGTCGCTCATCAACCGGGCGATGTTGACGGCCGACGAGCGGCGCCGGACCGACGACCTCGCCAAGCATCTCGTTCATACCGCGCGCGCCGGCCGGCAGAAGCACGGCGGCATCGACGCCTTCCTGCACGAATACGGGCTATCGTCCGAAGAAGGCATCGTGCTCATGTGCCTCGCCGAGGCACTGCTGCGCATTCCCGACGCCGAGACCGCCGACAATCTCATCGACGACAAGATTCCGATGGGCGACTGGGCGCGCCACCTCGGCAACTCCGATAGCCTGTTCGTCAACGCCTCGACCTGGGGCCTCATGCTGACCGGCCGCGTGATCGGCCTCAAGGACGCCCGCGGGCAATCGGCGACAAGCCTCGTCAAGCGCGTCGTCGCCCGCAGCGGCGAGCCGATCATCCGGCAGGCGATGCGCCAGTCGATGCGCATCATGGGCGATCAGTTCGTGCTCGGCCGCAACATCAAGGAAGCCCTGAAGCGCGCCCGCGCGGAGGAGGCCAAGGGCTATCGCTACTCCTACGACATGCTGGGCGAGGCGGCCCGCACGGAAGAGGACGCCGAGCGCTACTTCAAGCGCTACGCGGCGGCCGTCGAGTCGGTCGGGGCATCGGCCGGTCGCGCCAAGGACCTCGGGGCGGACGGGATCATGAGCAGGCCGGGCCTCTCGGTGAAGCTCTCGGCCATCCATCCGCGCTTCGAGGCGGCCAAGGAAGCGCGCGTCATGAAGGAGCTAGTGCCGCGGCTCGTCGCGCTATCGAAGGCGGCGCAGGCCGTCGATCACCTTGACCGTCGATGCCGAGGAAGCCGACCGCCTCGGTCCGGCGCTCGCCGTTTTGGCATGCGCCGCTCGCGGACGTCGAGCTCAAGGGCTGGAACGGTCTCGGCCTCGCCGTCCAGGCCTACGACGAAGCAGGCGCTGCCGGCCGCTGCGCTGGCTGAAGCGGCTCGCGGCCGAGCAGGGCCGGCGCATCCGGTACGTCGTCAAGGGCGCCTATTGGGACAGCGAGGTGAAGTGGGCGCGGGGAGCGCGGCCTGCCGGATTACACCCCGGTGTTCACGCGCAAGGTGAACACGGGCGTTTCCTATCTCGCCTGCGCGCGCCCTGCTGGAGCCCGACGCCTTCTATCCGCAGTTCGCGACCCACAACGCGCACACGATCGCGGCCATCCACACGCTGGCCGGTCCCCCGCGCCTACGAGTTCCAGCGCCTGCACGGCATGGGCGAAGCGCTCTATGCGAGGTCGTCGGCCAATCAAGCTCGGCCGCGCCTGCCAGCATCTATGCCCCCGTCGGCGAGCACGAGGATCTGCTCGCCTATCTCGTCCGCCGTCTGCTCGAGAACGGCGCCAACACGTCTTTCGTCAATCGCCTGGCCGACGACGAGCTCCCCGTCGCCGAGATCATCCGCGATCCGATCGAGGAGGCGGAGGCGAACGATCCCAAATCGCATCCGGCGATCCCGCGGCCGGCCGACATCTTCGGCAGCGCGCGGCGCAACTCGATGGGCCTGCCCTTGTGGGAGGACAGCGTCCGGCTGCCGCTCGTCGAGGAGATTCGCCAGCACCTCAAATCTCCCGTGACGGCCGCACCGGTCGTCGCCGGGCGTGCGCGACAGCGGGCGCCGCAGCCGGTGGTGGCGCCGCGACACCGCGTCACCGTCGGCGCCGTGATCGAGCGAAAACGATGCCGACGTCGATCAGGCGATCGGCATGGCAGCCGACGCGCAAACGGACTGGGACCGGCTCGGCGATGCCCATACATCCTGGAGCAGCGCTGCCGATCTCTACGAGGATAACCGCAATCGCCTCATGGCGGTGGTCGCGCGAGGGCGACAAGACGCTTGCGAATGCGCTGGGCGACGTGCGCGAAGCGGCGCCCGGACTTCCTGCGCTATTACGCGTGGCGAGGCGCGACCCGGACATTCTCGGGGCCTGTCGAGCTCAAGGGCCCGACGGGCGAGCGCAACGCGCTGTCGATGCACGGCCATGGCGATCTTCGCCTGCATCAGCCCGTGGAACTTTCCGATCGCCATCTACACCGGCCAGATCGCGGGTGCGCTCGCGGCCGGCAATGCAGTGGTCGCCAAGCCGGCCGAGCAGACGCCGCTGACGGCCTTCTCCGCCGCCCAATTGCTGCTGAGGCCCGGGCGTGCCGGGAGTTCTCCATCTGCTCCCGGGCTCGGAGGGCGGCGGCAAGGTCGGTGCGCGGCTCGTTGCGGACAAGCGGGTTGCCGGCGTCGCCTTCACCGGATCCAGCGAGACGGCGGCGCTGATCCAGCAGGGGCTCGCGCGGCGCGGCGGCCGGTCCGATCGGCCGGTTAATCGCCGAGACCAGCGGCATGAACGCGATGATCGTCGATTCCTCCGCACTCCCCGAGCAGGTCGTGCGCGATACCGTAATGTCGGCCTTCGACCAGCGCCGGCCGCGCTGCTCGGCGCTTTCCGCGTGCTCATCTGCAAGACGACGTCGCCGATCGCATGCTGACGATGCTCAAGGGCGCGATGCTCGAGCTCGAGCTCGGTGATCCGCTCGAGTTTGCGACCGACATCGGCCCCGTCATCGACGAGGCGGCAGAGACGACGCTCAACGCGCACAAGGCGCGGATGCGGCGTGAGGCGAAGGAGCTGCTCGACCTGCCGATCCCGTCCTCTTGCCGGCAAGGCACCTTCGTCAGCCCGGCCGTCTACGAGATCGATGGCATCCATCGGCTGGAGCGCGAGGTGTTCGGTCCGATCCTGCACGTCGTGCGCTACCAGCGCGACCGGCTCGATCAGGTCGTGCAGGCGGTCAACAACACCGGCTACGGCCTGACGCTCGGCATCCACAGCCGCATCGAGGCGACGATCCGCAAGATCATCGCCCAGGCCCGCGTCGGCAACATCTACGTCAACCGCAACCAGATCGGCGCGGTCGTCGGCGTGCAGCCGTTCGGCGGCGAGGGGCTGTCCGGCACCGGACCGAAAGCTGGAGGCCCGCACTATCTGCCGCGCTTCGCTGTCGAGCGGGTGGTCACGACCGACGTCACGGCGACCGGCGGCAATGCCCAGCTGCTCGCGCAGGCGGCCGAGGGGGGCGAGGGGTGAGGTTGCGTCGGTTTCGCTCGAGCACTTGCGGAGCGGACGGGTCGGGGCGACGTGTCGGGGACGAGATGCGTTGAGGCCACGCGCCATGATGACGAAAGACAAGACCAGCCTTTCGCAGGTCGCCACCGCAGCCGCGGCCGGTGCCGTTGCGCCTGAGGAGTCCACCTCCGCCGAGGTCGCGGACTTCATCTCGCGCGTCAAAGCCATGCCCAACGCGGGCCGGTGCGGCAGGCTGATTTTCGCCATGGACGCGACTATGAGCCGGCAGCCGACTTGGGATATGGCGCTCTCGATCCAGGCCGGCATGTTCGACGCCGTCGCCGCTGCCGGCGGGCTCGAGGTGCAGCTCGTGTTCTTTCGAGGCGCGCACGAATGCAAGGCGAGCCGCTGGACCCAGGATGCACCGGGTCTCGCTCGCCTCATGAGCGGCGTCGAATGCCGGGGCGGCTACACCCAGATCGCGCGAGTGCTGAAGCACGCCGCGCAGGAGACGGCGAAGCAGAAGGTCGACGCGGTGATCTATGTCGGCGATGCGGCCGAGGAGGCGTTGGATACGCTCGCCGGCGAGGCCGGGCCGCTGGCGCTGCGAGGCGTGCCGCTGTTTCTGTTTCAGGAAGGGCACGATGCCAAGGCCAGCGCGGCGTTCAGGGAGCTTGCGCGCCTGACCGGCGGTGCGTGCTGCCGCTTCGATGCCGGAGCCGCCCACGATCTCGCCGAGCTGCTGAAGGCGGTCGCCTCGTTCGCGCAAGGCGGTCGCGCCGCGCTCGAGGCGCTGGCCGATCAGACGCCCGGATCGGGTGCGCATTTGCTCCTTGAACAGATGGGGCTCGCGCGTTGAGCGTCATGCTGACGCTGATCTTCCCTCTCGTCTTCGCCCTGATTCTGCTGTTACTTGCCGTCGACAAGTCCAGCCAGCAAGGCCAGCGCGCGTCCACCATGCGCAAAGTCGCCGGAGCCCTCGCGCTTAGCAGCGCCGTATTTCTCGCCATGACGGGGCGCTTCCTGCTGGCCGTGCCGTTCGTATTCCTGGGGCTGCTGCTGATCTGGCGGCGGACGCCAGTCGGCGCCATCGGCTCGCCAGGCCAGTCGACCGGTAAGATGTCGAGCGTGCGTACCGCCTTCCTCGAGATGGTGCTCGATCACGCCTCAGCCCGAATGACGGGCCGGGTGCTCGCCGGTGTTTATGCCGGTCGGGATCTCGCGTCGCTCGGGCCAGCCGACATGCTCGTGCTGTGGCGCGAGTGCCGCGCCGGCGACCCGCAAAGCCGGCAATTGCTGGAAGCCTATATGGATCGCGAGCATCCGGAATGGCGCGATCAACTCCGACGCGAGGACGCACAGCCGCGCGGGCGCAACGGCGCCGGCAATGGACAGGCCGCAACGGCCATGTCGGTTTCGGAGGCTTTGGATATCCTGGGGCTGAAGCCCGGCGCGAGCGAGGACGACATTCGCTCGGCGCACCGCAACTTGATGAAGAAGCTGCATCCCGATCAAGGCGGGAGCACGTATCTGGCGACGAAGATCAATGCCGCCAAGGATGCGCTGCTCAAGTAGGCGCGCTGGTCAATCCGCTCGCATGACGACGCAGTCGATCTTGCGCTTCTTGAGCGTCGTGCACGCCGATTGCGCCCGGCTCTCGTCGAAACCGACGAAGCGCGCGCGATACCAGGTCCTGTCGGTCCCCGCGAACGCGACCGTGATCGGATCGGCGCCGGCGAGGGTCTGGCCTGCATCCTGCTTCACCGCGGCGAGGCGGCGCATCGCCTCCTCCTCGGAGTCGTAGGCGCCGACCTGCACGTGGAAGCCGCCGGTCTTTCCGGCCTTCTTCGGCGGTGCCGTCCAGGCCGAAATCGTGCTCGACGAGCCCGACCCCGTCGTCGCCTCGATGAGCTGTGCCAACCGCTCGCGATCTTTCTTCGAGGTCTGCTTGGGCTCAGGCGGCACGATATCCTGAGCGGCGACTGCAACGGGTTTCTTCGCCGCCGGTAATTTGGCTTTGGCGACCTTGGGCTCGTCGGCCTTGAAGAGCTTGCGCGTGTGCTTGAGAGAGGCTTCCTTGAAGCCCTCGTCGAGCAGTTGGCGCATGCGCCCGTCGCGCTTGCGCCCGGTGCGGCCACCCATGACGACGGCCACGATGTGCTTGCCGCCGCGTTTGACGGACGTGACGAGGTTGAAGCCGGAGGCGCGGATGTAGCCGGTCTTCATGCCCTCGGTGCCCGGGTAGCTGAAGAGCAGCGAGTTGTGATTGCGGTGCGACTTGCCCTTCCAGGTAAAGGCCCGCGTCTTGAAGTATCCGTAGTACTCCGGAAAGTCGTCGTGCAGGTGGAGCGCCAAGGTGGCGAGATCGCGCGCCGTGGTGCGCTGGCCGGGGTTGGGCAGGCCGGACGCATTGCGGAAGGTCGTCTGAGTCATGCCGAGCTGCTTGGCGCGCCAGGTCATGTAGCGGGCGAACTTGTCCTCGGAGCTCGCGAGGTTCTCGGCAATGACGAGGGCGACATCGTTGGCGGACTTCGTGACGAGGGCTTTGATGGCGTCGGAGACCTTGATCTTGTCGCCCGGCTTCAAGCCCAGCTTGGAGGGGGCGGCGTTCGAGGCGCGCTCCGATGCGGTGAGCACGGTGTCGAGCTTGAGGCGGCCGTTCCTCAGCATCTCGAACGTGACGTAGAGCGTCATCATCTTCGTCAGCGAGGCCGGGTAGCGGGGCATGTCGGCACTGTCGGCGTGCAGGATGCGGCCGCTGTTGCCGTCGATGACGAAATCGGCGTAGGGGGCTGCGCGTGCGGGGGCGGGCGGCCAAGCGACGAGCGCGGCCAGCAGCAGAAGTGTGGATACAAGACAGCGCCGGGCGGCGCTCGCAGGGGCGAACGACCTCGCGAAGGGCAAATCGGCGTGCATGCTACGTCCGTGTCCCTCAACCGGCTTTTGCAGGCCGCATCCCCGTCGCGGTCATGACCCCGCCAGCTTCGCGCCAGCGTCGGCGACATGACCTTACGTTTTGGGCGCCAGTGGGGCCGAAACCCCGCGCTTTGCGGGCGCGCGCCATGGCGATCATGGTAGCGGGCCGGGCTTAGCTTTCGGTTAAGGTTGACCACCGCTGCTGCGGTGCAACATTTTTCTTGACGTCCCCCCAGGTCTCACCTATATTTTGTGCAGTGCAGCAAGAGGCGCGGCATGTGGTGACGCCTCGAACCACCGGAGCGACTCCCATGAAAGGTTTCGAGATGAAGGGCTTTGAGGATCTGCAGAAGCTCGGCCAGCAGAACATGGAGCTGACGATGAAGAGCGTCGGCGAGCTCACGAAGGGCTGGCAGACGATGGCCGCCGAGATGGGCGAGTACACGAAGCGCTCGTTCGAGGATGGCACGCAGACCTTCGAGAAGCTCTCCAATGCCCGCTCGTTCGAGCAGGCCGTCGAGATCCAGTCCGACTTCGCGCGCCGCGCCTACGAGGAGTACATGGCGCAGATGTCGAAGATCGGCAACATGTACGCCGAGATGGCTCGTGAGGCGTTCAAGCCCGTCGAGCGCGTCTTCAACAACGGCCGCTGATCCCGACTTCGGATCGCGTCGACGACAGGTTTTCGCGGCTCCGCAGCAATGCGGGGCCGCATGAATTTTCATCCACGTATTTTTTCGGCCCTTGTCACGACACGCTTAGCCGCTATCTGCGTTAGAGCAGAGGAATTGCGCGAGCGGGGCCCCAGCCGTTACAATGATGCTCACCAATTCGTGCCACGCTCACGGGCGGGCCGGCGCGTCGTATGTTCAAGCCTTCGAGGTTCGCAGTTGGTCGGCTCAAGAGACAAGGCGATGCTGACGATGAGCAAGGGCCAAGGCCCCGGCGACGACACCGGCCGCAAGACCGACGTGGTCACGAAAACGCGCCCCAAGACTAAGAAGCCGTCGCTCTACAAGGTCCTCCTTCTGAACGACGACTACACGCCGATGGAGTTCGTCATCTTCGTGCTCGAGCGGTTCTTCGCCAAGGGCCGCGAGGAGGCAACGCGCATCATGTTGCACGTGCATCACAAGGGCGTCGGGGTCTGCGGCGTCTACACCTACGAGATCGCCGAGACCAAGGTCGCGCAGGTCGTCGACTTCGCGCGTCAGCACCAGCACCCGCTGCAGTGCACGATGGAAAAGGAGTAGAGGGCCGATGCCATCCTTATCGCCGAGCCTCGACGCCGCCATCCGCAAGGCGGTCGAGTACGCCACCGAGCGCAACCACGAGCTTGTGACGCTCGAGCATCTGCTGCTGGCGCTGCTCGATGATCGTGACGCGGCCGCCGTCATGCGCGCCTGCAATGTCGACCTCGAGGAGTTGCGCGATCAGCTGCTCGACTACATCGACAACGAGCTCGAGAACCTGGTTGCCGCGACCGATGTCGAGGCGGCGCCCACGCATTCGTTCCAGCGTGTCGTCCAGCGGGCCCTCATTCACGTCCAGTCGTCCGGCCGCCAGGAGGTCACGGGCGCCAATGTGCTCGTCGCCCTGTTCACCGAGCGCGACAGCCACGCCGTCTACTTCCTGCAGCAGCAGGACATGTCGAAGCTTGACGCCGTGCAGTTCATCAGCCACGGCATCGCCAAGCGCGCCGGCATGTCGGAGCCGCGCTCGGTGCGTGGGTCCGAGAACGAGCAGACGGGCGAGGCCGCGGGCGAAAAGAAGCAAGGCGGCGATGCGCTCGCCAACTTCTGCGTCAACCTCAATCAGAAGGCCAAGCAGGGCAAGATCGATCCCCTGATCGGCCGCGCGGCCGAGGTCAACCGCACGATCCAAGTGCTCTGCCGCCGGCAGAAGAACAATCCGCTGTACGTCGGCGATCCCGGTGTCGGCAAGACGGCGATCGCGGAAGGTCTTGCGCGCAAGATCACGCAAGGCGACGTGCCCGAGGTGTTGAAGAACGCCACCGTCTTCGCGCTCGACATGGGCTCGCTGCTCGCCGGCACCCGCTATCGCGGCGATTTCGAGGAGCGGCTCAAGGCCGTGATGAAGGAGATCGAGAATTATCCGGGCGCGATCCTCTTCATCGACGAGATCCATACCGTCATCGGGGCCGGCGCCACCTCGGGCGGCGCCATGGATGCCTCGAACCTTCTGAAGCCCGCGTTGCAGTCCGGCACGCTCAGGTGCATCGGCTCGACCACCTACAAGGAATACCGCCAGCACTTCGAGAAGGACCGCGCGCTCGTCCGCCGCTTCCAGAAGATCGACGTGAAAGAGCCGACCGTCGAGGACACGATCGAGATCCTGAAGGGGCTGAAACCCTACTTCGAGGAGTTCCACAAGCTCGAATACTCCGATGACGCCATCAAGTCGGCGGTCGAGTTGTCGGCCAAGTACATCCACGACCGCAAGCTGCCCGACAAGGCGATCGACGTGATCGACGAGACGGGCGCTTCTCAAATGCTGCTGCCCGAAGGTAAGCGCAAGAAGCTCATCACCAACGAGGAGATCGAGGCGACCGTCGCCACTATGGCGCGCATCCCGCCCAAGACGATTTCGAAGTCCGATGCCGAGGTGCTCGGCAATCTCGAGAAGGATCTGAAGCGTCTCGTGTTCGGCCAGAACAAGGCGATCGAGGCCTTGTCGGCGGCGATCAAGCTGTCGCGCGCGGGCCTGCGCGAGCCGGAAAAGCCGATCGGCTGCTATCTGTTCTCAGGTCCGACCGGCGTCGGCAAGACCGAGGTCGCCAAGCAGCTGGCCGCTCTCATGGGCGTCGAGCTGCTGCGCTTCGACATGTCCGAATACATGGAGAAGCACACCGTCTCGCGGCTCATCGGCGCGCCTCCGGGCTACGTCGGTTTCGACCAGGGTGGCCTGCTCACCGACGGCATCGATCAGCATCCCCATTGCGTGCTGCTGCTCGACGAGATCGAGAAGGCGCATCCGGACCTGTTCAACATCCTGTTGCAGGTCATGGACCACGGCAAGCTCACCGACCACAACGGCAAGCAGGTCGACTTCCGCAACGTCATTCTCATCATGACGACGAATGCGGGCGCCTCCGACATGGCGCGGCCGCCGATCGGCTTCAACCGCGCCAAGCGCGAGGGCGACGATACGGAGGCGATCAACCGCCTGTTCACGCCCGAGTTCCGCAACCGTCTCGATGCGGTCGTTTCGTTCGCGAGCCTGCCGCGCGAGGTCATCCATCGGGTGGTCGAGAAGTTCATCTTCCAGCTCGAAGGGTTGCTGTCAGATCGTGGCGTCACCATCGAGCTCACCGACGAGGCGACGGATTGGTTGGCCGAGCGCGGCTACGACGAGCGCTTCGGCGCCCGTCCGCTCGCCCGCGTCATCCAGGAGAGCATCAAGAAGCCGCTTGCCGACGAGGTGCTGTTCGGCCGGCTCGAGAAGGGCGGCACGGTCAGGGTCGTCGTCAACGAGAAGGACGGCGAGAAGGTGCTCGGCTTCGAGTTCCTGAAGGCGCCGGAGCCGGGCGACGCGGTGATGCCGCCCAAGAAGATCGTGCACAAGAAGGCGCGCGCGATCGAGGGCACGAAGCCGGGCTCACGCAAGGCGCTGCCCGGACCCGGGAAAGGCAAGCCGCCGAAGGGCGGTGGGTCCGTGCCGAGCGTGCCGAAGGCGCCGGCCAAGCAGGACGAGTAGGCGCAACGCCAAATGCCGGAGTCGGGGGAGGGGTGGCACGACAGGGTCGAGGTCGCCCCGTGCGGCTCGGCGCGCGCAGCGTTCGTTCGCGGCTTGCGCGAGTTTCCGATCGTACCGGGCACGATCCTGCTTTCGGCCGTCATGGGGTTCGGCGCGCTCGCGCGTGACTTGGGCCTCGACCTCGGCGTCGCGGTGTTCTCGACGGCCGCGATCTTCGCGCTTCCGGGCCAGGTGACGCTCTTCACCGAGCAGGCGCACGGCGCGACGCTGTTTGCGACGGCGCTCGCCGTGCTGCTGACGGCGACGCGCCTCTTGCCGATGGCGGTGGTGCTTGCGCCCTATCTCCGAGGCTCGCGGTTGCCCAAGCCCTTGCTCGTCGTGGCGATCCATTTCTGCGCGGTGACCTTGTGGGTCACGGGCATGCGGCGGCTGCCCGAGATCGCGCCGGAGGACCGGCTGCCGTATTTCCTCGGCTCGGCTGTGCCGCTGTTCAGTCTGTCGCTGGTGACCACCGCGCTCGGCTTTCTAATCGCCGGCGAGGTGCCGGCGCTGATCGCCGCGTCGCTGTTTTTCCTGACGCCCATCTACTTCATCCTGTCGATGATCCAGTCGGCGCAGCGCTCGCCGGCCGACAAGCTCGCGATCGTGCTCGGTGTTCTGCTCGGCCCGATCTTCGCGACATTGACGCCAGGCTTCGATCTGCTGCTCGCCGGCGTGGTCGGCGGGGCCGGCGCCTATGCCTTGGCGCGCCGGCGGTCCCCATCATGAGCGCGACGCTGTGGCCTTACCTCGTCGTGCTCGTCGCCGGGACATTGATGACCGAGCCTTGGCGCTGGGCCGGTCTCTTTCTCTCCCGCAACCTCGACGTCGAGAGCGAGGTCTTCAAGCTCGCACGCGCCGTCTCGACCGCGATCGTCTCGGCGCTGGTCGCCCGCCTCGTCGTGCTGCCGACGGGCGCGCTTGCCGACATCGATCTATGGGTGCGGATCGGCGCGTTCCTCGGTGGTATTGCGGTGTTTCTCGCAACGGGCTGGCGTCTGCTGCCCGGCGTCGGTGCGGGCGTGGCGCTGCTGCTGATCGGGGCGTGGCTGGTTGGATAGGCGGTAGGGTGGCCTGAGGGCGTGCCCGAAATCCGCCACGTGTGAGACATCGTGCCCGTGACTGTGGACGTCGTGGCCGCTCAACCCTCCCTACGCGTGTCGGTCGCCAGCCAGCCCTCGTAAGCAATGACGAGGCGGCCCCACGGGTCGTCGATGCGCATCCGAAACGTATAGCGCGTGCCCTCGGCCCCTTCGCGGACATCGAGGCTCGGCCAAAGCCATCGTGGGGCAGGCAACCCCATCACGCGCAAGCCGACGAGATGCTGTGTGACGCCGGCCGCATCCGCTTCGAGGCGCGATACCGCTGCCACTGGTCCCAACCGCTCGCGGATCGTCCCGTCAACCGGGCCGGGCTCGAGCGAGGTGACGAGCGGCCACCCGTCGAAGCTTCGCGACCATTCTTCGCCGCGCGGCGTTGCACGCATGCGCACGTTGAGGCTTCGATCGCGACCGTCTGGGGGAAAGCGCATGACGAGCGCGGCCAGCCGCGCCAGGACCGTCGTGCCGCGCGCGACGGTCGAGCGCCCGTGCCACGTGCGGACGTCGCATACATCGTGGAGCACGACGATGGGCTGAGGCAGCGTGCGAAGTGCCGCCTCGCCCATGGCGCGGTGAAACAATGGCGTCATGCGATGAGCCGCTCGCCCCAATCGGGCGGTGGCACCAGGCACGTCTGGGTTTGTCCGAAGAGCCGGTATCGATTGCGGGCGATGCGGTCATAGCACCAATCGCCGAGCCGGCCTGGCGGACGGGCCAGCGGTGCGACGAGCGGCCAGGGCATCGCGAGCCTCGGCAGAATGCGCCGCAAAGCGTCGAGCTTGCCGTAGGTGCGGCCGTCCTCGACGAGCAGGTTCGTCTCGAAGTCATTGGGATCGAGACCGTAGTGACGGAAAAGCGCTTGACCAAATTCCGATTGTGCCGCCGCCAGCCGAAAGCGCGCCGACGGATCGCGCCGCACGACGAAGCGCGCGAAGCCCGTGCAGAGGACGCAAACGCCGTCGAAGACGATGATCGGCTTGTCGTCGGGAAGCCTGGCAAGTGCTGGATCGGCCCGGTAGCTGTACTCGGGGAATCGCGAGAGGCGGTCTTGCAGCCGCTCGTTCGCCATTGGCTAGCTGCCGACTTGCGCCCGGTGCCGCAAGAACTGATCTGCCAGCACCAGTGCCATCATGGCTTCACCGACCGGCACCGCGCGGATGCCGACGCAGGGGTCGTGGCGGCCGGTGGTCGAGATGTCGGTTTCCTTGCCCTCGGCATCGATGGTCTTGCGGGGGGTGAGGATCGACGACGTCGGCTTCACCGCGAAGCGGCAGACGACCGCCTGTCCCGTCGAAATTCCGCCGAGCACGCCGCCGGCGTTGTTCGACAGGAACCGGGGCTTGCCGTCGTTGCCCATGCGGATCTCGTCGGCGTTGTCCTCGCCCGACAGCGCGGCGGACGCGAATCCCGCACCGATCTCGACGCCCTTGACCGCGTTGATGCTCATCATCGCGCTGGCAAGCTCCTGGTCGAGCTTGCTGTAGATCGGCGCACCCCAACCGGCGGGGACCCCTTCGGCCACGATCTCGACCACGGCGCCGGCGGAGGAGCCGCGCTTTCTCGTATCGTCGAGGAATTGGGTCCACAGCGGGACGATGCCCGGGTCGGGCGAGAAGAAGTCGTTTGATCCGACGACTGCCCAGTCGAAGCGCTTGCGATCGATTTTGTGCGGCCCGATCTGGATCAGCGCGCCGCGAATGGTGACGCCCGCGATCACCTTGCGAGCGATGGCCCCGGCGGCAACCCGCATCGCCGTTTCACGCGCCGACGAGCGCCCACCGCCGCGCGGATCGCGGATGCCGTATTTGGCCATGTAGGCGAAGTCGGCGTGACCGGGGCGGAATTTGTCGGCGATTTTGCCGTAGTCCTTCGAGCGCTGGTCGACGTTGCGGATGAGGAGCGAGATCGGCGTCCCCGTCGTTACCTGACGGCCCGACGCATCCGCATAAACACCCGAGAGAATCTCGACGGTGTCGGGCTCTTGCCGCTGGGTCGTGAAGCGCGACTGGCCCGGCCGGCGCCGGTCGAGATAGGGCTGGATGTCGGACGTATCGAGCGCAAGGCCCGGCGGGCAGCCATCGACCACGCAACCGATAGCGGGCCCGTGGCTCTCGCCCCAGGTGGTGACACGAAAGAGATGGCCGAAGGTGTTGTGAGACATGGGGGAAGTATCGGCGTTTGCCCATGACGGTCAACCGCCGGGTCCAACCTATCCCTTACGAAAGCAAAAGGGTGCGGACGGCAATCGCCCGCACCCTTCCGGTCCACGTTCCTTGAAGCCTCGACCCGCCGGCGCAGTGGTGGCCGCGTCTGTGGCGTGCGTCAGCCTGGAACGCGATCGCTACGCGAGGCCCTCGGCCTTCAGCGCCTCTTGCACCTTCGGCCGGCTGCCGACGCGGCCCAAATAGGCTTTCACGTTCGGGAAGGCCTCGACATCGACGCCGACCCACTTGCCCCAGCCGAGCACGGTGAACAGGTAGGCATCGACAACCGAAAACTCCTTGCCCATGATGAAGTCGTTCTTGCCGAGATGCTCGTCGAGATAGGCGAGGCGCTTGGCCAAGCCGTCCTTGACGATCTGCTTGGCTTCCGCCGGCATCTTGTCGTTGAACAGGCCGCCCATCGACTTGTGCATCTCGGAGGTGGTGAAGTTCAGCCACTCCTGCAGCTTGTAGCGCTCGAGGCTGCCGTTTGCGGGGGCGAGCTTGGCGCCCGGCGCCTTGTCGGCGATGTACTGGACGATGGCCGGGCCCTCGGTCAGCACCTCACCCGAATCGAGCTGCAGCGCCGGGACATAGCCCTTGGGGTTGATCTTGCTGAAGTCGGCGCCCGACTTCGTCTTCTTCGTGCCGAGGTCGACCTGCTCCATGTCGAAGGTCTGACCGGCCTCGCGGAGGACGATGTGGGGGGAAAGGGAGCAGGCGCCGGGGGAATAGTAGAGTTTCATGGAGAGATCTCCGTATGTTGTCGGTTCGTTGAGGCAAGCACGTCCGGATCGTGACCTTGGCCGATGCTTTGGTGTATAAGGGTGAGGTCTTGGATCGGGGGGATGTCGGCCTTGAGGGCTTACATCACGCTTCCTACCGTGCTATGCATGCAATTGCAATGATTTTATCGATCACAAGTCCGTCATGCAATTAAAGCCGTCGGAAAATGCCGTGGGCGCCTGGGTCCAGCTCGTACGCACCGAGCAGACGATCCTGGCGCGCGTCGAGGCCGACCTGAAAGAGCAGGGGTTTCCGGCCCTCGAGTGGTACGACGTGCTGCTCGAGCTCGATAACGCGCCGGATGGCCGCCTGCCGCAAGGAAACGTGCAATCCCGCGTGTTGCTCGCCCAGTACAACCTCTGCCGCCTCGTGGATCGCCTCGAGCGCGAAGGGCTGGTCAAGCGCCAGCCGTCGCCCGACGACGGCCGCTCTAACCTCCTCCTGATCACGGAGGAGGGGCGCAAGCTGCGCCGCACCATGTGGCCGGCCTATGCGGAGGCCATCCAGAGGCACCTGGGCTCGCGGCTCACCTGCGAGGAGGCGCGCCAGCTCGAAGCGCTGCTCGGCCGTCTCGTCCATCCCGAGACGGAGGCAGCCTCGTTGCCGCAACACAGGTAAGGCTTCGACGGGATTGACCTATCCGAGGTTTGGGGCCTTCTGGTAGACTGCGGTCGAGCAGGCGTAGCAGGAATTAGGACACATGACCGGACTGATGGCTGGCAAGCGCGGCCTCATCATGGGCGTCGCCAACAATCGATCGATCGCTTGGGGCATCACGAAGGCTTGCCACGATCAGGGCGCCGAAATTGCCCTGACCTTCCAGGGGGAGGCCCTTGAGAAGCGGGTGCGCCCGCTCGCCGAGGAGATCGGCTCCAAGGTCGTGCTGCCGTGCGACGTGACCGACGACAGAAGCGTCGATGCCGTCTTCGCGGATCTGAAAGAGCGTTGGGGCTCGCTCGATTTCCTCGTCCACGCCATCGCCTTCTCCGACAAGGCCGAGCTCGACGGACGCTATGTCGACACGACGGCCGACAACTTCAGCAAGACCATGCTGATCTCGTGCTTCTCCTTCACCGCGCTCGCCAAGCGCGCCGAGAAGCTGATGACGAGCGGCGGCTCCATGCTGACGCTGACCTACTACGGCGCCGAGAAGGTCATGCCGCACTACAACGTCATGGGCGTCGCCAAGGCGGCGCTGGAAGCGAGCGTGCGCTATCTCGCGGCCGATTTGGGCAAGCAGAGCATCCGCGTCAATGCGATCTCGGCTGGGCCCATCAAGACGCTCGCCGCCTCCGGCATCTCGGACTTCCGCTACATCCTCAAGTGGAACGAGTACAACTCGGCACTCAGGCGGACCGTCACGATCGAGGAGGTGGGCGGCTCGGCGCTCTATCTCCTCTCCGACCTCGGCCGTGCCGTCACCGGCGAGGTCCACCACGTCGACGCGGGCTACCACGTCCAGGGCATGAAGAACGAGGAAGCGCCGGATATTTCGGTTGTCTAGCGCGGTGCCGGTGGACGTCTCTCGCCTGTCGCTTCCGGGCCTTCCCACCATCTATTTCCTCCGTCACGGCGAGACGGACTGGAACCGCGTCGGCCGCCTGCAGGGGCAAACCGAGATCTCCATCAACGCGACGGGCCGCGAGCAGGCGCTCCGCAACGGTCAATTGCTCGCCGAGATGGCGGACGAGATCGCCGGATGCGATTTCGTCGCGAGTCCGCTGCTGCGCACGCGCCAGACGATGGAGATCGTGCTCGGCGCGCTCGGGCGGCCCACCGACGCGTTCGCGACCGACGAGCGGCTCATGGAAATCCGCTTCGGGGCCTGGGAGAGCATGACCTGGAAGGAGCTCAAGGTCAGCGACCGGGCGGCCTACGATGCCCGCTACAAGGATCCCTGGAATGTCGCGGCGCCGGGCGGCGAGAGCTATGCCGAGCTTTCGGCGCGGACGCGGGATTGGCTCGCCTCCCTCACCCGGCCGACCGTCGCCGTATCGCATGGCGGCATCAGCCGCTGTCTGCGCGGCCTCGTGCTCGGGTTGCCTCCGGGCGAGGTGCCGCATCTGCCCGTGCCGCAGGACCGGATCATGCTCATCGACGACGGCGCAGTCGAGTGGCTGTGAAGCGGACGTGCTTGGCGCATCCGGAGCCTCACACTATCTTCTGTGATCGGCGCGTGCTTGGAAGCGGGACCAGCGGCAATGGGCTGGCTGATCATGGGTCTGGCCGGACTGACCGCGGCATCTGTCGTGGCGCTGTTCGCGGTTCACGCTGCGCGCCGGCCCCAGCCGGACGACGGCATCGATCGCGCGCCGGACAAGCCGATCCCCTTCGGCTATGCGACGGCTTGGCTCGCGGTCCGGACGGCGGACACGATCCGTCTCATCGAGGCGCTCGACCTGACTCAAACGGTGCGGGCGAGTTGGAAAGGCGGGATCGCAGCCGCCTATGACGAGGCGCGCGCTGGGACGCATGTGTTCGTCTCCGCCCCCGTCGCCGGCTGGAGCTTCGTCATCGGGCTGCCGCTGCCGCAGCCGGCGGGACCAGCGTACGAGGACCGGGCCGGGCAATTGCTCGCGAGCTTGGCGACGGAGTTCGCCGACGTTCAATACTACTTCACGTACCCGCCCCTCGATCTTTACGGCTGGTCGCGCTGGAAAGACGGCCGGCTCGTGCGCGCCTTCGCGATGGGCGGCGAGGGTGTGCTGTGGAATGCGGGCCGGCCGACACCCGAGGAGAAGGCTGCTGGTCTCAAGCTGCCGGCGCCGGGCAAGCACGCGGCAAGGAGCATCTGGCACGACACGCACACCTACCCGGGCGAGGAGCATGTGATCCGGCTGGCGGCCGAATGGAGCCTCGATCCCACGACCATCGATCGCCGCGACGCGGTCGCATCGCTCGGCTATGTGGGGCGGGCGCCGGCCGTCTGGCGACTCAAACGGATCTCGGGGCTCAAACGGGCGTTGCGCATCGGGTGAGACAGCAAAAGGTTTGGCGCATGATCGGTCTATGGCGGGCGGTGGCGTTGCTTGTGGGCCTCGTTTCGGCGTGGAGCGCGCCAGCACATGCCGCTCCCGATGCCGGGAGGCTGCACGCTCTCGAAGGCTATCGTGTCAGCGTCTACGCCGAGGGCCTGGGCAAGGCGCGGCTGATGCAGCTGACGCCGTCCGGCGACATCCTGCTGACCTCGCCCAATCAGAAGGTGCTGCGCATTCTTGCCGACAAGACCGGCGACGGCCGCTCGGACGGGACCGAGGTGCTGCTCGATGGGCTGAGGCGCGTGCACGGCATTTTCCTCGACGGCGACACACTCTATCTCGCCGAGGAGCGCCGGGTGCTCAGCGTCGGTTACGATGCTGCGGCGGGCAAAGTCACGGGCGAGCCCAAGGTCATCCTCGATGGCTTGCCGGGCGGCGCTGGACACTCGACCAGAACGGTCAAGAAGGGCCCGGACGGCAAGCTCTACGTATCGATCGGCTCGAGCTGTAACGTCTGCGAGGAGAGGGAGCCGTGGCGAGCGAGTCTCATTCGCTTCCTGCCGGGCGAAACACCTGAGGTGTTCGCGACGGGTTTGCGCAACACCGTCGGCTTCGATTGGCAGCCGGGCACGAACGCGCTTTATGGCGTCGACAACGGCCGCGATTGGCTGGGCGACGATTTCCCGCCCTGCGAGCTCAACCGGATCGAGCCGGGCAAGTTCTACGGCTGGCCGTTCTTCAACGGTGACAACCGCCCCGATCCCGATGTCGGCGACCGCGCGAGTGCGCAAGGGCGCGATCCGGTGGCGCCGGTGCACGGCTTCGGCGCGCATGTGGCGCCGCTGTCGATCCGGTTCCTCAAGCATCAGGCAGACGCCCAGATGAATGGCCGGGCGCTCGTCGCCGAGCACGGCAGCTGGAACCGCTCGAAGCTCGCCGGCTATCAGGTGGTGATGCTGACCTTCGAAGGCGATCGCGTGATCGAGGTGCCGTTTCTCTGGGGGTTCCAGGAGGGCGGCGACGTCATGGGCCGGCCCGTCGACGTCATCGAGGCGGACGATGGCACGATCTACGTCAGTGACGACAAGCTCGGCGTCATTTGGAAGGTCGAACGCGCGGGCTGACGGCGTCGCGGCTCAGCTCTCGATCTCGCGCGCGGGGCGCTGCGCCGGGCCGGGACGCGGGCTGCCGCAGTCGACCGCGACTGTCGAGCCGGTCGAGCGGTCTTGCAGGAGTGCGGTGCAGGCCGCGGCATCCTCGGCAGAGGCGCGAGCACCGGCGACGAGCCGATCCTCGGTCTTGCTCGCGACCGAGCTCAAAGCCGGTAGCGCGGCTTGCGCGATGATGACGGCAGCGCCACCGAGCAGTAGGCCAATGACGAGGGCGACGCGAGATGCAGTGCGCGCCTGGTCGGGAGCGGCGGCGTGGCCAGCCGCGCCAGCAGTGACCTTCCCGTTCTGTTGCAGCATCGACGATCCCGCCTCTCGCGAATCACCCGCGTTCGAGGCTCCATGATCGTGAGTCGTGGAGGCAGGGCAACCCGGAGAAGCGACGCGCCGGTCCTATCCACATCTTGCCGACACGCCGGCGGAGGAGGCCATCCATGCAGGGGGCGCTCCTCTAGAGCACGTTCAGGCGAAGTGGAAACCGGTTCGCCGTAAGAACGTGCTCAGAATCAACGACCTAGAGCGGGTTCCCGATTCCACACGAACTGAACCCGCTCTAGACCCGGCCGATCGCGTCTCAGATGGCCGAGCCTGATGACAGACCCTTGCCACGCACCGGAGGCATGCTGATTTTGTTCGACCGGCACAGTTTCTCCTGCGCCTCGTTGCGCCCACAGCTGCGGAGCTGGCCGTCACGCGTGAAGCAGATGCGAATCTCCTGAACGCGGTCGCGCCGCCCGCACGCGACGGAGATCATCTCGGGCTTGAGCGTGGGATTGGCCTTGAGAAACGCCTGCTCGATGTCGGCTGGCGAGGTCGTGATCTCCGCTTGCGGCGCGGCATAGGCCGGCGGGATCGCGACCATTTTGTAGAGCTTGCGGGCGAGGCCGAAGTAGCCGTTCGGATCGAGGCCCGAGCAGGTGCCGTGCTTCTTGTACTCGTGGATGACGAGCTTGGGGCTCGGCATGATGTCGAGCATGCTGTCGATCAGCGGTCCGGGCACCCAGGGCTTTTTGCCGATGCGGCAGGCCTCGGGATAGCCCTTCTCGTACTGCGGCCAGAGCCCGTGCAGCACGAAGGCATAGGGCCGCTTGCCATTGCACTGAGGCCCCTCGTCGGAATTGCCCTCGCAGAAGGTCGGCGACCAGGAAAGCACGAGCGCGTAGTAGTCGAACTGGCCGGCCTTGTCCTCGGCCCGGGCGGCGATCATCGGCAGACAGACGAGTAAGAATGCCAATACGGCACCGATGCGATACATGACGGTCTCCTCGGATCAAGCGCGGGCGAGCCTTGCGAGAATGCGCGCCCAGGACCGGGCCCCCTTCTCGAAGCTCGTCACGTTGTATTTTTCGTTGGGTGAATGAATGCGGTCGTCATCGAGGGCAAAGCCCGTCAACAGCGTATCCATGCCGAGCCGCTCCTTGAAGGAGCGCACGATCGGGATCGAGCCGCCCGAGCCGATGAGGGCCGCGGGCTTGCCCCATTCCTCGGCGAGCGCCTCGGCCGCCGCGCGGATGAACGGGAGCGTCGTGTCGAAGCCGATGGCGGGTGAGCCGTGCGGATCGCGCAGCTCGAAGCGGCAGTCCGGATGCAGGTGCTTGGCGACGAAGGCGGCAAACCGCTCGAGGACGCGGTCCGGGTCCATGCCCTTGACGAGACGGAAGGAGAGCTTGGCGGCCGCCTCAGCCGGGATGACTGTCTTGGAGCCCGCCCCCGTGTAGCCGCCATAGATGCCGTTGACCTCGGCGGTCGGGCGCGCCCAGATCTGCTCGAGCACGCTGCGGCCCTGCTCGCCGGCCGGCGTCTTCAAGCCGACGGCGCCGAGAAACTCCGCCTCGTCGAAGCCCAAGGCCTGCCAGGCCGCGATCTGCTCGGGGCGCGGCTCGACGATGCCGTCGTAGAAGCCCTCGATTTGAATCCGTCCATCCGGCCCGTGCAGCGCGCCGAGCACGCGGGTCAGTGCGCGGATCGGGTTGATGGCCGCGTTGCCGTACATGCCCGAGTGAAGGTCGCGGCTCGGGCCTTTGACGACGAGCTCGCAATGGGCGATGCCGCGTAGCATCGTGGTGATCGCGGGCGTATCCTTGTCCCACTGCCCCGTATCGCAGACCAGCGCGAGATCCGCCTTGAGCTCGGCGGCATTGGCCTTGAGGAACGGCTCGAGGCTTGCCGAGCCGCTCTCCTCCTCGCCTTCGAGCAACACCGTCACGTCGACCGGCAGCTCGCCTGCCGTTTCGATCCAGGCCCGCGCCGCCTCGACGAAGGTCATGAGCTGGCCCTTGTCGTCCGAGGCGCCGCGACCGCAGATCACCGGACCGTTGTCTGGATCCTGGCCGAGACGCGGCTCGAAGGGCGGATGCGACCAGAGCGAGACCGGGTCGACCGGCTGAACGTCGTAGTGGCCGTAGAACAGCACATGGCGGCGAGAGCTGGCCCCCTTGCCCTTGCGGTGGCCGACGACCATCGGCCGGCCGGTGGTCGGCCGCACGCTCGCCTCGATGCCCGCCGCGCTGAGCTCCTTGGCGAGCCAATCCGCGGCACGGGCGCAGTCGTCGGCATAGGCAGGGTCCGTGGAGATGCTCGGGATCGCCAGCAGGGCCATGAGCCGGTCGATGGCGGCTTCCCGGTTTCCGTCGAGCTTGCTCAGCACCGTGTCGATGGGCTCGGTCACGCGCACCCCCTATTTGTTCTCATCATGTTCCGCATTGTGGCTTATCGCAAGCATAATGTTTCCACAGCGGTCGCGGAAGGGTGCGGGGGCCGGGACTACGCCTTGACGCGCGTCGCCTCGAAGGCCGGAACCTTGGCGGCGAAATCGTCGAGCCAAGCGACGAGCTTGGGATGCGTCGCCCGCCACTTGCCCTGGTGCCGCAAATCGAGATAGCCGAGCGCGCAGGCAAGCCCGATCTCGCCGATATCGGGCTTGGCGCCGAGCGTGCCCTGCACCTGCTCGAGATGGTCGAGGCCCGCGTCGATCTTCTGCTGCTGCATCTCAATCCACTGCGCGTTCCACGTCCCTTCGGGGCGGATGCGCTTCTCGTAGACGAGGAGGAGGGCTGCCTCCATGAGACCGTCGGCAAGGGCCGCGAGACGCAGCGCCGGCCAGCGCGCAGCGCCTGAGGGAAACAGCGTGCTGCCTTTGAGGCTATCCAGATACTCGCAGATCACCGCGCTGTCGTAGAGGCAAAAGCCGTCGTCGAGGACGAGCGTCGGGATCTTGGCGAGCGGGTTCTGCCGCTTGAGGCCCGGATCGCTCGTGTCGGTCACCTCGATCTTGATCTGATCGGTGAGACCGAGCACGGCGGCGGCAAGCTTGACCTTGCGCCCGAACGGCGACGGCGGCGAGGAGCGCAGGATCATCATGACGTCGATACCTCAAAAACGCGACGCACTCACTCCGGAGAGACGAGCGCCTCTTTCGTGGGCGCGCCTTGCCAGCAGACGTTGGCGGACGCCGTGCAGGTGTGCTCGTCGAAGAAGCCGAAATCGAGGAACAGCTTACAGTCGACGCTCTTCTCACCCATCTTGTAGGTCTTGATGCTGTTGGCGGCCGCCCACTTGGCGACATAGCCATCGAGCAGCGACTTGGCGTCCTTGGTGGGCCCGTCCTTGCCGTAGTCGTTGACCTCGAAGCCGAGCGTCACGCAATTGCCCTTGGCCGCGACCTTCTTGGGCTTGGCCGGAGCTGCGGCAGGGATCGTGGCGGTCGTCGCGGGATCCGTCGTGGTTGTTGCGGCCGTCGCCGTGGTCGTGGTGGTCGCGGGCGCCGCCGTGGTCGCGGTTGTTGCGGCCGTCGTCGTGCTCGCCGTGGTCGAGGCCGCCGTCGTCGCGGTGGCGGTTGTCGTCGTGGTGGTCGTCTGGGCCGAGGCCATCACCGGTGCGAGCCCCAAGGTGGCGGCCACGAGCGCGATCGTGCGCAGGTCCTTACGCATTTTGTTCCCCCCAATGGGATCGATGTGATGAGCCGGTATAGCGGCCCTCACGCGGCCTGCCTAGCGGCGTCGGGGGGACGAGCGTGGCGGGAGGGCCTCAGTGACGGGGAAAAGCAGGCGCGGAGCGGCTAGTTGAGATAAGGCGACTCGCTGCCCACACGCGTGATGGTCGAATTGAAGAAGTAGCCCGAGTCGAAGGGGCCGCCTTGTCCGTCGAGATTGGGATCGCGCAGGATGCTGCGATCGCGGTAGTCGGTGATCGCTTCCGGAGTGCCATACGAATAGCCGCCGACCGCCTTGCCATGCAGGTGCGCGACCGTTCTGTGGCTCTTCTTCTTCGCGCCGGCCATCGCCGGCGTTGCGATGATGGCCAGCGCGAGTGCGGCCGTGATGACGGCGGCGTAAGCCAGAACGCGGTGCATGCTCACCCTCCAACGCGAAACCGTGCGTTGGACCAGCATACGCCGGCGACCGGCGGATGAAAGCGGAGACGCTCGACGTGCTGAACGGGGGGCCCGAGCGACTGATCCGTGGTGCGCATCTGCGTTGACGGAAAGGGACCTAAGCGCTTGTCACGGCAACATTTCATTGTCAGGCTGTGATTCGGCGAGCGCTGGTTGGCTTGCGGATCGTTCGTCAGCACGTCGTGCGGACGGATGACACCTCGACCCGGCCACCGTTGGGGGACTTGAGCGCTCGCAGCAAACGGAGGAGGACGGACAGGTGGAAAGCATTCTACCCCTTATCATCCAGCTCATCTCGGGCGCGGCCGGCGGTAACATCGTCGGCTCGCTCGCGAAGAATCTGAGCCTCGGCACGGCGGGCAACTCGCTCGCCGGTGCGGTCGGCGGCTTCGGCGGCGCCAAAATCCTCGATATGCTGCTCGGCGGAGGCGGTGGTGCGGTGGCCGACGCGGCGGCCGCTGCGGTGAACAGCGGACTTGATATCGGCGCGATCATCCAGCAAATCGCTGGCGGCGGCGTCGGTGGCGGCGTGCTCATGCTCATCGTCGGCGTCATCAAGTCGATGATGGCGAAATAGGCGCTCGGCCTATAGGCTAGACGACGGCGCGCGGTCCGCGGGAAAGCTTCGGGCCGCGCGCTTCATTTGTAGAGGTCTTGCGAATGTCCAATCTGCGTGCGGCCATCGTTCCCGTCACGGCGTTCCAGCAGAACTGCACGGTGCTGTTCGACGAGGTGACGCGCGAGGCGGCCGTCGTCGATCCGGGCGGCGATGTCGCGCGCATCGCCGAGGCGCTGGAGAAGCTGAAGGTGGTCGCGCGCAAGATCGTGCTGACCCACGGGCATATCGATCATGCGGGGGGCGCTGCGGCCTTGAAGCGGCAGCTCGATGTTGCGATCGAAGGCCCGCACGAGGCCGATCTGTTCCTGCTCGAGGACCTGCCGGCGAGCGGCCGCAAATACGGCATGAGCGATGCCGAGACCGTGACGCCCGACCGCTGGCTCTCTGAAGGCGACACGGTCGAGATGGCGGGCGAGACCTTCGAGGTCTACCACTGCCCCGGCCATTCGCCGGGGTCCGTCGTGCTGTTCTGCCGGGCGGCGCGCTTCTGCCAGATGGGCGACGTGCTGTTCCAAGGCTCGATCGGCCGCACCGACTTTCCCTACGGTGACCACGAGGCGCTGATTTCAGCCATCAAGACCAAGCTCCTGCCGCTCGGCGACGACGTGGTGTTCATTCCGGGGCACGGGCCTGCCTCGACGCTGGGCGCGGAGCGGGAGAGCAACCCCTTCCTTCAGTAGCGGAATTTTCACCGCACCGCCCCATCGCCGCCATCGTGTCGTCAAACCTGCCGCGTAGCCTTAAGTCCTTGATCTTGGCGGCTGTCGGGGGGCGTCGGGCGGGCCGGGAGGGATCTTCAAGCGAGCGGGACCGGTGCGCGGCTGACAAGGGCGCGCCTCATGCCGTCTGTCGAGGAGGCACCCTCGTGGTCCGCGTCGTCGTTGCGTTTCTTCTGCTCGGGCTTTTCACGGCTCAGCCTGATGCGGCCAAGGCCGCCACCGGCACCCAGACGCCGGTCATCGGCACCTCCGACCAGCTCGTGCGCTGGATGAACGCCTATCGCCAGAATCCCAAGCCCAAGCTGCTCCCCGCGGCCGTCCAGGCCATGCAGGAGCTCGGCCTCATCAACGATCATGAGCAGTCGGGGCTCTACATCGGCTTCATTGCCGGCGTGCTCGGCGACAATCAGCTGAAAGCCGCCAAGTACATCGAGCAGATGTTTCCGCTCGGCCCCGACGGCCAGGTCGTGGTGATCAAGGCGATCGCGTATTCGGGGCTGCCGGAATGGCGCGACCTCCTGGCGATCGCGGCCGAGAAGGCGCCCGCCCGCCGCGTGCTCATCGATCGCTACCTCGACGGCGAGGCCAAGCTCCTGTTCGATCTGCCGCTGGAGGAGGGCATGACGCTCGACATCCTCTGGGGCTACTACATCGCCACCGGCTCCTATCAGCCCGCGCAACGCATCGTCGATGCTCTGCAATGGGCCAACGACGACGAGGAGCTGGAAAGGCTCACCATCGGCAGCATGGCCAAATGGACGCTCGCCTCGAATGCGGCGCGCGACGAGGCGCTGCTCAAGATGCTCTACGCGGAGCGCGATATGCGCCCCGACGAGATCAAGGAGCCGCTGGGGGAGGTCATCGAGGCGGCCGAGACGTTCGAGTTCGGCAAGCTCCGGAAAGATGCGCTCGCCGCCATCGAGGAGCTCAAGGTCAAGGGCCCGCAGAGCAAGCGGACGATGAGCTACGCCGCGATGGCTGGACAAACGGTGCTGGCGCTCGGCTGTGTCGCGGCGACCGCCATGGGCCAGCTCGAGGTCGGCGGCGCCTGCGTGGTGACGGGAGCCGTTTCATCGGCGGCGCTGAAGCTCATGGGCATTCAGTGACGCTGGTCCTGGGGAGGCGGGGGAGGCCTCCCCAGGACTCTCTCGACTTGGGCCGTCCGATCACTCCATGACCCAGAGCGTGCGTTGGCGCTCGCCGCAGCTCGACCAGAAGCTCTCGACGCAATGCCGGCGGCTTCTCGAGCGGTGGGCGCTGCGGTCGTAGCCGATGATCAGGCGCCGTTTCGCGCTGTGCGGCGCGGTCGCGTCGCCGGCCGTGTCCTCGGCCACTTGCGGATCTCCCGCGGGGTCGACCGGGTCTGACTGATCGGCAGGCTCGCTCGCGCTCCCCCCACTCTCGTCTTGAGCCCCGGACTCGTCGTTGGTCTGCGCCCGATCGCTACGCGACTGTGCACCCGTCCGCTTGAGCGTGACGGTCTCGGCGCCCGCCGGCAGAGCCACCGGCGTCAGCAGGCCGATGAGAACGGCGGATGCGGCGATCGTCGTCATGAGTTTCACGTTTGAGCCCTCCTGGTTGCGGCGGCGACTCCCTCGGCCGTGCCGCTGAATGAGAACCCTCTATCGCCGCAAGCTTGACCGCAGCCTGAAGGCCCTGGTCAGGCTACATTCATCACGCTTCCCCGTGTCGTTCGGCCACATGCGGCGGCAAGCTCGCAAGTTCAGCTACGGGCGGGTGTCCGGGTTTGACTTGCGTCAATGGCGGTTTGAGCTAACCCCTTTACGTGCGCTGGTGCCCGTCCCGCCTGGGACGATTGGCGCGCCCGGCTGAGGGGAGAACTTTCATGAATACTGCGCTGCCACGGAGCAAATCTGCCGCCGTCACCGATCTGCTGATGCTGTTGGTGCTGGCGGCGGGCGGTGCGCTCGGCGTACTGCTCGCGCTCCGCACACCCGAAATCGAGATGACGATCCACGGCATCATCTTCGCCGCTTTCGCCGTTGGCGGAGCGCTGGCGGTCCTGCGAACGATGTCGTCGGGATCCGACCCCAACGCCTATAACGACGGCGTCGTGCGCGCCGGCGTGATCGCGGCGCTGTTCTGGGGCGTGGCCGGGTTCCTGGCCGGCCTCGTGATCGCGCTCCAGCTCGCCTTCCCGGTGCTCAACTTCGACCTGCCGTGGACGAGCTTCGGCCGATTGCGGCCGCTCCATACCTCGGCCGTGATCTTCGCCTTCGGCGGCAACGCGCTGATCGCCTCGACCTTCTTCATCGTCCAGCGCACCTGCCAGGCCCGTCTCGCCGGACGCTGGTCGCCCTGGTTCGTCTTCTGGGGCTATCAGCTGTTCATCGTGCTGGCGGCCACCGGCTACATCCTCGGCATCACCTCGGGCAAGGAGTACTCGGAGCCCGAGTGGTACGTCGATCTGTGGCTGACGATTGTCTGGGTGGTCTATCTCCTCGTCTTCCTCGGCACCATCTGGCGCCGCAAGGAGCCGCACATCTACGTCGCCAACTGGTTCTTCCTGGCCTTCATCGTCACCGTGGCGATGCTGCACATCGTCAACAACCTGGCGCTGCCGGTGTCGTGGACGGGCACCAAGAGCTACGTCGTCTATGCCGGCGTCCAGGATGCGATGACCCAGTGGTGGTACGGCCATAACGCGGTCGGCTTCTTCCTCACCGCCGGCTTCCTCGGCATGATGTACTACTTCGTGCCCAAGCGGGTGGAGCGGCCGGTCTACTCCTACCGCCTGTCGATCGTGCACTTCTGGTCGCTGATCTTCCTCTACATCTGGGCCGGTCCGCATCATCTCCACTACACGGCGCTGCCCGATTGGGCGCAGACGCTCGGCATGACCTTCTCGATCATGCTGTGGATGCCGTCGTGGGGTGGCATGATCAACGGCCTGATGACGCTGTCGGGCGCCTGGGACAAGCTGCGCACCGACGCCGTCGTGCGCATGCTCGTCGTCTCCGTTGCCTTCTACGGCATGTCGACCTTCGAAGGGCCGCTCATGTCGGTGAAAGCCGTCAACTCGCTCTCCCACTACACCGACTGGACGATCGGGCACGTGCATTCGGGCGCGCTCGGCTGGGTCGGCATGGTGTCCTTCGGCACCATCTACTGCCTCGTGCCGTGGCTGTGGAACCGGCGTGGTCTCTACTCGATCCGGCTGGTCGAGTGGCACTTCTGGCTCGCGACCATCGGCATCCTTCTCTACATCACCTCGATGTGGGTGTCGGGCATCATGCAGGGCTTGATGTGGCGTGCTTACGACAGCCTGGGCTTCCTCCAGTACTCGTTCGTCGAGACGGTCGAGGCCATGCACTGGCCCTACATCATCCGGGCGACGGGTGGCGGACTGTTCGTCATCGGAGCTCTCATCATGGTCTACAACGTCTGGCGGACGGCTCGCGGTGACGAGCCGGTGGATCTCGCCGAGCAGCCGCGCGTCGCCGCCGCGCCTGAGCTGCGCGCACTGGCTGCGGCCGAATAAGGGGGGCGGGTATCATGAAGCACGCAATCTTCGAAAAGCACTCGCTGGTTCTCTTGATCGGCATCCTGGTGGTCGTCTCGATCGGAGGACTGGTGCAGCTCGCACCGCTCTTCTACCTCGAATCGACCATCGAGAAGGTGGACGGTATGCGGCCCTACTCGCCGCTCGAGCTCGCCGGACGTGACATCTACGTCCGGGAAGGCTGCTACAACTGCCACAGCCAGATGGTCCGCTCGCTCCGCGACGAGGTGGAGCGCTACGGTCACTACTCGCTGGCCGCCGAGAGCATGTACGACCATCCCTTCCAGTGGGGCTCGAAGCGGACGGGGCCCGACCTCGCCCGCGTCGGTGGCAAGTACTCGGACGACTGGCACATCGCGCACATGAAGAACCCGCGCGCGGTCGTGCCGGAGAGCATCATGCCGGGCTACCCCTGGCTCGCTGAGCGCCCGCTCGACTACACCAGCATCGCCGAGAAGTTGAAGACTCAGGCGGCGTTGGGCGTGCCCTACACGCAAGAGATGATCGACAACGCCAAGGACGACGTCGCGCGTCAGGCCAATCCGGACGCGGCAGGGGCCGATCAGGTCGCCGCCCGCTATCCGAAGGCTCAGATCCGCGTCTTCGACGGCAATGCGGAGACGGTGACTGAGCTCGACGCCGTCGTCGCCTATCTGCAAATGCTCGGCACCCTCGTCGACTTCGCCAAGTACGACGAAGCCGGGCCGAACCTGAGATAGGAGGACGAGGCTTATGACCTACGACACCGTCGTCCTCTTATCGCAGACGTCGATGCTGCTGTTCTTCATCGTCTTCTTTCTCGCCATTCTCGCCTACGCCTGCTGGCCGTCGAACAAAGCTAAGTTCGACCATGCGGCACGCGTTCCGCTGCGGCGGGACGAGGATATCGATCTGAACCGGGGGCTCTCATGAGCACGAACCAACACGACATCGATCACGTCACCGGCATCCAGACCACCGGTCACGAGTGGGATGGCATCAAAGAGCTGAACAAGCCGCTGCCGCGGTGGTGGGTTTGGACGCTGTGGGCGTGCGTCGTCTGGTCCATCGCCTACTGGATCGCCTATCCCGCCTGGCCGACCATGGCGGGCTACACGCAAGGCATGCTCGGCTACAGTCAGCGGCAGCGCGTCATGGACGAGGTTGCCGCCGGCAAGGCCGCGCAGGGTGAGCTTGTCGAGAAGATCAAGCTCGCGAGCCTGGCCGACATCGAGAAGACGCCCGACCTCCTCAACTTCGCCGTGGCCGGCGGCCGCGCGGTATTCGGCGACAATTGCGCCGGCTGCCACGGCCGTGGCGCGGAAGGCCGGGCCGGCTTCCCCAACCTGAACGACGACGATTGGCTGTGGGGCGGCACGCTCGACGATATCCACAAGACCATCGAGGTCGGCGTCCGCAGCACGCATGCCGATACGCGGCAGAACCAGATGCCGCGCTTCGGCATCGACGGGCTGCTGGAGCCGGCTCAGATCAACGACGTAGCGGAATATGTCGTTTCGCTGTCGGACAAGGCGGGCGATGCGGCGGCGGCCGAGCGTGGCAAGGCGATCTTCGCCGAGCAATGTGTCGCTTGCCATGGCGAGGACGCCAAGGGCAAGCTCGACATGGGCGGGCCGAATCTGACGGACAAGATCTGGCTCTACGGCGGCTCGAAAGAGACTATACTCGAGACTCTCCGGGCCGGTCGCGGTGGCGTCATGCCGACGTGGAGCGGCCGTCTCGACCCGACAACGATCAAACAGCTCGCCGTCTATGTGCATAGTCTCGGCGGCGGCAAGTAGGTTGCTGGACTGAGCATGACACAGCTCGAAGCGCTTGCGGCTCGAGCGGTATCGGAGGCACAGGGTGCTTCCGATGCTGCTCCTGGGATCGCCCGGAGCGATGCCGAGGCGGTCAACGCCAAGGCCTCGCGTGAGCTTTATGCGTCGCGCAAGAAGGTCTACGCCAAGCTCGCGACCGGCTTTTTCCGCAACATCAAATGGGCGGTGATGGCCTTCGCGCTCGGGGTCTACTACCTCCTGCCGTGGTTGCGCTGGCCGCGCGCTCCCGAGCTGCCGAGCCAGGCCGTGCTACTCGATTTCGCGCATCAGCGCCTCTTCCTCGGCCCGGTCGAGATCTGGCCGCAGGAATTCTACATCATCACCGGCATCCTGGTGGTGTCGGCGCTCTCGCTCTTCCTCGTCACCGCGCTCGCAGGCCGTGTGTGGTGCGGCTATGCCTGTCCGCAGACGGTGTGGACGGACCTGATGGTCGCCATCGAGCGGTTTTGGCAGGGCGACCGCAACCAGCGCATGAAGCTCGACAAGGAGCCGTGGGGCGCGCGCAAGCTCCTGCTCAAAGGGGCGACGCACCTCTCCTGGATCCTCGTCGGCCTGCTGACCGGCGGCGCCCTCGTGTTCTACTTCCGCGACGCTCCGACGCTGGCGCACGAACTCGTGACCGGCACCGCGCCGATCATCGCCTACATCTTCCTCGCACTGTTCGCCGGCACGACGTACCTGCTCGGCGGCATCGCGCGTGAGCAGGTCTGCACCTACATGTGCCCCTGGCCGCGCATCCAGGGCGCGATGTTCGACGGCGACTCCCTGCTCGTCACCTACCGCGGCTACCGCGGCGAGCCACGCGGGCCGCACAAGAAGGGCCAGAGCTGGGAGGGCCGGGGCGACTGCATCGATTGCAAGCTGTGCGTCGCCGTCTGTCCGGCCGGCATCGACATCCGCGACGGCCCGCAGCTCGAATGCATCCAGTGCGCGCTTTGCGTGGATGCCTGCAACGAGGTGATGGGGAAGCTCGGGCGGCCGGCCAACCTGATCGGCTACAGCACATTCCATCAGATGGATGCCGCCGAGCACCATCTGAAAGCGCCGATGAAGCTCGTCCGGCCGCGCACGATTCTTTACAGCACGCTCATCGCGATCGTGTCCGCCGTCACGCTGTGGGCCGTGCTGGCGCGCTCGACGCTCGAGGTCAACGTCCTGCGTGATCGCAATCCGCTCTTCGTCCAACTTTCGGACGGCAACATCCGCAACGGCTATACGATCAAGATCTTGAACAAGCGGCCCGAGGCGCGCGATTTCCGCATCGAGGTGAAGGGCTTGGACGGCGCCAAGATGAGCATGGTCGGCTTCGAGGCTTTGCCTGAAAAGGTGACCGTCGCCAGCGACGGCTTGCGCCAGCTCAAGGTCTACGTCGAGGCGCCAGGGCCAAATACACCCGGCGTCGACTCGAGAGACTTCTCTTTCGTCATCACTGATCTCGGCGACGGCGCCGTCAGCACCAACGCCACGAACTTCAAGAGCCCGAGCCCATGAGCCAAGCCCTGACGCCCCGGCGGATCGAAGGCCGCCATGTTCTCGCGATCTTTCTCGCCTTCTTCGGCGTGATGCTCGCGGCCAACGGCGCCTTCGTCTATTTCGCGTTGTCGACGTTCGGCGGCGTCGAGACCGAGGACGCCTATCGCAAAGGCCTCGACTACAACGCGACACTTGGGGAAGCGAACGCCCAAGCGAGCCTCGGCTGGCAGCCGGCGCTTGCGCTCGACGCGGCATCCGGCACGCTGACGCTGAAGGTCGCCGATAAGACGGGCAAGCCCGTGACGGGGCTCAAGATCACGGGCGTCCTGATGCGTCCGGTGACCAACGTCGGCGACCGCAAGCTCGACGGCTTCGTGGAGCAAGCAGGCGGCATCTATGTCGAGCGGCTCGATGCGCTCGTGCCGGGCACCTGGATCGCCGATCTCGCCATGCAGTGGGAGACCGGCATTCCCTTCAAGATGCGAGAGCGCCTATGGCAGCCACCCAAGTCCTGACGCGGTCGCCGCTGCAAGGCGCGGCCTGCTGCACGCCAGACGAGCCGAAATTCTCCTCGGTTGCGTTGACCGTCGAGAACATGACCTGCGGCGTCTGCATGTCGAAGGTCGAGCGCGCGCTCAAGGCGGCCGAAGGCGTGGCGCTAGCGCGCGTGAACCTCTCGGCCAAGCGCGTCAGCGTTTCCTACGATCAGAGCCGGACGAATGCGCCCGAGCTCATCGATGTGCTGGCGCGGGCCGGCTACAGGGCCGCCGAGATCGCCGCGACGCAGGCTGATCCGACGAAGCTCGTCGACCGCGACCTCTTGAAGCGTATCGGCGTCGCGGGCTTCGCCGCGGCCAACATCATGTTGCTGTCGGTGTCCGTCTGGGCGGGCCTTGCGAGCGACATGGGGCCGGGCCTGCAGGCCATGTTCCATTGGGTCTCGGCGCTGATCGCCATGCCGGCGATCGCCTATGCGGGGCAGCCGTTTTTCCAGTCCGCCGCCAGCGCCATCCGCGGCCGCCGTCTCAACATGGACGTGCCGATCTCGGTCGCGATCACGCTGGCGACGGCAATGAGCTTGTTCCAGACGACGCGCGGCTCGAGCGAGGTCTATTTCGACGCCGCCGTGACGCTCTTGTTCTTCTTGTTGATCGGACGGTTCCTCGACAACCAGGTCCGCTCCAAAGCCGTCGGCGCGGCGCAGAATCTGCTGGCGCTGCGGGCGACGCGCGCCCGCGTGCTTGCCGACGACGGGTCGGTCAGCGATTGCGCGGCCTCGACGCTGCGTCCGGGCATGCGGCTGCTGGTCGCCGCCGGCGAGCGCGTGCCCGCGGATGGATTGCTGCGCCTCAAGGGCACCGAGCTGGACGAGAGCTTGATCACGGGCGAGACGGCGCCGCGCATGGCCCAAGCGGGCGATGCCGTCTACGCCGGCACGATCAATCTCGGCCAGCCGGTCGAGGTGCAGGTGACGGCGAGCGACGAGGGCACGCTGCTTGCCGAGATCGCACGCCTGATGGCGGCGGCCGAGCAGGGGCGTGGCCGCTACGTGCGTCTCGCCGACCGCGCCGCCCGGCTCTACGCGCCGCTCGTCCACATGCTCGGCCTGTCGACGTTCTTGGGCTGGCTCGCGCTCGGCCAAGGCTGGGAAGCGGGGCTGACGGCGGCGATCGCCGTGCTCATCATCACCTGCCCGTGCGCGCTCGCGCTCGCCGTCCCTGCCGTGCAGGTCGCCGCCGCCCAACGGCTCTTCCGCAAGGGGGTGCTCGTGAAGGCGGCCGACGGTCTCGAGCGCTTGGCCGAGGTCGACACGGTTGTGCTCGACAAGACCGGCACGCTGACGCTCGGCCGGCCGCAACTCGTCGGCATCGAACGCTACGATCCGGCGCTTCTGAAGGCGGCCGCTTCACTCGCCGCCGTCAGCCGTCACCCCTATGCGCGGGCGCTCACGAGTGCGGTCGAGGCGCGGCTCGGGCCCGTGAAGGCCGCCGCCGACGTCGAGGAGGTGCCGGGCTCCGGGCTTGTTTGCCGGACCAGCGACGGCGAGGCGCGCCTCGGCTCGGCGAGCTTTGCCGGTGTCGCTCAGACCGGCGACAGCGTCCTCTGGTTCACGGCGCCGGGCCGTGCGCCGGCCGGCTTCGCGTTCCGCGACGATCTGCGCTCCGATGCCGCCGAGACGGTCGCGACGCTCAAGCGCGCCGGCTTCGCTGTCGAGGTGCTTTCCGGCGACACCGAGGCGCGCGTCGCCGAGATGGCGGCGGCAGCTGGCATCGCCGACTACCATGGCGCGCAACGTCCCGCCGACAAGATCGCCCGGATCGAAACTTTGAAGGCGCAGGGCCGCCGCGTCCTCATGATCGGCGATGGCTTGAACGACGCCCCCGCGCTCGCAGCCGGTCACGCCTCGATCTCCCCCTCGACCGCTGCCGACATCAGTCAAACGGCCTCCGACGCGGTGTTCCAGGGCGAGGCGCTTGCGCCCGCTCTCGAGGCGTTGGGTGTCGCGCGCATGCAGCGGCGGATGGCCTTGCAGAACTTCGCCATCGCGCTCGGCTACAACGTCGTGTCCGTGCCGCTCGCCATGGCGGGGCACGTGACGCCGCTCATCGCCGCCATCGCCATGTCGACCTCCTCGATCGCGGTCACCCTCAACGCGCTGCGGCTCGGCCGTATCGCTTGTCCTGCGAAGGCGGATCGCACATGACCTCACTGGTCTATCTCGTGCCCATCGCGCTATCCTTGGGGCTCGCCGCGCTCGTGGCGTTCCTGTGGGCGCTGAACTCGGGTCAGTTCGAGGACTTGGAAGGCGCCGGCTGGCGCGTGCTCGAGGATAGTCCGCGGCCGGCCGAGGCGCCGCGCGCGGTGTCCCGAGACGCCGATTGAAGGAGAGCTGGGATGGCCGTCGTCGTGCCGGGTGACAAGACCACAGCGGATCGCGCGTCTGCGCCCCCCAGTCATGTTTTCGTGCGCGCCAATGTGCCGTTCGATGCGCCCTGGAATTGGCTCGGTGCCGGCTGGCGCGACCTGTGGACCGTGCCGGGTCTCAGCCTCACCTATGGAGCGGCGTTCGCGCTCGCCGCGTTGGCGCTCGCCTTCGGCCTCCTGTCGCTCGGGTGGCAATCGCTGGTGCTGGTGCTCGCCGGCGGGTTCCTGCTCGTCGGACCGATGATGGCCGTTGGGCTGTACGAGGTCAGCCGCCGGCTCGAGACGGGCGAAGCGGTCGATGTGCGCGACGCGATGTTCGTCGGCGTCAAGTCGCCGGGTCAGCTCGCCATCATGGGCGTCGTGCTGATGATCGCCTATCTCGCCTGGGTCGAGCTCGCTCTCGTGCTGCTCGTGCTGTTCCTGGGCGGCGGAGGCCTGCCGCCGGTCGAGGCCTTCGTGCAGACGCTGCTGTTCACGCCGAGCGGCTTGGGACTGCTCGTTACAGGCACGGCGCTCGGCGGCATCCTGGCCTTGTTGGTCTTCTCGATGACGGCAGTGTCGGTGCCCCTCTTGATGACCCGCGACATCGATGTCGTGACGGCAGTGGCGACGAGCTTGCGCGCGGTCGCATCGAATCCGAAGCCGATGCTGCTTTGGGCCGCCCTCATCGTGGCGATGATCGGCGTCGGGATCGCGACGATTTTCGTCGGCTTCGTGATCGCCTTCCCGCTCATCGGCCATGCGACCTGGCACGCTTTCCGCGATATCATTCAGATCGAGGACGAGGCCGAGATCGTCCCAGACGTGCTGAAGCGGTGAGCTGAGCGATCCACCCGCCAGCCGCACCGAGTTTCAGGTGCAACATCAATTTGCCCTACAGCACCCTTGCGCCGGGCCTGCGCCAGCCCTATATTTGAACAACGTTCAATACGGGGAGCCTAACGTGATCTGGAACCGGCAACGGCTCGAGCGGGACATCGAGGGGTGGCGCGCCAAGGGCTGGGTGACCGATCCCGGCGCTCTTGCCATCCGCGAGGAGCTCGATCGCAATTCGGCCCGCTTCGGGCTGTCGGGCGTGCTTGCCGTGCTCGGTGCGACGCTGCTCGCCTTCGGCATCATGATGTTCGTCGCCGCCAACTGGCAGGAGATGCCGCGGCTGGCGCGGCTCGGGCTCCTCGTCGGGAGCATGTGGGCGGCCTACGGGTTCGCCGCCTGGCTCTACGTGCGCAATCACCCGGCCTTCGGCCACGCCGCGGTGCTGCTCGGCTCGGCGATCTTCGGCGCATCCATCATGCTGATCGCGCAAATGTACCACATCGAGGGGCACCCGCCGGGCGCGGTGCTGTGGTGGGGCATCGGCACGACGGTCGCCGCGCTCCTGTTCCGCTCGAACCCCGCCTATGCGCTGGCGATCATCCTCGGCGGCATCTGGGGCGCGTGGGAAACGGGCTTCGCGAATACGCTGTACTGGCCCTATCTGATCTTCTGGGCGGCGCTGTTCGCCGCGCTGACCGTGACGACGCGCTGGCGCACGGGCTATCACCTACTTGCGATCTCGCTGTCGGGCTTCGTGATCTTGATCGGCTATCTGACGCAGATCGGCGAAGGCCATTGGCTGACGCTCGGCATCGGGCTTGCGGTGATGCTGATCATGCTCGCTCTCCGCGATCCGATCGACCGCGTGCTGGCGGTCAGCCGCCCCGGCGCCGCCTATGGTCTCGCGGTGGCCTTCGCGGCGCTCTTCACCATCCAGTTCATCGACGGCAATCTGTGGAGCGGCTACGACGCCGACCCCTGGCATGCGCACAACGGCATGCCGCTGTGGATGCTCGGGGCCGCTACCCTGACGCTGCTCGTTGGTGGGCTCGTCGCCGCCGCCATGACCGACAACCGCGGTCTCATGTGGGTGTCCTACATCGCGCTCTCGATGGAGCTGCTCGGCATCTACTTCAAGACCTTCGGCACGCTGCTCGACACCTCGCTCTTCTTCCTCATCGCCGGCGTTCTCGTGATCCTGCTCGCGCTCGTCGCCTACAAGGTGCTGAGGCGTCCGGACCCCCCTGCTGCGCTGGAGGCGCGCTGACCCATGCTCCGCGTCAACACCTGGATCGCCCTCGCCATCGTGCTCCTGACACAGACCGGCGTGCTCGGTCAGATCGTCGTATCGCGTATGCTTCACCTGAAGAATGGCCGGGAGATCGTCCTGAAAACGGTGCCCGTCGACCCGCGCTCGCTGTTTCGCGGCGACTACGTGATCTTGAGCTACGGCATCGTGCGGGTGGCGCGACCCGATGGGGAGACGATTGAGAATGGCGACGTCCGCTATGTCACGATCGCTCAAGCCGGGGACGATTGGAACGTGATCACCTCCAGCAAGACCTATCCCCAAGCGCTCGCGCCGGGGCAGGCCGTGATCCGGGGCGAGGTCGTCAACACCTGGCCGGGCGACACGAGCGTCACGCTCGAGATGCACTACGGCATCGAGAGCTATTTCGTTCCGGAAGGCGCCGGACTGGAGCTCGAATCCAAGGTCCGCACCGGCGATCTCAAGGCGATCGTCGCCCTCGACGACGACGGCAAGGCGGCGATCAAGGGCCTCGTGTTGGACGGGACCGTCCGCTACGACGAGCCGATGTTCTGAGCCCACGCCCAAAAAATCGTGCTACAATTGCCACAAGCTGCAGCCGGATCACAAAAAGCTGCCTTGGGGAAATGAATATGAAGACAGCACTCGTTGCCTGCGAGAAGCACGACGGGCTTGACGCGGTGTTCGCCGCAGCGCGCCTCATGATGGAGAATTTCGGCAGCTACATCGAGGGTGCGGCGACCGTCACGGGATTCACCGAGATCGCGGCCATGGCGCCGGCCGGCGCCGCCCCCGTGCTGCTCGAGATGCCCGACGACAGCAAGGATGTCGCCGAGCTGCGTGGGAGCTTCGAGCGAAACATGCGCGGCGCCGGTTTGACCGAGGCCGGTCCGAGCCGCGGCGGCGCGTCGTTTGGTTGGCGCAACGACGGCTCGCTCAACGATTTCGCATTCGCGGCGCGTGCGCGCATCTTCGATCTGGCGATTCTGGCGCGCCCGGTCTCGGGCCGTCCGCGGCCGCGCATGAGCCTGCTCGAGGCGACGCTCTTCGACAGCGGCCGCCCGCTCCTGATCGTTCCGCCCACCGCGCCGCGGACGCTCGGCAACAAGATCCTCATCGGCTGGAACGGCTCGACGGAAACGGCGCGCATCGTCGCGTTCTCGATGCCCTTCCTCATGAAGGCGCACGAGGTGATGGTGCTGACCGTCGACGACGGCTCGCTCATGGGCCCGCCCGGCCACATGCTGGCGAGCCACCTCGATGCGGCGGGCATCAACGTCACGCACAAGACGGTGACCCAACCCGGCGGCCAGACGGGACAGACCCATCTCGCCGAGGCGAAGGCGTTCGGGGCCGACTTGGTCGTCAAGGGCGCCTACACGACGAGCAGACTTCGGCAGATGATTTTCGGCGGCGCCACCTCGCACATTCTTTGGAATGCCGAGGTGCCGGTGCTGATGGCGCATTAACCAAGGAACGAGCCATGAGCGGCATTACCCGGCACGAGCCGGAAGGTGGAATTTTGTCGAACGCGGTCGAGGCCGGCGGGCTCGTCTTTCTGGCGGGCTCCGTCGCCGACGACCTCGACCTCGATATGACCGGGCAAACCAAGCAGGCGCTGGCCTACATCGACCAGATGCTCGCGCGCTGCGGGACCTCGAAGGCGAGGCTCGTCTCGGCGACCGTGTTCATCGCCGACTGGGCCGACGCGCCCGCATACAACGAGGTCTGGAAGGCGTGGGTCGATCCGGCGAACCTTCCCGCACGCGCCACCGTCGAGGCCAAGATGTTCAGCCCCAAATGCCGGATCGAGATCATCTGCGTGGCGGCGAAATAGGGCGTGCAAGTACAAGTCGCCGTTTCTCGCTGATCTCCCGTTGACCTTGTTTTGCAAGGCTCGTTGACCGCTTCTACTCCAGTGTTCATTCGTTAAGCTAACCCCAATTGCCATCGACGCAATCGGGGGCGGTTGAACACTGTCGCCGGCTCCGCCGGTCAACTCGGGAGTAGGGTAGAGATGCTGAAAGTTGCGATCGCGGCCGCTGCGGCCGTCTTGATGCTCGGCGCGACCGGGGCTGGCGCCACCGGCCAGCGGCACCACGACGGGTTCTCGTTCCTGCATACGATCACGAGCGAGGGCGGCAAGACCTGCTTCGGCGATCACTATCATCACGGCAAGGGCGTCGCGGCCTCCGAGGACGAGGCCAAGATGCAGGCCGGTCAGGCCTGGGCCTGGCTCGTCGCCGCCGAGTACGGCAAGCAGTGGGCCTCTTGGGATGCCGCGGCCGACTCGAGCATGACCTGCTTCAAGGGCGAGCGCCGCTATCGCTGCTTCGCGCACGCCCGTCCCTGCCGCTACTGATCGGCAGTCTCTTCTGTCTCCACGTTGAGAGCCGTCCGGTCCCCCCACCGGGCGGCTTTCGCATTTCATCGCCGCCGCATCAGGTCCGCCGCCGTGTGTACGGCGAGTGCCGCCAGCACGATCGCACCACCCAACAGCGCCGCCTCGCTCGGGCGCTCCCCCAATGCGAGCCAGACCCACAGCGGGCCCAAGATCGGCTCGACAACGTTGAGAAGGGCCGCCTGCGCCGCCGGGATGAGCGGCGCGCCGATCGAGAACATGGCGAGCCCCAAGCCGAGCTGACCAGCCCCGAAGAAGGTCAGCAGCACCGCATCCATGGCCGAGACCATGAGTGTGCCCGCGAGCGGCAGGGAAATCAGTGCGGCGAGTGAGGTCGCAACCAGCATCGCCGGCATCATCTGGATATCGCGATGCCGCCGCATCGTGACGACGGCGATCGCCTGCGCGATCGCGATGCCGAAGGCCGCGAGATCGCCGATGATCGAGCCGTGGCCGTACGAATCCGACACCATCAGTGTGATGCCGCCGGCGGAGGCGAAGATCGCGAGCCAGCTCAGCCACGAGACCCGCTCGCCGAGCACGATGCGTCCGAGCAGCGCGGCGAGGATCGGTCCGCTCGACAGGATGATGAGCGCCTTGGCGACCGAGGTGTGAGCGAGCGCGATGATGAGCGAGATCGAGGCCCAGGTGTAGGAGAGGCCGACGATCCAGCCGGGCCAGCCCATGTGCAAGAACAGCGCGGGCACCTGCCGGCCGTTCCGCATCAGCATGTAGAGGAGCAGGAACAGGCTCGCGGTCGCCGAGCGCCAGAACACGATCGTCCAGGTGTCGGTCGTCTCGAGCGAGCGGACGACGAGGCCGCCGGTGCTCCACAAGAGCGCCGCGCCGACGACGAGCGCAATGCCGCGCAGATGCGAAGAGGACGCGTGCCGATCGGAGGCTTGGGTCGCCATCGGATGCGCGCCTACCGTCCGGTCAGCAGGCGGCGGACGACATAGGTCAGGATGCGCCAGCCGTAGCGGACGACGATCAGCCGGATGAGCCAGCCGACGACGCCCTTGCTCTTGAAGCCGAGCAGACCGCCGAGGAGGTCGCGAATGGTGCCGGGGAGGCCGCCACTGCCGCCGCCACCTTTGCGGAGGATATCGGAGAGATCGCCGTAAGGGCCGCTCTTGCCGGGCAGGTTCTCGAGATCAGGTGTCGGCGGAAAGGCTATCCTGCCGTCTGCGGGAGCAGGCACGGCCGGGCGCGGCGCGCGCGTCTGCGGCGCGCCAGGCAGCTTGCCCAGCACATCCCCGAGCCCGCCCTTGGCCGACCGCGCGAGCCAGCCGATCAGCAGCGCCGCGACGCCCGGCAGGATCTGCCACAGGATGCTGCGGGAGACGCCGGTCTCGCCCTCGACGAATCGCGTGGCGCGCTGGGCGGCGCCCTCGGAGCGGAACAGGTGCCCGAGGATTCGCTGCCCGTCCGACATGATCGCCGGATTGCCGAGAACGTCGCCAGCGCCGAGATAGCGCTCGTGGTCGCCGGTCGCGAGCGCCTTCAGGAGATCGGCGATGCCGCCGCGCGAGAGCGTGTTGCGCTCGAGCCCGTTGACGAGCTCGGGGATCAGCCCGCGCACGGCCGCCTCCGCCTGCTGCGGCGACAGCCCATGCGTGCGCGCGACCTCGGCGATGAAGGCGCGGCCTTCGGGGGCGGAAACAAAGTCCAGGCTCGCCATGGCGGAGCTCTCCCGTTCGATGCGGCGCCACGTTACGCGAATTCGCCCGCTTTGCCAGCGCGGCCACTGGGTAAACCAATGGAAAGGCCGCCATGCTAGCCTCGCGGGCATGCACAAGCGCATTTCCCCTCCCGCGGTCTTCACGATCGCCATGATCGTGATCTTCAGCGCGGCCCTTCTGTTGTCGATGGGGCGTGTGCCGATCTGCACCTGCGGCACCATCAAGCTCTGGTACGGGCAATCTTGGGGGCCCGAGAATTCCCAGCAGCTCTCCGACTGGTACAGCTTGAGCCACCTCATCCACGGGCTGTTGTTCTATGCCGGCGCGGCTTGGCTTCTCCGCTCGTGGAGCTTCGGCGATCGGCTGGCTGTTGCAACCTTGATCGAGTCGGGGTGGGAGATCCTCGAGAACACGCCGCTCATCATCAACCGCTATCGCGAAGGCACGGTGTCGCTCGACTATTTTGGCGACAGCGTCGTCAACTCGATGTCCGACATCGGCATGATGATGCTGGGCTTCTGGCTGGCGAGCCGCTTGCCACTCAAGGCGAGCATCGGCCTCGGCATCGCGCTCGAGCTCATCGCGCTCGTCGCCATTCGCGACAATCTGACCTTGAACGTCATCATGCTGCTGTGGCCGATCCAGGCCATCCGTGACTGGCAGGCAGCCGCGCAATAGCGGGCGCCGGCGCGACCCTTTCAAAATGACATCTCGCTGACAGCGGCCTTCAGGCTGGTGTCAGCGGCGTTGGCGTACACCCGTCCTCACGATCACTCGGGATACGGAGAAACGGATATGGCAACGATCGAAGGCAATGTGCGCGCCAATCGCCTCGTCGGCACGGCGGGCCGGGACGACATGGAAGGCAAGGGTGGCAACGACACGCTGTTCGGCAACGGCGGCAACGATGTCATGGACGGTGATGCCGGCAAGGACATCCTGCACGGCGGCGCGGGCAACGACACCATGGAAGGCGGCCTCGGCGCCGACCAGCTCTTCGGCGACGCGGGGGCCGACATTCTCTCCGGTGACGAGGGCAACGATTTCATGAACGGCGGCGCCGGCAACGACCGCTTCGTCTTCGACAGCGGCGAGGGCGACGACCGCATCCAGGGCTTCGTCGCCGGCGGCACCGAGGATCGGCTCGATCTGCGCGACGCGGCCTTCGATTTCGTGACGTTCAACGACGTGCTCGCGCATGCGACGGACACGGCCGCGGGCGTTCGTATCGATTTGGGCGCGGGCGACTCCGTGCTGTTGCTCGGCGTCACCGAGGCTCAGCTCAAGGCCGTCGATTTCCTCGTGTGATGTGTTTTGCTCAAGGGGCGGAGGCGGTCTTGGCCGGCTGCCCCTTGAGCTTGCGCTTCTTGAGCGCCAGCCACTTGCGGCAGCTCGGCCGCGCGAGATTGCAGCGCACCTTGATGCCGAGCCGTTCCCCCTTGGCCCCCTTGCCGACCGAGACGCGCCAGCGACCGCTGCGCTTCAAGTCGTGCTCGGCGCGCGCCACCAGATCCGACACCGTCATGCCGTAGAGAAACGGATTGGCCCTGAGGGCCGCCGGCTCGAGCAGCGTCGCCACCGCATCGTCGGGTTTCGCCTGGAGCACCTTCACGGCTGCGCTGCCGCCGATCAGGAAGGCGAGCCGCAAATGCGCAAAGCTCGGCGTGACGCCCGAGCCCGCGAGCAGCTCGGCATTCTCGCGTGAGAAGACCTCGGCCGCCTTGCGGGCGATCCGCCGGTCGGTTCTCAGCGCCAGCACCTCCTCGCGCGTGAGCTCGCGGATCTCGTCAGGGAAATGGCGATTGACGATGTCGAGCCAGGTCGAGTTGATGAACTGGTAGGGGCCGAGCGCCGTCGAGGATGGGTTCTGCGCCTCGTCGTTGCCGCCGGATTCGGCCATCATCAAGCGATCGAGATAATAGCCCATCGACATCGGCGGCGAGATCGACGCAAGTCGCATGGCGGCCAGGGCACGCCTGGCGTCGCGCAGGCTTTCGGGCGGGGCATCGGCCGAGGCCGGGCATGCCGAAGCGAGCGCCAGCAGGAGCGCGGTCACCGTAGCCAGCCTGATCGTCCTACCGGGCATCTCGTCTTTCAGGTTCGCTTCGCAGAGCGCCGCGAGCATAGGCGGAACGCCGCCAGACGCAAAATCGGCCGGGGGCGGTGGTAAAGGGGGGCGGGGGCGGGTAGAGAGCTCCTTAGCACCAAACGACTGTACAGGTGGTAAATCGGACCGCGGTGTGAGGCTTGGGTGGTGGCGATCGGGCAAGGGTGGGCTGATGATCATCGAGACGGTCTACGTCGAGCTTCTTGACGAGGGGACAACCGTATGGCGGCCAGCCCCAGCTCTTCACCTTGATGATGACCTCTATTGCCTGCTGTGGTCGCCGGGGTACGATCAGGAAGATGAGAAATGGGCATTCGTCCCCGGCACAATCGTGCGATGTGAGACAAGATCTCTCCGCGGCGTTGGGGATGAGCCAAGCGACTGCAACGTTGCAGTCGCCGCTCTCCCTTTGGCCGAGCTCATCGCAGCGCCGCGCGCGCAATGAAGCCCTGCCGCCGCCGGGTGGCTTCGCGCCGTCGCGCCTGCTAGCCTCCCACCAACAAAGCGAGGGAGGCTTCGATGCAGCAGCTCGTCGAGCGCGACAACCGTCCGGGCAAGATCAGGTCGACGCCCTATTGGTGGGATATTACGCCGCGTCCGGCGCCGACGACCGTCGCGCTGCCCAAATCCGTCGACGTGCTGATCATCGGCTCGGGCTACACCGGCGTGAACGCTGCGCGCGAAACCGCCGAGGCCGGCCGATCGACGCTCGTGATCGATTCGGAGGATTTGGGCTACGGCTGCTCCAGCCGCAACGGCGGCCAGATCTCGACCTCGATCAAGCCGACCTTCGACGACCTGCGCGGCCGCCACAACGAGGACATTTCCTTCCGCATCCGCCGCGAGGGCATGGAGGGGCTCCAGTTCGTCAAGGACATCGTCAAGACGAAGGGCATCGACTGCGATCTGCGGGTCACCGGCCGCTTCCACGGCGCGCATGCGCCCAAATACTTCGACTATCTCGTCAAGACGGCGAAGACCCAGCCCAAGGGGCTCGAGGTGCCGATGGAGATCGTGCCGCGCGCCGAGCAGCACAAGGAGATCGCGAGCGACCGCTACTATGGCGGCGTGGTCTATCCCGCGCACGGCCATCTCGACCCGGCGAAGTTCCATCAAGGGCTGCTGAAGCTTGCCGAGAAGGCCGGCGCGACATTCGTCTCGCATTGTCCGGCGACGCGCATCGAGAAGAGCGGCCAGGGCTTCACCGTCACCACCCCCAAGGGCACCATTGCCGCCCGCGATGTGCTGATCGCCACCAACGGCTACTCGGGCCCGCTCTCGCCCTGGCATCGCCGCCGCGTCATTCCGATCGGCAGCTACATCCTCGCGACCGATCCCTTGCCGGGCGGCGCCGCGAAATACATCCCGAAGGATCGCGCGGTGAGCGATTCTAAGCGCATCGTCGTCTATTTCCGCCAGTCGCCGGATGGCAAGAGCATCCTGTTCGGCGGACGCGCGAGGCTCTCCGAGAAGGACCCGATCGTCGCTCTACCCTCACTCAAGAGCCTGATGACCGACATCTATCCGGACCTGAAGGATATCGGCATCTCGCACACCTGGGTCGGCTTCGTCGCCTACACCTTCGACACGCTCCCGCACATGGGCAAGCAGGATGGCCTCTGGTACTGCATGGGCTACTGTGGCTCGGGCGTGAATCTGGCGAGCTATTTCGGCACCCGCATCGGCCAGCAGATCGTCGGCAAGAAGGAAGGCAAGACCGCGCTCGATGGTCTGGCGTTCCCGACGCGGCCGCTCTACGGCGGCACGCCGTGGTTCCTCGCGCCGTCCGTAGGCTACTACCGCATGCTCGATCGGATGGGGGTATAGGGCATCGGAGGCCGCGGCGCATGGCCTACGATCTCGTCCTCAAGGGTGGCCGCATCATCGATCCGTCCAGGGGCTCGATGCGATCGCCGATGTGGCGTTTGCTCAAGGCCGCGTGGCGGCGGTGGGGAAGGGGATCGACGCCAAGGGCGCGGCTGTCCGCGACGTCTCGGGCCTCATCGTCTCGCCGGGGCTGATCGATCTGCATACCCACGTCTACTGGGGCGGCTCCTCGCTTTCGATCGATGCCGAAGCGTTCGCGCGAAAGAGCGGCGTCACGACAGCGGTCGACACGGGCTCGGCAGGGCCGGGCAATTTCGCGGGGTTTCGCCGCCACGTCATCGAGCGGTCGGACGTCCGCATCCTCGCCTACCTGCATGTGAGTCACGCCGGCATCTGGGGCTTCCACCGCAACGTCATGGTGGGCGAGAGCGCCAATATCGACCTGCTGGACCCTAAGATGGCGGTCGAGGTCGCGAACGCCAACAAGGACGTCATCGCCGGCATCAAGATCCGCGTCTGCCGGCATGCGTCTGGTGACCAGGGCATCGCGCCCTTGAAGATCGCGCTCGAGGTGGCGGAGGCGACAGGCTTGCCGCTGATGGCGCATGTGGGCGAGGCGCCGCCGACCTATCGCGAGGTCGTCTCGCTGCTCAGGCCGGGCGATGTGCTCACCCACGCCTTCCGCCCGTTCCCCAATGCGCCGTGCGGCGCGCAAGGCAAGATCTGGCCGGAGGTGCTGGACGCCCGTCAGCGCGGCGTTCTCTTCGACATCGGCCACGGCATGGGCTCGTTCTCGTTCAAGACCGCGCGCGGCATGCTCGCAAACGGCTTTCTGCCGGACACGATCTCCTCCGACATCCACATCCTCTGCCTCGACGGCCCGGCCTTCGACCAGGTGACGACGCTGTCGAAGTTCCTGTGCTTGGGCGTGCCGCTGCCGGAGGTGCTGCGGCGCTCGACGGTCAACGCCGCGATGGCGCTGAAGCGGCCTGAGCTCGGATCGCTGAAGGTAGGCTCAGTGGGCGACGCCACGCTGCTCGACGTCGAGGAAGGCCGCTTCGACTACGTGGACGTCGACGGCGAGCACCTCGAGGGGCGGCAGCGGATCGTGTCGAAAGGCGTGGTGATCGCGGGCAAGTGGTGGTGGCCGGGGTGAGGGGGGCAGCATGAAAGTCGGCGGACCGGATCGTGCTCGAAAAGCAATCCAAGATTTCGAAGACTGGAGCGAGAAGAAGAGTGCTGAGCTCGACGATGCGTGCAATCAGCTTGGGTCAGTATATCACTATACTGACATGGCAGGTTTTGCTGGTATCATCGGATCAAACGAGATTTGGTTCACGGACACGAATTATTTGAATGATCCGAGCGAATTCCACTATGGGATGGGTCTAGCTGTTGATTCTCTCGAGCGATTCGCAGCGAGCAACAATGAAAATGTAAAGAGGTTTTGTAGGCTTACGAATGATGCTCTGGTTTCAACTCATAAGAGTTTGTTTTTGCATTTCATTGCATGCTTTAGTTTGTCGAATAACGACCTATCTCAATGGCGATCGTACGCAGACAATGCGAGAGGCGTAGCCATCGAATTCTCACCAGGTTTATTTAAGATTAGCGACAAGCCTGTCAAGGATGGCCTGAACAATTTCGGAGCTGTCATTACGTATGATGAGAAGAAGGCAAAGGCGCGGATTCAAGAGGCGATTGGAAGGGCGATCTCGGTAGTGCCGTCACTGCCCGAGTTCGAGTCGATGGTCGAGCTTAGTGCGGCTCTTGTAGGTCGAATTGTGCCGTATGTCATAGGCTGCAAGCATGTCGCATACTCACACGAGAAAGAGGTGAGATTAATTGTGCCAGGTAGAAAATCAGTTTTAGAGAGTCAGGTATCATTTAGAGTGAGGGATTCTATGCTTGTTCCATATCTAAAGGTGCCATTTCAACTATCTGGACGGGTGGCTAAAATATTTGTTGGCCCTGCGGCAAGCCCTCAAGCCGTTGCGAGCGTCAGCTCATTCCTCAGGAGACACGGCTTTCTAAATGTGCCTGTCGCAAAATCTGAGATTCCATATACTGCACTAGTCTAACGAGACACCGGTTGCTCCCACTACCCCTCGAACGGATCGCGCACCAAAATCGTATCCTCGCGCTCGGGGCTGGTTGACAGCAGCGCCACCGGCGCCTCGATCAGCTCCTCGATGCGCTTGACGTATTTGATGCATTGGGCCGGCAGATCGGCCCAGCTGCGCGCGCCGCGCGTCGTCTCGGGCCAGCCGGGCATCGTCTCGTAAACGGGTTTCACACGCGCCTGCGCGAACTGGCCAGCCGGCAGATGATCGATCGGCTTGCCGTCGAGCTCGTAGCCGACGCAGACCTTCAGCTCGTCGAAGCCGTCGAGCACGTCGAGCTTCGTCAAAGCAATCCCGTCGATGCCGGCGACCTTGATGGTCTGGCGCACGAGGCAGGCGTCGAACCAACCGCAGCGGCGCTTGCGGCCCGTCACCGTGCCGAACTCGTGACCGCGCTTGCCGAGCGTCTCGCCGGTCTCATCCAGCAGCTCCGTCGGGAAGGGCCCCGAGCCGACCCGCGTCGTGTAGGCCTTGGTGATTCCGAGCACATAGTGCAGCGCGCCCGGGCCGATGCCCGAGCCGGTCGCCGCTTGCGCCGCCACCGTGTTGGAAGAGGTCACGAACGGATAGGTGCCGTGGTCGTTGTCGAGGAGAGCGCCTTGCGCGCCCTCGAAGAGAATGCGCTTCCCCGCCTTGCGCTTGGCATCGATGAGCGCCCACACGGTGTCGACATAGGGCAACACGCTGTCGCGGATGCCCTTGAGTGCCTCGAGCAGGGCCGCCGGCGAAACCTCCGCCACGCCCAAACCGCGCCTCAGCGCATTGTGATGGGCGAGCAGCCGCTCGATCTTGGCCGGCAGCGTGTCGAGGTTCGCCAGATCCTGTGCCCGGATGGCGCGGCGGCCGACCTTGTCCTCATAGGCCGGGCCGATGCCGCGCATGGTCGTGCCGATGGCGGTCGCGCCCGCGGCCTTCTCGCGCAGCGCGTCGAGCTCACTGTGGAGCGGCAGGATCAGCGTCGCGTTCTCGGCGATGCGCAGGTTGTCGCGATTGATCGTGACGCCCATGGCTGTCAGCGTCTCGATCTCCTTCTTCAAGGCCCATGGATCGACGACGACGCCATTGCCGATGATCGACAGCTTGCCGCCGCGCACGATGCCCGATGGCAGCAGCGAGAGTTTGTAGGTCTTGTTGCCGATGACGAGCGTATGGCCGGCGTTGTGGCCACCCTGGAAGCGCACCACGCAGTCGGCGCGCTCCGACAACCAGTCGACGATCTTGCCCTTGCCCTCGTCGCCCCATTGCGCGCCGACGACCACCACGTTCGCCATGACTTTCCGATCCTTCTCGCGCCGTGGAGCCGGCACACGAACGGCCCCGCGAGGTTTCTCGGGGGCCGTGAGGTCTTATAGAGGGATGTGGGGGAAGGGGGAAGCCGGGGCTGGTGCGATTGGCCTGCCGGTGGCGCGGCCAATTGTAGGGGCGACCTGCCGGTCGCCCTTCTCGGCCCTAAGGCGGTGGATCGAAGAGGGGCGACCCGCCGGTCGCCCCTACAGACGTCGCGAAACAGACGCACCGGCACCGCCGACAATGTCCTATAGTCGGCGCGAAACCGACGATCCCAGAGGTTCCCATGCTCGTCATCGACCGCGAAACCGTCAACCGGATTGCCGACTACCGTCAGCTGGTCGCGGCGCTCACCGCCATGTACCGCACCGGCGTCGATGCGCTCGAGCGGACGATCCTCACCCAGCCGGCGCCCAAGGGCGGGGAGAACGATTGCCTGATCCAGACCGCCTGGATGCGCGACAAGGCGTTCGGCATGAAGATTGCCAACGTGTTTCCCGACAATCTCGCGAAGGGCATCCCCTCGGTCGTCGGCCTCTATGTGCTGTTTTCCGGCACGACCGGCGAGCCGATGGCGACCATCGACGGCGTCGCCGAGACCTTCTTCAAGACCGCGAGCAACTCGGCGGTGGCGAGCGATCTGTTGGCGAGGAAGGACTCTCGCGTGCTCGCGATGTTCGGCGCCGGCAAGCTCGCGCCACACCTCGTCAAGGCGCACGCGGCGGTGCGGCCGATCGAGCGCGTGCTGGTCTGGAACCGGACGCACGCCAATGCGGAGAAGCTCGCGGCCGAGCTCACCGCTGCGGGCTTCCGCGCCGCGGCGACTGCCGATCCGGCGACGGCCGCGTCGGAGGCCGACATCGTCAACGCCGCGACCTTCGCGACCGAGCCGATCGTCAAGGGGGCGTGGCTGAAACCCGGCGCGCATGTCGATCTCGTCGGCGGCTACACGCCGATCTACCGCGAGGCCGACGGCGAGGCGGTGAAGCGCTCGGGCCGGCTTTATGTGGATAGCCGCCAATCGACGGTCGGCGTCTGTGGCGACGTCATCGGGCCGATCTCGGAGGGCGTGCTCGACGAAGGCCGGATCGCCGATCTCTTCGAGCTGGCGCAAGGCAAGGCGCAAGGCCGCCGTGGCCCGGACGACATCACCGTCTTCAAATCCGGCGGCGGCGGCCACGAGGATCTCGCCGCCGCGCTGGCGCTGTACGAGCTGGCGCGGGCCGCGAAGGGGTGAGCGTCACCTTCGGCGGGAGGCGGCGATTACGAGGCGGAACTCGGTCATTGTCTTCGGGCCTCCGCAGTCGGATTGAGCGGGGCGTACCAGCGTCTCGCATCGGACATCCGTGTTGTGGCTTACCCCCCACCCCGGCCCTCCCCCTCACGGGGGGAGGGGGGACACCGCCGCCAAGATTCTTCCGACGACAGGCAGCAGAGGATTATGAGCTGCTCATTGCCTGGGCTCGAGTTGCACTCGTGTGCATCAGTACTGCCTTTTGTACAGTGGGCACTGGGATCACCGGCGTAGCGGCCTGTACAATGGTCGGTCCCAATTTCCCGCCGCTGCTGTCAGAGGCGGATAAAGATCCTGAAACAGTATGCGTCAAGCGCCCCACGCTTGAGCGTATCCTTCGTGACATCCAAGTTCGAGACCCCAATCGAGAGGCAAGCGCCGCCGTTCACGCGGGCGACTACCGATTACTCGTCAATAATTGGAATTTCGCTTGCGATAACCCGCTCGACTACGGGTCTGAACAGATCGCTTGCGATAGGGGCGCTCTGCGACGTCAGGAAATGCGCTTTCGCGTCTTTGTGAGGGCGGCGCATGGCTGGCCGCCTGCGCCGGACACGGCGGATCAGAGGGAGCCCGCCGATTACGAGTTCGAAGCTGATCCGGATGCGCGTTGTGTGCGGTCGATTCGAGTCGCGGCACATCGGTTTGTCGTCCGGTTTAATCTGCAGCTCCTGTCGGCAGCTCCACAGGCGCTGAGACCTGCATGCAAGCTGGCGGATTGAGTGGGAGGCAAGCCTCTCGCCGTCGGCATCTTTGTTTTTGCATACCCCCCACCCCGGCCCTCCCCCTCACGGGGGGAGGGGGACACCGCCGCCAAGACGAAGTCGATGGCAGGCCGCCGTCTGACTCGGATTTTTCAGCCTCATCCGCCCCCGATCGAGGCAGGCTCCCCCTCCCCCCTTGAGGGGGAGGGTTGGGGTGGGGGGTCGACAGGAAAAAGAGCGAGCGGGGCGACCTGTGAGCGTCGCCTACGCCCTCACACCGGCCACCATGCCGCGATACGCCCCGAGCGCGCCGTCGGTCACCTCGGCCGCGAGCAGCCGCGCCGGGTTCACCGGGCCCGGCATGACGATTTGGCCCTCGGGCACGGGCTTGAAGCCGAACTTGCCGTAGTAGGGCAGGTCGCCGACGAGCAGCACGAGGCGGATGCCCTCGCTCTCAGCCCGCTGCAAGGCTTCCGCGACGAGCCGCCGGCCGATGCCCTGACCGGCGAGCCGCGGCGTCACCGCCAAGGGACCGAGCATCAAGGCGTCGCCGGTGCCGCCGATTTCGATCGGCGTCATGCGCAGCGAGGCGACCACTTCGTCAGCGATGGACGCGCACAGGCAATGCTTGGAATAGAGCGGCAGCCCCTCGCGCACCCGGTAGGCGGCGCGGGCGAAGCGGCCGGGTCCGAAGCACTGATCCTGCAACACCTGGATCGCGGGCAGATCGGTAGCCGTGACCGGCCGGAAGGCGATGAGGTAGGGGGACATGGCGAGGAGGCTTTCGAGCTCAGGGGACCGGAGGAATTGGATCAAGGTCCTCAGGGCTCGTCTCTCGCTGGTCTCGATTTTCGGGAGGTTCAGCTCCGCAGATCGGCAGAACCAGAGAGGCAGACGACGCCCAAGGCGCTGAGGGGCGCCTGTCGTCGGCCGAAGCCTATCAATCTGGTGTTCCGCTCGATCATCGTCTCGCCTGATACCGGACTATTCCGGCAAGGTCAAACGATGTGGTGCGGCGACGGGCGATTTCAAGGGCTGGTATGCATTTGAGCTCGCTTAAGGCGAGCGCCCCGTAGCGACCGCCGGAGCGGTGCCACGGGGGAGCTCCGGCTGTTCCTTAAGCCCGCGCCATGATGCCGATGACGTTGCAGAGGATGCGCGCGAGCGTCAGCGCGGCGAGGCCGGACGTGTCCTTCTCCGCCACGAACTCGACCATCGAGAAGCCGGCGAGGTTGGTCTTGGCGGCAGCGCCTGCGATCAGCTCCACGACCTGCCAGTAGCTCAAGCCGCCCGGCGCCGGGCCGATGACCGCCGGCATGATGGACGGGTCCATCGCGTCGACGTCGAGATTGATCCAGAGCTTGCGGCCGGCCGGGATCGCATCCAGCGTCGACTGGATGCCCTTGGCATGGATCTCGCGCGCGGTGACCAGGGACACTTTGCGCTTTCCCATCTCCTCGTAGTCGGCGACGCGGGCGCTGCCGATGCCGCGCTGTCCGGCCATGATGAGCTTGCCGACCTGGCTCATCTCGGAGGCGCGCCGCATCGTGCTCGAGAGGCCGAGCTTCTCGCCGTTGACGTCGTCACGGAAGTCGGTGTGGGCGTCGATCAAGAGGATGTCGAGCGGGCCGTGACCCTCGAAAGCCTGATAGACCGGGATCGGAATGGAATCGTCGCCGCCGATGACGACGGGCGTGGCGCCGGCCTTGAGCATGGCCGAAATCGCAGTGCGGATGCCGGCGCGGTTCTTCTCGAAATCCTTGGCGTCCCAGGGGAGATCGCCATAGTCGGCGACCGTCTTCTTGCCCTCGCCGCGGATGCGGCCCATCAAGTCGAAGTCCATGTTGTCGAGCGCGTTGCCGTAGAAGGCGACGGCCTTGCGCACGGCCTGTGACATGCCGGCGGCGTAGGGGCCGGTCACGGCGTAGGGGGTGGCGGCGGGGGCGCCGAGAACCGCGATGCCGGGCGCGACCTTGTCGAGCGATCCGGCCGGCAGACCCATGAAGGTCGACGACGCCGAGCCGCCGAAGATGTTGTTGATACTGGCCATGTGATGTCCCTATTGCGCGAGCACAGGGCTCCACCTTAGCCGCGCCTCGACAGGCGGACAGAGGCTTGATGTCGGGTCAGGGATGCCGAATTGGCGGGCGCAAGAGCCTGTGGCGGGTTTGGCACAATAGCGGGATCGTGTCCGCCCCTCCAGATGCACAAACGGCCGGGAGCCGCTACAAGTCGGGCGAGCTTGGTGTCCCGTTGGGAGGTTTTCATGCGGCTGAACCCGCCGACGATCTTCATCTTCGTCATTTCGGTGCTGCTCGTCGGCCTTGGCATCCTGAGCCGGCTCGGCGTCGCCCCCATCCCCGAATACATGCCCCACCAGGAATTCTGGCTGGCGGTCATCGGCTATTTGCTGCTGATGCTCGGCAATCTCGTCCGCGGTCTGTAAGGCGGATCAGCCGAAGAAGAGGCTGTGCAGGGGCGAGGGGCCGTCCATGAGGTCGATGCCCATCGCCGATTTGGCAAGGTAAAGAGCGGCGATCGCGATCGTCAGGGCCATGCCGCCGAGGCAGGCGAGCACGATGCGGTAGGCGATCGCATCGAGCGTTTGGGCGAGGGCGTGAGGCTGGCGACGGGGCATGACCTGCGCCCTGCAAGCCGCGTGCCGTCCCGCGCCGCCCGCGCGGCCGACCGGCCCTCGACGGGCTTGCCAAGGGCGCGGCCAGGCGCAAGCTTAGCGCTGGCGCCCCTATCCAACGCCTCAGGAGCCTGCGATGCCCAATTCCCCGACCTTCACGCCCCCCAACTTTCCCTTTTGCGGCGCGACCAATGTCCGCGACCTGAAGAAGCTCGATGCCGATGCTGTGGTGTTCGCAGCCCCCCATGCGACCTCCTACAAGGGCCAGGACGGGCGCGTCTTCGAAGGCTCGGCCAAGGCCATGCGCAAGGCTCTGGCGCTCGAGAGCGGCTGGCTCGACCACTACGACTTCGATCTCGAGGATACGCTCTATCCCGAGGGCTCGACCTTCCATCTGGCGGATCTCGGCGATCTCAACACGCATCCCGAGGACGGCCCCGGCAACCGCGAGATGATCGAGGCGGCGACGCGCGCCATCCTCGAGCGCGATGCGATCCCGGTGATGATCGGCGGCGACGACTCGACGCCGATCCCCTTCATCAAGGCCTTCGAGAAGCACGGGCCGATCACCATCGTGCAGGTGGACGCCCATATCGATTGGCGCCAGAAGCGGCACGACGAGCCGCTGGGTTTGTCCTCCACCATGCGCCGCGCCTCCGAAATGGGACATGTCGAGCGCATCATCCAGGTCGGCATGCGCTCCGTCGGCAGCGCGCGTGCCAAGGAGGTGAAGGCGGCGAAGGAGTGGGGCGTCGAGATCGTCACCGCGCGCAAGGTCCACGAGGAGGGCGTCGCGGCGGTGTTGAAGCATGTGCCCGGCGGCTCCAAGGTGCTGTTCACGATCGACTGCGACAGCCTCGACGTGTCGATCATGCCGGCGGTGCTCGCGCCGACGCCGGGTGGCCTCACCTATCTCGAGGTGATCTCCTTGCTCGAAGGCATCCGCCGCAAAGCGACCTTCGCCGGCTTCGACATGATCGAGTTCGTGCCCGAGCGCGATCCCGCCGGCACCGCGGCCTACGTTGCCGGCCGCATCGTGCGCTACGCGATCGCGCAGCTCATCCGGCAGGGGTGAGGCGGGGAGGCGGTCGGCAGTCGGCAGTGTCCCGCGAGGACGCCTTTGTCCTGCCAGCGAACGAGGGCATCCATCGGGGCCTCTGTCGGGCACGACGTCTCGTTGTCGCGGGAAGGCTCCTCGTATTTTCGATGCCTGGACAAGTCCCGGCCTTCGCCGGGATGACGATGGGGAGGGGGCGTGCCGAGGCCGCTGCCGCTGGTGGCCGCTTGCCTTTGTCTATTCGATTGTCAAAGAGCGAAAGGCGAAGAGTTGAGCCCGGTCGCGACTTCACAGCCAACGCTCCGCCGTCTCCGCGGTCCTCGCCGGACCCGAGAGCATGAGAGACAATCCAAGGGGACGGAGTGGCCGGCCCGTGAGAGAATCATTCGGATGTGGCCGATGCCACTCCGCCGTCATCGTGGGCTTCGCTTGCCGCCGTGGCTCCTGTTGCCAAGAGCCGCTCGCGGACATCCGCCGCGAGAGTGAGCTTGCGTCAGGTTCTCCCCATCGCAAGCGGCAGGTCAGCGCCGGATAGCTTATGTCCAGCACCCACGACGCTCCCTGCTACCGATCCACCAGCGCGCGTTCCGGTCCCTTGGCGGCAGGGCTGAGCGCAGTATGGGGGCGTGCGGAGTGAGCGGGGATAAGTTTGCGGATGATTGTTTCAGATATGGTGAACGCGGGGTTATCCTGTAGGGGCGAGCGGCGCTCGCCCCTCTTGGCACCGCGATGGAGGAACGAAGAGGGGCGAGCGCCGCTCGCCCCTACGGACACGCATCCGTTTCTTAGCATGGTCGTATCGATTGGGGAAATGATGTGCTTGTGGGCGTAGCTGCCCCTCACCCTACCCTCTCCCCGTTCGCAGCAACGGCTGCGACGGGGAGAGGCGGATGCACGGCGCGTCCTTGTCGCGTGAGGCGGGCACGGCTCTCTCCTCCTCTCCCCGTAGCGTCAGCGTACGGGGAGAGTGAAGGGTGAGGGGCAACCACAAAGGAGATCACTGCCAAAAGAGTAGGCGGCCTGCCGGTCGCCCCACCGGTCTTGCCACATCCGCCGTGCCGTAGGGGCGAGCGGCAGCTCGCCCACTGTCACGACTGGCCTTGCGCTCGAGATGCGCGTCGGTGCTTTTCTCCCCGTAACGCAAGCGTACGGGGAGAGGAGATCGTAGGTAGCCACAAAGGATATCATTTCTGCAAATGGGCGACCTGCCGGTCGCCCCTACGGTTGAAATGGACGTCGGGCGGGAGCATGCCCGATCACTGCGCCGCAAAGAACCGCATCAGCTCCTCCGCCACCTTGTCCGGAATCTCCGTCAGGATGCCATTGCGGAGGGTGTCGAATACCACGAGGGACGCGCGGGAGAGCTTCTCCGCAACGCGGCGCGCGACCTCGGCACCGCAGCCGCGCGCAAGCTCGCCTGTCATGACGAGCGCCGGCGCGGTGATCTGAGGCAACAGCGGTGCGATTTCGGTTTCGGTATAGAGCGCGTACGTGCGGATGAACACGTCGTCGGCGATGCTCGCGATCTGACGCAGCCTGACCTGCAACGCCTCGGGCTCGCGGGCGATAAACTCGGGCCGGTACCAGCTCTGCACCAGCGACGCCATGACCGGCGCCACGCCCTCGGCCCGCAGGCGCGTGATCAGCGCTGCCCCTGCCGCCCGATCGGCGTCGCTGCGATCGGCCGGGGCCGCGAGCAGAGCCAGGGCGGTAACGCGCTCGGGAAATCGGACGGCGTACGCCGCCGCGATGAACGCACCGAGCGAGTGGCCGACCAGGCGGATACGGTCGAGCTTCAGATCCGTGCGCACCCGCTCGAGATCATCGACGAAGATGTCGAGGTGCGCCTCGCCGAGCGGCGGGGCCGATGCACTGTGCCCGCGGAGATCGTAGCTGATGCAGCGGAAATGCCCGGTCATCGGCGCGATCGTCGGCCCCCACGTCTCGTGCGTCGATCCGTTGCCGTGCACGAAGACGACCGGCTCGCCCGAGCCTTCGATTTTCTGCATGACGCCTCACGCCGCCGGCTTGTGATCGAGGGCGACGCGCAGGCTGCGCTGCCACAAGTCCGCACGCGACAGCAGCGGCAGAAGCTTGCTCCGCAATCCGAGCAGGCTGCGCGGCCAGCGGGTGCCGACGGCGCCGTAGAGGTAGGACATGTACTGCGTCTTGTCGACGTAAGGCCGCTCGGCGGCCTCCCAGCGGCGCAGCACGGCCGGCACGTCGTTGTCCTTGGCGAGCAGCTTCGCCAGCACCACGCCGTTGACGATCGCGACGCCCGCACCTTGGCCCAAGTTCGGCGCCATGCCGTGCGCCGCGTCCCCGATGACCGCGACGCGGCCCTTCGACCAGGACGAGCAGGTCACATTGTAGAACGGCCGCCAGTATTCCTGCGGATGGCGCGGCAGGCGCTCGAGATAGCCCCGGTACTGCGGATGGCTCTCGATCCAGGTCTCCAGATTGAACGGCTGCTGCGTGCGGCCCTGGAGGTCGCTCTCCGGGCAGCAGAGGAAGATGTAGTGATGGTCCTTGCTCGCCGGCGAGATGCCGACGCGACGGCCGCCGTTCCACATCTCGATGCGCTGGGTGTTGATGCTGTCCTCGGGCCGGCGCGGGATGAGATGCCGGCCGCAGCCGTCCTTCATGTCGACGATGCGGGTGCCGAGTTTCAGCGAATCCCGGACGCGTGAGAACACGCCGTCGGCGCCGATGCACAGATCGGCCTTTGGCCCCCAGCCGCTTTCGAATTCGAGCCGCCCTTCCGGGTCGGCGCCGAGCACCAGCGAGTTGGTCACCACCTCGACGCCGCTCTCGATCGCCTTCTCGGCGAGGCTCTTGTGCAGCTCCGTGCGCAGCACGACGATGAGCTCGGGCAGCCGGTCGCTCATCCGGCGGATGTTGACCTCGCGGTGGTTGTGGTCGAGCAGCAGCCGGCCCTTCGTCGAGGGAACTCCGGCGGCCGCGATCTTGTCGTAGACGCCGATCTGGCGGAGCGCGTTCAACGCGTTCTCGAAGAGGTAGATGCCGGCACCGATCTCGCGCAGCTCCCGGCCTCTCTCGTGCACGCGCACGCGCCAGCCCGATTGCGCGAGCATCGCCGCGGCGGCGAGGCCGGCAATCCCCGCGCCCGCGATCTCGGCGAAGGACTTCTCAGTCGCCATGTGTGATCCCCGATTCAGTCTCTGCTGCACGCATTCTAGCGATGGTTGGCCTACGGAGGCAAAGACCGCATGCGCGTCAGCACGACGACGCCGGCGATGACGAGGAGGGTGCCGAGCGCCTGCGCGAGCGTGAACGGCTCACCGAGGATGAGAACGGCGAGCAGCGAGGTCGCGATCGGTCCGACACCGCCGGCGATGCTCGTCGAGACGGGGCCGATGCGGGCGATCGCCTCGCTGACGAGGACGGAGGGCAGGAAGGTCGCCAGGATCGCCATGCCGAGGGAAAAGCCGAGCACGGGGGCGGGCACCAGGATCGCCGCCGGGCCGTTGACGATCAGGAAATGCGTGATGAGGCAGCAGGTGCCGAAGATCATCGAGATGGCGATGAAGAGCTGGCTGCCGATGCGCGCGATGAGCGGCCGCGCCAGCACGAGGTAGAGCGCATAGGTGATCGAGCTCGTCAGCACGAGGCTCGCGCCGAGCAGCACCTGGTCGCCCAGGCTGACGAGGTTCTCCACGAACACGACGACGAGACCGGCATAGGTCAAGCCGAGCGCGGCCATCTGCGCCGCCTTGAGCCGGTGCCGGAACAGCACATAGCCGAGGATGGCGACGAAGGTCGGGTAGGCGTAGAGCAGCAGCTGCTCGAACTGCGCCGTGATGTAGCGCAGGCCCTGGAAATCGACGAACACGGAAAAGTAGTAGCCGAGGAGGCCGACGGCACAGGTTTGCGCGATCGTGCGGGCCGAGAGGTCCGTCGGCTCGCCGCGACGGCGCCGGCGGCTGAAGGCATAGAGGCCGAGGGCCAAATAGAGCAGTAGCGCGAAGCCCATCCTCAGCACGAGCTGCGTGATGCCGTCGATGTCGTAGCCGTAGTTGAGCTTGATGAAGATCGCCTTCGTCGAGAACAGCAGCGCCGAGCCGACGGCGAGCGCAAGCCCGGAACGGGCGAGGTCGCGCGGCGAGCTCGACGCGGTTGTCCGGCCTTGGGCGGCGCGATCAGCCATCGGGGGTCCTCAAGCCATGCGCGCCAGCCGCAGTGCTGATCTCAGCCCTGAAAGCTCGGCCGCTTGTCGAACCAGGGCGCGGCTTGCTCGAGCTCGGCGGCGAGCTTGAGCAACAGCGCGTCCTCGCCGAACTTCGCCGCGAAATGCACGCCGACCGGCAGCCCGTCGGGCGTCCAATGCAGCGGCACCGAGATCGCCGGCTGGCCGGTGGCGTTGAAGAGCGCGGTGAAGGGCGAGTAAGGCAGCACGCCGTTGGGGCCGAGCCGGTAGTCGAGGAAATCGCGGCTGACGGGCTTGAAGCGGCCGACCTTGGCCGGCGGCTCGCCGAGCGTCGGCGTCAACAACACGTCGTAGTTGGCGAGGAAGCGCGCCATGCGCCGGCCCACCGCGTGGACGGTATTGATGGCCGCGAGATAATCCGCGCCGCGCACGGTTTTGGCGTGCTCGAGCGCGCCCCAGGTGACGCCCTCGAGCTCGTGGTCCTCGACCTTGCGGCCGCGGGCGCGCTCGGCGGATTCGACCGTCAGCGCCGTGCCGGCCGCGACGACGTCCGCCCAGCCGCGCATCAGCTTCATGATGTTGATCTCGGGCGCCGCCTCGATGATCTCGTGGCCGAGACCGGCGAGGAGGTTCGCGGTCTTGGCCACCGCCGCCTGGCATTCGGGATGCGTGTCGGTGCCGGCGAAGGTCTTGCTCGAGACGGCGACCTTCAGACGCTTCGGCGGCGTCTTGATCTCCTCCAGGAACGGCCAGGCGACGGCGGGGGCCCAATAGGGGGCGCCGAGATCGGGCCCATGGGTCGCGTCCAGCAGCGCCGCCGTATCGCGCACGGAGCGCGTCAGGAACCCGTCGATCGCCATGCCGCCCCAGCCTTCGCCAGAGGCCGGGCCGTCGGGGAGGCGCGCGCGCGTGGGCTTCAGGCCGAACAGGCCGCAGGAGGAGGCCGGGATGCGCACCGAGCCGCCACCGTCGCTGCCGTGGGCGAGCGGCACGATCCCGGCTGCCACCGCCGCGCCAGAGCCGCCCGAAGAGCCGCCCGACGTATGTCCGAGATGCCAGGGATTGCGCGTCGGCTTGCCGTAGACCTGCGCTTCGGTCGCCGGGCCGATGCCGCCTTCCGGGCTCGTCGTGCGCCCGAAGGTGACGAGGCCCGTGCGCTCCATGCGCAGGAAGATTTCGGAATCGAACGTCCAATGCGTGTCGGCGAAGAGGCGCGATCCGGAGCTTGCCGGGAAGTCCTTGGCCTCGCAGCCCAAATCCTTGAGCAGGAACGGCACGCCCGCGAACGGGCCGTCGCCCAGACCCTTGGCGATGTGCTTTCTCGCCACGTCCTCGACGAGATGCACGCAGGCGGCGATCTTGGGGTCGTAGCGCTCGACGCGGGCGAGCGCGGCATCGAGCAGCTCTGAGGGCGACACCTGCTTGTGGCGTACGAGCTCGGCGAGCCCCAGGCCGTCGTAGCTCTCGTAGTCCTTGAAGTCGGCCATCGCGCGCGCTCCTCATGCCAATATGGCCGTCACACTAGCGGCGTGAGGCGCGTCATGCAAAAGCGGCGGCCGCATGCCGGGGACGCATCGGAGGCAGGTGGGCACCACCGGCGCTCGTCCGCTTCAGCGCCTCTCGTGCCGTCCCCGGATTGGCAGGCCGCTCGCGATCTCAGATGCCGACGATGTAGGAGCCGCCATTGGGGCTCACGACCTGGCCGGTGATGAAGTCCGACTCGTGACAGGCGAGGAACAGCGCCAGGTGCGCGATCTCCTCGGGCTGCGCCCACCGCTTGAGCGGCACCGTCTTCTCGCGCTCGCGGACCTTCTCGACGCCGCCCATCTCGGCGATCGACAGCTCCGTCCACACGCCGCCCGGCGCGATCGCGTTCACCATGATGTTGGATGGCGCGAGCTCTTTCGCCCACGCCTTCGTCATGGCGAGCAGTGCCCCCTTGGCGCCGCAGTAGTGGGAGTGCGAGGCGCTGCCGACCATGCCGAACACCGAGGAGATGTTGATGATCTTGCCGCGCCGGCGTTGCTTCATGCCGGGCACGACCGCCTTGGTCGCGACGAACGAGCCCTTCACGTGCACGTCGAACATGCGCTCCCAGGCGTCGAAGGGGATGTCCTCGATCGGCCCGAAGTGATCGAAGATGCCGGCGTTGTTGATCAGGATGTCGATGTGGCCGAGCGCGGCATGCACCTTCTCGATCGCGGCCGACGTCGCGGGCCCATCCGAGATGTCGCTGGCGATCGTGTGGACCTCGGCACCTTTTGCCCTGAGCTCCGTGGCGGTCGCCTCGAGGCGGGTGCCATCGATATCCTGCAGGACGAGGGCGGCGCCTTCCTGCGCAAGCCTCTCCGCGTGGGCTTTTCCCATGCCGATGGCTGAGCCCGTGACGAGAGCGACCTGTCCTGCGAGCTTTCCCATTGCGATCTCCATCCACATCTTCTTGGTTAGCAGGCCGATGCTCGTCCAGCGTCACGTCGGCTGGCAAGGCGTGCAGTGCAATACAGCCTTGCTTGGTTTGACCCCCAAAGCGACTATTTGTGCTCTGGCAAGGTGAGCCGTCCTGCTACTTCAATCGTACCGCACCTGCTCAGCCCGTTCCTCGACTGGAGATCCACCCGATGAAGCTTGGCCTGTTCAACCTGATGACCCAGCCCGACACGGCGACCAGCCATCGCCAGGTGCTCGAGAATTGCCGCATGATGGTCGAAGGCGCCGAGCAGGCCGGGTTCGACACGGCCTGGTTCGCGGAGCACCATTTCACGAACTACGCCATCTGCCCCTCGCCGCTGATGATGGCGGCCTATGCGGCGGGCTTCACCAAGCGCATCAAGCTCGGCACGGCGGTGATCGTGCTGCCGTTCTATCACATCCTGCGCGTGCTCGAGGAAATCGGGCTGCTCGACGTGCAGAGCGAGGGCCGCGCTGTCATCGGTCTCGGCTACGGCTACCAGCAGCACGAGTTCGACCGCTTCGGCCGCAACTCGAAGGACAAGGTCGAGCTCGCGCTGGAAGCCTTCGACATCGTCGACATGGCGATGAAGACCGGCTGGGTGGACTACAAGGGCAAGCACTACGACATTCCGAAGTGCCCGCTCTCGATCCGGCCGCTGCACAACCCCGACATCTATGTGACGGGGCTCGAGCCGGTCATTCTCCAGCGCATCGCCAAGGGCGGCTACACGCCGTACTTCAGCTACGGCAATGCGGGCATCGCGCCGGCGCTCGATACGCGCAAGCACATCGACAATCAGTATCGCATCGCCGGCGTCGATCCGGCGACCGCGCCGCTCTGCGTCAATCACAGCGTCTTCGTCACCGACGACAAGCAGGAAGGGCTGAAGGCGACCGAGGGCGTGCGCGAGATCGCCCGCATCGTCGCCGCCATGCGCTCGGGCAAGATCGAGCTCGACGGCTACTTCGTGAAGGCCCCGCCCTACAAGGACGAGCCCTCGCTCGAGACCATGATGAGCAATGTCGCGGTCGGCGACCCTCACCACGTCGCGGAGGTGCTCGTGAATGCCGTGAAGGCGCTGGGCACGACGCATCTCGGCTGCTTCATGCACTATCCGACGTTGACCGGTAAGCAGGCGCGCAAGTCGCTCGACCGGTTCGCGACCGAGGTCGTGCCGCTGATGGAGAAGGCGCTCGGCATGCCGCTCGACCAGGTGAACGCCGAGCGCAAGCCGATCCGCCAGGCGGCGTAGCGCCAGCATTGGGACAACGCCAAGGCTCACGGCCGCCGGGGATTTCTCCGGCGGCCTTTTTCATTCAACCAATCTGTTGACAATTGAAGGCGTGGCTCTATATTCAACCTCATGGTTGAACATGAGACCGCTCTCGACGACATCTTCCACGCCCTGGGCGATCCGACCCGCCGCCGCATGCTTGCCGCGCTTGCCGATGGCAGCCGGACCGTCGGCGAGCTGGCGGAGCCTTTCACGATCTCCCTTGCCGCCGCCTCCAAGCACATCAAGGCGCTGGAAAAGGCGGGGCTGATCCGGCGCGAGATCAAAGGCCGCGTTCACCATTGCCGTCTCGATCCCGGCCCGCTCGCGAGCGCTCACGACTGGCTTGCCGCCTACGAGCGGTTCTGGAGCGACCGGCTCGACGTCCTCGAGCGCCTCCTGCGCGAGGAGGACGAGACCCAAAGCCCCCCAACAAAGACAGGAGACGGCCGATGACGACGATCCCCAAGATGCTCGTGTATGGCGAGCTGACGGAGCCGTCGACGCTCAAGATCCAGCGTCTGCTTCCCGGACCTATCGAGCGCGTGTGGTCCTACCTGACCGAAAGCGAGCTCAGGCGGAAGTGGCTCGCCTCGGGCGACATGACGATGCAGATGGGCTCGGAGTTCGAGCTGGTCTGGAAGAACGATACGCTGACCACCCCGCCTGGTACGCGCCCCGACGGCTTCGGCGCCGAGCACCGCATGGCGAGCCGTATCACCGAGCTCGATCCGCCGCGCAAGCTCGCCTTCACCTGGGGCTCGACCGGCGGCGTCTCCTTCGAGCTGACGCCGAAAGGGCATGACGTGCTTTTGACGGTCATTCACCTCCGGCTGCCCGATCGCAACCTGATGCTCAAGGTCAGCGCCGGCTGGCACGCGCATCTCGACATCCTCCTCGCTCGGATGCGCGGCGAGGAGCCGGCACCCTTCTGGGATCACTGGCAACAGCTGCAGAAAGACTACGACAAGCGCTTGCCGGCTTGAAGAGCAGGGGAGCGGGCGGCACTGCCGCTCGCTCTCGCCATCGTCAGGCTGCCCCGAGTCGTGCTATTCCAAGGCCGCTTAGCAGCGCATCTCACGAGGCACCCATGGGCTTGCTCGTCGCCGGACTGCTGATCTTCTTCGTCATCCATCTCGTGCCGGCGTATCAGAACCTCCGTCATCGCCTGATCTACGGCATGGGCGAAACGCTCTACAAAATTCTGTTCGCGGTCGTCTCGCTCGCCGGCATCTACCTGATCGCCAAGGGCTACGGCGAGGCGCGGCTGGTGGCGCCGGATCTGTGGGACCCGCCGCTGTGGACGCGCCACATCACGATGCTGCTGATGCTGCTCGCCTTCATCATGCTGGCGTCGGCCTATATCCCCTCGCGTATTCGAGACAAGCTCAAGCATCCGATGCTGGCGTCGGTGAAGACCTGGGCGCTGGCGCATCTGATCGCCAACGGCGACGGCGCCTCGCTGCTCTTGTTCGGTGGCTTCCTGATGTGGGCGGTGTACGACCGCATCTCGGTCGGCAGGCGGTCGGCCATGGGCCCGCTCGGCGACCGCAAGGGCTCCCTCGGCGGCGACATCGCGGCCATCGCGGTCGGCGTCGTGGCCTATCTGCTGATGGTCTTCTGGGGCCACGAGGCGCTGATTGGCGTGCCCGTCATTCCGGCGATGGTCGACATTCCGTCGTGATCGTTACACGGTTTTCGTACCCGAAGGCCGCCGGCATGGCGTAGTCTGAGGTCTTCGAGCCGTTGTGAGGACAAGGGAGAACCCGACATGGCGCAGGAGAGTCGATCGCGCAAGCTTCTCGGGCTGGTCGTGGTGGCTGTCGTGGCACTGGCCGCTGCTCAGCTCGCCGGCGGCGTGCTCTCCGCGTTCTGGAACCCGGCCGTCACGCGGGCCGACATGGAAGCCGAACTCGAGAAGCTCGCCACCTTCCGTCTGATCAAGCAGCACTTGCCCGAGGACTACGCCGACGCCGTCGCCAAGCTCGAGACGGTGGCCAACACGAAGGGTAAGGACGAGATCATGGCCGCGGCCGCGGAGGTCGGCGCCGGGTTGCGCCGCAAGCACGCCGACCGCGTCCTCGCCGCCTCCGCGGACACCATCAAGCGCAACATCGACAATCAACTCGAGTTTCTCAGGCTCATCAAGACGGAGAAGGGCGACGCGTTCTGTGGTACGTTCGCGCAGCAGGGTCCGATCGCGCTCGCCGAGTTGAAGTCCGACGAGCGGTTTCGCGCGGCGTTCGACAGGCAGGGTCAGCTTCTATGGGAGGCTATTCTCGTGCCCGCGGGTGCGCCTCGCGCCTTGGCCGGTGACGCCGACTGGACCGCCGTCGCCCCGGCCCTGCAGGCGAGCGGCCTGACGGACGCCCAGATCGGGATCGTCGCCGAGGAAAAGTACCAGGACGCCAGCTATTGCGACGCGATCATCGCCTTCTTCACCGCAGTTGCATCGCTGCCGGGGGAAGCCGGCGAGCGCATTCGTGCGACAATGCTCGTCGAGATCGCCAAGGGGTGAGCGGCCCGAGTAGCCGCCTCGTCGGTATTGCGGTGCGCAGCGCGCGCCGGGAGCCGATGCGGGTCATCGAGGCGGCCGAGGTCACCGTCGCAGCGGGCATATCTGGCGACCACAAGGGCGCGAAGCTCAAGACCCGCCAGGTGACGCTGCTCGCGGTCGAGGATTGGCGGGCGGCGCTCGCCAATCTCGATCCGGCGAACGGCTCTGTCGACCTCGCCTGGACCGTCCGCCGCGCCAATCTGCTGACCGAAGGCGTCGTGTTGCCGGCCGCCGCTGGTGCGCTGGTCCGCATCGGGCCGATCCTCGTCGAGATCATGCACCCGACCTTCCCCTGCACCCGCATGACAGAAGCCCATCCGGACCTTATGCGGGCGCTCGCCCGGCCCTGGCGCGGCGGCGTCTCGGGCCGGGTGCTCGAAGGTGGTGCGATCAGGCTCGGCGATCCGGTCACGGTCGAGGCCGAAGGCCGCCCGTGGACGCGGCCAAGACTCCCCTAGCCGCCCAGCCCTGCGCTGGCCCGCATTTACATTGGCGGGCGGCTCCCACAGACTCCCGTGACCCGATCCGCTATGGAGTGGCCATGTCCGTCCAAGCCCCGACGAAACGCGTCACCTCGGCCGAGATCCGCGCCCGCAAGGGCGGCGATCCGATCGTGTCGCTGACGGCCTATCACGCCCACACGGCCCGCATCGCGGACCCGTATGTCGACTTCCTGCTCGTCGGCGACAGCTTGGGCATGGTGATGCACGGCTACGAGTCGACGGTGCCGGTGCCGCTCGATCTCATGATCATGCATGGACGCGCCGTCATGCGTGGCGCCAAGCATGCTCTCGTCGTCGTCGATATGCCCTTCGGCTCCTACGAGGAGAGCCCCTCGGTCGCCTTCCGCAATGCGGCGCGCGTCATGAAGGAGACCGACTGCGGCGCGATCAAGCTCGAGGGCGGCAAGCGCATGGCCGAGACCATCCGCTTCCTCGTCGACCGCGGCATCCCGGTGATGGCGCATATCGGGCTGACGCCGCAGTCGATCAACGTCATCGGCGGCTTCAAGACGCAGGGGCGTACGCGCGACGCGTGGGCCGCCATCGAGGAGGACGCGCAGGTGGTGGCGGAGGCCGGCGCTTTCGCCGTCGTGCTCGAAGCCCTCTCCGAGCCGCTCGCCGACAAGATCACGAAATCCTGCCCGATCCCTACCATCGGCATCGGCGCCTCTGCTCAGTGCGACGGCCAGATCCTCGTCATGGAAGACATGCTCGGGCTTTCCCCCCGCGTGCCCAAGTTCGTCAAGGAGTTCGGGGCGGTCGGCGAGAGCATCAGGCGGGCGATCGAAGCCTATGCCGGCGAGGTGAAAGCCCGCTCGTTCCCGGCCTCCGAGCACACCTACGCCCTCAAAGACGAGCCTTCGCCCGCCCCCTCCCCAAAAAAGCCGAAAACCCTCAGCACTTAAAGACAGGGGGGAGGATGGCTTCGGTCAGGGGGCTGAGGCTTTGCACCATCGCCCCTTGCGCGCTATCAAGGCCCGCCGGCTGCAGGCCGGTCCCGATGGGCGAGAGGCACGATGTCAGACAGCGAGATCATCCGCGAGGTCGAGGAAGACCTCAGGCGCGAACGCTACCAGGAAATCTGGAACCGGTACGGCACTGTGATTGCCGCCGTCGCGCTCGCCATCGTGCTCGGCGTCGCCGGCTACAAAGGCTGGCAGTATTGGCAGCAGACCCGGGCCGAGAACGCCGGCGCGCGCTTCGAAGGGGCGCTGCAGCTGTCGCGCGATGGCAAGGCCGCCGAATCGATCGCCGCGCTCGAGGCGATCGCCAAGGATGCCCCCTCGGGCTATCAGTCGCTCGCCCGTTTCCGGCTCGCCGCCGAGGCGACCGCAGCCGGCAAGAAGGCCGAGGCGCTCGCCCAATATCAAGGCCTGGCCGATGATACGGCGACCGATTCGCAGCTGCGCGGTTTTGCACAGCTGAAGGCGGCCGAGATGCGGATCGACGAGGCCGACTTTACCGAGATGCAGAATCGGCTCACCCCTCTCATTGTGCCCAATGGGACGTGGAACTCGTCTGCGCGTGAGCTGCTCGGCCTCGCGGCCTACAAGGCCAAGAATATCGACGAGGCGCAGAAGCAGTTCACGGTTCTGATCTCCGACCCGTCGGTGCCGCAGAGCCTGCGGCAAAGGGCCGAGATGATGCTGACGCTGATTGCGGCGGATACGGCCAAGCCCGCTGCGGCGACCAACTGAGGACGTGGGGCGATGCGCGCACTGAGACGCGGCCTTATTCCGATCGTGGCGGTGTGCGCAATCACGGCTGCGCTCGCCGGCTGCTCGTCGGACGGCGGCGGCCCGAGCCTGCCGAGCCTCAACTCGATCAATCCTTTCGCCAAGACCGAGACGCCGCTTCCGGGCAAGCGCGTCGCCGTGCTGACGCAAGAGGATCCGCTCGCGAGCAATCTCGAATCGAGCACGGGCTCGATTGCGGTGCCGGCCTCGCTGCCCAACATCGAATGGAGCCAGCCCGGCGGCATCGCCTCGAATGCGCCGGGGCATCTCGCGCTCGAAGGGGGCCTGCGGACGCTGTGGAACGTGAGCGCGGGCAAGGGCTCGAACTCGGACACCAAGCTCACCGCGAGCCCGATCATGCATCAGGGCCGCGTCTATGTGCTCGACGCCGCCTCGACGGTTTCGGCCTATTCGGCCTCGGGCGGCAGCCGCACCTGGTCGACGAGCCTGGTGCCGGAGACCGAGGACGACGACGAGGGCTTCGGCGGCGGCATCGCGGCCGATGGCGGCCGCGTCATCGCCACGACCGGCTTTGGCTTCGCGGTCGCGCTCGATGCGGCGAGCGGCAAGAAGCTCTGGGAGAAACCGCTCGGATCGCCCGCCCGCGCCTCGCCGACGGTCGCCGACGGCCGTGTCTACGCCGTCACCATCGAGGGCCGCCTGTTCTGCCTCAACGCCGAGGATGGCTCCGAGATCTGGAGCTATCGCGGCATTCCCGAGCAGGCGAGCATGCTGAACAATATCAGCCCCGCCGTATCGGGGGCCGAGGTGGTCGTCACCTTCCCGACGGGCGATGTCATGGCGTTCCGGGCCGACTCGGGCGAGCCCGTGTGGTCGGATCAGCTCGGGCAAAGTGCGGCCGGCTCCTCGGTCGCGGGCTTGAACGATCCGAGCCGTCCGGCGATCGCCGACGGCGTCGTCTATGCGATCGGCCACGGCGGCCGCATGATTGCGACCTCGGCCGAAACGGGCGAGCGGATGTGGTCGGCCTCGATCGCCGGCATCGAGACCCCCTGGGTCGCGGGCGACGCGGTCTACGTCGTCGATACCGCGGGCAAGCTCGTGGCGCTCAATCGCGCGACCGGCGAGATCCGCTGGGCGACGAAGCTGCCGGGCGAGGGCATTTGGAGCGGACCGGTGCTGGCCGGCGGCCGCCTGTGGGCGGTTTCCTCATCCGGCGCCATCGCCGGCGTCGACGCCACGACCGGCAAGGTCTCCGGCCAGCGCGATCTCGGCGGCAAGATCTTCGTCCAGCCCATCGTCGCCGACAGCCGCATGTTCGTGCTGAGGGACGACGCGGAGCTGGTGGCGTTGAACTAGGCGGCCATTGCCGGCTACGCCACCGCTGCTATAGTTTTCGGATGGGCAAACCTCCGCAAAGGCCAGGCTACGATCGCTGCGACGCGGACGACTGTGCGCGAGCCATGATCCGCGCCTGAGACGCCGCACGATCGTCTGATCCGTTTTTCGGAGGCCTAGCCATGGCGAGCTCGCCCGCTCGACTGATTCCCGTTGCCCAACTGATTGTCGCTTGCGCCCTGTGGGGTGGCGCGACGGTCATCAGCAAAGCTCTCCTCAGCTCTGTTCCACCCGTACCGCTGCTGGCGTTGCAACTCGCACCGAGCGCCGCCGTCCTTTGGCTCGCGGTGGTGTTGACGAAGAGTGCGGCGCCACCCCGTGCGTTGATTGCCCCCATCGCTCTGCTCGGGGCACTCAATCCGGGGCTTTCCTACACACTCGTGCTGTTCGGTCTGTCGACCGTGTCGGCGAGCGTCGTGACGCTGATGTGGGCCGCCGAGCCGGTCTTGATTTTCGGCCTCGCCGTCCTGTGGCTGCGCGAGCCCGCGAGCGGCCGCATGATCGCCATCCTTGCCGTGGGTTTGGCCGGGGTCGTATTGGTGACGAATGTGACCGGCGGAGGCCGCGTCATCGCCGCTGATGGTTTGGGGCTCATGCTCGTGCTCGCCGCGGTCCTATGCTGCGCCTTCTACACCGTGCTCTCGCGCAAGATCAGCGACTCGGTCGATCCGCTCTTCACAGTCGCCATTCAACAGACGGCGGGTCTGGCGTGGGCGGCTCTTCTTTGGATCGCCTTGTCGGCCTTTGGTGAGCCAGGGCAGCTGAGCGTGCTCACACCGGCAACGCTCGCCGCAGCGGCACTTTCGGGCTTGCTCTACTACGCTGCTGCGTACTGGCTGTACCTGTCCGCACTGCGCTCGGTACCGGCCTCCATGGCCGGCGCCTACTTCAACCTCATTCCTGCCTTCGGCGTCACCATGGCTTTTGCCTTCCTCGGCGAATCGTTGGCTTGGGTCCAATGGGTTGGCGCCGCCCTCATCCTCGTCTCCGCGCTAACGCTGGTCAGATCAATGACTGGACGCGAAGGACATGGGTAGCTGACCGTCGGCCTCGATTGACGTGGGACAAAGGCGCGCTCGCACGCTCCTGTCATTGACGCCCCGCCACACTCCCCCCTATGCAACCGGACGCCCAGCGGGACCGGCTAACCGAGCCGGTCGCCCTCCACGCAGCCGACCGAGCGCCGATGTCCGAAAAACGCAAGCATCCCGAGCACCGCTACGTCAGCGATCTCAGACGCATGGATGCGGGGTGGAGCGTGCTCTCGCGAAGCTGGTCGTCGATCCTGCCGATCGGCTCCTCCTTCCTGTTCCTCGTGCTCGTCGCCGTCTTTGCGGCCAGCCGCTTCGGCCTCACCGCCGAGGGCTCCATCCTCATCGTCAGCGCTGCGATCGTCGGCGGCTACATGGCCCTCAACATCGGCGCCAACGACGTCGCCAACAACATGGGGCCGGCGGTCGGCGGGCGCGTGCTGACGATCGGCGCAGCCATCGTCATCGCCGTCATCTGTGAAACCGCCGGAGCGATCCTCGCCGGCGGCGACGTCGTCAAGACGATCTCGAGCGGCATCATCGCCCCGGACCGCGTCAGCGTCGACCAGTTCCAATCCTTGATGCTGAGCGCGCTGTTCGCCGCCGCCGTCTGGATCAATATCGCGACGGCGCTCAACGCACCGGTGTCGACCACCCACTCGATCGTCGGCGGGATCGTCGGCTCGGGCATCGCGGCGGCCGGCGTCGACATCGTCAATTGGAGCACGATGCTTCAGATCGTGGCGAGCTGGGTGATCTCGCCCATCTTCGGCGCCGTCGTTGCCGCTCTGTTGCTGCATGTCTTGAAGTCGCGGGTGCTGTACGCCCCCGACCGGCTGCGCGCCGCCGCCACCTGGGTGCCGCTGCTGATCGCCCTGATGGCGTCGGCCTTCGCGGCCTACATGGCGATGAAGGGCCTGAAGAACATTTGGAACGCGAGCGAGGTGGCGATCGCCGCCGTCGCGGTGGCGAGCTTTGCCGCCGCCTGGGCATTGGCCCATCCCTACATCGCGCGCCGCCTGTCCCGGATCTCGGACAAGCGCTCCGACATCAGTGCACTGTTCGATCTGCCGTTGATCATCGGCGCTGCTTTGCTCTCCTTCGCGCACGGCGCCAACGACGTCGCCAACGCCGTCGGACCGCTTGCCGCGATCGTGGCGACGCTCGGCCATCCGAGCGCGCTCGCGGTACAGGTCGAGGTTCCGTTCTGGGTGATGCTTGTCGGCGCGCTCGGCATCGCCATCGGCCTGGCGACGTTCGGGCCGAAGCTCATTCGCGTCGTCGGCGAGCAGATCACGCGGCTGAACTCGCCACGCGCGTTTTGCGTCGCGCTGTCGGCCGCGATCACGGTCCTGCTGGCGTCCTGGATGGGCTTGCCGGTGAGCTCGACACACATTGCCGTCGGCGCCGTGTTCGGGGTCGGCTTCCTTCGTGAATACCGCGAGAACCCCAATCGGCGACGCCTCAGACCCGGGCACAAGCTCAACGCGACCGCCGATGACGCCTTCAACAGCCGCTTCGTCAAGCGCAGCCGCTACCTCGTGCGGCGGCACTTCTTGTGGTCGATCGCGGCGGCCTGGGTCATCACGGTACCGGCGACAGCTCTGCTTGCGGCTGCGCTTTATGGACTTTTGCGGCTTCTGTAATCCACGTTCTCAGCGCCTGAAACTGGTTGATGAGCAACAGGAAATCCTCGCGATAGGCGACCTTGTGGGCGTCCTCGATGAGGGCCCAGTGCCGCTCGCGCCGCTTGCGCTCCGGCCAGTCGTCCTCCTGCTTCAGCACCAGATAGGGATAGTAGGTGACCGGGATCACCTCGATCCCCTTTCCCGTCTGCTTGCTGATCGGCACCGTGAAAGGAAAGTCCTCGAGCACCACGCCGCGGACGCCGGCCTCCTCGAAACCCTCCCGATGGCAGGCCTCGGCATGGGTTTCGCCGCGCTTCATGCGCCCTTTGGGCAGGATCCATCGCCCGCGCGTTTGCGAGGTTACGAACAGGAGCGCCACGGCATCGTCCTTGATGTCGAAGGGAATGATGCCCACGCGATGCATCTGGCGAATCCTTTGCGGCTGTGACGGCCCTCCGAGCTTCTACAATGGCCGAGCGGGCTGTCCAATGGCTGTGGGCGCCGTTTGCCATCATCCAGGAAACCCCTGCCGGGTGATTGGCGTCGGGCATCTGGAACGTGGTATAGGCGCAGGCATCCCTGATCATCGAGAAACGGCCCAAGCGCAGCCATGCCCTCCATTGTCGCCATCGTCGGCCGGCCGAATGTCGGCAAGTCGACCCTGTTCAACCGGCTCGTCGGCAAGAAGCTCGCGCTCGTCGATCCGACGCCGGGGCTGACGCGCGACCGGCGGATGGCCGACGTGAACCTATCTGGCTGCCCCGTCACCCTCACCGACACGGCGGGGCTGGAGGAGGGCGAGCCCGGCAGCCTGTCGCACCGCATGCGCCAGCAAACCGAGATCGCCATCCGCGAGGCGGCCCTCGTCCTCTTCGTCGTCGATGCACGCTCAGGGATCACGCCGGCCGACGAGGTGTTCGCCGAGGTCGTTCGCGTCTCCGGGCGCCCCGTTCTGCTCGTCGTCAACAAGTGCGAGGGGCGGGCGGGCGAAAGCGGCTACTACGAGGCCTACTCGCTGGGCTTGGGCGAGCCGACCGCCATCTCGGCCGAGCACAACGAAGGCATCGCGACGCTCGAGGCGGAGATCGCCGAGCGACTGGCAGCGGGTGATGCGCCCGAGCCGGCCGAGGACACGGACGGCGAAGCCGAGCCGCTCACCGAGGAGGAGGCGCTCGATCCCGCCAAGCCCATCCGCGTCGCGGTCATCGGCCGCCCCAACGTCGGCAAGTCGACGCTGGTCAACGCGCTGCTCGGCGAGGAGCGGATGCTGACCGGTCCCGAGGCCGGCCTCACGCGCGACACCATCGCCGTCAATCTCGACACGCCGCAGGGAATGCTCCGTCTCTACGACACGGCGGGCTTGCGGAGGAAAGCCAAGGTCGAGGAGGGCGTCGAGCGCCTCGCCGTTACCGACACGTTGCGCGCCATCCGCTTCGCCGAGGTCGTCATCCTCGTCGTCGATGCGATGCACCCGTTCGAGAAGCAGGATCTGCAGATCGGCGAGCTCTCCGCCAACGAGGGGCGCGCCGTCGTTATCGCCTTCAACAAGTGGGATTTGGCCGACGACAAGCAGAAGCGGCTGAAAGAGCTGCGCGAGGACATGGAGCGGCTGCTGCCGGACTTGAAGGACGTCTCGGTGGTGCCCTTGTCGGCGATGTCGGGGCGCGGTCTCGACAAGCTTCTGAAGGCGGTGTTTGCAACCTACCGCACCTGGAACAAGCGGCTGCCGACGGCGAAGCTCAACCGCTGGCTCGAGGGCGCGATCGACCGGCACACGCCACCGGCCGTCCAGGGCCGCCGTATCAAGCTGCGGTATATGACGCAGCCGAACGCACGGCCGCCGACGTTCATCGCCTTCTGCTCGGCGCCGGACGCTTTGCCGAAATCCTATGTGCGCTATCTGGTGAATAGCCTCCGGGAGACCTTCGATCTTCCCGGCGTGCCGATCCGCCTGCACCTGCGCAAGGGCGCAAACCCTTACGATCGATGAGGAATTGGTAGACGGCGGAACCGGCGCGCAGGCAGGCGAAGCGTCACCGCAATCGCCCGCCGCGCACCGGCCCAGGCCACAGCAAGCAGCCCGTGAGGGCGCTCACCGCAAGGCCGTAACGCAACCATACCCCATATAGCTCCGCTGACGAAGGACTCTTCGTCGGCGCTGTCGTCGCGGCACGCGGACGAGGCTTGTGCATATCGCGTGAGGGCGTGGGTGGCGCCTCTGTTGCGCGGCCACCCAACCGGCCTATGGTGCCGCCATCATGCCCGACGATGCCAAGACCGAGGTGCTGTTCTACCAGCTCGACCGCCAGCCGCTCGAACGCGTGCTGCCTAGCCTTCTCGAGCGCACGCTCGAGCGAGGCTGGCGGGCTGTCGTGCAGGTGGGCTCGGCGGAGCGGATGGACGCGCTCGACACGGAGCTGTGGACCTACGACGAGGCGAGCTTCCTGCCGCACGGCACCGATCGCGCGGGCGACGTCGAGCGCCAGCCGATCTTGCTGACGACGGGCGACACCAATGCGAACGGCGCGCGCGTGCGCTTTCTCGTCGACGGCGCCAGCATCGACGATCTCGGCGGCTATGCCCGCATCGTCCATCTCTTCGAGACGAGCGACGCGGCGTTGGCGCGTGCGCGGCAGGACTGGCGGCAGGCGCGCGATCAGGGCTGCACGGTCACCTACTGGCAGCAGGACGGCAACGGACGCTGGGTGAAGAAAGCATGAGTGACGATCCGGCCGCGGGCCTCGCCCGCTTCGAGGAGATCTATCGCAACGCGGGTGGCGACGCGGCGCAAGTGCCGTGGTCGGACAAGGCGCCACGTGCTCGCCTCGGCGCTTGGCTCGCGGCCCATCCGGGCCAAGGCCGGACGGCGATGGATGTCGGCTGTGGGCTCGGCGACAACGCGGCAATGCTCGCGGATGCCGGCTACACCGTGACGGCCTTCGACCTGTCGGCGACCGCGATCGACTGGGCGCGCAAGCGGCAGGCCGGTCGCGGCATTGCGTTCGAAGTCGGCGACATCTTCCGCCTTCCCGCCACCTGGCAAGGCCGCTTCGACCTCGTGCACGAGACCTACAACGTGCAGGCGCTGCCGCTGGAGCTTCGCGAGCGCGCCGCACGGTCGATCGCTGCGCTCGTCGCGCCCGGCGGCAGCCTGCTGCTGATGGCGCGGATGCGCAACGAGGGCGAGACTGTAGAGGGGCCGCCCATCCCGATTACGCTCGGCGATCTCGACGCTTTCTCCGACGGCGGTCTTCAGGAGGTCGAGCGCGAGCTGTTTCTCGACGAGCGCCAGATCCGGCACGTGATGGCGGTGTTCAAGCGGGCGTCCTGACGAGAGGGGCGGGGAGACGTGCTCAAGGTCGATCATCTGAAGGTTGGTGCGCTGTCGGCGGCAAGCTTCGCGCTCGCCGCCGGTCAGTGCCTGATCGTCTCCGGCGCCTCGGGCTCGGGCAAGACGCGGCTTTTGCGCGCCATCGCCGACCTCGATCCGGCGGACGGCACCGTCATGCTCGAAGGCGCCGAGCGGCACGAGATGCCCGGCCCGGCATGGCGCAAGCTCGTGCGCTACGTCTCGGCCGAGCCCGGCTGGTGGGCGCTGACGCCCCGGCCGCATTTCGGCGACGTGACGGTGCTGGAGCCGCTCGTCGAGGCGCTGGGCCTCACCCGCGAGGTGCTCGATCGCCCCATCGCGCAGCTTTCGACCGGCGAGCGGCTGCGGCTCGGCCTCATCCGCGCGGTCTGCGGACGGCCGAAGGTGCTGCTGCTGGACGAGCCGCTGTCGGGACTGGACAAGGACGCTGGTCAGCGCGTCGAAGCCTTGATCGGCGCCGAGCTCGATTTGGGCCGCATCGTCGTGCTCGTGTCCCACCAGCCGACGGCGCTCGCGCGACGCGCGCGGGCCGAGCTCAAGATCGAGGCCGGCACCTTCAAGCTCATGCCCTTCGGGCGCGTCGCCGTCAGCTACAGCGAGAGCGGCACTGGCCTTGTCGGGCGGCGGTCGGCATGAGCGCCATCTCCCTCGGTCCCCTCGAGCTCGGCCTCGCCGCACTGCTGCTGCTCCTCAACGCGGCGCTGTCGATCGCGTTCAATCTTAAGCTCGAGCGCAAGCTCGCCATCGCCGCCGTGCGCATGATCGCGCAGTTGGCGCTGGCCGGTCTCGTGCTCGGCTTCGTGCTCCGGCAAACCTCGGTCGGCTGGACGCTGATCGTCATGCTCGTGATGGTGGCGATCGCGGGCTACGAGCTGTGGTCGCGGCCGGCGCATCGGCTCGAAGGCTGGTCGAGTGCTGGGCTCGGCGCCGGTACGCTGTTCGCTATCTCGGGGATCGTGACCCTCTTCACGGTCGGCGTGCTGATCGGCCCCGATCCGTGGTACGCGCCGCGCTACCTCTTGCCGATCTTCGGCATGATCCTCGGCAATGTGTTGACCTCGATGAGCCTCACCTTCGACACGCTGACGACGGCGGCCAAGCGCGAGCGCACCGCCATCGAGGCCCGCATCGCCGACGGCGGCACGCGCTTCGAGGCGTTCGAGCGGGTGATGGGCGACGCGCTGCGCTCGGGCACGCTGCCGATCTTGAACGGCATGGCGGTGGCGGGCGTCGTGGCGCTCCCCGGCATGATGACGGGCCAGATCCTCGCCGGCGCCGATCCGTTCGAGGCGGCGAAGTATCAGATGCTGATCTTGCTCGTGCTGGCCGGTGCGTCGACTCTCGGCGTGGTCGCGGCCGGTGTCGGCGGCGTGCTGCTGTTGACCGATCCGCGTCACCGGCTGCGGCTCGATCGTCTGGCGACGTCCTAGATCGGGTTCAGTCCAATGGAATCGAGAACCCGATCTAGGCTATTGGCTTTGAGCACGTTCTCGAGGTGAACCGGTATCCACTTCGCCTGAACGTGCTCTAGGAGGTGACCCATGTCTGTCCGCTCGGTACTCGGCGCCATTGCCGGCCTCGTAGCTTCGGTCGTCATCGTGCTCGTCGTCGAGTCGATCGGCCATCTGCTGTTTCCGCCGCCCCCGGGTATGGACCTCTCCAATCCTGCCGCACTCGCGACGCTGATCAGCCAACTGCCCTTCGGGGCGCTCGCCTTCGTCATGCTCGCCTGGATCGCCGGGGCGTTCGGCGGTGGTGCGGTCGCGGCTTGGATCGCACGCCGGTCGTGGCCGGCTTGGGTCGTGGGGGTTCTCATGCTGGCCGGCGGCGTGTGGAGCATGATCGTCATCCCGCATCCCGTCTGGATGCAGGTGGGCCTCGTGCCGGCGACGCTGCTGCCGGCTTGGCTCGCCGGACAGATTTGGAGTACGCCTCGCCGCCGCGGCGCGCTGCCAGGGCCGCCGGGCTAGCGTCTCCCTCGCGGTTTGCCCGTCGAGCCGCGGATGACGAGGCGAGTCGGCAGCTCGACGCCTTTGGGGCTCAGCCGCCGGCCGTCGCGCGTCGCCTCCAGCAGGGCCTCCGCCGCCCGCACGCCCATCTCCTCGGCCGGCACCGCGATGGTGGTGAGCGCAGGCTCCGTCAGGCCTGCGAACTCCTGATCGTCGTGGCCGGTGATCGACAGATCGCCCGGCACGCGCAGGCCCATCCGCTTGGCTTCCGCCAGCGCACCGATCGCCAGCACATCGCTGTTGCAGACGATCGCCGTCACCTCCGGATGACGCGTGCGAATCTCACGGAGTGCACTGGCGCCATCGGCGATCGCGTGCGTGCGCTCGACGATGATCGGCTTGCCACGAATGCCGGCCTCCGCCAGCGCCTCGCCGAACGCGCGCACGCGCGCCTGCTGTCGGTCGTTGCCTTGAGTGCTGGCCGTGATCATGGCGAGATGACGATGGCCGAGATCGAGGAGATAGCCGATCAGCTCGCGGCTCGCCGCGTCGTTGTCGAAGCCGATCGAGGGAATCTGATTGCCGGCGAGATAGGAGTAGGTGGTGACGACCGGAATGCGGCGCTCGGCGAGATAGGCCGTCAGCGCCGGATCGTCGATGCGGCCGACGATGAGGAGGGCTTCCGCGCCGCGCTCGACGAGCTGGCGCGCCGGCGCGAGCAGCGCGCGGTTGTCGAAGCCGGTGGTCGCCAGAAACAGCATATGCCCGGCCTTTGCGAGCTGCGCCTGGAAGGCGTTGAGCATGCTCGCGAAGATCGCATAGTTGAGCGTCGGAACGATCGCGCCGACGATGTGCGTGCGCTGCAGACGTAGCGCCTTGGCGGCGGCGTTGGGCGCGTAGCCCAAATCGCTCGCGGCTTTCAGCACGCGCTCGCGCACGTCGTCCGAGACGATGCCCGGCGCGTTGAAGGCCCGCGAGACAGTGGCGACGGAAACGCCCGAGCGCCGCGCGACATCGGCGACATTGGGCCGTGCGCGGGGGGCGCTGCGGCGCCGCTGGCTGCCGGTCGAGACCCTGCTGCCATCGTCTTTCATCGCGCTTCCGATGTGATCATGACCACGTGATGCCGTACTGTAAACGATTACAAAGCCTATCGTCAACGCGAGGTGGCCGTTGGCCGCTCGATGCCTCCGATCTCAGAAGAGAAAATCCGACGCGTCCACTTGCGCGGCGGTGACGCCCCAAAGTGTAATCGAGTTGACCGGCGGGTAGGTGTAGCTCTGCAGCGAGATCTCGACGTTGGCGCCATAGGCGACCACGCGCATATTGGCGAAGCTCAAGCCCATGCCGCGAAAGTCGAGCCTGTCCGTTCCGTTCTCGAAGCCGAAGATCGAGTCTTGGCCCCAGCCGCTCTCGTATTGGAAGATGTCCGCGCCACCGTCGCCGAACAGCCAGTCGTTGCCGGCTCCGCCACTGACGAGGTCGTTGCCCGCGCCGCCGTAGACGTAGTCGTTGCCGAGGTTTCCTTTGACGATGTCGTTGCCGGTGCCGCCGCGCACGACATCGCTCTCCGAGCCGCCGTCGAGAGTGTCGTTGCCGTCGCGGCCGTCGAGATTGTCGTTGCCGCCGTAGCCGTAGAGCTTGTTGTCGGCGGCGTTGCCGTAGAAATAGTCGCCTTCGTTGGAGCCGAGCAGACCTTCGATGCTGTCGAGCATGTCCATGCCGAGGCCGGTGTTCTGCGCGCCGCCGAGGGCGAGATCGACGACCGCCGCGCCCTCGTAGAAGGCGGCGTAATCGAAGCCCGCATCGCCGTAGAGGATGTCGTTGCCGAAGCCCGCGTACATCTCGTCGTTGCCGTTGCCGCCCCGGAAATAGTCGTTGCCTTTATCGCCGTACATGAAGTCGCCGCCGTCGCCGCCGATCAGCGTATCGTTGCCGTCGCCGCCGGCGAGCATGTCGGCTGACGCGCCTCCATCCAGGTGATCGTCGCCGCCGTAGCCGCCGAGCGTATCGCCGCCGCCACCGCCACGGATCACGTTGGCCTGCGCATTGCCGTGCAGGCTGTCGTTGAAATTCGAGCCCGTGATGTTCTCGACCGAGCGGATACGGTCATAGTCGCCCGCGCCTCCATAGGGCTCCTGCAACTCCATCGTCAGCTGGACCGCGATCGAGGAGGTGGCCGTCTCGTAGCTCACCGTATCGATGCCGTCGCCGCCGATGAGGAGGTCGAGACCGGACCCGCCGATCAGCGTGTCGTTGCCCGACCCGCCGTCCAGCCGGTCGGCGCCCGCGCCGCCTTCGAGCAGGTCCGCGCCGGATTCACCATAGAGCTGATCGGCGCCGAGGCCGCCGAGGATGTGGTCGTTGCCGCCCCGCCCGTACAGCGTGTCGTTGCCGTCGCCGCCATCGATCGTATCGGCGAGGCTCGTGCCGATCAGGCGATTGTTGTTCTTGTTGCCAGTGATGGTGGCCATGGCGCGCTCCTGACGGTTTGTTCATCGGGAACATAGGCGGCCCCAGCACCCGGGCCTGTTCCTCAGGGAACGGTCTCTCCCGTAACGGCGCTGCTCCGTGTACGATCCGACCGGGAGGGAGGGGGACGATGAGCGACCTTTCGATCGGGCTCGACCAGGTCGAGATCACGCGGCCGCGCCGGCCGTTGGACGAGGATGCGGCGTCGCCGGGGGACGGCGACGAGACCGCGCGTGCGCCGACGCATGCTGGCGCCTTGGCCGTGCTGCATCGGCGGTTCGCAGCCCTGCTCGATGCCGAGCGCGACCGCTGGGTGCTGTGGACTCCGGTGTGCTTCGGACTTGGCATCGGTCTCTACTTCGCCGCGCGCCAGGAGCCGTCGCCGGCCCTCGCGACCGGTCTGGTGCTCGGCGCGCTCGGGCTTCGGCTCGTCGTTGCCAAGGGCGCGATCGCGGTGGCGGCGACCGGAGCTCTGCTCTGCCTCTCGCTCGGCTTCGGCGCGGCCAAGCTCCGAACGCTCCTCGTCGCCGCGCCGATCCTGCAACAGGAAACCCGCATCGGGGCGATCACCGGGTGGATCGAGCATGTCGAGGCGCGCCAGCCCAAGGGCTTCCGGCTGCTCATCCGCGTCGCGACCGTCGAAGGGCTCGCCCCCGAGGCGACGCCGGCGCTCGTCAGGGTGCGGGCTGCCTTCGACAGTGTCGGTGTCGTGCCCGGCGATGCGGTGAGCGTGAAGGCCAAGCTGTTTCCACCGGCCGCGCCCGAGCGTCCGGGCGGCTACGATTTCGCGCGGCTGGCCTATTTCGAAGGCGTCGGCGCCACCGGCTTTCTGATCGAGCCGCCGGCCCCCGCGACGCTCGGCGCGCCGCCCTGGTGGCGACGTCCCAGTCTCGGCATCGAGCGGTTGCGGCTGTGGGTCAGCGAGCGCATCCGCGCCGTGCTCCCCGGCGAGACCGGCGCCGTCACGGACGCGCTCATCACGGGGGAGCGCGGACGCATTCCGGAAGCGACCGACACGGCGCTGCGCGACGCCGGCCTCTCGCACGTGCTCGCGATCTCCGGCGCCAACATGGCGATCATGGCGGGTGCGTTGTTCGGCTTCGTGCGGGCGCTGCTGGCACTCGTTCCCGTCCTCGTGCTGCGCTTTCCGATCAAGAAATGGGCGGCGCTGGCCGGCTTCGTCGGCGCGGTGTTCTGCCTGATCCTGTCGGGCGCCGAGAGCCCGGCCGCCCGCGCCTTCGTCATGATCGCGCTGATGCTACTCGCCTTGTTGCTGGACCGGCCGGCTGTCTCGCTGCGCAATCTGGCGCTCGCCGCGCTGGTGCTCCTCACCATGGCGCCGGAGGTGTTGCTCGATGTCGGCTTTCAGATGTCGTTTGCCGCCGTCGTCGCGCTCGTCGCGGTGTTCGAGTGGGTCGTCGCCTGGCGCGCCGATAAGCCCAAGCCCCCGCGGCCGGAGGGGTTCGTGGCGCGCTCGATGCGATTCTGGGGGCGCTTTCTCGCCGTGACCTTCTTCTCGACCATCGTCGCGAGCTTGGCTGTTGCGCCCCTCGCGGCCTTCCACTTTCACAAGCTCGCCCAGCTCGGGATCATCGCCAACATGATCGTGGCGCCCGTGTTCGCCTTCTACATCATGCCGCTCGCGGTGGTCGCGCTGGTCGCCTTGCCCTTCGGCATCGAGACGCTGCCGCTCGTCCTCATCGAGAAGGGTGTCGCCGTCATGCTGGCCGTCGCGCATTGGGCGGCAGGGTTGACGGGCGCGCCGCTGAGCGTGCCGGAAACGCCGGCGCTCGCGATCGCGCTCATGATCCTGGGCGGCTTGTGGATGGCGCTCTGGCTGCGCCCGTGGCGATTGCTCGGCCTCGCCGGGATCGCCGCCGGCCTCGTGCTGGCCGTCGCGGGCGGCCGGCCCGATGTGATCGTGGCGTCGGATGCGCGCGTCGTGGCGGTCCGAGGCGCCGATGGAGTGCTCACCGCACTCCCCGTGCGCGGCAACGCCTTCGAGCTCGCCGACTGGCTCGCCGCCGATGGCGACGCGCGCGACGCCAAGGAGGTGGCGAAGGCGCAAGGGTTCGCCTGCGATGCGGCCGGCTGCGTGACGGCGGTGCGCGGGTTGCAGGTCGCGGTGTCTGAGACACCGGAGTCCCTCGACGACGATTGCCGTCGCGCGCACATCCTCATCGTCCGCTTCGCTCTCGAGCGAGCGTGCAGCGGTCCGAAGCTCGTGCTCGATGCTGCCCGGCTCCTGCGCGACGGAGCCCATCGCCTGCGCATCGGCGCGGGCGGCCGGATCGGCGTCGAGACGGTCGCGAGCTATCGGGGCCAGAGGCCGTGGACGGGCGCTCCGGATGCCGGGACGCTTCAGTTCAGCTCCGGCGAGCAGGCTTGGAGCCCATAATGCAACAGACATCGGCGTCTCAACCGGACGTTGTCGAATAGTCTGTTAGCGGATCGCGAATGGCTTTACCGGGATGCCGAGCTCGTCCGAGTGCTGAATGGCGCGATGCAGCGCTTTCCGCGATCCATCCCGGAGTTGATGCGATGATGGCCATTCGATCTGCCGCCTGCGGACTGGCCGCGCTGATCCTGGCGACGGCGGCAACGGCCGGTGAGATGCCGCAGACCTAAGCCGTGCCGGGTGTCGAGATCGGCGGGTTCGTCACCGATGACGGCGGTGCGGGCGAGGTCAACGTGATCGTGCCGCTCGCCAGGCGCTCGCCGGCCGAGCTGTTCTTCCTCGGCGCCGACGGCGAGTTCACGGGCGATCACGGTGCCTACGACGTCGGCACCTATCTCGGCTATCGGGCGATCGTCGGCGACGGCGTCCTCGGGGCCTGGGCGGGCGCCGACCGGATCGAGACGAGCCTCGACAACGATTTCCACCGGTTCATCGCGGGAGCCGAGTACTACGGCTCGCGGCTCATTCTGCGGGCCAACGGCTTCGTGCCGCTCGACGACCAATCGGACCCCTGGAGCGTCAAAACGGGCACGATCGTGACGACGTTCTCCGAGGAGGTCCCGAGCGGCCTCGATGCCGAGGCGGGCTTACGTTTCGCGCTACCGGCCGTCAGCGCAAGCCTGAAGCCGAGTGAGTTGCGCGCCTTCGCTGGCGTCTACGACTATTTCGGCCTCGATGCGGACGGCAGCGACGTCGTCGGTGGCCGTGGCCGCTTGGAGCTCGATCTCTACCCCTTCGCACAATCGCCGGACACGCGGCTCTCCTTCGAGGTCGCCTATGCCTATGACGACGTCAACGACGATCAAGTGCGCGGCGGCGTGCGGCTGTCGATCCCGCTGACGTCCGCCGAGCCGTCCGAGCACCACGGATCGCTCAAGGACGATCCCGCCTCGGCATCGCCGGCGGCCGTCGGCTCGCAGGATCTGTTCGAGCCCGTGCGGCGCAATCGCGAGACGGTCAGCCGGGTGCGTACGCTCTCGGTCGTCAACACTGCCCCACCGCCTCCGTCCACGCCGTCGTTCGTGTTGAGCATGGCCAACGCTTGCGGCGGTCCGGGTGGGCAGATTCCCGGCATTTCGACGCCTGTCGGCGCTGCCTTCGACGCGCCCTTCGACGGCTCCCGATTCGATCTCGGAGCCATGACCGTCGCCTCGGGTGCGCTATCGGGGCAGCCTCTCGAGTCCGTCGTGGGGCATTCCGCGCTCCCGTCAAGCTTGAGCTTGATCGGAACCTACACGAACGGCAGCACGCTGACCGTGCGGGTCAAGCTTCGCACGCGCAACGGGATGTGCTCGGGCAGCAGCGAGGTCAGTGCCGCCGCGGCCGCCTGCACGTTGACCGACCTCGCCGACAAGCTCGGCTTCCCCATCGATCCGAATACCGGCATGGCCAACAATGGTTGCGTTTACTTCGGGGTGACCGGGTCCGTCGTCAACGGCGACACCTCGGCCTGCAACGCGAGCCAGTCCTGTCCATAGACCCGACGACCTAAGGGCGGACGCTCCTGAAGGTTGGTCAGTGCGTAACCGCGTAGCGGCTACGCCATCGCCTTGCGCAAATTCTCGTCGACCTTGTCGAGGAAGCCGGTGGTCGAGAGCCAGCTCTGGCTCTCGCCGACGAGCAGCGCCAGATCCTTCGTCATGTAGCCGGCTTCGACGGTGTCGACGCAGACCTTCTCGAGCGTATTGGCGAACCGGTCGAGCTCGGCGTTGGCGTCGAGCTTGGCGCGGTGCTTCAGGCCGCGCGACCAGGCGAAGATCGAGGCGATCGAGTTCGTCGACGTCTCCTTGCCCTTCTGGTGCTCGCGGTAGTGGCGCGTGACGGTGCCGTGCGCGGCTTCGGCCTCGACAACCTTGCCGTCTGGCGTCATCAGCACGCTCGTCATGAGGCCGAGCGAGCCGAAGCCTTGCGCGACCGTGTCCGACTGCACGTCGCCGTCGTAATTCTTGCATGCCCACACATAGCCGCCCGACCACTTGAGGGACGAGGCCACCATGTCGTCGATCAGACGGTGCTCGTAGGTGAGCTTGCGCTTGTCGAACTCGGCCTTGAACTCGGCGTCGAAGACCTCCTGGAAGAGATCCTTGAAGCGGCCGTCATAGGCCTTGAGGATGGTGTTCTTGGTCGAGAGGTAGACGGGGTAGTTGCGATTGAGGCCGTAGTTGAAGGAGGCGCGCGCGAACTCGCGGATGCTGTCATCGAGATTGTACATGGCCATGGCGACGCCCGAGCCTGGCGCCTTGAACACTTCCTTCTCGATCACCGTGCCGTCCTCGCCGACGAACTTGACGGTCAGCGTGCCCTTGCCGGGGAAGCGGAAGTCGGTCGCGCGGTATTGGTCGCCGAAGGCGTGACGGCCGACGATGATCGGCTCGGTCCAGCCGGGCACCAGGCGAGGCACGTTCTTGCAGATGATGGGCTCGCGGAAGATGACGCCGCCCAGGATGTTGCGGATGGTGCCGTTGGGCGACTTCCACATGTCCTTCAAGTTGAACTCTTTGACGCGCGCCTCGTCCGGCGTGATCGTCGCGCATTTGACGCCGACGCCGTGTTTCTTGATGGCGTTGGCGGCGTCGATCGTCACCTGATCGTTCGTCGCGTCGCGATGCTCGACGCCCAGATCATAGTAGTCGAGCTTCAGGTCGAGATAGGGATGGATCAGCTTGTCCTTGATGAGCTTCCAGATGATGCGGGTCATCTCGTCGCCATCGAGCTCGACGACCGGGTTTGCGACTTTGATCTTTTGCATGGGGTCCTCTGGGAGCGCGTGAAAAAGTCCATCTGGTTCGTCGACGACGGATCGGTGGCGTTCCCCTTCCCCCTTGAGGGGGAGGGTAGGGTGGGGGGTACAGAGAAAATGACTTCTTGGTTGTGTCTCTCCCCCCCATCCCAAGCGCCTTGGACTTACCCGCTGCGCGGCTAAGTCCTTAGGCGCTTGGCCTTCCCCCTCACGGGGGAACGGTACCAACAACAGGCGCCCGACTTATTTGCGGCGCAACATAGCGGAGGCGGAGGGATAGGCCAACTGAGGCCAAGAGTCCGGCCTCTACCCCGCCGGCGGTAATCCGTAGGCGAGCTTTAGGAGCCGACCGAGATAGCGGCGCGTCTCGCGCGGGTCGATCATCTCCTCGACGCCGAAGCGCTCGACGGTCCGCCAGATCGAGGTTTGGGCGTCGAAGCGCTCGGTGAGCTTCTTGCGCAGGGCGGGGCGCTCCTCCACGGGCGCCGCCTCGATCTCGGCCCGGAAGGCCGCCTCGACGCCGCCCTGCACCGGCATATCGCCCCAGACCCCGCTCGGCCAGGCGAGCCGCACGCTCGTCTCGTTGCCGTTGCCGGTCGCCTGACCGCCGAGCCCGAAGGAGCGGCGCACCTGTACGGTGAGCACCGGTACCTTCGTCCGCTGAATGGCGCGCGTCGCCTCGGAGGCGAATTTGAGCGTGCCGGCGCGCTCGGCGTCCGGCCCGACCATGAATCCCGGCACGTCGGCGAGATACACGATCGGGATGCCAAAGGTCTCGCAGGTGCCGATGAAGCGAGATTGCTTCTGCGAGGAGTGCACCTCGAGCGCACCGGCCATATGGCGCGCGTCGGTCGCGAGCACGCCCGCGACGTAGCCCTCGAAGCGCGCGAAACCGGTGCGGAGCCCTTGACCGTAGTCGGGCCCGATCTCGAAAAACGTGTCCGTGTCGGCGAGGCAGCGCACGAGCGCCTGCGCATCGTAGGGGTGGCGCGCGTTCGGATTGACGATCTTGAGGAGATCGTTCTGGTCCGGCGCCGTCCAGCCGTCCTTCGGCGTCACCGCAGGGCGGCTGCGATTGTTCTGCGGGAAATAGGTCAGCGCGCGTTTGATCTGGGCGAGCGTCGACGCCTCGTCGTCGGCGGCGTTGTCGATGAGGCCGGAAGTTTTCGCATGCACCTCCCAGCCGCCGAGATCGAACTTGTCGATGGCGCGCCCGAGCGCCTGCTTGACAACCGGCGGGCCGCCCGCGAATAGGCAGCCGTTCGCCTTCGACATGACCGAGAAATGCGCGATCGCCGCGCGCGCCGCCGAGCTTCCGGCAGTCGGCCCGAGCGTCGCCGTCAGCACGGGGACTTTCTCCATGAGCTCGAACACGGGATAGATCGGCTTGCTGGCCTGCAGCTCGGCGTAGCCCTTGAGCTCCTGGATGAGCACGCTGCCGCCGGTGCCGTTCATCAGCAAGATGAGCGGGATCTCGTAGCCGTAGGCGGTTTCCTCGATGAAGCCGCCCCAGCTGCCCTTTGGCCGCTGCAGATGTACGCCGACGGCGCCACCCTCGACGGTGAAGTCCTCCGCGCCGATCGCGACCGGGCGGCCGTCGATCTCGGCCAAACCGCAGATGAAGGTCGGCCCCATCTCGCCTTTTTCCGTCGGCGTCGTCACCAGCGTGCCGAACTCGACGAAGCTGCCCGGATCGACCAGCGTCGCGATCCGCTCCCGCGCGGTCGTGCGGCCGAGACGGTGCTCGCGCGCAATGCGATCGGTGCCGCCGGCCTCGAGCGCCCGTTGCCGCCGCGTCTCGAGCTCTTTGAGGAGCGGTGCCCAGCCGGCGTGCTCTTCGTTCACTTGAAGTACCTCCTCGTATCAGCCCAAACGTTCTTTGGGGCCTTCCCCTCCCCCCCTCGAGGGGGAGGGTAGGGTGGGGGGCCGAAAGCAAAGACTAGTGGCCGCGACATTCCCCCCATCCCAAGCGCCTAAGAACTTAGCTGCTTCGCATCTAAGTCCAAGGCGCTTGGCCTTCCCCTTCACGGGGGGAAGCAACGTCCGTCAGTCATTGCGTGGATCACAGCCCCAGCCGTTCCCGGCAGCTTGCCGCGAGCTCGTCCTTCTTGACCTTGCCCGACAGTCCGCGTGGGAAGACGTCGAACAGCACGATATGGCGCGGCTTCTTGTAGGAGGCGAGCCGCGTGCGGACGAACTCGACGACAGCGTCGGGATCGATTGCGGCGCCCTGGCGGGGAATGATCGCCGCGCACACCGCCTCGCCGAATTCCGCATCCGGCACGCCGACGACCGCGACGTCGGAGACGTCGGGATGGGCGCGCAGCGCGTTCTCGACCTCGGCCGGATAGATGTTCTGGCTCTTCGAGATGATCATGTCCTTGGAACGGCCGACGATGTAGAGATGGCCGTGCTCGTCCATGCGGCCGAGATCGCCCATCTTGAGCCAGCCGTCGCGGATCGTGACCGCGTCGATGTCGGGCGCGTTCCAATAGGCCGAGATGACGGCAGGACCGCTCGTCCACACCTCGCCGATCTCGTTTGGTCCGAGCACCTTGCCCTCAGCCGAGAGAATGCGCACCGATTGGCCCGGCGTGATACGGCCGACGGAGCCCGGATAGCGCAAGATCTCCTCGTCCTCGACGATGGTCGGGGTGCCGGATTCGGTCGAGCCGTAGGCGACCGCGAGGATCTTGTCAGGGAACCGCTCCATCCAGGCCTTCATCAACGGCGGCGGGCAGTTCTCGCCGCCGGTGTAGACCCAGCGGAGGCTCTCGATGGGGAGCTTGCTGCGCTCGTCGGCGTCGAGCAGCGGCCGCATCATCGAGGGAAAGAGGAGCGTGTGGGTCGCCTTGAAGCGGTCGATGTAGCCGCCCATGCGCTCGGGCGTCCAACCGCTGGAGGGCAGGATCGCGACGGTGGCGCCGACGAGGAAGGCGGGAATAGAGGACTCGTTGATGCCGGCCGTATTGTACATCGGGCCGGTGATGAGCATCACGGCATTACGGTTCAGGCCACGGAAAACAGCCACCTGCTGGAACGCGTTCCAGAGGATGTTCATGTGCCGCATCGCGACGCCCTTGGGGCGTCCGGTCGTGCCGGAGGTGTAGAGAATGAGCTGCACCGGCGTCGTGCGCTGCTCGGAAAGGGTCAACGGCGCAGCGGAGGCGATGAGCGCCGGATACTCCTCGCCAGTACCGTGTGGCTCGAGGGTCACGACGGGCGTGCCCGGAATGGCCTTGGCGATCGCCTCGTCGACGACGGCACGGTGCTCGGTATCGGTGAACAGGATTTTGGGCGTGCAGTCGCCCAAGATCATCGCGACCTCGGTCGCCGTCAGACGGAAGCTGATCGGGACGAAGGTGAGACCCGCATACGCACAGGCGAAATAGAGCTCGAAGGTCTCGCCGCGGTTCATCAGGAAGGAGGCGACCCGGTCGCCGGTCTCAAGCCCGCGGGCGCGAAGGGCCGCCGCCAGTCTCAGCGCATTGTCGCGCAATTCCGCATAGGTGCGCTGGCCATCCTCCCAGAGCAGCGCGACGTGGCCGGGGACGGCCGCGGCTTGGAGCTGGGTGTCGCCCAGGAGCGTCGAGACGGAGGTTGCAGGCGTCGGACTAGGCTCGCAAACATCGGACGGCACGCCGCGACCTCCCAATTCATCAAGGCTCAGGACGTGCCTTAGCCGAACACGGATGCCCCCGCAATCGCGGCGCTGGCCTGGGAGCGTTGAGGAGGGCGCGGGACGGCAGCGCGCGTGGCCTGGTCGGAACCCGGCAGGGACGTGCTATGGCTCACCGATGAGCCGAAAAGACCTCCTCTCCGCCCTCATGGTGCCCGTCGTCTGGGGCATTGCCTTCGCGTTGGGCAAGCCCGCGACCGAGCACTTCCCGCCGATGCTCATGTTCGCGGGCGTCTATGGCTTCGTCGCCATCCTGTTCTCGCTTCTCTATCGCGGGCCCTACCACACGCCCTTTCTCTCCGGCCTCGTCCTCGGCTCGATGGTCGGAAGCATCCAGGCGATCCTGATCTTCTCCGGCCTCGCCGGGCTCGACGCGGCGGTGACGGTCATCGTGCTGCAGACCCAGGTGCCGATCTCCGTCATCGCCGATCGGATGATCAACGGCACGCAATTGAAGACCATGCAGGTCGCGGGCGTGCTCGTCGCCTTCCTCGGCGTCGCGGTGATCGCCGGCATGCCGGCAAAGCCACCCGCTGCCGTGCCCTTGGCGCTGTTGCTCGCCGGCGCCGTCGTATGGGCATTCGGCCAGGCTCTGGTCCGGCGCCTCGGTCGCGACGAGGGGCCGAAACTGCTGGCACTGATCGGCCTCCATGCGGCGCCCCAGCTGCTGGTCGGCTCGTTGCTGCTGGAGAGCGGGCAGATGGCAGCGATCACCGGCGCCGGCAGCATCGCGTGGGGCTCGTTCTTGTTGCTGACCGTCTTCGGTTTCGGCATCGGCAACCTTACCTGGTACATCCTGATGAAGCGCCTGCGGCTGGCCGAGCTCGCGCCCTTTCTGCTTCTGATGCCGGTCATCGGCGTCATCACCAGCGCGCTCGTGCTCGGCGAGCGGCTGGAGCCCATCCAGCTCGCCGGCGGCGTCATTGTGCTCGCTGGCCTTGCCATGGTGCTCGGGATCGGCCAAAGGGGCGGCGGAACCCGTAGCCAGGCCGAGACAGCGTCGTGACCATCGCCACCGAGGCCGCCATCAACGGTGGCGAGCCGACCCACACACCGTCAGGCTTGCGCGTCATCGACATCGTGCGTTTCGCCTATGCGGAGGGCCTTGCAGCCGGCGATGCGATGGGCGCGCCCCCGATCGGCCGGGAGGGGCTTTCGGAAGCCGTCAACTTCTGTGCCGACCGGGCTTGCGACCGGGCGAACGCGCACTGCCAGGGCTGCCGGCTCGCGGTCGACACCGCCGGCATCAAGACGCTCGACGCCTATCTCGCCCAATTCTCGGCGGTCACCGCCGCCGATACGGGCCTGACGCTCCTGCCCGGCGGCGCGCTGCCGGCCCTCACCGTCCCGAGCCTCGATCATCTCGCCAAGACCTGGTCCGGCGAGGAGGTGTTCTACCTCGCCCGCCGCGTGCATCGCCGCATGGTTAAGGAAGCCAATCCGCGCGCCAAGCAGATGGCGGGGGGCATCGAGGGCGAGGGCCCGATCGTGCTGCTGGTGCGGCCGCAGATGGCCGACAATATCGGCATGGTCGCCCGGGCCATGGCCAACTTCGGGCTCGAGGAGCTGCGCCTCGTCGAGCCGCGCGACGGCTGGCCGAACGAGAAGGCCCGCGCGGCCGCGTCCGGCGCCAACTACGTCATCGACCAGGCGACGGCCTTTCCGGACCTGAAAGACGCCGTCGGCGACCTCCATTGGGTTTGCGCCACCACGGCCCGCCAGCGGCATATGGACAAGCCACTGCTCTCGCCGGAGCAGGCGGCCGCCGAGCTGCTTCGCCGCATCGAGGAGGGGCAGCGCTGCGCCATTCTCTTTGGGCCCGAGCGGCAAGGGCTCGAAAACGACGACGTGGCACTGGCGGATGCCGTCGTCATGGCCCCCGTCAACCCCCGCTTTGCGTCCCTCAACCTCGCCCAGGCGGTGTTGCTGCTCGGTTACGAGTGGCTGAAGACCGCTCGGCTTGGGACGCTTGGCCGCGTCACCCCGAAAGAGGTGGAAATGCAGGCCGGGCCCCGTCCCAAGGGCGGTCCGCTCGCCTCCAAGGACGAGCTCATCGGCCTCTTCGACCACCTCGAGGCTGAGCTGGACGACGCAGGCTTCTTGAAACCGCCGGAGAAACGCGCCTCGATGGTGAGGAACATCCGCACCCTCATCCAGCGCATGGAGCCGAGCGAGCAGGAGGTCAGAACGCTGCGTGGCATCGTGGCGGCCCTCACATATGCGCACAAGCGTCGTGACCGCCAGCCATAGTTTGGCCCCGATTTCGGATAGGACATTGCCCGGCGTCGGTGCTAGCGTCCGTACAACCAAAACAAATACCGATCAGACAGGGCTGGGGTGAATTGATGAGGGTCATGCAGGCGCTCGCCGGATTGGCTGTGGGCGTTTTCCTGGCGGTCGCGACGGTGCCGGCGGCACCGGCGTCCGCGGCTGATAAGCTTTCCGACAAATCGATCAAGGTGCTCATGGACTGGGCCTGGCTCACGCTGCCCAACAAGTTCACGACGCCCGAGGGCAAGGTCATCGTCGTCGACAAGACGAAGAAGGACGAGGTCATCGTCCCGCTCGACATCGCCCGCCACATCATCGAGATCGCCCGGCTGTCCGCGCACGCGCAGATCTGCCAGCTGGTCGACAAGCAGGTCGAGAACTACCGGACCCTGATGGAGGTCGAGGACAAGAAGAAGCAGTGGACGGACCAGCAGATGCTGTACATCCACAACCTGCACACGTTTACTGTGCAACTCTTGGCCGGCGGCATGAAGGTGACCATCGAGGAAGGCGAGACCAAGATCGAGAAGGACTCGGGGCCCGGCGCCGAGCCGGTCGAATGCTCGGAGGACCAGAAGAAGCAGGTCGAAACCGAGATCGACACCTACATCGCCTCGGTCAAGAAGTCAGGCTCCTGAGGCCCGGTTAGGCCGGCGTTGACAGGGGCCGTGCTTTCAACCATAAGACTGCAATTCGCGGGCCACCCGTGCGATGGCTCGCAAATGCCGCTCAGCGACTGCTCTGGTTACGGGCGGCATTTGCGAGGTTGAATCGCACGGGCGAGCTTACTTTGGCTCATGTCCCTTATCTCCCGCAAATGCCATCCTTGCCAGCCGCACGGCCAGTGGCATTTGCGGGAGGGGACATGAGTGGCCCGCGTTTCATTTGCGTGCCCGTGATCTTGTCCGCGGCTCGGAACAGGATCTGTCGGCGCCGGCTCCACAGCCGGTGCGGTAAGGAGGGCCCGCTTGGGCAGGCGATTTTGCCTGCACTGGTCAGCGGATAGGAGAAGCCCAAGATGACCAAACGCGTCTCTGCCAAGCACAAAATCGATCGCCGCATGGGCGAGAATATCTGGGGCCGGCCGAAGAGCCCGCTCAACAAGCGCGAGTACGGCCCCGGCCAGCACGGCCAGCGCCGCCGCGGCAAGACTTCTGACTACGGCACCCAGCTCAAGGCCAAGCAGAAGCTGAAGGGCTACTACGCCAACATCAGCGAGAAGCAGTTCAACAACATTTATCAGGAGGCGGTGCGCCTCAAGGGCGACACCTCCGAGCAGCTGATCGGCCTCCTCGAGAGCCGGCTCGATGCGATCTGCTACCGCGCGAAGTTCGTGCCGACGGTGTTCGCCGCCCGCCAGCTCGTCAATCACGGCCACGTCAAGGTCAACGGCCGGCGCGTCAACGTGCCGAGCTACCGTTGCAAGGTCGGCGACGAGATCATGCTGACCGACAAGGCGCGCGAGCTGCCGATGGTGCTGGACGCGAGCCAGCTCACCGAGCGCGAGACACCGGACTACATCACCGTCGACCACAACAAGCAGGCGGCCCAATACATCCGGGTGCCCTCCTTCGCCGACGTGCCCTATCCGGTGAAGATGGAGCCCAATCTGGTGGTCGAGTTCTACTCGCGCTGATCCATGCGAGCGGCCATCCGTCTACCAATGCGGCCAGGCTTCAACGCCTGGCCGTTTCTGTTTTCGAGGATTCGCGAGCGGCGGCCTGAATGCGGGCATGAGCGGTGCCCTTGCGATCTGAAACCTCGGCCGCGAGCGCCAGCGCCGCCGCGGGATTGCGGACCTTGGCCGCCGAGATCATGTACAGGAAAGCATCGCCTCGGCGCTGCCATTTGCGAGCGAGAGCGGCGTAGCGTGCGATCTCGGCGCTCGTCAGCCCCGCCTTCAAGCGCGCCTTTGCGGTCATCAACCGGGCGTAGCGGAAGCCCGCGGTATCCTCGTCGATTTTCGGCACGCCTTTGCCCTCCGCATAGACGATCGCCACGCGATGGCGCCGGGCCAGCGCGACGAGCTCCGCCGTGTCGAAGCTCGGATGGCGCACCTCGATCGCATGGCGGAGCGGAATGCCGTCCTTCGCCTTCGGCAAGAGCTTCAGAAAGGCATCGAAGTCGGCAGGATCGAATCGCTTGGTCGCGGCGAATTGCCAATTGATCGGCCCGAGCTTCGGGCCGAGCTCGGTCAGTCCTTGTGAGAGAAATCCCGCGACCGATGGGCCGGCATCGGCAAGAACCTTGCGGTGCGTGCAAAAACGTGAGGCCTTCACGGCGTAGACGAAGCTGTCGGGTGCGGCGTCCCGCCACTTGCGCCAAGTCGCTTTCCTGAAGGTCGAATAGAACGTGCCGTTGATCTCGAGTGTCGAGAAGGAGCGCGTGGCAAAGCCGAGCTCCTGTGCATGGGCAAGTCCTCGCGGATAGAATACGCCGCGCCAGGGCGCGAAGGTCCATCCACCGATGCCGATACGGGCCGAACCGGGCATCGGCTCAGTCGGCGTCGATGTTGGCGAACATGAGCACCTTGCGATCGAGATCGAAGGTCGTGTGACCGCTGACCTTGAGCAGCCTGAGCATGACCTCGAGGTCGTCCGCATCGACATCGAGCACATACTCGTCGACGCCATGATCGAGAATGAGCTGCAGTGTGAAGGTGCCTTCCTCACCCCGCTCGGTTTCCGTCCAGGACGCTTGGTAGCTGGTGACTTGGCGAACTGCGTAGCGCTCGCGGACCTGCTGTTGCACGTCATCGCGCTTGCTCTTGCGATCGGGGCGCCGCTCGGAGCGGTTACTCGTGGCGTCGGTGCTTTCGGCCATTGTGATCCTCGCATCGTCATCTGGCCGGTGAACCTCGCAGGCAAGTCGCCGGTTCCTGGCGTCGGCCGCCGGATTCTGTCAGCGAGGCAAATGTTTAGCCTTTGGAAAACCGCCACGCTTGCAGGATGGGGAAAAGAACATATATAGAACAATCATGGATGAGACCCTGGTTCGCAAGCTGCGGATTCTCGCGGACGCCGCCAAGTACGACGCCTCCTGTGCGTCCTCGGGCGCGGGGCGGCGATCGGCCAAGGCCGGCGGCCTTGGGTCCACGACCGGCGCCGGCATTTGCCATTCCTACACGCCCGACGGCCGCTGCGTGTCGCTGCTCAAGATCCTGCTGACGAACTACTGCCTGTTCGACTGCGCCTATTGCATCAACCGCCGGTCCTCCAATGTCGAGCGGGCACGCTTCAGCGTCGACGAGGTCGTGTCGCTGACGGTCGCCTTCTACAAGCGCAACTACATCGAGGGGCTGTTCCTGTCGTCGGGCATCGTCCGCTCGCCGGACTACACGATGGAGCAGCTCGTGCTGGTCGCCCAGAAGCTCAGGCGCGACGAAGGCTTCGCCGGCTACATCCACTTGAAGACGATTCCCGAAGCGAGCCCCTGGCTCATCGAGCAGGCCGGTCTCTACGCCGATCGGCTGTCGATCAATCTGGAGCTCGCCAACGAGACGAGCTTAAAGCAGCTCGCGCCGGAAAATGACGGCGTCACCATTCGCTCCGCCATGGGGCAGATGGAGGAGCGAATCGCCGAGGCCAAGGAGGAGCGCCGCAGGTTTTCGCCCGCCGGCCAAAGCACGCAGGTGATCGTCGGCGCCGACGCGACGACCGACGCAACCGTGCTCGAGACGAGCGCCACGCTCTACGACCGCTACAAGCTCCGCCGTGTCTACTATTCCGCCTTCAGCCCGATCGCCGATGCGAGCGCGCTGCTGCCGGCGAAAGCCCCGCCGCTCAAGCGCGAGAACCGGCTCTATCAAGCCGACTGGCTGCTGCGCTTCTACGGCTTCACGGTCTCGGAGATCGCGTCGAGCGGCGAGGGCGGCATGCTCGATCTGGACGTCGATCCCAAGCTGGCCTGGGCTCTCAAGAACCGCAGCGTCTTCCCCATCGACGTCAACGAGGCCGATCGGGAGATGCTGCTGCGCGTGCCCGGATTGGGCCGCAAGGCCGTCGACAAGATCGTCGCGGCGCGCCGGCATACGGCGTTGCGGCTGGACGATCTCAAGCGCCTGACGCACGGCATGAAGCGGCTGCACCCTTTCCTCATCACGGCCGATCATCATCCGGGCGTGCGCCTCGACGAGGAGCACTTGCGCCAGCGCTTCATCGCCAAGCCTCGGCAATTGAGCTTGTTCTGATGCAGCTTCACCGCATCGCTCTTGCCGAGGGCGCCGATCTCGACGGCTTCCGGCAGGCTGTTCGTGGGCTCATCACGGCCGGGGTACCGCCCGAGGGCGTGCTGTTCGAAACGGGCGCGCAGCCCGTGCTCTTCGCGGCCGATCTGCCTACGGACGCGCCACCCGTGCTACTTCCGCCGGCCGCCACCGGCCTCATCGGCAAGGTCGTCTGTCACCGCGATCCCGAGCGCTATGCGCTACTCTATGCGCTCGTCTGGCGGCTGAGGCACGGCGAGCCGCATCTGCTCGAGATCGGCAGCGATCCGGTGGTGCATCGCCTGAGCTTGCTCGGCAAGGCGATCGACAAGGACGTGCATCGCATGCACGCTTTCCTGCGGTTCCGGAAGGTCACCACGGAAAAAGGCGAACGCTTCGTCGCCTTCTACGAGCCCGATCATGTCATTCTCGCCCGCGCGGTGCCGTTCTTCGTCGATCGGTTTCGCACTCTCGACTGGACGATCCTGACGCCGGAGGGGTCCTGCCACTGGAGCGGCACGTCGCTTGCCTGGCGGCCGCCCGCGCGCCGCACCGACGCCCCCTCGGACGATACCTTCGAGGCGGGATGGGGCGCCTACTACGAGAGTACCTTCAACCCGGCGCGGACCAACCCCGATCTCATGCGTCAGCACATGCCCAAGCGCTTCTGGCGCCACATGCCAGAGACCGCGCAGATGGGCGAACTCATCCGCGCGGCACCGTCGCGCGTTAGAGAGATGGTGGAGAGACACGCGAGCGTGCCGATGAAGCGCAGTCCCGACAAGGCCCTGGCCGCGATGCACGACAGCGCGCCCAAGACGCTCGCCGAGCTCAATGCCATCATCGCGGCGTCGAGGCCGCTCGTGCCGAGCGAGTCGAAGGCCGTGCTCGGCGAGGGACCCATCGGCGCGGCGATCGCTTTCGTCGGCGAGCAGCCGGGCGACGTCGAGGATCAGCAGGGGCGGCCCTTCGTCGGTCCTGCCGGCCAGCTTCTCGACCGCGCCATGGCGGAAGCCGGCATCGATCGCAAGGCAAGCTATCTCACCAACGCGGTGAAGCATTTCAAATACGAGCAGCGCGGCAAGCGCCGCATCCACCAGAAGCCGACGGTTGGCGAGATCAAGCACTATCGCTGGTGGCTCGAGACGGAGCTCGAGCTCGTGCGTCCGAAGGTCGTCGTGGCGCTGGGCGCGAGCGCGGTGGTGGCGCTGACGGGAAAGTCGCTGCCGATCATCCGCTCGCGCGGGCTCGCGGACTTCGGCTACATCACCGTGCATCCCTCCTACATTCTGCGCCTGCCGAACGAGGCCGAGACGCAGAAGGCCTACCGCGACTTCGTCGCCGATCTGACGAAAGTCCACGCGATGGTCGAGGCGGCGTGAGGCCTCACAGCGCGCCCTTGGCCTTGAGATAGTCCTCCGCCAGCTCTTTCAGCCGCTCCCGCCCGAAGCTGCCCTCGTGGCCGGCGTGGACGACGCGGACGGGTAACTCGCGCAGACGCTCCATGGTCCGGACATAGGCCGGCACGTCCGAATGATGCAGCTCGTCCAAGAGCCCCGCGTCGTAGATCGCGTCGCCCGAGAAGAAGATGCCGGTCGACCGCTCGAAGAGGCCGATGGCGCTCGGCGCATGGCCGGGCAGATGAAACACCTCGAAGGCGCGGTCGCCGGTCGAGACGACATCGCCGTCGCCGACGCCGGTGACGTGGCGGGCCGGACGGATGCGGATGGTCGCAGGATCGAAGTCTTCCGACGGATGCGCGGTGAGCAGCGGTCCTTGCATCGGATAGCCCACGACGAGCAGCGTCGAGAGATCGTCCGGATCGAACGTCGCCTCGTCGAGCAGCGTCGAGGCGCCCGTCGGGTGACGCATGTCCTCGACGGCCTCCTTGAAGACGATCGTCTCGTCGAACTCGTGATGGCCGCCCGTGTGGTCGGCATGCGTGTGGGTGGCGACCGCCGTCACCGGCTTGTCGAGGATGTCGCGCGCGGCCTCTCTGAGCGAGGCGATGCCCATGCCGGTGTCGATGAAGAGATCGCGATCGCGGCCGCGCACGTGCCAGATGTTGCACCGCATGAGCGGCACGACATGCGGCTCCCAGAGCAGCGTGATGCCGTCGCCGACGGTTTTTCGCTCGAACCAGCGCTCGGCGATGCGGATCATGCGGTGAACTCCGGCGTTGCGACGGGAGCGCCCTTCATGCCACAGTCCGCGCCGGCGGGGGAGGGCCGGTCGGGGCAACCCTGCGGCCGTGCTGTGCCTCGAGGGCAGCCGCGGCCAATCCTGCCTTGGCCGCAGCGGACGCATCCCCGATCTCATGCCGGCCATCGACCCCATTGCCGCCTCTGTCGTCTCTGCCATCGGCTTCGGCTTTGCCGACTTCATGGGCGGCCGCGCCGCCTTGCGGCTGGGGGCGCCGCTGACGGTGGCGCTCGTGCAGACGGTCGCCGCCATTCTCATGGTCGGCGTCGTCGTTCTCGGCGGCTATCCGATGCCGGGCAGCCGCGGACTGCTGCTGGGCCTCGGCGCCGGCATCGTCGACGGCGTCGCGCTGATCCTGCTCTACCGGGGCCTCGCCGTCGGCCGTATCGGCGTCGTTGCGCCACTGACCGGGGTCTGCTCGATCGCGGTGCCGGCCATCGCCGAGGTACTCTTCCTGACGAGCTTCGGCCCGCTCATCGTCTCAGGCATCGTGCTCGCGGCACTAGCGGTCGTGCTGATCGCGCATGGGAGTAGCAGCGACGATCCGGACAAGCCGCTCGGCGCCTCCGTCGTGCTCGGCCTCGCCGCTGGCGGCACCTTCGGCATCACGACGCTGTTCTTAGGGTTGCTCGAGCCTGCCGAGGGCAATGGCGGCGCGCTCATGATGCGCGTCGGAGCCATCGCCACGGTCCTGGCGGTCGTCCTGGTGCAGTGGCGCTCGGCCAAGCTCGACGGTCGCGGTTTCGTGATCGGAACGGCCGGGGGATTGCTCGATGCGGTCGGCAGCATCGGCCTCGTCTACTCCGCGACCACCTATCTCATCGGCGTCGCCTCGGCGATCAACGCGCTCTACGCCGGGGTGACCGTGCTGCTCGGCGTGGCCCTTCTCGGCGAGCGCCTCGGCCGCGCTCAGATCGCGGGATTGTTGCTCGGGGCCGTGGCGATTTTGCTACTGGCGCAAGGCCATTAGCCGGGCTCACGTGGGTTTTGGATCGCAAATCTTCTAGGCTGCCGCTGATTCGAGAAGGAACCCACCATGTCCGACGCGGCCGACGAAGACGAGGGCTTTGCTCTCGGCCTGGGGCTCGAGAAGATCGGCATTGCCGCGCTGCGTTGGCCGTTTCTCATGATCGCGCTCATGGTGGCCGTCACCGCACTGTCGCTGTGGGGCGTCAACCGCATCAAGGTCGACGATTCGCTGACGGAGCTGTTCCGCACCTCGACGCCTGAATTCAAGCAATACGAAAGCTTGGCCAATCGCTTCCCGTCCAGCGAGTATGACGTTCTCGTCGTCGTCGAGGGCAAGGACCTGCTCGCCCGCGACAAGCTCGAGCGCTTGCGGCAGCTCACGACCGATCTCCAGCTCGTCGACTCGGTCAACGGCATCGTCTCGCTGTTCTCGGCCCGGACCGCCCCCGAGAAGGGCAAGGTGCCGCCACCGCTGTTTCCCGACGATCTTCCCGAGGGTGCCGCCTACGACCAGCTCATCTCCCAAGTCCGCGCCAACGAGATCATCAAGGACAAGCTGCTCTCGTCGGATGGGGAGCTCGCGCTCATCGTCATGGCGCTCGATCGCGAGGCGGTGATCGGGCAGGGCCTGAAGCAGGTGGTCGGCGAGATCGAGCAGGCGGTGCACGACAGCCTCGATGGCACCGGCCTCAAGACGCAGCTCTCCGGTGCGCCGGTGATGCAACTCGAGATCCGCAACGCCGTCGCCAACGATCAGATGAAGTACAACGGCCTCGGCCTGCTGATCGGCGCCGTCATCGCCATGATCTTCTACCGGCGCTTCTCGCTGATGCTGCTGACGGCGCTGCCGCCGGTGCTGGCGATCATCTGGTCGATCGGCCTGCTCGGCTGGCTCGATGTCCGATTGAATCTGTTCCTCAACGTGATGGGCCCGCTCATCATGGTGATGGGCTTTTCCGACAGCATGCAGATCGTCTTCGCCATGCGCAGCAAGCTCGTCGCGGGCGCCGGCAAGATGGAGGCGCTCGAGTGGTCGCTGAAGACCGTCGGCCCGGCCTGCGTGCTGACCGACGGCACCGCCTGCCTCTCCTTCCTGTCGCTGCTTTTTTCGGACTCGGCGCTCATCCGCACCTTCGGCTGGGCGGGCGCGCTCTCCTGCATCATGTCGTTCTTCGCCGTCATCATCATCGTGCCGCTGCTCGGGCTGGTGCTGTTGCGCAACGAGGAGAAGCTCGTGCGCGAGGCCGACAAGGGCGACACGGCGATGCGGGTGCTCGAGCGCATCTGCGTCTGGGTCAGCGATCATGTGATCCGCCGGCCGATCGCCTACGCGCTCCTCGGTCTCGTGCTGCTCGGCGTGTTCGGCTGGGCGCACGCGACCCTGGACGCGCATTATCGCCTCGCCGACCAGGTGCCCGATCGCGAGCAGGCGATGGCCGCGAGCGAGCGTCTGGATGCCAAGCTCACCGGCGCCTCGCCGGTGCACGTGCTGATCGACCTGCCGCAAGGCGTCGAGCTGTTTTCGACCGAGGCGCTGCAAATCATCGCCGACGTGCACAAGAAGGTGGAAGGTCAGCCCGGCATCGGTAACGTCTGGTCCGTCGAGACGCTGCGCCGCTGGCTGGAAGAGAAGGCGGGCGAGCGCGACATCGGTGTTCTGAAGAGCTACGTCGAGGCGCTGCCCGCGCATCTGGTGCGCCGCTTCATCTCCGAGGACCAGCGCTCGGTCGTTGTCACCGGCCGCTTGCCCGATCTCGACGCGAACGCGCTGTTGCCCGTCATCGATCAGCTCGACGCCTCGATGAACGACATCCGGCAGGCGCATCCGGGGGTGTCGGTGAGCGTCACGGGCTTGCCGGTCATCGCCGCGCGCAACTCGGCCAGCATGATCGGCCAGCTCAACTGGAGTCTCACCGGCGAGATCGGCTTTGTGGCGGCCCTCATCGGTTTAGCCTTCCGCTCGTTCTGGTACGGCGTGCTGAGCTTGTTGCCGGGCCTGTTCCCGGTCGTGGCGTCGGGTGCGCTTTTGGCCGTCACCGGTGAAGGCTTGCAGTTCGCCTCCGTCATCGCGCTCGTCGTCGCCTTCGGCCTCGGGCTCGATGCGACGATCCACTATCTCAATCGACTGCGGCTCGAGGACAAGCCGGGCGAGGATCCGGCGATCGGCGTCAGGCGCGCGACCGTTCTCGTCGGGCCGGCGCTGATCCTCACCACCATCGTGCTCGCCTGTGGACTCGCCGTGACGATGTTCTCGGACTTGCCGTCGCTGCGCGTGTTCGGACGGCTGTGCGCGATCACGCTGGCGGCCGCGCTGATCGGCGATCTGGTATTCCTGCCGGCGACGGTGACGCTCGTCCGCCGCTTCGCGCGGCGCAAGACGCCGCAGACGGTCGCCGCAAAATGAAAACGCCGCCCGAGGGGGCGGCGTTTCAGAGACAGCCGTCGAGTGCCGGATCAGCCCTTGCGCAGGCTGATCGATACCGTCTTTACGCCGAGACCCTTGGGCGAGATGTTCACCGCCTGCGAGCCGCCGTTGAGCGAGACCGACATCGTGGCGTCGAGCTTCTCGCTCTTGACGCTCGCCTTGATCAGGTTGTCGGACGCGGTTCCCGAGACGTTGCCGCTGGCGTTGTTCACGGTCTCGATCCAGCTGCCGGAGACCTTGCCGCCGGCGTAGTTGATGTCGCTCTTGACCTCGAACTTGTAGCTCGCGGACGCGCAGCGGATGTTCTGCTGCAGGCCGGCGCCGCCATCCACCACGAAATACGTGACGCGGCACTTGATGGCTTCCGTCTTGCCGTCGTCGTAGGTGACGGAGCCGTTGCCGACCCAGCGGCCGGCGTAGCCCGCGAACGGTCCGTCGGCCAACGCCGGCGAGATGGTCAGCAGTGTGCCTAACGTCGCCGAGGCGAGCGCGGTTACGCCTCCTCGGCCGAGCAACCAAGTCATCGAGCCCATGTCATCCTCGCGGGGTTTTTAGAATCGCATGGTTAACCGCGAATATAGGCTTATGCACAAGCTTCGGGAAGGCGTGTAACCGCCTCCAAAACCCGCAAAATACCGGACTGTGGCTCAGAAACGCTCAACCCACGGCCGCAATTCGACCTCGAGCGACCAGGCCGAGCGATGCTGTTTCAGCACCGCGAGATAGGTTTCGGCGATGGCGTCGGCATCGAGCAGGCTGTCGGGGGCGTCCGCCGGAGCGGTGCGGCCGCGTGCGGTGCTGGCGACGCCGCCGTCGATGACGAAATGGGCGATGTGGATGTTTTTGGGCTGTAGCTCGCGCGCCATCGACTGGGCGAGGCCTCTCAGTGCGAACTTCGCCATCGCGAAGGGGGCCGACTGGGCATAGCCTTTGACGCTCGCCGAGGCCCCGGTGAAGAAGATCGCGCCGCTGCCCTTTTGCAGCATCCGTCGCGCCGCCTCCTGGCCGACCAGGAAGCCGCCATAAGCTGAGACCATCAGCGCCTGCGCCACATCGTCGGGCTTCAGATCGACGATCGGGCCACGCGTGCGGAAGCTCGGATTGAAGAGCACGACGTCGGGTGTGCCGAGGTTGGCGTCGGTGTCCTCGAACAGCCGCCGCACACTTTCCGGATCGGCGACGTCGCAGGTGTAGGCCGTGCCGCCGGTCTCCTTGACGAGGGGGCCCAGCTTGTTGATGTCGCGCGCGGCGAGTGCGACCTTGGCGCCGTCGCGATGAAGACGACGGGCGAAGGCGGCGCTGATGCCGTCACCGGCGCCGACGATGAGGGCGCGCTCGATCATGTTGGGCTCCTTCGAGTTCGGGGCACGCGAGGCTAACGCTTGTGCGACCCCGAAGGAAGCGGTGCCGGTCAGCTCTTCTGCCGCGACAGCACCAGAATGCCGCCGAGAACCAGCGCCATGCCGCCGGCGTGCCAGGGTGTGAAGGCTTCGCCGAGGATCAGCACCGACAGGATCGTCGTGAACAGCGGGCCGCTGCCGCCGGTGACGCTCGCAGGGCCGGGGCCGATGCGCGCCACGGCCTCCGAGAAGAGGAACGAGGGGATGACGGTGCTGAACAACGCCAGCCCGAGCGAGATGCCGACGACCGGCATCGGCACGGCGAGATCGGTCACATGGTTGGTGATCGCGAAATGCACGATCAGCGCCGGCAGCGAGGCGATCATCGAGATGGCGGTGAAGAGGCCGCTGCCCATGCGCGCGATCTTGGCCTTGCTCCAGAGCAGGTAGAGCGAATAGGCGAGCGCGCAGCCGAGCACGAGCAACGTGCCGGAGACCACCTGATCGCCGAACGAGTTGAGGTCGTGCACGAAGATAAGCGCCAGGCCCACATAGGTGAGTCCGAGCGCGATAAGATGGGCGCGGCCAAGACGCTCCTTGAAGAACCAGTAGCCGATCAGCGCGACGAAGGTCGGATAGGTGAAAAGGATCAGGCGCTCGAACTGCGCCGTGATGCGCGACAGCCCTTCGATGTCGAGAATGCTCGCGAGATAGTAGCCGACGACGCCGATGGCGGCGGTGCCGGCGATCGTCGCCATCGAGAGATCGGTCGGCTGGCCTTTCGCGCGGCGCTGCCGATAGGCCCACCAGCCGGCGACGGCATAGAACGGCAGCGAGAGGCTCATGCGCCAGACGAGCTGCGTCGGCGCGTCGACGCCGTAGCCGTAGCTCAATTTGATGAAGATCGGCTTCCAGGAATAGAGAAACGCGCCCGCGAGCGCGAGCATCAAGCCGGTCGGGTCGAGCGTGCGACCCGTGGGGCCGCCGGCGCTAGGTGAGGATAAGCGCATGACCGCAACATCGTAGGGGCGACCGGCAGGTCGCCCGCTCCCCGTCTCGGTGCCTATGGTGACCTCGGCCTTTGTCCGGGCGACCTGCCGGTCGCCCCTACGATTGACAGGCCTCGAAGATCACCCGCCCTTGCTCTCTTCCTCGGCCTCGAACTCGGGCTTCAAGGCCTTGAGCTTGGCGAAGACGCTCGCGGTCTCGTCCGCTTCGGTCGGCTGCGGAGCTTCCTCCTGCATCGCCTCCGAGGTGATGAGCTCGTCGGGGCGCGGCGCCTCTGCGCCAGCGTCCCCGGTCGTCTCGCTGGCGTCGAGCAGCGTGCCGGCAGGCTCCTGATCGCCCTCCACCGCCATCCCGGCGCGCTCGCGCTCGAGGCGGCGGGCGGCGCGTTTCACCTCGGCGTCGAGATCGATCTGCGAGCAGAGGCCCAGCGTCACCGGATCCTGCGGCTGCAGGTTCGCCGAGTTCCAATGCGAGCGGCTGCGGATCGCCTCGATCGTCGGCTTCGTCGTGCCGACGAGACGCATGATCTGGCTGTCCTTCAGCTCGGGATGGCTCTTGACGAGCCAGAGGATCGCGTTCGGCCGGTCCTGGCGGCGCGACAGCGGCGTGTAGCGCGGTCCGGTTTTCACCTTGTGCACCGGGATCTCGATCTTGGACGGCGCCGTCTCGAGCTTGTGGGAGGGGTCGGCCTCCGCGGTCTTGAGCTCCTCGCGGGTGATCTGGCCCGAGGTGACCGGGTCCATGCCCTTGATGCCCTGCGCGACGTCGCCGTCGGCGATGCCCTTCACCTCGAGGGGATGCAGGCCGCAGAACTCGGCGATCTGCTCGAAGGTGAGCGAGGTGTTCTCGACCAGCCAGACGGCGGTGGCTTTCGGCATCAAAAGCGAGCGGTTCATGAAAGTTCTCCGAAGGGCATTTGGCTCGAGAGGGCTCGAAACCAGCCAGAAGCGTGATCGGACCATGAGGGGATCGTGCCATATATAGGCGGAATGCATGTCCGGCGCAATCGGCGTCTGACCATCATTCGCCGCTGATCCGTCTAAACCTTGAAAATGTGCGGCTTTTTACCAGTTCGTTGTGCGTTGCGGCGAATCCCGGCATCGGTTAGGTTGCGCTGCGAAACCGGGGGCCGGTGCGGGACGTTTTGGGGGATGCCATGGACGCGATCGTTACCAAAGGTCACTATTTCGAGGAGCTGGAGGTCGGCCAGGAGGCGAGCTATCGCCGGACCGTGACGGAAGCCGATATCCAGGGCTTTGCCGAGGTTTCGGGTGATACCAACCCGGTGCATCTCGACGAAACCTATGCAGCCGGGACGCCCTTCAAGGGCCGCATCGCCCACGGCATGCTGACGGCCGGTCTCATCTCGACCGTGTTCGGCACCAAGCTGCCGGGCCCCGGCGCCATCTACGTTTCCCAGACGCTCAATTTCCGCGCGCCCGTCCGCATCGGCGACGAGGTCATCGCGAAAGTGACGCTGACCGAGTTGATTCCGGAGAAGCGCCGGGCCATTTTCGCCTGCGATTGCTCGGTGAAGGGCAAGACGGTGCTGGCCGGCGAAGCGGTGCTCATGGTGCCTGCCCGGCCGGCGTAAGGACGGGAGGCGCTTTGGCGTCGTCGATGCGGGTGTTGCGCGGCCGTGAGCCGGTTCCTGACCATCTGAAGGGAAGTGTGCTCGCCATCGGCAATTTCGATGGCGTGCATCTTGGCCATCAGGCCGTTCTGCGCCGGGAGCAGGGGCTCGCCCGCCAGCTCGGCGCGCCCTTCGGCGCGATGGTGTTCGAGCCCCATCCGCGCCAGTTTTTCCAGCCGCAGAAGCCTTTTTTCCGCCTGACGCCGCTCGAGCGCAAGCTCGAGCTGCTGTCCGAGGTTGGCCTCGATATCGCGGCCGTCGTCGACTTCGACGCGGGCCTCGCAGGGCTTTCCGCGCGCGCTTTCGTCGAGCAGCTTCTGGTCGGCTGGCTCGGCGTGCGGCATGTCGTGGTCGGCTACGACTTCTTCTTCGGTCGCGGCCGCGAAGGCGCGCCGGAGCTGCTGCGCCAGCTCGGGGCAGAGCTCGGTTTCGGCGTGACGGTCGTCGAGCCGGCCGAGGAGGGGGGCATCAAGCACTCCTCCAGCCGCGTCCGCGACCTGTTGCGCGAGGGCGATGCGGCGGGAGCTGCGCGCGTGCTCGGCCGGCCCTGGCAGGTGAGCGGGACGGTCATCGGCGGGGCGCACATCGGCACCGGCCTCGGGTTCCCGACCGCCAACATCGCGCTCGATCCGGCGCTCGAGCTGAAGCACGGCATCTATGCGGCGCGCGTCCACACCGACGCCGCGCCCCCGTTCGGCGGCGCCGCCTATCTCGGCACGCGTCCGACCTTCGACAACGGCCGGCCGCTGCTCGAGGTGTTTTTGCTCGACTTCGATGGTGACCTGTATGGGCGGACGATCCGTATCGACCTCATCGACCGGATCCGGGACGATCGGGCGTTCGAGAGCATCGAGGCGTTGAAGGTTCAGATTGCGGCAGACGTTGCGGAAATCCGCAAGAGGCTTTGAATTCACTTATCTATTTCAAGTAACGAGCTCAGATACGCGCTTGTCATGTGACAATTCAGTCACAAAGTAGATAACTGATTCGCTCGGAACAACTGTTTCGCTAGGGCTTTCATCGGGGGTGTGCGTATAGTGTGCTCGTGAGGGCATTGCCGGGGCGGTGGGTACCGCGTTGGCAATCACGCTGTGACCGGGGCGTTCGTCCGGTGTGTTGGTGCATGCGGGGTGTACCATGTATTCAGATTTTTTGCAGGCAGTTCTTACGAGTACGCTCGTGACACTTCTCACGAGCGCGGTGATAGGAGCGACATTGACGCTCTACTTCGTCATGTAGACAGGCGCGGCCAAAATTGAGCCCGAGCACGCAGTTTGCTCGGCGGCGTGCGACCTCGTCGCTGCGCCGTCGCGCGACCGGGATCGGTGTTGGCGCGGGGTAAAACAGCGCCGGTCCCGGTAGATTTCTTTCGAGGCCCTACCCACCGTCTCCTCCACTCGTGTCTACCAGGGTGGGTGGTGCGCCTCCAGGCAGCGGACGAGAGCCTCACTCCCCCTCGGGGTTTGCGTCCGCTGCCTGTCTTTTCTCACGATGCAAAAGCTGGATTGTCGGCGCTCGGGTTGTTAGAACCCGCGCCATGCCAAGGCTGGCCTCGCGCCAGCGCATCAATCCCAAGGTTCGCCCGATGTCCGAGACGAAAGCCAAGCCGCCTGCCGCCCCGACCGGTGGCCGCGACTGGAGCGAGACGCTGTTCCTGCCCAAGACCGACTTCCCGATGAAGGCCGGCTTGCCGCAGCTTGAGCCGAAGCTGCTCGAGCGCTGGGCGAAGATGGGGCTCTACGGCCGGCTGCGCGAGGCCGGCAAGGCGCGCGCGAAGTTCCTGCTGCACGACGGTCCGCCCTACGCCAACGGCAACATCCACATCGGCACGGCGCTCAACAAGATCCTCAAGGACATCGTGGTGCGCTCCCAGCAGATGCTGGGGTTCGAGGCCGACTATGTGCCGGGCTGGGACTGCCATGGTCTCCCCATCGAGTGGAAGATCGAGGAGCAGTATCGCGCCAAGGGCAAGTCGAAGGACGACGTGCCGGCGGCCGAGTTCCGCGCCGAGTGCCGGGCGTTCGCGCAGCACTGGCTCAACGTCCAGCGCGAGGAGTTCAAGCGGCTCGGCGTCGAGGGCGACTGGGATCATCCGTATGTGACGATGGCGGCGAAGTCGGAGTCGGTGATCGCCGGCGAGCTCATGAAGTTCGCGCTGAACGGATTGCTGTACCGCGGCTCCAAGCCCGTGATGTGGAGCGTCGTCGAGAAGACGGCGCTGGCGGAAGCGGAGGTCGAGTACCAGGACTATCAGTCGGATACGGTTTGGGTGAAGTTTCCGGTGGACGTCAAGAACGTCGACACCTATATGCGCGGCCCAACCAATGAAAAGATTGACCAACTCGCGTTCAAGACGGCCATCGATGGGGCATCCGTCGTCATCTGGACGACGACGCCATGGACTCTGCCGGGCAACCGCGCCATCTCATTCTCGTCCAAGATTGAGTACGGTCTTTATGAGGTGACGGCCGCCCCCGCTGGAAACTGGGCAAAGGCCGGTGATCGCTTCGTGTTGGCCACAAATCTGGCGGCCGAAGTCATGAAGTCGGCCAAGGTCGACCTCTACGAAAAGCGGCAAGTTGTTTCGGCTGCTCAGCTTGCGTCGTTGACATTCCGCCATCCCCTCGCAGCACTCGGCTACGATTTCCCCGTCCCCCTCCTCGACGGCGAGCACGTCACCGACGACGCGGGCACGGGCTTCGTGCATACTGCGCCCGGCCACGGCCGCGAGGACTTCGACATCTGGACGTCCAGCGGGCGTGAGCTGCAAGCGCGCGGCATCGACACCACCATCCCCTTCACCGTCGACGCCGACGGCTTCCTCACCAAGGAAGCGCCCGGCTTCGAAGGCAAGCGCGTCATCGACGACAAGGGCAACAAGGGCGACGCCAACGAGGCGGTCATCAAAGCGCTCGCCGCCGCCAACGCGCTCATCGCGCGCGGGCGTTTGAAGCATCAGTACCCGCACTCCTGGCGCTCCAAGAAGCCCGTCATCTTCCGCAACACGCCGCAATGGTTCATCGCGATGGACAAGGCGTATGCGGGCGGCACGTCGCTGCGCGATGTCGCGCTCGGCGCCATCAAACAGACCGAGTGGGTGCCGAAGGTCGGCGAGAACCGCATCACCGGCATGATCGAGGCGAAGCCCGACTGGGTGCTGTCGCGCCAGCGCGCCTGGGGCGTGCCGATCACCGTCTTCGTGCACAAGGAAACCGCCGAGGTGCTGCCGAACGGCTCGGCAGATCGCGCCCAGCTGTCGAAGACGCTTATCGAGCGCATCACGTCCGCGATCGCGGCCAAGGGTGTCGAGGCCTGGTTCGAGGCAGGTGGCTCCGAGCGCTTCCTCAACGGCCTCGTGCCCAACCCCGCCGAGTGGGAGCAGGTCACCGACATCTTGGACGTCTGGTTCGAGTCGGGCTCGACGCACGCCTTCGTGCTGGAGGATCCGTCCGTGTTTCCGCGGCTCGCCTCCGTCAAGCGCACCCGCGACGGCGGCCGCGACCGCGTCATGTATCTGGAAGGCTCCGACCAGCATCGCGGCTGGTTCCATTCCTCGCTGCTGGAAAGTGCCGGCACGCGCGGCCGCGCCCCCTTCGACGTCGTGCTGACGCACGGCTTCGTGCTCGACGAGAAGGGGCAGAAGATGTCGAAGTCGCTCGGCAATACGGTCGCGCCGCAAGACGTCATCAAGTCGTCGGGCGCCGACATTCTGCGGCTGTGGGTCGGCGCGTCGGACTATTCCGACGACCTCAGGATCGGGCCTGAGATCCTCAAAACCTTCGTCGAGACCTATCGCAAGGTCCGCAACACGATGCGCTGGATGCTCGGCACGCTCGGGCACTACGACGGCGCGGCGCTTGATCTTAAATCCGCGCCCGAGCTCGAGCGGTTGATGTTGCATCGTCTCGCCGAGCTCGACGGCAGCATCCGTGCGGCCTACGAGGCGTACGACTACAAGAAGGTCGTGTCGCTGCTGACGCACTTCCTCAACACGGACCTGTCGGCCTTCTATTTCGACATCCGCAAGGACACGCTCTACTGCGAGCCGGCCTCGAGCGGGAAGCGCAAGGCCGCGCTCGCAACCATCGAGCAGATCTTCCGCTCGGTCACGCTGTGGCTCGCGCCGATCCTGCCCTTCACGGCGGAGGAGGCGTGGCTGTCGCGCTATCCGGGCGAAGCCGGCTCCGTCCACCTCGAGGCGTTCCCCGAGCTCCCCGCGTCGTGGCGCGATGACAAGCTCGCCGAGAAATGGGAGACGGTGCGCCGCGTGCGCTCCGTCGTCACCGGCGCGTTGGAGGTCGAGCGGGCTGCCAAACGCATCGGCTCGAGCCTCGAAGCCGCCCCCGTCGTCTATGTCGATGACCCGGCGCTCGCCAAGGCGCTCGACGGCATCGATCTCGCTGAGCTCGCCATCACCTCGGGTGCAAAGCTCGTGGCAGGTGCCGCACCCGCCGGTGCCTTCACACTCGACGGCGTCGCGACTGTCGGCGTGGTGCCCGAGCGCGCGCAAGGCCAGAAGTGCGAGCGCTCCTGGCGCATCGTCGCCGACGTCGGCGCGGATAAGGACTATCCCACCCTCTCCGCCCGCGACGCCAAGGCGGTGCGCGAGCACGACCAGGTGCGGTCGCGTGGGTGAGCTGGCATGAATGCTTACCTGCAGGCCGGACCACTTCCCCCCGTGAGGGGGAAGGCCAAGCGCCTTGGATTTAGGCGCGCAGCGCGTAAGTCCTTAGGCGCTTGGGATGGGGGGAGAGACACGACCACGGCGTCATTTGCTTTTGCCCCCCCACCCCGACCCTCCCCCTCAGGGGGGGAGGGAGGCATCCACCTCTCGCGCCGGAGCTAGAGATGTCCGACGCTGGATCGCGCCCCACCCTTGCCCTCGGCCTTTGGGTCGCCCTGGCGGCGCTCGTCATCGATCAGGGGCACAAGCTCTGGATGATCCATGTCTACGATATCGCGTCGCGTGGACGCGTGACCCTGACCCCGTTCCTCGACATGATCTTCGTCGTCAATCCCGGCATCAGCTATGGGCTGTTCGAGCAGTCGAGCATGACGGGCCAATATCTCCTCTCGGGCTTTGCCGCCGTCGTCGCTGTCGCGCTCGCCCTCTGGCTCCGTCGACAGACGGGGCGGCTGCGGGCCGTCGCCATCGGGTTTCTGATCGGCGGCGCGCTCGGCAATGCGATCGATCGTCCCATCTATGGCGGCGTCGCCGACTTTTTCTCGGCCCACGCTTTCGGATTCTATTGGTACATCTTCAACTTGGCGGACGCCTTCATCGTTGCCGGGGTGGCGGCGCTGTTGTATGACTCGGTCTTCGAGAATCGCAAAAAGGCCGCAAAGACGGCCTAGGCGTCGCGACGGCTGTGCTCAGGGACTGTCGGGGGACAAGACCATGCTGAGATCGACCCGAATTCTGGGATCGTCCGTGCGTCTCCTCGTGGCCGCTGGTGCCGCGCTTACGCTTGCCGCCTGCGGGGCCGACGACGTGCAGCTCAACGGCAAGATTTTCGATGCCATGGGCGTTTCCTCCAAGTCGCAGTCGGAGGCCAAGGTCGAGCCGAAGGTGCCGCAGCGTGCACCCCTCGTCATTCCGCCGACCACCGCGTCCTTGCCTGTTCCCGGCTCCGGCACCGCCGTGGTCGCCGCCGCGCCCCAGGATCAATCCTGGCCGACCGATCCCGATCAGCAGCAGCAGGCAGCCCTCGCCGCCAAGCAGCAGCAGCAGAAAGAATTCTGCGAGGAAGGCAAGCTCACGGGGCAGGCCGAGGATTTCGACGAGACGCGCAAGAGCAAGTACAGTCGCTGCGGCAACGTCTGGACGCTGCTCTTCAATCAGAATCTCGACCAGCCCGAGAATGCGGACGATACGCCGGTGATCGTCCAGCAGCAGAAGCAGGGCCAGACCCAGGCCCAGCAAGAGCTCCCGCAGCAGGAGTAGCGGCGGCTTTCGCGGCGGGTATACCCGCGCGGCCCGACGTCTCGGCCTTTGTGTGACCGGCCATCACTGTCCAGATCGCTTCTCGCGCGCACCACAGGCGATCTGGTGCTGCGTGAGCGTTGCGCCCGAGCGACCGCACCTTCGCATCGGAAATCTGCTTCGCATTCTTTCCAAAAGCACGCCAAAGCGACACGCAGTCCCCAGCCGTTCAGGCCACTGTCAGGTTCGTGGCGAACACTGAGGGCATGCGCGACGAACCGAACGCATTGCAGAAGACGGCTCGCGTCCGCGTCTGGGACGGCGGCGTCCGGATCGTCCACTGGTCGCTCGTCATCGCCGTCGGGACAGCCCTGGTCCTGGGGTTCTTAGGCCCCAAGCACTTGCTCGATTGGCACGTCTGGGCCGGCTACACGGCTGCGGCCCTCGTCGCTTTTCGCGTGATCTGGGGCTTCTCGGGTACGACCTTCGCCCGCTTCTCGACCTTCCCACCCTCGATCGCGTCCGTCCGCGGGCATCTCTCGGGCCGGCATGCGCCGGGCTATGGTCACAACCCGCTCGGCGCGCTGATGGTCTATGCGCTGTTGGCGATCGTGCTCGCGCTGGCCGTGACTGGCCTGCTGACGCTCGGTGGCGTCGTGCGGCAGGGGCCCTTGGCGGCCTGGGTGTCGCATGCCGCCGGCCGGTCGATCAAAGAGAGTCACGAGTGGCTCGGCTGGGGCATGCTCGCGCTCGTGGCTCTGCACATCGGCGGCGTGATCCTCGAGTCGGTGCGCGAGCGTGAGAATCTAGCGCGCGCCATGGCGACCGGATGGAAGCGCCGTCGCGACGACCCGACGCCGGCGCGTCGCGCCCAGCCGGGCCTCGCGTTCTTTCTCTCTGCCAGCTTCGCCATTCCACTCGCCGCCGCCTGGATGGTCGCCGCGCGTCTGCCGGTGCCGGCGGTGCCATCGGGGCCCGTGCTCGCCGCCTGGAAGGCCGAATGCGGCGACTGCCACACGGCCCATCATCCGAGCCTGCTCCCCGCCGCGACCTGGACGCGGCTCATGGCGACGCTCGACGAGCACTTCGGCGAGGATGCCTCGCTCGACGCCGAGGAGGCTCAGAGCATTCGTGCGTGGCTACTCGCCAACGCGGCCGAGCGCTACGACACGCGGGCAGCAAATGCCTTCCGCGAGCCTGACACCGCCGAGCCGCTGCGCATCACCGCGACGTCCGCCTGGAAACGCATCCATCACGAGATCGCGGCCGAGACCTTCAAGCAGACGGCGATCGGTGGCGCGGCCAACTGCGCCGCCTGTCACGGCGATGCGGAGACCGGCCTGTTCACGCCGCAGAAGATCCTCATCCCCGTTGCTGCCAAGGAGCCGTCATGACCCGCAAATCCACTTTCGTCCTCGCACTCGGCCTCGCCGCGGTCGCCTTTGCCGGCGCCGTCTCTGCCGGTCCTGGACAAGATGCCGTGATCGCCGCCTATGCCGAGAAGGCCAAGGCGGCGGACCCTGCGTTCACGGCCTTCGACCCTGCCGCCGGAAAAGCCTTCTTCTACGCCAAGCACCAAGGCGGGGGCGCAGAGACGCCCTCCTGCACCTCCTGCCATACGGAGGACATCACCAAGACGGGGCAGACCCGCGCCGGCAAGGCGATCGACCCGATGGCGCCCTCGATCACCGCGGACAGGTTCACCGATCTCGCCAAGGTCGAGAAGTGGATCCGCCGCAACTGCAACTCGGTGCTCGGCCGCGACTGCACGGCCAAGGAAGCCGGCGACGTCATCTCCTGGCTCGCGAGCCAGTAAGCACAAGGAGCAACCCATGAAACGCATGCTGATTGCCGTCGCGGCGCTCTCTCTCGCCACCACAGCCTATGCCGCCGATCGCATGGTGACCGACGAGACGACCAAGGCCGAATGCTCGGCCTGCCACATCGCCTATCCGCCGCGCCTGCTCCCCGCCGCGAGCTGGGAGGCGCTGATGGGCGGCTTGAAGACGCATTTCGGCGAGGATGCCTCTCTCGACGAGGCGACTGTGGCGCACATCCGCGACTATCTCGTCGCCAATGCCGGCAAAGACGATCCCAACGCCGTCGATGCCGAGGGTAAGCCGCTTCTGCGCATTTCCGAGCGGGAATGGTTCAAACACGAGCACAGCGACGAAGTTTCGCCGGCCGCGCTCAAGAAGGCCGGCTCCTGGGCCAATTGCGTCGCCTGCCACGCCGGGGCCGAAAAAGGTCAGTTCGAAGACGAGGACGATTGAGGCGTGACGCGGCCCGGAATGGGCTCTGCAACACAGAGCCTTCCTCAGTTAGACGTCCGGCCCGGCCCGATGGTGGCCGGGCCTTGAGTCATAGGGGCCGGACTTGATCCCCCGCTTCCCTGAACAAGATGTAATTTGACGGGGCGGCATCCGCAGCCGAGCATCCGGCATATGTCCATACGAGCCGCCGCTCGTCTTGCTTTCATTCCTCGGAAAATGCACCCATGCGATTGCTCGCGATGCTTAGCCGTCCCTTGCTGCTAGGAGCCTTGATGCTCGCCCCCGCCCTGAGCCCCACCGCCTACGCGGAGCCCCGCGCCACCGAGTACACGCTTGCCAACGGCCTGCGCCTCGTCGTCGTGCCCGATCATCGCGCGCCTGTCGTGACCCACATGGTCTGGTACATGGTCGGCGGCTCCGACGAGCCGCGGGGCAAATCCGGCATCGCCCACTTCCTCGAGCATCTCATGTTCAAGGGCACCGAGAAGATCGCGGCGTCGCAATTCTCCAAGATCGTCGCCAAGAACGGCGGCCAGGACAACGCCTTCACGACGCAGGACGTGACCGCCTATCACCAGAACGTCGCCAAGGACCGGCTACCGCTCGTCATGGAGATGGAGGCCGACCGGATGACCGGGCTGCGCCTCACCGAGGACGACATCAAGACCGAGCGCGAGGTCATCCGCGAGGAGCGCCGCTCGCGCGTCGACAACGATCCGTCGTCGATCCTGAACGAGCAGATGATGGCGGCGCTCTATCTGAACCATCCTTACGGCACGCCCGTCATCGGCTGGGACCACGAGATCGCCAAGCTCAATCGCGAGGACGCCTTCAACTTCTATCATCGCTACTACGCGCCCAACAACGCCATCGTCGTCGTCGCCGGCGATGTCGAGCCGGACGCGGTGCGCGCGCTCGCGGAGGACACCTACGGTAAGGTGCCCGCGATGGCGGGTGCGGCCCGCGAGCCGCGCGCGACCGAGCCGCCGCAGCTCGCCGGCCGCCGCCTGAAGCTCGAGGACCCGCGAGTCGGCCAAGCGACTCTCGAGATCGATTTCTTCGTACCGAGCTACACGACGGCCGAGCCCGGCGAGGCCGAAGCGCTCGAGGTGCTGATGAAGGTCTTCGGCGGTGGCGCCTCGAGCAGGCTCTATCGCTCCGTGCTCGTCGGCAAGGGATCGGCTGCCAGCATCGGCGCCTACTACAGCGGCTCGGGCCTCGATTCCGGCCGCCTCGCCATCTACGCGGTGGCGAGCGAGAAGACCGACCTTTCGGTGGTCGAGGCCGACATCGATGCGGAGATCGCCCGGCTGCTCGCGAGCGGCGTCACCCCGGAGGAGGTCGAGCGGGCGAAGAAATCGCTGATCGCCGACTACGTCTACGAGGCCGACGGCCAGTCGAGGCTCGCGCAGCGCTATGGTTGGTCGCTCGCAACTGGCTCGACGTTGAAGGAGATCGAGGAGTGGCCGGACGCCGTCAAGCGCGTCACCGTCGAGGACGTCATGAAGGTCGCCAAGGGCTATCTCGACAAACGCCGGTCGGTCACGGGCTGGCTCGTGCCGAAGGCCGGCTGAGGCTGGTGGCTTGACTGTACCTCGTCAATTTCTCAGATCAGAGAGACCGATGCACGATCGTCGCGCTTGCCTTCCGGGCCTTTTCCGCACCCTTGCGGCCGGCCTTGTCACGCTTTTCGTCTCTTTTCCAACCGCGGCCGAGGCCATGAAAATCCAGAGCGTCACGTCGAAGGGCGGCATCAACGCCTGGCTCGTCGAGGATCACAGCCTGCCGCTCATCGCCATGCAATTCGCAATGGTCGGCGGCAGCTCGCAGGATCCCGAGGACAAGCCGGGCGTCGCGAACTTCCTCACCGCCATGATGGATGAGGGCGCCGGCGACATGACCGCCGAAGCGTTCCAGGCGGCCGAGGAGGAGCTCGCCATGAAGATGTCGTTCGATGCCGGTCGCGACAGCTTCTCGGGCTCGTTCCAGACGCTGACCGAGAACCGCGTCAAGGCGACGGACCTGCTCGCCCTCGCGCTCACCCGCCCGCGCTTCGACCAGGATGCGATCGACCGCATGCGCCGCCAGCTCCAGGCCGGCATCGCCTTCGACATGAAAGACCCCGACAAGGTCGCCAACGAGACGTGGTACCGGATCGCCTTCCCCAATCACCCCTACGGCCGGCCGACGTCCGGAACGATCGAGTCGGTGGGCAAGATCACGGCCGCCGACCTCGAGGGCTATCGGCGGCGCGTGTTCGCCAAGGACAACCTGCTCGTCTCGATCGTCGGCGATATCTCGGCGGCAGAGGTCGGCGAGCTGCTCGACAAGGTGTTCGGTGGACTGCCGGCGACATCCGAGCTGCGTCCGGTCGCCGAAGCGGCGCCCCAGGGTGGGCCTCGTCAGGAGGTCGTGACCATGGAGGTCCCGCAGTCGGTCGTGCAATTCGGCAACGGCGCCATCCCGCGCAAGGACGACGACTACATCGCGGCCTTCATCCTGAACTACATCCTTGGCGGCGGCGGCTTCAGCTCGCGGCTGATGGAAGAGGTGCGCGAGAAACGCGGCCTCGCCTATTCGGTCTATACCTATCTGCAATCCTACAAGAACGCGTCGGTGTATCTGGGCGGTGTCGCCACCAAGAACGACGCGGTGAAAGCGTCGCTCGAGGTGATCCGCAAGGAGCTCGAGCGGATGGCGACGGAAGGACCGACGGACGAGGAGCTCAAGGACGCCAAGAGCTATCTGACCGGCTCCTATGCGCTTCGCTTCGACTCCTCGAGCAAAATCGCGAGCCAGCTGCTCGGCATCCAGATCGAGGACTTGGGCATCGACTATGTCGACAAGCGCAATGCGCTCGTCGAGAAGGTCACGATCGACGACATCCGACGGGTCGCCAAGCGCGTGCTGCAGCCTGGCAATCTGATCGTCACCATTGTCGGCAAGCCGGAGGGTCTGGCGACAGGCGGTTGAATGCCGACTGTAGAGCGGACTGACCCCGGACTTGATCCGGGGGACGTCCACCGTGACACGGCATCCGCGGCGGCGGACTTCGCAAAACGCTCAGTCCGCCCTACCCGCGCCGGCCTCAATGCCAGCGCGACAGCACGATGCCGCCCATCATGAACGCAAGGGCGAGCAGCCGCTGCCACGAGAGCGGCTGCGGCTCCAGGCCGAAGACGCCACCCGCGTCCATCATCAGCGATGTCGTCAGCTGCGCGAAGGCGATCACCGCGAGCGTCGTGAAGGCGCCGAGGCGGGGGATCGCGGTGATGATCGAGACCATGTAGAAGGCGCCGGCGAGGCCACCGATCCAGGCCCACCACGGGATGTCGCCATAGGCGCGGCCCGAGAGCCCGACGCCCGTCACGACGCAGTAGGCGATGAGCGCCATGAGCCCCGTCGAGAACGAGACGACCGCCGCCAAGCCGGGCGCCGCGAGCATCCGTCCGAGCAGCGCGTTGACAGGGGCTTGGAGAGCAAGCGCCACGCCGGCCGCCGAGGCGAGCGCGAAGGCGACGATGACGTTGGCGTTCACGACCGTCTCCTTTGCACTCTGCCGTCGCGGCCCGAATGCGGACTACAGATGCGTCTTCCAGAACGCCAGCATCCGGTCCCAGGCAAGCTCGCCGCACTGGCGGTCGTAGTAGCTGCGCTGCTCGTTGACGAAGCCGTGGTCGGCGTCATAGCGGTGGAAGTCGACGGTCTTGCCAGCCTTCTTGGCGCCGGCCTCGAAAGCGTTGACGGCCTCCGGCGTGCACCAGTCGTCGCGATTGGCGAAGTGGCCCTGCAGCGGCACCTTCACGTCGGCGGGCTTGGCGGCCGACTCCGGCGGAATGCCGTAGAAACAAACGGCGGCGGCGAGCTCCGGAATCCGGCAGGCACCGAGGATCGTCACGGCGCCGCCGAGACAGAAGCCTGTCAGGCCCACCTTCGGGTTCGATTTCGACAAGTGCTTGGCCGCGCCGCGCACGAGCTGATCCGTCGCCTCGAGGAAGTTGAGCGAGCTCATCTCGCGATTGGCGGCGTCGGCATCATGGTAGGGGACCACGGTGCCGCCGTATAGATCGGGCGCCAGCGCATCGTAGCCGGCGAGCGCCAGACGATCGCAGATGCCCTTGATTTGGTCCTGCAATCCCCACCATTCCTGGATGACGACGACGCCCGGCGCATTCGCCTTGCCCGTCGAGGCGAGATACCCCTCAGCCGTCTTGCCGTCCGGCCTCAGAAACGGAATGCGCGTACCCATGTGATCCTCCCTTGCAGCTCTTGTCGCGTTGGCGACAGTGAAGGCGAGCGGGGAGGGCGCGTCAACAGCGGCGTCTCGCAACGGGAGTCAGCCGCGCGGCCGCCGCAGGGGTTGACGATGCCGAGACGCCTCGGAGGGCGGGCTGACCTCGTTGACCCGGGGGAAGTCGGCTGCGGTGAGCGCGGTGTTTGCGGTGGCGGGCTTCCCCCGGATCACGTCCGGGGTCAACCCGCCCTACGATTCAGCCCTCGTCCGCCCGCAGCCGCTTCAAAAGCTCCGGCGTCGGATAGCTATCGGCAGGAAGCCCGAGCTTCAATTGCGCCTCTTTCACCGCCTTGCGCGTGCCGGCGCCGAGCTTGCCGTCCGGCTTACCGACGTCGTAGCCGCGCGCGACGAGCAGCTTCTGCAGCTCGGTGATCTCCTTGTAGCCGAAGGCAACGACCGGACCCCGGCCCTTGGAGACTGGCGGTGCCCCGGCAAGTCGTGTCGCATTGTAGGCGGCGGTCAGCGCGTAGATCAGGCTCTCGTTCCAGGTGAGATAGACGTTGCGGAAGTTGTCGTAGACGAGGAAGGCTGGGCCGTTGCGGCCCATCGGCAGCACGAGTGCCGCCGGCAGGTCATCCGCCTCGAGCGGCGAGCCGTCGGGCTTGGCAATGCCCGCCGCCGCCCATTTGGCGCGCGGATGCGTGATCGCAAGATCGGCCTGCTCCCACGGCAGATCGCCGGGAACGGCGACCTCCTCGACCCAGGGCTCTCCCGGCTTCCAGCCGAGTCCCTTCAAGTAGCTCGCTGCCGACGCCAGCGCATCGGGCACGCTGCCGATCGGATCGCGGCGGCCGTCGCCGTCGTAGTCGACGCCGTATTTGAGGAAGTAGGAGGGCAGGAACTGGAAATGTCCGAGCTCGCCAGCCCAGGCGCCGCGCAACTCGGAAGCCTCGACATCGCCGCTCTCGACGAGCTTCAGGGCCGCGATGAGCTCCGGCCGGAATCGCTCGGGCCGCCGGCAGTCGTAGGCGAGCGCCGCGAGCGAGGGGATGGTCGGCAGGTTGCCGGTGACCTTTCCGAAATCGGTTTCGAGCCCCCAGAAGGCGACGATGACCGGCGCCGGCACGCCGAACTCCTGCTCGATCCTCTGGAAGAGCTTGGTGTTCTTCTTGATGAGCTTGGCGCCGGTCTGTAGCCGCCCAGCCGTGACCCGAACTTTCGAAAACTCGAGGAAAGTTTGCGAGAACACGCTCTGCGCGCGGTCCTTGCCGACGATGTTCTTGGCGAAGCCGACCCCGTCGAGCAATTGCGATACGGTTTGGGGCGAGACGCCGTCGCCGAGCGCCTCCTTCTTGACGCCGTCGAGCCAGCGGCCGAACGCCATGTTTTTCTGGCACGGCACGCTTTGCGCGTGGGCGAGGGGGGCAGCAAGCGCGAGGCCCAGGAGCGTCGCGGCGAAGGCGGTGAGGCGCATCTCGGATCCTTCTCGAATCGGGGAGGACGGCCATGATTTCAGCGCGTCCGAGCCTGACGGAGCGGACGGGCCGGTTCAAGGCGTGGACGTGGCGGAGTTGTGGATGAAGTGCTGTACGGCGTCAGGGAGATGGTGCGCTGCGTAGCAACCATTATGTTGATGCTGTTTTTGTCTGCCAGGGTGTGCCGCGCTGGACGACTGTGTTTGCGTAGACGAGGAGCTTTCTGGCGCAGGCGACGAGGGCGGATTTGTGGGTTCGGCCCCGGGCTGTGAGGCGGGCGTAGAGGTCGATGAGGGCCGTGTTCAGTGGAATGCGGCGGGGAAGGCTGCGGCGTAGAGGGAGCGGCGCAGGCGCGCGCGTCCACCGGCGATGTGGCGATGGCCGTTGTGCTTGCCACTGTCGTCGTCCGAAGGGGCAGAGGCCAGCCGGCGCGCCGCCTCCTCGCGCGAGATCTCGCCGAGCTCGGGCATGCGGATGACACGAGGGCGAGGGCGGTCCGCTCGCCGATGCCGAGGATCGAGCGGACGAGGGCGAAGGCGGCGCGCAGGTCGGGGCTCGCTTTGAGCTCGGCGGCAAGTTGCTTCTTCTCGGCTTTGGGGAGATCGCGGAAGGCAACGATGTGCTTGCGGATATCGGCTTTGATCGGGGGTCTCGGGTGTGCTCGGGACGGCCCCGGAAGCGGACGATATCTTTCCTCGATCTGCTCGATGTAGGTGAGGTGGAAGCGAGCTTTGCGAAGGGCTATCCGGGGAGCGGGCTTTCAGCCGGGCGGCGCACTGGGCGATGAGGCGGGCGTCGAGGCGATCGTTCTTGGCCCGCTTGAGGTGTAGCGGGCAGGCCTTGACCTGCATGGGCTGGAGATGGAGGACGGTGAGGCCTTGGTCCTGAGATGGGCGAGGACGCCTGCTCGTCGCCGCGGAGGCTTCGATGGCGGCGCGGCGGACGTTGTTGGCTTTGAGGAAGCGGGCGATCTGGCGCCAGCCTTCGGGCGAGTTGTCGGCTTTGAGGGTTTTGTCAACGGAGGTATCGAGGGCGGCCTCGAGGAATGTTTGCCTGTATCGATGCCGGCTGGTGGTAGATTGGCATCTTCGTCGTCCCTGCCTTGAGCGAACCTGAAAGTTCGGGCAACCATGCAGGCCAGATGAAGCCACTGCTGGTGCGATCGAGCTACGAAGCGGCCGGAAGCGGCTCAGGGCGGACACGATCCACCAGCGGCTTGCCGCGGATGGCCGTTCAGGCAGAGCGTTCCTTGGTGAACGGCGTGCGCTGAGGTTGGTATACCGGCGGCGGGTTGACCTTCGACTTGATCCGGGAAGCCCCCGTGCAACACAGTCGTCCAGCGCGGCACACCCTGGCAGACAAAAACAGCATCAACTTAATGGTTGCTACGAGTCGCTGCGTGCCTACTCGCTCCTGAGCGCGTCGATCGGGTTCATGTGGGCGGCGCGGCGGGCGGGGAAGAAGCCGAAGACGATGCCGATGAGGGCGGCGGTGGCGAGCGCCAGAAGCACGAACGGCGGATCAATCTTGACCGGCCACTGCGCGAAATAGGCGATGAGGTAGGAGCCGCCGATCCCGAGCGCGATGCCGATGATGCCGCCGAGCAGGCACAGCACGACGGACTCGACGAGGAACTGGCCGAGGATGTCGCGACGCCGGGCGCCGATGGCGAGTCTCAAGCCGATCTCGCGCGTCCGCTCCGTCACCGACACGAGCATGATGTTCATGATGCCGATGCCGCCGACGACGAGCGAGATCGCTGACGTCGCTCCCAGCAGATACGACAACGTCTGTTGCGCTGCCGAGCGCGCCGACATGAACTCGGCGAGATTGCGCACGTTGAAATCGTCCTCGGCGCCCGGCTGGATGCGGCGGCGCTGGCGCAGCACGCGCGCGATGTCGTCTTCTGCCTGGCTCATGTCGCTGCCATCCGCGAGCTTGACATAGATCTGGCCGATCTGGTCCGGCACGACCTCGCTCTGGCCGGCGATCTGGCCGCGCGCGAGCTTCATCGGCAGCAGCACGAGATCGTCCTGGTCGCGGCCGAACGAGGAGAGTCCCTTCGGCGCCAGAATGCCGATGACGGTCACCGGCACCTTGCCGATGCGGATCTGCGCGCCGATCGGATCCTCGCCGGGAAACAGCTGCTTCTGCACCGTCTCGCCGATGATGGCGACCTTGGCGCCGCGGCGCACCTCGTCGGCGGTGAAGTCGCGGCCCGTGCCGATCGGCCAGTCGCGGACGGTCAGATAGTCCTCGTGCACGCCCGAGGCTGTCGTAATCCAATTCGTGTTGCCGCGCACGAGGGCCGTGCTCGCCGACAGCATGCCGGAGATCGCCACGACCCCCGGCACCTGCTCGCGCACGGCGGCAAGATCGCGCTCGGCGAGCGGGAGATCGGTGCCGGCGCCCGCCGCCCGGCCGCCGAAGGTGCGGCCCGAGCCTGGAAAGACGACGAGCATGTTGGTGCCGAGCGCGGAGATCTGGCGATCGATCTCGACCCGTGCGCCCGAGCCGACGGCCACCATGATGATCACCGAGGCGATGCCGATCAGGATGCCGAGCGTCGTCAGGAAGCTGCGCATCAGGTTCGTCTTGAGCGCGCGGAGCGCGATGGCGAGGCTGTCGAGGAGCGTCATGCGGCGACATGCTCCTGCCAAGGCGGCATCGCCGGGTATCCAGGTTGCTGGACGTCCTCGACGATGCGGCCGTCGCGGAAGAGAATTCTGCGCAACGCGAAGCTCGCGACGTCCGGCTCGTGCGTGACGATGATGACCGTGATGCCGCGCCGGTTGAGATCGGAGAGCAGCTGCATGATCTCGGTCGCGGTCTTGCTGTCGAGCGCCCCCGTCGGCTCGTCGGCGAGCAGAATTTCCGGATCGTTGACGAGCGCGCGCGCAATGGCGACGCGCTGCTGCTGCCCGCCGGAGAGCTGGCGCGGCGTGTGATCGAGCCGGTCGCCCAAGCCCACCTGCTCGAGCCGCTTGCGGGCGATTGCCGCCATCTCCTTCGGCCGGTCGCGCTTGTAGAGCAACGGCAGCATCACCTGCGCGAGCGCGCCGGTGCGCGGCAGGAGGTTGAACTGCTGGAACACGAAGCCGATGCGGCGGTTGCGAATGTCGGCTAGGCGATCCGGCCCCATCTCCGTCAGCTCCTCGCCGTCGAGCTTGAGCGATCCGGATGTCGCCACATCGAGCGCGCCGATCAAGTTCATGAGCGTCGACTTGCCGGAGCCGGAAGGCCCCATGATCGCCACCATCTCGCCCTTGGCGATGTCGATCGAGACGCCGTCGAGGGCCTTCACGGTCTGCTCGCCGAGGGTGTAGTGCCGGACGAGATCGTGCGCCTGGATGAGCGGGCGGCCGGTCACGGCGCCGGTCTTTCGATGAGCCTCAGGATGATCGTCTCGCCAGGCTTCAAATCGCCGGCCGTGATCTCGGTGCCGCTGTCGTCGGAGAGGCCCGTGCGCACGAAGCGGGGCTCAGGAGTGCCGCCGGGCCCGAGCACATAGACGGTGCCGCTCCGCGTGCTCTCGCGCTCCTTCTTCCAGGTCTCGAAAGCGGGGCGCTGATCCGCGGTCAAGATCGCCGACAGCTCCTGCTCGAAGCGCTGGGCGACCACCTCGCGCGAGCGGCTCGGGTCTCGTTGCTGCGTCAGGCCGCTGCCTTTGGGCCGCAGCTCCGCCATCGCCGCTTGCATACGCGCGGTCAGATCGGCTGTCTGCGCCTCGGTGAGGCCGATGCTCTGAGCGGCCTGCGCGATCATGCGCTTGGATCGATCGGCGCCGCGCGAAGCCCCGTCGCCGCCGGTGCTCTCACGGGGCCGGAAGCGCAGCGCCTCGTTTGGCACCTTGAGCACGTCCTCGCGCACGCCGGTTTCGATCGTCGCGTTGGCCGTCATGCCCGGATAGAGGCGGCGGTCCGCGTTCTTCGACGTGATGATCACCGTGTAGGTGACGACGTTCTGAATGATCGACGCGGCGAGCCGGACTTGCTCGACGCTGCCGGTGAAGGAGCGATCGGGATAGGCGTCGACGGTGAAGGTGACGGGATTGCCCGGCGCGATGTTGCCGATGTCGGCCTCGTTGACCTGCGCCTCGATCTGGATGTTGGAGAGGTCCTGCGCGATGCGGAAGAGCTCGGGCGCCTGCAGGCTCGCGGCCACCGTTTGCCCGACGTCGATCGTGCGGGAAATGACCGTGCCCTCGATCGGCGCGCGCACGACCGTCCGCGTCAAATCGATCTCGGCTTGCCCGAGCGCCGCCTTGCGCTGCGCGACGACGGCATTGGCATTGGCGATATCGGCCTCCGAGACGGAGATGTCGGCCTCGGCGACCGCGGCGTCGCGCGTTGCGGTCTCGAGATTGGCCTCCGCCGTCAGGCGCTTACGTGCGAGCGTCGCATTGCGCTCGACCGACTTCTTGGCCTGGGCGAGCACGGCCTTGGCTTTCGCGAGATTGGCTTGCTTGAGCAGCAATCCGGCCTCGGCGGCGGCAAGATCGGCTTTCGCCTGATCGACCTTGCTCTGAAAGGTTTGCGGATCGATGCGGGCGAGCACGTCACCGGCTTTGACCTCGGTGTTGTAGTCGGCGAGCACGGCCTCGATCTGGCCGGACAGCTGCGAGCCGACGAGCACGGTGACGACGGCCGAGACTGGGCCGGACGTCGCCACGACGCGCCGGACGTCCCCCTTGGCCGCGACCTCGGTCGCGTAGGCGGGCTTGGTTGCCTCGGTGCTGGCGACGGGAAGCCACGCCGGGAGGAGCTGCGGCCACTGCCATGCGACGGCAGCCACGCCCAGTACGGCGGCCAGGGCGACATAAGCGAGCTTTTTCACCATCGGAATGCCTCGGCCGACACATGGGGCATGGGCAAGCCTCCTGCAAGGTTCGCTCCAACCGTCAGGCTCAACGCGCCGATGCCGCGCAATCCGTCGAATTCGGCCTCACTCGGCGACGCTGGCCCAGGCTCTCGGTTGCCAGATTGTCTCGTTGCCGGGCGCCGGATGGCGGGGGACGAGACGCGCCAGGGCGAGCGAGCAGCAGGCGAAGGCCGCGCCGAGCAGGAACACCGCCGCCGGGCTCCACAGCCAGACCGCGCCGAGCGTGATCGGCAACACGATCGCAGCGATATGGTTGATCGAGAAGGAGACGGCAGCCGAGGGCGCGATGTCGGCCGGATCGGCGATCTTCTGGAAGTAGGAGGGGGAGGCCATCGACATGGCGAAGAAGGCATGGTCGATCAGATAGAGCGCGGCGGCGATCCAGGGGTCTTGCACGAAGGCGTACGAGACGAACACCAAGAGAAGGCCCGAATACTCGATCGTCAGCGCCAGCCGCTCGCCGAACTGGGCGACGAGCCGGCCGGCATACGGGGCAACGATCATGTTGAAGACGTGATTGACGAGGAAGAGCAGCGTGATGTCGGCTACCGAGTAGCCGAACTTCTCGACCATCATGAACGAGGCGAAGACGATGAAGATCTGCCGCCGCGCACCGTCGAGGAAGGTCATGGCATAGTAGAGGCTATACCGGCGGCGCAGGATCGCCTTCTGGTGCTGCTCGACGGCCTGGGGAAAGCGCGGGTAGAGCATCCAGGCGGCGAGCGCGATGACGAGCGTGACGCCACCGGCGAGGACGTAGGTCGCCTGATAGCCCCAGTCGAGCCAGCGGAATACCACGTAGACGAGGCCGAGCGCGATGAGTGTGGCAAAGCTCTCGGCCGAGATGATGCGCCCGAGCCCGTGCGCCGCCCGGCCGGTCGGCAGCCATTGCAGCGACAGCGATTGCTGGATCGTCTGATAGTAGTGGAAGCCGAAGCTCATCAGCAGTGTGGTGAGGTAGAGGCCGGTGGGTGAGGGAAAGAAGCCCGTCAGCGCGGTGCCGATGCCGAGGGCGACCAGCGAGACGATCGCGAGCGTCTGCTCGCGCATCAGCATCAAAAGGAAGATCGCCGTGAAGGCGAGGAGCCCCGGGATCTCCCGCACCGATTGCTGCACGCCGATGTGCCAGCCGGTGAAGCCCGCCTCGTTGACGGCGAAATTGTTGAGCAGCGCCATCCACACCTGAAAGCTCAGCGCGTTGGCGACGGCGAGCAGCATCAGGAAGGGGATCGGCGAGCGCCAACTGGCGGAGGGCGTTGAAGGCGAGGGGGGCGTGGGCATGCTGCTCGATAGCATGCTTTCGGCCGTGCCGTCCTCAGAGGTTCGCAACGCTGGCGTGCCGGAGGATCAGATGTCCGACGCCCGATAGAGCAGGGCGGGAACGGCCGCCGCAAGAAACAGCACCGCACGGCGGGCCTTGGGCGGGAGTGACTCGATGCTCGTCTTGATCCCTTGGCGAAGCCGCGCCTGGATGACGCGGGTGTAGATCCGCCCGGCCATCGTGACGGGGATGCACAAATCCTCGATCGCAACCTCGCCGCTCGCCCAGTCTGCCTTGTAGGCATCGGCGGGTGCAAGCAGATCGATCCGGCTCATCCGCTCGCCAATCGCGGCGGCGATCGCATCCTCGAAGAGCAGGGAGCCCGGACCATGACGCTCGTAGGCGGCGTCGTAGGCGGTGAGGAAACCGGCGTAGTAGCCCTTGTTCAAGAAGCCGACGAGGAGGGACGCGGGCCGGCCCGAGACGGTGATAACGCCGACGCGGCCATCCAATCCGGCACAGTCGCCAGACAATGCACTCGCGAGAAACGATTCGATGCGCCGGTCGGTGAAAGCCTTCGAGATACGGCCGCGCTGCTTCAGCCAGTCGCGCTTCATGAGCACGGCGTCGTGTGCGAGCTGGCCGGCTTGCGGCGATGGCGCGAGCCACGCGAACCCGACCTCGCCGATTTCCCCTAGCCGCTTGCGATGTCTCCGGCGATTTTTGCGATCTTTCGATGCGTAGCATTCGGCCTGCTTCTTGGCGCAGGTCTGTCCAGCAAGATCGATATAGGGGGCGAGATCGCGCTCGCTGACGAAGGGCTGCTTGGACGACAGGAATTTGGCGGCGGCGCTCGAGGTGCGGGTCTTGCGCAGCACGAGCGCATCGGACGACAGCGCGAGGATGCCTTGCCAGGCCGCTTCGAGGAGCTGTGGCGTGTGTTGGGTTTGCCGGACGAGCACGTCGCCGTATTGGCTCACGGGCTCGCCGGCCCATTTGAGGAGCTTGAGGCCCAGCCGGCGCACCTCGGCGAGCGGCCAGACGAGCTCGAGACGGCCGTCTTTGCGGCAGGTCACGATGATGAGCTTGTCGTCTTCACCGGCGAGATAGTGATCGCACCAGAGCGAGATCCACGGCTCCGATAGGAATACCTGCTCGGGTAGCGCCGCCTCCGCGTGAAGCGCGCGCCACTCCTCGCGGATGCGCGCCAGTCCTTCAACGCCGCGAAGGATGTCGACATGGATGCCGTCGATGGCAACGGCCGCCCCTTCGACGCCCCGATCGTCGAGGTCGAATGCCTCTACGCTAACCATCCCGGATGTAGCCCTGATTCTTGCTGCGCCGCCCCATGACCCGGTGGGACGTCAGGCGAGCCGCAAGTTCCGTGCCACGCGCGGGACGTCGTTAACTCTGAAAAGCGAAGGGCCGGATGCGGGGGGAGCATCCGGCCCAGGTCGTCTGCGAGACTCTTTGGATCCTCGGGGGGAGGGGAGAAGGGGCCTCGCGGACTTACCTTTCGTCAGATCAAGACGTCGCCAGAAAGCTCGCCCGGATCGACGCCGACGACCGTGACATAGCCCGTGCCGTAGTCGATCTCGGTGCTCCAGTCGCCACCGGCGAAGATGGAGTTCATGACGACATTGGCAGCGCTCGTCGCCGTCAGGTCGATGAGATCGACGCCGAGCTGGAAGTCCCAGATGAAGTCGTCACCGTTGAAGTCGAAGAACACGAAGTCGTCGAAGCCCGAGCCGCCGGTCAGGTCGTCGTTGCCCGAGCCGCCGACGATCGTGTCGTTGCCGCTGCCGCCGAAGATGTCGTCGTTCTGCGTGCCGCCGCTGAGATAGTCGTGGCCGGTGCCGCCATCGAGGTAGTCGTAGCCGGACTGACCATAGAGGTCGTCGTCCTCGCTGCCGCCGTAAAGGTCGTCGTCGCCCGTGCCGCCATAGAGCAGGTCGAAGCCAGATTGGCCCGAGAGGAGATCGTGGCCCGAGTCGCCGTAGGCGGTGTCGTTGCCGTAGCTCATATAGAGACGGTCGTTGCCGGTGCCACCGTAGGCCTTGTCGTTGCCGCTGCCGGCGTAGATCGTGTCGTTGCCGCCGTAGCCGTAGATCGTGTCGGCTGTGGACGTACCGTAAATCGTGTTGGCGAGGCTGTTGCCGTAGCGGATGGCCATCTCATCTTCTCCCGTTCGCGCCGGATTGCTCCGGCTTTGCATTCACCCCGGGGCCTTCGACGTTGAGATCGTCTTTGGTCCGTCCCCGTCGGCAAGCCCGTTTGCTTGCCTGATGCCCCTCATATAGGGCCGCCAAGCTGAACCCAGGCTGAACCAATTCGGGTTTGATTTTTCTCTGTAGCTCAAGGCCTTGACAGAGTGTCGCGGCCCCCGCGGATGAACGCTGGGTGAATGCCTTTGGACGGTGGCGGAACAAGGGCTCAAGTGGGGAATTGTAACGGCCACGAATGAAGGCTTCAGCTGGTCAGGTCTCGGGACCGGACAGCATGCCTTCCTCGATCCAGAGCTTGAGATGTGAGGCCGCTCGAAGGGCGGCGCCATCCTCGCCGCCGTAGGTCCCGACCATTTCGCACAAGCCGGAGAAAGAGACCCGCTCCGTCATTTGATCGAGCATCATCGCCTCCTCGTAGCCGAGACGGCGATAGCGGGGCGTGAGCTCCGGCCGGTAGACTGCGATGCGCTCGGGCTCGGAGAGCCGTCGAGCCTCGGGACGCGAGCTTGCGCTGGCACCATCGCTGGCCCATCGCCACAGCTCGATCGCGTTCGTCGCGAGATCGAGACGGCGGAGCGCGGGGTGTGGCGTGAAGACGAGATCGCCCCAGGCCTCGACCGGAACGGCGGCGAGATCGGCGAGCGTGAGCCGGGTGCCGTCGGCCGCGTCGAAGGCGTCGTTGAGCGCGCGGCCGAAGCGAGCGAGCTCGGCGCGCTCTGGAGATGTTCCGTCTTCGGGATGGCTGGCGAGGTAATCGGGAAAGGCTGCGCCGAACCAGCGGGCGTTCGATGTGCGCGAAGGGCGGGCGGCGATGTATCCCAGGGCCAGAACCTCGAACACCGCATCACCGGTCACCCGGGCGAGCTGCGCATAATCGTTGCGCAAGATCTCGACGAGGCGTGCGCGATAGGCGCTTTGGTAGACGCCGAGCAAGGTTTCACGGGCCTCGCGGCTGCTGTCGGTGATGACGCCGAGTACGGAACCGTCGCCGTCGGTGACGGCGCGCTGAAACATGCCCTGAAGCTCGGCAAGCGACGGCGGCACGTCTACGGTCTTGAAAGGCTGCGCCGAAGCCACGCGGCGTGGAGCCGGCGCGCGCCGCGACGATGTCTCGCCCGATCGTCCGCGGCAGGCGCTGTCGTCGCTCACTCTGCGGGCTCCAGCTCGGGCAGAATTCCGCGCGCGATCCGGCGGGCCACGTCGAGCTCGGCGACGACATCGGCGAGCGGCGGAATGTGGTCGTCCCGCTCGATCATCGTGGAAACCGGACCGAAGCGGCGGACGGCGTGCGCGTAGAGATCCCAGACGTCGGCCGGCACGTCGTGATCGTGGGTATCGATGATGTGCGTCAGGTTGTGCTCGTGCCCTGCCAGATGGAACTGGATGACACGATCCTTCGGAATGCCGTCGACGAAGGCCTTGGCGTCGAAATCGTGATTGAACGCCGACACGTAGACGTTGTTCACGTCGAGGATGAGCCAGCAGCCGGTGCGATCCGAGAGCGCGCGGATGAACTCCCATTCGGGCATCGTCGAATGCGCGAAGTTTACGTAGCTCGACACGTTCTCGATGGCGAGCGGCCGTCCGAGAACGTCTTGCACGCGCGCCACGCGATCGCAGACGTGGTCGAGCGCCTCCTCGGTGTAGGGGATCGGCAACAGATCGTGCAGGTTGATGCCGTGCACGCCCGTCCAGCACAAGTGATCGGAGACCCATTCGGGCTTGATCTCGGCCGCCAGCTGCTTCAGGCGCCGGAGGTAGTCCATGTCGAGCGGCGCGGTCGAAGCGATCGATAGCGAGACGCCGTGCAGCACGACCGGATACCGGGCGCGGATGCGCTCGAGCATGGCACGCGGCCGGCCGCCGTCGACCATGTAGTTCTCGGAGATCGCCTCGAACCAGTCGACGTCCGGCGCTCCCTCGAGGATGTCGTTATAGTGCTGCGGTCGCAAGCCGAGGCCGAAGCCGAGGTCGCGAGGTTTGTCGAAAGCCCGGGCCATGCCACCCGCCATCCGTTCGCTCGCAAAGGCCTGCCGGCTGGGCCGGCAGGCCGATCGCTCAGCCGGCGACCGTCGGATCGGCCGAGACCTTGCCACCCGCGGCCTGGCATTCGGCGGACGTCAGATCGACGAAGCCTTGCCCCTTGCAGGAGTTGAGCCCCTTGCACGAGCTGCTGGCCGTCTTGCAGGCGCTCTGGCCCTTGCAGGCGTTGGCGCCCATGCAGTGGACTTTCGCCTCGTCGGCGCTGACGGAGGACGTCGTGACGGCGCCACTCAACAGCATGAGCGCGGCAGAGGCGGCGAGAACCGTGCCGGACGTCTTGGATAGCTTCATGAGGCTCCTCCGATGGTTTGATGACGGAACGTGGACGGGCGAACCTTACGCGGGTGCGCTCCGCCCCAACAATTCACGTCTGTTCAAGCTGCTGTTACCGCGGGTTGCCGTGCTTTTCGCCGGTCAGGTCGATCTCCCGGCCGGCCGGTATCGCGACGATGACGAGCGGCGCATCGATGCCGCGCACGTGCACGATCTTGCGGGGCAGGGCCGCAAGATCGGCGCCGGCCAATTGCAGCACGTCGGTCGAGGCGATGATCTGGCAGTGCTCGTCCTTCGTCAGCGCCTCGAGCCGCGCGGCCGTGTTCACCGTCTCGCCGATGATATCGATCGCCATGCCGGAGGAATGACCGATTTCGCCGATGACGACGGGCCCCGCATGCAGACCGATGCCGATGTCGACGGCCTGCCCGACGACGGCGGCGATCTCAGCGTTGGCCGCATCGAGTGTGAGATCGATCGCCCGCGCCGCAGCGAGCGCTTGACGCGCGCCCACGGCCGGTCCGCTCTCGCGACCAAAGACCGCCATCAGACCATCGCCCAGATATTTCTCGATGCGCCCGCCCTCCTTGCGGATGGCATCGCCGAAGTGATCGAAGAGGCGATTGAGGATGAAGACGATGTCGTAGGGGAGCCGCGTCTGCGTCAGCTTCGTGAAGCTGCGGATGTCGAGGAACATGATCGTCAGCGTGCGCTCGACGCCGTGCGTCTCCGCGCTCGCCGTGAGGGCGGACAGGAGACGGCGCGCGCCCGGTTTGACGAGGCGGGTCACTCCGAGATCAGACCCCGGCCGGATCTGACACGCGAGCCTAACGCCAGCCCCCGCACCGATGCGATCGAGCGTGCGCCGCTCGACGGGATTGGGAATGCCGAGAGTGTCGCTGCCCTGATCGATGTGCACGCGGCAAGTCGAGCAGCGCCCGCGCCCTCCGCATACCGAGACGTGGGGAATGCCCTTGCGGCGGCTGATCTCGAGCAGTGTCGGCCCAGGCGCCGAGCGCACCTTGGGGCCTGCGAAGTAGGTGACGACGAAGCTCTGCGCGAGGAAGGCAATGAGGCGGCGGGCGGCGACGAGACCGAAGGCGAGCGTCACGAGACCGATGAAGATCTCCACCATGGCCGTCGCAATCGCCTTGAGCGTGGCGAGCACTTCAGCGCTCGGCGCGGCCACCTGCTCGTGCGCGCGTGTCGCCTCGAACGTCTCGCGCAGCGAGTCGGCGACCTCACGGCCAGCGGTGACGAACCCGCTCAAGCCGAGCAACGGTACCGCTACGGCGAGAGCAAGCAGCACGGGCTGCCAGGAACGATACCCATCCGCGAGGCGCAGCCAAAAGTGCAGGCCGATGCATCCGTGCACCCAGACGAGCAGCAGCAGGGTCGATTGCGCAATCGCGCGATCGGGCCAAATGTTGAGGAGCACATAGGCATAGTCTGTGTCGATGCCGAAGAGGGTTGCGCCGAAGCGCGTGCCGACGACGTGCGGGATGAGCAGCACCGGAATCAGCAGCCCGGTCGCGATCTGCAGCGCTTCCCACACCGGCATGACGAGCGTCGTGCGCCGCGCGATGCGGCCGAGCGCAAGCGAGACATGGGTGAACAGGGCCAGCACCAGGATCGCGCTGCCGGGGAGCGAGCGCGTGACCATGAGCCGCCACGCTTGCGCGGCCTCCATCGCATCGACGCCGACGAGGCCCAAGGCATGGTTGAGGAAATGCGTGAGCGCGAACATGAAGAGGATCAGGCCCGAGGCAAGGCGAAGGCGCTGGGCGAGGCTGCCGGAAAACAGGATGCTCATGCGATCGTTCTTCCATGCCCGGGCAAGCCGGGCCAGTTGCCGGCCGGGGCCGGTTGATAAGTCGTCACCGCGCCGTCACGCGCCGGATACGCTCGGTCCACTGGCGCGCGAAAACCTTCTCCGGTCCTTCGAAAGCCTCGATCTCGGAGACGAGCACGTAGTCCGGCCCGTCGATGGAGAGGACGCTGCGGGTCGCGACTTTGGCCTTCCAGTCGCCGCGCTCCAGGCTCGCCTCGCGGACAGCTGTCGATCGCGATCGCTCGGGCGCATCGTCGAACGTCTCGTAGATTTCCCGGCCGATGCCGCGCACCGTGATGTTCGTCTCGGGCAGATGCATGGCGCCGAGATTGCGCACGACCGTCATCTCGACACGGCCCGTGGCGATGTCGCGAACAAGCGTCTGGCGTCCGCGCTCGGGCTTGACGAGGATGTCGACGGGCATGGGCGCGGGCTCGCGTGGTCCGCCGAGATCGGGCACGGGGAGGCGGCGCATGTCGGACGTGCGCACCGGGAGCGTGACGCTTCCGTCGTGAATCGTCGCCGTCACGAGCTCGGGCGACGGCCAGGCGAGCGGCCAATAGGCGGTCGAAATCGCAAGCCGCAGCCGATGCCCGGCGGGTACGATGTATCCCACATCGTTCAGGCGAATACGCACTTTAAATTGCGCGCCCGCCACGAGCGGCCGCGGCCCCTCGTAGGCATCGTCGAGGCCGAGATTGGCGAGACCGTAGGTGACGCGCCGCGAAACGCCGTCGGGAGAGACGTCGCAAAGGCGGACCGCGAGCATCGCCTCGGGCTTGTCGATGCTGAGGCTCAGCTCGATTTGCGCGCCGCCGAGCAAAGCCAGGTCCGCGTCGAGCGGCATCGTGTCGAAGCAGGCCGAGCCCGCATCGTCGCCGCGCTGGTCGAGCGGCATGTCGGCCCCCCAGCCGTACGGGCACCATTCCCCGGAGGCGCTACCCGTCGAGGCCGGTGAGCTGACTTTCTGTGGCGTCTCGATCTCCTCGACCGGCCCGAGCGTCTGCTCCCCGAGCCGCCAGGTCGTCGCCGTGACGCCAGAGCTCGGACAGACATCCTCGGCGGCGAACGCGCCTTGCCGCGTCACGTAGCTCGGACGCGGCGCCTCGCTCGTCTGCATCCAGGCGGTGACCATCGGCTCGCGATCGATGCCGTTGTCGAGGCCTTTCAACCAGCGATCCATCCAGCGCACGACGAGGCCGAGAAAATCGATGCGCGGGCCGGGTGTCGCGACGTGCGGATAGGCATGCCCCCACGGGCCGATCACGGCCTTGCGCGGCGCGCCGAGCGTCTCCATCAGCCGCAGGATCGCATTGCTGTAGCCGTCGGCCCAGCCGCCGACAGCAAGGACCGCGGCCTTGATACGGGACGGATCGACGGCGACCGAGCCCGAGCGCCAATACGCATTGCGTGTCTGGTGCCGCAGCCACTCGCCGGCGCGGGGCGTCAGCACCTCGAGCCGCTCGCGCCACATCTCACGCCACCGCGCACCGACGATCTCGGGATCGGGCGGCGTCGCGAGCCAGGTGAAGAACGTCGTGCCGTATTGCAGGCAGTCGTTGATGAGACAGCCGCCCATGTAGTGCATGTCGTCGCGATAGCGATCGTCGGAGGCGCAGGTGGTCACGATCGCCTTGAGGGCCGGGGGATCGAGGGCCGCGAGCTGCAGAGCGTTGAAGCCGCTCCAGGAGAGCCCGATCATGCCGACCGAGCCGCTGCACCAGGGCTGCGCGGCGATCCAGGCGATGACCTCCTGGCAGTCCGCCCATTCCTGCGGCGTGTACTCGTCGCGCATGAGGCCATCGGAGTCGCCGGCGCCTCGCATGTCGACGCGGACGGCGGCATAGCCGTGCGCGGCGAGGAAAGGATGCGTGAAGGAATCATCGACCCGATGACGGTCGCGGCGCCGATACGGGAGATATTCGAGGATCGCCGGCACGGCGGCGCCTCCCTCCGGACGCCAGATCCGGGCGGCAAGGCGCGTGCCGTCGGCGAGCGTGATCCACACCGTCTCGTCGTCACGGATGGGATCGCTGCCGGTGCTCGCCATGCTCACTCCTTCGCTGCGCGCCGCCGCCTGAGCGTCGCCTTGAGCTCATCCACGGGGGCTGCCCGCAGGAGCGTGGCCGTCAGCCCATACAACAGGAGCCCGGCCACGACGAGGCCCATCAACGTCGAGAGACGGATGATCGCGGTCGAGCTCAAGGCATCGGCGCCGAGCCAGGCGAGACCGGCCAGGGCCGCTCCCATCACCGCGGCGCTCGCGAGCACGCGCGGCAGCCGTGACCGCAAGCGGTCGTCCGCTGCGAAATAGCCCGCGCGATGGAGCTTCGTCGTCAGCATGCCTATGTTGAGCCATGACGCGAAGACGGTTGCGATGGCGATGCCGGCAAACCCGACGACGAGGAAGAGTGCGGCGCTGAGCACCGTATTGACGATCATGCTGATGACGGCCAGGCGAAACGGCGTCGCCGTGTCCTCGCGCGCGTAGAACGGCGGCGTCAGGACTTTGATCAGCACGAAGGCGGGAAGACCGACGCCGTAGATGCCGAGTGCCAACGCCGTCGCCGTGCTGTCCTCCGCCGTGAAGGCGCCGCGCTCGAACAGCACCGAGATGATCGGATGCGAGATGGCGACAAGTGCCGCGGCGGCGGGCAGCGTCAGCAACAGCACGAGCTCGATGCCCCGGTTGATCGACTGGATCGCGTCACCATCGCGCCCGGCGCGCAGATGCTTCGACAGCTCCGGCAGCAGCACGACGCCCGCCGCCGAGCCGATGACAGCCAAGGGAAGCTGGTAGATGCGGTCGGCATAGTAGAGGTAGGACACCGCGCTGTCCTGCCAGGAGGCGATCTGCGTGCCGATGACCAGATTGAGCTGCATGACGCCCGAGCCGATGATGCCCGGCACCATCAGGCGGAACAGCTTGCGGACATCGGGGCCGAGGCGCGGCCGGACGAGCCTGAGCCCGGCGCCTGCGCGCCGGCAGGCGATATACATCCACAGGAACTGGCCGACGCCGGCGATCGTCATCGCCCAGGCGAGCGTGGTGGCGGGCACCCCCGTCAGCGGCACGACGGCGACGAGTGCGATGATCATCACGACGTTGAGGAGGATCGGCGCAGCGGCGGCATGCGCATAGCGATGCAGCGAGTTCAGCACGCCGCCCTGCAACGCCGTCAGCGACATGAAGAAGAGATAGGGAAAGGTGATCTGGGTGAGCGAGACGCAGAGCAGGAACTTTTGCGGGTCGTCGGCATAGCCGCCCGCGAGCAGATACATGAGCCAGGGCATGCCCGCGATCGCCGCGACACTGAAAACGAACAGCACCGTCACCATGACGGCAAGCACGTGCTCGGCGAACTCTTTGGCGGCGGGCAGCCCTTCGCCCTCGATGCGGCGGGCGAACTGCGGCACGAAAGCGGCGTTGAAGGCGCCCTCGGCGAACAGGCTGCGGAACAGGTTGGGAAAGCGCTGCGAGACGAAGAAGGCGTCGGCGACCATGCCGGTGCCGAGCACGCGCGCGATCAGGATGTCGCGGAGGAAGCCGAGCACCCGGCTCGCCATCGTGTAGCCGCCGACGGTCAGGATCGACTTGAAGAGATTCATGCGCGATCGGACTCCTCGCGGCGCGACCGCGCCCTGCCATTCCGCGAACGCTTATAGTTCGGCACGCCGGAGACCGGAAGGCACCCGGTCAAGGGAGGGGGCCAGGCAAATCCTGGTGCGGACGGCGGGACTCGAACCCGCACGACGTTGCCATCTCAGGATTTTAAGTCCTGTGTGTCTACCGGTTCCACCACGTCCGCGCAGGCACTTGTTAGCACGGCACCGCCCAATTGAGGCAAGCGCGGGCGTCAGGAAGGCACGGGGCGCGCCATCAGGGCACGGAGCAGCAGGTAGAGCAGCGTGCCGTTCAAGATGTGCCAGAGGAAATGGCTGCCGATCGCCAGGCCGCCGAACGTCAATTCGGCGCAATAGGGCATGTCGATGGTGCGGAAGGTGAGGGAGAGCGCGAAGGTCAACAGGGACGCCCCCATCCACGGGGCCGAGGGCTGGCGCGTCGCCGCCGCATAGAGCGTGAAGCCGGCGAGCGCCGCCAGCGCCGGGACATAGGCGATCGAGCCGTTGAGGCAGGACCGTCCCCCGCATTGGAGGTCGCCGATCCATTGCGATAGGCCGAGGAAGGGCAACAGCAGGAGCAGCGACAGCCACCACGGCAATCCGGCGAGCGAGCGGAACGCCACGAACAGGAAGCCCAGGATGAACAATGTGATCGGCAGGACGTCGGCGAGCGACGCCCAGGCTTCGGCGAAGGTGTGGAAGAGGAAGCTGCCGGTGCCGATGATGAGCACGAGCCCGGACAGGAGCCAAACGTCCCACCCGCGATCGATGTCGCGGCGCGTCGAGAGCCGGTAGAGGGCGGCCAGCCCGGCTATGATGAAAGCCGCGTTGCTGACGGCATTGAGGGGCTCGGCCCAGAAGTGGGGGTCGAGCCCGCGCTCGCAGTAGATGTAAACCTTCGACCGCCAATCCAACGGCTTACGACCTCCGGCTTGGCGGCCCGACCGGGCGCGCTATTTGCGCAGACGGCGACAGGGTATCGCCGAGACCGAGCAACCCCAGCCGACGTTATCCTTCGAGCAGTCGACCTGTTTGCTTATCGCGATCTTCCAGCTCGAATAGGCGCTGCCGTACTCGAAGTCGACGAAGTTCGCCCAGGAGGCGGCGGCCTCGGCCTCGGCCGCCTTCTTGGATGGCATGCCCTTGCTCGAGCCGAAATGGTAATGCCCATCGAAGCAGCTGTTCTTGCCGACCCGGACCTCGTCGTGAAACGTCTGCTGGGCGGAGGCGCCACCGGCCAGTCCGGCCAAACCCAGTCCAAAGCCCAATACCGCAACCACTCCCCGTGCCGACATGCGATCCCCCATGGCTCAATGCGTGTCAAACGCGAATCTCGTCGCCGCCACCATAAGGGAGCGACCTACGTACGGGGACGGGCGCCCGTGTCGCGGGCCGTGATTTTGTCTTTGATGTAGACGTCCGGCCACAGCCGCTTGCCGAGCGAGGCCATTGGGAGTCCAAGGCTTTGCCTCGCCCGGCGACGCGACTAGACTGCTTCCGGTCGGACGCAAGGAGACGATCATGAGAGCCATTCCCGCGACCGTGCTTGCCAGCAGCCTGCTCATGTTGGCCACCACACCTGTCCTGGCCGGCAATTTGCCCGACGGCGCCCACCGCATGTTGACCGTCGAGGCCATCGGCGGCTCGGAGCCGGTCACGGTGCCGGTCCGCTACGACGACCGCGGCGACGAGGAGGTCTACGTTCCCGAGCATGGCTGGGAGCGGTGCGTCTACAGCTCCTGCACCTACACCGTGCGTGCCTGTTACTTCGACCGCTGGGAGCCCGGCAGCGGCAACGGCCGCGCCGGCGGACGGGGCATCCTCGGCCTTTACCTCGGGCTGGATTGAGGTAGACCTCGATCCGGAGGGCGGACTGAGCCTTCTGGCGAAGTCCACCGCCACAGGCACGGTTCAAAGACGGCGGACTTCTCCCGGACCAAAGTCGGGCTCAGTCCGCCCTACGTTCACAGGCGGAAACTCTAGCTCCTGAGCTCGGGCAGATCCTTGTACAGATCGAGCGCCTCCGGGTTGGCGAGCGCCTCCTTGTTCTTGACCTCACGGCCGTGGATCACGTCGCGCACGGCAAGCTCGGTGATCTTGCCGGACTTCGTGCGCGGAATGTCCTTCACGGCGACGATCCTGGCCGGCACGTGGCGCGGCGTGGTGCCAGAGCGGATGACGGCGCGGATCTTGTCCTCGAGCGCCTTGTCGAGGATGACGCCCGGCTTCAGCACGACGAACAGCACGACGCGCACGTCGTTGTCGAAATCCTGGCCGACGACGATCGCCTCCTGGATTTCGGAGAGGCTCTCGACCTGCCGGTAGATTTCAGCTGTCCCGATGCGCACGCCGCCGGGATTGAGCGTCGCGTCCGAGCGGCCATAGATGATCATGCCGCCGTGCTCGGTCATGGCGGCATAGTCGCCGTGATGCCAGACGCCGGGGAAGCGTGCGAAGTAGGCCTTGTGGTATTTGGAGCCGTCCGGGTCGTTCCAGAACTTGAGCGGCATCGAGGGGAACGGTTTCACGCAGACGAGCTCGCCTTTGCCGGTGGTGAGCTTGCCGCCGTCCTCGTCCCACACCTCGACCGCCATGCCGGGCACCGGCCCCTGGATCTCGCCGCTCCAGACGGGCTTCGTCGGCACGCCGGCGACGAAGCAGCCGCAGATGTCGGTGCCACCAGAAATTGAGGCGAGATGGATGTCGGTTTTGATCGCCTCGTAGACGTAGTCGAAACTCTCGGCCACCAGCGGCGATCCCGTCGAGCACATGGCGCGAACGGTCGTGAGCTTGTGGGTGTCCTTGGGGCGCAGACCCGCCTTCTTCACGGCATCGATGTACTTGGCGGAGGTGCCGAACACCGTCATGCCCTCATGATCCGCGTAGTCGAAGAGCACGTTGCCGTCGGGATAGAAGGGCGAGCCGTCGTAGAGCAGCAGCGTCGCGCCGACGCTCAAGCCCGAGACCAGCCAGTTCCACATCATCCAGCCGCAGGTCGAGAAATAGAACAGCCGGTCCTCGGCGTGCATGTCGGTCGAGAGCAGATGCTCCGACAGATGCTTGAGGAGGATGCCGCCGCCGGTGTGGACGATGCATTTGGGAATGCCGGTCGTGCCGGAGGAGTAGAGGATGTAGAGCGGGTGGTCGAAGGGGAGGCGCACGAAGTCGGGCCGTGCACCAGCCGGCGGCGCCGTCCAGGCCATTGCCTTGGGAAGCGCCGATGCAACCTCACCGGCCGTGCCGAGGTAGGGCACGATGATCACGCGCTCGAGTGTCGGGAGCTTGGCGATGATCTCCGCGAGCTTGTCCTTTAGCGGCAGCACCTTGCCGTTGTAGTAATAGGCATCGACGGCAACGAGCACCTTGGGCTCGATCTGGCCGAAGCGGTCGAGTACGCCGTTGGCGCCGAAGTCGGGCGAGCAGGAGGACCAGATGGCGCCCGTCGCCGATGCGCCGAGCATGCCGGCGATTGCTTCCGGCATGTTGGGCATGATCGCCGCGACCCGGTCGCCAGGCGCCACACCCGCCGCGCGGTAGAGGCTCTGGAATTGGGCCGTCGCCGCGTTGAGCTCGGCCCAGCTCACCTTCCGGCGCACCTTGTCCTCGCCCCAGAAGACGAGCGCAGTCGATGCATCCGATTTGACGAGCAAGTTCTCGGCGTAGTTCAGCCTTGAGGCCGGGAAGAACTTGGCACCCGGCATGCGATCCGCATCGGCGAGATAGGGCGCCTGGCCCTTGTCGCCCTTGACGCCGGCATAGTCCCAAAGCGCCGACCAGAACGCCTGCGGGTCCTCGAGCGAGGCCGCGTGCACATCCTCGAAGCTCGACATCTGTTTGCCGGTCCCGGCACTGAGCCGCTTCGCGAACGCCGCGATATGGCTCCTTGCGATCCGCGACGCATCGGGCTGCCAGAGAGGTTTCGTCATCGGCACTGCTCGCTCAATCTGTATATCTCCGCCGGGCGTTGTCATATCCGCCGGGGCAGGCTAACGCTAGTGTGGCGGTTCGGAAGTCCGCATCCACCCTCGGGCGGCCTCGCTTTGCGGACTTCCGAACATGACGCCACACCAAGCCTATGGTATTTCTCGTGTCCTTATCGTTCGCGAAGCTCGTGAGGGGGGCCTGCAAGCAGTGTCGAGCTTCGCGAACGGGACACGAGAGGACGACAGATGCCATTTGCTGCGTGCGCCCCAGGCACCCGGCCCGAGCATGAGAGCGGAAGCGATGCGGCGGCTTGCAGGATTTGTGCTTGCGATGGTGCTCGGGGTGCCGATGGCTGCTGCTGGCGAGGCAGAGCGCACAGGGCAGCAACTCGCCGTCAATATCGAGGTCATGCAGGGCGCGACCGGTAGCGGGCTGCAGCCCCCGGCAGCGAAAGTCGAGACGGTGGTGCCGCCGGCCTCGGCGGCAGCGCCCAAAGCATCGACGGCCGTGACGGCCCCGGCTGCCAGTGTTCCGGCCGCAACCGATAGCGCCGACCCGGCCGAAACCGCCTCGACCTCGGCGCCTGAACCCGCGCCGCCGCCGGCTTCCAAGCTCGTGATCGTCGGCTGGGGCGGGGCTTACGGCCAGGCGCTGAAACGCGCGGTCTACGATCCCTTTCACGACGACACGCAGATCGAGCTCGAGACGCAAACGGCGACCAGCGCGTCGAGCCTTCCGCCGTCGGCGGTGGCGTGGGACGTGGCCGATGTCTCCCCGCTCGTCGCCCAGCAGGGCTGCAGGTCGGGAGCGCTCGCCGAGATGGGCGGCGTGCAGCTGGCGGCCGGTGCGCTCGGAGCTCCCGCCGCACAAGATTTCCTCGATGGCAGCTTGAGCCGCTGCGCGGTCGGCAGTTTCGCCTGGTCCTCTGTCGTCGTCATCGACCCGCGTGCGTTCCGCAAGGGCGCGCCCGAAACCCTCGCCGACATCTTCGACGGCAAGCGCTTCAAACAGAAGCGGGCCTTCGCGCGCTCGCCCCGGTATCTGCTCGAGATGGCGCTGCTGGCCGACGGCGTCGCGCCCAACCGTGTCTATGGCGAGCTGTCGACTCGCGCCGGCTTGAAGCGCGCTTTCAAGAAGCTCGACGGTATCCGCAAGACGATCGTCTGGACGCCCAAGCCCGAGATCGCCCTACAACTGATGTCGCGCGGCGAGGCGGCGATCACGACGGCCTATAGTGGCCGGGCTTTCTATGCGCTGGCGAGCGAGCTCAAGCCCTACAAGCTCATCTGGGATGGTCAGGTCTACGATCTGAGTGTTTGGGTCGTCTCCTCCAAGTCGGCGGCCAAGGACAAGGCCCAGCAGTTCGTGTCGTTCGCGACGCGCCCCGATCGGCTGGCGGCGGTCGCGCGCTGGTTCCCGTATGGGCCCGTCCGCCTCTCGGCGCTCAACCTCGTCGGCACACATCCGACGCTCGGGCTCGACCTCAATCCCTTCCTGCCGACGACCCCGGCCAATATGACGAGTGCCCTGCGCTTCAACGAGGCGTTCTGGCAAGCCAATGAGACGATGCTGACGCAGAGTCTCGAGGCCTGGATCGCCGGCAAGCCGCCGCTGCCTGAGGCGGAGCCGGCCGCCGGCAGCGCAGCGCGCGGAAATTGATCGGTGGCGCGTTCTACGCGTGCAGATCAGCAACACTTCTCCCCGCAGATTTTCTTCGGCCCTTCCATAGGCTTGCGTGCGCTTCGTCAGCCGTGCGACGGTTTCTTGCGGGCCCGAGGGGACTACCTCGAGCGCGATCCGGTGAAATCGTAGCGTAACGTGAGTGGGTCGGGTGATGTGGGGGCGCGTTAGCACGCTGGCTGCCGTATTGGCAGGCTTGGTCGTGGCATTGCCGATCGGGCCTGCGGAGGCGGAGGCCGTTTCCGTTGGTGCGGCGCCGGCGCGCTCGATCGAGCAGGCGGCCCGCGCCGATGTCGTCAAGGTCGCCAAGAAGCGCAAGCGCCGCGCACGCTCAAAAGACCAATCGGAACCTGAAACGCCCGATGTCGCGCTCGTTGCCGCACCGGGCGAGACGCTCGTCACCGGCAGCACGGCCGCGGCTCTCATCAAACCTTTGACGCCCGCCGCGAGTTACCGCGCGGGGCAGAGCGTTTTCTTCGAGGTCGTCGTCGCCAAGCGCAAAGGGGCACGGTCGAGGTCGGTGCGGCTCGAACTCATGGGCACGGCGCTGACCTCTGTCGTAACCGCCTCCAAGGGCGTCACCGTCAAAACCGCCGATGCGCAGACCTCCGTCGAGCTGCCGCTCGGCTCCGGCCGCCAGACGTTCATGCTCGAGGTTCGCATCGCCGCAGCGCTTCCCGCCGCAACACTCGCCAGCGCGCTCGATATCCGCTTGCGCGACAAGAAAGACGCGGCGGTCGATGGCGAAGGCAAGGTCAGTTTCGCGATCGCCGACTGCGCCACCGCCTATCATCGCGCGCTCGGCACGCTCTATGCCTCGCGGGAGACGGCCTATGCCGACGCGCTCAAGCGGGCGAGCCAGCCGGACGAGACGCTCTCCGGCGAATGGCTGTTCGTGCCCCGCAAGCGGGCAAAGCGCGAGGTCGAAGCGGCCGCCAACATTCAACTGCCGCCGCGCGCCGAGTGCCGCTGGTCGGTCAGCACCGTCGACTTTTCGACACGTCAGAGCAAGCGGCAGTGCAAGCGCTGGGAGATCGTCGAGATCGGCGCGCCGATGACGGGCCAGGCGATGCCTGTCATCGACGAGGCCGAGGCCGCTGATGTGCTCGCCCGGGCGGGCCGCTTCGTTGCGAGCCGCGGGGCTGCGAGCGATTTCGGCAAGAACGGCAAGCTCGAATGGGTCTCGCGCCGTATCCTGACCGACCTGCGCACCTACATGCAGCAGTCGCCGCATCCGGCGATCTGCACAGGCGTCGATGTGATGACCGAGTACTTCCTCGACAATGCGGTGAGCCTGCGCAAGGAGATCGACGCCTCGAGCAAGGCGTTCGAGGCCGCGCGCCGTCTGGCCTCGCTCCGGCTCGAGGCGCTGGCGATGGTGCTCGGGCGCGCGCCCGAGGAGCCGGCCGAGACCGCCTCGCTCGCGCTGATCACGCCAGCGCATGCGGGGCAGGTCGACGGGGCCGCCGTCGGCGACCTCGTGAGCGAGACCGGGCGGCTCTTGCTCAGCGACCCGCAACGCCTGTCACTGGAAGCGGTGAGCGGTAGCGCCGGCAAGCTCGCTCTCCTCCACAGCCTGTTCGCCGAGCCGTCGAGACCCCCGATTGCTGAAGACGCTCGCCCTTACGTGGCCGATGCGCTCTCGGCTCTCGAGGCGGCTGTCACTCTGGAGACGGCGGATGCGCGCTACGAGGGTATTGGAACCGCCATCTTCGGCTCGATCGCCGACATCGAGAAGGCCCATGGCGCGAGCTGCGGTTGCGCCGAGTAGCTCTAAAAGCGCACCAGCCAGTCGATCCGCCCGTAGGGTGTCGTCGGATCGGCGTAGTCGCCCGACACTCCCGCGGCCGCACTCATCTCGCCGTAGCCCGTGTCCCATCTGAGCAGCGCGCCGATCCGGCCGGCGTCGAGCGTCGCATTGCCGAAGGCCCCGGCTTCGAGGCCGAGTGAAAGCTCCGGCAAGACGCGGTATCCGGCCGACGCATAAGCCGAATAGGTCGAGAAGGCCGTGTCGTAGCTGGCGCCGGCGGACGCCCAGGCGCGCGCGTCGATGTCCCACCACAGATCGGCACGTCCGACGGCGCCGAACGCCGTGCCCGACACCTCGTTGAACACGTCTTTCGGACGGATCTCGTGATCGACGTAGCTTGCGCCGAGAAACGCCCGGGCGATCATCGGCCCAAAGCGCTGCTGATAGCCGGCAGCAATTTCCCCTTCGGTCGCGGTGCCTTGGAAAAGAACGTCCGGCGTATCGATCGGCTGACCAGGTCGCCGGCCCGTATAGCTGTAGGTGCCCCCACCCGTCTCGGCGCGAACCCTCAAGCCATCGGCGAGGACATCGCCGCCGAACGCATAGATGAGGCCAGAGGAGGCGTACCAGCTGTTGTCGGTGACTTGGGCGCCCGACCAGATCTCGGCCGAGGCGGGCGGTTCAGCCACGTCCTGCGCTGAGGCGGGCGGGGCGGCACAGCAAAACGCTACGACCCCGGCAATGACGCCGAGGGTCCGAGCCGGTCCGTGCGCATACCCCCGAATACGCAACACAACCACACCAACAACGCAACATAGTCATACTGACTGTCAGCATGCATAGTGCATCATTGTGCGCGGTTTGGAAATATCAAATATGTGCTCGAGCGTGCATACAAGTGCCGTTCGATGCTTCGATTGGCCCCAAGCCAGTTGTCTTGCACCTCCAATCCCGCCTGTTAGGTTGAGTTTCCCAAGCCTGCCGGACACCTCCGGTCAAGAACACAACAAGAGGACAATGTAATGAGCCCGAGCAAGGAGTCGAAGCTGATCGGCCCAATCGACATGACGAGCCTTCCTGGCGCTGATGTGGCCCAGTCGCTTCTGACGGGGCTCGCGCAAGTCCAGTGCGAGGCTGCGCACCTGGCGAGCCGCCGGGCCCGGGCCTGGCTGGAGCTGCCGCAAGCCATGGGCGGGTGCCGGACGCTGCCCGAGGTCGCCGAGTGCCAAGCCCGCTTCGTGCGGGGCTTCTGGTCGGATTGGATGCACACCGGCCAGCAGGTTGCTGCCGCGTGGTCGCAAGCCGTGGCGAAACCCCTGCAGGCCGCGTCCGCGGTCGCGCCGGTGGCGTCCGGCTCGAAGGGCGCCGCGGAAGCTGACCCGTTCGCGATCTGGGAATGGTGGCGGACCGATCTCAAGGCGATCAAGCCGCGCCGCAGCGAGCCGGCGTCGCCGCAAGCCAACCGCTCGGATACGCACTGAGGCCCGGCTCGATTAAGCGATGTCGCTCATGTCGTGGCTGCGCATGTGGTCCTTGACGGCCGTCAGAGCCGGCCCCTCGTGCAGCGACCGCAACAGCGGCTGCCAGATCTCGCGCCGTAGATGGAGAAACCGCCGCGTCGAGACCGGTGTCGCGGTGAGCGCCCGGGGGGTCTGCTTGGCGAGCCAGCCATAGGCCGCCTGCCAGACGTCGGCGCTCACGCGCCGGTTCGAGGCGCCGCGGAGCTGCTCGATGATCGGCATGCCGCCATCATGCTCGTGCGGTGCGATCTCGATGTCGGCGATGGCCTGCTCGCCCCGCCGGATCGAAAAGACCCGCGTCGATTGCCGCACCAGCTTCGCCCCGAATTGATCGAGGCAATTGTCCATGACGCCGGCTTCCCGAATGAAGTCCTCGGTTGTCCTGAGCGGCTGGAAGCTGAGCCCGCCATGCTCGCCAGGGCCGAACCAGGTATCGGCAATGCCGTCGCCGACGGCCGCGGCGAGGTCGATGCGCTTGCGCCACGTGTCCGCCTCCTCGATGGCGGCCTTGAGGCTCATCGCCGGCTCGAAGGGCACCCGTACGAGGCTGTGGCCGTAGGTTTCGCAATGCGCCGAATACCAGGCCCAGGCTGCCAGCGGCACGAGCCGGTCGCCGGTTCTCGGCCTCACTTTCAGCCGTGACGCGAGCCAGAGGGCGAACTCGGAGCCTGCGATTGCGTTTGCGAGCGAGACGGATCTGAGCCAGGCCTGCAGAAACGCACCATCGGCGGGAATGTAGTTGGTGATCCGGCGCTGCACGTCGGGGCCATCCAACAGCGCGTGCAGCGGCTCGGCGAAGGTTTCGGGCGGCAGGCTACGCATCCACCAGGGGATGCCGAGCGTTTGAGCAGCAGATTTGAGGGTCGCGCCTTGGTCGATGAGGGAACGGGTGGCGGCACGGGTCTCCGCCGTTCCAAAGCCGGTGGCGAGGGCGAACAGGAGTGCGGGGAAGCTCGCCGCCAGATCCTCGAGCCGCAGCTCGTCCTGCGTCAGCCGTTTGATGGCCTGGCGATAGGGAGGACGGAAGCGAAGAGTGCTGCGGCCGGCTGCGGGACGGAGCTTGGCGGCAGCGGTCGTGACGTTCGTTGCGTTGGGCGAGGAGCTCACGGCTTCTTACCTGTGACTGACCCGGTAGAAATTGACCCGCCGAAAATGGCGAAACGCGGAGTTGAATTGTGCCCGGCGCGAGATATCGCTCGGGCCCTTCGTTGTCTGACGCGTGACAAGCCTGTGACGTTCCATCGGGGTGTGCCCGGCGGTGGGGATTACGCCGCTCGCGACCCGAGCGTTTCGATGCGCGCCGTGGTATCGAGACGCTTCGGATTCGACCCTCCCGTCGTCGCATCGGGGATCGCCGGTTGCGGTCGAGCCTCCTGAGGAGTTTGCCCTTGTCCGGTCCGTTCGTGCTCGGTTGGGAGGAGTGGGTTTCTCTGCCCGAGCTCGGGCTGCCCGCGTTGAAGGCCAAGGTCGACACGGGCGCGCGTACCTCGGCCTTGCACGCTTTCGCCATCGAGCCGTTCGGACCCGCCGAGAAACCGATGGTGCGGTTCGGTGTACACCCGGTTCCCGAAGCCTCCGACATCGCGGTCTTCTGCTCGGCCGCCGTCGTCGACCGGCGCGAGGTGACGAGCTCCAACGGCGAGGCGGAGTGGCGCTACGTCATCGCCACCACGCTCTCGATCGGCGGCCGGCAATGGCCGATCGAGGTGTCGCTCACGAACCGGGAGGCGATGAGCTACCGCATGCTCGTCGGACGCCAGGCGATCAGTGAGGACATGCTGGTGAAACCAAGCCTTTCCTTCCAGCAGCGGCCCCTGAGCTATGCGCCCTACGACGCGCTTTCGCAGCCCGTGGGGCGGCGCGCGCTGCGCATCTGTCTCCTGACGCGCGAGCCCAAGAACTATTCGAGCAGCCGCCTCAAGGCCGCGGCCGAGGCGCGCGGCCACACACTCGAGATGATCGACACGGCGCGCTGCTACATCGCCATCACCGGCGATCAGCCCTCGATCTCCTACGACGGCCGTCCCCTGCCGCTGTACGACGCCGTCATCCCGCGCATCGGCGCCTCGCTGACCTTCTACGGCATGGCCGTCGTTCGCCAGTTCGAGATGCTCGGCTGCTACTGCCTCGCCCGCGCGGATGCGATCGGTCTCGCGCGCGACAAGCTGCTCGCCCATCAAACGCTCGCGCGCCACCGCGTGCCGACGCCGCCGACGGCCTTCGCGCATTCGCCCAAGGACACGCGCCACGTCATCGATCTCGTTGGCGGCGCGCCGATCGTGCTGAAGCTGCTGGCGTCGACCCAAGGCAAGGGTGTCGTGCTCGCCGAGACGCGCAAGGCCGCCGAATCGATCGTCTCCGCCTTCCGCGATCTCGATGCCTACTTCCTCGTGCAGGACTTCATCGAGGAAGCGGCCGGAGCCGATATCCGCTGCATCGTGATCGGCGGCAAGGTGGTGGCGGCGATGCAGCGGCAGGCGGCGGAGGGCGAGTTCCGCGCCAATCTGCATCAGGGCGGACAGGCCAAGGCCGTGCGGCTCACGAAGGAGGAGCGGCGGATGGCGATCAAGGCCGCGCAACTCATCGGGCTCGGCGTCGCCGGTGTCGATCTGCTGCGCGCCAAGGATGGGCCGAAGGTGCTGGAGGTGAACGCGTCGCCGGGGCTCGAGGGCATCGAGAAGGCCTCCGGCAAGGACATCGCCGGCGCCATCATCGATCATGTCGCGGCGAACGTCAGCTCGCTCGTCCACATGCATCCGCTGGACGAGGCCGAGCCCATCGATACCGATGCGGGCGGCGGCGACGATTTGCCGTGAGCGCGGCTACTGCCGCTTGACACGCCGCTTCTTCTTTTTGGGAGCCTCACCATCGGCGGCGGCGTCGTCACCTGCCGCGGTGGCCGCCACCTCGGGCGCACCCTCGCAATCGGTGAGCCAGACGTCGAAGACGGGATGCTCCACCGCGTGCAGGCCCGGGCTTTGAGCGAACATCCAGCCGTTGAAAATCGGCTGCTCGCTGCCGTCGAGCTTGATCTCCTGCACTTCGACGAAGGCTGTCGTCTTGGGCGGCTCGGTCGGCGGCCGGGTAAAACAGGAATGCGGCGTCACCTTGAGGGCGCCGAACTGCACCGTCTGGTCGAGCGGCACCTCGAGCTTGGAGATGCGGGCCGTCACCTTGTCGAGCGCGGCGAAGACGGCGACCTTGTTTTTCAGGCGCTCGGCGGAGACGGGTGCGCTCGCAAGGACCGTTACGACAAGCACGGCAGCGCTCGCGGCGATCGCTTTCGTGGTGAGCATCGGTCTCATGGTTTCTGTCCCGAACAGGTGCGCCCAAGTCTACCAGCCACCCGCAGCGCGAGCCACTGCTGCGGGTGAAATCCGGCCGAAGCGTGACTAATCGCGCGTGGCCCGCACCCGCAACCGGACATAGTCCGCGGTCCACCGGCCGTCCTGGTCGGCAAGCGCCGGCCTCAGCAACCCGACGATCGTGCCCAAAACTTCAGCCCGCTTCGGCTCAGGGTATTGATCGAAGAACGGCTTGCGGAAGGTGCCGAGCCAACCTTCCATGCTGGTCGGCAGGGGCGTCGGGCGCGGGAACAGGCCGATGCGCTCGACCGCGAACCCTTCAGCCTCCAGCAGTCTGCGATACTCGTCGGGCGTCGGATAGTACCAGGGGGCCGCGAGTAGCTCGTCGCCGCCGTGGATGCGGACGGCCGCGCGCAGCGCCGTCACGATCGCCGCGACATTGCCGTGGCCGCCGAACTCGGCGACGAAGCGGCCGCGGGGTTTCAATGCGGTCTTGATTCGCTTGATGGCCGCGACGGGATCGCGGACCCAGTGCAGCACCGCGTTGGAGAACACGGCATCGACAGGCTCGGCGACCGTGAAGCTCGTCGCGTCGCCTTGCCGGACGTTCAGCCCCCGAGCCCGCGCCGCCTTCAGCATATCCTCGCTGATGTCGATGCCTTCGACCTTCAGGCCCAATTGAACGAGCTTCTCGGTGAGCGCGCCGTCGCCGCAGCCGAGATCGAGCACCCGCTCGCCGGGCTTGGGATCGAGCCACGCCAGAACATCCGCCGTCAGCTCCGACACGAAACGCGCATGCTGATCGTAGCTGTGCGCCGACCAGGCTTGCGCGGCGGCGCCGATCGGCTTGGGCTGCTCGGACATGTCTACTCCGGCCGCCAGGGCTCGTAGTCGCCGCCGGTCTTGGGCCGCTTGCCCTCGGCGAGGATGCTGCCCGGCGGGCGATAGGCTTGAGCGGTGCCGGTGAAATTCGGCCGATGCGGCTGCTGCCACTCGCGGCTCGGGCTCTTTTGCTCGGCCGGGGGCTTGTCCAGCGTGTAATGCAGCCAGCCGTGCCAGCCGGGCGGGATCTTCGAGGCTTCCGCCAAGTCCTTATAGACGACCCACCGGCGCGGCACGCCGAGGGGGCCGACGCCGCTCTTCTGCACATAATAGACGTTGCCGAGCTCGTCCTCGCCGACGCGGCGGCCGTGCCGCCAGGTCATCCAGCGATTGCCCCAGGTGTTGCCCGTCCACCACGCAAAGATCTCGCGGAAGAGGCCCATGGGAAAACATCCATTCGTTTGCTGCGGTCAGGGGCGGCTTATGCACCCCGAAAGCGGTGCTGTCCAGAGTTGCACGGGTCGCGGTGGGCAAGAGAATCGGAGTACCAACAGCTTGGCCTCGACGGTGCCCGACCGGGCTGGCAACGAAACGCCCAGCAGCCACACAGGTCATCCCCGATCTATCCCCACATCCTCCACAGCGCTGCGACCCAAAATCAACATGTTGTAGGTCGTCATGACGCGAGGCCACAAGATGCTGTCGCGGGGCGCCGCGAATCGCACTAGCTTTGGCCTCATTCGGTTGTCGGTGCGCCGAGGTGTGCGCCGGTCTTCAGACAATAAACTCTGTGGCTTCGGGTCAGTAAAACCCTGCGCAGAGGCCTGCCGGCTGGGGCGTGTTTGCCTCAAGCCACGTCCCCGGTCGGGGCGCGTTGTGTCCATCAGTAGCGTTTGTTGCATGTGAGTTGCGGGAGATGTGCCCTTGAGAGCACGCCCCGCGCTGAGGGATTTCGACGGCAACGACACAAGAGCGAGCGGCTTCGCAAGCCGTCGCGCGAAGAGGGGATGACACATGCGCATTGCGCGGCACTTCACCGAGACGGGCAAGTCGGCCTACGACAAGATCACGTTCCGTCAGGCGACGAGCGAGATCAAGAATCCGGACGGCTCGGTCGTCTTCCGTCTCGAGAATTTCGCCGTGCCCGCGCATTGGAGCCAGGTCGCGGCCGACATCCTGGCGCAAAAGTATTTCCGCAAGGCCGGCGTGCCCGCCAAGCTCCGCCGCGTCGAGGAGAACTCGGTTCCGTCCTGGCTCTGGCGCTCGGTCGCCGACGAGACGGCGCTCGCGGCCCTCGGACCCGACGCACGGATCGGTGGCGAGACCGACGCCCGCCAAGTCTTCGACCGTCTCGCCGGCACCTGGACCTACTGGGGCTGGAAGGGCGGCTACTTCTCGACGGAGGCCGACGCCCGCGCCTTCTATGACGAGCACCGCTACATGCTCGCGATGCAGATGTGCGCGCCCAACAGCCCGCAGTGGTTCAACACGGGCCTGCACTGGGCCTACGGCATCGACGGCCCGAGCCAGGGTCACTTCTATGTCGACCACTGGAAAGAGGAGCTCGTGAAGTCGGCCTCGGCCTACGAGCATCCGCAGCCGCATGCCTGCTTCATCCAGTCGGTCGAGGACGATCTCGTCAACGAGAACGGCATCATGGATCTCTGGGTCCGCGAGGCGCGCCTCTTCAAATACGGCTCGGGCACGGGCTCGAACTTCTCGCGGTTGCGCGGCGAGGGCGAGCGGCTCTCGGGTGGCGGACGCTCGTCGGGCCTCATGAGCTTCCTCAAGATCGGCGATCGCGCCGCCGGCGCCATCAAGTCGGGCGGCACGACGCGCCGCGCCGCCAAGATGGTGGTCGTCGACGTCGATCACCCCGATATCGAGGACTACATCGATTGGAAGGTGAAGGAGGAGCAGAAGGTGGCCGCCCTCGTCACCGGCTCCAAGACCGTGCAGAAGCACCTGAAGGCCATCATGAAGGCCTGTGTGAATTGCGAAGGCCCCGGCGACACCTGCTATGACCCGCAGCAGAACCCGGCCCTGAAGCGCGAGATCCGCGCCGCCCGCAAGGCGCACGTCTCCGACAACTACATCCAGCGCGTCATGCAGTTCGCGCGCCAGGGCTACAAGGACATCGAGTTCGACACCTACGACACCGACTGGGACAGCGATGCCTATCGCACCGTGTCGGGCCAGAACTCGAACAACTCCGTGCGCGTCACCGACGACTTCCTCAAGGCGGTCACGACCGGCGGCGCCTGGGATCTCAGGGGCCGCATCTCCGGCAAGGTGATGAAGACGCTCGACGCCAAGACGCTGTGGGAGAAGATTGCGCACGCGGCCTGGGCGTCGGCCGATCCCGGCATTCAGTTCCACACGACGATCAACGATTGGCACACCTGCCCGGCGTCGGGGCCGATCCGCGCCTCGAACCCGTGCTCGGAGTACATGTTCCTCGACGACACGGCTTGCAATCTCGCCTCGCTGAACCTGATGACGTTCCGCAAGGCCGATCATTCGTTCGACATCACGAGCTTCGAGCATGCCGTCCGACTGTGGACGATCGTGCTCGAGATCTCGGTGATGATGGCGCAGTTCCCGTCGCGCCAGATCGCCGAGCTCTCCTATCGCTACCGGACGCTCGGCTTGGGCTTCGCCAACATCGGCGGCCTCCTGATGGCAGCCGGCTACTCCTACGACTCCAACGAGGGCCGCGCGCTCTGCGGCGCCATCTCGGCGCTGATGACGGGCGTCTCCTACGAGACCTCGGCCGAGATGGCCCAGGAGCTCGGTGCCTTCCCGGGTTACCGCGACAACGCCGCCGAGATGTTGCGCGTCATGCGCAATCATCGCCGCGCGGCGCGGGGCGAGCACATGGGCTACGAGAAGCTCTCGACCAATCCGGTGCCGCTCGATCACGCGTCCTGCCCGGACAAGGCGCTCGTCAGCCATGCGGTCGCCGCGTGGGACCGGGCGCTGGCGCTTGGCGAACAGCACGGCTACCGCAACGCGCAGTCGACCGTCATCGCGCCGACCGGCACGATCGGTCTCGTCATGGATTGCGACACCACCGGCATCGAGCCCGACTTCGCGCTCGTCAAGTTCAAGAAGCTCGCGGGCGGCGGCTACTTCAAGATCATCAACCAGACGGTGCCCGAGGCGCTGGAGCGGCTCGGCTACTCCGAGGCCGCGGTCAAGGCGATCATCGACTATGCCGTCGGCCGTGCGACGCTGAAGGGCGCACCGGGCGTCAATCACGAGACGCTCAGGGCCAAGGGCTTCACGGCCGAGAAGCTCGCCGCCGTCGAGGGCAATCTCGCGTCCGCCTTCGACATCAAGTTCGTCTTCAACAAGTGGACGCTGGGTGAGGACTTCTGCCGCGATACGCTGAAGATCGCGCCCGAGGCGCTCGCCCGTCCCGATCTCGATCTCCTGGCCGAGCTCGGCTTCTCCCGCGCCGACATCGACGCGGCGAACGAGTTCTGCTGCGGATCGATGACGCTCGAAGGCGCGCCGGGTTTGAAGACCGAGCACCTGCCGATCTTCGATTGCGCCAATCCGTGCGGCCGCAAGGGCAAGCGCTATCTGTCGGTCGAGAGCCACATCCGCATGATGGCGGCGTCGCAGCCCTTCATCACGGGGGCGATCTCCAAGACCATCAACATGCCGAACGCGGCGACCGTCGAGGAGTGCAAGGAAGCCTACATGCTCTCCTGGCGCTTGGGCCTCAAAGCCAACGCGCTCTATCGCGACGGCTCCAAGCTTTCGCAGCCGCTCAACTCGCAGATCCTCGGCGACACTGACGATGCCGAGGAGACGCTCGCCGAGGCGGTTGCCGACAAGTCGGCCACGGCCCGCGCCGGCGTCGTCGCCGAGCGCATCGTCGAGCGGATCATCGAGAAGGTGCGCGAGAAGGCCGAGCGCGAGAAGCTGCCGGCCCGCCGCAAGGGCTACACGCAGAAGGCCAGCGTCGGCGGCCACAAGGTGTACTTGCGTACCGGCGAGTACGACGACGGGCGTCTGGGCGAGATCTTCATCGACATGCACAAGGAAGGGGCCGCCTTCCGCTCGCTGATGAACAACTTCGCCATCGCCATCTCGCTGGGCCTCCAGTACGGCGTGCCGCTGGACGAGTATGTGGAGGCCTTCACCTTCACGCGCTTCGAGCCGGCCGGCATCGTCCAGGGCAACGAGACGATCAAGAACGCGACGTCGATCCTCGACTACATCTTTCGCGAGCTCGCCGTCTCCTATATCGGCCGCAACGATCTGGCTCATATCGATCCGAGCGAGATTGGCAACATGGCGATGGGCTCGGGTGAGGACGAGGGCGAGGAGACGGCGCCGCCCGCCCCCGCGCATCGGTTCGTGTCGCGCGGCCTGACGCGTGGCCAGGTCAACGACCGCTTCGTCATGAAGGCGCAGTCGCTTGGCGGACTGGCGACGGCGATCGGCGGCGGCGGCCCGGTGGCGGCACTGCAGCAGGACGTCATGACGGCGTTCGACACCGTTTCGGCGGTGGAGGGGGCCCTTGCTCTCGATCGCTCGAAGATGGCGGATGCCGTCAACACCGCGGTCGAGACGCTGAAGGGCATCTCGCGCGGTGAGCGGGCGGCAGAAGCCCGCATCAAGGGCTACGAAGGCGAGAGCTGCCCGGAATGCGCGAACTTCACCCTCGTGCGCAACGGCACGTGTCTCAAGTGCGATACGTGCGGCGGCACGACGGGGTGCAGCTGAGGAGTGAATCGGTGCCGTGCGTCACGCGCGGGCTCGAGCGGGAGTGGGGCATTGCCGCTCGAGCACGTGAAAGCCATCACCTGTCTTGGGGGAGACGACTATGGCCGACCGTGATCTGGAAGTGATCGCCTATCCGTACGGAGCGTTTCTCGTCGCCGAATGCGTCAACGCCAACGCCCAGAAGGGCAGCGGCAAGGTCTACGACGTGCGCGGCGCCTTCACCTCGCAAGAGGACGCGGAGAAGGAGATCGTGCGGTTGAAGGCAGGGGCGGCGCACTGAGGCTGTCGACGAGGAGCCGTAGGGTGGACTGAGCCTCTCGGCGAAGTCCACCGCGGCAGATACAGGGCTCATCGATGGCGGACTTCGCATGTGCTCAGTCCGCCCTACGCGCTCCACGCACGTAGGATGTCATGTTGGCCCTCCCCCTTGGGGGGAGGGTGCCGGCAGGCGGGAGAGGGGTTGAGCGTTTCTCTGAGCTCTCGTTGCGTTCGGCGAGCTGTTGCGTGTTGCGTCAGTCCAGTCAGTCCCCAGTGGGAATGGTGAAGTGATGTTGCACCTGTTCGAGCGGCGGCCGGATTTCAAATCGGCGCACATTTTTGCCGATCATCTCGAGGCGACCTTGGATCTCGCCGAGGAGCTCGAGCTCCTGCACTTGATCCTTCCTGAGCGCGATTCGGCAGCCGACACCGACGTCCTAACCGGCCTCGACCGCATCGGCGCCTTCGTCGAGCGTATCGAGGTCATCGAGCTCGCCATCGCCGCCAAGCTCGATCTCGCCCGCGCCGCCGCCCGCCGCCTCGCCGATCGCGACGCGCGACTGTCGACCTTTTCGAAGCTCTTTCACGCCGGCACCCAGTCGCTCGTCGATCTCTATCCTGCGCTCGCCGATCCCGGCAGCCGCATATTCGACAGCGGGCACGATCCGCTGACGTTCCTGCAGGCGCGCGGCACCATCGACGAGAGCCGCTGCACGCTCGAGGATCAGCGGTATCTCGGCACCGGCGAGGAGTATCTGCTGCTCGGCACCGTCAAGCTCGGCGCGTTTATCGAGTTGTGCGACACCTGTCTCAAGGCCGTCGACCGGCATTTCCATCTCTACGAGAACGATGCGGAGTGGGAGGCCGGCCGCGCGAGCACGCTCGAGGTGTTGCGCGAGCGCCGCGACGAGGCGATCCGCCGGGCGCTGGGAGCGCAGGCGCCGATCATCGAGGCGCCGGTCGAGATCGTGCCGGCCGACGCCGTCGACGAAGCCATCGAGCTGATCGAGGGGCTGACGTTCCCGGAGGAGCAACGCTTCCATCCCGAGACGCCCGAGCTGCAGCCGGAGCCGGCCCAAGAGGAGCCGCCCGTCGAGCTTGCGCCCGAGACCGTCGAGGCCGAGGAGGCGCCGATCGAGCTGCCGGCGGATGCCATCGATGACGAGGCGGAGGCTACGGTCGAGATCGAGGCTGAGCTTGCGCAAGAGATCGTCATCGTGGCGGACGACACGCCGGAGGAGGCCCTATCGCTCGATGCGGACGCCATCGTGGTCGAGCCGGACGTATCCGCGCTTGCTTCGAATGCGGAACTGGAAAGCGCCCCTCCGGCCGCCACCGCGGAGCCGGCGCTCGAGACCGCCTGCCCGGTAGAGACGCCGGCGATCAAGCCGCGGCTGCTCACGCCTTTCGCGAGTGCCCGAAAGTCGCTTCTCTCCTTCCTTGCACGCCGCCGGGCCGATCCGCCCGAGGCCGGCGAGGCCCCTGCCACCGCCGATGCCGAGACGCTGGAAGCCGCGCAAGTCGAGGCCGCGATCGAGACGATCACGATCGAGGCGCTGTCCGGTCCGATGGAAGATCCCGTCGCCCTTGCGGCAACGCGCCAGCGTCTCGTCGCTCTCATCGCCGAGCGGGCGCGGCTGCCGAGCGAGAAGGCGCCGCAGCTCGACGCAGATCCGGTGCCGGAGGCGCCCGAACAGGCCCTGATAGCCGAGGCTCCGCAGCAGGTTTCGGACGTCGCGGAGGCCGCTGTCGAGACCGAGACGCAAGCGACGTCATCGGTGCCGGCCGTCGACGAGTCCAACGCCGATCGGGAAGTTCCGCCCGAGGCGGATGGCGAGGAGATCGTGGCTGTCGCGGCCTCGATCGAGCCCGTCAGTGCCGAGCCCGCTCCCCGCAAGCGCCGCAAACGCAAGGATCGCGCCTCGCGCCGGCGAAGCAAGAAGCGGCAGGGCTGACCGAGCTCACGCGGGCTCGAGCACGGCCAGCGCCTCCGCGCCCGTCACGGCCTTCGGCAATGCCCAGAAGTCCGCCTGGACCTCGAGGGCGAGCGCCAGCATCTCCTGGAAGCGATCTCGCGGCACCTCGACGGCGCCGAACTGGCGCAGATGCTCGGTGATGAATTGCGTATCGAGCAGGCGGAAGCCGCCGGCCTTGAGCCGGGCCGCCAGATGCACGAGCGCGACCTTGCTCGCGTCGCGCTCGAGGCTGAACATGCTCTCGCCGAAGAAGGCGCCCTTCAAGTGCACGCCGTAGAGTCCGCCGACGAGCCGGTCCTCGCGCCACACCTCGACCGTGTGGCAGCAGCCCATGTGAAACAGGCTTTTGTAGAGATCGATGATGCGGTGATTGATCCACGTCGCCGCCCGGCCGCCGCAGCCGGCGATGACGCCGTCGAAATCGCTGTCGACGCGAGCCTCGAAGCGATCCTGGCGGATGGTGCGCTTGAGGCGCGTGCCGACGTGGAAGCTATCGAGCGGCAGCACGCCGCGATGCAGCGGCTCGTGCCAATACAAGGCTGGATCGTCGGCGCTCTCCGCCATCGGAAAGACGCCGACGGAGTAGGCCCTGAGGATCAGCTCGGGTGTGACCTTGGGCATGAGCGGCCGCGGTCGATGTCCGTTCAGCTTTTCTCGAGATAGTGCTCGAGCCAATGAATGTCGTAGACGCCGTTGACGATGTCGGTGTTGGTGACGAGATCGGAGAACAGCGGGATGGTCGTCTCGATGCCGTCGACGACGAACTCGCCGAGCGCGCGCCGCAGCCGCATCAGGCACTCGTTGCGGGTCTTGCCATGGACGATGAGCTTGCCGATCAAGCTGTCGTAGTGCGGGGGGATCCGGTAGCCCTGATAGGCGCCGGAGTCGACGCGCACACCCAGGCCGCCGGGCGGATGGAAATAGGTGATCTGGCCGGGCGAGGGACGAAAGGTCTTGGGGTTCTCGGCGCAGACGCGGCACTCGATGGCGTGGCCGGCGAACGTGATGTCCTCTTGCGTCATGCGCAGATCGGCGCCGGCGGCGATCCTGATCTGCTCGATGACGAGGTCGAGGCCGGTGATGGCCTCGGTCACCGGATGCTCGACCTGCAGGCGCGTGTTCATCTCGATGAAGTAGAACTCGCCGTCCTCGTAGAGAAACTCGACCGTGCCGACGCCGCGGTATTTGAGCTTGCGCATGGCGTCCGCGACCGTCTCGCCGATGCGGGCGCGGCTCGCCGCGTTGAGAGCGGGCGAAGGCGCTTCCTCCCAGACCTTCTGGTGGCGGCGCTGTAGCGAGCAGTCGCGCTCGCCCAGATGCACTGCATTGCCCTTGCCGTCGCCCAGCACCTGGATCTCGATGTGGCGCGGCTTCGTCAGGTATTTCTCGAGATATACGGCATCGTCGCCGAACGCGGCCTTGGCCTCGGCGCGCGCCGTCGCCAGAGCCACCGAGAGATCCTCCGGCCGTTTCGCAACCTTCATACCGCGCCCGCCGCCACCAGCCGCCGCCTTCACGAGCACCGGAAAGCCGATGCGCTGGGCGATCGCCATGGCATCCGCATCGTTGCCGACGCCGCCTTCCGAGCCCGGCACGACGGGAATGCCGAGCCGCTTGGCCGTTTCCTTGGCCTGGATCTTGTCGCCCATGATCCGGATGTGCTCGGACGTCGGGCCGATGAAGGCGATGTCGTGCTCCTCGAGGATCTCGGCGAAGCGCGCATTCTCGGAGAGGAAGCCATAGCCTGGATGCACGGCCTCGGCGCCGGTGATCTCGCAGGCGGTGATGAGGGCCGGAATGTTGAGATAGCTGTCCTTGGCGGGCGGCGGGCCGATACACACGCTTTCATCCGCGAGCCGCACGTGCATCGCGTCGGCATCGGCCGTCGAGTGCACGGCGACGGTGGCGATGCCGAGCTCCTTGCAGGCCCGCTGCACGCGAAGCGCGATCTCGCCACGGTTGGCAATCAGGATCTTCTCGAACATGGGGCTCCGGCGCTAAGCGCTCTATTCGATGACCAACAGCGGCTCGCCGTATTCGACCGGCTGGCCGTCTTGCACCATGATCTGCACGACGGTGCCGGGCTTGGGTGCGGGAATATGGTTCATGGTCTTCATCGCCTCGACGATGAGAACCGTCTGGCCCGACTGCACCTTGGCGCCGATCTCGACGAAGGGCTGAGCACCGGGCTCGGGCGAGCGATAGGCCGTACCGACCATCGGCGATTTGACCGTGCCGGGGTGCTCGGCTCCAGCCTTGGCAGGTGCCGCGCTGGCGGCAGCTGCCACTGGGGCGGCAGCGGGCGCCGGCATCGGCGCATAGGCCGCCATCGGGGCCGGTTGGCGGGCGACCCTGAGGCGCATCGCATTCTGCTCGATCTCGATCTCGGTCAGACCGGTCTCGTCCATCAGCGCCGCGAGATCGCGGATCATCGTCTTGTCGATAGCGGACTTGGCGTCGCTCATGGGGCCTTCCGACGTCGTTGGTTGTGGTTTGTGCCGAGCCAGGCTCATGGTCCGGCGCCTAGCTGCTCGTTTTGGCAAGGTGCGCCGCCAGAGCTTCGAGAGCAAGCTCGTAGCCGAGCGGACCAAAGCCGCAGATGACGCCGACGGCGACCGGCGCCACGTAGGAGTGATGGCGGAAGCTCTCGCGGCGGAAGATGTTGGAGAGATGCACCTCGACAACCGGACACTCGCTGGCGGCGAGCGCATCCTGGATGGCGATCGAGGTGTGGGTCAGGGCGCCGGCATTGAGGATGATGCCGGCCGTCTTGCCGCGCGCCTGCTGGATCCAGCCGACGAGCTCACCCTCGTGGTTGGATTGACGGAAATCGATGGTTAATCCGAGTACCTTGCCGCGCTTTTCGGCCCGCGTCCGGACGTCGTCCAGCGTCTCGCGGCCGTAGACGGCCGGCTCCCGGACGCCGAGCATGTTGAGATTGGGGCCGTTCAGGATAAGGGCGGTTTTGCTCATGGCCTGCCGGTTCGAGGGCTTCCACATGGAACGGGGCCCACTCGGGGCCCCGTGTAGCAGATAGCGCCCTGTGGCGCAAAGTCTTGGCTGAGATCAGCAGATGCTGCAGCCCGACTTGCGCACGTCGGCGATCTTGCTCTGCAGCTGGTCGATCAGGTCTTCGGGGGCGCCAGGGATGACCTGCTCGCCGACGAAGAAGTGCGGGGTGCCCTGGATACCCAGGCTTTCGGCGAGCTTCTTGGTGTCGTCGAGCTCCTTGGACACCTCCGGCGCCGCCATGTCCGCTTTGAGCTTCGTCATGTCGAGACCGAGCCCCTGGGCGACGCCGAGCGCCGTTTCCTCGTTGAGCTTGCCCTCGTGGGCGAACAGGCCCTTGTGGACCTCCCAGTATTTACCCTGCTTGGCCGAGGCGATCGCGACCTTGGCGGCGGCTTCCGAGTCGGCACCGAAGATCGGGAACTCCTTGAACACGATCTTCACCTTGGGATCCTCGGTCGTCAGCTTGGCGACGTCGGGCATGGCGCGGCGGCAGAAGCCGCAATTGTAGTCGAAGAACTCGACGACCGTGACGTTGGCATCGGCGGCGCCGACCGAGGGCGAGCCAGGTGCTTTGTAGAGGTTGGCGCCTTGCTCCTTCAGCGCTCCGGCCATCTGGGCCGTCCGCTTGGCCTCCATCTTGAGGTCGAGCGCGTTCTGCACCTCGAGCATGATCTCAGGATTTTTCAGGAGATAGTCGCGCACGACCGTCTCGATGCGGATCCGCTCGGCGGGGTCGACGGCGGCGCCGCCGGCGTCGGCGACCTTGGCGACCTCGGTATCGGCGTCAGAGGCAGCGTCGGCCGGCGCGGCTGCGGTCGCCGCCGTTGCGGCGCCGGCGGTCGCGGCGCTAGGGACGTGACGGTCGATCTTTCCGGCGATCAGCAGCATCACGGCGACCGCCGCCACCATCGCCAAGGGAAGCAGCTCGAGGCCGCGCTGAGGCGCGCCGGACGCAGGGGAGGGGCTCGAGGTCATGACGGTCCTTTTCTCAAGGTTCGGCCGAGGCAAACGCCTCAGCTCGGAGGTTGCATATTGGCGATGTCGTCGGCCCTGATCCAGGCGGGCGAGCCGGTCTTCAGCAAGGCTTGCGCCCGCTTGCCGAGCGCGCGGGCCTCTTTCCACTGGCACTGATAGAGGCGGGCCTCTGCGGTCGCAAGGGTGGCATTGCCCTCGTCGCCCTTCAAATAAAAGGCATTGGCGAGCTGGAGATAGCCGAACGAATTGTCCTGCCCGACGAGCCCGTCCTTCAACAGCTTGATCGCCTCGTCGACCTTGGTCTTGTCTTCCGTGCGCAGCAGGGCGTGCGCCAGCTCCACCCGTATCAAGCTCGATTTCGGTAGAATTTTCAGAGCTTTGCGCAGCGACGGGATGGCGTCCGCAGGCCGGTTGGCCCGCATGTAGACGTCGGCCTTGAGCTCATGGAAGTAGGGCCAATCCGCGTTCTCGGCGATCAGCTTGTCGACCTCCGCGACCGCCGCCTCGGTCTTGGCCATGCGCGCCATGGCGATCGCGCGGGCATAGCGTGCGGGCAGCGACTGATCGGACTTCGGATAGGTGTTGAAGACGAGCTGCGGCTTGTCGATATAGCCGCGCAGCTTGGCGCGCATGAGGTCGTGCCGCAACTGCACCTCGGGGGTATCGACCTTGCTGAAGTTCGGGCTCTTCTCGGCAGCGGCCTGCAAATTGGTGATGCGGTCCTGAGGCAGAGGGTGGCTCAGCAGGTAGCGATTGCCGGAGAACCCCGCCACCGACAGCCGTTTGAAGGTCGTGATCATTCCCTGGGCGGACTGGCCGGTCGCATCGAGGTAGCGGAGCGCCGCCTGGTCGGCCTGCGCCTCCAGCGTGCGCGAATAGGCCATGATGGACCGCATCGTCACCTCGTCGGTGCCCGACAGGATCGATTGGCCGGCGCCGGCGGCGGTGTCCTGGCCGGTTGCGGCGCCGGCGATCACGGCGCCGATGCCGAGCACCTTCATGAGCAGGTTGCGGGTGATGTCGCCCTGGATCTTGGCGCGCTTGGCGGCAAGGTGCCCGCCGGCGATGTGGCCGGACTCATGGGCGAGAACGCCGATCACCTCGTTGGCCGATTCCGCCTCGATGAGCGTGCCGGAGTTGACGAAGATGTTGTGCCCGTCGAGCACGAAGGCGTTGAACGCCTTGTCGCTCAAGATGCGCACGTTGACGTTCTGCCCGCCCAAGCCCGCCGTCTCGAGGATGGGAGCGACATAGCTGTCGAGCAACGACTCGATCTCGTCGTCGCGGATGAAGTTGGCGCACTGGGCCGCCGCCGGAGCGACGCTCGCCGCGAGCGCGCCAATGCCGAGCAGAACCGCCAGCGCCAAGCGCCGCCGATGCCCGCGCCGTCTGTTTTTGAGATCTCGTGTCATTCGAACCGACAGCTGTCCGCACCCGCGTCTTGGACCGAGCTCCCGCATCTCCGGAAGCCTAGTGACCTCGGCGGTGAGGGTCAATGAACGCTCGCGTGATGCCGGTATCCCCGCCGATACACGCGGCGCGACCTCGCGAGGCTCGCCTTAAGCCTAACTTTCGCGCGAATATGTCGGGAACGTGGCTGGCGGCGCGATCGGGCGTCGCTCAAGGGCAGGGTGAGGCATGCAGGACCAACCGGGGGCGAGAAAATTCGAGGTGGCGCCATCCTCCCGCAGCGCCATCGACGCCTTCATCGTCATGGATGTGTTGCGGCAGGCGAACGCGCTGCAGGCGTCCGGCGTCGATGTCGTGCACATGGAGGTGGGCCAGCCGGCGACGCCGGCGCCCCGGTTGGCTCGCGAAGCCGCAAAACGTGCTCTGGATCAGGACCGGCTCGGCTACACGGAGGCCCTTGGACTGCCGATGCTGCGTGAGCGCATCGCCGGGCACTACAAGCGCTGGTACGGCATCGACGTGCCGGCATCCCGCATCGTCGTGACGGCAGGCTCGTCGGCCGGCTTCGTGCTGTCGTTCCTGGCGACGTTTTCCCCCGGAGATCGCGTGGCGCTGCCCTCGCCCGGCTACCCCTGCTACAGGCACATCCTGAAGGCGCTGGGCTGCGAGCCCGTGCCGATCGTGACCACCGCCGAGACGCGCTGGATGCCGACCCCGGCGCTGATCGACGAGGCGCTGAAGGGTGGTCTGCTCAAAGGTCTGTTGGTCGCGAGCCCCAACAACCCGACCGGCACCATGGTCGATGCGGACCGGCTGTCGCGGCTCGTGAAACACGCGGAGGCCAATGGCATCGCCTTCGTCTCGGACGAAATCTACCACGGCCTGACCTACGCCTTTCCGGGCACAACCGCGCTCACGATGTCGGACCAGGCCATCGTCATCAACTCGTTCTCGAAATACTTTTCGATGACGGGATGGCGCGTCGGCTGGATGGTGCTGCCGGAGGCGCTCGTGCGGTCTGTGGAGCGGCTGACGCAGAACCTCTATATTTCCCCGACGACCATCAGCCAGATCGCTGCCGCCGCCGCGTTCGACGCGGAGGAGGAGCTCGAAGGCTACAAGGAGGTCTACATCAACAACCGCGAGCTGTTGCTCGACGCGTTGCCGGGGCTTGGTCTGAAGCGGCTGCTGCCGGCCGACGGCGCCTTCTACATCTACGCTGACGTCTCCGATTGGACGGACGACGCGCACGCCCTCGCCGGCCGCCTGCTCAGCGAGGCGGGCGTCGCCGTCACCCCCGGCGTCGATTTCGACGCGGCGTGCGGGCGGCACTTCTGGCGGCTGTCCTATGCGGGAAGCACGGCCGCGATGGAGGAGGCCGTGCGGCGGATCGGGCGTTGGAGAAAAGGCTAAGCGCAGTGTGGGCCCAAAACCGGCATCGGCTCACACCACGTTGATCGTCACGTGCCCCGTGTCGAGGAGATCTCCGTCCGACACCATGTAGTCGAAGCCGGTGGTACCGACGAAATTCGTGCTCGGCGTGAAGGTCAGCGTGCCGAATTGATAGTCGAACACACCATTGTCGATGGCGCCCTGGAACCACGCGGGAAGCAACGACGCGCTGTCGATATCCGTGTCGTTGCTCACGAGGCCCTTCAGCCAGATGTTCAAGGGGGTGTTCATGCTCGTCGTGAACACGTCGTCGACGGCGACCGGCGCGTCATTGACCGGGTTGACCGTCATCGTGACGGTTGCCGTGTCGGAAAGCGCACCGTCGGTGATCGTGTAGGTGAACGTGTCGCTGCCGAAATAGTTGGCCACCGGCGTGTAGGTGAAGGTGCCGTTGCCGTTGCTGACGACCGCGCCGTGTGCGCCTTGGGTAAAGCTCGCCAGCGAAGCGCTGCTGTCGATGTCGAGATCGTTGTCGAAAATGTTGCCCGTGGTGATCGCGGTGTCCTCGTCGCCTGAATAGGCATCGTCGCCAGCCACCGGGGCGTCGTTGACGTTGTTGACCGTCACGGTCACCGTCGCCGTGTCGGAGAGCGAGTCGTCGCCGATCGTATAGGTGAAGGTATCGGTGCCGACGAAGTCGGCATTCGGCGTGTAGGTGAAGGTGCCGTTGCCGTTGTCGGCGACACTGCCGTGAGCGCCATCGGTGAAGCCGGTAATCGAGGCGGACGAGTCGACATCCTGATCGTTGTCGAAGACGTTGCCGGTCGTGATCGGCGTATCCTCGTCGCCCGAGGCGACGTCGTCGCCTGCGACCGGGGCGTCGTTGACGGCGGCGACGGTGAAAGTGACGGTTGCCGTCGAGGTCAGGCCCGCGTGGTCCGCGATCGTGTAGGTGAACGAGGCCTGGCCGTTGAAGTTGGCGTCAGGCGTGAACATGATGTTGCCGTTGCTGAGCGCTACGGTGCCGTTGACTGAGTCCTGAACGGATATCACGCTCAGCGTATCGCCAAGTGCTGTATCGGCGTCGGTATCGTTGGCCAGCACGTCCGCGGAACGCACGATGAGATCGGTATCCTCGCTTGCCGCGAAACCGGAGTCGCCGGTGGCGACGGGGCCATCGTTTAAGATCTGCGCAGCGGCGAAGCTGCCGCTCGCGAATTTGAAGGTCTCGACCGCTGTCACCGTGTCGACGCCATCCGGCGAGCCGGCACGGTTGTCGGTCACGGTATAGGTCGAGCCCGCGAGCGCAATGCTGTAGTCCCTCCACACACCGGAGAAGACCGCCGTGTCGGCGCCAGAGCCGCCGTCGAGCAGGTCGGAGCCGCCCTCGCCATACAGGGTATCGATGCCCTTGCCGCCCAGTATCCTGTCGTTGCCGAGGCCGCCCTTCAGCGTGTCGTTGCCCGCGTCACCCGTGAGGCTATCGACGCCCGCCTCGCCATACATCTTGTCGTTGCCGTCGCCACCGAAAAGGTGGTCGTTGCCGGTACCGCCTTTGAGCGTGTCATTGGCACCGTTGCCATAAAGATCGTCGTTGCCGGAAAGGCCGTAGATGACGTCGGCGCCGAGATCGCCACGGATGATGTCGCGCGCGCTCGTGCCTCGTCTTGTCGCCACGGCAAGCCTCCTGAGACGTTTTCGGTGGGAATGGAGAGAAGAGATGAGCCGAGATAGTCTTTGCGCATCTGAGTGACAGATCGGTAAACGAAGCGAGAGGTCTGCGAAGAGTTCTCTGCGTATGGCGGACGCCGATGTGCTCGTCCGTTGTTGTCGCCGCCTCACTCTCTTGCTGCCTCGAGCGTGTCGACCCTTCCCGGCGAACCGGCCGCCGGCGCTTGTCAGGCATGCGCGGCGTCCTCGATCTGTTCCTCACGCGATGCCTTGCTCTCGCGAGGTTGCCTCGCTAAGATGCAAATGGTTCGCAACAGCAGGAAGCGCTGGTGATGGAACGCGTCGAGACGGAGCCTGCGGGCTGGCGGCGTGAGCGGGGGGAGGCCTCGCTCTCGGATGTCTACCGGACGGTGCCGGTCACCCGATCGGCCTCCACGTGGCGCCGGGCGACCGCCTTCCTCGGCCCGGGCTATCTGGTCGCCGTCGGCTACATGGACCCCGGCAACTGGGCGACCTCGCTCGCCGGCGGCTCCAAGTTCGGCTATGCGCTGCTTGCCGTCGCGCTGTTCTCCAACATCATCGCCATCATCCTGCAATCGCTGTGCGCGCGGCTCGCCATCGCCACCGGCCGCGATCTCGCGCAAGCCTGCCGGGACGCGGTGCCGCGCCCGGTCGCCTATGGACTGTGGGTGCTGGCCGAGATCGCCATCATCGCGACCGACATCGCCGAGGTCATCGGCACGGCGATCGGCCTCAATCTGCTGTTCGGCATCCCCCTCGAGATCGGCGTCGTCATCACCGCGCTCGACGTGTTCTTGATCCTCTATCTCCAGCGGCTCGGGTTCCGCTGGGTCGAGGCGCTGATCATCACGCTGCTCGGCGTGATCGCTGTCTGCTTCTCGGTGCAGATTCTGCTCGCCGACCCCGATTGGGGCGCCGTTATCCGCGGCTTCGCGCCGACGACCGAGATCGTGACGAACCCGGACATGCTGTATCTGGCGCTCGGCATTCTCGGCGCCACCGTCATGCCGCACAATCTCTACCTGCACTCGGGCATCGTGCAGACGCGCGCCTACGGCGAGACGCTCGACGAGAAGCGGGAGGCACTTCGGTTCGCGACGCTCGATTCGACCATTGCGCTCATGTTCGCGCTGCTCATCAACGCCTCCATCCTGATCCTGGCGGCGGCGACCTTCAATACGGCCGGACGCACCGACGTCGCCGAGCTCGGGCAGGCACACACGCTTCTGCAACCCTTGCTCGGCTTGGCGATCGCGCCGACGCTGTTCGGCATCGCGCTTTTGTGCTGCGGCATCAACTCGACGGTGACGGCGACGCTCGCCGGGCAGATCGTCATGGAGGGCTTCCTCGACATCCGTCTGCCGCCGTGGATGCGCCGCCTTATCACGCGTGCGATCGCGATCGTTCCGGCGGCGATCGTCACCATCGTCTACGGCGACAGCGGCACGGCGCACCTTCTGATCCTGACGCAGGTGGTGCTGAGCTTGCAGCTCTCCTTCGCCGTCTTCCCGCTGGTGATGATCACGGCCAGCAAGTCGAAGATGGGGGCGCTCGTCACGCCCGGCTGGCTCGTCGCCGTCGCCGGCGCGCTTGCGCTCCTCATCGCGGCGTTGAACGTGAAGCTGCTGGTGGATTTCGTGGCGGGCTAGCGAAGCTTTCGCTGCCACCATTTGCGCGGCGAAGGCGCGGATGCTGGCGAAACAACCCTGAGCACCGGCCGGTCGAAGATGTCCTCGTAACCGGGCACGTCCATATCCAAGCGGAAACCGAGATCGCTCGCCATGATCGCGAACACGATCTCCTCGCCGACGGTGTCGTGCGTGTAAGTCTCGCCGTCGTCGGCGTCGAAGGTGAGGGCCGGGTCGTTCCAGGCCGCCCAAGCCTGCGCCTTCTGGTCGGGCCTGCAGAGCGTGGCGAGCGCCCCCCGCTCGGTGTCGAAGGGCGTGCCCGCATTCACATAGAGCCCGTCATCGGCCGAGCCGCCGCGCCGTCTGAGCTCGCGCCCGCTCTGATACTTGGCAAATCCGTACAGATTGGTCGTGCTTTGAAGGAGATAGAACTGGGCATCGGCCGATCCGGAGAAGCCGTTGTCCAGGACATCGAGGACGAGCGGTCAATCGAAAAGCAGCGCATGCGCGCTGATCGCTGCCGCATAGGCGATGGATTGATCGGCAGGGTAAAGCGCGCTGTCGATCGTCTCTGGACACGCAACGAGCTGTCGCGGGGTCCCGTATAACTGCGAGGCCGCCTCGTCGAGCGTCCGCCCATTCAAGGACGTTACGGCAATCGCGAGCTTCCAACCCATGGTCAGACCCTGCGATTGCCGACGCCAGTGAGCGTGATGTCTACACCGTCTTCCGCTGCCACCAGCCGCGACGCGGCGGGCCGGACGGGGCGGGCGGCGTTGCCTCGGCCTCGGGCGCTTTCTCCTCGGTCACGCTGACCTCCTCGATCACCGTCTCAGTCTCGACCGAGGAGACGGCGAAAGAGGGTTCGGGCGTGCTTTGCCAGGCCACTGGTTGAGGCGCCGGCTCCGCCGCTGCCACCGGCAGGGCGGGAAGCTCCAAAGGGCCAGCTGCCTCAGCCCCGGCATCCGGCCGATCGCCGGAGCGGCCGTTCTCGTAACCGGCATGGTGCGCCCCATTGGTCGGCGGGGAGGCATCGGGTGCCGCGGCCACGCCGCCGTCTCTGTCCTCGCCCTGCCGCTCACGCGCGTTCGTCCATTCGCCTTCGGGCTGCTGGTCGCCTCCGGCGTTGACCGGCGTCTCACGGTCGCGTCCGCGCTCGCGGTTGCGGCGGCCACCGCGACGGCCGCGGCGGCGGCGGCGCCGTCCATCGCCGTCTCCATCCTGAGCATCGGCGCGCGCCCCGTTGTCGGGACGCTCCTCGCCGTCCGGTGCGCCGCTCTCGTCGTCGGCGCCGGAGTCGTCGCTCTCCGCGCCGTCATCCTGGCTAGGCTCGGCGTCCCCGCCGGCCGACATCGGCTCGCCCTCGGGGCGATCGCCACGGCCGCGCCCACGACGCCGGCGCCGGCGGCGTCCGCGACGGCGCTCGCCGTCCTCCTCCTGCTCGGCTGAAGGCGCGGGCGCGTCGGCCTCGGCGCGCTCCTCGGCCTCGATCTCCTCGTCCTCCGGATAGTCGACGTCTGTCTGCGCGATCGGTGCCGGCACTGCGGCTTGCACCCGCTTGGGCTGGGGCGCCGCCGCATGGCGCTCGATCGTGAAGTTGGCGCCGTGCAGGCGATCGCTGGCCTTGATCTCGATGATGATGCCGTGCCGGCTCTCGATGTCGCGCAGATAGGAGCGCTTGGCGTTCAGGATGTAGAGCGCGGCGGCGACCGAAACGCTGATGACGAGGTTGTTCTTGTGTCCCGTCTGCAGCGCGTCCTCGATCGAGCGCAATACGCCGAGCGCGACCGACTCCGTCGAGCGGATCACGCCAGTGCCCGCGCAATGCGCGCACGGCGACGTCGAGCCCTCGAGCACGCCCGTCCGCAGCCGCTGACGCGACATCTCGAGCAGGCCGAAATGGCTGATACGGCCGACCTGGATGCGGGCGCGATCGTTCTTCAAGGCCTCTTTGATACGCCGCTCGACCGAGCGGTTGTTGCGCCGCTCGTCCATGTCGATGAAGTCGATGACGACGAGACCAGCGAGATCGCGCAGGCGGAGCTGGCGGGCAATCTCGTCGGAGGCCTCGAGGTTGGTCCTGAGCGCCGTCTCCTCGATCGAGTGCTCACGGGTCGACTTGCCCGAGTTGACGTCGATGGCGACGAGGGCTTCCGTCTGGTTGATGACGATGTAGCCGCCCGAGGGGAGCGTCACCTGCGGGCTGTAGAACTGGTTGAGCTGCCGCTCGATCTGGTAGCGCGTGAAGACCGGCTCGGGCTCGGTGTAGTGCTGCACCGCCTTGACGTGGGTCGGCATCAGCATGCGCATGAAGTCGCGCGCATCCTCGAAGGCTGCATCGCCGGCGACGACGATGTCCTCGATCTCCTTCGTGTAGAGATCGCGGATGGCGCGGCGGATGAGGTTGCCCTCCTCGTAGACGAGGGCCGGCGCGGTCGAGCGCAGGGTGAGATCCCGGATGGTCTCCCAGAGCCGCATCAGATACTCGAAATCGCGCTTGACCTCGGCCTTGCCGCGGGCGGCACCGGCCGTGCGCACGATGAGGCCCATGCCGTCAGGCACTTGCAGCTCGGTCGTGATCTCCTTCAGCCGCTTGCGGTCGGCGGCGTTCGTGATCTTGCGGGAGATGCCGCCGCCACGCCCGGTGTTGGGCATGAGAACGGTGTAGCGGCCGGCGAGCGACAGATAGGTGGTGAGCGCCGCGCCCTTGTTGCCGCGCTCCTCCTTGACGACCTGGACGAGCAGGATCTGGCGGCGCTTGATCACTTCCTGGATTTTGTAGGTCCGCACGGGCCGGCGGCGGCGGGTGCGTTGCACCTCCTCGAGGGCGTCCTCGGCGCCGACTTCCTCGACCCCGTTCGCCTCCGACGTGTCGATTTCGACGACGCCTTGCTCCTCGACGAGACCAACTTGCGGGGGACCGTCCTCGCCATGGGCTTCGGCCCCGGCGCTCTCGGGGTCGCCGGAGACGGCGACACTCGCCCCGTCGATCGCGGCGGCCTCGGCGGCACTCCCTTCGGCGCCGGCCTCGTGCTCGCCGGCGCTATCGTCGGCATCGGGACGCTGCGGCGGCAGCTCGTCGTCCTCGTCCTCATCCTCCTCGGCCGCGGCCTCAGCCTCGGCGGCGAGCAGCGCCTGCCGGTCGGCAAACGGGATCTGGTAGTAGTCGGGGTGGATGTCGGAAAAGGCGAGGAACCCGTGCCGGTTGCCGCCGTACTCGACGAACGCCGCCTGCAGCGACGGCTCGACCCGTGTCACCTTGGCGAGGTAGATATTTCCGCGCAGAAGCTTCTTGTTGGCCGACTCGTAGTCGAACTCCTCAATCCGGTCCCCGCGCAGCACGGCGACCCGGGTCTCTTCCGGGTGGGCCGCATCGATCAGCATCTTGTTGATGGTCATTCTTTCTTGTCCTCGGCGCGCCGGCGGGGACAGGCCCCAGCTCCGACAAGTGTCCGAGAGGCGGAAGCAAGGCTCCGCCGCGCGCCGTGATTGTCTCGTGCAAACGGTGGGCGACTGCGGGAATGGCATCAGGCGAGGCGTCGTGCGCCTGCCCACGGAGCCGCACGGTCCGAGCGCTGCTCGGGCCTCCGCTCCGCCATCCGGCAATGCTGGCCGATTGCAACATGGCTTCCTCAACGGTCCCGAGGGCAAAACGCGCCGGGACCGGCTCAGCGGGGCCGTAAGGCCCCAGGTCTTGGGGTGATGCGCTCGCCAGCCGGGACCGGCCGTCGATCAACGCAAGCTGCCTTGGGGCCATGCCTTTCGCGGCCCCTCTGGCGGCAGGTCACGCCAGCGTCACCCCTGCAGCCGTCGCGCCCCGCACCCGCGTGGCGAAACGAGCGCCATAAACGGGCAGGATTGCTCGGCAAATTCCTTACGACCCGCACCACTGCCGCCCTGGCCTACAATCAAGCTTGGGGCCCGAGGGGGACCCGGCTCTGCGCCACGGCTGGTGCGCGGTCGATCCGACTATAAGGGGCATTGCGGCGACGGCGCAAGAAATCTATCAGGCGCTGCTGCAAATCAGGCCCCGATCGGCAGATTGCCTGCGTATGGTCACCGCGAAATTAACGTCCCGAGGACGGTTCGGCCGCCAGTGTTGCCGATGCCGCCTTGAAAACGCTCGCGTTGCGGCTTAGCCAGCGCGCAGAGTGCCGGTGACTCGGCCGTCCGGGGGGATGGGGCAGACACGGATGCAGGCAATAGGGGCGAGGGGCCTAGCCGTTCTGGTGCGGCTGGCGCTTGTCTTGGGGCTGGCGGCGCTGTGGCCCGCCGATCCGGGCTCGGCTGCGCCCTTGACCGCCGAAACTGTTGCGGTCGAGACCGATGCCGATACCACCATCTTCCGCCTGGGGCTGTCCGCCAAGGCCCCCTTCACCGCGACGGCGATGTCGGATCCCTACCGGATCGTCGTCGAGTTTCCCGACGTGCATTTCAAGTTGAGCGACGACGAGGGCAAGAAGGGCGCCGGCCTCATCGAGCGCTTCCGCTTCGGCGCCTCGGCGCCGGGAAAATCCCGCGTCGTCCTGCACTTGAAGGGACCGGCGAAGATCGTCGGCTCGGCCCTCGTGCCGCGGGCCTCGGGACCGCCGCTCGCCTTCGAGCTGACGCTTGCCGCGACCGATGCCGCGGGCTTTGCCGCCGCGGCGCGGAGCGCGAGCGCCGCCCCGAGCGAGGACGTGTTCCCGATCCTGGCGCCCCCCAAGCCCGGCGAGATCGACGAATGCAAGATCAGGCAGCTCGTCGTGCTCGATGCGGGCCACGGGGGCATCGATTCGGGTGCCGTCAGCCCGAAGGGCACGCGCGAGAAGGACGTCGTGCTCGCCTTCGCCAAGGTCTTGCGGGACAAGCTCAAAAAGACCGGCAAGTACCGCGTGATGATGACCCGCGACACGGATGTCTTCATCCCGCTCAAGGGACGGGTCGCATTCGCCGCGACGAACCGGGCGTGCCTGTTCCTGTCGCTGCATGCCGACAGCGCGGACGATCGCCGCTACTACGCGGTGCGCGGCGGCACCGTCTACACCCGCTCGGAGCGTGCGTCCGACGAGGAGGCGGCTCGCACGGCGTTGAAGGAGAACGCCGCCGACGAGGCCGCCGGAATGGAGCTGCCGACCGAGGAGGCCGACCCGGTCTCGAGCATGCTTGAGGAGTTGTGGGGAGACGAGACGCGCGAGCACAATGTCTGGCTCGCCAACATGCTGGTGCCGAGCCTCAAGGCCAAGACCAAGATGACGGGCGAGCCGCATCGCCAGGCCGCCTTCTACGTGCTCAAGTCGCCGCTGACGCCCTCGGCCTTGATCGAGCTCGGCTTCATCTCGAACAAGGAGGACGAGAAGGATTTGAAGTCGGAAGCCTGGCGCGACCAGGTGGCGGATGGCATCGTCGACGCCGTCAATCGCTTCTTCGAGGAGCGCCGCGACCGCTCGCCAGTCTCGGGCGACTGGCTGCCGGCCGAGAACTGAGCCGTACGTAGCCTCCTTAAGTTGTCGCATTCAGGCCACGGCGCGGCGTGATAGACTGGGGCGGCAAGCAATCGCAGGCCGGGCGCATTCGCTTCTTGATACGGTCCCAATCGGGCTCTAAACGTCTGCCCACAGCATCGCACCGGGAACTGCCTCATGACGGCCTATGTGCCGCCTCCACCACCGCCCCGACGCCGCAGCTATTTCATGCGGTTCTTAGGCTTTGTGTTCGCGTCGAGCGTGCTCCTGTTCGTCATCGGGGCCGCCGGGGCCGGCATTGTCTTGTGGAAGGTGACGAAGGAGCTGCCCGACTACGAGGTGCTGGCGAAATACGAGCCGCCGGTGATGACGCGCATCCACGCCAACGACGGCAGCCTCATCGCCGAGTATGCGCGCGAGCGGCGGATCTTCGTGCCGCTCAATACGATTCCCAAGCAGCTGATCCAGGCCTTCCTCTCGGCCGAGGACAAGAATTTCTACGAGCACCGCGGCATCGACCTGCAGGGCGTCGCGCGGGCCGTCATAACGAACCTGACGACGGGCAAGAAGCAGGGCGCCTCGACCATCACGCAGCAGGTCGCCAAGAACTTCCTGCTGACGAACGAGCAGACCTACGATCGCAAGCTCAAGGAGGCGATCCTCGCCATCCGCATCGAGCGGGCTTTCAACAAGGACCAGATTCTCGAGCTGTATCTGAACGAGATCTTCTTGGGCCTCTCCTCGTATGGCGTTGCGGCCGCGGCCCTCAACTATTTCGGCAAGGAGCTGCACGAGCTGTCCATCGCCGAGATGGCCTATCTGGCGGCGCTACCTAAGGCGCCCAACAACTATCATCCCTTCCGCCATCGCAAGGAGGCGGTCGCACGCCGTAACTGGGTCATCGATCAGATGGCCGACAACAAGTTCATCACGAAGGACGAGGCGGAGGCTGCCAAGGCCGAGGCGCTCACTGTCACCCCGCGCCCGTTCGGCGCCCACATCTTCGCCGCCGAGTTCTTCGCCGAGGATGTGCGCCGCGAGCTCATCACGCTCTACGGCGAGGACAAGCTCTACGGCGGCGGCCTGTCTGTCCGCACGACACTCGACCCCACCTTGCAGCGCTATGCCAAGAAGGCGCTCGTCGACGGCCTCGCACGGTTCGATCGCGAGCGCGGCTGGCGTGGTCCGCGCACGAAGATCGAGCTCGGCGAGGACTGGGGCGAGACGCTCGGCAAGATGGACTACTGGGCCGACATCGATCCCTGGCGGCTCGGTGTCGTCGTAGAGGTCGACGATACGCGCGCGGTCGTCGGTCTCCAGCCCAAGAAGGAAGCCGACGGCACGATCGCCAAGGACCGTGCGACGGTCGAGGTGCCGGTCTCGGGCGCCAAGTGGGCGCTCGGCAAGAAGAAGCTGTCGGGCATCCTGGCGGCGGGCGACGTCATCTTCGTCGCCCCCGACGAGAAAGATCCCAAGGTCTACGACCTGATGCAGGAGCCCGAGGTCGAGGGCGCCATCGTCGTCTTGGACCCGCATACGGGCCGCGTGTTGGCGCTCGTCGGCGGCTTCTCCTATGCCGAGGGCCAGTTCGATCGCGCGACCCAGGCGCACCGGCAGCCGGGCTCGTCCTTCAAGCCCTTCGTCTACGCGACGGCGCTCGACAACGGGTATACGCCCTCCACCGTCATCCTCGACGCGCCGATCGAGATCGAGCAGGGCGGTGGCCAGGGTCTGTGGCGGCCGGAGAACTATTCCGGTAAGTTCTACGGGCCCTCGACGCTCAGGACCGGCATCGAGTTTTCGCGCAACCTCATGACCGTGCGGCTCGCCCAGGACGTCGGCATGCCGCTGATCTCCGAGTATGCGCGCCGCTTCGGGGTCTACGACGATCTGATGCCGGTGCTCTCGATGGCGCTCGGCGCCGGCGAGACGACGCTGCTGAGGCTAACCTCGGGCTATGCGATCCTCGCCAACGGTGGCCGGCAGGTGAAACCCACCCTCATCGACCGCATCCAGGACCGTCACGGCAAGACCATCTGGAGCTTCGACGAGCGCAAGTGCGAGGCGTGCGACGAGGCGGCCGAGCCCGATCTCGCCGACGCCCGCAAGCAGGTCATCGACCCCCATACCGCCTACCAGATCACATCGATGATGGAAGGCGTCATTCAGCGCGGCACGGGCACGGCGCTGAACAAGCTCGGCTTCCCCGTCGCCGGCAAGACCGGCACCACCAACGACGAGAAGGACGCCTGGTTCCTTTGCTATACGCCCGACATCGTCGTCGGCGTGTTCATGGGCTTCGATACGCCCAAGCCCATGGGCAAGGGCGCGACCGGCGGCCAGATGTCGGCCCCGATCGCGCGCGACTTCCTCGCCATGGCGATGGAGGGCAAAGCCGCGGTGCCCTTCCGCATTCCGCCCGGCATCAAGCTCGTGCGCATCAATCGCCGGACGGGCGCGCGCGCCTCCTCGGGCGATCCGCAGTCGATCGTCGAAGCCTTCAAGCCCAACACCGATCCGCCGGAGCCCTACGCGGTCGAAAGCTCGGGCTGGGATCAGCCTGCCGCCTCTGGGGATCAGGGCATCGGCGGCATCTATTGACGCGCGGGCTCAAGCCTCTATAGCCTCTGCGCCAATCCGCCAACCGCCCGAGAGCCGCATGCGCGCCGAAACCCAGACGCTCGTCCAAGAGATCAAGGAGTCGATCGAGCTCCTGAGGAGGCATCTTTGACCCAGAGAATGCCCGAGCGCGCCTAGCCGATCTCAACAACAAAGCCGAGGACCCCGAGCTCTGGTCGAAGCCCGAGCGCGCGCAGAAAATCATGCGCGAGCGCAACCAGCTCGACCAGGCGATCCAGTCCTACGACCGCATCGAGCGCACGCTCGCCGACAACGTCGAGCTGATCGAGCTCGCTGAGGCCGAGGGCGACGCCGCCATGGTTGCGGATGCCGAGAGCGCGCTCGCCAAGCTCGCCCAAGAGGCCAAGGCCCGCGAGCTCGACACGCTCCTAGGCGGCGAGGCCGACCACAACGACACCTATCTCGAGGTGCATTCGGGAGCCGGCGGCACCGAGAGTCAGGATTGGGCCGAGATGCTCTTGCGCATGTACACGCGCTGGGCGGAGGGCCGCGGCTACGACGTCACGCTCATCGAGGAAACGCCTGGCGAAGGCGCCGGCATCAAATCCGCGACGCTCCAGGTCAAGGGCGAGAACGCCTATGGCTGGCTCAAGACCGAAAGCGGCGTGCATCGGCTCGTGCGCATCTCGCCGTTCGATTCCAACGCGCGGCGGCACACGAGCTTCGCATCGGTGTGGGTCTATCCGGTCGTCGACGACGACATCAACATCGAGATCAACGAGAGCGACTGCCGCATCGACGTGTTCCGCGCGTCGGGCGCCGGCGGACAGCACGTCAACCGCACGGAAAGCGCGGTGCGTATCACGCACAACCCAACCGGCATCGTGGTGGCCTGCCAGACCGATCGCTCGCAGCATCGCAATCGTGCGACGGCGTGGGGCATGCTGAAGGCGCGGCTTTACGAGGCCGAGCTGCAGAAGCGCGAAGCGGCGGCCGAGGCGCAGTTCTCGCAGAAGAAGTCGATCGGCTGGGGCCACCAGATCCGCTCCTACGTGCTGCAGCCCTATCAGCTCGTGAAGGATCTCAGAACCGGCATCGAAACCTCCGATCCCACGAGCGTGCTCGACGGCGACATCGATCCCTTCATCGCCGCAGCGCTCGCGCAGCGCGTCAAGGGCGGCGAGGCGGTCGAGGTGAAGGATTTGGATTGATGCGGTGGGCGTGCACGGAGTTTCGTAGGGGCGACCGGCGGTCGCCCGCTCTGCAACACAACCACATACGTCGTATTCGCGGATAGCCGGGCGACCGCCGGTCGCCCCTACAGTGGACACAGCCCCATGCGTGACTTTTTCCAACCCCGCCGCTCCGTCGCTTACGGCACCAAAGGCATGGCGGCGACCTCGCATCCGCTGGCGACGCTGGCGGCCCTCGATGTGCTGAAGGCCGGCGGCAACGCGGTCGATGCGGCCATCACGGCGTCAGCCACGCTCGCCGTGGTCGAGCCGCAGTCGACCGGCAACGGCGGCGATTGCTTCGCCATACTCTGGCGCGAGAAGGACGGTCTGCGCGGGCTCAACGCCTCCGGCCGCTCGGCCATGAAGCTCGATCCCGAGCCGCTGCTCGGCGGTCCGCCGCTCGCCGACACGTCGGCCATGACCGTCACCGTGCCCGGCGCCGTCGACGGCTGGGACATGCTGATGCGCGACTACGGCAAGCTCGGGCTCGAGCGCGCGTTGCAGCCGGCGATCACGTATGCGGAAGAGGGCTTCGTCGTGCTGCCGCGCGTCGCCTTCGACTGGGTGACCGAGGTCGCGCGGCTCGAGAAGAGCGCCGGCTCGCGGGCGCAGCTGTTGTACGGCGGCAAGGCGCCGTCGGAGGGCGACGTCGTGCGCCTGCCGCAGCTCGGCAAGACACTCCGCGCCATCGCCAAGCACGGCCGCAACGCCTTCTACGAGGGCGAGATCGCTCAAGACATCGCGTCGACCTTGAACGCGCTCGGCAATCCGATGAGCGTCGAGGATTTGGCGCGTCACAAGGGACAGTGGGTCGAGCCCATCACTGCCAACTACGGCGGGCTCGACATCGCCGAGATCCCGCCCAACGGCCACGGCGTCACGGCGCTCATCATCATGAGCATTCTGAAGCGGCTCAAGGATCGTGGGTCCCAGCCGGTCAGCGCCGCGCGCTATCACACGCTGCTCGAGGCGGGCCGCCTCGCTTACGCCGTGCGCAACGCCTTCGTCGCCGATCCGGAGAAATCGGACGTGCCGGTGTCGCATCTCCTGTCGGACGCGCTCGCCGACGAGCTGGCGTCGCGCATCGACGTGAAGCGCCGCCGCGACGATCTCGGCCCCGTGCCGCAGCCGAAAAAGTCCGACACGATCTATCTGTCGGTCGTCGACGGCGATGGCCTCTGCGTCTCCTTCATCAACTCGGTGTTCCATTCCTTCGGTAGCGGCATCACGACGGAGAAGACCGGCATCTGGCTGCAGAACCGCGGTCTGGGTTTCTCCCTCGAGCGCGGGCATCGCAATGCGATCGCGCCGGGCAAACGTCCGCTACACACGATCATTCCGGGCATGGCGCTCAAGAACGGCAAGCCCGAGATCGTCTTCGGCGTCATGGGCGGACAGTATCAGCCCGTCGGACATGCAACCGCCATCACCAACATGCTCGACTACGGCCTCGATCCGCAGGCGGCGATCGATTGCCCGCGCGCCTTCTTCAATCCGGAAGGATTGGCGCTGGAGCGCGGCGTGCCCGAAAGCGTCAAGCGCGACCTCGAGGCGATGGGCCACAAGGTCGCCTGGGCGGAGGAGCCGTTCGGCGGCGGGCAGATGATCCAAATCGACCGCAAGACGGGCGTGCTGCGCGGCGGCTCCGATCCCCGCAAGGACGGCTTCGCGGCCGGGCTCTGAGCGATGGTGAGCGAGCCCGATATCGCGGTGCGACTCTATATCGAAGGGCGTGTGCAAGGCGTCGGCTATCGGCAATGGATGGCGGGCGCGGCACGCGGGCTGGGCTTACGCGGCTTCGTGCGCAATCTGCCCGATGGCCGCGTCGAGGCCGTCGTCGCCGGGGCACCTGCGAAGATCGAGCAGCTCGTCTCGCGCGCCGCCCGCGGGCCCAAATCGGCCTGGGTCTCGCATGTCGAGCGAGGCGTCGCTGAGCCGCCTGCCGAGGCAAGGTTCGAGGTCAAGTAGACGAGGTACGATCGCAATCGGTGTTGGATGGTGCTGCGCGTAGGTTGTGTTAGCGCGGCAAAAAGGCTTGTGTGAGCAAGACTGCCGACCCGCGCGTAACCCAACGCCTACCTCGCTCCTTCTGTTGGGTTACGCGATTCGCGCCAACCCAACCTACAATGTCTGCGCTCACGTCCCCGTTGCCGCCTCGTAAGCCTCGCTCGCTTCGAGCCAGGCCGCCTCGGCGACCTCGCGAGTCTTGAGTAATTGCCCGCGGTCGCGCGTGATCGTCTTGGCGCGCTCGGGCTCGCGGGTATAGAGCGCGGGGTCGGCCAGCAGCTTGTCGAGCCCGGCGATCTCCGCATCGAGCTTGGCGATCTTCTTTTCCGCCGCCTCGACCGCCTTCTTGAGTGGCGACAATCCCGCGCGGCGCTGCGCCTCGTCGCGACGCTGGTCGGCTTTGGCGGCCGGCGAGGCGGGCGCCGGCGCGGCGCGTTGTTTGCCCCGATTGCGGCCGCTGCGCTCGTCCAACAGCTCGCGGCGATACTCGTCGATGTCGCCTCGTAGGCTTCGACCGTGCCGCGCCGCACGACCCACAACCGGTCGACCGTCGCCTCGATCAGATGCCGGTCGTGGCTGATGAGGATGACCGCGCCCTCGTAGTCGTTGAGCGCCAGGATCAGCGCCTCACGGCTGTCGACGTCGAGATGGTTCGTCGGCTCGTCGAGGATGAGCAGATGCGGCTTGTGGAAGGTCGCGAGCGCGAACAGGAGGCGTGCCTTCTCGCCGCCCGAGAGCTTCTCCGCCTGCGTATCCGCCTTGTCGGCGCCGAAGCCGTAGACGCCGAGCTTGGCGCGACGCTGGGCGATGGTGGCCTCCGGCATCAGCTCGACCATGTGGTCGTACGGCGTCATGCCCTCGGGGAGATCGTCCATCTGATGCTGGGCGAAGAAGCCGACGACGAGCTTGTCGGAGCCGAAGCGCTTGCCCGCCATCGGCGCGAGCCGGCCGCTGATGAGCTTGGCCAACGTCGACTTGCCGTTGCCGTTCTGGCCGAGCAAGCCGATGCGGTCGTCCTGATCGATCCTCAAGTTGAGATCGCGCAACACGGGCCGGCCCGGCACGTAGCCGGCCTCGGCCTCATCGAGCCGGATGATCGGGTTGCCGAAGCTCTTGGCGGGCGCCGGGAAGTGGAACGGCGTGACGCGATCTTCCACCACCTCGGCGATCGGCTGCATGCGCTCGAGCGCCTTGATGCGGCTCTGCGCCTGGCGCGCCTTCGTCGCCTTGTAGCGGAAGCGGTCGATGAAAGCCTGCATGTGCCGGCGCTGGTCGTCCTGCTTCTTCTTGAGCTTCAGGTCGAGCATCTGGCGCTCGCGGCGTGCGTTCTCGAACGCGTCGTAGCCGCCGGTGTAATAGGTGAGCTTGCCGCGGTCCAAATGCAGGATGGCGTTGACCGCGCGATTGAGCAGGTCGCGGTCGTGGGAGACCATCAGCACGGTATGGGGATAGCTCTTGAGGTAGCTCTCGAGCCAGAGCGTGCCTTCGAGGTCGAGGTAGTTCGTCGGCTCGTCGAGTAGCAGCAGCTCGGGCTCGAGGAAGAGCACGGCCGCGAGCGCCACGCGCATCCGCCAGCCGCCGGAGAAATCCGAGCAGGGCTTCTGCTGTGCCGTCTCGTCGAAGCCGAGGCCCGCGAGGATCGTCGCGGCGCGCGCGGGCGCGGCGTGGGCGCCCATGTCGGAGAGCCGCATGTGGATTTCGGCAATGCGCTCGCCGTCGGTTGCGGTCTCGGCCTCGACGAGCAGCCGCGCGCGCTCGGTGTCGGCTTCCAGCACCCAATCGATGAGGCTGACGGGCCCGCCCGGCGCTTCCTGCTGGACGTAGCCGATGCGGTCGCCCTTGGCGGTGGTGAGCGAGCCGTCGTCGGGATGGATTTCGCCCGCAACGATCCTGAGCAGCGTCGTCTTGCCGGTACCGTTGCGACCGACCAGGCCGACCTTGTGCCCGGACGGAATCCCGGCGGTCGCCTTGTCGAGAATGAGGCGGCCTTCGATGCGATAGGTGAGGTCGTTGATGTGGAGCATGGCGGGGTGGGGATTAGACGACCGGGCCCGGTTTGTCACGCGGGGCGCGGTGCTGGGCGGTGAGGCGGTAGGCAGTAGCGTGCCATCTCGCCGCTGGCGACGCCTATCGCCCGATCGTTGTTCACTTGTCAAAAAGCGGAAGGTGAAGAGCCAAGCCAGGTCACGACTGCCGACTGCCTATTGCCGACTGCCGCCCTTCCCAGTCACGCTCCGCCCTCTCCGCGGTCGTGGCCGACCCGAGAGTATGCGGCAATCCAAGGGGGCGGAGTGGCCGGCCCTGGGTAAGTTTCAGTCGGATGTGGCACGTGTGGCGGTTCAGAAGCTCGCCCTCCCGCTGCGGCAGGCTTCGGAGGCGAGCTTCTGAACATGACGCCACACGCAGCTATTGGCTTGCTCGTGTCCTTGTCGATCCCGAAGCTCGCTCGGTGTTTGCTGCTCAATCTGACGAGCTTCGGGATCGGGACACGAGGACCACTCCGCCGTCATCGTGGGCTTCGCGTGCCGCCGTAGCTCCCGTTTCCGGAAACCGCTCGCGGACATCCGCCGCGAGAGTAGCTTGCGTCAGGTTCTCCCCATCGCAAGCGGCAGGTCGGCGCCGGATAGCTTATGTCCAGCACCCACGACGCTCCCTGCCACCGTCTCACCAGCGCGCGTTCCGGTCCTTGCGCGGCAGGGCTGCGAGGAGTATCCGCGAGGTTTTGCGAGAGCGGGGATAAGTTTGCAGGCGATAGTTTCGGATATGATGAACGCGGTGTTATCCTGCAGGGCGAGCGGCGCTCGCCCTGCTTGGCGCCGCGATGGAGGACTCGAAGAGGGCGAGCGCCGCTCGCTCCCTACGGCGGACATGGCGTTCGTCCCAAGCACGGGGCCCTATGTTCCGCATCCGCTTGGTCAGAGATCACCACAATGGATATCGTTGCCATGGGCTTGGGCGACCTGCAGCTCGCCCAAGCCCGCGGCAGGCCTCTCGCGGCGTGCGAGAAACCGTAGGGCGGACTGAGCCTTCGCGAAGTCCGCCGCCACACGCGCGGCGTAACAGACGGCGGGCTTCCCCCGGACACCTCCGGGGTCAACCCGCCCTACGCAAGCCACGCTTGCTCGCGCTTCGCGCTCCCGAGCTACCGCGGCAAATCCGTTCGCCCCATCAGCGCGAGATCGATCGCGTGCGCGGCCTGACGGCCCTCGCGGATCGCCCAGACGACGAGAGACTGGCCCCGGCGCATGTCACCAGCCGCGAACACCTTCGGCCGCGAGGTCTGATAGCGCCGGTCGTCGGCCTTGACGTTGCCTCTGGCGTCGAGCTCGAGGCCCGCATCCTTGACGAAGCCGTCGGTGACCGGCCCCAAAAATCCCATCGCGAGCAGCACGAGATCCGCTTTCACCTCGAAAGCCGAGCCCTCGACCTCCTTCATCTTGGCGTCGAGCTTGACGCAGGTGAGGCCGGTGACGCGGCCGCTCCTCGTCGTGATCGCCTTCGTCATCACCGCGAAATCGCGCTTGGCACCTTCCTCGTGGCTCGAGGAGGTCCTGAGCTTCAGCGGCCAGTGCGGCCAGGAGAGTGCCTTGTTCTCCTTCGCCGGCGGCTCGGGCATGATCTCGAAATTCGTCACCGAGGCCGCGCCCTGGCGAATGGACGTGCCGATGCAATCGGAGCCCGTGTCGCCACCGCCGATGACGACGACGTGCTTGCCCTTGGCGGTGAGATCGTCCACATGGCCGAGGGGCTCGCCGGAAATGCGTCTGTTCTGCTGCGGCAGGAACTCCATGGCGAAGTGGATGCCGTCGGCGTCGCGGCCGGGCAGCGTCAGATCGCGGGGCTTCTCGGCGCCGCCCGAAAGCAGCACCGCGTCATAGTCCTTCTCGAGCTCGGCGAGCGTCTTGGTCTTGCCGATCGTGACGCCGCAATGGAACGTGACGCCTTCCGCCTCGAGTTGCGCGACGCGCCTCTCGACGACCGTCTTCTCGAGCTTGAAGTCGGGGATCCCGTAACGGAGCAGGCCGCCGGGCGCCGCGCTCTTCTCGTAGACATACACCTCGTGGCCGGCGCGCGCGAGCTGCTGGGCCGCAGCCAATCCCGCGGGTCCCGAGCCGACGATGGCGACGCGCTTGCCGGTTTTCGTTTCGGCGGGCTTCGCCACCACCGCGCCGTCCTCGAAGGCCTTGTCGGCAATGGCGCACTCGATGGTTTTGATGGCGACCGGCACGTCGTGGATGTTCAGCGTGCAGGAGGCCTCGCACGGCGCCGGGCAGATGCGGCCGGTGATCTCGGGGAAGTTGTTCGTCGAGTGGAGATTGCGCGCGGCCTCTGCCCACTTACCGTGGAAGACGAGGTCGTTCCAGTCGGGGATCTGGTTGTTGACCGGGCAGCCGTTGTGACAATAGGGGATGCCGCAATCCATACAGCGCGCGGCCTGCGTCTCGACGTCCTTCCTCGGCAGCGGTCGCACGAACTCGCGCCAATGCTTCACGCGCTCGGCCACGGGCTCATAGCCCCGCTCGGCGCGCTCGAATTCCATAAATCCTGTGATCTTGCCCATAGGTGCGTGCTTTCGGTGGAGGGCTATCGGTAGAGGGCTTGTGTGGCGTGTACGGATCTGATATACATTTCCAAATGGGTATATCTGAAGTCAGAGACGTCAAGGTGGCCAGGTGGGGCAACAGTCTCGCCGTCCGCTTGCCTCAAGGCTTCGCCACCGAGGTTGGAGGCGCGGGCAGCCGCGTGAGGTTCAAGATGGTCAAGCGCAGTGACACTGAGACGGCTGCCGGCTTCGGCGAGGGCGAGCAGGCCGCGCTCAATCAGGCGACGCCCGAGGCGGTCGTCGGCAAGTGGGGCAACAGCCTCGGCGTTCGGTTTCCCGCCGAGGTTGCGAGCGAGCTTGGTCTCAAGGAGGGTGACATGGTGACCTTGACCGCGGATGGCACCGAGGTCGCGGTGGCGCGCCAGCGCACGCGGGAGGAGGCGCTGGAGTCGTTCCGGAAGGCGCGAGGCGCTTTCACGGGCAGCGTACGCTTTTCCCGTGAGGATCTGCTGTTGCGTGGGCCCGATGTCATCGAGTGACGCCTTCCTCGATACGAACATCCTGGCGTACGCGCTTTCCGGATCGGGCGAGCGCGCCGCTCCGACGAGCTCATGGATGCCGGCGGAGTGATCAGTGTCCAGGTGCTCAACGAGTTCACGCTGGTCGCCCGGCGAAAGTATGCTCTCGATTGGGCCTTCGGCGCGCCCGCCTGAGCGAGCTTCGAGAGGCGTTCACGGTGGTGCCTCACGCTGCCAACGCACGTCCGCGGCATCGCGCTCTGCGAGCGATTTGGGCTCGGCCTGTACGATTCCATGATCGTCGCCGCCGCCCTCGAGGCGGGCTGCCAAACGCTGTGGTCGGAGGACATGCAGGACGGACAGGTCATCGAGGGGCTCACGATACGCAATCCGTTCCAGCACTGAGCGCCATCAGCTCTTCCTTGCTTCGCGCGCCATCCCGGCGAGCCCGCGAAGGTCGCGCGCGGGCGACCTTCTTCCCCCCGTGAGGGGGAAGGCCAAGCGCCTTGGGTTTAGCGCAAGCTAAACCCTTAGGCGCTTGGGATGGGGGGATAGACCCGACCACAGAGTCATTTGATTTGGACCCCCCACCCCGACCCTCCCCCTCAAGGGGGGAGGGGGAATGCAGCGCTGCGAATTGAAGCCTATGGAAATCCATCAACTCTTTCTCGCCTCGCCCTTGGCCTTGAGCGGCAGGCCGATCTCGAGCACCTCGAGGCCGGTCTTGTCCGCTTGCTGCTGACGCGCCATCTCGGCCAAGGCGCGGCGGTACTCGACCGGCATGACCTTGCGGAACTTCGCGAGCGCCTTCGGCCAGTCGGCGAGGAGGGCGCGCGCCCGCTCCGAGCCCGTATAGTGGCGGTGCTTCTCGATCAGGCCCTCCAGCATCTCGGCATCGTTGCTCGACATGGCGGCCTGCACATCGACGAGGCCGTGGCCATGCAGGTCCCGGCCCTGGCGGCCACGGCGCTCGAGCACCTCGGCTTCGGCGGCGACAGGTTCCAGATCCACCATCGCCATGTTGCAGCGCTTCTCGAAGGTGCCGTCCTCGTCCAGCACATAGGCGATGCCGCCCGACATGCCGGCGGCGAAGTTGCGGCCCGTCTGTCCGAGCACCACGACGACGCCTCCCGTCATGTACTCGCAGCCGTGATCGCCGGTGCCTTCGACGACGGCGATGGCACCGGAGTTCCTCACCGCGAACCGCTCGCCCGCGACGCCGCGGAAGTAGCACTCGCCGGTGATCGCTCCATAGAGCACCGTATTGCCGACGATGATGCTCTCCTCGGGCACGATGCCGGAGCGCTCGCTCGGCCGCACGATGATGCGCCCGCCGGACAATCCCTTGCCGACATAGTCGTTGGATTCGCCGCACAGATCGAGCGTCACGCCCTTGGCGAGCCAAGCGCCGAAGCTCTGCCCGGCCGTGCCGTTGAGCGTCACCCAGATCGTGTCGTCGGGGAGGCCGGCATGGCCGTGCAAGCGCGCCACCTCGCCCGACAGCATGGCGCCGGTCGTGCGATCCATATTGGAGATCGGCATCTCGATCTTGACGTGCTTGGCCTTCTCGAGCGCAGGTTTCGCCTTCTTGATGAGCTTCTGATCGAGCACGTCCTCCAGACCGTGATGCTGCTCCTCCGAATGGCGCACCGGAACACCCGCGGGCACCACCGGCTTGTGGAACAGGCGCGCGAAGTCGAGCCCCTTTGCCTTCCAGTGTTGGATGGCGCGGTCCTTGTCGAGCCAGTCGGTCTCGCCGATCATGTCGTCGAAGGAGCGGAAGCCCATCTCCGCCATCAACTCGCGCGCCTCCTCGGCGACGAAGAAGAGGTAGTTGATGACGTGCTCGGGCTTGCCCGCGAACTTCTTGCGGAGCTCGGGATCCTGCGTCGCGACCCCGACCGGGCAGGTGTTCAAGTGACACTTGCGCATCATGATGCAGCCGAGCGAGACGAGGGGCGCGGTCGCGAATCCGAACTCATCCGCCCCGAGCAGCGCGCCGATGACGACGTCGCGTCCCGTGCGGACGCCGCCATCGACCTGCACGGCGATGCGGCCGCGTAGCCGATTGAGCACGAGCGTCTGCTGCGTCTCGGCGAGACCGATCTCCCAAGGTGAGCCCGCATGTTTGATCGAGGTGAGCGGCGAAGCGCCCGTACCGCCCTCGAAGCCCGAGATCGTCACGTGATCGGCGCGGGCCTTGGCGACGCCCGCCGCAACCGTGCCGACTCCGACCTCGGAGACGAGCTTCACCGATACGGCCGCCTGCGGGTTCACGTTCTTCAGATCGTAGATGAGCTGCGCCAGATCCTCGATCGAATAGATGTCGTGATGCGGTGGCGGCGAGATGAGGCCGACGCCCGGCGTCGAGTGGCGCACCTTGGCGATGGTGGCATCGACCTTATGGCCCGGCAGCTGACCGCCCTCGCCGGGCTTGGCGCCTTGCGCCATCTTGATCTGCATGACGGAGGCGTTGACGAGGTACTCGGCGGTGACGCCGAAGCGGCCCGACGCCACTTGCTTGATCGCCGAGCGCATGGAATCGCCGTTCGGCAGCGGCTTGAAGCGATCGGCCTCCTCGCCGCCTTCGCCGGTGTTCGACTTGCCGCCGACCCGGTTCATGGCGATGGCGAGGGTCGTGTGGGCGTCGCGGCTGATCGAGCCGAAGCTCATCGCGCCGGTCGAGAAGCGCTTCACGATCGCTTCCGCCGGCTCGACCTCGTCGAGCAATACGGGCTTGCGGCCCATCTCCTTGGCGCTCTTCACGCGAAAGAGGCCGCGCAGCGTCATCAGCTGCTCGGACTGGTCGTTGATTTGCTTCGCGAAGGCCCGGTACTTCTCCGGCAGATTGCCGCGGACGGCGTGCTGCAGATCGGCGACGACACCCGGCCGCCACATATGCGCTTCACCACGCACGCGATAGGCATACTCGCCGCCCACATCGAGCGCGCCGTCGAGAGCTGGGATATCGGAGAAGGCAAGCCGATGCCGCTCCGCCGTCTCCTGCGCGATCTCGTCGAGGCCGACGCCTTCGACTTGAGAATGCGTGCCGAAGAAGAACTGCTTGACGAAATCCGACTTCAAGCCGACCGCGTCGAAGATCTGCGCACCGCAATAGCTCTGGTAGGTCGAGATGCCCATCTTGGCCATGACCTTGAGCATGCCCTTGTCGACGGCCTTGATGTAGCGCTTGATCGCTTCCTCGAGCTTCAGGCTCTCGCCGAGCTCAGGGACCATCGCCTCGATGGTTTCGAAGGCAAGATAGGGGTTGATGGCCTCCGCGCCGTAGCCGGCGAGCGTGCAGAATTGATGCACCTCGTGGGCTTCCCCGGTCTCGATGACGAGGCCGACGGAGGTGCGCAGTCCCCTCCGGATCAGATGGTGGTGCACGGCCGAGGTCGCGAGCAGCGAGGGGATCGGGATGCGGTCTGGACCGACCGCGCGGTCGGACAGGATGATGATGTTGTAGCCGTCGAAGATCGCGGCCTCGGCATCGGCCGAGATTCCATAGATCGCGGCCTCGAGCCCTTCCGCGCCGTAGTCGGCGGGGAAGGTGATGTCGATGGTCTTGGAGCGGAACGGGTTGTCGGAGATGTCGCCGATCTGGCGGATGCGCTCGAGCTGCTCGTTCGTCAGGATCGGCTGCGCGACCTCGAGACGCTTCGTCTTCGACGTGCCCTTCAAGTCCAGAATGTTCGGCCGCGGCCCGATGAACGACACGAGGCTCATCACGAGCTCCTCGCGAATGCTGTCGATCGGTGGGTTCGTCACCTGCGCGAAGTTCTGCTTGAAATAGGTGTGCAGGAGCTTGGGCTTCGACGACAGGGCCGAGAGCGCCGTGTCGGTACCCATGGAGCCGACCGCCTCCTGGCCGGTCTCGGCCATCGGCGTCATCAGGAACTTGAGGCTTTCGGCCGTGTAGCCGAAGGCCTGCTGGCGATCGATGAGGCTTACATTCGTCTTGGGTGCCTTCGACTTCACCGTCGGCAGCTCGGAGACTTTGAGCTGCGTGCGGTCGAGCCAGGCTTGATAGGGATGCTTGCCCGATAGGTCGGCCTTGAGCTCGTCGTCCGAGATGATGCGGCCTTCGCCCAAGTCGATGAGCAGCATCTTGCCGGGCTGCAGGCGCCACTTGCGCACGATCTTGCTCTCAGGCACCGGCAGCACGCCCGCTTCTGACGACATGACGACGAGGCCGTCGCTCGTCTCGAAATAGCGGGCGGGGCGCAGGCCGTTGCGGTCGAGGGTCGCGCCGATCTGGCGGCCGTCGGAGAATGCCATGGCGGCCGGACCGTCCCACGGCTCCATGAGGGCGGCGTGATACTCGTAGAAGGCGCGGCGCTTCTGATCCATGAGCGGATTGCCCGCCCAGGCTTCCGGGATCAGCATCATCGCGGCATGGGCCAGGCTGTAGCCGCCCATGACGAGGAACTCGAGCGCGTTGTCGAAGCAGGCGGTGTCCGACTGACCCTCGTAGGAGATCGGCCAGAGCCGCGAGATGTCCTTGCCGAAGAGCGGCGAGGAGACGGAGGCCTGCCGCGCCGCCATCCAGTTGACGTTGCCGCGCAGCGTGTTGATCTCGCCGTTGTGGGCGACCATCCGGTAGGGATGCGCGAGCTTCCAAGAGGGAAACGTGTTGGTCGAGAAGCGCTGGTGGACGAGCGCCATCTGCGAGGTGAGACGCTTGTCGGCGAGATCCTTGTAGTAGGCGCCGAGCTGATGCGACAGGAACATGCCCTTGTAGACGATGGTCCGGCTCGACACCGACACCGGATAGAAGCCGATGTCGCGGCCTTGCGTCTCGTCGTAGATGACGTTCGAGATCACCTTGCGGATGAGGAAGAGCTTGCGCTCGAACGCCATCTCGTCCTTGACGCCCTTGCCGCGGCCGATGAACACCTGACGATGCACCGGCTCGGTCTCGAGCACGGCCGGCGACAGGCTGCCCGCTCGACCGGAACGTCGCGCCAGCCGAGGCAGATTTGCCCCTCTTGCAGAATGACGCGGCGCACGACCTCCTCGCAGTGGATGCGGGCGGCGCGCTCGCGCGGCAGGAACATCTGGCCGACGGCATACTGGCTGGGCTCGGGCAGCGCGAACCCGAGCTTGCCGCATTCGGCACTGAGGAACTCGTGCGGGATCTGGATGAGGAGCCCGGCGCCATCACCAGCGAGCGGATCGGCCCCGACCGCGCCGCGGTGAGTCATGTTGACGAGGATCTTGAGGGCGTCCTCGATGATGCGGTGGGTTTTCTTGCCCGTCAGATCGGCGATGAAGCCAACGCCGCAGGCGTCGTGCTCGAAGGCGGGATCGTAGAGCCCCTGGGCAAGGTTCGACCGCTCGACAGACATGGCATACCCCGTCGCTTAAAGGACAGTATGACTGACCTATTTCTTGGACACTGCCAGAAAGTGTCGCGGGCTACAAGATGCGCGCAGGCTTCGGCCGAAAAAAGTGCAGGGGCCGGTGTTAAGTTGCGAGGCAGGGTGCGGTCGAGCGATCACGGCGTCTCAAACCTCGGTGAGCCTACGGAGGGACTGCCACAAATCGGTCGATCTATGCTCTATATGAAGAGCATGGATCGGCGAAGGGCTCAGCCCTTTCAGACCGGGAAAGTCCAAGAACGGAAAGGGACTGCGATGGATCAGAAGCTCAAGACCGGCTCGGCGATGGCGCTGGCGGGTGCGTTCGCTCTCGCGCTCGGCATGGCGGCGACTCCCGCCGTGGCCGAGGACGCGGAGAATATGGAGAAGTGCTACGGCATCTCGCTCGCCGGCCAGAACGATTGCGCCTCGCAGGAGGCGGGCTCCTCGTGCGCCGGCACCTCGACGGTCGACTACGACGGGTTCCATTGGAAGCTCGTCGCCAAGGGCACGTGCTCGTCGATCGAGACGCCGCTGGGCCTAGGCTCGCTCGAGCCCGTGCCGGATCGCGGCAAGGCCGGTTGAGGTCATGCTCGCGCGGGCGACCGCAGAGAATGATTTTTCATGCGACCCGATCCCGGCCCGCGCCGGGGTCGGGCTCAAACCCCATCACTATCATGACATCCTCGAGGGCCGGCCCGACATCGGCTGGTTCGAGGTGCATGCCGAGAACTACATGGGCGCGGGCGGGCCGCCGCACCACTATCTGTCGCGCATCCGCGAGCGCTATCCGCTGTCGATCCACGGCGTCGGCTTGTCCATCGGAGGCGCCGGACCGCTCGACAAGGCCCATCTGGCCCGCCTGCGCAAGATCGTCGACCGCTATCAGCCCGGCTTGTTTTCCGAGCATCTCGCCTGGTCGACGCACGACGAGCATTATTTGAACGACCTGCTGCCGCTGCCCTACACGCACGCGACGCTTTCACTCGTCGCCGAGCATGTGGACGAGGTGCAGACGGCGCTCGGCCGGCAAATGCTGATCGAAAATCCGTCGAGCTATGTGCGACTCGGCGACAGCGACATGAGCGAGATCGACTTTCTGTCGGCGCTGGTGAAGCGAACCGGCTGCGGCCTGCTGCTCGACGTCAACAACGTCGTCGTCTCGGCGACCAACCACGGCTATGATGCCGACGCCTATATCGACGCGTTCCCGGTCCAGCATGTGGGTGAGATGCATCTGGCTGGTCACGCCCCCTTCGTCGACGACGACGGCGCGCCGCTGCTCGTCGACGCGCACGACCGCAAGGTCATCGAGCGCGTGTGGGCTCTCTATCACCGCGCCATTGCGCGCTCCGGCCCGAAGCCGACGCTGATCGAATGGGACAACAACGTACCCGCGTGGGGCGAGCTATTTTCGGAGGCGAGGCTCGCGGATCGCATGATGGCCGAGCGCAGAAGCAATCATGCCCCGGCTCACTGAGCTGCAATCGGACTTCGCGACGGCTCTGCTGACGCCCGACGCTCCGCCGCCTGCCGGCGTGCACGGGCCGACCGCGACGCTCCCCGTCAAACGCTACAACGTCTATCGCAACAATCTCGTCGCGAGCCTGATCCAGGTGCTCGAGGCGCGCTATCCGGTCGTGCTCCGTCTCGTCGGCGAGGACTTCTTCCGTGGGCTGGGGCGGCTTTACGTCGAGGCGCATCTGCCGCGCTCACCGATCCTGGCCGAGTTCGGCGGCGAGCTTGCGGCATTTCTCGCAAGCTTCGAGCCGGCGCGCGGCCTGCCGTATCTTCCCGATGTTGCCCGCCTCGAATGGCTGCAGCACGTCGCCTATCACGCCGCCGATGCGCTGCCGCTCGCGCCTGGCGATCTTGCCTCGGTCGCGGCTGCGACCATTCCGAAGCTGCGCTTCACGCTGCATCCGTCCGTGGGCATCGTCGCCTCGACCTATCCCATCGTCTCGATCTGGGAGACCAACCGGCGCGACGAGACCGTCTCGCCCATTCGTCTCGATCAGGGGGCTGAGACCGCGCTCGTCGTGCGCCCGGCACTCGAGGTCGAGACGCGCAAGGCGCCGACCGGCACGGATATCTTCATCGATGCGCTGGGCCGTGGCGTGACGCTCGCCGAAGCTGCCACAGATGCCCGCACACGCAATGATCACTTCAATGTGCAGTTGGCGCTCGCAACCGTGATCGAGGCCGGGGCGCTGATCGGCTATAGGGCTTAGCGTCAAGCTTTGCCATTCGCTCCACCGCTCGAGGCTCCCCCCATGCGAAACCTGGTTCAAGGCGCCGCCGGCGCGCTCGAAACGATACCCCATAGCTTGGTGGGCCTGCTGGCGCGGCTCGTCATGGCCGTGACGTTCCTCAATTCGTGGCTGACGAAGGTGGACCTGACGGCACTCGCGGTGAAGCCCGCGACGTTCTTTCTCTTCGCCAACGAGTACAAGCTGCCGGTCATCCCGTCCGACCTCGCAGCCTATCTGACGGTCGTGGCCGAGCTCGTGCTGCCGACCCTGCTCATCCTCGGACTGTTCACGCGCTTCGCCGCGCTCGGCATGCTCGTCATGACGCTCGTGATCCAGATCTTCGTCTATCCCAACGCCTACATGATGCATGGATTGTGGGCGGTCGCGCTTCTCCTCATCATGAAGTACGGCCCCGGCAAGCTCTCGCTCGACCATCTCCTGTGGCGGGATGGTGGCAAGGCGCTCATCGCCGGAGAGGGTTGAGCGGCAGCATTGCTTCCGCCCCCCTTGCGATTCAGCCCAGAACGTCGCCCAATGGATCGCGGCCGCACGTCCGGCCGAGGAGACACGGACGATGTTCACGACCGGTATGAGCTTCGGGCTCGGCGAGGAGATCGAGGCGCTGCGCGACACGGTCCAGCGCTGGGCGCAGGCGAAGCTCAGCCCCCGCGCGGCCGAGATCGACAAGACGAACACGTTTCCGAGTGACGTCTGGAAAGAGCTCGGCGCCCTGGGCGTGCTCGGCATGACGGCCGATCCTCTCTACGGCGGCTCTGGGCTGACCTATCTCGCGCACACGATCGTCATGGAGGAGCTGAGCCGGGCGTCCGCCTCGGTGGCCTTGAGCTACGGCGCGCACTCCAACCTCTGCGTCAACCAGATCAACCGGCATGGCACGATCGAGCAGAAGCAGCGCTATCTGCCGAAGCTCTGCTCGGGCGAGAATGTGGGCGCGCTGGCGATGTCGGAGCCGGGTGCGGGGTCGGACGTCGTCTCGATGCGGCTCAAGGCCGAAAAGCGCAACGATCGTTATGTGCTCAACGGCACGAAGATGTGGATCACGAACGGTCCGGACGCTGATACGCTCGTCGTCTACGCCAAGTCCGATCCCGATGCGGGCCCGAAAGGCATCACGGCCTTTCTGATCGAGAAGACGATGAAGGGATTCAAACCCTCGCCCAAGCTCGACAAGCTCGGCATGCGCGGCTCCAACACCGCCGAGCTCGTGTTCGACAATGTCGAGGTGCCGTTCGAGAACGTGCTGGGCCTCGAGGGCAAAGGCGTCAACGTGCTGATGAGCGGTCTCGACTACGAGCGCATCGTGCTCGCGGGCGGGCCCCTCGGCATCATGGCGGCGGCGCTCGATATCGTCGTGCCGTACGTGCACACGCGCGAGCAGTTTGGACAACCGATCGGCACCTTTCAGCTCATGCAGGGCAAGCTCGCCGACATGTACACGGTGACGAACGCCTGCCGCGCCTACGTCTATGCGGTGGCCGCCGCCGCCGATCGCGGCGAGACCACGCGCAAGGATGCAGCGGGATGTATTCTCTATTCTGCCGAGAAGGCGACGCAGGTGGCGCTCGACGCGATCCAATGCCTCGGCGGCAATGGCTACATCAACGACACCGGCACGGGCCGTCTCTTGCGCGACGCCAAGCTCTACGAGATCGGCGCCGGTACCTCCGAGATCCGCCGCATGCTGATCGGCCGCGAGCTGTTCAAGGAGACGGCGTAGTGAGGCGCTCAGCAAAATCAAATTGGTCACGGCGAATAATTCGTGCGGAGACCAGTAGTTTGATCTGCTGCTCCTTACCTCCCTTCCCCCCCTTGAGGGGGAAGGCCAAACGCCTTGGACTTAGGCGCGCAGCGGCTAAGTCCTTAGGCGTTTGGGATGGGGGGGTGGACGCGAGCACTGAGTCATTTGCTTTGGACCCCCCACCCCGGCCCTCCCCCTCAAGGGGGGAGGGAATGCCTGCATCTCGCCGGCACCTGCGAGAGGCCAGTCGCCCATGAGCCTGCTCTCCTCCAACATCTCCCCCAAGTCAGCGGCATTCGCGGCCAATCGCACGGCGATGCTCGAGGCGCTGGCCCGCGTCGACACCGCAGCGCTTGCGGCGATGGCGGGCGGGGGCAAGGCGGCGCAGGAGCGGCACACTGCGCGCGGCAAGCTCTTGCCACGCGACCGCGTCGATCGCTTGCTCGATCCTGGCTCGCCGTTCCTCGAGGTCGGGCTGTTCGCCGCCCACGGCCTCTACGACGGCGATGCGCCGTCGGCTGGCCTCATCACCGGCATCGGCCGCATCGAGGGCCGTGAGTGCATGATCGTCAGCAACGATGCGACGGTGAAGGGCGGGACCTACTATCCGCTGTCGGTGAAGAAGCACCTGCGCGCCCAGGAGATCGCGGCCGAGAACCGGCTGCCGTGCGTCTATCTCGTCGACTCGGGCGGCGCGAACCTGCCGAACCAGGACGAGGTCTTCCCCGATCGCGATCATTTCGGCCGTATCTTCTACAACCAGGCCAACATGTCGGCGGCGGGCATCCCGCAGATCGCCGTCGTCATGGGCTCCTGCACGGCGGGTGGCGCCTATGTGCCGGCGATGTCGGACGAGGCCATCATCGTCAAGGAGCAGGGCACGATCTTCCTTGGTGGCCCGCCGCTGGTGAAGGCGGCGACGGGCGAGGTCGTGAGCGCCGAAGATCTCGGGGGTGGCGACGTGCACACCCGGCTTTCAGGTGTCGCCGATCATCTCGCCCGCGACGATGCGCATGCCCTGGCGCTGGCGCGACGCGCGGTCCTGCATCTGAATACGCGCTCCGCCGCAGAGATCGCGCGCCAAACGCCGGAAGCGCCCGCCTACGATCCCGACGAGCTTGCGGGTGTCGTGCCGTCCGATCTCAAGACTCCCTACGACGTCCGCGAGGTGCTCGCCCGCATCGTCGACGGCTCCCGGTTCGACGAGTTCAAAGCCCGCTATGGGACGACGCTCGTCACGGGCTTCGCGCACATCCACGGACTGCCCGTCGGCATCGTCGCCAACAACGGCATCCTGTTCTCGGAAAGTGCCATCAAGGGCGCGCACTTCGTCGAGCTGTGCAGCCAGCGCAAGATCCCGCTCGTGTTTCTGCAGAACATCACGGGCTTCATGGTGGGCCGCAAATACGAGACCGGCGGCATCGCCAAGGACGGGGCCAAGCTCGTGACCGCGGTTGCGACGACGAAGGTGCCGAAGGTGACGGTCATCATCGGCGGCTCGTTCGGCGCCGGCAACTACGGCATGTGCGGCCGTGCCTATCAGCCCCGCTTCCTGTGGACCTGGCCCAACAGCCGCATTGCCGTCATGGGGGGCGAGCAGGCGGCCGGCGTGCTCTCGACCGTCAAGCGCGACGGCATCGAGCGCAAAGGCGGGACGTGGAGCGCCGCCGAGGAGCAGGCCTTCAAGCAGCCGATCATCGATCAGTTCGAGGCCCAAGGCCATCCGCTCTACGCCTCCGCGCGGCTGTGGGATGACGGCATCGTCGATCCGCGCCGCACCCGCGACGTGCTGGGCTTGAGCCTGACCGCCACCCTCAACGCGCCGATCGCCGAGACGCGCTTCGGCGTCTTCAGAATGTAGGAGATGCAAGATATGGAGCTTCGTCCGATCACTGCGGCCGACGGACCCAAGACCGCCGGGCCCTATGCCCACGCGATGAACGTCGTCGGCGCCAAGGAGATTCTCTTCATCGGCGGCCAGATGGGCTTCGACGCCAATCGCGTGACGCCGCCGACCTTCGCCGAGCAGGCGCGGAACGCCTTCATCAACATCGATCGCCAGCTCCGCGCCGCCGGCATGACAAGAGAAAACCTCGTCAAGGTGACCGTGTACCTCGCCGACAAGACGTATCGCGACGAGATGCGCGACGCGCGCAACGCCTATCTCGATGGCCATCAGATCGCGTTCACCTGTGTGATAACCGGCATCATCGACGAGCAGTGGTTCCTGGAAGTCGAGGCCACCGCGGCACGCTGATGCTGAAGAAGATCCTCATAGCCAATCGTGGCGAGATCGCCTGCCGGGTCATCAAGACGGCGCGGCGGATGGGCTTGGCGACGGTGGCGGTCTACTCCGATGCCGATTCCGATAGCCTGCACGTCACGATGGCGGACGAGGCGTATCGCATCGGTGCGGCGCCGGCGTCCGAAAGCTATCTCGTAGGTGAGCGCATTCTTGCCGCCGCCAAGGCGAGCGGCGCCGATGCGATCCATCCGGGCTACGGCTTCCTCTCGGAGAATCCCGCTTTCGCAGAAGCCGTCGCCGCCGCCGGTCTCGTGTTCATCGGCCCGCCGGCGTCGGCGATGCGCGCCATGGGGCTCAAGGACGCTGCCAAGCGCGTGATGGAGAAGGCCGGCGTGCCCGTCGTGCCCGGGTATCACGGCTCGGAGCAGGAGCCGAAACAACTCGCCAAGCGCGCGGCTGAGATCGGCTATCCGGTGCTCATCAAGGCGGTCGCGGGGGGCGGTGGCAAGGGCATGCGCCGCGTCGATGCCGCCAAGGACTTCGATGCCGCGCTGGCGAGCGCGAAGGGCGAAGCCAAATCGAGCTTCGGCGACGATCGGGTATTGATCGAGAAATACGTGACGTCGCCGCGTCATATCGAGGTGCAGGTGTTCGCCGATACGCACGGCAACGCCGTCCATCTCTACGAGCGCGATTGCTCGCTGCAGCGCCGTCACCAGAAGGTGATCGAGGAAGCGCCGGCGCCGGGGATGACGGCCGCGGTGCGCAAGGCGATGGGAGACGCCGCGGTCAATGCGGCCAAAGCCGTCGGCTACGTCGGCGCCGGCACCGTCGAGTTCATCGCCGACGGCTCGAAGGGTCTCAAGCCCGACGGCTTCTGGTTCATGGAGATGAATACGCGGCTGCAGGTCGAGCATCCGGTGACGGAGGCCGTGACGGGGCAAGATCTCGTCGAGTGGCAGATCCGGGTCGCGGCGGGCGAGCCGCTGCCGTTGAAGCAAGAGGCGATCCCTCTGACTGGCCACGCCGTCGAGGCGCGTCTCTACGCGGAGGACGCCGCGCGCGACTTCGCCCCCGCCACGGGCCGTCTGCTGCACTTGTCGTTGCCGGGCGATATCGCTCGCATCGATACGGGCGTGCGCGAGGGCGACACCATCACGCCGTTCTACGATCCAATGATCGCGAAGGTCATTGTCCACCGGCCGACGCGGCGAGAAGCCTTCGCGGGGCTCGCCGCGGCTCTTCAACGCTCCGAGGTCGCAGGCTCGATCACGAATGTCGATTTCCTCGAGCGTCTCGTCGCCCACGAGGACGTCGTCGACGGCCTGGTCGATACGGGCCTTATCGGCCGCATCCTGCCTCAGCTCACCGCCGAGGGCGATCGCAGCCTTGCCGTGGCCTTGGGCGCGATCGCCGCGCTCGGCATCGACCTGTTGCCCAACTCCGGAGATCCCTGGCGGGCACTTGCCGGATGGCGTGCCTTCGGCCGCGCGCGGGTGCCCGTGACGATCACGCAGCACGGAGCGGCGATCGCGGCCGAGGTCGTCATCGAAGGGCCAGGGCGTTTCGAGATCCTGAGCGACGCCGGCTCGGTCGCGTTCCGTGTCGTCGGCCGCGACGGTGCGCGCCTGACGATCGAGCGCGAGGGCAAGCGGGAGACGGCCGTTGTCGTCACCGACCCGCATCACGTCGGCGTCATCGCCGCAGGGCGCACGCATCTCTTCGAGCGGCCCGATCTGCACCGGCTCGACGAGGACGAGACGGCGGGAAGCGATCGCATCGAGGCGCCGCTGCCGGGGCTGATCAAGGCTGTGCATGTGAAGGCCGGTCAGAAACTCGCGAAAGGCGACGCGCTCATCGTGCTCGAGGCGATGAAGATGCAACACACGCTCGTGGCGCCACGCGACGGCACGATCGCCGAGGTGCTGGTGGCGGCTGGCGAGCAGGTGGTCGAGGGCACGATGCTGGTGGCGCTGGAGCCCGTGAATGGCTGATCCGGTCTCCGTCTACGAGGTCGGCCCGCGCGACGGCCTGCAGAACGAGAAGCGCCTGATCCCCGCCGCGGACAAGATCAAGCTCGTCGATCTGCTGACGGCGGCAGGCTTCACCAAGATCGAGGTGACGAGCTTCGTGTCGCCCAAATGGGTGCCGCAGATGGCGGACGGCGCGGAAGTGCTGTCGGGGATTGCGCGCAAGCCGGGCGTGACCTACGCGGCGCTCGTTCCGAACCTCAAAGGCTACGAGGCGGCAAAGGCCGCAGGCGCGGGCGAGGTCGCCATTTTCGCGTCGGCCTCGGAAGGCTTCAGTCAGAAGAACATCAACTGCACGATCGCCGAGAGCATCGCGCGGTTCCGCGACGTGGCCGCGTGCGCGAAGGCCGACGGCATCCCGATGCGCGGCTACGTCTCCTGCGTCACCGATTGCCCCTACGATGGGCCGACGCCGCCACGAGAGGTCGCGCGCGTGACGAAGCTCTTGCTCGATCTCGGCTGCTTCGAGGTGAGCCTCGGCGACACGATCGGTGAAGGCACGCCCGAGACCGTAACGAGAATGCTGGACGCCGTGCTCGACATCGCACAGCCCGCCAAGCTCGCCGGACATTTTCACGATACGAGAGGCCGCGCGCTTGCCAACATCGAGGCCTCGCTCGCGCGGGGCGTTCGCACCTTCGATGCCGCGGCGGGCGGTCTCGGCGGCTGCCCGTATGCACCGGGCGCCGCGGGCAATGTCGCGACCGGCAAGGTCGTGCGGTTGCTTGAGCGGCTCGGCCATGCAACCGGCCTATCGCTGCCGGCGCTCGATGCCGCCGAGGCGTTCGCGCGAACTCTGAGGAGCGCCTGACATGGGCTACGAGACCTTGAAGCTCGACATCGACGCGCGCGGCGTCGCCCGTCTGACGATGGCGCGGCCCGACAAGCACAATGCGATGAACGCGCTGGTGATCCGGGAGCTCGCTCAGGCCGCCGCAGCGGTTGCGAAGGACGCGCGCGTCCGCGTCGTCGTGCTGGCCGGCGAAGGCAGGAGTTTCTCGGCAGGTGCCGATCTGACCTGGATGCAGGAGCAGTGGGGAAAGGATCGCGCAGGACGCATCGCGGAGGCGAGCAGCCTCTCGACCATGCTGCGCGCGCTCGACGACCTGCCGCAGCCGTTGATCGCGCGAGTCCAGGGTCCAGCCTATGGCGGGGGCATCGGCCTGATGGCGGTCGCCGATATCGTCATCGCCGCAGCGGAAGCGAAATTTGCGCTGACCGAGACGCGCCTCGGGCTGATCCCGGCCACCATCGGGCCCTTCGTCGTTCGCCGGATCGGCGAGGGGCACGCGCGGCGCGTGTTCCTGAACGCCAGGTCCTTCGATGCGGCGGAGGCCCATCGCATGGGGCTCGTCAGCGTGGTGGTCCCCGCTGACGGCCTCGACGCGGCGGTCGATGCCGAGGTGACAGCCGCTCTCCAATGCGCGCCCGGCTCCATTCGCGACGCCAAGGCGCTCGCCAAGCATCTGGCGCGCCATCCCGACAGCGATCTTGCGACCTACTCGATCGGCGAGCTCGCGAACCGCTGGGAAACGGACGAGGCCAAGGCCGGTATCGAGGCGTTCTTCACCAAGGCGAAGGCGCCGTGGGCCTGAGCGTCACTACAGATAATGTAGTATCGCACCATTGGTGTTGCGTTTAGTGTAGAGGCCGGGGGCTCGAGCATCGGAGCTGTCGCATGCCCATCTTCCTCGACCGGCACAGGGTGAAGGATCTCACGGCGCACGACATCGCCCATCTTCACGAGCAGGATCTCGTGCACCAGGGCCGGCACGGTGTGAATTTCATGACCTACTGGTTCGACGCGGCGCGCGGGGCCGTGTTCTGCCTCGTCGATGCTCCCGACATCGAGGCGGCGACGCAGGCCCACCGGGAATCGCATGGCGACGTGCCGGTCGACATCATTCCCGTCGATCTTTCGGCCGTCGAGGCCTTCCTCGGCCGCATCTCCGATCCGCCCGGCGCACACGCCGACCACGAGAGCCCGGCCTTCCGCGCCGTCATGTTCACCGACATCGTCGACTCGACGGGCCTCACGCAGCGCCTCGGCGACGCGCGGGCGGTAGAGCTCGTGCGTGCCCACGATTCGATCGTCCGCCGCAGTCTCAAGAGTGCCATGGGCCGCGAGATCAAGCATACCGGCGACGGCATCATGGCCTCCTTCGAGAGCGTGCCCGCCTGCGTCGACTGCGCCCGCACCATACAGCGCGGGCTCGATGGGTTCCGCATGGGCAGCAACCAGCCCCTGCATGTCCGCATCGGCATCGATGCCGGCGTGCCCGTCGAGGATAGCAACGATCTGTTCGGCAAGACGGTGCAGGCGGCGGCGCGGCTGTGCGCGACGGCCGAGCCCGACGGCATCCTCGTCTCGGAGATCGTGCGCCAGGAGCTTGCCGAGGGAATGGCTTTGCGTGATCTCGGCCCGACCGTGCTCAAGGGCCTGAGCGAGCCGGTCGCCATTTGCGCGGTGGATTGGTAGCTCACGCTTCGGGCACCATCTTCCCGGGATTGAACAGCCCATCCGGATCGAGCGCTTGCTTGATGGCGCGCATGACCGCGAGCCCCGGCCCGTGCTCGGCCGCCATATAGGCCATCTTGCCTTCGCCGATGCCGTGCTCGCCGGTCGAGGTGCCGCCCATGGCGAGCGCCCGCTCGACGAGGCGGTGCGTGAACGCCTTGATGCGCGCGAGATCGGCCGCATCCTTCATGTCGAACAGCGGCACCAGATGGAAATTGCCGTCGCCGACATGGCCGACGAGCGGCGCCGTGATGCCGTGCGCCTCCTGATCGCGGCGGGTTTCCAGAATGCAATCGGCGAGCCGCGAGATCGGCACGCAGACGTCGGTGGCGAAAAGATCGGCGCCGGGCTTCAGCGCCTTCGCCGACCAATAGGCATCGTGGCGGGCCTTCCAGAGCCGATTGCGATCCTCCGGTGTTGCGGCTTGCGCGAAGCCGAGCGCACCCTCGGCCTCGGCGATCGCACGGAACGTCGCGATTTGCTCGGCGGTACCGGCGGGCGTGCCGTGGAATTCCAGAAACAGCGTCGGCGTCTCGGCGAAGCTCGTGCCCGAATGGATGTTGAACCCCTTGATCTGTAGCTCGTCGATCAGCTCCATGCGGGCAAGTCCCAGGCCAAGCTGGATGGCCTGGATGACGGTGTTGCACGCGCCCTCGAGCGTCTTGAACGGGCAGACCGCGGCCAGGATCGTCTCAGGCGTACCGTAGACGCGCAGTGTCAGCTCGGTGATGACGCCGAGCGTGCCTTCCGCTCCCACGAGCAGCCGCGTGAGGTCGTAGCCCGCCGAGGATTTGCGCGCGCGCCGCGCCGTCGTGACGACGCTCCCATCCGCCATCACGGCGCGCAGCGACAGCACGTTCTCGCGCATCGTGCCGTAGCGCACGGCCATGGTGCCCGAGGCGCGAGTGGACGCCATGCCGCCAAGAGAAGCGTGCTCGGCGCCGGGATCGACGGGGAAGAACAATCCTTGATCGCGCAGGTGCTCGTTCAGCTGCTTGCGCGTGACGCCCGGCTCGACGACGACATCGAGGTCGCCTTGATGCACGGCGACGATCCGGCTCATGCGCGACAGGTCGAGCGAGAGACCGCCGCGTGGCGCGTTGATCTGCCCTTCGAGCGAGGTGCCGGCGCCGAAGGGCACGATCGGCAGCTTGTGCGCGCGGCAAATCTCGACGGCGGCGACGACATCGGCCTCGTCGTCCGCAAACAGCACCGCGTCAGGCAGCTTCGGCGTCACCCAAGTCAGCGAATGCGCATGTTGCGCGCGAAGGGCCTCGCCCGTCTCGAGGCGATCGCCGAAGCGCTGGCGCAGTGCGGCGAGGGCTGGCTCGAGGAGGTCGGAGGCGAGGCGCGGGGACATGGGCAGGCTCGAGCACTGATGCGGGCTGCGGCATCCTAGTTCGCTACGTAAGAGACGCAAGGTAGCGCTTCGCCCACCGCGCGGACAAAAAACGCGCTATAGGGACAAAGTGCGGCTGGCGATGGGCTCACGCCAACACTAAGGTGCCGCAATTGGCTACGAAAATGGGGCGTCGGCTCGTGGGAGGGCCGGCTGAGGAATGGGGTTCGTCATGAATCGTCTGTCTGGGGTCGTGGCCGCGCTGGTTCTGGCGCTGGTGTGGATCGTGCCGACCATCGCGTCGGCCGACGAGTGGGTGTCGCTCGGCCGGCAAAAGGCCAGTCCTGGCATCGACCGCGACGTCATCAACCTCAATCGCAATGAGGGGCCCTACACGGCGATCAAGCTCAAGGTCACCAGCAACGTCGTGACGTTGTTCAACGTCAAGGTCGTCTTCAACGACGGGACCGAGCAGGCACTCCCGGTCTCGAACCTGACGATCCGCCCCGGCGAGGAGACGGTTCCGCTCGATCTCGCCGGACGGCGTCGCGGCATCACGCGCGTCGAGTTGCTCTACGGCGGCAATCTCACGGCGCTCCTCAAGCGTCCCGAGATCGAGGTTCTGGCGCTCAAAGTCGCCGAGCGCGACCTGCCACCCCTTGGGCGCGAGTGGTCGCTACTCGGCCAAGGCACCGTCGATATGGCGCGCGATCGCGACGTCATCCGGGTCGGTGGCGAGCAGGGCCTGTTCAACGGCCTCATCCTGCGCGTCAAGGGCGGCGACGTGAACCTGCGCGAGCTGCGCGTCATCTACGCTGACGGCGAGGGCGACCTCTACCGCGTGCGACAGCTTCTGCCGGCAGGCTCGGAGACCGAGGCGATCGATTTGCGCGGCGAGAGTCGTGGCATCCGCCAGGTCGAGCTCGTCTATGACACGGCCCGTCGCGGCCGTGGGCGCGCCACGGTCGAGGTCTGGGGCCGCGAGGCACCCGAGCGCGAGCTGCCGCCGCTCGGCCGCGAGTGGTCGCTGCTCGGCCAGCAGCGCGTCGACATGGCGCGCGATCGCGACGTCATCCGCGTCGGCCGCGACGACGGCCGCTACAACGCGATCGTCGTTCGGGTCAAAGGCGGGCCGGTCAACCTGCGCAATTTGCGGATCGTGTACGGGAACGGCGAGGCGGACGACCTCGGCTTCGATCGTCCGCTGAGTGGCGGCGAGGAAACGCGTCCGATCGACATCAAGGGCCGCTTCCGCTTCATCGATCGCATCGAGCTCACCTACGATCGCGAACGGGGCGCGGTGCGGCTGCCTGTCGTCGAGGTGTGGGCGCGCCAGGCGCCGGAGCCGGAGCTGCCGCCGCTCGGCCGTGAGTGGCAGTCGCTCGGCGAAACGAGTGTCGCCCAAGACAGTGATCGGGCGGAGATCGAGGTCGGGCGCGAGGCTGGCCGCGTCAACGCGATCATCTTACGCGCGCGCCGCAACGATGTGCGGCTCCGCGCCCTCACAGTCGTCTACGCCAACGGCGAGGAGCAAGAGCTTGCCGTCGACGGCCCGCTCTATGCCGGTGAGGAGACCCAGATCGTCGAGCTGAAGGGCCGGCCGCGACCGATCGATCGGATCGAGCTGCGCCTGCGCGCCATGGGTCGAGGCGATCGCCCGGCGCAGATCGAGGCCTGGGGCCGGCAGGCGCCGGAGCCCGAGCTGCCGCCGCTCGGCCGCGACTGGCAGCTGGTCGGCAAGCCCGCCATCGACGGCGATGCCGAGCGCATCGTAGTCGAGGCCGATCGTGAGCTCGGCCGTCTCAACGGCCTGTTGCTTCGAGTTCGCCGTGGCGATTTGCGCATGCGCGGCATGACCATCACCTACGCCAACGGCGAGGAGGAGCAGGTTGCATTCGACAACCCGATCTACGGTGGCGAGGACTCGACCATCATCGACTTGAAGGGGCGCCCGCGTACCATCGAGCGCATCGAGCTGAGGATCCGGCCGTCGCTGCGGGAGCGCCGTCGCGCCGAGCTCGAGATCTGGGGCCGCAAGGCGCCCGAGCCCGTGCCGCCACCGCTGCCGCGCGAATGGCAGCTCGTCGGCAAGCAGGAGCTCGATCCCGGCCGCGATCGCGCGAGCATCGACACGGCGCTCGAGGCCGGCCGATTCAATGCCGTGCTGATCCGCGTCCGTCGCGACGATCTGAGGCTGCGTGGCCTGACGGTCAGCTACGGCGACGGCGAAACCGAGGACTTCGACATCGACGACACGGTGTTCGCCGGCGACGAGGGTGTGACGATCGAGATCAAGGGCCGTCCGCGCTTCATCGAGCGGGTCGATCTCAAATACCGGTCGGGCGCGCGGGGCGGACCCCGCCGGCCCGAGGTCGAGATCTGGGCGCGTCAGGCGCCCGAGCGCGAGCTGCCGCCGCTCGGCCGCGAGTGGCAGCTCCTCGGCAAGCAGACCGTCGATCTCGGCCGTGACCGGCAGATCGTCGACGTCGGTGACGACGGCGGGCGCATGAGCGCGCTCGTGCTCCGGGCGCGCCGTGACGACATTCGCCTGCGCCGCCTTAAGCTCGTCTACGCCAACGGCGAGGAGGAGGAGGTGCCCGTCGACTCCGTCGTCTACGCCGGCGAGGAGACGAGCGTCATCGAGCTCAAAGGCCGTCCGCGCTTCATCCAGTCGATCGAGGTGGTGACGCGCGCGCTCGGCCGTAGCGGCCGGCGTGCGGAGCTCGAGATCTGGGGCCGCATCGCCCCCGAGCCGACGCCGCCCCCGCTGCCGAAGGAGTGGTCGCTGCTCGGCAAGCAGACGTTCGATCCGGGCGACGAGACGGGCTCGGTCGAGATCGGCGCCGAGGATCGCCGCTACGACGGTCTCATCGTGCGCGTTCGCCGGAGCGACCTGCGCGCCACCGGCCTGCAAATCGTCTACGGCAATGGCGAGCGTGACGAGGTCGATCTCAACGAGGCGATCCTCGCCGGCGAGGACAGCCCGATCATCGAGCTGAAAGGCCGGCCGCGCCTCATCGACCGGATCGAGATCACCTATCGATCGGGCGGGCGCCGCGTACGTCCCTCTGAGGTCGAGATCTGGGGGCGGGCGTCGCGTGAGCCCGAGCTGCCGCGGCTCGATCAGAGCTGGGTGCTGCTCGACAAGAACCGCGTCGACATGGGCCGCGACCGCGACGTCTTCGAGGTCAACGCGATCGGCGGCCGGATCGATCAGCTGCTGATCCGGGCGCGCGGCAACGATATCGATCTGAGGCGCGCCAAGCTCATCTATCAGTCGGGCGAGACCGAGGAGATCGACATCGGCCAGCGGCTCTACGCCGGAGAGCAGACGACGCCGGTGCAACTCAAGGGCCGCGCCCGCTTCGTGCAGGCGGTCGAGATGAGCTATCGCGCGGTCGATCGCTCGGGCCGGCCGGCCGAGGTCGAGCTGTGGGGGCACGTCGCCAAGGACGAGCCGTTCGGCGAAGGCTGGCGCAAGGTCGACGCACTCCCGGTCGACCGGCGCGGCGACAAGGTCGTCTACGAGCTGTCGCGGCGTGACGGCCGGGTCCGTGCCGTCGGCGTCCGCGCCAACGGCGGCAGCGTGCACCTGACCGGGATCGCCATGATGTACGGCAACGGCGACAAGGACGCCAAGCCGCTCGACGACCGGTTGCGGCCGGACGGTACGACGCGGCCGATCGACGTCACCGGCTTCCGCCGGGCCTTCGAGCGCATCGAGGTCTACTACGAGCGCTCGCCCTCGATCGACAGCCGCACGCAACTCGAGCTGTGGGTGAGGGAGTGACGCGGACGCAGCGCGTTGGAGCTCGAAAGCCCCATCCTCGGACGGGCCTTTCCTTTTGTCGTGGCCGGCTACTTGTCGGATTTCGCCTGGATCGAGAGGCGGTAGCTGCCGGTGGCGCCGGTTCCACCGCCTTGATAGCTGAACACCTTGTTGATCGACATCGTCTTGCCCTGGATATCGAGCGGCATCTGGACGATCTCGCCCTGGAAAGCGCGCTGCATGAGGAACCGCGCATCTTTGTAGGGCAGGACGTAGATCACTGGTGTCGGCGCGAGGAGAAAGGGCGAGATTACGATGTTGACGACCCTCGATTTGACGTCGATGTCGGTGCGGGCCGGGCCGAGCCTCAAGTCGACGGTCTTCTTGTCGTAGGCGAGCTCGCCGTCGATGGCGATGAAGAAGCTGTTTGGCAAAAGGGCGCCGGCGACCGACCCCTCGTCGTAGTCGGCGAGCGTCGTTGCGAGCTTGGCGCCTTCGTCGAACGGCGGAAAGACGATCTTGGCGGCCACCAGCGTGCCCTTGGGGCCATCGACGCCGAGCGCATCCTCCCAGGTCTTGAAGCTGTGGGCGTAGCCCTCGATGCGCCCTTTGATACCGACCCGGTCGCCCTTCGCCTGCTTGTCGTGATGAAAGGTGATGCGTCCGGTTATCTTGAAGTCGTAGGTCCACCAGGTCTCGCCGTTCTTGGCCCTGAACTCGGCGGACATGGTGCCTTCGATCGGGCCGGTGAAGACCTGGCAGAACGAGCCCATGATCTTGTCGGCGGCGACGCCTAGCCCGTCATAGACGACGCTGAAGGCATCGTTCGCCTTGAGCCTCTTCTCGACGAGCGAGTCGATCTGCTTGATGCCTTCCGAAAGGGCGAACGTGCCCGCGTCGCCGACGTTCGCCTTCTTGGCCTTGTTGCTCGCAGCGATGGCGATGAACTCCTTGCCGAAGCCGACGAAGACGTCGTAGAGGCCCTTCTCGGCGAAGTTCATCATGAAGGAGACGAACTGCAGGCCCTCCTTGACAACCTCGAGATCGTCGCAAGAGGTTCGCACGCTGTTGATCTTGTTCAGGTGCTCGGCGCTCGATTTGGTGATCTCGCGGGCCCGTACGAAGCTGCGCATGACGCGGCGGCGGCCCTGCCTGTAGCGCTCGAGCCCTTCCGGATCGAGCGACTTCTGCGCGATCTTGCCGTCGGCGAGCACCGGCGGCAGCGGGGGGAACCGGCCGAGCTTGGCGATGGCATCCGAGACCTTCTTCAACTCCGCGACCAACTCTTCCTTCTCGGGTGAGGGCGGCAGCGACGAGATCGCTCCTTCGATCGCATGCGTAAGGTTCTCGCCGGCATCGATGAGCTCGTTGGGCGCATCGTCTTTGGACAGGTCACCATCGATCGATTCGATGTAGACGTCGAAGTGCGATTGCTGTCGGCCTCTGCCGTCAGGAGCGGTCGCCGTCACGAGGTAGCGACCCGGGGCTTTCGTTTCCTTGAAGGTCTGGGTGAAGTTGCCCCCGGCATCGATCTTGGCGGTGAGGGTTACGGGCTTGAGCGTCTCTGCGACCTCGGCCGGCGGCTCGACGAGAATCGTGACCTCGGCTCCCTCCGTGCCGCCCGTTCGGCCTTTGATCGTCACGGCATCCTCGAGCATGACGATATCGGGATCGGTCGCGAGAGTAATCGGCAGTGGCGGTGTCTCCTCGGCGGCCTCGCTGCCGGTGGCTTGCGGGGGAGCGGTCTCCTCGGCCGGCGCTGGTGGGGCGAGCGCCGCCAAAAGGGCGAAGGCAGCAAGCAGGCGCGTGAGAGGAGGCCGGTGCATGATCGTCACTCCGATACCCATGGATAGGACGTAGTCGCCGCACTTATGCCATGCGCGCCCTGACTCGTCATCGGCTCGGGAATGTCTCGTTTAACGCATCCTGGGCGGCTGGGCATCGCCGGCGCTTGTCGAACCCATAACGAGACGCCGATTGACCTCCTCCGGTGGGCACGGCAACTCTTCCTCGGACAAGGGAGGCTTCGCGATGATCAAGGCCTATGGCTTCAGCCGGTCGGGGAACTGCTGGAAGGTGCGCACGGTCCTCGAGCTGACGGGCACGCCGTTCACTTGGGTCGAGGTGAACACCAATGCGGGGGAGACGCGAACGCCCGAGTATCTGGCGCTCAATCCCAACGGCAAGGCGCCGATCGCCGTTCTCGATGGCGGCGAGGTCATCACGGAATCGGACGCGATCCTCCTGCATTTCGCGGAAGGGACGCGCTATCTGCCCGCGCCGGGCCTCGCCCGCACCCGCGTGCTCGAGTGGCTGTTCTTCGAGCAGTACAGCCACGAGCCCTACATCGCGGTGGCTCGCAACTGGATCACCTATCTCAAGGCGAAGGACAAATATGCGGACCGGCTGCCGGAGATCTGGGAGCGCGGCTACAAGGCGCTCGATGTCATGGAGCGACGGCTCGCCGTCCACGAGTTCCTGACCGATGCGGGGTTCACGGTCGCCGACATCGCGCTGTTCGCCTACACGCACATGGCGGACGAGGGGGAGTTCGACCTCACCGGCTATCCGGGCATCCGGACGTGGTTCAAGCGCGTCGCGGCCGTGCCGGGGCTGAAGCCCATCCGCCCCGTGCCGGTCTGACCGGCGCCGCTGCCATTGCCTATTCCACCGCTCCGGCCTATCGCTAGCCCCTAGTGACGCCTGGAGGATAAGGGATGCGCCTGAAGCGACTGATCAGCATGGTGGAAGCCCATTGCGAGGGCGACACGGGCCGCATCGTGACGGGTGGGTTGCCAACGATCCCCGGCGACAATCCGGCCGAGAAGATGCGTCACCTGAACGAGGTCGACGACAGCTTGCGCCGCTTTCTCGTCTTCGAGCCGCGCGGCCTCGCCAATATGTCGACCAACATCCTGCTCCCCAAGACGCGCCCCGAGGCCGACGCCGCCTTCATGATCCTGCAGGCCGACAAAGCGCACGCGATGTCGGGCTCGAACTCGATCAGCCTGGTGACCGTGCTGACGGAAACCGGTATGGTCGAGATGAAGGAGCCGGAGACGCTCGTCACCCTCGAGACGCCGGCGGGCCTCGTCCGGGCGACGGCCACCTGCCGCAACGGCAAGTGCGAGAAGGTTCGGCTCGACATGACGCCGGCCTTCGTCGAGGCGCTCGACGTCAAGGTCGATGTGCCCGGCATCGGCCCGGTCAATGTCGACATCGCCTATGGCGGCTGCTTCTACGCGCTCGTCGATGTTCGTCAGCTCGGCATGCGCATCACGCGCGAGAACGCCCGTAAGCTCGTCGATGTCGGCATGGGGGTGCTGCGCATCATCAATTCGACGCGCGAGATCGTGCATCCGGAAATCCCGGAGATCCGCGGCCTCTCCTACACGATGCTGCTCGACTGGTCGGACGACGGCCACCCGGTCGGCGCGACCGTGCTGCCGCCCGGCCGCATGGATCGCTCCCCCTGTGGCACCGGCAATGCGGCGCGCATGGCGATGCGGGCGGCGCGCGGCGAGGTGAAGGCCGGCTACAAGGTCGAGGCGCGCTCGATCATCGGCTCGAAGTTTGACGTCGAGTATGTGGGCGACACGACGGTCGGAAACCGCCCGGCGGTGCTGACCCGCGTCAGCGGGCGGAGCTGGATCTACGGCCTGCATCAGATCGGCATCGACCCGACCGACCCGTTCCCGGAAGGGTTCGTGCTCACCGACACCTGGGGCGAAGCCCTCGATCTCTTGTCGTCCACCAAAGCGCAATAGGATCGTCCGCTATGCGCAAGCTCTCCCGGCGCGATGTCGTCCTCGGCGCGGCCGCAGGCGCTCTCGTTATGGGCGTGCCGCAGCGCTTCGCGTTTCTCGCGCCCGATGCGGCCAGAGCCGCCGTCGTCCTCGATCAGGGCTTCCACAAGTTCCAGGTCGGCGACATCACGATGACGGCGCTCTATGACGGCGTCTGGGAGAAGCCGCACGATCCGGCCTTCATCGCCAATGCGAGCGTTCTCGACACGACGAAGGCGCTGAAAGCGGCCGGCTATTCGGGCGAGAACGTGCCGATCCCGTTCTCGGCGATGGCGGCCGAGATCGCAGGCAAGCGCGTGCTGTTCGATGCGGGTACCGGCGGCCAGCTTGCACCGACGGCGGGGCTCATGCGGTCGAAATCGCTCGCCGCGGCCGGCATCGATCCGGCCAAGGTCGATATGATCTGCATCACGCACTACCATCCGGATCATATTTTCGGGCTCATGGAAAAGGATACGAACGCACCGCTGTTTCCCAATGCCGAGATCATCGTCTCGGCCACCGAGCACGCGTTCTGGACGGACGAGAGCACGGTGGGCAAATTGCCCGAGAGCCAGCGCGGCTTGGCGCAACGCATCCAGGCGACGTTCGGCACGTGGAATACCGTGCGTCAGATCGAGGGCGAGGCAGAGGTGCTGCCGGGGGTGACGACGATGCCGACCTACGGGCATACGCCGGGTCACACGTCCTATCACATCACGTCGGCCGATCGGCAGCTCTTCGTCTTGGGTGATGTCTCGAACATGCCGGCGCTGTTTCTGCGCCATCCAGGCTGGCATGCGATCTTCGACGCCGATCCTGAGCAGGCCGAGAAGGTCCGCCGCTCCACCATGGATCGCGCGATTGCCGAGAACGCGATGATCGCGGGTTACCACTATCCGTTCCCGGCCGCCGGCATGGTGAGCAAAGACGGCGACGGCTATGCGTTCGTGCCCGTGGTGTGAGCGGGCGGCGCTGCGCGGCGCAAGACGCTTGCGCACTTGCGCCCTACGGTTATCGGAGACGCGTAGGGCGCAATAGCCCGTTCGGGCGTATTGCGCCGCGCCACCCGCTCGGTCGTGATCACGGCTCGGCTCGAGGGCGGCGTTGCACGGCGCAATACGCTGCGCACTTGCGCCCTACGGTTTTCGGAGACGCGTAGGGCGCAATGGCGCCGCGCCCTACGATCGGACTCGCGTTTGAGTCTTCTGCACCGCCAACGCATCCGCGATCATCTGCTTGTGATCGAAGGCGATCGGGAGGGATTGCCAATCGGCGATCCATTCGGCGTGCGCGGCGTCGTCACCGCCTGCCGGAGTGCCGCCCGGCAATGTCGTCGTGTAGGTCACCGAGACCGTCGGCCCGCGCGGATCGCGGCCGGGGGCGGAGTAGACGCCGACGAGCGTGAGCACGCCATCGGCCGTCAATCCCGTCTCCTCGAGAAGCTCGCGCCGGCAGCCGTCCTCGACCGTTTCGCCCAGCTCGATGAAGCCGCCTGGCAGCGCCCACTGCCCTTGGAACGGCGGCCGGCCGCGCTTGATCAGCAGCACGCGGCCATGGGGGTCGACGGCGACGCAATCGGCACTGACGGGCGGCGTCTTCGGGACGCCGCTCATGCGGCCGCGGGCTCCTGCGCGCGGGTCGCGATCGCCTCCGTCAAGAGCTTCGCCTTGAGCGCCGCCTGCTTCGCGCGAACGGCTTCATAGGCCGCCATCTTGACGTGTCCGAAACCGCGAATGTCCAGAGGCAGTGCTGCGAGCTCGACGGCAAGACCGTGGTTCGCCGGCGTCAGCCGCTCGGCGATCGTGTCGAGCAGCGTAAAGTAATCGGCAATCAACTGCCGCTCGAGGCGCCGCTCGGCGGTGCGGCCGAAGATGTCGGCCCAACTTCCCCGCAAGCCCTTCATGCGCGCGACCACGCCGAGCACCTTGAGGATCCACGGACCGAAGACCATCTTCTTGGGCTCGCCCGACGTCGGATCGCGGCGCGCTAGCAGCGGCGGCGACAGGTGGATCTCGATACGCTGCGTGCCGTCGAAGGCATCCGCCACCGACTTGGCGAAGCGGCCATCGGTATAGAGCCGCGCCACCTCGTACTCGTCCTTGTAGGCCATGAGCTTCGACAGACTCTTCGCAGCGGCGAGCGCGAGCCCCGTGTGGCCCGGCGTGCGGGTCGCCTCGACGTCCGCGATCCTGCCGATCGCCGTCTCGAAGCGATTTGCATATGCGGCATCCTGGTAGCGCGTCAGCAGCGCCTTGCGATGCGCGACAACGCTCTCGAGCGTCTCGGGCTTCGGCGTCTCGGGAGCAGCGCCGGCGAGCTTTTGCACTGCTGCCCGATCGTGCGCGAGCAGCCGTCCGAGCCGGAACGCGTTCCGGTTCATCGCCACCGCCGCGCCGTTGAGGGCGATCGCCTGCTCGATCGCGGCGCTCGCGATCGGCACCGTGCCCATTTGATAGGCAACGCCCAACAGCAGCATGTTGCCGGCGATGCTGTCGCCGAAGAGCCGGAGCGCCAGATCGTTGGCGTCGAGGAAGCTCACGCGATCCTTGCCCGCGCGCTCCTCGAGTTGCCGCTTGATGCGCGCCGCCGGCAGATGCAGCTCGCGATTGCGCGTGAAATCGCCGGTGATGATCTCGTGCGCGTTCGAGATGATGCGCGTGTGGCCGGGCTCGATCGTCTCCAGCACCTTCGTCGAGCCGGTGACGAGGAGATCGCCGCCGACGATCACGTCGGCCGCCATGAGCGGCACGCGGATGGCGTGGATTGCCTCGGGCGTTTTGGCGATGCGCGCGTGGCAGGCGACGGCGCCGCCTTTCTGCGCGAGGCCCGTCATGTCGATGCCGCCGAAGCCCTTGCCGTCGAGATAGGCCGCCTCGCCGAGCACCGCGCTCACGGTGACCACGCCGGTGCCGCCGATGCCGGTCACGAGCATGGAGTAGGGGGTGTCGAGCGAGGGCAGCGTCGGCTCGGGCAAGCCGGCCGTCGCCGCGTCGACCGTCGCGCTATCGATCGACGACGGCTTCTTGGGCTTGGCACCATGCACGGTGACGAAGCTCGGGCAGAAGCCCTTCAAGCAGGAGAAATCCTTGTTGCAGGCCGACTGGTCGATCTGGCGCTTGCGGCCGAGCTCGGTCTCGAGTGGCAGCACGGCGATGCAGTTCGACTTGACGCCGCAATCGCCGCAGCCCTCGCAGACATCGGCGTTGATGAAGACGCGCTTGTCGGGATCGGGGAAGGTGCCGCGCTTGCGGCGGCGGCGCTTCTCGGCCGCACAAGTCTGGTCGTAGATGATGGCGGTGACGCCCTCGATCTCGCGCATGTCCTTCTGCACGGCATCGAGCTCGTCGCGATGATGGATCGTGGCGCCCGGCGGGAAGTCGGACGTGCCGCCGTATTTCTCGGGCTCGTCCGTCACGATGGCGACGCGCTTGACGCCCTCGGCGGCGACCTCGCGCGCGATCTGCGGCACCGTCTTGCCGCCGTCGAGCGCCTGGCCGCCGGTCATCGCGACGGCGTCGTTGTAGAGTATTTTATAGGTGACGTTGACGCCCGAGGCGACGGCCGCGCGGATCGCGAGCGAGCCCGAATGGATATAGGTGCCGTCGCCTAGATTCTGGAAGACGTGCTTGCGTTTCGAGAACGCCGCCTCGCCGACCCAGTTGGCGCCTTCGGCGCCCATCTGCGTGAAGCCCTCGGTGTTGCGGTCCATCCACTGCGCCATGTAGTGGCAGCCGATACCGGCATAGGCGTGGCTGCCTTCCGGCACGCGCGTCGACGTATTGTGCGGGCAGCCGGCGCAGAAATAGGGAATGCGCGTCGCGAGCTCTTTGACCGTGCCGCGCTGGGCGAGCCGCGCCTTCAGCTCCGCGACGCGTGCGGCAAGCGCCGCATCGTCGTTGTATTTGAGCAGCCGCTCGCCGATGGCGACCGCGATCGAGGTTGGCTCGAGTGCGCCATAGGCCGGGAAGAGGGGTTGGCCGTTCTCGTCGCGTTTGCCGACGACGGTCGGCGCCCAGGGCTGGTGGTAGAGCTCTTCCTTCACCTCCACCTCGACGATCATCCGCTTCTCCTCGACCACCATCACGAGGTCGAGGCCTATGGCGAACTCGAGGAAGCCCTTGGGCTCGAAGGGCCAGGTCATCGCGACCTTGTAGAGGCCGAGGCCCAGACGGTTGCAGGCGACCTCGTCGAGGCCGAGCTCCTCGAGCGCCTGGCGCGTATCGAGATAGCTCTTGCCGAGCGTGACGATGCCGATCTTGCGATTGGGGCCGCCCGAGAAGATCGTCTTGTCGAGCTTGTTGGCGCGCGCGTAGGCCACCGCAGCATCGCGCTTGTAGGCGTGCAGCCGCTGCTCGCGCGTCAGCGGATGATCGCCTAAGCGAATGTTGAGGCCGCCCTCCGGAAGCTTGAAGTCCTCAGGGATCGTCACGGTGACGCGATCGACGCGCCCATCGACGACGGAGGTGCTCTCGAAGTTGTCCTTCACGCATTTGACGCCGACCCACACGCCCGCATAGCGCGAGAGCGCATAGGCGTGGATGCCGTAGTCGAGGATTTCCTGGACGCCCGCCGGGTTGAGCACGGGGATCATGAAATCGATGAACGACCACTCGCTCTGGTGCGCCGTCGTCGAGCTTTCGCAGGTGTGGTCGTCGCCCATCAGCGCGATGACGCCGCCGTGCTTGGAGGTGCCGGCGTGATTGGCGTGCCGGAAGGCGTCACCCGAGCGATCGACGCCCGGACCCTTGCCGTACCAGAGGCCGAAGACGCCGTCGTATTTGCCTTCGCCGCGCAGCTCTGCCTGCTGCGTCCCCCAGATGGCGGTGGCGGCGAGATCCTCGTTGATGCCGGGCTTGAAGATGATGTTGCGCGCCAGCGTCTCTTTTTTGGCGCGGATGAACTGGCCTTCGAGCGTCGCGATCGGCGAGCCGCGATAGCCCGAGACGTATCCGGCCGTGTTGAGGCCCGCGCGCTTGTCGCGCTCGTGCTGCATGAGCATCAGGCGGACGGACGCTTGCGCACCCGTCAGCAGCACATGCTCTTTGTCGAGATCGAATTTATCGCTCAGCTTGGCTTCGGTTCGCGCCATCGCTCGCAACCTTTCGAGGCCCACCCGCTTGACCGTAGATAGGTCAACACTACTGCCTTATCAACCGAGGCGCTACGATTTTCAGACTGGTGGAGTCTGCTTTTCACGAGAGGCAGAGATGCCGGCTCGGCGCACCGTCTCGATCGCCAGGGTGCAATCGAGGTAATCCACGGCGTGCTGGTTGGGTTTGGTCGCGGCTCCCTCGGCGCACTACGCTTACGCTATTGCGCCCTACGGTTTTTCGCAGGCGCGTAGGGCGCAACTGTCCCTTCGGGCGTATTGCGCCACGCCACCCGATCACTTTGGCTGATGTCGGCTGATCCTGGCGCACTACGCTTACGCTATTGCGCCCTACGGTTTTTCGAAGACGGGTAGGGCGCAATAGCCCCCTTCGGGCGTATTGCGTCGGCCACCCAATCGCTTTGGCCGATGTCGGCTGGCCTCGGCGCACTACGCTTTCGCTATTGCGCCCTACGGTTTCGGAGGCGCGTAGGGCGCAATAGCCCCCTTCGGGCGTATTGCGCCGCGCCACCCAATCACTTCGGCGGATGTCGGCTGACCTCGGCGCAATACACTTTCGCTATTGCGCCCTACGGTTTTTCGAAGGCGCGTAGGGCACAATGGTCCGTTGGGGCGTATTGTGCCGCGCTAATCCACCTTCTCGATCGCCAGGTAGCAATGCACGTAGTCCATGGCGTGGCGGTGGGGCTCGGCCGTGACAGTGTCCTCGTAGCGGCGGTAGAAGAGATCGACGATCGCGCGCCGCTCCTCGATCGGCCGTGCGGGATCGAGCGCGTTGGCGAACACGGTCTCGCTCCAGCTTCGGAGCGTCGGTACGTAGCTTTCGGCGAAATCGCGCGGGCTCATGGCGCCGTTCGCGTCCTCGAAGGCGCGCCGGTAGGGACATTTGACGACGCCGGTGCGGGCCGAGATGAGCCGCAAACCCGCAGCATACGCAGCGCCGCCAGGCTGCAACGGCGCAGCGAACTCCTCTTTCGTCCGGTAGGACTGAGCGAACGTCGCGCGCACATATTCGCCGGCCGTGATCCGGCCCTCGTCGCGCAAACCTTTCCAGAGCCGGTCGAAGGTGTCGAACATGCTGGCTTCGCCGGTGTGCCCGAGATAGCGGCCCTCCTCGTCGATGCCGAAGTTCATGAAGACGAGGCGTCCGCCGGGCCGGAGCTCCTTGGCGCGGGCCAGCAGGATGTTGACCCAGTCCTCTTCGGCGCGCTTGGCGAAGGCGGCCCGCTCGTCGGCGTTCGCGCCGACCATGTGCACGTGGGTCGTGATCTCGCAGGGTTTCTCGGAGATGTAGTGCATGGCGGTCGCGGAAAAGCCCATGTCGAGCGTCGCGTCGGGAAACAGCTGGCGATGGAAGCCGACGCCGCAGGCGTGCACGAAGACGCCCGGAAATTTCGTCAGATAGGACAGCTCCGGTTCCTCAGAGAGCCCGAGCATGTTCTTGAACAGCACCGAGTAGTCGTTGCTCGGGAGATCCGTGTAGGTGACGACGATCTGCTTCTCCGGAAAGCGCGCGCGGATCGCCGCCACCGTGTCGTGCATCGCCTTCTTCGACGTGCCGCCGTCCGCCGCGCCGAAATCGGCGATGCGCACGGGCTGGCCGGGCTCGGGCGCCGGCAGCGCCGCCACCGCCTCCATCAGCATGCCCGACGCCTTGTCGATGACGTCCTTGGCGCCGCGCGTGCGCTGACTGTAGTAGCCGCCGCCCTTCATGGCGGTCACGGCGGCGGTGGAGGAAACAGGTGCTTGGCTCATGCGATGCTTACGATGTGAGGGAGGCGGGCGGCGCCGTCAGCCGCGTGAAGCCTTCGATGCTCGCGACGAGCTTGGCGATGGTCGCGTGCTGCTTGGCGGCGTCGGAGAGGAGATCGGCGGAAGCCTGCTCGATCCGCCGGACGAGCGCGCGGTCGAACAGGATGCTGAGCGGCCGGTTGCGCCTCTCGATCGTCAGACGGGCCATGCGCCGGTGCGTGGCAAGCTCGGTGCCGGCGAGCGGCGCCGCGGCTGCGATCGCCGTCTCGAGGAGCGCCTGATCGCCGGAGCTCAGTGCGCGGAACCGCGCGATCGGCATGCTCATCGACAGCATGCGGCCGGCACTGTGGAACGGGCTCTCGGCCGCGGCGGCGAACGCCGTCAGCGTCGGGTGCAACGTATCGGCGAGCGGCGACAGCCCTTCGACGATCTCGACGACGCCGTCATCCGAGGGCGTCCGGGCGCCGAGCAGACGCACGACCCGCCCGGCAAAGCCACCGGTATCGATGGTGAGCCCCGTCAGATCGCGATAGCTGTCTTGCCGGGCCCAGGCGAGGGGCGCGCCGGTATGTCCGGCGTAGAAGACCTTGCGGCCGCCTTCGAGCGCGATCTCGCTCCAGAGGCGGTAACCGCCGGCGACCGTCAGCCAGCCCGCCGTCGCCTGCTCGTCGAACCCGTTCGGGCGGCCGGCGACGATGTCGTGGGCGATGGAGAGAGGGCCATCCGCGTCCGGGAAGCCGAGCAGCAGATCGGCTTCGTTTTGCTCCGTTGCATGCTCGGGCGCAGCGAGCGCGATGCGGCCTTCGGTGATCGCCGCGAGCGACTGCGACAGGCTTTGTAGAACCGTGAACGTACCTGGCTGATCGAGCGGGAAGCGTGTTGCGACGGTGAAGCGCTCGTGTCTGCGTAGAACCGCAGGCGCGACCGGACGGACGGCCTCGGATGCGCCGGCAGCTGCTGGCAGTGCCGCTGCGCCCGCGACGGCGCCTGTCGTCTTCAGGAAGGAACGGCGGTCCATGTCTCACCCCTTCGGCAAAATCTGGTGCGATCTTAACGATTGCGCACGCGATTGCACGGGGGATCGGCCGTCTTCGCCGGGGCTGTCGCCTCACGGCAACGGTCGAAGGCTCGCGGTCGGGGCGTCGTCGGCGAGCACCTGGGCGATGCCGGTCTCGAACGCCTGCTTGCCTGGGTAGCCGGTCAGCCGCGCGATCTCGATGCCGTCACGCATGACGATGAAGGTCGGCACCGTGCGAATCGGTGAGCGGAGCGGTTGGCCTGCCGTGCCGAGTGCATTGAGGTCGACGATCGTCAGCGGCAGCGAGCGGCTGGTCTCCGACGTCCAGTAATCCTGAAGCGCCTCGGTATGGAACTGCGCGCAGGCGGTGCAGCCTTCGATCTCGAAGACGAAGAGGCGCATGTCCGCGCGCGCGCGCGACACAGACGCCGCTACGCAGAGACCCGCCAAGACCACTCGAGACCAACGCCGCAACGCGCCAACTCCACTCGACCCACGGTCCGAGCTTAGCGGCGGAGGAGGGGCGTTGGGAAGGCGTTGGGTAAACCGATCGTTAATCCGAGCCGGTGCGGCGGACGTCCCACGAAAAAAGGGGTGATCCGAGGATCACCCCTTGAGTTTCGGCTTATGGCAGGCACGGATCCCGGCGCGGCAAGCCGGGATCCCGGAGAAATCGGATGGCTCAAGTCTTATAGCGATTCCACGTCACGAGCACGCGGGCTCCGACCGGAACACGGCCGTAAAGATCCAGAACGTCCTCGTTGAACATGCGGATGCAACCCTTGGAGACGGCCTCGCCGATCGTCCAGGGCGCGTCGGTGCCGTGGATGCGGTAGGTCGAGGAGCCGAGATAAAGCGCCCGGTTGCCGAGCGGATTCATCGGATGGCCGCCCGGCACGAAGGCCGGCAGCTTCGGGTTCTCCTTGCGCATATCGGCCGTGGGCGTCCAGGTCGGGTTCACGCGCTTCATGGAGACGTATGTCGACCCGGCCCAGCGGCTCTGCTCGCGGGGAATGGCGATCGGGTAGGCGCGCGCCTGGCCCTTGGCCGTGATGAGATAAAGCTGGCGATCGCCGAAGGAGACGATGATCTGGCCGGGCTTCACGTTCGAGGAGAAGGCGACCACCTCGCCGCCCGAGCCGCCGCCACTGAAGCCGCCGCCCCAGAAGTCGAAGCCGCCGCCGCCACCACCGCTGCTGCCGCCCGACGCGGGCGCCATCGAGGTCGAGCTGACGCTGCTTTCCGCTCCTGCCGGCACCGACAAGGCGGCCGCCAGAACGAGCGCGCTGCCGACCAGCGTAGCCGTGCGCATCACGCGACTGAATATCATCTCCTGCTCCTTCACGTTCGGTTCGTTGCGATGAGGCCTGATGGCCCGAATCATTTTCTCTCTTGGTTGAGAAACGCTTAACGCAGCCGTCTTTTTACTCTTGAGCCGCCACCTGCTGAGGCGCCAGCTCCTCGATGACGTAGACCGGCGCACCGATGTGCACCCGGTCGTAGAGATCGATCACATCCTTGTTATACATGCGGAAACAGCCGTTCGAGGCAGCCGACCCGATCGAGTTCGGATGCAACGTGCCGTGAATGCGGTAGTTGCTCCAACCCAGATAGAGCGCGCGCGGCCCGAGCGGGCTTTGCGGTCCGCCAGGAACGTATTCGGGCAGACCCGGGTTGCGCCGGCGCATGTCGGGCGTCGGGGACCAGCCAGGATCTTTCTGCTTCGATTGAACGAACAAGCGGCCGGTCCACTGCTCCTTGGGCACGCCGATGGCGATCGGGTAGCGCAGCGCGTAGCCGTTGCCGAGCAGGTAGTAGAGCTGACGCTCCTTATTCACGACGACGATGGCGCCGATCGGGTAGGAGGCTTTGAAGGCGATGATCTCGGGCGCGGCCCGGGCGGTCGAGAACGGATCCGCCATCAGCGCCAGCAACAGCGCGATCGCGGCGAGGATCGATCCCCGCTGTCCTCTCATGGCATTCCCTCCGGCAGGTCCCCGACGCATCACGCAACACCTCACATGGAGCTGCCAAGGCGCTCCTGTGACTTACGAAAAACGCATCCCGCTGATTTGCGCGATTGTGGCGAGACGGGGGCGGCCTGACAAGGCCGCGAAAGCCCCAATCGCCATCACGAAGGGGTGTGAGAAATGCTTTCCGGCGGACTGTGCCCTCAAAGGCACATGAGACGGCCGGGCAGCTGGAGCGTGAGGGCAGGGGCTAGGGATCGTCAGAGGAAAAGGGTTTGTGTTCGATTTTTGTTCTTGCTAACGGGACGAGTCTGGATTAAGAACAAAGAAGGAACGAGAGGCGTTGCCTCGAGCTCCAGGAGATCAGTCCTCAAGGCCTTGCGAGGCATGTTGCGTCATGGGTCCGGCTTCAGATCGCGTCATGGATCGGCAGGCGGACCTGCCTCACGAGTCTTCCGGGCATGAAGGTGCCTCTGTTGCGTTGGTTGCGTCCGAGTCCCCGAATCTGTCCCCACGTGTTTCCTCGACAGCAGGCGGGGGCCTGCCGCGGCAAGCCCTCATCGACACCCTGCGGAACCAGGTTGAAGGCATCGTCCCGCGTGCCTTCACCGTGCGCTCCCCCACCCCAGCCCTCACGCCCACTGTGGGGGAGCGCGCTCCCGCCTGCTCTTTTTCCTTCGGCCCGTCCTGGACGCTCGGCGCCGCCGAGATCGATGGCTTCCTGCCCTGGCAAGGGCTCTCGACGCACGGGCTGCATGAGCTGAAGCCCGCAGCACCCGGAGATGCCGCGGCCGCTCAAGTCCTCGCCATGGCGTTGCTCGCCCGCCGTCTCGAACCGGAGGAGGCGCGCCACAAATCGCTGCTTTGGGTCGCGCCCTGGCGCGACATCGCCGAGGGCGGCTGGCCCTATGGTCCGGGCTTGCGCCAGCTCGGCCTCGATCCGGCCCGTCTGATCCTCGTCGAGACGCGGCGCGACAGCGAGGCCTTGTGGGCGATCGAGGAGGGAATGCGCTCGGGCGCGCTCGCCGGCGTGCTCGGCTCCGTGTCCCGGTTGAGCCTCACCGCCGCGCGCCGCCTGGCGCTGGCGGCTGCCACCTACGAGACGCCTGGGCTCATCCTGACGCCGGCCGCGCTTCCGGGGCTGCCGGTGGCGATGAGCCGATGGCGGATCGCCGCCAGCGCGGGGGCCCCCCATCCGCTCGCGCCTGCCTTGCCGGGACGCTTGCGTTTCACCCTCGCGCTGGAGCGCTGCCGGGGGCGGGAGTGTGGGCACTCGTGGATCGTGGAGTGGTCCGATGCGTCGTTTCGTTTCCGTGTGGCTGCCCCATTGGCCGATCGAGCGTCTCGCCCGGGTGTCGCCCGCCGCCGTGCCGGCTGAGACACCGCTGGCGCTGGTTCTGGCGGTGCAGGGGCGGCTGACGCTCTCGGCGGTCAATGCGCGAGCTCGCCGCGAGGGGCTCGCTCCGGGATGGGCGCTCGCCGATGCGCGCGCCGCCGTGCCGAGGCTCGCGACGCGGACGGCCGAGCCCTCGGCCGATGCGACGGCGTTGCGGCGCCTCTCCCTTTGGATGAGCCGGTATGGCGCACGCGTCGCCATCGAGCGTCCGGTCGTGGACGCCGCCGCCAAGAGCAAAGGCAAAGCCGCCGGGCTCGCCGCCGTCCTCGACGCACCCGACGGCATCTCGATCGAGATCACGGGCGTCGCCCATCTCTATGGTGACGAGGCGGGCCTGCTTGCCGATCTCGTCCGCCGGGTTGCCGGTTTCGGCTTGACCGTCCGCCCGGGCCTCGCCGATACGCCCGGCGCCGCCTGGGCGATCGCGCGCGCCGTGACGAGCCGCCGCCTCGCCGATCGCATCCTCGCACCGGGAGAAACAGCCGCCGGCCTCGCCCCGCTCCCCATCGCCGCGCTCCGTCTTGCCCCCGAGACCGTGACGCTCCTGAAGCGGCTCGGCCTCAAGAGCATCGGCGATCTCATGCCCCTGCCGCGCCCGAGTCTCGAGCGGCGCTTCAAGAGCAAGCAGGCCGCGGCGGCCGTGCTCACGCGGCTCGACCAGGCGCTGGGTGTCGCGAAAGAGCCCGCAAGGGCGCTCGTGCCGCCGATGCGGTTCGCCGTACGCCGGAGCTTCGTCGAGCCGCTGGTGTCGAGCGAGGGCGTCATGGCGAGCTTGAGCGATCTGGCGCACGAGCTCGGCGAGACGCTCTCGGCCGCCCGCCGAGGCGCGCGGCGGCTGGTGCTCGCGCTCTACCGCTCGGACGGCAGTCTCGCCCGCATCGCGGCCGGCTTGAGCCGTCCCTCGCGCGCGCCCGATCACGTCCGCCGTCTCCTCGCCGATCGCCTGGCGTCCATCGATCTGGGCTACGGCGTCGACCTGATGACGCTCGCCGCGCCCTCAACCGAGGCGCTCGAGGCCGAGCAGGACGGCATCGACGGCCTCGCCGCGCATAAGAGCGACGGCCAGGCGCTGCTCGTCGACCGGCTCGCGAGCCGCCTCGGGCCCGGCCGGGTGCTGAAGCTCGCCCCGCGCGCGAGCCATCTTCCCGAGGCGGCGGAAGAGCGTGTCTCTGCGCTCGCCGAAAGCCCGGCGCCTCGGATCGCGCCGCCCGCCCGCTTAAGCGCCCGCCCGCCGTTCCTCTTGCCCCATCCCGAGCCCGTCGCTGTCGTTGCCGAGATTCCGGATGGGCCGCCGGCGTCGCTCGAATGGCGCCGCCGCCGCTGCCGCATCGTCAAGGCCGAAGGCCCCGAGCGGATCGCGCCCGAATGGTGGCAGCCGCTACTCGCGCTCGAACGCGAAAAGGAGGAGGCGATCGCGCCCAAGCGCCGCCCGCGCACGCGCGACTACTACACGATCGAGGACGAGGTGGGGCGCCGCTACTGGGTGTTCCGCGAAGGTCTCTACGGCCGCGAGGAAAGCGAGGCGCCGCCCGCCTGGTACCTGCACGGGCTGTTCGCATGAGCACGCTCCGCCCAGGTCCGGCCGGCTATGCCGAGCTCGACGTCACCACCAACTTCACCTTTCTGCGCGGCGGCAGTCATGCCGAGGAGCTGGTTGCGACCGCCAAGGCGCTGGGGCTTCAAGCCATCGCGATCGCCGACCGCAACACGCTCGCGGGCGTCGTGCGCGCGCATCTGGCCGCCAAGCAGGTGGGCCTGCAGCTCATCGTCGGCGCGCGGCTCGATTTGACCGATGCGCCGAGCCTCTTGTGCCTGCCGACCGATCGCGAGGCCTATGCTCGCCTGTCGCGACTGCTCACCTTGGGCCAGCGCCGCGCCGAGAAGGGTAAGTGCCGCATCGCCCTCGAGGATGTCGTAGCTCACGCCGAGGGCCAGATCCTCATCGCGCTGCCGCCGGAGACTTGGGACTGGCGCGAGGTCTTGCCTGCCGATCCTGCGGAAGAGGGGGGCGAGGTCATTGCTTTCGCGGGATCTGCAAAGACGACCATCAAGGAAGTCGTTCCTAACGACAGCTTCGAAGCCGCGCTACTTCGCTTGCGTGAGCGGCTTGGCGGCGTGGGGTCAGACCCTGCGGGGATGCCCCCCGTTCCGAGGTCTGTGTCTGGGGTCAGACCCGCAGGGTCCGGCCCCCGCCAGGGGTACGGCCCACCCGCTGCCCTCTACCTCGCTGCGAGCCACACGCACAGCGGCGACGACCGTGCCCGCATCGCCGCCCTCGCGCGCCTGTCCGAGGAGACGGGCCTGCCCCTCGTCGCCACCGGCGCCGTGCTCTATCACACGCCCGAGCGCCGCCCGTTGCAGGACGTTCTCACCGCCATCCGCGAGAAGACGACGGTCGCCGCCGCGGGCTTTCGCCTCGAGGCCAACGCCGAGCGGCATCTCAAATCCGCCGCCGAGATGCGCCGGCTGTTCCGCGGCCACGAGGACGCGATCGCCCGCACGCTCAAGATCGCGCAAGCCTGCCGCTTCTCTCTCGACGAGCTCGTCTACGAGTATCCCGACGAGCCGGTGCCCAAAGGCAAGACGCCGCAAGGGCATCTGGAAGATCTTGCCTGGGAAGGGGCCCAATGGCGCTATCCGGACGGCATCCCTGAAAAAATCCGCACCCTTATCGCTCGCGAGCTCGCCCTCATCGCGAGCCTCAAATACGCGCCCTACTTCCTCACCGTCCACGACATCGTGAGCTTCGCCAGAAGCCGCGGCATTCTTTGCCAGGGCCGCGGCTCGGCCGCCAACTCCGCCGTCTGCTATTGCTTGGCCATCACCAACGTGAACCCGGCCGAGATCGATCTTTTGTTCGAGCGCTTCATCTCGCCCGAGCGCCAGGAGCCGCCCGACATCGACGTCGACTTCGAGCACGAGCGGCGCGAGGAGGTGATCCAGTATATCTACGCCCGCTACGGCCGCGACCGCGCGGGGCTTGCCGCGACCGTCATCTCCTATCGCGCGCGGTCAGCCGTGCGCGAGGTCGGCAAGGCGATGGGCTTGAGCGAGGATACGGTGGCGGCCCTCGCCGGCATGGTCTGGGGCACGCGCTCGGGTGGCGTGCTGCCGGAGGAGCATGTGCGCGAGGCGGGGCTCGATCCTCTCGATCCCTTGCTCGCCCGCACGATGGCTCTCGCCGCCGAGCTGTCCGGCTTCCCGCGCCACCTCTCCCAGCATGTCGGCGGCTTCGTGCTGACGCGACGGCCTTTGTCCGAGGTCGTGCCGATCGGCAATGCGGCCATGGAGGACCGCACGAACATCGAATGGGACAAGGACGATCTCGACGCGCTCGGGCTCTTGAAGGTCGACGTGCTCGGGCTCGGCATGCTCACCTGCATCCGCAAGGCGTTCGAGCTTTTGGAGACGCATCACGGCCGGCGCCTCGCGCTCGGCACCATCCCGCGCGATGACAAAGCCGTCTACGACATGCTCTGCCGCGCCGATTCGCTCGGCGTCTTCCAGGTGGAAAGCCGCGCGCAGATGAACATGCTGCCGAGGCTGAAGCCCCGCACCTTCTACGATCTCGTCATCGAGGTCGCGATCGTGCGCCCGGGTCCCATCCAGGGCGACATGGTGCATCCCTATCTGCGCCGCCGCGACGGTCTCGAGCCCGAGGACTATCCCTCGCCGTCGCCCCAGTTCGGACCGCCTGACGAGCTTCGGCAAATCCTCGGCAAGACCAAGGGGGTGCCGCTGTTCCAGGAGCAGGCGATGAAGATCGCGATGGTGGCGGCCGAGTTCTCGCCGGAGGAGGCCAACGAGCTCAGGCGTGCCATGGCGACCTTCCGAAGGCGCGGTACCATCGGGCTGCTCGAGGAGAAGATGGTCTCGCGCATGGTGAAGCGCGGCTATGGTCCCGAATTCGCCGCCCGCTGTTTCAACCAGATCAAGGGCTTCGGCGAGTACGGCTTCCCCGAGAGCCACGCCGCGAGCTTCGCTCATCTCGTCTACGTCTCCTCCTGGCTCAAGTGCCACTATCCGGAAGCGTTCGCGGCGGCGCTGCTCAATTCGCAGCCGATGGGTTTCTACGCGCCGGCGCAGATCGTGCGCGATGCCCGCGAGCACGGTGTCGAAGCGCGGCCCGTCGATGTGGGGCAAAGCGATTGGGATGCGACGCTCGAGCCCGGCCGCCGCCCGGGCACCTTTGCGATGCGGTTGGGGCTCAGGCAGGTCGATGGATTGCAGGAGGAGGAGGGGAGAAAGCTCGTGGGATTGCGTCCGGTAGGTTGGGTTAGCGCGGGCGCTAATGGACCGGTTGAGCACCACGCAGACCCCGCGCGTAACCCAACATGGGCCCGGGTGGAAGAGTGTTGGGTTAGCGCGGAGCGCGTAACCCAACAGCCGGAGCACTTGCCTTTGTCGGGTTACGCGCGTGCCGCGCCAACCCAACCTGCAAGGCGCGAGATCCAACCCCCACCCCTGACCCCTCCCCACGAGGGGGAGGGGGATAAGCCGCCGTCGTGCCTCCATGACCCGCATTCCGATCTCGCGGTGCCGAGGCGCGTCTCACCAATTCTGCCATCTCCTCGGACATCGTCTGGTGTTTCGATCGTGCTCGCCCCAGCGTCCCCTCTCCCTCGTGGGGAGGGACAGGGTGGGGGGGATGCGTGCGGCTTTCCGAGTAAAGCTGATGTCGCGATACCGGCGGGTGAGACAACTCACTGGGCTGAAAATGGCCAAGCGCCGCAGGGTGTGAACACTCCCTCCCCCCTTGAGGGAGAGGGTCGGGGTGGGGGGTATGTCGCGGGATTTGAGCCAGCATCCTCCCCCCTACCCCAAGCGCCTAAGGACTTAGTCGCTTCGCGTCTAAGCCCAAGGCGCTTGGCCCTCCCCCTCGAGGGGGGAGGGAAGAAAACCAAAATCGAGGCCGCTGCTGCGAGTTGCTTGAACGCGGCCGCAAGGGCAGAAAGTCGAGAGCATCCGCCCCCCACCACCCTCGAAGCCCTCCATCGCGGCTCGGGCGTCACGGTCGCGACGCTTGAAAAGCTCGCCGCCGCCGATGCCTTCCGCTCCTTCGGCCTCGACCGGCGGCAGGCGCTCTGGCAGGTGCGCGCGCTCGTCAAGGCACCCGAGCTGCCGCTGTTCGCCCACGCCGCGCAACGCGAGCTCGGGACCGAGCCCGAGGTGGCTCTGCCGCTGATGCCCTTGGGCGAGCATGTCGTCGCCGACTACCAGACGCTGCGCCTCTCGCTCAAAGCCCACCCGATGACCTTCCTGCGCGAGGCCTTCCGCGAGGAAGGGATCATCGACGCGGGCGAGCTGCGGCATCTCAAGGACGGCGCGCGCGTCGCCATCGCCGGCGTCGTGCTCGTGCGCCAGCGGCCGGGCACCGCCAAGGGCGTCGTGTTCATGACGCTCGAGGACGAGACCGGCGTCGCCAACAGCGTCGTGTGGCCGAACATGCTCGAGCGCTTCCGCAAGGTGGTGATGACGGCGCGGCTCATCCTCATCAAAGGGGTGGTGCAGCGGCACGAGAACATCATCCACATCGTCGCGCAGTATCTGGAGGACCGCAGCCCCTGGCTCCGGCGCTTGGCCGAGGAGGGACCGACGATGAAGGTGCCGATCGCCAATGCTGACGAGGTGAAGCGGCCCGAGCCCGGCTCGGCGCGCGGGCCGGATGCGCCGCCCAAACGCCCCGCGCTCGCACGCCATCCGCGCGATGTGCGCATCCTGCCGCCCTCGCGCGATTTCCATTGAGGCCTGATGGGCGCCGGTGGCACTGTGAGGGCTCGCACGTCGCAGGAGGAATAGCATGCGCCGCAGAGGACGTTGGCTTTGCGCGGCGGTCTCAGCGCTTCTCCTGCTCGCGATCGCGCCCGCCCTCGCCCAGGACCAGAGCGCGCGCCAATCGGCGCCGGAGGCGGACACCGGCTGGGGTGCGACGCAGACGGCCACTGCCTCACGCTTTATGGTGACGGCGGCGAACCCGCTCGCCGTCGAGGCTGGCGTCGAAATCCTCAAAGCTGGCGGTAGCGCGGTCGATGCGGCGATCGCCGTGCAGATGGTGCTCAACGTCGTCGAGCCGCAGTCTTCCGGCATCGGTGGCGGCGGCTTTCTCGTTCACTTCACGAAGGCGGATGGCAGCCTCACGACCTTCGACGGCCGCGAGACGGCGCCGGCTTCGGCGAAGCCCGATCGCTTTCTCTTGCCCGACGGCAAGCCGCGCGATTTCGACGAGGCCGTGAAGAGTGGCCTCAGCATCGGCACGCCGGGCAACCTGCGCATGCTCGAGCTTGCGCACAAACGTTTCGGCAAGCTCCCCTGGAAGCGCCTCTTCGAGCCGGCGATCCGCGTCGCCGAGACCGGATTCCCGGTGTCGACGCGGCTCAATCTGCTGCTCTACATGGAGGGCCCGAGCGCCTTCGACAGCGAAGCGCAGACGCTCTATTTCAGCCCCAGCGGCTGGCCGCGGCGCATCGGCTCGATCTTGCGCAACCCGGAGCTCGCGGCGACGCTGCGGATCATCGCCGAGAAAGGCCCGGACGCGTTCTATTCCGGCCCGCTCGCCGAGGCCATTGTCGCGGACGCGCATGGCGCACCGACCGTCGCGGGCGATCTCACGACAGCCGATCTCGCAGGCTATCGCGCCATCGAGCGCGCGGCCGTCTGCGCGCCCTATCGCGGCTACAGTATCTGCGGCATGGGCCCGCCGTCCTCGGGCGGCACGACGGTCGCGCAAACCCTGGCCTTGCTCGACGGACTCGATGTCGGAAGCGAGCCGCTCGATCGCACCGGCGTCGGCCGGATCGCCGAGGCCGAGAAGCTCGCCTACGCCGATCGCGACCGCTATCTCGCCGATCCGGATTTCGTCGCGGTGCCGTCTGGGCTGCTGGATGCGGCCTACATCGCGGAGCGCCGCAAGCTCATCGATGCCGACAAGCCGAAGCCGAGCGTCGAGGCCGGCACGCCACCCACGAAATCGGGCGCACTGTTCGGCGCCGACAACACGCGCGAGCGGCATGGCACGAGCCACGTCTCGATCGTCGATGCGGAGGGCAATGCCGTCTCTTTCACCACCAGCATCGAGGGCGTGTTCGGCGCGCACCGGATGGTGCAGGGCTTCTTCCTCAACAACCAGCTCACCGACTTCGCCTTCAAGCCGGCCGACAAGGACGGCCTGCCCGTCGCCAATCGCGTCGAGGCTGGCAAACGCCCGCGCTCGTCGATGGCGCCGACGATCGTGCTCGGGCCGGACGGCAAGCTGTTCCTCGTGACGGGCTCGCCGGGCGGCAGCCGCATCATCCTCTATGTCGTCAAGTCGATCGTCTGCGTCATCGATTGGACGTGCTCCGCCGGTGAGGCGGCCGAGCTCGTCAATTTCGGCAGCCGCAACGGCCCGCTCGAGGTCGAGAGTGGGTTTTCAGGCGCCCGTCTCGGCATGGCGATGTGGATCCGCGGGCACAAGATCTCGCCCCAGCTCATGACGAGCGGCGTTCACCTCATCATCGCTCGCGACGGCCACTACGAGGGCGCCGCCGATCCGAGGCGGGAGGGTACGGTCCGCGGGGAGTAGCTCGTGCATTTGGCGTTGATTGTGACAAGCCGCTTTGCTTAGTGGGCGCGGGCTCGGAAAAAAAGATGTTCCGGGCGAGTGGGGTCGTCGATGTCGCGTTACGCGTTCCGTTCAGGCGAAGCGCTCGATGCCGCGTTTCGCCAGATCCTCCGGCATCAGCTTCGGTCCGCTGGGCGGGCGCTCGCGGTCGAGACGACGCCCGCGCTTGCGGTTCATCGGGCCCGGCGGTGCTTGAAGCGCGCCCGGGCGCTTTTGTCTCTCCTCTCGCCGGCGTACGGCAAGCGCCGGTGGGCAAAGCCCGCCAAAGCGCTGAAGGCCATCGCCGATCGCCTGTCGGGCGCGCGCGACGAGCAGGCGCGGCTCGATGCCCTCGCCCGGCTCGCGGCCGGTGGCCGGCGCCCACTCCCCACATCGAGCCTCGAGGTGCTGCGCAAGGTGATCGAGACGCGCCGTCTCGAGCTCGAGCGCGCGGCGGAGGCTGCGCTCGAAGACGACCTCACATCTCGCCTCGAGCGCGTTGCTCGGAAACTTGGCAAGACGCGGCTCAAGAGGTTTGGTGAGCCGGCGCTGATCGATGGGATCGTGCGCACCTATCGCCGGGGCCGCCGGGCGATGCGGCACGCCTATGCGAGCGGCGAGGACCTGGATTTTCATGCTTGGCGCCGCGAGGTGCAGACGCACTGGCGCCATATGCAACTGATCGCGCCGCGCGCGCCGGCCGAGGCGATCGCGCGGGCCGAGGCCGCAAAGACGCTCGCCGGACTGCTCGGCGAGGATCACGATCTGTGGCTCCTCCTCGCCGATCTCGCCGATCCGGCGCTGCCGTTGGGCCAGGCCGCCCGTCAGCGTCTGCGCCGTGCGATCGTCGCGGCACAGACGGCGTTGCGCGAGCAGGCGAAGGCCATCGGCGATCAGCTCTATGCCGAGAAGCCGAAGGCGCTCCGGCGGTGGCTCCTGGCGGCGTGGGACACGCCGGTTGCCAAGTCGGCCGTGCCCGTGAAGCGAAAGTCACCCGCAACGCGCCGTGCGAAAGCATCCTCGCTCGTTGCCGCGTGAGTCCGGCCGCTGCTGTTGAAAGGGCTGCGTGCGTAGCAACCATTATGTTGATGCTGTTTTTGTCTGCCAGGGTGTGCCGCGCTGGACGACTGTGTTTGCGTAGACGAGGAGCTTTCTGGCGCAGGCGACGAGGGCGGATTTGTGGGTTCGGCCGCGGGCGGTGAGGCGGGCGTAGAGGTCGATGAGGGCCGTGTTCCAGTGGAATGCGGCGGGGAAGGCTGCGGCGTAGAGGAGCGGCGCAGGCGCGCGCGTCCACCGGCGATGTGGCGATGGCCGTTGTGCTTGCCACTGTCGTCGTCGAAGGGGGCGAGGCCAGCCAGCGCTGCCGCCTCTCGCGCGAGATCTCGCCGAGCTCGGGCATGCGGATGACGAGGGCGAGGGCGGTCCGCTCGCCGATGCCGGGGATCGAGCGGACGAGGTCGAGGCGGCGCGCCAGGTCGGGGCTCGCTTTGAGCTCGGCGGCAAGTTGCTTCTTCTCGGCTTTGAGGAGATCGCGGAAGGCAACGATGTGCTTGCGGATATCGGCTTGATTCGGGGTCTCGCGTGTGCTCGAGACGGCCCTGGAAGCGGACGATGTCCTCCTCGATCTGCTCGATGTAGGTGAGGTGGGAAGCGAGCTTTGCGAGGCGTTTATCAGGGGCTTTGCGGGCTTTCAGCCGGGCGGCGCACTGGGCGATGAGGCGGGCGTCGAGGCGATCGTTCTTGGCCCGCTTGAGGGTGTAGCGGGCGAAGGCCTTGACCTGCATGGGCTGGAGATGGAGGACGGTGAGGCCTTGGTCTCTGAGATGGGCGAGGACGCCTTGCTCGTAGCCGCCGGAGGCTTCGATGGCGGCGCGGCGGACGTTGTTGGCTTTGAGGAAGCGGGCGATCTGGCGCCAGCCTTCGGGCGAGTTGTCGGCTTTGGGGTTTTGTCGGAGGTATCGAGGGCGACATCGAGGAATGTTTGCGTATCGATGTCGGTGGTGGTAGATTGGCGCATCTTCGTCGTCCTGCCTTGTTAGCGAACCTGAAAGTTCGGCAACCATGCGGGCCAGATGAAGACACTGGTGCGATCGAGCTACGAAGCAGCCAGAAGCGGCTCAGGGCGACACGATCGATCACCAGCGGCTCTGCCGCGGATGGCCGTCTGCGGCAGAGCGTTCCTTTGAGGAACGGCGTGAGAATAGCAGAGGTTGATATAACAGGGCGGACTGAGCCCGGACTTGATCCGGGCGAAGTCCGCCGCCGCACGTGCACGATACGGCGGACTTCGCTTGGGCTCAGTCCGCCCTCGAGCTATTCCCCGCTACCGGAACACTGGCTCGTCGAACGATCTGAGCTTCCTCGAATGCAGTGATCCGTAGGGCGCAAAGCGGTTGAGCGTATGCGCCGCGTCCGGGCGACATCCGGGCCGTCTTCCTCCCGCTCGCGTGAACGAGCGTCCTCGCCGGCCGGGGCGTGCTCGCTGGCGCGGCGCAATACGCCCGACGGGCTATTGCGCCCTACGGTTCGAGGTCGCGCCCGCCTACCGAAACGCCTCCAAGTGCGTAGGGCGCAATAGCGGTTGAGCGTATTGCGCCGCGTCCGGGCGACGACCAGGCAGTCTTCCTCCCGCTCGCGCAAACGAGCGTCCTCGCCGGCCGGGGCGTGCTCGCTGGCGCGGCGCAATACGCCCGATGGGGCTATTGCGCCCGACGGTTCAACGTCGCGCTCGCCTACCTGAACGCCGGCTCGTCGAACGAGCGGAGCTTGCGCGAATGCAGCCGCTCGGAGCCACCTTCACGTAAGCCCCGGATCGCCTCCAAGCCGATTGCCAGATGCTGGTCGATGCGCTGGCGGTAGAAGGCGTTCGCCATGCCGCGGAGCTTGATCTCGCCGTGCAGCGGCTTGTCGGAGACGCACAAAAGCGTGCCGTAGGGCACGCGGAAGCGGAAACCGTTGGCCGCGATCGTCGCGCTCTCCATGTCGATGGCGATGGCGCGGCTCTGGTTGAAGCGCATGTAGCGGTGATCGTGACCGAGCTCCCAGTTGCGATCATCGGTCGTCACCACGGTCCCCGTGCGCATGCGCGTCTTGAGGCCATCGCCGTGCAAGCCCGTCACCTGCGCGACGGCATTCTGTAGCGCCACCTGCACCTCCGCGATCGGCGGCACCGGCACCCAGACCGGCAGGTCCTTGTCGAGCACGTGGTCGTCGCGGACATAAGCGTGCGCCAGCACGTAGTCGCCGAGCTGCTGGGAGCGTCGCAAGCCGCCGCAATGGCCGATCATCAGCCAGCAATGCGGGCGCAGCACCGCCAGATGGTCGGTGATGGTTTTGGCATTCGAGGGTCCGACGCCGATGTTGACGAGGCTGACGCCGAGCCGGTCCTCGCGCACCAGATGATAGGCCGGCATCTGCGCCTTGGAATCGCGGTCCCAGCCGGGGGGGAGCGCATCGCCCGGGCCGAGCACGCGGTTGTCCGGCAGCACGACGGCGCTGTAGCCGTCGCGCCCGCGTTTGAGCGTGGCGGCCGCCGTTTCGACGAACGCGGTCACGTAGCGGTGGTAGTTCGTGAACAACACGAAGCGCTGGAAGTGCGCCGGATCGGTCGCGGTGTAGTGAAAGATCCGCTGCAGCGCCAAGTCGACGCGCTCGGCCGAGAACAGGGAGAGCGGCAGCGGCTCGCCCGGCTGCGGGCGGAAGGCGCCGTTGGGGACCGCATCGTCGATGGTCACGAGATTGGGCAGCGTGAAGGAGCGCGCCAAAGCCCGCATATCGTCGATCGAGAGGTCGGCGGTCGATTCCTCGATGACGAAGGGGAGAGGAATCGGTCGCGCGCTCGGGCCGACCGTCACGGGCAGCTGGTGATAGGCGATCAGCCGCTCGATCTGCGCGCGGTAATAGTCGGCGAAGATGTCGGGGCGGGTGAGCGTCGTCGCGTAGGTGCCTGGGTAGGCAAGCGTGCCCCAGGAGGGACGGGCGTCGTAGACGAGGTGCTCGGCATCGACGGTGAGGCTCAAGCACGGGTAGACGGCCTGCTTGAGGGCCTCGGGCGTCGTGCCGGTGCGTGTGAACTGCTCGAACGCCGCCCGGATCAGGCTCGTGCTCTGCCTATAGATGGCGGTCGCACGGGCGAGCGCCGGCTCGGCGTTGGTGAACGTCTCAGGCGTCGTCAGGTCGGGCAATCGGGTCGCCTCCACGCGCGGGGCCATCGTCGAATCGATGCTAGCGGCGAATTGCGACCATCAAAGCACGGCCGCGGCCGGGCTCCAACGAGGCGTTCTCAAGCCGGGCCGCCGCGGGCCTCGAGCGTGACGTCGACGTTGCCGCGGGTCGCGTGCGAGTAGGGGCAGATGTTCTCGTGCGCTTCGCGGGCCAGGGCCTCGAGGTCGGCTTGGGCGAGATTGGGTGCTGCGGCGGTCAGCTTGACGGCGAGCGCAAAGCCCGTCGGCTGGCGAGGACCGATGGAGACATCGGCCGTGACGGCGAGACCGGAGACATCCGCCTTGCGCTGGCGGGCGACGTATTCGATCGCGCCGCAGAAGCAGGCGGCGTAGCCGGCTGCGAACAGGTGCTCGGGCGTCGCCGTATTCGGCCGGCCCGGGCCGCCCATGGACTTTGGTACCGACAAGTCCGCACGCACCGTGCCGTCGCTCGATTCGGTATGGCCGTTGCGCCCGCCGGTTGCGGTGGCGGAGGCGGTAAAGAGCGGCTGGATGCGGTCCATGGGATCACCTCGGGGGGAGTGAAAGCTTTGCCGTATCTCTCAAGACGCGGAAGCCGGGGGCCGGGTTCCGTGCGACAGCGGACTCGAGGGGGCTTGCGCGGATGATCCGATCATGGTTGCGCTCGTATATTGGCCCTCCGGCCCTTCGATGAGGAACGCGATGCCGCCGACCGCCGCGACCACGAGAGCACCTGCGAACCCCGCGCATTGGCCGCCGGAGCATCCGCCCGTCGCGCATGGGCGCATCGGCGTGCTGCTCGTCAACCTGGGCACCCCCGACGGCACGGACTATTGGTCGATGCGGCGCTACCTCAAGGAGTTTCTTTCCGATTCCCGCGTCATCGAGTGGCGCAAGCTCTACTGGTGGCCGATCCTCAACGGCATCGTGCTCCAGCGGCGGCCGCAGCGCTCGGGCAAGCTCTACGAGAGCATCTGGAACAAGGAGCGCAACGAGAGCCCGCTCCGCACGACGACACGCAGCCAGGCCGAGCTCCTCGCGCCGCGCTTGCAGGACCTCTCTCCCGACATCGTCGTCGACTGGGCCATGCGCTACGGCAATCCGCCGATCAAGGAGCGGCTCGAGCATCTGGTCGCGCAAGGCTGCGAGCGCGTGCTCGTCTTCCCGCTCTATCCCCAGTACAGCGCGTCGACGACCGCGACCGTCAACGACAAGACGTTCGAGGCCATGATGACGATGCGCTGGCAGCCGGCGCTCAGGACCGTGCCGCCCTATCACGACGACCCCGTCTATATCGACGCGCTGGCGCGATCGCTAACGCGCCAGCTCGGCGCGCTCGGCTGGGTGCCCGAGGTGGTGCTCGCCTCCTATCACGGCATCCCGCAGTCCTATTTCGACAAGGGCGATCCCTACCACTGCCACTGCATGAAGACGACGCGACTCCTGCGGGAGCGACTCGGCTGGGAGGCGGATCGCTTGCGCACGACCTTCCAGTCGCGCTTCGGGCCGGAGGAGTGGATCAAGCCCTACACCGACGAGACGGTGCGGACACTGGCGGAATCGGGCGTCAAGCGCATCGCCATCCTCAATCCGGGCTTCGTCGCCGATTGTCTGGAAACGCTCGAGGAGATCGCCGTCGGCAGCGCCGAGATCTTTCATCACGCGGGCGGCGAGAAGTTCCACCACATCGCCTGTCTCAACGACAGCGTGGAGGGGATCGACGTCATCGAGGCGGCGGTGAGGCGGGAGGTGAAAGGCTGGACCCCGGCCTCTTGCGAAGACCGGGGTCCATGAGCGACGTTCCGGGCACTACGTGGTCCGTCGCTAGCTCGGCGATGAGGCGTCTCAGAAGACGAGGTCGGCGACCGTCTGCTTGCGCTTCTTCTTTTTCTTGGACGGCTTGAAGGAGACGTAGCCGTCCTGCATTTGCTGGTTCTTGATCGCGATCTCGAGCTTCTTCTTCGCCTTCTCCTTGGCGTAGAGACCCGGGTTCACCGGCTTCGGCTTCGCGGGCACCTTGTGGGCTGAGGCGAGCGAGTTCGTCACGACGACGGTCGTGCCGACGCGGGCGCGATTGTAGAGATCCTTGACGTCCTTGTTGTACATCCGGATGCAGCCGTTCGAGACGGCCTGGCCGATCGACCAGGCGGCCGGCGTGCCGTGGATGCGGTAGAGCGTGGCGCCCAGATACATCGCCCGCTCGCCCAACGGATTGTCGGGACCGCCGGGCACGACCTCGGCCGCCGGATCGTCGGGGTTGAGCCAGCTCGGGTTCTTCTCTTTGCGCGAGATGCGGGTCTTGCCGGTCCACACCTGCGCGGTGCGGCCGATGGCGACCGGATAGCTCACGGCCTTGCCCTTGCCGAGCACGTAGTAGAGCCTGCGATCCTTGTTGACGATGACGATCGTGCCGGCGGCCTGGCCGCCACCGAACTTCACGACCTTGCCGGCGAGTGCCGTCACCGACGACAACGCTAGAGCCAGAATGGACACCGCGATCGGAGCCGCGAGCCGGGCAGAAAGACGCATAACACCTCCTCACCAGCCCCCTTCGCGAGGCCGACGCTGTGACATGTGAGAGTGATGCCGCGGGGGGCGGCGACGAAGGATGCGAAGGAAACTAATACGTTAATCCGCTGAATAAAACCAAAATATGAGCTTGCGGCATCGTGTCGGCGTGGCGGCCGGCAAGCCGTTGCGGCCCGATTGACAGCAAGGCGCGGATGGCCCGAGGCTCGATCAGCGACCGGGCGGAGGGCAAATGAGCAATCTAACTGTCTGTCTAACCTTCGATTTTGACGCAATGGCGGGTTGGATCGGCTCCGACCGGACAAATAATCCGAGCATGATTTCGCGCGGCGCCTTCGCGGCCGTGGCGGTGCCCCGGGTGCTGCGGGTGCTGCGCATGGCAGGTGTGCCGGCAAGCTTTGCCGTGCCCGGGCACACGGCGCTCGCCTTCCCCGATCTCGTCGCCCAAATCCGCGAGGACGGCCACGAGCTCGTGCATCACGGCTGGGGGCACGAGAACCCGGCCGAGTTCGACGAGGCGGGCGAGCGTGCGATCCTGGAGAAGGGTATCCGGGCGATCGAGAAGGCCGCGGGCGTCAGGCCCTACGGCTACCGGTCGCCGGCCTGGGATCTGAGCCCCAAAACCCTCGATCTGCTGCGGGAGTACGGCTTCATTTACGACAGCAGCTGCATGGCGCACGACTATCGCGCCTACTATCTGCGCACCGGCGATCGCTGGTCGCGCGAGGAGCCGTACGTCTTCGGCACGCTCACCGATCTCGTCGAGCTTCCGGTCTACTGGGGTCTCGATGACTATCCCTACTTCGAGTACAGCTTCGGCTCCGGCGGCGGCTTGCGCGAGCCTGAAGCCGTCGAGCGGCAATGGATCGCCGAGTTCGAGCATGCGCTGGCGCACGAGCCGGGCGGCATCTTCATGCTGACCTTCCACCCCGAGTTCATCGGCCGCGGTGCTCGCATCCATCTGCTCGAGCGCCTGATCGCACGTATCAAGCAATCGAGTGGCGTGCGCTTTTCGACGATGGGGGACTATGCCCGGGCCTGGAAGGCTGCCAATCCGCTCGCGGAATGGGCGACAGCCAACCCGCATTTCGCCGGATCGACGGCGATCGAGCTCTGAGACGCGGCTCGATCCTGTCCTGCGTCAGCGATGCGGGAGCAGTAGCCCCTCCACCCCGTCCTGCTGACGAACGTCAGCATCCACGGGAGGGTGCGTCGAGGGCGGGACCGTGCCGAGTGGCGCGATCTCGGATCGCCTCAGGCGTCTCGTGGATGGTCGCGCCCGCGACCATGACGGCGAGAGCGACGTATGAGACGCCAGGCCTCGCGCTGGGTGCGTCACGGATGATTGCGCAACCGTCGGCGAGCCGAGCCCGCGTCTGGCGCAGGTGGAGCGGCTACATCGCGTAGTCGGCTTGCATCGTGTCGTGCACGCCGATGAGCTCGACCGGCAGGCTGTCGCCGAGATAGCTCAGATCGACGGCCGAAAGATCGACGCCCGGAGGCTCGTCGACGTACGCCGGCTGAACATCAATCTCCGGCGGGAATGCGAACATGTCGCCGTTGCCGTCGACGATCCAGGACATGCCGGCGAAGTCGAGGACGAGCATCGCGTCCGAGAATTCCATCCGCTCAATATGCGTCAGGCGGTCGATGCCGTCCTGGCCGATCGAGCCGAGCACGATGGCACCGGAATCGTCGAGCAAGACGTGCGAAACGGTCGTGACGCTGCCGTCGACCTTGATGTCGTACTCGCCGCGACGGCCCGAGAACCTGACGGTATCGACATCGTCGTCGTCGCCGGACCGGCTGAGCGCACTGTGGATCTTGATCTGTTCGATGCCGATATCGCCGGCGAGCAGGCTCTGCCCGAGATCGTCGAGGCTCGTGATCTCGTGGTCGCCGTGACTGCCTTTGCCGCTGTTGTCGACGCTGATGCGGATGGAGAGCGAGAGGTCGCCGTCGATGATGTCGTTGCCGTGGCCACCTTCCAGGATGTCGCTGCCAGCGCCACCGAGCAGGATGCTGCCGGTCAAGGCGATCTGCTCGCCGCCGCCGATATCGCTCAGGTAATCGGCGAGTCCGGCGACGATCGCCGCCGACCGGCCGGCATCGGTGTCACCGGTGCCTTCGCTGGCCCGCAGGTGGTCGGCGCCGCCGGAGCCCGATTGACCCTCGAAGGAGCGATCCTCGGCGTCGGCTGCAACATGGGCGGTGCTGTAGCTGATCCAGTCGAAGCCGCGTCCGCCGCTCGCCGCCGTGGTGCCGCCATCGGCGATGATGAGGTCGTTGCCGTCGCCGCCGGTCGCCGCGAGGTCGCTCGCGCCGAGCACGAGCACGTCGTCGCCGTCGCCGCCGTCGACCTCGGCGCCGTCGGCACCGGCATCGACGAGATCGTTGCCCGCGCCGCCATCGATATGATCGCGACCGGCGCCGCCCAGGATGAGATCGTTGCCGTCACCGCCCGCGAGCGTGTCCGACCCGTCGCCGCCCGCGACGACATCGTCGCCCGTGCCGCCGGAGATGTGATCGCTGCCGGCGCTACCGGCGAGGCGATCGTTGCCGCCCTGGCCGGAAATGGTGTCGTTGCCGTCGCCGCCGGTCAGCGTGTCCGCCTGCTCGCCGCCGATCAGCACGAGATCGAGCGGCGCGGCCTGCGAGACGAGGGCATGGCCGTCGTTCGCGATGACCCGGCCATCGAGTCCGAGATGCAGGAACTGGAGCCGCGCATCGACCGCAGGGCCCGACGGCGCATCGTCGTTCGCCGAGGCCGTGTCGTCCGGGACGCCCACATCGGCGACGGCTGCGCCACTGCTGACGGGTGCCGACGAGTCCGAGTCGTGCGCCGCCGATGGTGCCGCGCCGGGAGCGGCTGCGACGACGCCCTCGCCCGCCAGGAGGGCCTGTGCCGAGGAGCCTGCAAACCTCAGGTCGATGTCCAGCACGCCGCCATTCCCGGCTGCGTAGGCGCCCGTCGCATTGAGAAAGTCGAGACGATCGGCGGGCGCGACCTCGGAGGCATCGATCCGTCCGTTCCCGTCGAGATCGGCCGTGCCGAAGGCGAGCATGGCCGCCGCAGCGTGCTTCTCGGCCTCTGTCGCAGCCTCGAGGATCGCCGGATGGGTGCCGAAGAGGGCGAGGAGCTCGACGGCGCGATCCCCCGACGACAGCGCGGCGATGACCTCGGCCCAGGTGCCGAGCGGCTTGAAACGCGCGTCGCCGGTGACGGCCAGCATTTGCGCCCGTGCGTCGGCGAGCATCGGCGGCCCGTCCTGCCGATCCGACTGCGCGAGCGCGCGGGCGGCCGAAAGGAGACGCTCGATGTTCCAGTCGAGCCCTTGCACGTCCTCGGCCGAGGCCGGCGCGGAGCCGATCGATTCGTCGAGCCAAAGGTTGATGGTCGCAACGTCGTTGGTGGCGAGGATGAGCTTCTGGAGGTGCTCGATGAGCTTGACGAGCGTATCGCCCTCGCCGGCGCCCTGCTGCATCACCAACGCGACGTCCGACTGAAGGAGGGCCATGACCGTGCTCACTCAACCGCGAAAAAAGCGACTGACCAACGCTATGCGAATAAGATGCCAGGCGATGCGGCAGCGAAGCCGAGAGGCCGGATCATGGACCGGAATGCGAGGGAATTAAAGGGGTTGTCGACGGGGATAGAGCAATTTCCTCGCACGTCGTGAAAGCGGACGCTGTCGCGTCTGCCGTTAACCCTCGACGAAACCTCGGGAAACGGACCTTCAGCGGACGCTCGCCCGCAAGCGCATGCCCCCGGCCGGCCTGAGTGTCAGGCGCGACATCGGCTCGGGATCGCAGCCCTCGACCGGGCTGAAGCGCATCGCACGGACGAAGGTTGCGAGCACCGCCTTCGCCTCGAGCATGGCGAAGGCCATGCCGATGCAGATCCGGGAGCCGGCTCCGAAGGGCATATAGGTGTAGCGCGTGCGGCTCGCCTCCGCCTCGGGGGTGAAGCGGTCGGGATCGAAGCGATCGGGGTCCGTCCAGAGCGCCTTGTGCCGGTGCAGGGCATAGATCGGGACCAGCACGAGACTGTCCTTGGGGAGGGTCATGTCGCCCAACGGTATGTCCACGGTGGCACGCCGCATGACGACCGGCGCCGGCGGATAGAGCCGCATGGCCTCCTTGATCACTCTCTCGGTCATGGGCAGGCGGTCGATGTGGGTGGCATCGATCGGGGCGTCGCCCGCGACCTCGCGCACCTCGGCCGCAAGCTGCTCCTGCCACTCGGGCGCCTTCGCCAGAAGATAGAGCGACCAGGTGAGCGCCATCGCCGTCGTCGCATGGCCTGCCGCGAGGAAGGTCAGCAGGTTGTCGATGAGCTGCGGATCCGACATCGGCTCACCGGTCTCGGGGTGGCGCGCCGCCATCAGCCGGGAAAACAGGTCGTCGCGATCGCCGGGCGTGCGGCGGCGGGCCGAGATCAGCGCCGCGACGGCCGCCCGCAAGTCCCGCTCCGAGCGCCGCATCGACCAGCTCTTGGGATGCGGCAGCCAGCGCGGCAGCTCGAGCATGCCATAGGCGATCTCCCACGAGATCGGCAGCAGATAGTCCGCGTGCGCGCGCTCGATGGCGTTGGCGACGAACGTGTCGCCGCCGGGCAGCATCGTGTCGGCGATGATCTTGAAGGTCGCCGACGTCATGTCGTGCTCGATGTCGTGGGGGCCGGCCCCGCGCTCACGCCAGCGCTCGACCGTGCGCTCGGCGGCGGCCGTCATCGCCGGCACGCAGGCCAACAGCTCGCCGTGCCTGAAGAGCGGCGCCACGACCTGGCGCTGCCACTTCCAGTCGGCGCCGTCGGAGGTGAAGATGCCGTTGCCGAGGAGGGGGCCGAGCACGCGCTTCTCGATCGGCGTCTTGACGAACTTGTCTTGGGCGTCGAGCAGCACGGTCTTGATGAGGTGGGGCGCCAGCACCCAGGTGAACACGCCGAGCGGCCCGCGCCGATGCACGAGCGGTTGCTCGTAGACCTCGGCCGGCCAGACTGACAGCGGATTGCGCACGACGTCGAGCATGACGAAGGGAAAGCGCTCGGGGTAGCGCGGCGGGCGGACCTTGGGCGGATAGAAGGGTGCGTTCACGGGGCGGACCTCCGTGGTGTCAACGCGTCAAGGGGCCTTGCGGACCCAGAAGCGATACATGGCATCGAACACATGCGGATTGGCCGCCTCGAGCGCGATCCAGTGCTCGAGCGTGCCGGGGAAACGTTCGTCGGGATAGGCGGCGGCGTACTTGGCCTCGCCATCGGCGTCGAGGGTGAAGCCTAAGAACGTCAGACCCAAGCGCTCGAGGTTGGTCGCGATGTCAGCGAGCGTCAACGGCTGCTCGCTCGCGTGCAGCACCAGATCGCGGAACTCGGAGAGGCTATAGAAATCCTTCGATTGCGCGAACCGAGCGCCGTCCTGCCCGTCGAGCAGCGACTTGCGATAGAGTCGCGCTTCCCCGTCGCTACACTCCGGGCCGGGGTAGCCGGGAGCCTGGCGCAACGCTGTAATCTCTTTGCGCGCCGCAGCCGAGTAGAGCCCGAGATAGGCGATGCCGCCGGGCTTCATGAGGGACGCTACGCGTGTCAGCCCCACCCAAGGGTCCGCCATGTGGTGCAGCACGCCGACGCATTCGACGACATCGTATTGCGCTGCCGCCGGATGCAGGACGAGCAGGTCGGCTTGGCGGAAGGTGATATTGGAAACGCCGAAGTGGCTCGCCTTCCTCATGGCGTAGGCGAGGCTCGTCGCCGAGAGGTCGACGGCTGCGATCCGCGCCGCCTTGCCGTAGCCCGCAGCCGATTGGAGCGCCTGGCGTCCGGTGCCGGCGCCGACGATGAGCACGTCGCAGGCGTCGCTGAAGCGCGGCAGGTCATCGGCGGGCAGGAAGCGGCCGAGCGCGCGCGGGATGGCGCCGGGACGCGGCAGCCGCAGGCTTCGCCAGCGCGGATAGGGCGCCGCCTCGTACTGGGCCTGCACCCGCCGTGACGTGTCGTCGACGATGGGGGCAACGCGCGGGATGCTGGCTGCGAGCTTCTGCTCGGCCTCACGCTCGCGCCACTCCTCGAGGATAAGCTCGCGCAGCGCTTTCGGACGTACCCTTGCGAGATCGTCGGCTTTCGTCCCCGCCGGCAGAAGCCCGGCGAGTGGCCGATAGAGAAGCGCCAGCATCAGGCGCCTGCCCATCTCGGCGTCACCGTCGAGGAGCCGCGCCGGATCGAGGACGAGCGCCGTGAGCGCCTCCGTCTCGGCAATTGTCTCCGGCCAGACATGCTCGTTGAGCAGCACTTGGCGGACCATCGCCAAGGCGAAGGCCTGCAAGCCGCGCTCCTCGAAGCGCTCAGGTGGGGTCTCGATGAGCAGCGTGCGCCGCAAGCCGGTGAGCCAAGTCTCGATCCCGGCATCCTTGTTGACGGTCGTGGCGAGCGCCGCGAGTAAGAGATCGTTACGGAGCGCGTCCGGAGTGCGGCGGGCAAGCTGCCCTGCCGTCGCCGCATCGCCGACGAGGCCGTCCTGCTTCAATCGCGCCAGCGCTACCTCACCCACCGCCTGGCGATCGGTGCGGTCGAACGCGAGGGCTGCGCGCAATCCATGCGCGTCGAGCTGGCGCGGATCCTCGAGCGTGTAGCGGGAGAGGAGGGAGGAGAGGCGATCGGCGGCGTCGAAGGTGTCGGGCACGAGCGCCAGCGTCTCCGCCAGCAGGGACGCTGCCTCGGCCAGCATGCCCTGGCTCTCGAAGACGATAGCGAGGTTCAGCCGGTGCGCCGGATTGCGCCGGTCCGCCTCGATGGCGCGCGCGAGATAGCCTCGGGCGAGCAGCGCCTCGCCGTTGCGTGCCGCATTGACGCCGAGCCGGCCCCATTCGTCGGCCTGTGCGGAAGCTTTGGATCGGGACGCCATGTCGCCACCTGTCTCGCGCTCTCGGGGAGGAGCGGCTCCCAGTCGCCGCTCCGCCGGAGGAGGCCCAGGGTGGCGGGCCGTTGTCAACTGCGTATGGGACCGCTACTGGCCCTCGCAGGCGAAGCGGACCGTGACGACGAAGGCGCCGAGGCTGTTCTCGCCGACGCCCGCTTGCGCCTCGCTCGGCTCGCCGCCGATACAGTTGACCTTGCGCTGCCAACCGCGCGCGATTTTGTCCGCCTTCTCGGCAGTCGCGGCCGACACATTCCTGAGACACGTGACGCGACTACCGGACGCGGCGACCGGCTTGAAGCCGGGGCCGCATTGAGGGGCCGACTGGGCCGAAGCGGTCAGTGACGGGCCGAGCAACGAGGCCGATGTCACTGCCCAGACGAGCAGTTGGGTTCGCATAGAGCAATTCCCCCAAATCGATCAGCCACTTAAGAGGATGCTTGGCAATTGCGGCGAGTTCGTGGGCCGGTCGCCGGCAGTGGTCAAGGTCGGCGATGTATGAGAAGAGAACGGCCCTCTCGAAGAGGACATTCCCGTGACGCAGAGATTTTCGCTCGGCCCGCTGGTGGCGGCGCTCGTCCTCATAGCCTCGCTCGGACTTACCGCGCTCTGGGCGCTCGGTGCCCATTCGACCTACGCGGACGCGTTCTCGCATCTCATCGGGCAGGCGCTGGGCGGCGTCATCGGGGGGACGCTCGCGCTCGTGTGGCGGCGCCGTGCGTGGCTCGTGCTCGTCGTCGTGGGATTGGCGACGGTAGCGGTGCCGGCTGTCCTGGCATGGCGCTCGACGGTCGATGCGAATGTTCGTCCAGCCGCGGACGAGATCAAGATCGTCAGCTTCAATACGTGGCATGCGAATTTGGACCTCGAGCGTCTGCATGCCTACATCGAGCGCGAGGATGCCGACGTGGTTCTGCTCGTCGAGTTCGGACCGACGAAGCGGGCGCTGATCGATCGGGAGAAGGAGCGCTATCCGTATGCAACGGGGTGCTCCGAGACGTGGGAGTGCTCGGTCGAGATTCTCTCGAAGCATCCCTTCGCCTCGACGGCGGACGGCCGGCGCGAGCTTGATGATGGTCCACCCCGCGTGATCGTCACATTCGGTGCCGGACCTCGACCGCTGACGGTCATCGCCGCCCACATGATGCGGCCGATCGACGGGCCGAACGGACATCTCTTGGAGATGCGCCGCGTCGCCGGCCTCGCCCGCAGTGCTCCCGGACCGGTCATCGTCGCCGGCGATTTCAACGCGACCTGGTGGTCGCACTCCTTCGAGGTGTTCCGTGAGGACTCGGGGTTGACCCACATGGGCCGCTACCTGCCGAGCTGGCCGTCGCAATCGCGCTGGTTCCTGCCGCAGCTCAACATCGATCATCTGTGGGTGTCGAGGGAGCTTGCCGTCACCGATGTCCATCTCGGCCCCGACGCCGGCTCCGATCACCGCCCGCTGGTCGCGATCGTGAAGCTGCCTCAAGGGCTCGCGTGGTGAAGCGGCGGTGCAATCGTAGGTTGGGTTGGCGCGGCCGACCAAGCTTGTGAGAGCAAGAGCGCCGATCCGCGCGTAACCCAACGGGGCGCTCGCTTCTCAATGTTGGGTTACGCGCGTTCCACGCTAACCCAACGTACGATCGGCATTCAGCTGTGCAAAACTCGCCCCACAGGTCGCAACCGCCAGGCGAGATAGGCCTGCCGCAGCCGCTCGGCGTTGCGATCGACGAGGACGTAGAAGGCGACGGCGACGATCGCGACCGCAGTCAGCGCGATCGCCTTCTCGGTGCCCGGCCCCGCCTCGATGACGCGCCGCACGATCCAGATCACCGGCCAGTGCGTGATGTAGAGCGCGTAGGAGAAATTGCCCAGATGCTGGTCGAGCCAATCGCTCCTCTGGCGCACGTTGTAGGCGATGAAGGGGATGAGCAGCGCCATCCACGCCATGCCGAACCAGTCCTCGTTGACAACGTTCGGCGTATCCTTCTCGAGGAAGGCGCGCGTCTCGGGATGGGCGAGCCACATGACGATTGCGGCGATGACGAACACACCCGCGGAGGCCAGCGCGATCCCGCGCGACGGCCGCCATCCCGAATGCCAGATGAGCAATCCTGCGACGAAGCCCGGCAGATAGGCGAGCACGGTCCACAGGCCATAGCCGAGACCGAGCCACCACCCGAGCACGGTCAGCGGCGTCGCCACCGCGACGAGCGTGCCGGCCACCGGCAGCTTGCGCGCATCGAGCTCGGTGATGACCACCCACAGCAGCGGCACGAGAAGGTAGAACTGCAACTCGATATCGAGCGACCAGGAGACTCCCAGAACGTCGTTGCCGGTCGAGGCGATGCCGAGGATGCCGAGCGAGGCGAGCGCATGCGCATCGGCCTCGCCGAAGCCGATCGCCTTGATGGCGACGAAGCCCAAATAGGCCACCGCGAACGGCAGCCAGATGCGCAAGAGGCGCGAGATGAAGAACACGCCCGCGCCGCCGCCCGTCGCATACTTCTCGTCATACATGCGCATGACCCAGAAGCCGGAGAGCGCGAAGAACGCGAACACCGCCGGCCGGCCGATCTCGTAGTTGGAGAGGTGGCTCGCCACGACGCTCAGGGCGAGCATGACGCGGAAGAAGCCCGGTTGCAGAAAGCGCATCATCGACGGCCCCGCGCGTGTGATAGATTTCGACCCTGAGTGATTCGCGCAGAGCGGGCAAGGACTTGGGCGGCATGAGCTTCTGGCGCGATCAGGGCGCGTTCGGCGACCGGCCCGCGCTCGTCACCGAGGACGGCGCCGTCACGAGTCATGCGGCGCTGGCGGCTCAGGCCGATGCTTGGGCGGCTTCTGTTCGCGGGCGTTTGCCCGCAAGCGTGACGCGGCCGCTGGTGCTGCTCGAGACGGCGAACGCCGTCGCGCCGATCGCGGCCTACTTGGGGGCATTACGTGCCGGCTGGCCGGTGATCCTCGCCGCCGAGGGCGCAACCGCCGCCGATCCGCGCATCCGCGACATCTACCGGCCGACTATCGTCTTCACGAAGTCCGCCGATGGCTGGCGGACCGAGATCGGCAACGTCGAGCCGATCGCATTGCATCCCGATCTCGCCGTTCTGCTCTCGACCTCGGGGACGACCGGCGCGCCGAAGCTCGTCCGGCTCTCGGCGGAAAACCTGCGCGCCAATGCGGAGGCGATCGCGGCCTACCTCGGCATCGGTCCGGACGAGCGCGCGATGACGACGTTGCCGTTTCATTACTCCTACGGCCTGTCGGTGCTGCACACGCATCTCATGAGGGGTGCTTCGCTCGTGCTGACGGAACGCTCGGTGGTCGAGGACGCATTTTGGACGGCGTTCGATCGCCTGCGCGCCACCTCGCTGGCGTTGGTTCCGGTGCAGTTCGATTTGCTGGACAAGAGCGGGTTCGACGCGCGCCCGTGCCCGACACTAAGGACGATCACGCAGGCCGGCGGCAAGCTCGCGCCGGAGGCCATCGAGCGCTATGCCGCGCTCGCGAGGCGTCGCGGAATCACGCTCTTCGTCATGTACGGCCAGACGGAAGCCGCGCCGCGCATGGCCTATGTGCCGCCCGAGGATCTGGCGGCGAATACCGACGCCATCGGCCAGGCCGTCCCCGGTGGCCGCTTCGAGCTGATCGATGCGCAAGGCCGGGTCATCGACGGGCCGGATATACCGGGCGAGCTCGTCTATCATGGTCCGAACGTCATGATGGGCTATGCGACGAGCGCGGCCGATCTCGCGCTGCCGCAAGGCCCCGCCGTGCTGCACACCGGCGACCTCGCGCTGCGCAAGCCTAACGGCTACTACCGCATCGCGGGACGCTTGAGCCGCTTCGTGAAGATGTTCGGCCTTCGCGTCAGCCTCGACGAGATTGAGCAGCGGTTGCGCAGCGACGGCATCGCCGCCTACGCCACCGGCACGGACGAGCGGATCACGATGTTCGCGACCGGGAACGCCGATTGCGCGCAGCTGCAGGCCGATCTCGTGGCGCACTATGCGCTGCCTGCTTCCTCGCTTGCCGTCATCGCCCTCGACGAGGTGCCCTTGCTCGCGTCCGGCAAGGTCGACTATCGCGCGCTCGGCGCCAGGGCTGCGAGCGCGGCCGTTTCGCAATCGATCGACGGCGGCATCGCCCAAGCCTTTGCCGCAGCGCTCCGCGGCAAAACCATCGATCGCACGAAGAGCTTCGTCGAGCACGGCGGCGATAGCCTCGCCTACCTCGAGGTGCAACTGGCGTTGACCGAGCGCCTCGGCGAGGCGCCGCCCGGCTGGGAGATGATGCCGCTTGCAGCCCTCGAAGCCCTGGCGCCGAAGGCAAAGCCGGCTTGGCAAACGATCGGCGTCGATCTCGTCTGCCGCAATCTGGCGCTCTTGGCCGTCATCGGTCTGCACGCTATAGCCTGGCCGATCGCCGGCGGCGTGCATGTGCTGCTCATGCTGTCGGGCTATTCGCTCGCGCGTTTCCAGATGCCGAGGCTCATGAAGGGTGACGTGGTCAGCACGATCGTCACCATGCTCGGGCCGATCGTCGCCGCGTACTATGCGATCCTGATCGGCGTGACTGTCTTCATGGCGCCCGTCGATGCCGAATGGTTCGCGCTTGCCGGCAACTTCGACACAGACATTCATCCGCACGGCATCACGCCCTACTGGTTCGTGTGCCTCTATGTGCAGGCTGTGCTGTTGATCGCCCTGCTTTTTGTGTTGCCGGATGTCCGGCGCTGGATTGGCACCCAGCAATTCTTCGCCGGACTCGTGGCCGCGATTGTTCTCTACGGCGCAGCGATGGCGCTCGATCTCGGCCAGATGCTCGGGCCAACGAGCGTTCGCCATCCTCTCATGGGGCTACAACTGATGGCTACCGGCTGGAGCTTGTTCTATGCGCGCAGTGCCGCCGAGAAGGCGGTGATCACGCTCGTCGCGGCAGCCATTGCTCTGCCATTCGCCACGGCCGGCCTGATCGCGCCTGTGCTCGTGGCCGTCTCCGCCGCGGCGATCGCCTGGATCGGTGAGGTGCGTCTACCGGCGCTTGCCGCGCGTGCCGCCATGTATTTCGGCAAGCAGTCGATGTTCGTCTATCTGACGCACGTCATCGTCGTCGCGGTCGTCGCGAAGCTCGCGCGCGGCTCGGATGTCCTCATGCTCGGCCTGACGATCCTGCTCTCGCTCATCGCCGCCGAAGCGCTCTCGCGGGCGATGCGGATGGCCCTTGGATGGCTCAACGCACGATCGACGTGAGGAACCCCGTGAGATCGTCGGTCTGGTGGTGGATGTGCTCGGGCAGCGTCGCCCAAGACTGCGCCTCGACGAGTTTCGGATGATCGTCCAGATGCGTGCGCACCAGCACCGTCGTCATGCCGAGCTCGAACGGCGGCTCGAGGTTCTGCGGCAGATCCTCGAAGAAGGCCGAGCGCTCGGGTGCGACGCCATGCGCCTTCAGGAACAGATCGTAGCCTTCCATGCGCGGCTTGGGGATGTAGGCTGAATCGACGATGTCGAAAGTGCCCGAGAACAAATCCGTGATGCCGAGCCGGTCGGTCACGCGCTCCGCATGCCGGCGGGATCCGTTCGTGAAGATGAGCTTGCTCCCGGGCAGCGCCTCGATCGCTGCCTTGAGCGCCGGGAGTGCCGGCACCGGCGAGTAGTCGATGTCGTGCACGTAGTCGAGGTAGGGCTTGGGGTCGACCTCGTGGTGCAGCATGAGCCCCGCGAGCGTCGTGCCGTGCTCGTGGTAGTATTTCTTCTGCACCACGCGCGCCTCGTCCACCGACACGCCGAGCAGATCGGCGACGAAGCGGCTCATCCGCTGGCTCACCTGCGAGAAGAGATCGCAGTGCGCCGGATAGAGCGTGTTGTCGAGATCGAAGATCCAGGTGTCGACGTGATCGAAGCCACCTTGCGTGCGCTCAGGCATTCTTCGATTTCCTCGACTTTTTCTGTGGCGCCTCGCGGAAGATCGTGCCGAAGCCGTGCTCGGTGAACAGCTCGAGCAGCACCGCGTGCGGCACCCGCCCGTCGAGGATCACGACCGCTTCGACGCCCTGCTCGACGACATCGATGCAGCCCTCGACTTTCGGGATCATGCCGCCGGTGATGATGCCTTCCTTGATGAGCCGGCGGGCTTCCCCGACCGTCAGCTCCTCGATCAGCTTCTTCTCGTTGTCGAGGACGCCCGCGACGTCGGTGAGCAGCAAGAGACGTGCGGCTTTCATGCGGGCCGCGATCGCGCTCGCGAAGGTGTCGGCGTTGACGTTCAAGGTCTCGCCCTCGGCCGAGACGGCGATGGGGGCGACCACCGGGATCAAGTCCGAGCGGTCCATGACCTCGAGGATCTCCGGGTTCACCTCGACGGGATCGCCGACATAGCCCAAGTCCACCGCCTTCATGAGGTTCGACTGCGGATCGGGCATCTTGTCGATCTTTTTGGCGAGCAACAGATTGGCGTCCTTGCCCGAGATGCCGACCGCCTTGCCGCCCTCGCGGTTGATCGTCGCCACGATCTCCTTGTTGATCTTGCCGGCGAGCACCATCTCGACGATCTCGATCGTCGGCTTGTCGGTGACGCGCAGGCCGTTGACGAAGTCCGACTTGATGTCGAGCCGCTTCAGCATGTCGCCGATCTGCGGGCCGCCGCCGTGCACGACGACCGGGTTCACGCCCGATTGCTTGAGCAACACGATGTCTTGCGCGAAGGCGCGGGCGAGCGCCGGATCGCCCATGGCGTGGCCGCCGTATTTCACCACCACCACGCGATCGTCGTAGCGCTGCATATAGGGGAGCGCCTCCGAAAGGAGCGCCGCCTGGAGCTGCGGCGGGATGCTCTGGCGTGTCGGTTTATCGCCGGATTCGGCCATGGATGATCCTCAATTCTCAAGGTGGCCGAGACTTATACGGGACGGATGCCCCCCTCAAGCCCTAGCGACTTGCTCGCAAATCGATCAAAAGCGCAAAAAACGCTCGACAGCCCCACAATGATGCCGCGAAAGTGGTGTCCTGCTGAGCCGGCGAATCTGGAGATTCGCGGGAACATGTGGCGCGCTCTCGGGGATGCGGGCCGGCAGGAGGACGGGATGGAGGGGGCGGCCTTTGCAGCCTCGCAGGACGGTATGACCGACGACGGCGGCGCCGAGAATTTTCGCGCCACGCTCCGGCGTGCCCAGGTCTATGCGGAGGAGCAGGGTCATCGTCAGGTGACGCTCGAGCATCTGCTCCTGGCGTTGACCGAGGATCCCGATGCGCTCGCCGTGTTCGATGCCTCGCGCATCGACGTCGACCGGTTGCGCGACGATGTCGCCGGCTACGTCAGCCGCATTCCTGATCGAGTCTCGGGCGACGCGGGCGAGCCGCTCATGTCGCCGGAGCTGTCCAAGGTCGTCGAGGCCGCGCGCCAGGCGGCCCAGCAGTCGCGCCGTCAGGTCGTCAATGGGGCGATCGTGCTGGCGGCGCTGATCGGCGAGGGCCGCAGCCCCGCCGCCGAGTTCCTGAGAACGCACGGCCTTACCTTCGAGGAGGCCATTCGCACTTTGCAGGCCCGTGCGGCTGCGCCCGCTCCGGCGCCAGCCCGGGCGGCCAAGGCCGAGCCGCCGCCCGCCAGACCCGCGCCGAAGCCCTTCGAGAGCGCAGCGCCGGTCGAGCGGCAGACGCGGCCCCAGGCGGCGCCCAAGGCGCCCGAGCCGTCCTCTGACGACGATATCCTCGCTTCGATCCGCTCGGAGATGAGCCAGGCGCAAGAGGACCGCAGCTACGAGCGGGCCCGTCCGCCGGCCTACGAGCCGCCGCCGGCCGCACCGGCCCCACCGCCGCGTCGCGAGCCGCCGCCGCGCCGCGAGCCGCCTCTCGGGGCGAGGCCGCCGGAGCCTTTGGATCAGGGCCGGTACGAGCTGCCGCCGTCTCCTGAGCCGCGCACCGGCCGGCCGCCTCTGCCGCGCGCGGCGCAGCCGAACGGCATGCCCGCGCCGCAAGCCGCCGATCGCATGCGTGCCCCACCGCCCTTGCCTGGCGCGCCGGGCTGGCATCCGCCGGGACCTCCCCCGGCGACAGCCGCGCCGAGGCCCGGCATGGCGCCGCCGCCCATGGGCGGACGGCCGCCGATGCCGATGCCGCAGGGCGCTCCACAGGGCGCGCCGCGGCAAGCCCGCGCGCCGGGGCCTGCCCCGCACAATCCGGCGGTGACGGAAGGCTCGCTGCTCGAGAACATTCCGCGCCGCATGCGCGTCGGCACGCCCGAGCAAGTCGAGGTGCGCATCGCCCGCTCCGCGCTCGAAGGCTTGAGCGACGGCATGCATGGCCAAGTCACGGCCTACAAGGTGCAGGTGGCGAAGGCGATGTCGGTCCGCCTGCGCGCGCCGGAGGGCGGCTTCTACATCGAGGCGACCTCGCCCGAGACGCAGTGGGTCGAGAATACGCTCGGCATCGTCAGCGACGACTTCGCGAGCTGGCGCTGGACGGTGACGCCGCACTACGCCGGCAAGGCGCGGTTGCAGCTGGTCGTGTCGGCGCGTTCCGTCGGGCCCGATGGTCTGGCAGCCGAGACCGCATTGCCCGAGCAGGTCATCGAGGTGCGCGTCAACACGAACTACGGACGCATGATCCGCCGTTTCGTGCTCTGGCTCGCCGCCATGGCCGCCGCCGGCATCATCGGCGCCATGGGCGAGGCGGGCTTCCGCTTCTTTTCCACGATCATCGGCGGGTAGGCCCGCGGCACGGATCAATGCCGTAGGGCGGACTGAGCCTGCGCGAAGTCCGCCACCGCATCGTCGGTGCGCGAGGTGGCGGGCTTCGCCTACGGCTCAACCCGCCCTACGGCACATGCTCGCGCCGCGCGAGGATGACGAGATAGCGAGTAGCAACGATCTCCTTTGTGGCTGCCCCTCACCCTGCCCTCTCCCCGCAAGCGGGGAGAGGCGGATAGATCGTGCGTCCTTGACGCGTTGGGTGGGCAGGCAATCTCCGCCGTAGGGGCGACCGGCGGTCGCCCCACTTCGCCGTATCGTCGTGATGCAAGAGGGGCGAGCGCCGCTCGCACCTACGCCGTTCGCGGTGTCCACCGAAACGGCACTCACGATGCCATCTGCGCCTTCATGCTCTCCGCGGCCTTGGCGTAGCCGCCGGCGGAGCCGTCGACGAAATGGAAATGGTCGTCGGTCAAATACGAAGGCACGATGCACGTCATCTGCGCCTCCGCCTGACGGTGCAGGCCATAGTAGAGGGCGCCCGCCCGGCGCGCAGCCTCGAGCCGCGCCTCGATCTTCGCCGCCAGCGTTTCCGAGCAATCGAGCGTGAGCTTCAGCCCGTCGTCGAACTTGCGGAAGTCGGTGTTGGCGACGAGCGTCTTCTTGTAGCGCCTGATGTCGAACGAGCCGAGCTTCAAGCCCGTCAGATCGAGGAAGCGAGCGATCAGCGCCTGCTTGAGAAGCGTGCGGCGATGCCGCTTCACATCCGCGGCACCGCGCGTGGCACTCGCCTCGAGGTCGATGCCGGCCGGCGGATACCGCGAGGTGGGGCCGGCGGACGGCACCGGATGACCCTCGCGTGTCTCGGCCGCGATCAGCGCGACGATCTCGGTCACGGCGCGCTGGAAGGCTGCGTCGGACGTTCCCCGCGCCGGCGTCACGAGCAGCGAAGCGATCAAACCCTGACGCGCCGGGATCGGCTGCCAGCGGCACGACAGCCCCTTGAGATTGGGCTGACGGCCCGGCGGCGACGGCGGCACGGCGAAGGCGCCGGCCTTCATCTGCTTCTCCGCCCAGGCGAGACCGCCGCCCGCGAACATGGCGTAGCTCACATGCGGGCTCGCGTCGAAGCGGGCGACCGTCACGTCGAGGCCGGCGGCGCGGATCGCGGTGAGGGGCGCGATGGCCGCGCGCAGCTGCAGGCCGGTCTCGGCGTTGGCCCAGGCTTGCACGTCGGCGAGCGCCGGCTCGATCTCCGCCCGGGCCGATCGAGGCACTGCGAGCGCCGCGCCGTCGCCGCCGAACACGAACGGAAACGAGCGTCCCTCGAGCGCGTTGAGCGCCGCCGAGATGACGCTCGCGCCGACCATGTTGACGTCCTTGTAGCGGCCTTCGGCGATGGCGCTCGTCGAGTTGACGACATCGGCGGTGGCGACGATCCAGTCGTCGGGCAGCGGATGGTAGCGCGCGAGATCGAGCGCGTCGGCGAACTGGCTGAACGGCGTCAGCTGGGCATAGAAGTCGTCATGCAGGCCCGCAGCCATGGCGCATCTCCGGCCCCTCGTCGTCCGACGAGCTATAGCCGGTTACGAGCGGGCGGGCGACGACTGGATCGCACGCCGCAACCTGTCGGGCGTCGCAGGGGCACTGAAGGTACGCACGCCGGTCGCGTGGTGGATCGCATTCATGATGGCGGGCGCGGTCGGGATGAGCGCCTGCTCGCCGATGCCCTTGGCGCCGTAAGGCCCGACGGGGGAGGCGTCCTCGACGAGGATCGAGGTCACCGGCGGCATGTCGCCGAAGGTCGGGATCAGGTAGTCGTGCAGATTCTCGCCGCGGCCGGGCGTGAACTCCTCCATCAGCGCGAGCCCCAACCCTTGCGCGATGCCACCCTCGATCTGGCCTTCGAGCAGCAACGGGTTGATGGCACGGCCGACATCGTGGGCGGCGGTGATCTTGAGGACCTTGACGGTGCCGAGCGCGGTGTCGACGGCGACCTCCGCCATGTGCGCGCCGAAGCCGTAGACAGCATAGGGCACACCCTGGCCGTCGGCATCGAGCGGCGAGGTCGGCGGGTCGAAGGTCTCCTCCGCCATGAGGACGTAGCCGAAGGCAGCGCCAGGGAGTGTGCCGAGATCAATGCGGCGCCGCTCGGCGCCGTCGGCGACGACGAGGATGCCGCCGTCGCTTGCGAGCTTGGCGTCGGAGCCGGCGTTGGCGAGCCTTAAGATCTGCTGGCGCAGCGCCCGGCCCGCGAGCTCTGCGGCCTTGCCGGTGACGAAGGTCTGGCGCGAAGCCGAGGTCTTGCCGCAGTCGGGCGTCAGATCGGTGTCGGCCGAGACGAGGTCGAAGAGGGCGATCGGCAGGCCGAGCGCGTCGGCGGCGATCTGCGTGATGACGGTGTTGGAGCCCTGGCCGATGTCGACGGCGCCTTGATGCAGGCCGATGCGGCCGTCGGGCTTGACGCCGATGCGGATGGTCGAGGGATTGGCGAGCGAGGTGTTGCCGCAGCCGTACCACATGCCGGCGATGCCGGCGCCGCGCCGGATCGGGCCCGCTGCTTTCGCATTCGCTGCCGTGGCCTCGGCCCGGGCGCGCGCCCAGTGCGGCCGCAGCGCCTCGAAGCACTGCCGGATGCCGACGCCTTCGCCGAGCACCTGGCCCGTCACCGTCGGCTGATCGGGACGCAGGGCATTGCGGATGCGAAGCTCGAGCGCGTCGATCCCGAGCTTCTCGGCGAGCATGTCGTAGACCTGCTCTTGGGCGAGCGCCACTTGCGGGATGCCGAACCCGCGGAACGCACCGGCCGGCACGATGTGCGTATGAATGGCGCGGGTCAGCGCGCGATAGTGCGGCACGTAGTAGGGCCCCGAGGCGTGCACGGGCACGCGGTTGGCGACGGTCGGGCCCCAGGAGGCGTAGGCGCCGGTGTTGAAATCGCCTTCGACGTCGAGGGCCGTGAGCTTGCCCTCGGCATCGGCTGCGGCGCGGACGCGGATGCGCGAGGGATGCCGCTTCGTCGTCGAGAGGAGGGATTCGGTGCGCGTGTAGACCATCCGCACGGGACGGTCGAGCAGCCACGCCGCGAGCGCGATGTAGGGCTGTACCGAGAGATCGAGCTTGGAGCCGAAGCCGCCGCCGACCGCCGTCGGCACGATGCGGACCTGCTCCGGCGCGACACCCAGGATGCGCGCGGTGTCGTCGCGGTCGAGATAGGGCGCCTGCGTGCAGGCGGCGACCGTGATGCGGTCGCCGTGCCGCTCGGCATAGCCGGCTTCCGGCTCGATGTAGGCGTGCTCGACAAAGCCGGTTTCGAAGGTCGCATCGGCGCTGACGGCAGCTTGCGCGAAGCCCGCATCGACGTCACCGCGCACCACGCGGCCGCGGACCAAGATGTTGCCGGCGCGACTGACATGCACGAGCGGCGCGCCCTCGGCGGTCGCGGCATCGATATCGAGGAGAGGCTCGAGAGGCTCCCAGGTGACGGGGAAGGCCGACAGATCGAGAGCGCGGATCGCCGCGTCCTCGCCGGCGACGATGGCGACGGCCTCGCCCTTGAACCGCGCCTCGGTCTCGGCGAGCGCCGGCTGGTCGGCGAGCGGGGGGATGACGCCGAAACGGTTTTCGCCCGGAATGTCGGCGGCGGTGAGGACGCGCACGATGCCGGGGTGAGCGTGCACATAAGCGTCGAGGTCGCCGAACCGGAAGCGGGCGCGATGATGCGGGCAGCGGATTGCGCGAACGAGCAGCGCGCCCTGCGGCCAGGCGTCGGCGCCGTAGACTTCGGTGCCCATCACCTTCGGCACGCCATCGAGCCGCTCGATCCGCGCCCCGACGGCCGCGCCGGCATCTGGCAAGGCCGGCGCTTCGTTCGCTGTCGTCGCCGTCGTCACGGCGTCGATGATCTTGCGATAGCCGGTGCAGCGGCAGAGGACGCCGCCGAGCGCGTCACAGGTTTGGGCGTCGCTCGGACGCGGATTGCTCTCGAGCAGCGCAGCTGCGGTGGTCAGCATGCCCGGTGTGCAGATACCGCACTGGGCGGCGCCGTGGCGAAGAAACGAGGATTGCAGCGCCGCGCCGTGCGTCGTGTTTTCTGCGAGCCCCTCGACGGTCACGACCTCGCAGCCCTCGACTTGTGCGACCGCGGTGAGACACGCGCAGACCGCTGCGCCGTCGACGAGCACCGTGCAGGCGCCGCAGTCGCCCGCATCGCAGCCGACCTTCGTGCCTATGAGGCCGAGCGTCTCGCGCAACACCAGCGACAGGCGTGCCGAGGGATCGACGGTTGCGGTGACGTTGGCGCCGTTCAACCGGAACGCGAGAGCGCTGCCGCGCCTGGGCGCCAGATCTTGCATGTCAGCGCCCCCCGGCGAGTGTTTCGATCGCCCGCTTCGCCAGCTCGAGCGCGGCCTCGCGGCGGTAGGCGGCGGTGGCGCGTGAATCGTCGATCGGCGCAAGGTTCGTCAGTTGCGCGCGGGTGATCGCGTCCGAGAGTCCGGGAGCGCAAGCGCGCCCGATCAGAGCCGCCTCGGCTTCCGGCTGACGCTGTGCGACCGGCGAGCAGGCACCGATTGCAAGGCGGGCTCTGGCGACGCGGCCGTCGGCGTCGGATTCGAGGATCGCCGCGACCATGGCGATCGAGATGACGAGGTAACGTCGCGTGCCGAGCTTGATGAAGCAGGATGGCCCCTCGATCGTCCGCGGCACGATCACAGCCGTCACGATCTCGCCCGGCGCGAGCGCCGTTTGGCGATAGCCGGTGATGAAGTGGGTGAGCGGCAGACGCCGCGGTTGTCGCGATGGCGCCGCGATCTCGATCGCCGCATCGAGTGCCAGCAGCGGCGGCACGCCGTCGGCGGCGGGCGAGGCGTTGCAGAGATTGCCGGCGATCGTGCCCGCATTCTGGATCTGGATCGAGCCGACCTCGCGCGCGGCGGCCTTGAGGCCATCGAATGCGCGTGGCAGCTCTGCTCTGAGCAACTCGCTCCAGGTCACGGCCCCGCCGATCCTGACCTCGTGCTCCCCGACAGCGATGCCCTTGAGCTCGGCCAGCCGCGAGAGATCGACGAATGTGCTGGTGACGGCGCGGTCGCCCTGCGCCGGGAACACATCGGTGCCACCCGCAAGCACACGATGCCCGGGCCGTGCGAGCGTGGCGAGGGCATCGTCGAGCGTTGCGGGTCTCACGTACATCGTGGGCGCCTCAGCAGAGCTTGGAGAGCAGGGCGAGCAGCGTGCGGCGCTCGGCGGACGTGAGTGGCGCTAGCGTCGACTCGGTAATCTCGTGAGCCCGCGCCGTCAGCGTCTCGGCGAGCTTCTGGCCCATCGGCGACAGCGACACGTTGAGCAGGCGCTGGTCCTTGCCGTCGGGCGCGACATCGAGCAGGCCGCGCTTGGTCAGGCGATCGACGACGCCTTTGACGGTCGCCGCATCCATCGCCGTCTCGCGGCCGAGCAGGTTCTGCGACAAGGGGCCCTTCTCGGCGAGCTTGGCGAGCACGGCCCATTGCGTCGGCGTCACGTCCTCGCCGATCAGCGCGGCGAACAGCGAGGTATGCCGCTGGCTCACCTTGCGCAGCACGAAGCCGACCTGAACGTCGAGACGATAGGAGGCGGGCTCGGCCCGTTTCGGACGGGCCGCTCTCGTATTGGCGGCGTCACGGAGCATCGTCATGCTGGAGTGGACCTCACCGCAATCCGTCCTCGCCCTTGATCTCGGCCTTGGTCAGGCCGCCGACGCGCGGATGCGGACGGCCGCTGTCGGTGACGGCGACCGCCACGACGATCTCGTTAGCGCGCGGCGCGTCTGCGATGCGGATCTCCATGCCGTCGAAATGGCTGCGCACGAAGGCCGCGTCCTTGTGGCCGAGCGGAATGTCGAGAGCAACGCCCGGACCGCCACGCTTCTTGGAGGACGGAATGAGCGCCGCCCCCTTGCCGAGCACCTTGCGGAAGGGCGCGCCGAGTTTGGGATGCAGGAGGGCCGCCGCATGCTCGAGCTCGCCGTTCTCGCCGACGGCCGCGGCCTTGCCGTAGCTCTCGACCTTGGCGCCCTCGATGCCGAGGGCGGCGACGGCCTTCTCGGCGAGTATCTTGCCGAGCTCCTCGCCGATGTCGATCAAGGGCGTCAGGTCCTCGACGTACTTGCCGGCGAACGGGTTCTCGATGACGGCAGCGGCGGCGGCCCGGCGCGTCGGCGGCGAGACGGCCTTGCCGCCTTCCTCCCGCGTCTCGTCGACGAGGATGACGATCTTGCGGATTTTCGCGCTCATCTCAATCCGTCCTTTCCGGTGATGTCCTTGGCCTCGAGGCCACCTGAGCGGCTGTGAACGCGCGGGCCTGTCGACATGGTGAGCACATAGACGATCTCGTCGGCGCGCGGCGCGTCGGCGAGCCCGACCTCCATGGAATCGAAGTGGCTGCGGACGTAGGCCGCGTTCACATGCGCGAGCGGCACGTCGAGGCGCGTGCCCGGACCACCGACCTTCTTCGTCGAGGGCACGATCGCTTTCGTGTCGTCGAGCAACTGCCGCATGCCGTAGCCGCCGGGCGCATGCCAGAGCGCGCCGTGCTCGAGCTCGCCCGCTTCGCCGACGATCGCGCCCTTGCCGTAGGCCTCGATCGAGGATGGGCTGCCACCGAGGGCCGCGATCAGGCGCTTCGCCATCTCGAGGCCGAGCGGCTCCAGATCCTTCATGAACGGCTGGATGTCTTGGACGTACTTACCAGCAAACGGGTTCTTGATGACCGCGAGCACGGCGCCGCGCTTGTTGGGCTTGGCTGGCGCGGGGCCGCCCTCGTGCATCGTCTCCTCGACGGTGACGACCATTTTGCGAACGTGGACCTCAGGCATGGGCGGGCTCCGGGAGCGCGAGGAGGGGAGCCCCGACGATGCGGGTTTCTCCCTGAAGATGCAAGGCAGCGGCGCGGATCAATCCCCTGCCGGCAAGGTGATGCGCGACGGCGAGGCCTTGGTCGAGGGCGCTCGTCCGCTCGTGTGCGTCGAGCACAGGTACGGCCCGCGTGACGAGGCGTGACCCAAGATCGGAGTCGGGCTGCAGGTCGCGGGCCGGAATGCGGAGGATGCCGGGATGATCCGGGATATCGACGGCATTGGCGATGAGCGTTGCGGCTGCGTCCGCGTCGGCGGCTCTTGCGGCGAGTACCGTCACCGCATCGGCGATACCGAGCGAGAAGGAGCGGCCGCGCCAGCCGCTGGTGGCGATGCCGCCGATGCCATCCTCGGCGCGGATGCAGGTCTTGGCGAACAGGGACGGCCGGTCGGGCCGGTCGACGAGACCGATGTCGAAGCTCTGGCCGGGCTCAAGATGGAGCGCGATGTCGCCGCCGTTGTTGACGTAGGCGCGCGACAGCGATGCGGCCTCGATCATCGCGGCGAGCACGGCTTCGGCAACGGCTCCGGCGACGGCGGCCATCGGCGAGATGAAGCTCTCCGCCGCGAATGGGACGACGGCCGCGTGCATGCGTTGCGCGATGGGGTCGCGAAATGGCGCGGTATCTCGCGCTGCGGGGGCCCGCAGGCGAGGCAGCTCCGCGCAAAGTCTGGCGAGCAGGCCGTCGAAGCGTCGGGTCGCCGCACCGTACGCTGCTTGGATCGCGCCGGGCGTCCCGTCGGCGCCGATGATGAGGTCGATCGGCCCATCCTGAAGGTGCAACCGGCCATCGCCGAGGCAGCCGATCTGCGATGCCGGCCAGCGGCCCTCAGGCGCAAGGACGACGGCGGCCTCAGCCATGGCGGCGTCCTTGGGGCGGCACGAGCGGCCAAGGATTGTCGGCGTGCGCACCGACGGGATTGACGCCATCCTTGAACGTGAGTGCGCCGGCGTCGCGGATCTCATCGACGTGGCCGCCGAGCGCGACGTAGTCCTCGCGCCGCAGCGTGAACTCGATCGGCGCGACGAGTGCCGGAGTCGGCACATAGCCGAAGGCGTTGGCGGGGAGCTTCGTCACGTCGACCATGAAGGTGATGCCGCCGCCCGGCCAGATGTAGACCGGTGCGCCGCCCGAGGTGACCGTCGTCAGCGCTTCTTTCACCGAGCGGGTGAGGCGGACCGGATTCTCGGTGACGCCGGCGCGCAGAGAGCCTCCCGCACCGCCCATGAACAGCACGGTGCACAGCGCCGGCTCGCAGTTTTCCTGGATGCGGTCGACGGACACGCGCAAAGCCTCGGGGAGCGGTCGCGAAACCGGTTTCAGCTGATCGTCCAGCTCGAAATAGGCGTGCTGCTCGCCGGTGGTCGAGACCATCAGCAACCTCAGACCCGCCCACGCCTCTTTAGGATCCCAGGGTCCGAGGATCGTCAGCGGATCGGAGATGTCGGTGCCGCCCCAGCCGGTGCCGGGATTGGCGACGCGGAAGTAACGGCCTGGCGTCGAACGGCGGCCTTTGATCTTGATGCCGGTGTCGCGCACGCCGAGGAATTTGCCGGCCTGATGCTCGGAGAGGACGCCGGTGATGTGGTCGTCGACGACGACCACATCGTCGATCTTGCCGAGCCATTGCTTGGCGAACATGCCGATGGTGGCCGAGCCGCAGCCGACCCGCATGCGCTCTTCCTTGAGCCCGTTGACGATCGGCGGCTTGCCGGCCTCGACGACGACGGTGGCGCCCTCGTCCACGGTCAGCTCGACGGCCTTGCCGTTGCACAGCGCGAGCAGGGCATCGCAGGTGACGCGGCCTTCCTTTTTCGACCCGCCCGTCAGGTGATGGACGCCGCCGAGCGACAACATCTGCGAGCCGTACTCGCCGGTCGTGACATGCCCGATGGGCTCGCCCTCGGCGCGGACGAGATTGCGCTCGGGGCCGAGGTGGCGATCGGTGTCGATCTTCACCTTGACGCCGCAGTAGCTGAAGATGCCCTCGGTGACGACCGTCACCATATCGACGCCCTCGACGGTCGAGGAGACGATGAAGGGGGCGGGCTTGTAGTCGGGATAGGTGGTGCCGGCGCCGATGGCGGTGATGAAGGTTTCGCCGTTGCGGACGATGGTGCCGTCCCAGCTGCGCTCGGCATTGAAGGGCACGACCTTGCCGCCCTCGGCCAGCGTTCGATCAAGCACAATATGAGGGTCGCAGCGCACGAGCTTGCCGGCGTGGTTGGCATAACGATCGCACGCGCCTGTCATACCCTCGCGGATATAGCAGAGCACGGGACAGGCATCGCAGCGGATCTTGCCGTCCTCGGTCCTTACGTCCGCCGTCGCCTCGGTCATGGCAGCAGCCCTCAGCAGATCGTTTGCATGCAAATAGGGTGCGGCGCGTTCCGCCGCCTGTCAAGACTCAGATCTCGGCCCTGGCCCCCGCGTTCTTTGCGGCGAGGTCGAGAATATAGCGGTCGGCATCGGCGACGATCCCCGCAATGTCCTGCCGCTGGGTCTCGCTCGGAATGCCCTCGGGCGGGGCCTTCGCCATGTGGGCGAGGCAAATGTCGCGTGCCGCATCGGCGGCCGTGCGCCGCCCGCTCTTCTCGTAGTCGTCGCGACCCTGGCGCATGAACGCTTCCGGCACGAGCTGATCGCGGCAGTAGCGCAGCGTATGGCGGCTGTCGAGGAAGTGACCGCCGGCGCGAATGGTCGAGAGCTCCGGCCAGTCGAAGGTCTCGTCGTTCGCCTCGGGCATGCGGATGTAGCGGCGCAGCATGCCGCCAACCTCGTTGTCGAGCACGGCCTGCACGGGGCTGAAGACGGTCGCGCATTCGAGCTGGCCGACGCCACCGAGGATATCGGCCCCGGCGAGTGCCACCGTCTGGCCGAGGAGCGCGCGCTCGGTCATCGACTGGACGTCGAGGTCCGGCGTGTCGGAGCCGGCGCCGTAGGTGTGGGCGACGAGTCCGAGGCCGCGCTTGACGACCTCGATCGCCATGCCAGCGGCTTGCAACGATTCCACGCAGGCGAGCAGCGAGCGGCCGGTGCGCATGTCGAGCGTGAACATCAGCGGCGTAGCGATGACCGGCGTGCCCGGCGCCAGAATATGCGCCATGACGACCATGGCGAGGATTTCCGTCACCGCCATCAGCACGAGGCCCGGCACGGTCAACGGCGCAGTCCCGCCAGCCGACGGCAAGCTGCAGGCATGGATCGGCACGCCGTAGCGGCCGCATGTGATCATGGCTTCCAGATCCATGACCTTGAACTCGAGCGGCGTGAACGAGCAGACGATGCAACTCGCGATCGGGCGCGCCTTCAAGGCCGCCTCGCCGCCCGCGGCCGCCGCCGCGATCTGCAACAGGAAGGACACGTTCTCTTTGTTGTAGGGCTGGATCCAGCAATGCTTGTCGGTGGACGTCACGACCTTCGCGAAGGAGTGAATGTCGGCCGTGATCTCGGGCACGCCGTGCACGAAGGGATGGGCGATGAAGCCGACTTGATCGAGCTGGCTCGCGACCTGGGCGATGGTGCCGACATCGTCGAGGGTCATGTTCCGGTAGACGTTCGTGGCTGCGTCGATGAAGCCATGGGCGCCCGTGCCGGTGCGCATGACGAAGCCGCGATCACCGCGCGGAAGAGGCATGTCCCGGGACGGGGTTTTGCCGCACAGCGTCACCGACTTCGGTGTCGCGTGCAGCGCCTCAGCGATCAGCTCGGCGGGAAACGTGTAGCGGTTGGCGTCACGGCCGGGCTTTGCACCGGCGGCGAGCATCGCCTTGGCCGCGCCCTGGTGGATGATGACGACGCCGTAGTCCGAGAGCAGCTGCTTGGCCCGCGTGACGCATTGCTCGACGGCGGTTGCGCCGAGCAGCGAGAACTCGGGCCGGCGAGCTTGCCCCATCGAGACGAACGCCGTGCCTTCGAGGCCACCCTCGGGTGCGCGGCTCCGTCCGCCTCGCCGCACCGCACGTTCCATCACAGCCGTCATACGCCCCTCCCGCTTGTTTGCAGACAAACGATCGGGAGAAAGCTGCGGGCGAGTTGAGCCGTCTGGCTTTGATCGAGATCAAATCGCAGCCTGCGGCAATCATTCGCTACAGAATAAAGTCGCTCTTCGTGACGCCGATGAGCTTGTTGAGCTCGATCATCAGATCGGCGGCGCCGTCGCCGTTGGTGTCGCCCATGATGAAGGTGTGACCGCTCGATTTCTGGTAGCGCAGCTCGCCTTCCGCCCCCGAAAACAGCGCGGTGCCGATGAAGCTGAAGGCCTGGTTGCCGCTGGTATGGGCCCGGGCGTCGATGGTCGAAAGGTCGATGTCGTCCACGAGGTGCTGGAAATCGAGGACGAAATCGCGGAAGCCCACCTTGCTCGTGCTTTCGGCGAGCGCGTTGAAATCGAAGACGTCGCGTCCGGCGCCGCCGGTCAGATAGTCGCCGCCGAGCCCGCCCGTCAGCCGGTCATTGCCAGCGTCGCCATAAAGGATGTCGTTGGCAGCGCGGCCCTCGATGCGATCGTTGCCGCTGCCCGCGACGACGACGTCCTTGCCCTTACCCATGACGAAGCGGTCGGCGAAGGCCGAGCCGTCGATCTCCTCGATGCCGGAGAGGGTGTCGGTCGAGCCCGTGCCGTCGGCGACATGGCCGGAGCCGGCTGTGCTTTGGGACATCGTCACGGTGATGCCGGCAGTGGCGCTGGTATAGACCGCCACGTCGTAGCCGCCGCGGCCGGCGATGATGTCGGCGCCCTTGCCGCCTTCGAATTTCTCCCGCGCTGCGGCAGAGCCCGCAAGACTGTCGGCGAACGTCGTGCCGACGACCTGTCCGATACCGGTGAGGGTGTCCTGACCGACGTGGGCGCTGTCGGTCGCGGCACCGTCGAGCGAGCGGCTCAGATGACCGTTCAGATCGACGAAGATGGCCGCAGCGGCGTCATAGAAAACGAGCGCGGTCTTGCCGTTGCCGGTGACCGTATCGTCGCCGTCGCCGGTCTCGACCTGGAAGAAGCCGGCGAACTTGCCGGTGTAGTTGGATGCGATCGTGATCGTGTCGTTGTGGGCGGAGCCTCGGAAGGCGTCCATGTTGCGGATCGTGTCAGTGCCGATCGTCGTGTTCGCCGTATCGATGGCCGCGCCCGATCCATCCCCATTGAGGATGTTGACGGCGACGCCGGTCGAGGCGCTCTCGTAGCTGACGATGTCGAACGCCCCGCCGGCCGCGGTCGCTTGACCGATGAAGGTGTCGTTGCCCGCGCCCGCGATCCCGCCGATGTAGAGGTTGGTTCCGCCGAACCCAGTCATGGTGTCGTTGCCGGCGCCGCCATAGAAGCGGTCCACGCCGGTGCTGCCAGTCATCGTGTCGTCGCCACCGAACACGAGGCTCAGAAACGTCAGAGGAGAGAGCACGGGCCAAGTCGTGGCGAGGTTGAGGCTGAGACCGGTGACGCTCTCGATGACGTTGCCCGACGCATCGACACGCTCCATCGCAGTAACGATCCCGGCCGTCGGCACGTTCGAGCCGTTGAGCACAAAGCCCGTCCCCACGAGCCGGGTGAAGGTCGCGTCCGCATTGTCGAGCTTGATGAGCGTACCGGTCGTATCCGCCGGAACCAAAACGCGTTCGAAGGCGGAGTGCCACGCATTCGCTTGGGCGCCTGCAAGCGCTGTCGAGACGTAGGTGGCCATGATCTGTCCGTCCAGCGGCGGCAGGTTCGAGGTTATCGGGAAACTATATCACCTCACCGCTGTTAGTGCCGGGTAAATGCCGCCGGAAACGAATATAAGTTAAATTGAATTGGCCGTATCGCCGACAATCAGATGCCGGAAAGCTCGGCGACGGCCGCTCTGAGCTCGGCAATGCCTTCGCCGGTCTCAGAGGAGGTCGCGAGCAGCAGCGGGAAGGCCGCCGGGCGTTTGCGCAAGCGCTCGGCCGTCGCGCTGATGAGCCCCGCCCGCTCGCCGTCCTTGATCTTGTCGAGCTTCGTCAGAACGACCTGATAGGAGACCGCGCTCTCGTCCAGCATGGCCATGATCTCGAGGTCGACATCCTTAATGCCGTGGCGGCTATCGATCAGCAGGAAGACGCGGCGCAGCGAGGACCGGCCCCGCAGGTACTCGCGGATCAGGCGGTTCCACGCCTCGACCTTGGCCTTGGGCGCCGAGGCGAAGCCGTAGCCCGGCATGTCGACGACGAGGAGAGGGATATCCTTGGTCGTGAAGTAGTTGAGCTCCTGCGTGCGACCCGGCGTGTTGGAGGTGCGGGCCAGGCTGTTGCGGCCGGTCAATGCGTTGAGCAAGCTCGATTTGCCGACATTCGATCGGCCGGCGAACGCGATCTCGACCTCACTTTGCGGCGGCAGATCCTTCAACGCGGGCGCGCCCTTGAGGAAGATCCACTCGCGCCGGAAGAGGGCCGCGCCACGCTCCAGCGCGTCGGCATCGAAGCTCGCGACGAGCGGAAGTGCAGGGGCGATCGGCGGGGTCTCTCCGGCCGGGCTCACTTCTTCGCGCCGCGGTTGAACAGCCAGCCCAGATCCTTCTTCAAGTTGTCGAAGAGATGCAGCTTCACGCCATACCGGCTCATGATGAAGCTCTGCTGGAGGATCGAGAGCGTGTTGTTCCAGGCCCAGTAGATGACGAGGCCGGCCGGGAAGCTGCCGAGCATGAAGGTGAACATGACCGGCATCCAGGCGAAGATGCGCGCCTGCACCGGGTCCGGCGGCGGCGGGTTGAGCTTCATCTGCAGCCACATCGAGACGCCCATGATGAGTGGCCAGATGCCGAGCATGAGGAGGTGAGGCGGGGTCCACGGCAGCAGCCCGAAGAGCGTGAAGATGTTCGTCGGGTCGGGCGCGGAGAGATCCCTGATCCAGCCGAAGAACGGCGCGTGGCGCATCTCGATCGTGACGAGCAGCACCTTGTAGAGTGAAAAGAACACAGGGATCTGGAGGACGACCGGCAAGCAGCCGGACAGGGGGCTCACCTTCTCCTTCTTGTAGAGCTCCATGATCGCCTGCTGCTGCTTCATGCGATCGTCTTTGAACCGCTCCTGGATCTTCTGCATCTCCGGCTGCAGCAGCTTCATCTTGCTCATCGCCGCATAGCTCTTGTTGGCCAGCGGGAAAAACAACGCCTTCACGAGAACCGTCACGGCAAGGATGGCCAAGCCGAAGTTGCCGATCAGCTTGTAGATCCAGTCGATGACGAAAAAGAGCGGCCGGGTCAGGAAGTGAAACCATCCCCAGTCGATCAGCTTGTTGAAATTGTAGATGCCGAGGCTCGCCTCGTAGCTGTCGATCGTCTGAACGCGCTTGGCGCCGGCAAACAGCCGGCTCTCGACACTCTCGGATGCCCCCGGCGCGATCGTCACCGTATCCATCGTGTAGTCGGCCTGATAGGAGACCGCGGGGCTCTCGTAGCGCGTGAACTTGGCATGGATGGCGCGCTCTTGGTTAGGAATGAGAGCCGCCGCCCAGTATTTGTCGGTCATTCCGAGCCAGCCGCCGGTGCTGGTGAAGGCCTCGCCTTTGCAGGTCGGGCCACACACCTCACCGTCATCCCGGATGTGAGCGTAATTGTATTCCTGCAGCTTCCGGTCGGTCAGCACGCCGATGAAGCCTTCGTGGAGAACCGAGTACTGAGCCGCGTGCTGCTCGCCGTGCCGCGAAATCAATCCGAACGGCGCGAGCGTCACTGGCGAGGCGGTGTTGTTCTTCACCTCGTCGCGCACCGTGAACATGTACTCGTCGTCGACCGCGATGGTGCGCTTGAAGACAAGGCCCGCCCCGTTGTCCCAGGTCATGGTCAGCGGTTGCGCTGCCGTCAGCGTCTTGCCTTCGGCGGTCCAGATCGTGTCGGATCGGGGAACCGAAAGACTCGGCGTGCTGCTCGCCCAGCCGTATTCGGCATAGTAGGCGGCGTCGGTGCCGGACGGCGAGAACAGCACCACGTTCGGGCTGCCCTTGTCGGTCGTCTCGTGATAGCCCTTGAGCGTCAGATCATCGATGCGCGCGCCCTTGAGCGAGATCGAGCCGAGAAGCTCGGGCGTGTCGACGGCGACGCGTGGCGCCTGCGCCAGCGCCTCGGAGCGGGGTTTCACGGCCTCCGGCGTGCTGGCCTGGGTGGAGGCAGGCGCCGCCGCATCCTGTCCCGCCGTCCCTGCTTGCGGCTGTGCCGCCTCGATCTGCTCGCGCCGCTTCTGCTCCTCGCGGAGCTTCGGGCCGGCATAGAAATATTGCCAGCCGATCAGCACGAGCATCGACAGCACGATGGCCAGGATGAAGTTGCGGTTGTTCTCGGGTTGCTGCATGAGCCGGGAAGAGCCTTGGTGGTGGGGGGCGAAGGGGCACGCCGCGATCACTGGCCGCCGCAATAACCGAACTCGCCGCAAATTGCCATGGGTACCGGCGCCGCGTTAGCCCGCCGGCGGTCCCGGTTTGCGATGAACTTTCGCGAGGGCTTGTCGGAAGTCGGCGACGAGGCCGGCGAACGGTCGCCGCAAGGCCGGTGCGCGGGCGATGATCACATAGTCGAAACCGGCCTTCGCCCCCGTATGGGCCCCGGTTCGCAACGCCTCTCGGAGGCGGCGGCGAATACGGTTGCGGACGACCGCCGTGCCGAGGCGCTTGGTGACGGTGAAACCGAATCGCGGGCCGGCGGATGAGCCGTCAATAGGCCGGGCCTTGGCCTCGATCACGAAGGCCGGCCCTGCCCACCGCGCCCCGCCACGAACGGCCAGGAACTCGGCCCGTTTGCGCAGCGTGACGAGCGGATGCGCCGGCTCGTTCACTCAGGCCGACAGCCGCTTGCGTCCCTTGGACCGGCGGCGCATGAGCACGAGGCGGCCGCCGCGGGTGGACATGCGCGCGCGGAAGCCGTGCCGGCGTTTGCGCACGAGCTTGCTCGGCTGATACGTTCTCTTCACGACCGGAACTCCCGTAGCCTTAGTGTCGACGCCAATACAACCTGGCTCCCCGGCCATGGGCCGGGCCAAGTCGTGCGCGCCCGTAAGCGGATTTGCGGTGCTTATAGGGGAGGAGCGGCGGCAAAGTCAAACGCAGCGTGCAAACGGGCCAGCGATCACGTTTCCGGACAGCGGCATCACGTGTGGGTGAAAGTCCGCCATTTGCCGACTGTCTCTTCCCAGCTTGACTTAAGAGTGAACGAGACGGAATCGGCCCTGACCGGTATGCCAGACAAGACTATGGTGGCGAAGATGACCTCAGACGCGAAAGAGCGCACCGGGAGCGCGGGACGCCCACCCGGCACGTGGACGCGCCGGCGGGAATGGCGCTACCTGCCGGTCGCGGCCATGGTCCTCGTCGCCGGCCTCGGCTACGCCTTCGGCTGGCACCGCTACGTATCACTTGAGAGTTTGGCCGAGCATTATGACCGCCTTCGGACCGTCGTCGACGACAACTACGGTCTGTCGCTGATCCTGTTCGTCGGCATCTACATCGCGCTTGTCGCCTTTTCGCTCCCCGCCGGCGCCGTCGCGACAATGGCCGGCGGCATCCTCTTCGGGTGGTGGGCCGGTGGCACGGCCTCCGTTCTCGCCGCGACGATCGGCGCCGCCCTCGTGTTCCTTGCCGTCAAGACGTCGCTCGGCGCGTTGCTGGCGGAGCGGGCCGGGCCCTGGCTCGGCCGCTTGAAACAGGGTTTTGCCGAGAACGCGTTGAGCTACATGCTGTTCTTGAGGCTCGTACCCGCTTTTCCGTTCGTCGTCGTCAATATCGCTCCGGCGCTGCTCGGGGTGAGCTTCCGCACCTATCTCATCGGCACGCTCTTCGGGATCCTGCCAGGGACCTACGTCTATGCTTATCTCGGCGCGAGTCTCGGCACCGTGATCGAGGCTCAACATCAATCCCATCTCGCCTGCCTCGCCACGAAGGCAAGCAATCCGGCGCTCGACTGCACGATCGGTATCGACACCAGCGCGCTGCCGAAAACCGAGCTCAGCATCGCCTTCCTGCTGCTGGCGGTGGCTGCGATCCTTCCCGTGCTCCTGAAGCACTGGTGGTCTTCCCGCCAGGCGTCACGCGATCTCTGACGAGGTGGATTTCGATATTCCCGGCGAATTGGTCTAGAAGAGCGCGGCTGGCGTGGGCGTCGCCGGCTCGAGAGGAGACACTATGAGCGAGCGGGTCACGTGCGATCTTTGCGTCATCGGCGCTGGCTCCGGCGGCTTGAGTGTCGCGGCGGCTGCCGCGCAACTCGGCGCCAAGGTGGTGCTGATCGAGAAAGCGCGTCTCGGCGGGGATTGCCTCTGGACCGGGTGTGTCCCCTCCAAAGCGCTGATCGCGGCCGGACGCCGGGCGCACGCGATGCGCACGCCCAAGGCCTTCGGGATCGCGCCGGTCGCCCCGAACGTCAATGCCAAGGGCGTTGTTCAGCACATTCAGTCCGTCATCCAGGCGATCGAGCCGAACGATTCGGTCGAGCGGTTTACCGGCCTCGGTGTGAAGGTCATTCAGGACGCTGGCCGCTTCGTCGATCGCACCACTGTCGAGGCGGGCGACTACGAGATCAAGGCACGTACGTTCGTCATCGCGTCGGGCTCATCACCGGCGGTGCCGCCGATCCCCGGCCTCGAGACCGTCCCCTATCTCACCAACGAGACCATCTTCTCGGTCGCCGACCGCATCGACCATCTCGTCGTCGTCGGCGGCGGCCCGATCGGGCTCGAGGTCGCGCAAGCGCATCTGCGGCTCGGCGCGCGCGTGACCGTGATCGAGGCGATGACGGCGCTCGGCAAGGACGACGCGGAGCTGACGCATCCGCTCGTCGAAACTCTGCGCCGCGAAGGCATGGTCATCGGCGAGGGCGTCAAGGTCGACGGCGTCGCGCCGCGGGAAGGCGGGGGGGTGCGGGTCGCCGTTTCGGGCAATGGCGAGAGCCAGGTGCTCGACGCGAGCCACCTCCTGATCGCCACCGGGAGGCGGCCGGTCACCGATGGTCTCGGCCTCGAGCAGGCCGGTATCAAATTCGATCGGACGGGCATCAAGGTCTCGTCGCGCCTCCTCACCTCCAACGCCCGCGTCTATGCGATCGGCGATGTCGCCGGTGGTCCCCAGTTCACCCATGTCGCGAGCTATCACGCCGGCATCGTCATCCGCCGTGCGCTGTTCAGGCTGCCGGCCAAGGTCGATCCGAACGTCATTCCCCGCGTTACCTTCACCGATCCCGAGCTTGCGCATGTCGGCCTCAGGGAGGAGGATGCGCGCAAGCTCTACGGCTCTCGCATCAATGTGCTTCGCTGGCCTTATGCGGAGAACGATCGCGCCCAGGCCGAGCATGCGACGGAGGGCTTCGTGAAAGTCATCACCAAGCGCAATGGCCGAATTCTCGGAGCAAGCATCCTCGGCGCGGAGGCGGGCGAGCTCATCCACGTCTGGTCGCTCGCCATCTCGGCCGGGCTCAAGATCGGGGCGATGGCGCAATACGTGGCGCCTTACCCGACGCTCGGGGAGATCAATCGGCGGGTAGCGACGAGCTTTTTCCAAGCCCGCATCGGCAGTCCCTGGGTCAGGCTCGCAACGCGCCTGCTCGGCGGCGTCCGGGGCGGCTAGGCTTCGGGCATGGGCGATCCGGCGCGAAGAGCGGATATGGGGCAAGGCGGTGCCGGCGCCGCCTTGCCGCGCGTCGTCCCTGTTCGGGCCGGCCTGTCCACGAAACTGCTGCTGCTCACGGCCCTGTTCGTCATGCTGGCCGAGGTGCTGATCTTCGTCCCGTCGATTGCCAACTACCGCGTCAATTGGCTGATGGGACGGCTCGAGGCGGCCCAGATCGCCTCGCTCGCCGCCGAAGCTGCGCCCGACGGCATCCTGCCACAGATGCTGCGCGATGAGCTCTTGAAGACCGCGTCCGTTCGCGGCGTCGCCTTGAAGCGCAACGATCAGCGCGTGTTGATCCTGAGCGAGGAGATGCCGCCCCAGATCGACGAGCATTTCGACTTGCGGTTCGACGGCCCGCTCAAGAAGACTCTCGACGCCTTGCGCGTCTTCCTTGCCGCCGATGGCAAGGTGATCCGCGTCGTCGGGGAGCCCGGCATGCATGCCGGCGACTTCATCGAGATCATCATGCCGCAAGCACCGCTCAAGGCGGCGATGGTGACCTTCGCGCTCAACATCCTGGGTCTTTCCGTCGTCATCTCCCTGGTGACCGCGGCGCTCGTCTACCTGGCGCTGAATTGGCTGCTGGTGCGCCCCATGCGGCGTCTCACCGACAGCATGATCGCCTTCAGCGAGCGCCCCGAGCTCGTCGACCGCGTCATCCGCCCGACCGGCCGCACCGACGAGATCGGTGTCGCCGAGGAGAAGCTTTCGCTGATGCAGTCGGAGCTCGCCTCGATGCTGCAGCAGCGCAGCCGGCTTGCGGCGTTGGGCCTGGCGGTGAGCAAGATCAACCACGATCTGCGCAACGTGCTCGCGACCGCTCAACTCATCTCGGATCGCCTCGGCACTGTGAAAGATCCGACGGTCGAGCGGGTGACGCCGCGCTTGCTGGCGTCGCTCGATCGCGCCATTCGCCTTTGCGCCGACACGCTGCGCTACGGCCAGGTGCGCGAGCCCGCGCCCGAGCGCCGCCTGGTGCCGCTCGCGCCGATCGTCTCGGGGCTCGCCGAGGATCTGGGCTTGCACGGCTCGGATGGCATCGCGCTCAGGCTCGACATTTCCGAGGGGCTGACCGTCGATGCCGATCCCGACCAGCTCTACCGCATTCTGTCGAACCTCGTCGTCAACGCCAAGCAGGTGCTCGAGGCGCAGGCGAATCGCAGCGGATGGTGGATCTCCATTGCAGCGATGCGGCTTGGGGACGGTGTCGAGATCCGCATCGCCGACAACGGACCGGGCCTACCCGAGCGCGCGCGGGCGCATCTGTTCGAGGCGTTTCAGGGGAGCGCCAGGCCCGGTGGCACGGGTTTGGGTTTGGCGATCGTCGACGAGCTCGTCAGGTCGCATGGCGGTGAGATCCGGCTTCTCGAGGGGCCGGGGACGACGTTCCGGTTAACGCTGCCCGATCGCGGCCGGGTGGTTTGAGACGTGCGGCCCGGCGATCGCCACGGCTTTCATCGCATCCTCCGGGGGCCCTTGCGTTATGGCTGCGTCTCCATTAGATGTGCGCCTCCGATCCGGGGCCGGGCCCTCTCGCCCAGCTCTGACCGTGCGTGCCGTATCCGGCCGCACCGGGCGCCGGTAGCTCAGTTGGATAGAGCACCAGACTACGAATCTGGGGGTCGTGGGTTCGAATCCTTCCCGGCGCGCCAAATGTTTTCTTCCGCTAAATCAACGCAGTAAGTGTAGAGCAGATTTCTCCAACGGGTCATTCTGACTCGCGTCTCCGAGCACCATTCTGACTCCCGTTCCGGGCGTGTTCTAAATCGAGGACCCAAGCTCGACGCTTTCGAGCTGCCGCCAATCGCTGCGTTTCGGTCTTCTTGATGTAGCCTCGAGCTGCTTCCGGGCTGCGGTTCCCCGATAGGCTCATGACGCTCTGCTCGGTCATCCTCGACAACCTTGCCGTTCACGCATCGGCCAAGGCCTCGGCTTCACTCAAAGCCCGCGGCGCCTGGTTCCTCTTCTTGCCCGCCTACTCGCCCGATCTCAACCCGATCGAGATGGCGTTTGCAAAGTTGAAAGCGCACTTGCGCGGCCGGTGCGCGCACCTACGAGGCCCTGTGGCGCGCGGTCGGAGATACGGAGGCCCTCATGTCTGCAGCCTTCGGGGTGCGTCGGTGCCAGTCACTCGGTCAAAAAGGAGCGCACTGCAGGGCTCTTGGAGTGGCGTCAAGCGACACAAATTCTTTTTGGGCCCGTCATCGCTCATGGTTGTCGATCGAGCTGAATGTCAGGCGCATCGATAGGTGGTGCGGCTAGCTCATCGACATACTCTGGTGCCGCTGCCGCTGCAGCCATGAGCATGATGCCGATCGCGACCACCCAGGCGCCTGCGATGCGCTCGGCGATATTGATCCAGCCCCACGTCAACCACCGCCTGACCAGCGCAAAAAGACTCACGACCAGGAGTGCAGCCAGTGCGGCGAAGACCGAGAACGCGAGCGCTCGAGGATCGTCCGGCGCATCGACAAGCTGCAGCATGCCATAAGACAGTCCGGCAGCGAGGGTCGGCGGCATCTCTAGATACAAGTGTGTAAGCACGTTTCCGAGCAGGGCGAGGCCACATGCGATGAAGAGCGCTGCATCGAGATAGGGGAACCAGAGGTACGGCAAATACCCCAAGAAACAGTATCCGACAGTTAGCCCCAAGACGAAAACCAGGATGGCGCTAAGCGGCCGCTTGCGCCCAACGGCAAGTCCAAGCGCCGCGAGTGGGATCAATTGCTGATAGGATCCGAGCGTGTGCAGCATCCCATTGTGGACGATGCTGCGATCGGGATCGATGAAGTGGGCATCGGCATTTCCGGTGGATACGACCAGAGCAAGGCCAGCGAGCGTTGCGAGGCGCTTTGTCGTCTTCATACGACACCGTCGATCCATGAGTCATGCCGCCAAAAAGTACACGCCCGTTGCCGCGATGATGGCGCCGATGCCCCTGGTGATCCAACCATCCAGTCCTCGACCGACCAGAAGTCCGATACCGATGCCGGCAAGGTGGAGCAAACCGGTGGCGACGACGAATCCGACAGCGTAGGCGATCGGATCTGCAGCGTTAGGAAGCTCGGCGCCATGTGCGTGGCCATGGAAGATCGCGAACAGTCCAACACCGATCATCGCGAGCCAGTTCGCAGGTTTGAATGCCACGGCAATCGCCAATCCGAGGAGCAGAACGGAAAGGCCGATCAACACCTCGACATGGGGCAGCGGCACGCCGGAGATTCCCAAGGCGCCACCGATAGCCATGACAAGGGGAAACGTGACCGGCAGCTCCCACAGCGCCCGGCCGCCGATCTGGGCTCCCCATAGACCGACTGCAATCATCGCCAGCAAGTGATCGAAGCCCAAGATCGGATGGCTGAACCCGGCAGAGAAACCACCGACCACGCCGGCTCCCGTGTGAGCGAGGGCCGGTGAAACAGACAGCGCGACGAAGACGATGCCGAGGCACCAAAGTCTCAGGCGGTTGAAACGGCCGAGTGGGCGATCAGGGCTGACGACACGAGGGAGTCTGCTCATTGGCCACCTTCATCAAACTGGTAGGGTTCTATGCTTTCCGCATCCAGCGTATAGCCGGTTTCTACGGCGCCAGCGCCATCGACCAGGGACAGGTCCTTGCTTGCGCTGGCGATCCTCATGAGCCCGATCACCTTCACGCCATCGAAAATTTCGGTCACTTGATGTGGCTTGGCCGTCTTCACATAGACGACCTGGTTGGGCGGCGGCGGTGGCACGTGGATGCATGCGCCGATGTAGGGAACGAGGAGAAACTCCGTTGTCCCCGCTTCGTTGAAGTCGAGAGGCAGCAGGTATCCCGCGATCGCGACGCGTTTCCCATCCAGGTCCTTGATCGTCGAATGGCCGCGCCGGTCTACTTCCTTGGCCCAATCCATGTACCGTTTGTATATGTCCTCAGGATTGACCTTCTGTCCCGCCAACTTTTGTTTTGCAATGGCTGCCTCCTTCTTCGCCGCCTCATACTCTGCCGCGAATTCAGACTTCTGCTCGGGCAGAAAACTGTCCAAGTATTTGCGTGCATCGACAAAATCGAGCTGGTCGGCGGGCCAACTCTCGTAGGGGTTCTCCAAAGGCGACATGGCTGGCACGAGCATCTCCCAGGTGAGCACTGGAGGCCCGTCGGCAGCTATCAACTCGATATCCGAAGCATGCTCTCGCACCTTCGGATTCTGCACCGCAGGAGCGGACGTCGCAGGCCCGCAAATGATCAGAAGAATGGCTGTAGCAAAGCGACAGTGGCGAGCGATCATGATCTCTCCTCACGGATATCGGGGACTGCAGCACCGCAATGGCTGATCGAGAGTGACGATAGAGTGGTGGCCATGAAGGTCATGTTCGGACCATCATGCCGTCAGCGAGCGACAGCCGGTACGCGCGGATGGCGGGTAGCAGCCCGGCCACAACACCGCCCAACAGGATCGCACCCAGCAGCTGCAGCTCCCCTCGGGACGGCCAATCTATCGGCAAGTAGATTCCGAACCGATGATCGACCAGAGATCGAACGGCCAGCAGCGCCGTATACATAGCGAGCGTGCCGAAACAAACGCCGAGCGACGTCAGGATGCCTGCCTCGCTGACCAACAGTCCGACAATGGTCCGCGGTCCGGCGCCGAGGGAGCGGAGAATGGCGATCTCGCGCCGTCGCTCGTTGAGCGTTGACAGGATCATGGTCGTCATCCCGAGGATGGCGGTGACGACCACCATGGCCGAAACCGCCATCAAGGCGTTCTCGGCGGTGCCGACGAGGCTCCACATCTCCTGCAGCGCCACGCCAGGCATGATCGCCGCCATCGGCTCCTTGCGATACTCGTTGACGTAGCGCTGGAAGCCGAACACCTGAAGCCTCGATCTGAGCCCGAACAGGGCGGCCGTGATCGCGCGCGGCTCGAGCCGAAGCTGTCGCAGCCGATCGGTCGGCGTGTGCTGGCCGGGAATTCGATAGCCAGCCTGCCAATCGACATGGATGGCCTCGATTGCGGCGAGGCTCACATGCAAGGACTTGTCGACGGGCGTGCCGGTGCGATTGAGAATTCCGGAAACACGAAACGGCGTGTCGTCGTGCTTCGGACCGATCGCGCTGACTCCGTGGGAGAGGATGATCTTGTCACCGAGGTGATAGTTGAGCTTGGTGGCGACCTCGGCACCGATCACCACATCGAAGAGGTCATTGAACGCCTTGCCATCGGCGAATGACAGGTTCTGTCCATCACGAAATTTGTAGTGGGTGAAGTAGTCACCTGTGGTGCCGATCACGCGGAAGCCGCGGTGACTGTCGCCGAGCGATAGTGGAATAGCCCACGCGACCTCGGGACGATGGGCGATATCCTGATAGCTGCGCCAAGTCACATTGCTCGTGGCGTTGCCGATCCGAAAGACCGAGTAGAGCAGCAGGTTCATGGCGCTGGTGCGGGTTCCAACGATCAAGTCCGTGCCGGAGATCGTGCCCGAGAAGCTCTCACGTGCGCCGGAGCGAATATTCTCGACACCGAGCAGCAACATCACCGAGATCGCGATGGCGAGGACGGTCAGCAGCGCGGTGATCCAACGATTGCGCAGAGACTGCAGGGCCAGCCGGAACACGATCATGCGGCGACCCCTTCGCTCTTTGTGACAATGTCCTGCAAGCGAACGACACGGCTGAACTCGTCACTCAAACCGCGATCGTGGCTGACCACGACGAGCGATGCGCCGGCCCTCTCGACTTGCCTGAAGAGCAACTCGAGAAAGTCCCGTCGCGAGTCCGCATCGAGTGCCGAGGTCGGCTCGTCGGCCACGATGATCTCAGGTGTGCCGACGAGGGCACGAGCAACTGCCACGCGCTGCTGCTGGCCGACGCTCAGCTGTGCCGCTGGCCTATCGTGCAACTCGTCACCCAGTCCAAGCGCGTCGAGTAGGCGCCTTGCCTCGTTCTCCGGGGTGCCCAACGCCGTCACACGCGCCTTGCGTCTCGGCGCAAAGCTCAACGGCAGCAGCACGTTGTCGATCACACGCCCGTACGGCAACAGATTGAACATCTGGAAGACGATGCCGAAGTGTTCGGCCCGAAACCGGTCGCGCGCCGCGCTGCCGAGTTTGTTCAGGCCGGCGCCGAGCACATCAACCTCGCCCGCCTGAGGCGAGACAATTCCAGTCATCAAGCTGAGCAGAGTCGACTTGCCGCTGCCCGAGGGGCCGAGCAACAGCAAGCGCTCGCCGCGGGAAAGCGCAAAATCGCTTATGTCGAGGGCGAAGCTCCCCTTGCCACTCCAGCGGTAGCTGATGCCGTGCATCCGCACGGCATCAGCAATTTTCGTTTCGTCGGTCAACGTGCGAGCTCCAGCTTCGGTGCCTCGCGCTTGACCTCGTAAGCGGTCTGCCCCCGCTCATCGATCACCGTGACGTCGAGTTCCTGGGAGTTTGGAAAATGCTCGAAGAAGGGGAAGTCGATGCTCGTGATCAGGTCCGGCGCAGCACAAGTCAGCTGGTAGGTTCCATGAAAAGCATTGTGATGGTCTTCCGGCTCGGCCTCGGGCGCGCTCGCGTCCTCGGCCTGCCCTTCCTTCACGTCGTGCTGTTCCTCGGCGACCACGGCCACGTCCTTAGAGGCGAGCTTGCAAGCTGCGGCCTCTGGCAAAACGACCAAGCCCATGATGCCGTCTCCCAAATCCTTCAGCGCCTTCTCGACCAGTTCCTTCTGCTCCGGCGTGCTTGCCTCATGCTCGAAGCCGACGACGTCCATGCCGGGTGCTTCGAACTCTAAGTCCAGCGTGTTGCCCTCGATCGCGATATTGAGCGTCCCGTGGCCATGCTCATGCGGGCCCAGTTGACGGCTCTCCTCTTCCGCCTGTGCCTCGCCAAGCATGCAGGCGAAGGCCATTGCCAAAATGGCAAGGGTTGGCTTCTGCATTTCGATTGTTCCTTGAATGGTCCGTACGCTATTGCCGAGCCGACTGGCGCTGCGCCGTTAGGCGGCGGCTGTCTGCGTCGATGCGACTGCTCAGTTCGACAAAGGAATAGGGGGCGCACGAACCCGATAAGCGAGCTCGACCGAAGCCAACTTTATGCGGGCAATGCCATACCAAACCACCAGAGCGGACAGGGCGATCGGGTTTGGTTGAGCACCGTCGGACAACGTTGCCGAACCGGCGGCTCCCTGAAGCCAGCAGAGCTGACAGCTGTCGCCGCGCTTGTTTCCGTGGTCCTCAGTCTGCGGATGCTGAGGGCCACCTGTGACCAGGTTCTCAAAGATATCCTGCAGCAAACCGTTGTGGTGCAGGCTACCCCGGAGCTCGACATGCCCGAAGGCGAGCGAAAACTGAACAATCAAGGAGAACAGGGCTAGATAGCTGCCGAAGCGCCTACCTCGCAAACCTATCCGCAATGCCTGCCTCCGAAGGACTTCAGGGCGTTAGAGATCTCAAGCTCGTCCTGCATCATGCAGAAGTTTCGGTCAGGTTTCAAATCGCATCAAGGGGGTCCAGACCCGATCAATAGACGAGTTTATGGCCGCAGTGCTTGAAGGCGCGATATGGCCGCATCATGGACTTAACATGAGCTCACGCGGCAATCGAATTGGCAGGCGTGCGCGGATTGCTTCGTCGACCGAGCGGGGGATATGCGCCGGGTAGTGGCTTGCCAGGATTTCCTTAAGCCTCGCCTTCGCCTTGTGGACGACGTCGGTCGACCCTTTCTCGGCCCATTCCTTGGGTGAGGTGCGATCGCCGACCGTCGGATAGACGTAGTCCTTCTGCATCAGGGCCAAGGTCTGCTCCGAGCCCAGAAAGTGGCCGGGACCCTCGAGGCACGTTGCCCGGATCGTCTCCAGCGCGATCGCCTCGTCGGTCACATCGATCCCGCGGACGGAACGCATCGTCGCCCCGATGATGTCGTTGTCGATCACGAGCTGCTCCAAGCTGAAACCGAGCAGGCTCGCGAGCATGCCGGCCGACTCGTAGATGAGATTGGCTCCGGAATTGCCGACGAGCACGTGGGTATATCCCTTCTCATAGCCACTCTGGGCGTCGGGAATCTTGGAGTCCGTCATTCCGGCCGGCGTGCCGCAGGTCAGATCGTAGAACTGGCTCATCTGCGCGGCACCGGCGGAGAGCAGTGCCTGCTCGGGACTGCCCCCCGACATGGCGCCGGTTCTCAGATCCGAGATGAAGCAATAGGGGCCGAAGATGGCCTTCGCACCGCACTCGACGGCATTGACGTAGACGAGGCCCGCAAGGCACTCGGCTATCTCCTGGACGAGCGAGCCTGCGAGCGATGCAGGCGACGTCGCGCCCGCCTGACCGGCCGAAACGAGGAACACCGGCATCCCGGCGCGAACCGCGACCTCGAGTGACCGGCAAGCGTCGGTCGCAAATTTGAGCGGCGGCACCACGAAACAATTGGCTTGGTGCACGAAGGGCCGCGCGCGCCACTTGTCCTCGCCGCCGGCGATCAGGTGCAGCATGTCGAGCGTTGGCCCCATATGTGTCGGGTCGCTCCAGCTCGAGCCCACGTGCTTGGAGGTGCCCGACACCGCCGCGTAGCATGTGTTCAAGTCCATCTCGAAGTTGTCGGTCAGATCGCGGCAGACGATCGCGCGCAAGAAGAAATGGATGTTCTCGAGGCGATCGCAGACGCGCGCGATGTCGTAGAGGTCGCGCAGCGTCGAATCGCGGTAGGTGCGCGTCTCGATGTCGACGATGTTGACGGCGGCGCCGGCGAGCCCGCAATGCACCTTCGTGCCCCAGGGCTCGAGATCGTGCCGCGGATCCTGTGCGTGCAACACGAACCTGCGCGCCGCTCCCGCGATCACATCCTCGACGAGTGTCCGAGGAAAGGTGATGCGGCCGTTCGGCTGGAGCTCGGCCCCGAACGCCGTCAGCAGCTCGACTCCGGAGGGCGGTGCGTCCGAGAGACCGATCCTGGCCAGCACGTCGAGCGCCGCGCTGTGAATCTTGCGAATGTCCGCGTCTTTGAGCGGCTTGTAAGCGCCGCCCTCGAGCCCCGGCCAAATCGGACGCAACTCTTGGGCGAGCGGCGCCGCACGTGTCGCTCGCCGGGCCTCTCGACCACTGCGTCTTGCTTGAGGAGGTGAGTTGGACATGACGCTCAGGCACGGAGTTTGGCGTTTTGCGGATCGTAAGGTGGCGCGGTGAGGAGTGTGGCCGGCCTCTGCTCGCCGAGCAGCTGAACGGTGAGCGGCGTGCCGGGCACGGCATAGTCTGGCTGCACGTAGGCGAATGCGAGGGATCTGCCGGTGCGATGGCCGTAGGCACCCGAGGTCGTGGCACCCACCACCTTGCCGTCGTGCAGGACAGGCTCGGCGCCCCGGGCGTCGGTGTCTGCTGCTTCGATGGCCATGTGCACGATGACGCCGCGCGGCCTGCTTTCGAGCGTCGCCTCGCGCCCACGGAAGCTCCCCTTGTCCTTGGCGAAAAAGCGTGCGACGCCAGCTTCCGTCATCGTGATCTCGTTCGTCAGCTCGGAACCCCAGCCGTGATAGGCTTTCTCCATCCGCAGGCTGTTGATCGCGTAAAGGCCGAACCAACCCATCCCGTGCGGTTTGCCGGCAGTTGCCAGGCTCTCGTAGAGCCGACGAAGATCGCCGATCGGCACATGCAGCTCCCAGCCGAGCTCGCCCACATAGTTGACGCGGAGCGCTCTCAGCTCGATGTCCGCGATCGACGTTGCCTTCGCGGTGAGCCAGGGAAAGCTTCCACTACTGAGATCGGTCGGCGTCAGTGGCTGCAGAACGTCTCGCGATCGCGGCCCGGCAACGGCCAGCACGCCGTACCGCTCGGTGACATTGTCGATCCGAACCCGTTCCTGGGGCCGGACCAGACGCTGCAAAAGGTCGAGGTCGCGCAGTTCGGCAACGATCGAGGAGACGAGATAGTACCGATCATCGCCGAGCCGTGTGATCGAGAACTCGGTCTCGATGCGACCTCGGTCCGTCAAGAGGTGTGCGAGCCCGATACCGCCCTGCTTGCGGGGCAAGCGGTTGGCGAGCACGCGGTCCAAGAACCCTGTCGCGTCCGGACCCGACACCTCATACTTGGCGAAGCTCGTGAGGTCAGCGATCCCGACGCGCTCCGAAACCGTGCGACACTCGCCGGCGACGAGGTCGAAAGCATTGCTGCGGCGAAAGCCCAAGGTCTCGATACGGCCATCGGGCGAGAACCACTTAGGACGCTCGAAGCCGCCGGCCTCGGTGAAGACGCAACCGGCTCGAGCCAACGGCTCCTGCAACGGCGAGGTGCGGGCCGGACGGCCTTCGTACCTTTCCTCGTTGGGGAGATGGGTTACGAACATGTGGTGGTAATCGTCGATCGCTTTGGCGCGGGTGTAGCGGCTATCCGACCATGCCCCGAACCGCCGCGCATCGAAGTCCTTCATGTTGATCTCGGAGGCACCCTCGATCATCCATTGCGCGAGGTACTTCCCGCAGCCGGCCCCTTGCGCGACGCCGACGGAGGAGCCGCAGCAGAGCCAGAAGTTGTGCAATCCTCGAGCCGGCCCGAGCATCGGATTACCGTCGGGCGTATGAGCGATCGCGCCGTTGATGATCCGCTTCAAGCCTACCTTGGCGAAGATCGGCATCCGCTCCATGGCGCGCTCGAGCCAGGGTGCGATGCGATCGAGATCGCCGGGAAAGAGCTCGTCACTCGACGACCATTCCGGAGTGCCGCCGCGATCGTCCCATGCGACCTTGGCGCCTTCCGGCTCGTAGACTCCGATGAGGCCGGCCTTCTGCTCCTGCCGGTAGTAGCCGGACGTCCAAGGATCGCGCATGACCGGAATTTCCTCGGTCCGCTCGCGAAACTCCGGGATCGATTCCGTCACCACATACTGGTGCTGCATATTGACGATCGGCAGATCGAGGCCGACCATCTTGCCGACCTCGCGCGCATAGCAGCCGGCCGAGTTGACCACGTGCTCGGCAAGGAACTCGGCCTTCTCACTCGTCACCAGCCATTCGCCGGAGGGCTGCTGTGCAATCGCCGTTACGCGCGAGTGCAGCAGAATCTCGGCGCCGAGCTGCTTGGCGCCGGAGGCCAGGGCCCGGCAGCCGCTCGCTGGATCGAGATGGCCGTCGTCGAGAGTCCAGGCCCCCGCGATGACGCCATCGAGCGTCACGAACGGGTTCAGCCGCTTGATCTCGTCCGGACCGATGATCTGCATCCGGAATCCGATGTCGCGCGAGATGCCGTCGACATATTTGAACCAGTCGAGTTCCTCTTGCGTCGTCGCGAAGCGGATGCCGCCGCAGCCGTGCCAACCCGTGTACTGGCCCGTCATGGCCTCGAGTTTCGGATAGAGCTGCACGCCGCAGTGGTGAACCTTGGCGAGATTGTAGCTCGAGAGGAAGCTCGCGCATTGGCCGGCCGCATGCCAAGTGGAGCCGGATGTGAGCTCGCCTTTCTCGATGAGGAGGACGTCCTTCCAGCCCATCTCGGCCAGATGGTAGAGGAGGCCGACGCCCATCATGCCGCCACCGACGATGATGACCCGCTTGTGTCGACGCATGTGCGTGTCTCCTACGCGCTGCGCGCCATGAGCCAAGTTGGAACGAGCTCGCGTGAGAGCACGTCGGCGACCGTCTCACGGCGGCGGACGAGAGCCGAGCGGCCATTCGCCACCATGACCGTCGCCGAGCGGGGGATGGCGTTTGACTGGCAGGCGAAGCCCTCGTTGTAGGCACCCATGTCCATGAAGGCCAAGAGATCACCGGTCTTGATCGCTGGCAGCTTGCGCTGCTTGGCGAGAATGTCGGCGGCGTTGCAGGTCTGACCGCAAATGTCGACGACCTCGCTCCCCTTGCGGCCCATCTCGTTGGCGATCAGCACGTGGTGCACGCTCTGGCGCGGATCGAACGGGTCATGCATCTCGTTCGTATTGCCGTCGACATAGACCCAGGTCTTCTTGGCGAGCCGGTCATCGACCTTTTTGCCGCCGACGCGCACGAGCCACAGGCCGGCACTCTCCCAGCAGTAGCGGCCTGGCTCCATCAGCAGGATAGGCACGGGCATACTGTGATGCGTGCAGCGGCCGACGATCGCGGCGGAGATGACGCGACCGTACTCCTCGACGGACGGTGGCTTGTCGGCGCCGTAGCGCTCGGAAACGAAGCCTCCGCCGATATTGAGATAGGTCGGCGCCCAGCCCGTCTCCGCCTTCACCTTGGCGAGGCAGTCGATCAGCTCCTCCGTCTCCTCGCGGAAGAAGCCTGCGCGGCGGGGAATGCCGCCGTGATACATGGCCCCTTCGAGCTTCACGTGACTCATGCCGAGCGCCCGGCGGGCCGCGGCGAGGAACGCGATCGGGTCCATGCCGAACTTGAAGGTGCGCTCCCAGTAGGAGGGACTGATACCCTCCGGGTAGCGGTTGTCGGTGAAGCGCATGTCGGCGATGGCTTCGAGCGGCAGGCGTATGCGTAGGGACACGCGCGCTGTCTTGCCAAGCTCTGCTGCCGTTTTCTCGACGAGCTCCAGCTCGTCGGCGTTGTCGACCTGATTGAGAACGCCCAAGTCGATCGCCGCAGCGATGACATCGCGGGACTTGTTGGCGCCGTTGACGACGATCTTCCTGGGGTCGGAGCCCGCCATCATCGCGACAGTAAGCTCGCCCAGCCCGAACGCGTCACCGCCGCCGCCTTCGTCCGCGATGACCCGCCGCGCCGCTAGCCCCCAGTTGCCCTTCATGCCGGCACAAATGACGACTTCTTTCGGATAGACGCTTTGGAAGGCGTCGCGGATACGGCGGTAGTTGTGACGGATGGTGCTCTCGGAAAGCACGAAGAGGGGTGTGCCGTACTGGGCGGCAAGGTCTGTGAGCGGGATGCCCTCGAACTCGAGCACGCCGGCGGAATTGGTCTTAAGATGTTTCCCAAACTCCGACATCGCCACCTCCGGTCGCTGCGCCAAAACGTTGTCGCCATTCAGCCTAGAGTCCGGATGCGAGTCAATAACGATTATCGATAATTGATGTGACGGGACGCGCCGTGCTATGCGATGCTACGTTACACGCCTCACCAATGGTCAGAGACGACGCATGGATCGCAGCGACACCGCAAAGCAGAGCGGACAAACCTCAGAGCTCGATCGCAAAAGCCTCGACGAGGATCTGGCGGAGGCATTGCGCCAGGGCATTCTCAAAGGCGAGCTCGAGCCCGGCGAGCGGCTGACCGAGCTCGACATCGCAGCGCGCTGGCGGGTCAGCCAAGGGACGGTCCGGGCCGCTTTGAGGACGCTCCAGTTCGAGGGCCTCGTTGAAGTTCGCCCACGCCGTGGCACCTTCGTGACGAAGCTCGACGTGAGGGATGCCCGCGAGATCTATTCTCTCCGCGATGCGCTCGAGTCGCTCGCCGCGCAGGAGGCTGCGAAGCGCATAGACGAGCAGGGCGCCCGCGCGCTCGACCGTGTGCTGCGCGCCATGCGTAGCGCCGTTGCGTCAGGCAATCGCAAGCGTATGCTCGACCTCGACTTCGAGTTTCACAAGACGATCGTCGAGATGTCCGGACACAAGCGTCTCGGCGAGATTTGGTCGCGGCTGGCCGTGCAGACCCGGCTGTTCCTCAGCATGACCGATCAGTTCCATCACGATCTCGACGGCTTGTTGTCCATCCACGAGCCGCTCGCAAAGGCGATCCTCGCCGGTGACGCCGAGAAAGCCTATCGCCTTGCAAGCCGGCATACGCAGCCCGACGGCACGCAGCTTGAAGCAGCGCTGGCTCGCTCGGCGGACAAGCGGAAGTCGTGATCGTTCTCGATACCGGCCGCTCACACAGGATGGCTCGCCATGGCAGCTGAACCCGCGCTCTCACCCGCCGAGTACGCTTCCCTCGACGGCGTCGGTCTCGCGGAGTTGATCGCCCGCAAGCAGATCAGCATTTCCGAGGTGACGGCCGCGGCTCGGGCCGCCATCGATCGCGCCAATCCTGTTGTCAACGCCATCGTCGAGCTCTACGAGGACCGGTTCGAGAAGCCCGAGGCCGGACTTCGCGATGGCCCGCTCAAGGGCGTCCCCTTTCTGATCAAGGACGTGACGCCGCATTTCGGCGGCCGAAAGCTCGAATATGCTTCTCGCCTGTGCGAAGGCTACGTCGTTCCGGAAGACGACTTCTATGCGACGATGGTCAAAGGTACCGGCGTCAATCTCGTTGGCCGTAGTCACACACCGGAGTTCTCGATGGCGCTCTGCGCCGACACGGTGCTTTACGGTGCGACCTCCAATCCCTGGAAGCGCGACTATTCGACGTCAGGCTCGTCCGGCGGCGCCGCGGCAGCCGTCGCGTCCGGCATGGTGCCGATCGCCCATGCCTCCGACCTCGGCGGCTCGACCCGCGGTCCGGCCGCCTGGTGCGGGACCGTCGGCCTGCATCCCTCGCGCGGCCGAGTGAGCCAAGGGCCAGCCTTCGACGAGCGCGGCAACGGCATGGCGCAGACCTCGGTGGTCACGCGCACGATGCGCGATACCGCCGTGATGCTCGATGCGCTGTCGGCGCCGCAGCCGGGAGATCCGTTCGTTCTTCGCAAGCCTAAGCGCCCCTACGCCGATTTTCTCAGGGGCACGGACGCCAAGCTCAGGATCGGCTGGTCGGCGGCCCCGTTGATGGATGCGCCGGTCGATCTCGAGGTCGGCGCCGCGGTCGAGGCCACGGCCAAAGCGCTCGACCGACTCGGCCACCATGTCGAGGCCTCCGCGCCGTCCTTTGATCTCGTCGCCATGGACCGGATGCTGACCGACCTCTGGTATTTTAAGTTCGATGCCTATCTCGACATGCTGGGCTCGCGTTCGAACCGCAAGGTCGGGCCCGATACCGTCGAGCGCGCGACGCTCGCCTTCTACGATTTCGCCAAGAGCCGCTCGGTCGAGGCCTACTTCGCCGCAGTCGATCAGCTCAACGTGTTCCGCCGGCAGATCGGCCGATGGTTTGCGAGCTACGACATCTGGCTCTCACCGACGTGCGCACAAGTCGCCCAGCCCAACGGCGTGTTCGGCATGAATATCGACGTGCCAGCGCTGGAGTTTCTGCAGCACGAGCAGCGGCCGTGTCAGTTCATGGTCTGGGTGAACGTCTGCGGTGCTCCAGCGATCTCGCTGCCTCTCGCTCAGCACACCAACGGCTTGCCAATCGGCGTGCAACTTGCGGCCCGGCCCGGCTACGAGGAGCACCTGATTGGCCTCGGCGCCGAGCTCGAGAGGACGATGCCCTGGGCGCCTCGCATTCCGACCCTACATGTGGGCCAGATCTGAAGTCGGTTGCGAGTCGAACCGCAGACACGGCTATGAAACCTGCACTGAGCAGCTTTGTCCGCAAATGCAGACTTTCGCGCGGCATCTTGGCGAAGGTCTCGCAGCCGGTGGGCGTCACGAGGATGGTCTCGCTGATCTCGATGCCCCAGCCGTCCATCCACATACCGAGGATCGAGTGGATGGTGTTGCCCGGCTCGAGCACGCTCATGTCACCTTGGCGCAGCGAGATCGTATGCTCGCCCCAGTCGGGCGGATAGCCGACGCCGATCGAGTAGCCGATGCGCGAGTCCTTCTTGAAGCCATGACGGGCGATGACCTTGCGCCAGGCCGCCTCGACATCCTGCGCGACGACACCGGGCTTCATGGCCTCGAGCACGGCCTCCATGCCCTCGAGCACGGCCACCTCGACGTCCGCGACCCTCTTCGGCTTGGCGCCGAGCTGCATCGTGCGAGCGAGCGCGGCGGTATAGTGCTTGTGCGTGGCTGCGAGCTCGAGCGAGACCGTCTCGCCCGGCGTGTATTTGCGCTCGCTCCACATGAGATGCGGCGCCGCCGCGTTCTCGCCCGCCATGAGGATCGGCGGGAGCGCGGTGAAATCGCCGGCGAAATCGGGCGATCCCGCGGTCTGTGCGGCCTGGATCGCCGCCACCGCATCGCACTCGCGCACGCCCGGCGCGATCGTCTCGTAGGCCTTGCGCGTCGCGGCCTCGACGAGGAACGCGGCCTTGCGCATATGCGCGATCTCGGCGGGAGATTTGACGGAACGGACCCAGCTCACGAGCAGATCGGCATCGATGAAGGAGGCGTTGGGCAGCGAGGCGACCAAACGCATGTGGGCTTTGGGCGAGTAGTAGTAGGCCTCGAGCTCGACCCCGATGCGCTTGTTGCCTTAGCCCTTGCTGGTGATGAACTCGCCGACGAAGTCGAGCAGATGACGCGCCGCGGTCTGGACGTAGTGATCGGGAAAGCCGACGACATTCTCAGGTTTCATCCAGGCGGTCAGACGGCCGCCCACGGCATCGACCGCGCGGCCGATCCAATAGGGCTCGCCATCCATCGGCACGATGACGACCTGGGGCGTGTAGAACGACCAGCCGTCATAGGCGGTGATGTAGTGCTGGTTGGCGATGTCGTTGACGAGCAGGAGATCGAGATTGCGCTTCGCCATCTCGGTCCGGATGCGCTGCAATCGGGCAAGGTACTCGTCACGGCTAAAGGGTAACGGGACCAAGAGAGTCTCCTGTGTCTGAAAGCGGGTGGCCGGCGGGCCATGCAGGTCTCACTCAGCTGAAAATCAAGACCTCGTCCATCGGCGTCAAATGCCGATTGGATATTGGTGGTATCTGGGATCAAGATGGGAAGGGGTAGGCTGGATAGGCAACGCCAGACGATCGGCGTGGTATCATGCAGTTATGCAGATCGAGATCGACAGCCCTTCCGCTTCTGCCAGCAGAGCGGAAGCATGCGCGCGCATCACCGCTGCATTGCCTGATTGGTTTGGCCTGGAGGACGCCAACCGTCGCTACGTCGAGGACGCGGCTCGCTACGAGGCTCTCGCCGCCAGAACCAAAGATAGCACCATCATAGGTCTGCTGGTCTACAAGCCCATTCCGGCTTCCTCGGCTCATCCCGCCGCGATCGACATTCACTGGCTGGGATTGCTTCCCCAGTTTCACCATCATGGAATTGGCACGCAATTGATTGAGAGCCTCTCGCAATTGGCAAGGGTCAGGGCTGTACCGGCACTGACCGTTGAAACACTTGATCCCTCCGCCGACGATCCAAACTACTTGAGGACATATTCTTTCTACGTCAAACAGGGCTTCCAGGTTTGCGCTCACTTCAACTTCGGACCGGACAATCCGGCCGTGAAGATGGTCCGCCCCGTGTGAGATTTGGATTCTGTCGACGAGACAGCGAGTGGGGCGCGTCAGACGCCATCTGAGGTGTGGCCCGTGACGAGAAATGCGTATTCACTTAGCGGATTGAAGTCTGCGGGCTCATCCGTCGCCGCCATTCGGCCGGACCCGATTTGTGGATGGAATTGCCCTCGACGTCGACGGCCAGCGTCACCGGCATGTCTTTGACCTCGAACTCGTGGATCGCCTCCATGCCGAGATCCTCGAAGGCCAAGACCCGCGCCGCCGTGATCGCCTTCGAGATGAGATAGGCCGCGCCGCCGACCGCGATCAGATAGGGCGCGCGGTGCTTGACGATCGCCTCGATGGCCGCCGGCCCGCGCTCGGCCTTGCCCACCATGGCAAGCAGGCCCGTGTGCGCGAGGATCGTCTCGGTGAAACCGTCCATGCGGGTCGAGGTCGTGGGGCCAGCGGGCCCGACCACCTCATCGCGCACGGCGCGGACGGGGCCCACGTAGTAGATGACGCGGCCCCGCAAATCGACGGGAAGCGGCTTGCCGGCAGCGATCAGATCGACGAGGCGCTTGTGGGCGGCGTCGCGGCCGGTGAGCATTTTTCCCGACAGCAGGAGCGTCTCGCCGCAACGCCAGGAGGCCGTCTCCTGCCTCGTTAAAGTATCGAGGTTGACTCGGCGCACCGGCCCGCTGTTCAGGCTCGACGGCGCGATGTCGGGCCATGCTGAAAGATCGGGCGGCTCGAGTCTTGCCGGTCCCGAGCCGTCCAGCGTGAAGGTCAGATGCCGGTTGGCCGCGCATTGCGGGATCAGCGCCACCGGCTTCGAGGCGGCGTGCGTCGGAAAGGTCGCGACCTTGACGTCGACCACCGTCGTCAAGCCCCCGAGCCCCTGCGCGCCGATGCCGAGCGCGTTGATGCGTTCGTAGAGCTCGATGCGAAGCGCCTCCTCCGCGCTCGATGGTCCTCGTGCCAACAACTCGGCCATGTCGATCGGCGCGTTCATCGCCTCCTTTGCCAGCAGCATCGCCTTTTCTGCGCTGCCGCCGATCCCGACCGAGACGAGACCCGGCGGACACCAGCCACTGCCGAGGCCGGCGACGGTATCGACCACCCAATCGGCGACCGACGCGCTCGGATTGAGACACGCGAATCGCGCCTTGTTCTCCGAGCCGCCACCCTTGGCGGCGATGGTGATCTCGACCTCGTTGCCGGGCACGAGCTCGACATGCACGACGGCGGGTGTGTTGTCCTTGGTGTTCACGCGCCGGCCAAGCGGGTCTGACACCATGGAGGCGCGCAGCGGATTGTCATCGTCGAGGTAGGCCTGCCGCACGCCCTCGTTGACGAGATCGGCGAAGCTCTTCTCCGACGTGATGCGCGCCGCCATCCCGACCTTGGCGAAGACGACGACGAGCCCCGTGTCCTGGCAGATCGGCCGGCGCCCGAACGCGGCCATGCGCGAGTTGACGAGAATCTGTCCGATGGCGTTCTTCGCCGGAGCGCTTTGCTCGCGCTCGTAAGCTTGCGCGAGCGTGCGGATGTAGTCCGGTGGATGGAAGTAGGAGATGTACTGCAGCGCATCGGCGACGCTCCGCACGATGTCGTCACCGCGGATGATGCGATTGTCCGGGGTCATGAGGTCCATCTCGGTAGGGGCGACCTGCGGTCGCCCTTTCGTCAACCAAGTGCACCGGCATCCATGCCGTTGACGGCGCTCTGCGCGACGTTGAGCTGGGACGCCGCCTTCGTGAAGCTCCCGGCCTCGACGACGCCGACGAAATATCGAAGCTGCCTGATATCCATTGGAGGGGCGTTCGCCCGGCGAGTCCTGGGCGCCATGCCAAGCTCGATTGGTATCTCGGAACGCGATGGCAGCAAAGTGGAAAATTAGTCTGGCGCCGAGCGGGCCGCGCCAAACATACTCACGGCTGCGGCCCTCGTCGTGGCTGTCTCTCAATCGGATCACGGGCTGATGAGCGCTCACTCTCGCATTAACGATGTCATCCTCGCCCCAGGTCACGGGGCATTCTTCTACGACGACCAGGCGGCGATCCGCGCCGGGGCGGGCAGCGATGGGTTTCGCTACGTCGGCGCTCCCCTGACGCCCGGCTTCACCGCGATCCGAATGCCCGCCCGCTCGCTCGGTATCGGCCTCGTCCTCGGGGACGGCACGGTCGCCTGGGGCGATATGATGAGCGTGCAGTATTCCGGCGCGGCGGGACGCGACCCGCTCTTCGAGCCTGAGGCGATCGCCGCACTCGTGCGCTCGGTCGTCGTTCCGCGCCTGCGCGAGGTCGATGCCTCGGATTTCCTCGCAGCTTGCGATCAGGCGTTTCGGCGGCACGATGGCAAGCGGCTTCCGCTCGCCATCGAGTACGGCATGAGCCAGGCGCTGCTCCAGGCGGCCGCGCACCTTTCTCGCGAGACGCCGGCCGAGGTGATCTGCAGGGCCTTCGGGCTGCCGTCACCTGATCGGCGTGTGCCGGTCTTCTGCCAAAGCGGCGATGCGCGCGAGATCAACGTCGACAAGATGATCTTGAAATCCGTCGATGTCCTGCCGCACGGACTGACCAACTCGCGTGAGAAATTCGGTCCATCCGGCGAAACATTCCGCGCCTTCGTCAAATGGGTTGCCAAGCGGGCGACGGAGCTTGGTGGCGCGGACTATCGGCCGGTGCTCCACTTCGATGTCTATGGCTGGATCGGGCTCGAGACCGGCCTCGATGCCGCGCGCATCACCGATTTCATGTCGCGGGTCGTCGATGAGGTTCCGGGCTTTCGCGTGCAGATCGAATGTCCCGCCGACTTCGGCTCCACTGAGGTGCAGCTCGAGGGCTATGCGCGCATCGTCGAGCACCTCGAGGCGCGCGGCAGCCCGGCCCGGGTGGTGGTCGACGAGCGGTGCAATACGCTCGACGACATCAGGCTTTTTGCCGAGGCGAAGGCCGCCCATCTCGTGCAGATCAAGATGCCCGACGTCGGATCGATCGCCGATACCGCGCGCGCCGTCATCGTCTGCAAGCAAAACGGTATCGGCGCCTATGTCGGTGGGAGTTGTGCGGAGACCGATCTTTCGGCGCGGCTGTCGGTGCATGTCGCTGTCGCAACCCAGGCCGACATGATTCTGGCCAAGCCCGGCATGGGAGTCGATGAGGGCTTCTCGATCGTTTCCAACGAGCAGAGCCGCTGCTACAGACGCTGGACTATCGGTGATCACTGCCACTCAAGAGGACATCGCTATGAAGGGCCTCGAAGGTATCACGGTCGTCGCTGTCGAGCAGGCTGTCGCGGCCCCCTACGCCTCCTCGCGGCTCGCCGATGCCGGCGCGCGCGTCATCAAGGTGGAGCGCCCGGAGGGCGACTTTGCGCGCAACTACGACAAGCTCGTCAAAGGTCAGAGCGCCTACTTCGTCTGGCTCAATCGCGGCAAGGAATCGATTTGCCTCGACCTCACCCTGCCAGCCGACCGCAGCGTCCTCGATGCGATGATCGCCAAGGCAGATGTATTCATTCAGAACTTGAAGTCCGGCAGCATCGAGAAGCTCGGCTTCGGCTCGGCGGCTCTTCGCGAGCGCTTTCCGCGTCTCATCACCTGCGACATCACCGGGTTCGGCGGCTCGGGCGCGTATGCGCATCTCAAGGCCTACGACTTGATCGTCCAGGCCGAGACCGGGCTCTGCTCGATCACCGGAACCGAGCAGGGGCCAGCTCGCGTCGGCGTCTCCGTCTGCGATATCGCGGCCGGCATGACGGCCCTGAACGCCATCCTCCAAGCGCTGCTGCGCCGCGAGCGCACGGGGCTCGGCGCACGTATCGAGGTTTCACTCTTCGACGCCATCGCGGACTGGATGAACGTGCCGGTCCTCCAGCACGACCACAGCAGCTATCACACCTCGCGTGCCGGCGTGCAGCATCCGTCCCTCGCGCCCTACGGCGCCTACCGCTGTGGCGACGGCAAGGACGTGATCTTCTCCGTCCAGAACGATCGGGAATGGGTGAGCTTCTGTGAGAAGTTCCTGAAACGGCCCGAGCTCACGCGCCAGCCGGGCTTCGCCGACAACATGCAGCGATTGGAGAACCGTCGCGCGCTCGACGAAATCGTCATGGCCCGGTTCGGCGCGCTTTCGAGCGAGGCGGCCATGCTGGAGCTGGAGGCGGCAGGCCTGGCCTACGGCCGGCTCAATACAGTCGCCGACGTGGCACGGCATCCGCACCTGCGCCGCGTGCCGGTCCCCACACCCGGCGGCGACATCGAGATGATCGCCCCTGCCGCGATCGTCGATGCCGAGGTGCCGCAGCTCGGGCCGGTCCCCGAGCGCGGTGCGCATTCGGATCGGCTGAGGCTGGAGTTCTCACATGCATCCGATGTCTCAGCGCAGCGGCCGGACGGCAACCTGAAGATGTGAGGATGACGCTGCCAATCAGGCTCGATGGCTGATCGTGTCAGTCATCTGAGGCGGGCCGGGAGGCTGAAATCACCCGAAAATGTCACCCTTGTCTCAGGACCCGCAGACAACCGTCCTCTGCTGCTAGACACGCGTATTGCTTGCGGCTGCGATCATGGCCGTCGCCGGCGGTGCTCTGCACAATCCCGCCAGCTTTAGGCCGTGACTTTTGCTACATACGGTGATTGCATGGGCCTCCGCGACAATACCAGGGAGGCTTCAACGTCATGGCGGACATCGATCGTCTCAAATCGCTCGCAAAAGCGGGCAAGCTCAGCCGGCGCGAGTTCATCGTGGGCGCTCTTGCGGCGGGCATCGCCGTTCCGGTCGCTCAAGGCATGTTCACCTCGATCGCACGCGCGGAGCCCAAGAAGGGCGGCCTGTTCCGCATGGCGACGCCGCACGGCGCGACCACCGATACGCTCGATCCCGGCCTCTACACCGATACGATGATCCAGTTCGTCGGCTGGGGCTCGTCCGCCAACAGCCTGACCGTCGTCGACGCCAAGGGCAACATTCTGCCCGACCTCGCCGAGAGCTACGAGCCCTCGGAAGGGGCGACCAAGTGGATGTTCAAGATCCGCAAGGGCACGACCTTCCACAACGGCAAGGACGTGACGGCGGACGACGTGGTCGCCTCGTTCCGTCACCATCTGAAGGAAGGCACGAAATCGGCGGCAAAGTCGCTGCTCGAGTCGGTCAAGGACATCAAGGCCGACGACAAGTCGACGGTCGTCTTCACGCTCAACGGCGGCAATGCCGACTTCCCCTACATCGCCAGCGACTATCACATCCCGATCATGCCTGCGAAAGAGAACGGCGACGCCGATTGGGAGTCGGGTGTGCGCACCGGGGCCTACGTGATCGAGAAGTTCGAGCCGGGGGTGCGCGGCAAGCTCAAGCGCAATCCGAACTACTATCGCGATGCCTGGTTCGACGAGCTCGAGGTGACGACGATCGCCGATCACGCCGCTCGCCAGAGCGCGCTGCTCACCGGCGCCGTCGATCACATCATCCGTCCAGATCTCAAAACGCTCGGGCTGTTGCAGCAGAACCCCGAGTTCGCCATCACCGAGCTCACGGGCTTTGGTCACTATACGTTTCCAATGCTCGTTGACGTGGCGCCGTTCGACAATATCGATGTTCGTCTGGCTCTCAAATATGCGATGGATCGGGACGAGATCGTCAAGAAAATCTTCCTCGGACATGCTTCGGCCGGCAACGACAACCCGATCTCGCCAGCCGTCAAATTCGCGACCAATCCGGAGCCGATCCACACCTTCGACCCCGAGAAGGCCAAATTCCATCTGAAAAAGGCCGGTCTCTCAAATCTCAAGGTCGACATCAATCTGTCGGACGCGGCCTTCAACGGGTGCGTGGATGCGGGCGTGCTCTATCAGGCGAGCGCGGCCAAGTGCGGCATCGACATCAACGTGGTGCGCGAAGCGGCCGACGGCTATTGGGACAACGTCTGGCTCAAGAAGCCGTGGTGCGCCTCCTACTGGAGCGGCCGTCCGACCTGCGATTGGATGTTCACGACGGTCTATGCCAAGGGCGCCAACTGGAACGAGACGCGCTGGGCCAACGAGCGCTTCAACGAGCTTCTCGTGCAGGCGCGTGCCGAGACCGACGACGCCAAGCGTGGGACGATGTACGCCGAGATGCAGCAACTCGTGCATGACGACTGCGGGCAGCTCGTGATCGTCTTCAACAACATCGTCGAGGCGAGCGCCAAGAAGCTCGCGCATGGCGACGTTGCCGCCAACTGGGAGCTCGATGGTCTCAGGATCGGCGAGCGCTGGTGGTATGCCTGATCGCTCGAGGTTGCGAGCGTGCCGATGACGACCTCCGCGGGCCAACCCCGCGGAGGTTTTGTCTTTCTGGACGAGGCGCGCGCCGCTCAGGCCGGCGGCGCAGCGGGGCTCGTGGGGGGCGGCGACGGGGAAGGGCTGGCGGAGACGAGAGGATTCGAACCTCCGGTACCAGTTTCCCAGTACAACGGTTTAGCAAACCGCCGCCTTCAGCCACTCGGCCACGTCTCCGGACGAACGGGCTATAGCAGCTGAGCGCGGAATTGCAAGTTTTGCCGCGAGACCCTGATGCGTCCCCGGCGCGGTTTGCGGCACGGCGTGCCACGGGCTAGACTTTGTGCCTAGAGCGGGTTCAGTTCATGTGGAATCGAGAACCCGCTCTAGGTTTCTGATTTTGAGCACGTTCTTACGGCGAACCGGTTTCCACTTCGCCTGAACGTGCACTAGCTCGCACAGTGCGTGCGGAGGGTGTGGGGATAAGCTCATGAGTGGTAGAGGGCTTCGGGCGCTTGCGAGCCCGATTGTGATCGTCCTCGGCCTCGCTGCGCCGGCCTCGGCCTCCGAGAGCTATTGTGTGAGCTGCAGCGGTTCGCAAGCCGTCTATCTGTGCGAGGTCACGGTGCCCGACGGGGTCGTGGCGTCCCAGTCTCCCCAACTCTACTGCGCCTATCGGCTTGCCAGCGAAGGCCACCATGCGAGCTGTGCCTCCCGCCGGGCCGATGCGGCGTCGTGCCAGGGCGAGCCCCGTAAGCTCGCCTATCAAGGTCCGAGTCTGGCGACGCCAGGCACGGTGACGGCACCGTCGGCAGAGCCGGCCGAGCCCACGCCCCCGGCCGGCGCGCCGACGCCCGAGCCAGTAACAGGCGATTCAACCGCTCAGCCTACCGTCGATCCAGCCGCGTCCCCGGAGCCGGTTGCGCCCGCCGATGACGATGCCGGCAAAGATGCCTCCCGCGTCGGCGAGGAGGACGTCGCCGGGCCGGCTTCGAATGCCGCCCCCTCGACCGGCGACAAGATTGCCGGCGCCGCCAAGACCGCTTTCAACTGTCTCGCAAGCTTCTTCAAGGAGTGCAAAGAGTGACGCCGTCCCTGCCAACGATCGCAGCGCTCGCCGCCGACCTGACCGCCCGCCGTACGTCGTCGGCCACATTGACGGACGAGGCGCTGGCCCGCATCGCCGACCCGTCGGGAGAGGGCGCCCGCGCGTTCGTCGCTGTCGATCCGGCGAAGGCCCGCGCGCAGGCCGCCGCCATGGACCTGCTGCTCGCGCAAGGCATCCGCCTCTCGCCGCTGCACGGCGTGCCGGTTTCGGTCAAGGATCTTCTCGACGTGCAGGGCGAGGTGACACGGGCGGGTTCCAAGCTCCTCAACGATGCTCCCCCCGCCAAGGCCGATGCGGCGGTCGTCGCGCGCTTGCGGGCCGCCGGGGCCGTCATCATCGGCCGCACGAACATGACCGAGTTCGCCTACGGCGGCATCGGCTACAACCCGCACTACGGCACCCCGGCCGCGCCGTGGGACCGCAAGACCGGCCGCGTCCCAGGTGGTTCATCTTCGGGCGCCGCCGTCTCGGTTGCGGATGGGATGGCCCATGCTGCGCTCGGCACGGATACCGGCGGCTCCTGCCGCATCCCGGCTGCCTATTGCGGCGTCGTCGGCTACAAGCCGAGCCAGCCGCGCGTGCCACGCACCGGCTGCTTCCCGCTCGCGGACGCCCTCGACTCGATCGGGCCGCTCGCGCGCACCGTCGCCGATTGCGTGCTCGTCGACCAGATCATCGCTGGCGAGGCGCCGGCAGCGCTGCCGGAGCGCCCGCTCGAGGGCATGCGGCTCGCCGTGCCGCAGAACTACGTCATCGACAGCCTGGAAGCGCCGGTGGGGCAGGCCTTCGAGCGGACCTTGAAGCTCTTGCGCGACGCCGGGGCGAAGGTCGCCGAGGTCGCCTTCCCGGTGATCGACCGCATGCCCGAGCTGTTCGTCAAAGGCGGCATCGGCGGGGCGGAAGCGTTCGCGCTGCACAAGCGCTGGCTCGACACGCGGGCTGGCGAGTATGATCCGAAGGTCGCACAGCGCATCGAGTTCGCGCGCGCGCAGACGGCGTCGGAGTATCAGGGCCTCAAGGCCCTGCGGACAGAGATGATCCGGACGCTTGCTATCCAGAGCCAAGCCTACGATGCGCTCGTATTTCCGGCGACGCCCAACGTGCCGCCGCCGATCGCCCTGTTCGGAGACCACCAGTCGATGGACGACTACACCCGGGTGAACGGCCTGTCTTTGCGTAACACCTACGTCGGCAACGCTTTCGATCGGTGCTCGATCTCCATCCCCTGTCAGGAGCCTGGCAGCGCTCCCGTCGGCTTCATGCTGATGGGCGAGCACGGCGCCGACCGCACGCTGTTCGCCGTCGCTGCGGCCATCGAAGGCTTGCTCGATCGCAAGGTGCGGCGCGCGGGTTAGCTCCGGCGGCACGACCTGCCTTCGGACGGGAGGTAGACCGCACATTGACGGGGCGGGGTCGGCTGTTTCAAGATCAGCGTCCCGCACCGCACGTCCCCGCCTCCGACCGGAAAGCTCCCGCCGATGAAAATGTCTGGCACCCGTGAGATTGCCGCGCCTCAAGCCGAGGTCTGGCAAAAGCTCAACGATGTCGAGGTGCTGAAGCGGTGCATCCCGGGCTGCGAGAGCCTGGAGCGGTCGGGCGAGAACGACCTCAAGGCGACGGTGGCGGTGAAGATCGGGCCGGTGTCGGCGCGCTTCAATGGAGCGGTGACGCTCTCCGACCTCGATCCGCCGAACGGCTACCGGATCTCGGGCAGCGGGTCGGGCGGCGTCGCGGGCTCTGCCAAGGGTGGCGCCAACGTCCGGCTGAAGCCGGGCGCGGCCGGCACCGAGCTCGCCTATGACGTGGACGCTGATGTCGCCGGCAAGATCGCCCAGCTCGGCGGACGCCTGATCGATGCGACGGCGGCGAGCCTCGCCAACCAATTTTTCGACCGATTTGCGAACGAGTTCGCGACCCCGGAGCCGACGATCGAGGCGGCCGCTGCAACGCCGGCCCGTCCGCCGTCGGCGTCGAGCTTCACTTGGCTCTGGTGGCTGGTCGCGGCTGCGGCCATCGTCGCACTCATTCTGGCGGTGACGTAGCTGCCGTCAGCAAGTAAAGATACGCCTTAAGCCCAAGAACAAGGAGGAGGATACGGTGCCCAAGGTCAGTCTGGAGGTGAACGGCTCGGCGGTCAGTGCCGACGTCGCCCCGAATACGCTGCTCGTCGATCTGCTGCGCAACAATCTGGCGCTTACCGGCACGCACGTCGGTTGCGACACGAGCCAGTGCGGCGCCTGCGTCGTTCAGGTCGATGGACGCGCGGTGAAGTCGTGCACGACGCTCGCGGCCACCGTCGATGGCGCGAAGATCACGACGATCGAGGGGCTCGCCAACGGCGCCGACCTGCATCCGGTCCAGGCCGCCTTCCGCGAGGCGCACGGTCTCCAGTGCGGCTTCTGCACGCCGGGCATGGTGATGGCGGCGGTCGATCTGTTGAAGAACAATCCCAAGCCCACCGAGGCGGAGATCCGCGCCGGTCTCGCCGGCAACATCTGCCGCTGCACCGGCTACCACAATATCGTCAAGGCCGTGCAGATCGCCTCCGGTCAGGCGACGGCTTAAACGGGCGAGTGGCCAATAGCGAATGGCGAATAGGGAGCGGCGTCTGACGATAGGTTGAGGGCAAAAAGGGAAGACCCCCATTCGCCACTCACCACTCGCCATTCGCCCAAGGAGAGAGTTCAAATGGCACAAGACGGTATCGGCGCCTCGATGAAAAGGCGCGAGGATGCGCGGTTCCTGAAGGGCATCGGCAAGTACACCGATGACATGACCTTCCCGCGGCAAACCTACTGCTACATCCTGCGCTCGCAGATTGCGCACGGGAAGATCAATAAGATCGATACCTCCGCCGCGGCGAAGATGCCGGGCGTCGTAGCGATCCTGACGTCGAAGGATTTCGAGGGCGTCGGCGGCGTGCCCTGCGGCTGGCTCGTGACGGGTAAGGACGGCCCGATGAAGGAGCCCAAGCACCCGATCCTCGCCGAGGGCAAGGTGCGCCATGTCGGCGATCCGATCGTCGCCGTCATCGCCGAGACGTTGAACCAGGCCAAAGACGCGGCCGAGAAGATCGACATCGATCTGACCGAGCTGCCAGCCGTCGTCGACATGAAGAAGGCGCTCAAGGGCGGTGGCACGCCGGTCCATGACGAGGCCACGACCAACCTCTGCTTCGACTGGGATTTTCCCGGCGACAGCTCCGAGGTCGACGCCATCATCGCCAGCGCCCATCACGTCACGAAGCTCGATCTCGTCAACAACCGGCTCGTCGCCAACGCGATGGAGCCGCGGGCGGCGATCGGCGTCTACGATCCCTCGATGGACGAGCACACGCTCGTCACCACGAGCCAGAACCCGCACGTCATTCGCCTGCTGATGGGCGCCTTCGTGCTCGGCATTCCGGAGCACAAGCTGCGCGTCTATGCGCCCGACGTCGGCGGCGGCTTCGGCTCCAAGATCTATCACTATGCCGAGGAAGCGCTCGTCACCTGGGCGTCGAAGAAGATCGGCCGCCCGATCAAGTGGACGGCGGAGCGGTCGGAGAGCTTCATCTCGGACGCGCACGGCCGCGATCACGTGACCCACGCCGAGATGGCCTTCGACAAGGACGGCAACGTGCTCGCGCTGAAATGCGAGACGCTCGCCAACATGGGCGCGTATCTCTCGACCTTCGCGCCCTGCATCCCGACCTACCTGCACGGCACGCTGCTCGCCGGCCAGTACACGACGCCGAAGATCTACTGCAACGTGAAGGCGGTGTTCACCAACACCGTGCCGGTCGATGCCTATCGCGGCGCTGGCCGTCCCGAGGCGACCTACATTCTCGAGCGGCTGATGTCGAAGGCCTCTCGCGAGTTGAAAATGGATCAGGCGGAGCTGCGCCGAAAGAACTTCATCAAGCCGAGCCAGTTCCCCTATCAGACGCCCGTCGCTGTCCAGTACGACACCGGCAACTACGAGGCCTCCCTCGACGCCGCGATGAAGCTCGCGGACTACAAGGGCTTCGAAGCGCGTCGTGCGGCATCCAAGGCCAAGGGCAAGCTCCGCGGCGTCGGCGTCTGCTCCTATATCGAGGCGTGCGGTATCGCTCCCTCGAGCCTCGTCGGCGCGCTCGGCGCCCGCGCGGGCCTCTACGAGGCGGCAACCATCCGCGTGAACCCGACGGGCTCCGTCTCGGTGCTGACCGGCTCGCACAGCCACGGCCAGGGCCATGAGACGACGTTTGCGCAGGTCGTCGCCGACAAGCTCGGCATCTCGGCGGACGCCATCGAGATCGTGCACGGCGACACCGACAAGGTGCCGTTCGGCATGGGCACCTACGGCTCGCGCTCGCTCGCAGTCGGCGGCTCCGCCATCGTCAATGCGCTGAACAAGGTCATCGACAAGGGCAAGAAGATCGCGGCCCATCTGCTCGAGACCGCGGAAAGCGACGTCGTGTTCGAGGGCGGCGCCTACAAGGTCAAGGGCACCGACAAGCAGAAGACGTTCGGCGAGGTCGCGCTGACGGCCTACGTGCCGCACAAATACCCGATCGACCAGATCGAGCCGGGCCTCGAGGAGACGGCCTTTTACGATCCGAAGAACTTCACCTATCCGGCCGGCACCTACATCTGCGAGGTCGAGGTCGATCCCGAGACGGGCAAGACCGAGGTGGTGCAGTTCACGGCCGCCGACGACTTCGGCAACATCATCAATCCGATGATCGTCGAGGGGCAGGTGCATGGCGGGCTCGTCCAAGGCATCGGCCAGGCGCTGCTCGAGCACGCCGTCTACAACGAGAACGGACAGCTCGTCTCCGGCACGCTCATGGACTACGCCATGCCGCGCTCGGACGACGTGCCATCGTTCCAGGTGACGACGACGTCGACGCCGTGCACGCACAACCCATTGGGTGTGAAAGGTTGCGGCGAGGCGGGCGCCATCGGCTCGCCGCCGGCGGTCATCAACGCCATCTGCGATGCCATCGGTATCGACCATATCGATATGCCTGCGACGCCCGAGCGGGTGTGGCGGGCGATCAACAAGATCTGAGCCCCGGAGGACCACACATGTACGCATTCGAAATCGTTCGTCCGGGCTCGGTCGCGGAAGCCGCCAAGGCGCTCTCCGGCGAAGCCAAAGTGCTTGCCGGCGGGCACACGTTGATCCCGACCTTGAAGCAGCGGCTCGCCAATCCCGGCAAGCTCGTCGACATCTCGGGCATCGGTGAGCTCAAGGGGATCCGCCGCGAGGGCAGCAACCTCGTCATCGGCGCAACCACCCGTCATGTCGACGTCGCCAACAGCGCCGAGGTCAAATCAGCGATCCCGGCGCTCGCTCATCTGGCAGGTCACATCGGCGATCCGCAGGTCAGGAACGCCGGCACCATCGGCGGCTCGCTCGCCAACAACGACCCGGCTGCCGACTATCCCTCGGCGGCGCTGGCGCTGGGGGCGACGATCGTCACCAACAAGCGCGAGATCGCGGCCGACAGCTACTTTACCGGCTTGTTCTCGACAGCGCTCAGCCCCGACGAGATCATTACCGCGATCCGCTTCCCGGTGCCAGGCAAGGCCGGCTACGCCAAGTTCGAGCAGCCGGCGTCGCGTTACGCGCTCGTTGGCGTGTTCGTTGCGAAAACGGCGTCCGGAGTCGGTGCGGTTCGCGTCGCGGTGACGGGTGCGGGCGCCAATGGCGTCTTCCGCTCGGAAGCGCTCGAGAAGGCACTCTCGATCTCGTTCGTACCGGCCGCTGCAAAGGGCATCAAGATCGGGTCGTCGGACCTGATCTCCGACATCCACGGCTCGGCCGACTACCGCGCCGCCTTGATCCCGGTCATGGCCTCGCGCGCCGTCGCCAACGCAGGGTGATCGGCGTCGGCGATCATCGTTCTATCCGAAGGCGCCGGGCAACCGGCGCCTTCGTGGTCTCTGAGGAGAGAAGTTTTCCATGACGGCAGCACCGGCCAGCGTCGCCGAGATGAAGGCGCTGTTGACGAAGGGCGGTTACCTCGCCGACGAGGCGATCGCGACGACCGTGTTTCTCGCGCTGACACTCGAGCGGCCGCTGCTGCTCGAAGGCGAGGCCGGGGTCGGCAAGACCGAGATCTCCAAGGTGTTGGCCCACGTCCTCGACCGGCCGCTCATCCGCCTGCAATGCTACGAAGGCCTCGACATCTCGACCGCCGTATACGAGTGGAACTATTCGAAACAGCTTCTGCACATCCGTGCGGCAGAGGCCGCCCACGAGCGCGCTGATCTCTCCACGCTCGAGACCGACATCTTCACCGGCGATTTCCTGATGCGCCGCCCACTGCTCGAGGCGCTGATGCTGTCAGCGGAGGGCAAGGCACCGGTGCTGCTCATCGACGAGCTCGATCGGGCCGACGAGCCCTTCGAGGCCTTCCTGCTCGAGTTGCTCGCCGACTATCAGGTGACGATCCCGGAGCTCGGCACGATCAAGGCCGACAAGCCGCCACTGACGATTCTGACCTCGAACCGCACCCGCGAGGTCCACGACGCCGTGCGCCGGCGATGCTTCTACCATTGGGTCGACTATCCGAGCCTCGATCGCGAGCGGGCCATTCTGCGCCTCAAGGTGCCGCAGGCGGGCGACGAGCTGTCCCGTCAGATCGTCGCCTTCGTGCAATCGCTGCGCTCCATGGACCTCTACAAGCACCCGGGCATCGCCGAGAGCATCAACTGGGCGCAGGCGCTGACGGCGCTCAATCAAGTGGCACTACATCACGACACCGTCGATACGACCCTGGGCACGCTGCTCAAATATCAGGACGACATCACGCGCATTCAGGGCAGCGAGGCGGCGCGCATTCTGGAGAAGGTCAAGAGCGAGGCTCGCTCGGTCGCCCAGTCGGCCAAGGAAAGCTGAGCCGTTGCCACGCTCCCGCCACGCGAGTCCTATAAGAGCAATCGCGGACTAAGTCCTGGAGGGCGGGATGATCGACGAGCGGCGAACGATGGGCGGGCGCTTTCTGCGCCTCATCCTGCGCCTCATCGGCTTCCTCGTCGTCGTCCTCATGGTCTGGGTCACCTACGTCTACCTCTATGCCTATCAACCGGATTTCCTCGGCTGGTGCTTTCAGACGCTGCGGCCCGTGACCGTCACGCTCTTCCAGTGGATCGACGTCTGGCTGCCGGAGTCGGTCAAGTACAAGGTCAGCGCCGGCCTGACCGACGAGCTCGGGCCTCGCGCCTTGTTCCTGCTCGTGCTCGGTGGCCTCGGCGAGCTCATCGTCATGTCGATCATCGGTGGCTTGCGCCGCTTGATCCTGGCGCTGCGTTGAGCCGCCCCATGCGCGCGCTTCTGATCGTCCTCATCTTGCTCATCGGTCTCCCGCTGGCGCCAGCCATGGCCGGGATCGACCTCTCGCACTTGAGCGACGACGAGCGTGCCATCTACATCAAATGGAAGGCGGCGCGCGACGCCTACGAGGCCGAGGCCGAACGCTACTGGACGCGCACGGTTGCGCTCCGCAAACATCGCCGACAGAAGCTCGAGGCCGGCGAGAAGCTCACGCGCGACGACTATGTGCTCGATCAGCCTCCCGCCTACGAGGGCCCTGCCGAGCCAGCCGCCATTCTCGCCAAGCTCAAGCCCAAAGACCGCGAGCGGGCGCGCAACCCGCGCAAGGCCGATCCGATCCTACCGATGCGCGACTATGTCGAGGCGGCTGCCGACGCCTACGGCTTCGTCCCGGATCGTGCGAGCGAGCGCGCGTTCAAGCGCAACTACGCCAGCGAGGCGCTCAGCCTCGGCTTCACGGCCGATCAGATCGTCCGCGTCTATGCGCTCGAGACCGGCGGCATCGGCACCTTCGACATGCAGTCGGGCATGCATCCGGTGACCGGCAAGGGCAAGCCGATCTCGACCGCCATCGGCTATGCCCAACTCGTCGACGCCAACTCCGTCGATGCGGTGGCCGCCCACGGCGGACGATGGGCAAAGCGGCTGCTCATGATGGCGGCAGGAGATGCGGGCGAACGCAGCAGCAGGCTCGAAGCGAAAGCCCGCATCCTACTCCGCATGCGCGAGGATGCCCTGACCGTGCCGGACGACTGGCTCGCGCACAAAGCCTACGCCCAAACGCAGAAGGGCATGGCGCTGCATGCGCTCAATCTCGATGTCGACATCGGCCCCTGGATGCAGGTGCAGAAGCTCGCCGATACGCGCGCCTATGCGGAGCGCAAGGGAAAGTCCCGCCTCACCGGCGCGGAGCTCGAGCTCATGAACTTGGCCGGGCCGCAGTCGGGATACGAGATGCAGCAACGCTTGGCCCGCGACATGCCGACCGCGAACTTTTTCGAGCGCAAGGGTTACGAGCGCAACGCGATCGTCCGTGGCCGCACGGCGTCCGAGCTGCTCGCCGATATCGAGCGGCGCATGCAGGCCCATGTCGATGAGAAGGGGGCCGTCGAGTTCCTGGAGGTCTTCCAGGAGCTCGAGGCGACGAGCGATATCCAGTGATCGGCATTGCGATTTGAGCGCGCTGCCGTAGGGTACGCCAGATCGTCAACAGCCGAAGCCATGCCGATGAGCAAGCTCCAGACCCAAGGCGTCCACCATATTACTTTGATGGGAGCCGACCGGCAGACGTCGATCGACTTCTGGCAGGGCGTGCTCGGCATGCCGCTCGTCTTCGAGCAGCCCAATCTCGATGCACCGGATCAGAACCATCTCTATTTCGATCCGGGCGACGGCCGGCTCATCACGATCTTCACGAGCGAGAGTTGGAAAGCCACGCGCGCACCCAATCCGACCAATACGGGGAACGTGCATCACATCGCGTTCGCCGTGTCGCGGGCGACCTACACGCAGGCTGTGAAGCGTCTCAAGGAGCGGCGGCTGCCGAGCTCGGGCGAGATCGATCGCGGGTTTATGGATTCGATCTACTTCCGCGAGCCGCTCGGGCACTTGATCGAGCTCGCCGCCTACAAGTTCGAGCCGCCCCAAGGCTTCACCCATGCTGACGTGCTGCGCGAAGCGCACAACATCCGTGTCGCTGCCGGCGCCTACAACATCGCCGACGAGCATCTCGCTGACGCGATCGAGAAGCTGTCGTTGAAGCCAGCTCCGGTCGTGACGGCCGATAGGCCAGCACTGCCGCGAGTGAATGAGACGGGCGACACGGCCAAGTCGTGAATGGCTACGAGAGAGCCGTCGCCTGCACCCACCAAGCCGGATGCGCTCGAGAGAGGGCATCGGCTGCGGCCTTGGCGCCGGCTTGGCTGTCGAACACACCGAAGCACGTCGGTCCGCTGCCCGACATGCGTGTGAGGCGGCAGCCCGGCTGCTTTGAAAGCTCGGCGAGCACGCCTTCGATTGCGGGCTCGAGCTTTCGCGCCACCGGCTCGAGATCGTTCGGCCGATCGGCGATGAGGCGCACCGCATCGCTGGCCGTCAGGGCTTCGGGCCAATCGAGAGGAGCGGTATCGACCGCCACGGGGCGCGCGTCGAGCGCTCTGAAAACGTTTGCCGTCGCGAGTGGCACGCGCGGATTGACGAGCACCGCGGGCAGGGGATCGAGCTTCGCCAGCGGCCACAAGCGCTCGCCGATGCCGGTCATGACGAGGGCACGCGACATCAGGCAGGCGGGGATATCGGCGCCGAGCTGGGCGGCATCGTCAGCGATCTGCGCGATGGCTGGACGTCCGGGCCATCGGCGTTGGATGAGCCGCAGCGTGGCCGCGGCATCGGCCGAGCCCCCTCCAATGCCGGCCGCGACGGGGAGGCGTTTTTCCAGGTGCACATGGCCGAGCGGCAGGCCGGGATCGGCGGCCCGCGCCGCAGCCATCACGCGCTCGACGAGATTGGGCCCCTCGACGGCAGGCGCCGTCGGCCCGGCAAGCGAGAACCCGTCGGACGCTTCGGTATCGAGAGTGAGACGGTCGCCCACATCGGCGAATGCGACCAGGCTCTCGAGCTCATGATAGCCGTCCGGACGGCGTCCGAGCACGCGCAGCGTCAGATTGATCTTGGCGCGCGCCGCCTCGACGAGGACGGCCATGGCGCAAGGCCCTACTGAACGGGCTGGGTGGCAGCGGTTGTGCCGCCTGCGGTCGTGCCCTGCGCGGTGTCGAGCCCCTTCTCGAGCTTCTTGGCGATCTTGGCCTGCTCCTCGGGCTCGGGCTTCAGCGTCAGCGCCGCCGACCACTGGAACTTCGCCTCGTTACGCCGGCCGGCCTGCCAGTAAGCGTCACCCAGGTGATCGTTGATGGTCGGATCGGCGGGCTCGAGCTCGACCGCCCGCTCGAGCTGGCGCACGGCCTCCTCGTACTCGCCGAGCCGATAGTGGGCCCAGCCGAGGCTGTCGACGTAGAAGCCGTCGTCGGGCTTGAGCTTCACGGCCTTGCGGATGAGATCCATCGCCTGGCCGAGATTCTTGCCGATATCGACCCAGGAGTAGCCGAGATAGTTGAGCAGCGAGGCCTGCTCGGGATCGAGCTCCATGGCCTTCAGAAAATCGGGCTCGGCCTTATCCCACTGCTTCAACCGCTCGTAGCAGATGCCGCGTTGGAAAAACAGGTTCCACTGGTCCTTGTCCGGATTGGGCACAAGAGCGAGGGCGTCGGAATAGAATTTGGCGGCGTCAGCGAATTCCTTGCGGGCCGACAGAATGCTGCCGAGCGCCGTGTTGATGCGGAGCTGCCAAATGCGCGCAGGAACCTTGGATCGCTCGGCGGCAAGCTCGCCGAGGCGCTTGCCCAGCGCCTGCTTCGTCTGGGGCCCGAGCTTGCCCGTCGTCTCGAGGCCAGCGTCCTTCTGGAAGGCCTTTAGCGCATCGACGGTCGCCTTGCCGTAGATGCCGTCGGTCGAGCCTGGATCATGCCCGACAGCCGCAAGCAAACGTTGAAGCTCCGTCACCCCCGCCCCCCGAGAGCCGGTGCCGATCTTGCCGAGCTTCTCGGCGCGGTCGGCGGAGGGCAGCGGATCGTCGATCTCGGTGTCGGCGACGATGGCCAGGCGCTTGGGATCCAAGAGATCGACGAGCGTCTTGCGCGCCTCGTCCATCCGCTCCAGCGAGTTGAGGTTGTAGGCCTTGCGGATGGCCGAGGAGAAACCGAGGGCGGTGTCGGGCGAGATTCGGTCCAGCGTCCCGATGGCGAGATCGCTGCGGCCGATCTGCTCCTGCACTCCCGACAGGGCGATCAGCGCGAGCGGGGAGTCGGGATGCAGATAGAGCGAGAGCTGAAGGAAGATGAGGCCGGTATCGTGGGCGTTCTCGCTCGCGAGCTGCTCGCCGATACCGTAGAAGACCTCGGCCATGCCTTGATCGACGGTCGTGATGGCGGGCGTCTGCGGCTCGCCGCGGCGCAGCGAGGCCAGCAGCTCCTGGACCATGGCGTGGGGCTGCTCGTCGCCAGTCAGATGCTCCTTGAGAATCGCTTGAGCGCGCGCGGTGTCGCCGCGGCTCGCTTCGAACCGGGCATAGGCGAGCGCGACGCTGACGATGCGCGGCTCGGCCTGGAACAGCTCTTGATAGGCAGCGCGCGCCGCCTTGTCGTCCTTCAGGAGGTCGTCGATCAGAGCCTCGTGATAGACGCGAAAGAAGCGGGCCCAGTCGGCGGACTTGAGCGTCTCGAGCTGGGCGCGGGCGCCGGCCGCATCCTTCTCGGCGGCCTTGACCCACGCGCGCGACAGCGCGCCAGTGAGCTCGGCGATAGAGCCGGCGCTCGCCAGCTCGAAATGCTTGTCGGCCTCGATGAAGTTGCCCTGCTTGAACGCCTTCACGCCGAGGAAAATGCGCGCCCAGCGATCGCCCGTTTCGACTTTGACGACGCGGTCGGCGAGATCGGAGGCCTTGTCCCACGCCCCCATCTGCGCCTCGGCGAGAAAGGCCTGGCGCAGCAAGAAGGGATCTTCCGGCTGCTGCTTCAGGGCATCGCGGTAGTAGGCGGACGCCGCCTCGGGATCACGCGTATCGTAGGCGATACGACCCGCGAGATAGCTGCCGAGCAGCGAGCCCGTGGGCTCGATCACCACGTTGTCGACAGGGGCCGTCTGCTCGGCCGCAGCCGGAAACGCGCCGGCGAGCGCCGTTAAGGCTGCTGCGACCAAGCTGTGCCGGAGGCGCGCGGCAAGGATCGTTGCCATGGTGTGATAGGGCCTTTCTCGGTCTGACGACCGAACCATGACGGCTTTCACCGATGCCCGCAAGCATCGGCTCAACCGGACGTGCGGATAAGACCTACGACACAGAACTCCGGCGTGAATGCGGCCTCAGGCGGCCTTGGGCGCGCGGCGTTTGGCCAGCCGCTTTTGGTTCTTCCGGCCGTGCTTTGCATTCCGCTTGTCCCGCTTCACGCGGGCTTTCTCGCTCAGGCGCTTCATCTTAAGTCTCCTATTGGCTCGGCCGGGGTTTTAGAGGGTTTGAGGCGGGGAGGGAAGGGTGGGCAAAGTCTCGGCGTTTTGCCGATCGCCGAGCGGCGGCGGGCCGCATTCTGGATAGATGCGCGTAAGCTCTGGCGCTTGGTCCACCCGATTCGGTAGTGAAAGCCCATGAGCGCCACGCCTCAACAGACCGAACCCTTCGCGCTGACCACATCGCGGTCGTTCACATCGTGGCTCGCCCGGTCCGGCGGCGCGCTGGCCTTCACCACCTATCAAGCGGGCAAGGTCTTCTTCCTCGGATTAAAGGCCGGCGACAGGCAGAGCATCCACGAGCGGACGTTCGCGCGCTGCATGGGGCTTGCGGTCAGCGCCGATGCGCAAACGCTCCTCATGGCGACCCACTATCAGCTCTACCGCTTCGACAATCTCTTGAAGGGCGGGGCGAGAACCTCGGACGGGGCCGACGCCGTCTACGTCCCCCGTCTGTCCTGGATCACCGGTGATCTCGATATCCACGATGTCGCCTTCGGCAAGGACGGCCGGCCGGTATTCGTGAATACGCAGTTCGGGTGCCTCGCCACCGCGAGCGATGGCGCAAGCTTCCGGCCGATCTGGACGCCGCCCTTCATTTCGAAGCTCGCGCCCGAGGATCGCTGTCATCTGAATGGCCTCGCGACCGCGGATGGCGTCCCCCGCTACGTTACGGCCGTTTCGCAGTCGGACGTCGCCGACGGCTGGCGTGACAAGCGCCGGGACGGCGGGATCGTCATCGATGTGGGGACCAACGAGATTGTGTGCGCAGGCTTGTCGATGCCGCATTCCCCGCGGCTGCATGACGGCAAGCTTTGGCTGCTCAACTCGGGGGCCGGCGAGCTCGGCTTCGTCGATCTGAAAGCGCGGCGATTCGTTGCCGTCGCGTTCTGTCCGGGATACGCCCGTGGCCTCGCCTTTGCGAATGGCTGCGCCATCGTCGGGCTGTCTCTCCCGCGCGACAATCGAACATTCTCGGGCTTGCCGCTCGACGATGCGCTCGCCGCCAAAGCCGCCGAGCCCCGCTGCGGCCTCGTCATGATCGACCTCGCCTCGGGCGACACGCTGGCCTGGGTGCGCTTGGACGGCGTGGTGCGCGAGCTTTACGACGTCGCGTTCCTGCCGGGCATACGCCAACCCGCGGCGGTCGGCTTCAAGACGGATGAGATCACCCGCCTCATCGCCATCGACGAAGGCTAGCTCGACCGAGCCGTCACTCTTTCTTTTCGCCCGGGCGCCCGATGAGAGCGGACAACGCGCTCGGTACAAGAGCCAGATGATTGCCGATGGTTTCGAGCCGCGCCTCGTAGGCGTTGAGCTTCTGGGTGATCGCCTCGACCTCCGCCGATACGGCATCGAGTGCCGCCGATTCGGCCTCCTCCAGCGCGGTGAGCTCCCGCGAGCTCGGGCCACGCAGCGCCAGAACAGCGAGCACGCCGCCGGCTAAGGCATGAAGCGTCGCGATCGCCAGGACCGCACCGAGATCGCCGAGCGACTCGCGCAACCACAGGAACAGGGCGACGTTGAACAGCCCCAAACCGACCAGCAGCACGATCGCGGCAAGCGCGGCGAAGGCCAACCGCTGCGCCGCATAGCTCAGCATCAGCCGCCGCCTTAAGCCTGCGACCTTCAGGTAGAGCTTGGCCGTGTTCGACAGCGTCCGCATGCTCGGCTGTCCTCGTATTGCGACGAAGGCTACATCCCCGGATAGACCGGCCCGCCACCACCTTCCGGCACCGTCCAGGTGATGTTCTGGTTGGGGTCCTTGATATCGCAGGTCTTGCAGTGGACGCAGTTCTGGAAGTTGATCTGGAACTTCTTGCCGCCTTCGCCGTCGTCGACCCACTCGTAGACCCCCGCCGGGCAATAGCGGTTTGAGGGGCCGGCGAACTCACCGAGCTCTGAGGCCTTCTGCAGGCCGTAGTCGGCGACCTTCAGATGCGCGGGCTGGCCTTCCTCGTGGTTGGTCGCCGAGAACGCGACGTTCGTCAGCCGGTCGAAGGTCAGCACGCCGTCGGCCTTGGGATAGGCGATCGGTTTGCCGAGCGAGGCGGGCTTCAGCGTCTGGTAGTCGGCCTTGCCGTGCCTGAGCGTATAGCCGAGGCCCACGCCCGGAATGATCGTGTTGAGCCACATGTCGAGGCCGCCCAAGGCGACGCCCGCCGCCGTGCCGAAGCGCGACCAGAGTGGCTTGACGTTGCGGACGCGCTTCAAGTCGTGGGCGATGCTGCTCGACCAGAAACCCGACTGATAGGCGTCGAGCGTGTCGTGGGAACGGCCCGCGTTGACGGCCTCGAAGGCGGCGTCAGCCGCGAGCATTCCGGAGAGGATCGCGTTGTGCGAGCCCTTGATGCGCGGCACGTTGACGAAGCCCGCCGAGCAGCCGATGAGCGCGCCGCCGGGAAACACCAGCTTGGGGATCGATTGCCAGCCGCCTTCGGTGATGGCGCGCGCGCCGTACGCGATGCGCTTGCCGCCCTCGAAGAGGTCGCGGATCGCCATATGCGTTTTGAAGCGCTGGAACTCCTCGTAGGGCGAGAGATAGGGGTTCGTGTAGTTGAGGTGCACCACGAAGCCGACCGAGACGAGGTTCTCACCGTAGTGATAGAGGAACGAGCCACCGCCGGTGCGGTTATCGAGCGGCCAGCCCATCGTATGCTGGACAAGGCCGGGGCGGTGCTTCTCGGGGCGAACCTCCCACAGCTCCTTCAAGCCGAGGCCGAACTTCTGCGGATCGCGGCCCTTCGACAGCTCGAAACGGCGGATCGCCTGCTTGGCGAGCGAGCCGCGCGCGCCCTCGGCGAGGAGCGTGTATTTGGCCCTGAGCTCCATGCCGCGCGTGAAATTGTCGGTCGGCTCGCCGTCCTTGCCGATGCCCATGTCGCCGGTCGCAACACCGGCGACGCGGCCGTCCTCGTCGTAGAGCAGCTCGGCGCCGGCGAAGCCCGGGAAGATTTGCAAGCCCATAGCCTCGGCCTGCTCGGCGAGCCATTTGCAGACCTGACCCAAGCTGCCGATGTAGTTGCCGTGGTTGTTCATGAACGGCGGCATGGCGAAGTTGGGCAGCTTCAGCTGGCCGGCGGGGCCGAGATAGTAGAAGCGATCATCTGTCACTTCGGTTTTGAGCGGGGCGTCCTTCTCCCGCCAGTCCGGGATCAGAGCGTCGAGCCCCACAGGATCGATGACGGCGCCGGAGAGGATGTGGGCGCCGACCTCGGCCCCCTTTTCCAGCAGCACGACGGAAATCTCTTTGCCCTGCTCGGCTGCGAGCTGCATCAGGCGGATGCCGGCCGCAAGGCCGGACGGGCCCCCGCCGACGATGACGACATCCACCTCCATCGCCTCCCGTTCCGGGAGATCGCTCGCGCTCGCCATGATCCGTGTTTCCCTTGAAGGCCTGCCGCTGTCGTCCCTTCGATGGAGCTTGCCTTTTGCCCCGTCAAGGTCTCTCATCCCCGCCCTGCGGGTCACGCAGCTCTTCTGCCTGCGACAGGGTGCTGCCCCCCGCTCAATCGAAAGGTCACGCCTGCCGATGTCTCAGCCGTTGCTGCCACGCGATATCGAGGCGCTCTATGGCTGGTACCGGTCGGTAGGGATTACGGAATTCTCAGCCGACCAGGCGACCGACTGGTTCGATCTCGAGCGGCAGATGGAAGCGCGCCGGAAAGAGGCGCGGTCGGCGAAGCCTGCCCTGCCTGCGCGGGCAGAGCGCTCCCAAGCCGCACCGCCGGCCTCGCGCCCCGTCGAGAGCGAGCGGCGTCCTCCGCAAGCGCCGGCGGCCACACGGTCTCCCGCACCAGCCGCAGCCCCGCCGGCGCGGCGTCCGGCGCCTGCTGCCGCGCCAGACCAGGCGGTCATGGTGGCCCGCGCCGAGGCCAAGTCTGCGAAATCGTTGAGCGAGCTCAAGGCGCTGCTCGAGCGCTTCGACGGCTGCGGTCTCAAGGCGACGGCCAAGAGCCTCTGCCTCTATCGCGGCGCCGAGCAGTCGCGGCTGATGCTCATCGGCGAGGCCCCTGGCCGCGACGAGGATCTCGCCGGCAAGCCCTTCGTCGGACGTGCCGGACAGCTGCTCGATCGCATGCTGGCCGCGATCGGGCTCACCGAGGAGAGCGTCCACATCACGAACGTCGTCTACTGGCGGCCGCCGGGCAATCGCACGCCGACGTTGCAGGAGGTGCAAGTCTGCGAGCCCTTCCTCAGGCGCCAGATCGAGCTGGTCGCGCCCGAGATCATCGTCCTCCTGGGCGGCGCCGCCGCCAAGCAATTGCTCGACAGTGCCGAAGGCATCATGCGGCTGCGCGGCAAGTGGAAGACTATCGAAGCCGGTGGCCGGCAGATCAAGGCGATCGCGACGCTGCATCCCGCTTACCTGCTGCGCACGCCCAACGCCAAGAAGCAAGCCTGGCGCGACCTTCTCATGATCGAGACCGCCCTTGCCGTGAAAGAAAGCTGAAGTCCCATGAGCAGAATAGACGAGACCCGCCCGTTCATCCCGATCAACATCGCCGTGCTGACCGTGTCCGACACGCGCACTGCGAAAGAGGACAAGTCCGGCGACTACCTTGCCGCCCGGATCGCCGAGGCGGGACACACGCTCGCCGATCGGACGATCCTGAAAGACGACATCGCGGCGATCCGCGCCAAGGTCGACGGCTGGATCAAGAGCCCGGGCGTCGATGCCGTCATCACGACGGGTGGCACCGGCTTCACCGGCCGGGACGTGACACCCGAGGCGGTCTCGCCGCTCTTCGAGAAGGAGATCGACGGCTTTTCCGTCGTCTTCCATATGCTGTCCTACGAGAAGGTCGGCACCTCGACGATCCAGTCGCGGGCGCGCGGCGGCGTCGCCAACGGCACCTACGTCTTCTGCCTGCCAGGATCGCCGGGCGCTTGCAAGGATGCCTGGGAAGGCATCCTCAAATGGCAGCTCGACAACCGCCATCGCCCCTGCAACTTCGTCGAGATTTTGCCGCGCCTGACGGAAGATCCGACGAAGCCCGCGACGTCCGCTAGATCCTGAGGCCATAGATGTCCCGTAAAAACAGCCCGCCCGTCGTCGGTGCGGCCCTCGGCCTCGATGATCTAGAGACGCACAAGCGCTGGTTGCTCGAGCGTCAGCGCGATCTGGAGATTCAAGATTTCATCAATGTCGAGGCGCTGATCGGCGACTGGCGGCCGATCGCCGAGCGGGCACGCAAGCTCCTCGACGGTCATACCGGCCGCGTCGGCATTCACGGGCCCTTCTGGGGCTGGCAGATCGACACGCAAGACCCGGATGTGCGCGAGATCGTCAAGCGCCGTCTCGATACGGCTCTCGAGGCGCTTCGCGCCATCAACGGCCGCAAGGGCGGCGGCCACATGGTGGTGCACTCGCCCTCGACGCTGTGGGACTACAACCACTACTTCCTCTACGACGGCATGCGCGAGAAGCAGATCGAGCGCGTGCAGCTGTGCCTGCGAGAGGCTGCCAGGAAGGCCGAGGATATGGGGGCCGTCATCGTCATCGAAAACTGCGACGACAAGGACCCGTTTTGGCGCGTCGATCTCGCGCGGTCATTCAACAGTCCGGCGGTGCGCGTCTCGCTCGATACCGGACACGCACTCCTGGCGCAGGGCACCTATGGCGGGCCGCCGGTCGATGCCTATGTGAAGGCGGCTGGCGACATGCTCGCCCACGTCCATCTCCAGGACGCCGACGGCTATGGCGATCGCCACTGGGTGATGGGCGAGGGAAGCGTGCCCTGGCACGCCGTGTTCCGCGCGCTCGACAAGCTCGCCCAGATGCCGCGCCTGATGATCGAGCTCAACGATCGCCGGCGTATCCCCGAGGCGGCGGCGTGGCTCGAAAAGCAGGGGTTGGCGGTCTGAGAGCGTGGGCCGGATAGCTCGGCCGGCGGACGGCGGGCCGGACGAGCGCCATAGGAAAGTGTGGCACGGCGAGCCTTTTGAACAGTTTGTAGGGCGAAGGTGCGGAAGACTGGGCCGCACGCTGTTGCTCTGGCCCCGGACGAACGCTAACCCATCGCTGATCGCCGATTGGGGGTGTGGCGTCGGCAGCGGGGGGAGCGCATGCGCTTCAACGTCAATCGCGTCCAGATTCGCGAGATTGCGATCGTTGGCCTGCCGGCGGTGCTCCTCGTCATTGCCGCCTTCTGGCTGACCGCGCAGTTCGTGCAGCCCGCCCCGCCGGCGACCTTCAGGATCACGACGGGATCGGAGACGGGGGCGTATTTCGCCTTGGCCAAGCGCTATGCCGAGATCATCGACCGGGAGGGGATCAGCGTCGAGGTCGTCGCCTCCAAAGGCTCGGTCGAGAACCTGGCGCGCCTCAAGGATGCCGATGCCGGTTACGCCGCAGCATTCCTTCAAGGCGGCATCGTCGAGCCAGCCGACGGTGAGACGATCGTCTCGGTGGGGCGAATGTTCTATGAGCCGTTGTGGATCTTCTACAAGATGCCCGACGACCTGGTCGGCATCCCCGAGCTCAGTGGCCTGCGGGTCGCCATCGGGCCCGAAGGCAGCGGAACGCGGGCGCTCGCGGAGAAGCTTCTGGCTGCCAACGGACTCGACAAAGATCACGTTGTCTTTCTGGCGGAGACCGGTCGTAGCGCGATGGAGGCGTTGCTCGAAGGGCGAGCGGACGCCGCCGTGTACGTCTCCTCGGCGAGCTCGCCGCTCATTCAGGAGATGCTGAACAATGCCAATCTGAAGCTTCTCGACAATCCGCAAGCCGAGGCCTACACGCGCAAGTTCCCATATCTGCATCGGCTGCAATTGCCTCGCGGCTCCATCGACCTTGTGCGAGACGAGCCCCCCGCTGATCTGAGCCTGCTTGCGCCGACCGCGGCGCTCGTCGTGCGCCGTGACACGCATCCAGCCATTGTCGATCTGCTCGCCCAGGCGGCTTTGGAGGTGCATGGCGGCGCCGGGCTGCTGGAGCGCGCGGGCGAGTTCCCCATGCCGAGCGATCCCGAGCTACCGTTCTCGGAGGATGCGCGGCGGATCTACACGTCTGGCGTCTCCTTCCTGCAACTTTATCTGCCTTTCTGGCTCGCCAATTTCCTGGAGCGCTCCTTCATCATGCTGCTGCCCATTCTGGCCGTCGTGCTGCCGCTCATCCAGGTGGTGCCGTGGCTCTACGAGATGCGCGTGCGGGCGCGCATTCTCTATTGGTACGGACGTCTCACCAGGGTGGAGAAGGAGCTCGACATTCGAAAGGGCGGCGACGCGCTAATGCGATTCAAGTCCGATGTCGAGCAGATCGACGATGCGGTGAGCAAGCTGCCGGTGCCGTTGCCCTACATCGAGCAGGTGTTCGACCTGCGGGCCAACATCGATATGGTCCGTCAGCGCATCGCCGCGCGGCTGGCCGGGCTGCCGGAGCAGACGGTTGCTGTAGAATAGACGTGAGCCTGCGCTCTGGAGTGCTTCCGGTAAGGTGCGAAGCGGTGTTCCGATGAGAAGCACGACAATCCAACACCCAAGCGATCCAACCGGCGGCAGAAGCAATTTCCACAGCTTCTCCAAGCCGCTGCGGCGCAACGGTCGGCGGACGGGGGCGGACAGCGAATCAGTCTAAACTCCGAATCACCTGAACGCCCGAACCCGAGACCCGATGCGCTTTCCCCCGCAGCTCCTCGACGAGATCCGTGCGCGCCTGCCTGTGTCCCAGGTGGTGTCGCGGCGCGTCGCGCTGAAGCGGCAGGGGCGCGAGTTCATGGGGCTCTCGCCCTTCAAGGTCGAGAAGACGCCGTCCTTCACCGTCAACGACCACAAGGGCTTCTACCATTGCTTCGCCACCGGCGAGCACGGCGACATCTTCACGTTTCTGATGAAGACCGAAGGGCTCCAATTCCCCGAGGCCGTCGAGCGGCTGGCGGAGGAAGCCGGCGTGCCGATGCCCAAGCCCTCGCCGGAGCTGGTGAAGCAGGCCAACGAGCTCGACCGGCTGGTGGCGGCCTCCGAGGCGGCGGCGAAGTTCTACGAGGAGCGGCTCAAGGCCGCCGACGGCCGGGCGGCGCGCGACTATCTCGTCCGTCGCGGCCTCGCCGCCGAGACCATCGCCAACTTTCGCTTAGGCTATGCGCCCGACAGCCGGAGCGCGCTCAAGGAGCATCTGGCGTCCAAAGGTTTCAAGACCGAGGAAATGGCGAAGGCGGGCCTCTTGATCTCGGGCCCGGATATTTCCGTCCCCTACGACCGCTTCCGCGGCCGCCTGATGATCCCGATTCCGGATCTGAAGGGCCGCGTCATCGCCTTCGGCGGCCGGGCCCTCAAGCCCGACCAGACGCCCAAGTACCTGAACTCGCCCGAGACGCCGCTCTTTCACAAGGGCCGGATCCTCTACAACGCGGCCCGCGCCCGCATGCCCGCTCACGATGCCGGCACCGTCGTGGTGGTCGAGGGGTACATGGACGTCATCGCGCTCGCCGAAGCCGGCGTCGGCCATGCGGTGGCACCCCTCGGCACCGCCCTGACGCCCGACCAGATCAAGCTGCTCTGGCGCTTAGCGCCGGAGCCCATCCTCTGCTTCGACGGCGACACGGCCGGCCAGAAGGCCGCCCACCGGGCCGTCGATAACGTCATGCCGCTGCTCGAGCCGGGAAAGAGCCTGCGCTTTGCCTTCCTGCCCTCGGGGCTCGATCCCGACGATCTCGTCCGCCAGCAGGGCCCCGAGGCAGTCCGGCGCGTGCTCGCCAATGCCGACGGTCTCCTCGACGTCATCTGGCGCCGTGAGCTCGCCCGGGAGCCTGCCGACACGCCCGAGCGCCGCGCGGCGCTGACGAAGCGTGTCGAGGGACTTGCTGCGGCGGTTCAGGACCAGCCGGTGCGCGAGGAATATGAGCGGGCGCTGCGCCAACGGCTCCGGGAGTTCCAGTGGCAGTCCGTCCGCTCGGGCGGCAGCCGCGGCCAAGCGCCGGGATCGGGCCGGAGCGGCCCCGACTGGCGCGCCCGGGAACGGGCGATCGGGCAAAAGAAGCCGCTCGCCGTCAATGCCGCGCTGGCCTCCCGGGCAGCCCTTGCCAGCAGCCCCCTCGTGATCGGTACGAGCCCGGATGTGACCCGTCAGGCGCTGATGCTGAAGACCCTCGTCAACAACCCCTGGCTCCTCGACGAGGTGGCGGAGGAGGTGGCTGGCTTGAGCCTCGCTGCCCCCGCCCTGGTGCGACTCCGCGACGGCCTTTTGCGCATCCACGCCGAGGCTGCCCCCCTTGACACGGCCTCGCTCAGTCACCATTTGACGGCGTTAAGCCTCGATGACGCCGTTGGTTTCGTCCAACGCGCTTTGACACACAACAGTGACCGTTTCGCCGAGCCCGGCGCTTCACCGGATAAGGTTCTGCTGGCCTGGCGGGAGTTATTGTCGTTGCAACACAAGTTTGAAGACCTTAGGCAGGACATTGCCGCAGCCGAGGCCGCGCTTTCGAGGGACGGCACGGACCAGGCGCTTTCCCTGCTGGCGGAGTTGCGACAGAGGCAGAACACAACGGAAACAACGGCCGCGGACGGGGTTATTCCCGTACGCCGGCCGGCCTGACCCCAAGCCCCTCGTGGGCGGCACACATAGGATAGGAGCCCCGCTTTGCGCCAAGAGCAGCATGGCAGGCCGAAGAAGACCGAGCGGAGTGGACGCATGGCGACGACCAATGCCCAGGGCGAGGAAGCGACGGCGGCTGGCGAAAGCACCGACAGCCCGGTCCTCGATCTGTCCGATCAGGCGGTCAAGCGCCTCATCAAGACCGCCAAGAGCCGCGGCTATATCACCTATGACGAGCTGAACGAGGTCCTCCCCTCCGAGGAGGTCTCCTCCGAGAAGATCGAGGACATTCTCTCGATGCTCTCCGACATGGGCGTCAACGTCGTCGATGCCGACGAGGTCGAGGAGGCCCAGGTCGCCGACGACGAGGAGGGCGAGGCCGAGGAGAGTGGTGGCAGCCGCGCCGTGACGACGCAGGCGCTGCCGGTGCGAGCGGCGCGTTCCAGCGAGCCCGCCGACCGCACCGACGACCCCGTGCGCATGTATCTGCGCGAGATGGGCACCGTCGAGCTTCTATCCCGCGAGGGCGAGATCGCCATCGCCAAGCGCATCGAGGCCGGCCGCGAAGCGATGATCGCGGGCCTCTGCGAAAGCCCGCTGACCTTCCAGGCGATCATCATCTGGCGCGACGAGCTCAACGAGGGCAAGTTGCTGCTCCGCGACATCATCGATCTCGAGGCGACCTACGAAGGCCCCGATCGCAAGCCGCCGGAGCCTGTCCTGCCGCCGGCCGCCATGCCGCAGATGCGCCCGCAGGCCGTCCCCGCCGCCAAGGCACCGCCGCCGCGCAAGGTGGCGGATGACGACGACGTCACGAACGTCGGTGGCGAAGGCGTGGCCCCCCCGCCCGACGAGTTCGACGAGGACGATTACGAGGGCGCCGTCTCGCTCGCGGCCATGGAAGCCGAGCTCAAACCCAAGGTGCTCGAGACCTTCGACCGCATCGCCGGCACCTACAAGAAACTGCGCAAGCTCCAGGACCAGAAGGTCGAAGGCGCGACGAACGACGAGGACGCGCTCTCCTCCAGCCAGGAGAAGCGCTACAAGAAGCTGCGCGAGGAGATCATCGTCGACGTCAAGTCGCTCTCGCTCAACAACTCCCGCATCGAGCTCCTCGTCGAGCAGCTCTACGGCATCAACAAGAAGCTCATCGGGCTGGAAGGCCGCCTGATGCGGCTCGCCGACACCTATGGCGTCTCGCGCACCGAGTTCCTGCAGAACTGGCAGGGCTCCGAGATCGACGCCGGGTGGATCGCCAAGGTGTCGAAGCTCAAGGGCAAGGGTTGGAAGGACTTCATCAAGAGCGACAAGGATGCGATCGAGGATCTGCGCAGCGAGATCCGCAACCTCGCCTCGGACACGGGCCTCGAGATCGGCGAGTTCCGCCGCATCGTTCGCCACGTCCAGAAGGGTGAGCGCGAGGCGCGGCAGGCCAAGAAGGAGATGGTGGAGGCGAACCTGCGTCTCGTCATCTCGATTGCCAAAAAGTACACGAACCGCGGTCTGCAGTTCCTGGATTTGATCCAGGAGGGCAACATCGGCCTGATGAAGGCCGTCGACAAGTTCGAGTACCGGCGCGGCTACAAGTTCTCGACCTATGCGACCTGGTGGATCAGGCAGGCGATCACCCGCTCGATCGCCGATCAGGCGCGCACGATCCGCATTCCGGTGCACATGATCGAGACGATCAACAAGATCGTCCGCACGTCGCGGCAGATGCTGCACGAGATCGGCCGCGAGCCGACGCCCGAGGAGCTCGCCGAGAAATTGGCGATGCCGCTCGAGAAGGTGCGCAAGGTGATGAAGATCGCCAAGGAGCCGATCAGCCTCGAGACGCCGATCGGCGACGAGGAGGACTCACACCTCGGCGACTTCATCGAGGACAAGAACGCGGTGTTGCCGATCGACGCCGCGATCCAGTCGAACCTGCGCGAGACGACGACGCGGGTGCTGGCCAGCCTGACGCCGCGCGAGGAGCGGGTGCTGCGCATGCGCTTCGGCATCGGCATGAACACCGATCACACGCTGGAAGAGGTCGGCCAGCAGTTCTCGGTCACCCGCGAGCGCATCCGCCAGATCGAGGCGAAGGCGCTGCGGAAGCTGAAGCATCCGAGCCGGAGCCGGAAGCTGAGGAGCTTTTTGGATAACTAAGGTTCGGTGGCGATGCCGACGATTTCAATCTTCTTCGGCATCATCGTGCAAATGCACTGGCGAGATCACGCCCCGCCGCATGTGCATGTATAGTATCATGGACAGGAGGCACTCGTCGCGATTGCAACGGGTGAGAGCTGATCGAAGTCACGCTGCCCGGCAAAGCACCCCGTATATTGCGCGAGTGGGTCGAGGAGTGCCGGACCGAGCTGACTGCCAACTGGGAGCGCGGCCGACGGCAGGAGCCGTTCGAGCAGGTTCCAGGGCCAGATGCGGAATGATCGAGCTGATCCATGTCGTCGGCGTCGAGCGCGAAGCATTGAACCGTCTTCGGGTCAGGTTCTCGAACGGTGCGGTGGGCGTCCGCGACTTTTCCAGCATGCTCGCCGATGGTGGGCCCATGGTCGAGCCTCTGCGGGACCCCGGCTATTTCGCGCGCGTGTTCATTCAATGCGGCGTGCTAACCTGGCCCAACGGCTTCGACCTCGATGCCATCCAGCTTCATGACGAGATGAAACAACAGGGCGAGATAGAGTCCGTCGGAGCCGCCTCGTCTCATGCGGCGGAATAGGTGAGGCTCGGGCAGACCCGAAGCAACGAAATCGGCGCGCTTCAGATCATATAGCAGCCAGTCCGGTCTCAAGCGCTAAAGAGCCTTATGGAAGATTGGGCGGTGCAAGGTGACCAACTCACGCTTCTTGCACACGAGACCCGGGGACTTGCCGACTTCTCGGTGACCGACGAATTCGTGGAGCTCGAAGAACTGGAAGTCTGTGGCCACGAAGGCCGCTATCAGCTCCGATTTGGACGCCCCGAGCAGCGCTTCTCCTGGCCTATAATCCCCGGTTACGCTTATCGGGCAGATAGTCATGAGGTTGTCGCCGAGTTTCATCGAGCGCAGCGCGTCAATGCGACGACATGGATGGCGATTTCGCTCGATGCTTTGACGATCAAGATTCCACGCGTACAAATTCGATTTCGAAGCTACTGGACTCCCGATGCCGGCATCGCAGTGCTGGCGGGACCGCAGAACTGGAGTTTGGTGGATGGCTCGAAGATAAGGGATCACGAACACGACATTTTTGATTGGGCCAAGATCGACCGAACGACGAAACTGACCTGGCACAATGAGGTTCAAGATTGGTGGTGCTCGCAACAGAACTTTGAGAAGCTAATACGTGATGACTTTCTTGGTTGGCGTTCAGACCCGATGATCGCCCGGCCCCTAGAGTGATACAAATAGTTTCGTGCGGCGCAATGCGGTTAGGCTTCGACAGTCAAAACTTGCTACTCGTGGCAAACATTCCAGTCGATGCCGCGAGGCTCCTCGTCCTCGAAGCCCGTGCCTCCAACCACACCTTCCTCGACCGCCTGATCGCCGACTGGCACTCCGGCGCCAACCGTTTCGACGCACCCGGCGAGTGCTACCTCGGCGTCTATGATGGCGATACCCTCATCGCCTGTGGCGGGCTCAATCGCGATCCCTACATCGCGGACGATCCGGCCATTGGCAGACTGCGGCATCTCTACGTCGCAGAGGCCTATCGCGGCCGAGGTGTCGGACGCCACCTCGTCGACGGCCTAATCGCACGCGCCACCGCCTTCCGCCGTATCCGCCTACGCGCCACCCCCGAGGCCGTAGCCTTTTACGAGCGCCTCGGCTTCCTCCTCGTCGACGAGTCCCACGCCACCCACGCCCGCGACCTCGGATAGCCTGCCCGGGGTTCGATTTGTCGCGCCGGGACGGGTTGCCAGGCAAGGGCGCATCGTCCAAAGTTCATACAACCTATGCGCTGAGCAGGAGTTTTTGTCATGACGTCGATCCGCACGCTCGCCCTTGCCGCCCTGGGCTCGATCGCCATCGCCGCCGTCGCCTCTGCCACCGAGGTGAAGACGACCGAAGATTCCATCACCGTGACGGCCCCCTACACCGACGTCGACACGTCGTCCGACAAGGTGGCGGTCAAGGCGCCCTATACGGACGTGAAGGTCGACAAGAAGGCGCGGACGGTGCGCATCCGCGTGCCCTATTTCAGCGGCGACATCAGCTGGTAATCGACACCGGCCGGTGTCGCGGCGTCTCATCCTGACGCACCGGCCTCACGCCGCGTTCACGACCTCGTGCCTAGCCATCCGGGCCGCGACTTGCCACGTATCTGAGGCAAGCGACCTGCTCTGACCCCGGAGGCATCCATGCTGCATCGCCGCGCGTTCCTCCTCACCTCCGCGAGCGTTCTTGTCCTCGCTCGCTCGGCCCCCGCCGCCGAGACCTTCGAGGTCACGAAGACCGACGCCGAGTGGAAAGCGTTGCTCACCCCCGCGCAGTACGCCGTGCTCCGCGAGGAGGATACCGAGCGTCCCGGCACGAGCGAGCTTTTGAACGAGCATCGCGAGGGCACCTTCGCCTGCGCCGGCTGCGATCTCCCTCTCTACAGCTCAGCGACGAAGTACGACTCCGGCACGGGCTGGCCGAGCTTCACCGATCCGCTCCCCAACGCCGTCGGCCTCAAGCAAGACAACACGCTCTTCACGACCCGCACCGAGGTGCACTGCCGCCGCTGCGGCGGGCATCTCGGCCACGTCTTCGACGACGGTCCGGCCCCCACCGGCAAACGCTATTGCATGAACGGCGTCGCACTCGTGTTCCACCCGAAGGCCTGATGCCGCTCTCGTGACGGTCGCGCGTTTCGGTGCCATAGTTCGCACACGATCCAACGCGCACGGGAGCTGCCCATGTCGTTCCTCAAGAAGCTGTTCGGCGGTGGTGATGCGGGATCGAGCAGCACGGATGCGGCGGCCGCCAAGACCGCCGAGTACAAGGGCTTCATGATCGAGGCCCGGCCCTACAAGGAGGGCGGACAGTACCAGCTTGCCGGCGTCATCACGAAGGAGATCGATGGCGTCCGCAAGGAGCACAAATACGTGCGCGCCGATCGCTTCTCGGGCATCGACGAGGCGGCCGACATTGCCTTGATGAAGGGCCGCCAGATCATCGACGAGCGCGGCGACGGCGTGTTCGGCTGAGGCACCGGCTCAAACGCTGATCGCCACGATCTCGACTTCCCCCTTGCCGACGCTGACGACGTCACCCACAGCTTTGCCCATCAGCGCACGTGCCAGCGGTGACACGAAGGAGAGCGTCCCCTTCGTCGGGTCGGCCTCGTCCTCGCCGACGATCCGATAGGTGACGCGGCGCGCGTCGTCACGCTCGATCGTAACCTTCGAGCCGAAGGCTACCGTTTCGTGCTGCTCAGGCGCGGGCTTGACCTCGGCGCTGGAGCGGCGGGCGAGCCAATACCGCAGATCACGCCCGATGCTGGCCACAGCCTGCTTGTCGTCGGACGCCTGTGCTTTGGTCTGTGCCGCTTGCAACCGCTCGATCTCCGCTTCGATGAGAGCCTGTCCCTCGGCGGTGACCCAGTTGGGATGCGACGAGATCTGCCGGTCGGGAAGGGCCTCCAGCGTCTCGTCGCCGTCGCTCTCTCGGACGAAAGCCCTGCTCACGCTGACCATCTTTCATCTGACTTAGGCTGAGCAGCATAGCATCCGGGGCAAGCCCAGTCGCCTGCCCCTCGCACTGCCGCAATGGCTGGAGCCAAGCTAACGCGCAGAGCCGCCGCTCCGTTCGATTTACGGAGCCGAGGTTAGCCCCGGCCGCCGAACCGCTCTTTCCATGTCGGCACCGGGGAGGGGCCGAACGGGTAGGGCTGAGCTTCGTAGACGCCGCGTGCGATGGCCCGGGCGACGACATCGGCGGCCACGGCACCGATCTCGATCTGATCGTTGACGGGGTCTTTGAGGGCGACGCGGCCGGTCGAGGCGGCAAACAGGGTGTCGCCGTCGAAGAGGGCGTGGGTGATACGAAGTGCCCGGGCAAAGCCGTCGTTGGCGGCGATCGCGAGGCGCTTGGCCATGGGCTTCGTCAGGATCGCATCGGTCGCGACGATGGCGATCGTGGTGGCGAAGGTCGGGCCGCCCTTCCAGGCGAGCTTCGTCATATTGGGCGTGGTCGCCTTGGGGAACCCGAGCCCGCCGAATTCCTGACCCACCTCGAAACCGGCCGCCCAGAAATGCGGTCCATCGCCCATGGTCGCGGCGCCGATTGCATTGACCACCACGAGGGCACCGACCGTGTAGCCCGATGGCGTGACGGCGCTTGCCGATCCCAGTCCACCCTTGAGATTGACCGTCGTCGCGCCGAACCCGCCGCCGGCCGTGCCGAGGACGAACGGCGCTTTCGTGGCCGATTCCGCCGCCTTGAACCCGAGCTCGCGGTACGGCGAGTAGCGGCCCCAATTCTTGTCGCCGCCATTGATCATGTCGAAGCAAATGGCGCCGGCGACGATGGGGATGCGCGTGTCCCCTATGGCAAAGCCCCGGCCCTGTTGCCGCAGCCAGGCCTGCACGCCCATGGTCGCCTCGAGGCCGAACCCAGAGCCGCCCGAGAGCACGAGCGCATCGACCGCTTCGACCACCATGTCGGGCTCGAAGCTGTTGGTGGCGACGCCCGCCGGGGCTCCGCCGAGGATGCAGCAGGCCGCGATCGCCGGCTGCTCGAAGACGACCGCGCTGACGCCCGAGCGCAAGTCCCCGTCATCGGCATTGCCGACGAGGACGCCCGCGACATCGGTGATGAGATTGGCATGTGCCGGCAGCGCCGTTTTCCGTGCCCGCTTGCCCATGTCCACGCCTCGCGTTTCCTGTCCTACGCCCAAGCTTTCCTCAAATTGCCAGATTCTTCAATGAGAAGCGGAGCTGGCTGAGATGCAAGCGCCGGGGAGAGATCGATGCAGCTCAAAGAGATTCACGTCGAGGGCTACCGCTCGCTCCGCTCGATCAAACTGGTGGTCGATCCGTTGACCGTGCTCGTCGGTGAGAACGGCGCCGGCAAGAGCAACCTGTACCGAGCGCTTTCGTTGCTGCAGAAAGCCGCCGAAGGCACGATCACCGAGGCGATCGCGGAGGAGGGCGGGCTCGAATCCGTGCTTTGGGCCGGCAGCCGGGACCGCGTGACCCAACGGATGGTGCTGACCGCCGTCTTCAACGAGCTCACCTACCGGCTCGAGATCGGTCCGCCCGGCGTCGGCGAGCCCGCGCTCGATCACGAGCCGATGATCCGGGCCGAGCGGCTGACGCTCGCCTATCGCGATATTTCCGTCGTGCTCCTCGAGCGTAAAGGCCCGAAGCTGTGGCTGCGCGACGATCGCGGCACCTCGCAGCGCTTCGAGGGCGAGCTGCTGGCCTCCGAACCCGCGCTGGCGGCCATCCGCGATGCGGCGCGCTATCCGGAGCTGCATCTCATCCGCCGGGCGTTGTCGAGCTGGCGGCTCTATCATGCCTTCGACACGGGCCCGGGCTCGCCGCTTCGGCGGCCGGGGCCGGCGCTGTCGCGTGCGTCGCTCGCCGCCGACGGCCACGATCTCGCGAGCGTGCTTGCGACCGTTGTGCAGATGAAGCAGCAACCCGAGCCGATCCGGCGCGCCGTCGCGGAAGCCTTCAAGGGCAGCGAGCTCATCATCGATGCGACGCAGGGCCTGTGCCGGCTGTCGATGCGGACCCCCGAGATCGAGCGCCCCTTCGGCACGGCCGAGCTGTCTGACGGTACGTTGCGCTATCTGTGCATGGTGGGCGCGCTCATGGCGCTCAGACCGCCGCCGTTCATGGCCTTCAACGAGCCCGAGGCCAGTCTGCATCCAGAGCTCATGGCGCCGCTCGCCAATCTCATGGCGGCGGCGGCCCAGACCTCCCAGATCTGGGTCGTGACGCATTCCGAGCAGTTCGCGACGTTGCTCGCGCATGCTGGAGGCATGGCGCCCCGCCGCGTCGCCAAGATCGACGGGGCGACCGAGATCGACGTGTCGTCGCTGCGCGAGGTTCCACCGGCGCCGCTGCATCCGGCGATGGTCGCCTGAGGCGATCGCGCTCAGGCCAAGTTGTGGGAGCCGTCGCAGAAGGGTTGATCGTCGCTCATCTTGCAACCGCACAGGCTCGCCGGACCCGTCGACGAGGCGGTGAAGGCCAGTGGCTCGAGGCCCGTCCCCTTGTGGGAGCCGTCACAGAAGGGCTGCTTGGCCGACCGGCCGCAGCGGCACCAGAAATAGCGTTTTCCCTCCTCGAGATTGACGACGTAGGGATTTTTTTGAGCGATGACGGGCTCTTCGGCCATAGGTGCAATCCTTCCCTCGGTGGCGCACGCCGCCTTGGCGTTGCTGCCTAACCTACCTATATGCCTAGCGAATTCGCCGTCGGCGGACAACCGGCAGCGGTGACGCGGGCGGCTCGGTCGCGGCGGGAATAAAATCCCGTTGATTTCCTGAGACCTGGCGCGTCAATCGTCCTACGTTTCTTTCATTTGTCATTGGTAGTTGAAGGTCGAGGCATTAGGTCAGTCGGGGCCACGTGACCCCGTTTCACCCGAAGGAGCTGGCATGAGCGGCTGGTGGATTGCGGCGGCAGCCGTGGTGCTGCTCTTCGGCCTGGCGATCTGGCGGGCCCCCCTGGTTGCCTGGGCTGTGGCTGGGTTGACCGTTGCCCTCGCAGGATTGCTTGCAGGCGCATCACTCTTCGGCTGGGTGCTGCTCCCGCTCGTCGTCGGCGCGGTGTGCGGGCTGCTCGCCATGAAGAACATCCGCGACGCCGTGCTCGTGAACCCGGCTTTCGGTGCGCTCAAAGGCGTGTTGCCGACGGTATCCGACACCGAGCAACAGGCATTGGATGCTGGCACCGTCGGCTGGGATGCCGAGCTGTTCTCGGGCACGCCCGACTGGATCAAGTTGCGCGCCGTCCCCCCGATCATCCTGACGCCCGAGGAGCGCGCCTTCCTCGACGGACCGACGGAAGAGCTTTGCCGGATGGTCGACGACTGGCAGATCCGGCACAACGACAAGGAGATCCCCGAGCCCATTTGGCGCTTTGTCGGCGAGAAGGGATTCCTCGGGATGCTGATCTCGAAGGCGCACGGCGGCCTGGGTTTTTCCGCGCAGGCGCAGTCGCTCATTCTCGGCAAGATCTCCTCGCGCAGCCCGGATGTGGCGACCATCGTCATGGTGCCGAACTCGCTCGGGCCCGGCGAGCTCATCGAGAAGTACGGCACGCTCGATCAGAAGGAGCACTATCTGCCGCGGCTCGCCAAGGGCCAGGAGATTCCGTGCTTCGGCCTCACCGGTCCGACCTCGGGCTCGGATGCCGCCAACATGCGCGACATCGGGACCGTCGTGCGGGGGCATCACGAGGGCAAGGAGACGGTCGGTGTCCGCCTCTCCTGGGAGAAGCGCTACATCACGCTCGGGCCCAAGGCGACACTGTTGGGGCTCGCGTTCCGCTTGTTCGATCCCGATGAGTTGCTCGGCAAGGGTAAGGACATCGGCATCACGCTGGCGCTCGTGCCGACGACGCATCCGGGCGTCAACATCGGCCGGCGGCATCTGCCGTCGGGCTCGGCTTTTCCGAACGGTCCCAACTGGGGTGAGGACGTGTTCATCCCGGCCGAGTGGATCATCGGCGGCTCGCAAATGGCGGGGCAGGGCTGGCGCATGCTGATGGAGTGTCTGTCGGCCGGGCGCTCGATCTCGCTGCCGTCGTCATCGGCGGCCGGCGCCAAGACCATGCTGCGCGTGACATCGGCCTACGCCCGCATCCGCCGACAGTTCGGCATTCCGGTCTCCCGCATGGAAGGCATCGAGGAGCCGATGGCGCGGTTGGTCGAGCACGCCTATGTCACGGAGGCCGCTCGCGCCGCGACCTCCGCGATGGTCGCGCGGGGCGAGAAGCCGTCGGTGATCTCCGCACTGCTCAAGTATCAGTCGACCGAGAAGATGCGCGATTGCGTGAATGCTGCCATGGACATCCACGGCGGCCGCGGCATCTGCGATGGGCCGGCGAACTATCTGCAGTCGGCCTATCAGATGGTGCCGGTGGCGATCACGGTCGAAGGCGCCAACATTCTCTCGCGCTCGCTCATTACGTTCGCGCAAGGCGCGTTGCGCAGCCACCCGTATCTCTATTCAGAGATTCAGGCGATGCAGAACCCGGATCGCGAAGCCGGCCGTGCCGCATTCGAGAAGGCGTTCCTCGGGCATCTGAGCTTCTCTATCTCCAACATCTTCGGTGCGCTGTTTCACAATCTGACCTGGGGCTGGTTTGCCTCGGCGCCATCGGGTGCTGGTGCGATCGCGCGCTGGTACAGGCAGCTCGCCGCACAATCCCGCAACTTCGCGCTGATGGCCGACGTGACGGTCGCAACGCTCGGCGGCGGTCTCAAGACCCGCCAGAAGATCACCGGCCGGATGGCGGATGCCCTGTCCGAGCTCTACCTGCTCTCCTGCGTCCTGAAACGGTTCGAGGACGACGGCCGGCCCGCTGCCGATCTCACGGTTGTCCGTCTGGCGGCCGAGAATGCGCTCTACCGTTGCGAGCAGGCGCTGCGCGGCACGATCGACAACTTTCCCATTCTGCCGGTGCGCTGGCTGATGCGTGCGCTCGTCTTCCCGTGGGGTGGTCATTACCGCCCGGCCTCTGATCGCACGACACGCGCCGCGGTGGCGCTCGTGCTGGAGCCCGGCGAGACTCGCGATCGCCTGACGCGCGAGATTTTCGTCTCGAAGGATCCGAGCGATCCGACCGGCATTCTCGAGCATACGATGGCGAAGGTCATCGAAGCCGAAGAGCCGCAGAGGAAGCTCGAGCGCGCCGTGCGCAAGGGCGAGATCCGCCGCTATCATGGCATCGACTGGATCGGCGAGGCCTTGCAGAAGGGCGTCGTCACCGGCACCGAGGCGACACTGCTGCGCGAGGTCGAGGATCTGACCACCCGCGTCATCGCCGTCGACCACTTCGATCCCGAGGAGGTCAAGCCGCATTACCGCACGATGTCGAATACGACGCGCGGGATGGCGGCGGGACAGTAGCGATATGTCACTAAGGTCTGCAGTCTTGGCGGTGGTGTTGTCGGCAACCATATTGCCATGGTCGCCAATTACGATGGTTCAGGCCGACGAGATTACTCCGCAGACGACGAGCACTTTCTCAACGGCCGGCAATCCAAAGACGTTGGGTATCGTTCTGACATTGGAGTACCCAAGGGATTGGAGTCCCTTTGACAATGACAAACAGAACTTGATCCAGAGCTGGAACGTCCGAGAAGGCAAAGGGTGGCACTTTGCCCAACTCTTGGTCATGCCGGTTCTAAATCAGGAGCTGACCAAAGCCACTCTGGCCGAGGCTGTTGCCGAGAGTGTCAGCGGCGAACCCTGGACTCTTCCTCCCGGAGCAGAGTTTCTATCGGGTGAGAACATCGCTGTTGGTGGACAACCCGGAGCATTGGTTGAGTTCAAAATGGTCGGTCCGAAAGCAGGGATGCGATATCCACTTTATGGAATCGCAACCAGCACATACTGGAAAGACTCGTTGGTACAGCTGGTGTTGACGGTCGGCCTAGAAACCCAGGACGAATCATTTGCCGAGCAGATGTTGGATGGATATCGCCCTGGCTATCTGGATGTTGTTAGAAGTCTAAAGTTTGAAGGCCAATGGGAACCGGCCGAATGATGGATTGGCAAATGACGCCCACTCCGGCTCGCCCCGAGTTCAATGGCTGGCTTGTCGACGTTGAATTCGACTGCCTCGGTTGTGCGATGCTGGATCGTGTATACGGCCACCGCTTCCCCCCTTCGAGGGGGAAGGCCAAGCGCCTTGGGCTTAGACGCGCAGCGGCTAAGTCCTTAGGCGCTTGGGATGAGGGGGATCGTCACAACCTCAGATTCATCTGCTTACGACCCCCCACCCCGGCCCTCCCCCTCAAGGGGGGAGGGGGATCGCTCGCGGTTCGACGACGTGCGCATTCGAGAGGACCGTAATGGAAGAGCGGGTCACAACATTGCCGAGCGCAGTCCTCTCCACTCTCCAAGACTGGCACTTCGAGATCGATTTCGAGGGTATCGCCTGGGCGATCCTCGATCGGGCGGGGGAGAGCCAGAACGCACTCTCGCGCCGGGTGCTCGAGGAGCTCGGCGAGATCATCGCGACCGTCGAGACAGAGGCGGCAGCCAAGCGTGTGCGCGGGCTCGTCCTCATCTCGGGCAAACCGACGGGTTTCATCGTCGGCGCCGACATCCGCGAGTTCGACGACTTCAAGACCGAGAAGGCCGTCGCCGACGCCATCACTCAGGTCACGGCGCTCCTCGATCGCATCGAGGCGTTGCCGGTGACGACCGTCGCCGCGATCCACGGCTATTGCCTCGGCGGCGGTCTCGAGCTTGCCGCGGCGTGCCAGTACCGGATCGCGACGCGCGACGATACGACCCGCATCGGCTTCCCCGAAATCAAGCTCGGCATCTTCCCCGGCTTCAACGGCACGGTCCGGGCGATCAAGCTCGCCGGCCCCGTCGCCGCCATGCAGGCGATGCTGACGGGCTCGATGCTGCGCGCGACGGTCGCCCGCGGCATGGGGCTGGTCGACGAGCTCGTGCCCTCCAAGCATCATCTCAGGTGGTCCGCTCGCAAGGCCGTGCTGCAGGGCCGCAAGTCGCGGTCCCCGAGCTTCTTCAAGCGCGTGATGACGTTCTCACCGATCCGCGGCTATCTCGCGGGGCAGATGCGGCAGAAGACGCGGGCGAAGGTGCGCGAGACTCACTATCCGGCACCCTTCCGCCTGATCGATCTCTTCGAGAAGCACGGCGGCAGTCCTGAGCGCATGAAGCGCGAGGAGACGAAGGCGTTCGCGCCGCTCATGATATCGGAGACGGCCGAGAACCTCCGCCGCGTCTTCCGTCTGTCGGAAACGATGAAGAGCCTGGCGCCGAAAGGCGTGTTCAAGCCGCTGCGCGCGCATGTCATCGGCGCGGGCACCATGGGCGCCGACATCGCCGCGTGGTGCGTGATCTCCGGTCTCGAGGTCAGCCTGCAGGACCTGAGCGAGGATCAGCTGAAGCGGGCGGCAGATCAGGCCAAGGCGCTGTTCAAGAAGCGTCTGAAGACGCCGGTCGACATCGAAGCGGCGATGACGCGCCTCCTCATCGATCCGCAAGGCGACAACATTCCGCGCGCCGACGTCATCATCGAAGCGGTCGTCGAGCGTCTCGACGTCAAGCAGAAGATCTTCACGAGCGTCGAGAAGCGCGCGAAGCCATCGGCCGTCATCGCGACGAACACGTCCTCGCTACCAATCGAGGACATCGCCAAGGCGATGCAGAACCCACAGCGTCTGATCGGGCTGCATTTCTTCAACCCCGTGCCGCAGTTGCCGCTCGTCGAAGTCGTCAAGGCGCCCGATACGGCGCAAGAGTGGATCGAGAAAGGCTGCTCGGTCGTCACCGCGATCGGCAAGTTTCCGCTGATCGTCAAGAGCGTGCCGGGCTTCCTCGTCAACCGCGTGCTGGCGCCCTACATGATGGAGGCCATGCGCCGCCACGAGGAGGGCATGGAGCGCGAGCGGATCGACGACGCGGCGAAAGCCTTCGGCATGCCGGTCGGGCCGCTCGAGCTCGCCGATCAGGTCGGCCTCGACATCTGCAAGCACGTTGCCGAGATCATCGGCCTGGCGAAAGGCGAGATGGCGGCGTCGAAGCTCGCCCGGCTCGTCGCCGAAGGCAAGCTCGGCAAGAAAACCGGCGAAGGCTTCTACGTTTGGGTGGACGGCAAGGCGCAGCGCAGCGCGCCAAAAGAGCCCTACCCGGACGCCGAGCTTCAGGCGCTGGGCGAGGAGCTCGTGAAGCCTCTCATCGACGAATGCGAGAAGTGCGTCGCCGAGCGCGTCGTGCAAGGCGCCGATCTCTGCGATGCGGGCGTCATTTTCGGCACGGGCTTCGCGCCGTTCCGCGGCGGGCCGCTGCACTACAGGCAGGTCGAGCGCGAGAAGGCTCAAGCGCAGCGCGTGCTCACCGACAAGCGCCAGGAGGCGAAGTGATGGCTGGCGAAACTCTCAGGCGCGTGGCCGTCATCGGAGGCTCGCGCATTCCCTTTTGCCGCTCCAACACGCTCTACGCCGAGAAGACCAATCTCGACATGCTGACGGCGGCGCTCTCGGGCCTCGTCGATCGGTTCGCCCTTCAGGGCAAGCTCATCGACGAGGTGCAGGGCGGCGCGGTCGTCACCCACGCCAAGGATTGGAACCTCGCGCGCGAAGCCGTCATCGGCACGGCGCTCGATCCGCGGACACCTGCGACGACACTGATGCAGGCGTGCGGCACGGGGCTCCAGGCCGCGATGAACCTCCGCGCCAAGATCGCGACCGGCGAGATCGAGTGCGGCATCGCCTGCGGAACGGACACCACGAGCGACTCGCCGATCGTGTTCCAGCGCAAGTTCGCGCAGCGCCTGATCCGGATGCAGCGCGCCAAAGGCACCTCGGCCAAGATCGGCGTGTTCAAAGGCTTCAAGCCGGGCGAGCTTGCGCCCGAGCCGCCGTCGGTCAAGGAGCCGCGCACGGGGCTCTCGATGGGTGAGCATGCCGAGCTCATGGCGCAAACCTGGGGCATCTCACGCGAGGCGCAAGACGAGCTCGCCTACGAGAGTCACACGAAGGCGGCAGCCGCCTATAAGGACGGCTATCACGATGACCTCGTCGTGCCCTTCGCCGGTGTCTTTCGCGACAACAACATCCGCGCCGATATCGATCGTGAGAAGCTTAGCAACCTGAAGCCTGCGTTCGAAAAGTCGGAGCGTGGGACGTTGACCGCGGCGAACTCGACGCCGCTGACGGATGGGGCTTCCGCCGTGCTCCTCGCCTCCGAGGACTGGGCGCGCAAGAACAACCTGAAGCCGCAAGCCTGGATGACCTACGCGCAGACGGCGGCGGTCGATTTCGTCGGCGGCGACGGGCTGCTGATGGCGCCGACGATCGCCGTGTCGCGAATGTTGGAGCGTGCGGCGCTGACCCTCCAGGATTTCGATATCTATGAAATCCATGAGGCGTTCGCCGCGCAGGTGCTGGCGACGCTGAAAGCCTGGGAGGATCCGGTCTACTGCCGCGATGTGCTCGGTCGCGATCGTCCCATGGGGGCAATCGATCGCGCGAAGATGAATCCCAAGGGCTCGAGCATCGCCTACGGCCACCCGTTCGCGGCGACCGGCGCGCGCCTCATGAGCCTGCTCGCCAAGGAGCTTGCCGAGAAGGGCTCGGGCCGAGGTCTGATCTCCATCTGCACCGCCGGTGGCATGGGCGTCGCGGCAATCCTGGAGGCGGCGTGACGATGTCGGAGCAGGCACATCGGCAGGCGATCGTCGACGCGTGCCGGTGGATGAACGCGTCCGGCCTCAACCAGGGGACGTCCGGCAACATCTCGGTCAGATGGCATGACGACATGCTGATCACGCCCTCCTCGACTCCCTACGAGACGATGACGGCCGAGATGATCGCCACCATGCCGCTGGCGCGCGGCGAGGACACGTGGCATGGGCCGATCAAACCCTCGAGCGAGTGGCGCTTCCATCAGGCGATCCTGATCAACCGGCCAGAGATCGGTGCTATCGTGCATACCCATTCCGGGCATGCGACCGCGCTGTCGATGGCGCGCAAGCCCATCCCGCCCTGCCACTACATGGTTGCGGCCTTCGGCGGCTCGGACGTACGCGTGGCGGACTATGCAACCTTCGGCACGGCGGAGCTTTCCGACAACGCGCTCAAGGCGCTGGACGGCCGGACCGCCTGCCTCCTCGCCAATCACGGCATGATCGCGCTCGGCCGCGATCTCGAGCAGGCGAAATGGCGGGCGATGGAGCTCGAGACGCTGGCGCGGCAATATATCCTAGCCCTTGGCGCCGGCGGTCCTGTGCTCCTGAGCGAGGCGGAAATCCGCGCTGCCAAGGCGAAATTCTCGGGCTACGGCCGCTAGTTAAGGGCAGCGGCTATTGCAACCGGCCTCATCTCGGGCGCATTTACCTTGTAAGTCCAAGCTCGAGCGCGCGGCACTTCAGCCGTGGCACTATCCGGGCCAACGCCCTTCCAGATCCAGATCATAAGGCAGGTTCTCATGCGTCGCGTCGCAACCGCCCTGTTCGGGCTGCTTTTGTCGGCTTTGCCGGCCGCCGCCGGCGATATCCATGGTCTCTGGTTCACGACCGGGGACAAGGCCAAGGTCGAGGTCAAGGACTGCGACGGCCTGCTCTGCGGCAGCATCGTCTGGGTCCGCGACCCCGTCGGCAGCGACGGCCAGCCGCTCCACGATGCCAACAACGAGGATCCGGCGATGCAGTCCCGGCCCATCATGGGCCTGCCGATCCTGCTCGGTCTCGAGCCCAAGGGCGACAATCTATGGGCCGGCCAAGTCTACAGCCCGGAGGAGGGCCAGACGTTCGACGTCGAGCTCCGGCTGGTCAAGGCTGACCGGATCGAGATCACGGGCTGCGGCCTGGGCGGCCTCGTCTGCGAGACCCGGCCCTGGAAGCGCGCGACCGCGGATCAGGCGGCGAACTGAATTTTCCTCCCTGTTCACCTTCACGGGCTGATAAGGGGGCCATGATAGTGTCGGTCTCGGCGCGTTGCGTTGGTCGAGGCATCCGATGGTCGTGGCAGCAGAACAGACGGCCAAACGCCCGCGCCGGCGCCTCCTGCGCTGGTTTCTCCTCGCCGATCTGAGCTTGGTCGTCCTGGCGCTCTGCGCCTTCTACATCGTGACCGGATCCGAGGAGCGGCTCGACGCCACGCTCAAATGGACATCCGAGCAGGTCAGCTCGGCCGTCGATGGGGCGCTCGACAGCGGTCATAGCGTTGAGACGGCCCGAACGATCGCCGAGATCGCCGAGCCGATCCTGTTCCGTTTCGCCAGTTTCGGCGGAGACACGGCCGTGATGGCCCACCGCCGGGGCTGGATCAATGTGCAGCTCTCCCGCGCTTATGACGAGATCGGCGACGCGGAACGCCAACGCGCGTTTGCGGAAGCCGGAAAGCGCCAGTTCGAGAAGGCAACGGCCATCGAGCCGGCCAACCCAGAATGGCGGCGCGACCTCGCCGCCGTGGAGGACGACCTCGGCAATGCGCTGGCCGCTGCGGGCGATCTCGACGGCGCGCTCGGCCATCATCGCGAGGGCAAGCGTCAGGTATTGGCCTTGCTCGCTGGCGATCCTGACAATCCGAAGCTCAAAGGCGATGTCGCGGCAAGCTTGGGTAAGCTCGGGCGGCACTACATTTCGCGCGGCTGGACGAAGACCGGCACATCCTATCTTTGGCAGGGCCGCCGCATCATTCGAGAGCTGCTGGTGCAAGATGCCGGAAACGAGCGCTGGCAGCGCTATCTGCGCGTGTTCGACCGCATGATCGCCGAGCAGACCGCGACCGCGTCTAACGCGCCTTCCGCTTCGCTGCTTCCTCGGCTTTGAGCTCCTTTTTGGAGAGCTTGCCGATCATCGTCTTGGGCAGGCTCGCGCGCATCTCGATCTCTTCCGGCATCTCGATCTTGGAGAGCCTCGGCCGGACGAACTCCATGAGGGCCTGCGGTGTCGCGGTCTGTCCCTCGCGCAGCTTGACGAAGGCCTTCGGCGCCTCGCCCCGATGCACGTTCGGGATGCCGATGACGATCACCTCCTCGACGGCGGGATGCTCGTAAAGCACCTCCTCTACGCGGCGCGGGTAGACCTTGAAGCCCGAGCAGTTGATCATGTCCTTCAAGCGGTCGACGATGAAGACGAAGCCTTCCTCGTCCATGTGGCCGATGTCGCCGGTTCGGAAGAAACCATCGACAAAGACGGTCTTGGTCTCCTCGGGCTTTTGCCAATAGCCGGGCATCACCTGCGGACCCGAGATGCAAATCTCGCCATCCTCCCCGAGCCCGAGCTCCTTGGCGGGATCCTCGAGCGAGCGGATCGAGATGCGGGTCGCCGGCAGTGGCATGCCGATCGAGCCCTCCTTGACCGGCCCGTCGGGCGGATTGGCGGAGGCGACGGGTGAGGTCTCCGAGAGACCGTAGCCCTCGACGAGCTTGCAGCCGGTGAGCGCCTCGAACCCGCGCTTGACCTCGACCGGTAGCGCCGCGCCCCCCGACAGGCAGAACTTCAGCGAGGAGAGATCGTAGCTCTTGATCTTGCGGTGGTTGAGGATCGCGTTGAAGAGCGTCGGCACGCCCGGCATCAGTGTCGGCTTGACCTGGTTGATGAGCTTCAACGTCTCGTTGAGCTCGAACTTCGGCACGAGAATGATCTCGGAGGCGCGGCTGACACCGAAGTTCATCACGACGGTCATGCCGAAGACGTGGAAGAAGGGCAGGATCGCCATGACGCGCTCCTTGCCGTAGTCGAGGGCGCCGGCCCAACTCGCCACCTGCTCGACGTTGGCCGAGAGGTTCGCGTGCGTCAGCATGGCGCCCTTGGGCACGCCCGTGGTCCCACCTGTGTATTGCAACACGGCGAGGTCGCGCTCGGGATCGATCACGGGCGGCGTGTATCGGCCGTCGTTGGTCATCAGGTCTTTCTGGCTGACGACCTTGGACGCGACCGGGGACGCCGCGACATTGGCGAGCTCCTGCGACTTGGCGATCCGAAACATCGCCTGCTTGACCGGCGGCAGAAGCGAGGGGAACGAGGCGACCACCGCGCGCTCGATCACGCCTTTGGCGAGCAGGGCCTCGACCTTGTTGAACAGCACTTTGAGGTTGAGGGTCACCATGAGCGTCGCGCCGGAGTCGCGCGCTTGGTGCTCGAGCTCCTCGAGCGAGTACAGAGGATTGAAATTGACGACCGTGCCGCCGGCCTTCAGCACCGCGTAGTAGGCGACGAGAAACGTCGGCGTGTTGGGCAGAAACAGGCCGACCTTGCTGCTCTTGCCGACACCCAAACCCTGCAACCCTTTGGCGGCGTGGTTAACGAGCGTATGGATTTCCCGATAGGAATGCGTCCGGCCGAGGAAGTTGGTGCAGGTGTTGGCTCCGAAGCGCTCGGCCGCCTCGTCGAGGAAGGCGTAGACAGGCCGGGCCGGGAAGCTCTGGTCCCATGCGACGCCGGCCGGATAGGACTTGAGCCAGGGCCAAGAGCCGTTCAAGGGCCCAGCTGAGCCCGGCACCGCAGCAGCGACGGACATGCCTGTCTCCGAATCGGATCATGGGTGGCAACGAAGCAGTTCGCGCAGTCTAACATGCGGGCCCATGTCCACCCAACGAGTCGATACGAAGAAATGCTTGTGCAACTTTGGTGCCGATGCGACCATTTAGAGCATGGCAGTGGAGCGCGCGCCCTCCTATGCCAAATGGGCTAGTTCCCTGTAACGGATGGACTTACGGCCGATTTTAGGGATATGCCTGCGCTTCGCTTGCTCGAAAGACGCACGTGCATTAGTGAGTGACGACGAGATGCGACGTACGGGCTTTTGGCCGTGCGGGCAGGGAGAGCGTGATGGATAATGTAGCACCCAAGATCATCGAGATCCTCCGCAAGCATATGAAGAATCCTGACAAGGATATCGTCCTCGAGACGAAGCTTGAGGATTTGGAGATCGAGAGCCTTGATCTTGCGATGATCGTTTTCGACATCGAGGACAGCTTTGGCGTCGAGATACCTTACAACGCCAACGAAGACGTCCAAGACTTCAAGACAGTGGGCTCGGTCGTCGATCGGGTGACCTCGCTGCTCAAGGAAGCGGGCAAAGCCGGCGCCGCCGCCTGAGCTAGCCTTCCGGCGTATCAGTAAACACCTGCGTGGCGCCCGCCCCCCTGGGCGCGCGGAAAACGAGTTTTTATGTCGAGCAAGAACGGGCAGAAGCGCGTCGTCGTCACGGGCATGGGCGTGGTCACGCCGATCGGTCTCAACGTTCCGGACTTCTGGACGTCGATCAAGGCCGGTAAATCGGGCGTCTCCCCCCTCGGCGGCTTCCCGCTCGAGGACCTGAAGATCCTCATCGCCGCTCAGATCAAGGATTTCGATCCGAAGGCTCGGCTGAAGCACTTCCAGCGCGACCGCATCATCACGCTCGCGGACCGGTTCTCCTGGTTCGCGGCCTCGGCGACCGACGAGGCGGTGAGGATGAGCGGCATGCCGTCGCCGTTTCCGGATCCGTATCGCTCGGCCTGCATCATCGGCTCCGGCGCCGGCGGTCTCGTCACCTACGAGACGGCTTACCGCGACCTGTTCATTCACAACAAGCGCGCGACGCACCCGCTGACGCTGCTGCGCATCATCGGCTCGTCGGCGTCCGCGCATGTCGGCATCGAGTTCGGGGTCAAGGGGCCGACCTTCGCGACCTGCTCGGCCTGCTCGACGGCAACGCATGCGCTGGGCATCGCGCGCGACTATATCCGGCACGGCCTCGTCGACGTCGCCATCGCCGGCGCATCGGAGTCGGTCATCAACTACGGCACTATGAAGGCTTGGCAGGCGCTGCACGTTCTGTCGCCCGAAGGTTGCTTCCCGTTCTCGAAGCGGCGCAACGGCACTGTGCTCGGCGAGGGCTCCGGCATCCTCATCCTCGAGAGCGAGGAGCACGCCAAGCGGCGTGGCGCGACGATCCTGGCGGAGCTCGCCGGCTACGGCATGGCGTCCGACAGCAAGGACATGGTCAAGCCGACCATCGAAGGCCCGGCCTATGCCATGCGCATGGCACTCGACGACGCCGGCATCTCGCCCGGTGATATCGACTACCTGAACGCCCACGGCACCGCGACGACCGACAACGACATCAACGAGACGCGGGCGATCAAGGAGGTGTTCGGCAACCAGGCCGGCAAGCTCGCGATCTCCTCGACCAAGTCGATGCATGGCCATCCGCTCGGCGCCGGCGGCGGCATCGAGGCGGCCGTCTGCATCAAGGCGATGCAGGACCAGTGGGCGCCGCCCACCATCGGCCTCGACGAGCCCGATCCCGAGTGCGATCTCGACTACGTGCCGAATGTCGGCCGGCCGCTCAAGATCGGCTACACAATGTCGAACTCGTTCGCCTTCGGCGGCCTCAACGCCGTGGTCGTGTTCGGCCCGCCCCCCGGTCTGAGCGCGGCAAGACGTTTGCCAAGCTGGGCCCCGAGCCCTTAAAGCTTGGAGATGCGTGAGATCGTCATCCAATCTGGCGCCGTCGCCGTGCGTGCGCGGCTCCTCGATACGCCGACGGCGGACGTCGTCTGGCGCGCCCTGCCGCTCCATTCGACGGCCGAAATCTGGGGCAAGGAAATCCATTTCGAGGTGCCGCTCGAGGCCTATCTCGAGGCGGACGCGCGTCAGATCGTGACAGCGGGCGAAATCGCCTTCTCCCCCGACGGGGAGGCCATCAGCATCGCCTATGGCAAGACGCCGACCAGTCGCGGCAAGCAGATTCGTCTCGCAACGCCCTCGAATGTCTTCGCGATCGCCTACGACGACGTCGCTGCGTTCGCTGCTGTCGCGCCGGGCGCCGAGATCAGCGTCCGCTCCATCGGCGCGGCCGCTCCCATCGAAGCCGCGCAAAAACGGCGCCGTCGCAAGGCCTGAGCAGCGGGTTGGTCAGCCGCCGAGCTGGCGCACTTTGTTGCGGGCTTCCGTCAGCTCGGCCGTCGTGTGCGCCAACCGGCTGGCCAGCTCCCGCAGCATCTCGATCGAGAGATCGGGGAACTCCGTGATGAGCTTCAGGAACTGCTCTTTCTTGATCTTGAGGGCGGTCAGGGGAGTTGCCGCGCGGATTGTCGCCGTCCGCGGCATGTCGCACAGGATGGCGATCTCGCCGACGAAGGCGTTCTTGGCGAAATGGGCGACCTTGAGCGGGCCACCAGGCGTGTCGACGAGCACGTCCGCCTCGCCATCGATGATGACGTAGGCCGCATCGCCTGCGTCGCCCTGGCGGAACAGGTTCTGCCCCGCCTCGTAGCCGAGGCGCTCGGACGTAAAGGCGAGCAGCTTGAGCTTCGCGGTCTCGATATGGGCGAACAACGGCACCCGGCGGAGCACACTCACCTCGTCGTCGATGCTTTTCATGATTTCCAACTCTTCCGTTTACGCGCCGGCGAGCGCCCGGTAGCGGCTCGACTCCTTGGCGGCCAGCGCTTTCGGCGAGCCGTCCTCGACGATCGTGCCGTCCTCGAACACGAGCACGCGGTCGAAAAGGCTCGCATACATGGGTGACGTCAACACGCAAAATAGCCCCATCTTGTCCGCCGCCGCACTCTCGACGATCCGCTCGATGATCGCGCGCTGGCTCTTCTGGTCGAGGGCGCCGAGGCTCCGGTTGAGGATGGCGATGTCGGGACGCTTGAGGAGCGCGCGGGCGACGGCGAGCTTCTGACGCTGCACCTGGGTCAGCCGCTTACCGGCGGCGCCCACCTGGAAGGCCAATCCCGCTCGGAAGACGACGTCCTGCATGCCGAGGTGCTCGAGCACCTCCTCGATCAGATGGCGCACCCGCTCCGGCCCGTCGGCGATGCCATAGGCGACGCGGCCGAACAGGATGTTGTCCTCGAGACTAGCCGCGCCGTTGTAGACTTCGGGATCGTAGAAATCGACGACACCAGCGCCGAGCTCCTGACGCAGCACGATACGCGCCTCGACGATGCGTCCCTCGAGCGCCTCGTCGAGCAGGCCCAAGCGATGCTGCGGCTCGATGTAGGAGAGCGTCAGCCGCATGAGCTTGGCGCGATCCTCGGCCGTCATCGCCTCCGGCGATTGACTGGCGACGCGGCCGGTCAGCGCCCGGTAGTCGGGCAGCTCCTCGGCGCCCATGAAGCTCAGCTGCTCGAAGAAGGGATGGTTGGGCGGCAGGCCACCGAACAGCTCGAGCACGGTCTCGGCGATGCGGCGGCCCATCTCGGTCAAGGGCTCGGCAAGGCCCGCGCCCATGAGCAGCTTCTGGAACTGCGGGTTGGACGGCAAAGCGTCCGGCGCAAAGCTGCTGTCGATGGCTGTTCCGAACAGCACGTTCGTCGCGACGTTGGCCATCTGGTTGTAGCGCTCGGGATCGAACGGCTCGACGAGCTTGCCGAGCTCAGGGGTGCGCAGCCGCTCGCGCAGCTCCCGGCGCGCCTCGAGAACGCGGTCGGTGAGCGCCGGCGCAATCGCCGGATCGAGCCGTCCGCGCAAACCCTGCTGGTAGACGTCGCCCGCCATGTCGACGAGCTTCAAGACCCCATACAGACGCTTGTCGATCTCCTCCTCGCTGGCGACCCCGAGGCTCGATGGGTCGATCCAGTTGAGGGCGACGTCGAGCGTCGTGTTGCCGGAGGCCTCCGCCTCGAAGAGCGCCGCCGCGTCGGCGAGCTTGCCGTCGCCCAGGGCCGGATGATGGCGCACGCCGTAGCGCAGACAGTCGCGAACCGACA
>JAXMDB010000002.1:0-516709 GCA_046348995.1 Hyphomicrobiaceae bacterium
CCAGTGGGCGATGACGGCCAAGAGAAGCAGCGCCACGATGTTCGTGATCTTGATCATCGGGTTGACGGCGGGGCCGGCGGTGTCCTTGTAGGGGTCGCCGACGGTGTCGCCGGTGACGGCCGCCTTATGGGCATCGGAGCCTTTGCCGCCGTAGTGGCCGTCCTCGATGTACTTCTTGGCGTTGTCCCAGGCACCGCCGCCGGCCGTCATCGAGATGGCGACGAACAGGCCGTTGACGATGACGCCGAGCAGCATGGCGCCGAGGGCCGAGAAGGCATTGCCGGGTCCCGCGATCCAGTTGATCACGGCGAAGCAGACGATCGGCGAGAGAACAGGCAGCAGCGAGGGGATGATCATCTCCTTGATCGCCGCCCGCGTCAGCATGTCGACGGCCCGGCCGTAGTCGGGCCGCTCCGTGCCCTTCATGATGCCGGGCTTCTCCTTGAACTGGCGACGAACCTCCTCGACGACCGCACCGCCGGCGCGGCCGACCGCCGTCATGGCCATGCCGCCGAACAGATACGGCAGCAGGCCACCGAACAGGAGGCCGACGACGACGTACGGATTGGCGAGCGAGAAGTCGACCGTCATGCCGTGGAAGAAGCTTCCGGGCTGAGCCTCAGCCGCGAAGAACTTCAGATCCTCGGTGTAGGCTGCAAACAGCACCAGCGCGCCCAAGCCCGCCGAGCCGATCGCATAGCCCTTGGTCACGGCCTTCGTCGTATTGCCGACGGCGTCGAGCGCGTCGGTGGTCTTGCGGACCTCCTTCGGCAGCCCCGACATCTCGGCGATGCCACCGGCGTTGTCGGTGACGGGGCCGAAGGCATCGAGCGCCACGACGAGACCGGCGAGCGCCAGCATCGTCGTGACCGCGATGGCGATGCCGAGCAGGCCCGCGAGCTTGAAGGTGACGATGATGCCCGCGATGATGACCAGCGCCGGCAGCGCGGTACTCTCGAGCGACACCGCGAGGCCCTGGATCACGTTCGTGCCGTGGCCGGTCTGCGAGGCGCTCGAGATCGAGCGCACCGGACGATAGCCGGTGCCGGTGTAGTACTCGGTGATGATGATGATGAGCGCCGTCACGACGAGGCCGACGGCACCGCACCAGAAGAGATCCATGCCGGTGAAGGCCAAACCATTGACCGTCAGCGCCGTCTCCATGCCGACGAACCTCTCGGTGACCGGCCAGAGTGCCGCGAGCGACAGCACGCCGGTGGCGATCAGGCCCTTGTAGAGGGCGCCCATGATCGAGTTGTTGGAGCCGAGGCGGACGAAGAAGGTGCCGATGATCGAGGTGCCGACGCAAACCGCGCCGATCGCCAGCGGATACATCATGAGGCTGAGGATGGCCGGATTGGCGCCGAAGTAGATCGAGATCAGCACCATCGTGGCGACGATCGTGACCGCATAGGTCTCGAACAGGTCGGCCGCCATGCCGGCGCAATCGCCGACGTTGTCGCCGACGTTGTCGGCGATCGTCGCCGGGTTGCGCGGATCATCTTCCGGGATGCCCGCCTCGACCTTGCCGACGAGATCGCCGCCGACGTCCGCACCTTTCGTGAAGATGCCGCCGCCCAAACGGGCGAAGATCGAGATCAGCGAGGCGCCGAAGCCCAAGGCCACCAGCGCATCGATGACGGGGCGCGACGCCGGCGCCATGCCGAGGCCTTGCGTCAGGATGAAGAAGTAGATGGCGACGCCGAGCAGCGCCAAGCCGGCGACCAGAAGGCCGGTGACCGCACCCGACTTGAAGGCCATGCCGAGGCCGTCGGCGAGGCTCACCGTCGAGGCTTGCGCCGTGCGGACGTTGGCGCGCACCGAGACGAGCATGCCGATGAAGCCGGCCGCGCCCGACAGGATCGCGCCGACCGCGAAGCCGATCGCCTGCAGCCAGCCGAGCAGCAGGCCGACCAGCACGAAGATCGCGACGCCGGCGATGCCGATCGTCGTGTACTGCCGCGTCAGATAAGCCTGTGCGCCTTCCTGAATGGCTCCGGCGATTTCCTGCATCCTGGCGTTGCCAGGATTTGCCGCCAGCAACGATCTTGTGGCCCAGATCCCGTAAAGGATCGACAGCGCACCACCGCCGATGATGAGCCACATGGCCATCGTCGTATCCATGTCCGGACGTCCCCCTTGTTTGGAAAAGCGAATCACGAAAAGCGCCCCGAGCACCGTCAGGAGCAGAGGCGCGCAAAACCTGTCAATCCCGATCCCGCCGAGGGAGGGAAATCGCGCCGGACCATGCCAAAAACACATAGGTGAGGCAATTGGATATGGACTTTAGCCGCCTCCGGGGGGCAGGGCGAAGCGTCGCGGGTATTAACCAACTCCAGCGTTTTGGTCACAATTCGAGCACGAGCGGACCCTAAGGTTGCCCCGGCTGTTGCGTCTAGGGGGAGTAGTTCCACATGTTCAATCGTTCCGGCTCCGACAGGTCCAACGTCGATCGTTTCCAGCGCGCCGAGACGGCGAAGACGATCGAAGGGCAGGCCCTGGTCAGGAGCGTTCTGCCGAGCGGGCCTTCGGTTTCGGGCTTCGACGGCAATGTCTCGGTGATCGGCCGCGATCTCAAGATCATCGGCGGCGACATCACCATCCTGTCGGCAGGCGCCTTGCAGATCGATGCCGAGATCCAGGGCAACATCGGCGGCGTGTCGATCGTCGTCGGCGAGAACGCCCGCATCACCGGCACGGTCGCGGCCGACACGGTTCTCGTGAAGGGCGAGGTCGCCGGCGCCGTCAAGGGCACGGATGTGACGCTCCAATCGGGCTCCAAGGTCGACGGCGACATCACCTACAAGACGCTCTCGATCGAGCAGGGCGCGCTCTTCGACGGCCGCGTCAAGCGCTCGAGCGATCCGGCCGAGCTCAAGCTCGACGTGCAGCTCACCGATCCCATGCTGACCGGTGGCGGCAGCGAGCCCGCAGGCGACAACACCGTCGGGTTCTCGACGGGCCGGCGCGGATACGGGGCCTGAGAGAGGCCTTACCGTTGCTCAAGAGAAAAGCCCGGCGCGCTCAGGCGGCCGGGTCTTTTTGTTGTCGGTTGTCTATGCGTCTGCAATTTACTTGATGCGCAGCCTGCATAGTTGGGCCACCCTGGAGCGGCGCAAATCGCGTGCCGTTTTTCTGGGGGGCTCGGTATGGCTGTCATCACGGGTAACAATCTACGCAACCGGCTCACCGGGACAGCGGCCGCCGACAAGATCAGCGGCTTCGGCGGCAATGATGTTCTGCGGGGACTTGGCGGCACCGATACGCTGATCGGGGGCGCGGGCGCCGACACGCTGGACGGCGGCAGCGGCGGTGACCGGATGTCGGGCGGCACCGGAAACGATACCTATATCGTCGACAATGCCGCCGACAAAACAATCGAGCTCGCCAATCAGGGCGTCGATACCGTCAAGTCCTCGATTACGTGGACCTTGCGCAATCACACCGAGACGCTGGTGCTGACCGGGAGCGCGAGCCGCGACGGGACCGGCAACGCGCTGGCAAATACGCTGACGGGGAACGGCGGCCACAATCAGCTCTTCGGTCTCGACGGCAACGACGTGATCAGCGGCGGGAATGGAAACGACATCTTGGTGGGCGGCTCCGGAGGAGATGTTCTGCGCGGCGGAGATGGCATCGATACGGCGAGCTATGTGAATGCGGCGAGTGGGTTGCATGCGTTCTTGAACAGCATAGCGGCCAATACGGGAGATGCCGCGGGCGACAGCTATGACGGTATCGAGAATTTGATCGGTTCGAACGACGCCGGCAACGGCGACTTGCTCGGCGGCGACTCTGGGAACAACCGTATCGAAGGCTTGGCGGGCAACGACACGATATTCGGCGACAATGTTCCCCAGTTCAGCCCTAATTTTGGCGACGACACGCTCCTCGGCGGAGACGGTGGCGACTACCTGGATGGTGAGGGCGGCGACGACACGCTGGACGGCGGCGCGGGCAACGATTTCGCGATCATTGGTCGCGGTGGCGTCGATACGATGACCGGCGGAGCGGGCGCGGACGTGTTCCGCTACTATGAGTCAACCGACTCCGGCGTCGATGCGAACAATCGCGATATCATCACGGATTTCGAGATCGGCGCCGACAAGATCGAGCTGTGGCGGGCCTTCGTTGGACTGACTTTCGTCGGCGTCATCACGGCAACGGGTTTCGGTGGCGCGGTGCCGGAGGTCGGCTTCACGCATCCAGGCGGAACGACCACGATCGTGAAAGTCGATAGCGATGGCGACGGCGGCACCGATCTCGAAATCGAGCTGACGGGTGTCATCACGCTTTCAAGCGGTGATTTCGTGTTGACCGCCTGACGGCCACGGGCGCTCACCCCCCAAAAATCCGCGCAAGCAGCGACGGCTTCGGCTCCTGCTCTGGCTGCTCCGCCACCTCCGGCACGCTCGGCATCGGCTCGGCGGCCGTTGGCTTGGCCGCGTCTTTCAACACCTTCGCCACCGCCATCGCGTCACCCGACCACGTGATCCAGCGCTTGCCCCGGATCAGCGGCAGCTTCGACAGATCCGGCTTGCCGACCATCACGGGGATCACCGTCTTGGCGCCCGACGCCTCCATGCCGAGGGCGGTATTCATCTCCAGCAGCGGCCAGTCCTTCGTCACCGAGTTGGACGACACGACAACCACGATCGTGCGCGCGGCCCCCAACGCCGTGTTGATCTTCTTCGTGAACGATTGCCCCCAACCGATGTGCTCCTCGTCGAGGAAGGCTTTGAGCCCGTACCGCGCGCAGGCCTCGTAGATCGGCCGCGCGATCTCGGCTTTGTCCTCGCTCGCATGGCTGATGAAGATGTCGAAGTCGTCGGCGCCGAACACCATCTGCCGGACGAAACGTGAAGGATTCGGATCAAGGTCGATGAGCTTGGCGCAGAGCTTCAGGAACACGGGATCGGTCGCGCCGCGCACCATCTTCACGAAGGCGAGCTGGCCGTAAACGATGCTGCGATAGACGGGGCCCGGCGCGCTCGGCATGCCGCCGTCCGGCACGCGGCCGTACTTCGTGAAATGCTCGACGCCAGCAGCCTCGAGGCCGTGCTTCTCCCAGGCGTGCAGCATCGCGCGAATTTTCCGGATGCGGGTGCGCTCCACATTGACCGTGCGGTTCACCGCGAGACCCGTGACGCTCTGATGCCGGTGGCGTCCCTGCAGCCGCACCTTCTTGGCGTTGACGGCGAACCCACAGATGCGGATCGCCTCCTCGAGTGCCTCGCCGACCGTCACCTGCCGCTCCGGTGGGCCCGCCACGTCCAGCACGGCGAGGGCCGGCGGAAACACGGTTTGATCGCAAGAGAAGGTGATGTCGTCGGCATAGCGCGAGTAGCGGCAGCGCTGCTCCTTGGCGAGCCGCGTCAACCGGCGATCGAGGGCGGCGGCGATGAAATTCGACAAGGCGGGCGAGGTCGGCGCGCCTTGCGGCAGGCCGTTCCGGTAGGTGCAGATCTGCGCCATGACGGTCGCGGCCTTGGCGCCCATCGCGAACGGTGGCGCCATGAACAGCCCGCGCACGCGGCCGAAATTGATGGTCGGGAAGAAGTCGGCCAAATCGACGTTCAGCACCCAGTGGCGCCCGACATGCGGATGCGCATTGCTGACGACGCTACGGCCGGCGATGAATCCATGCGCGCTCGGATGCGCATCATAGGCTGCCTGCAACAGGGGCGCGAGCTTTTCCTGCGCATCGCGCACGAGCCCGCGCGGCGAGGAGATCAGCCGCATGCCGCCGGTACGTTTCGGGATCTCGAAATGCCGGTATCGCTCGGCCAGCGGCGCTTTGTAGAGCGCATAGATCAGCCGGCCTGACGGCACCCCGAGAAACTCGGCGACGTCAGCGGCCGTGTCGAGCGGACGCCCTTTGAGCTCCAGCACTCCCAGCCGCCCCTCCCCACAAGCAAAAGCATCCCGTCCCTCGTACCTTACGCACACCCCCCGGGCTCGCCCGGGGGGTGTGATGATGGACATTTCTTCTTCTGTCGCAGGATCGACAACAGACGTAGAAGGACGAGATGCTTGGGAGCAACCGTGCCCCTGCCAATTGTGGCCGTCAACGCCGAAACATGCGTGGGATATGTCCCCACCGAGTGTATGGACGGCACTGGAGATCGGTGTGCGACCGGTCTAAGAGTGACGTCTTGGGAAGGCTCGGGGCGAACGGAATGTCGGGACGGCCTGCATCGATAGTGCAAGATCGTCGCCGGCTGGCGCGCGCGCTCATTGCCGTTTTGATGTCGCTCATCGTCGCCGCCTGTGCCAGTGAGCTGCCGCGCGAGGTCGTGCCCGAGGACCTGGCCGCCGGGGCCGAGGTCGCGGGCTACGAGGATGTGCGCTCCTGGGGCGATGCGCAATCGGCGGCGCTCGATGCGTCCCTCGGGTCACGACTGGAGCAACTGAAATCCTCCGGACGATTTGCCTCGACCGACGGCGCAAAACCGGTCGATGTCAGCTATCTCGCCCTGTCCGGCGGTGGCGGCGACGGCGCCTATGGGGCCGGTGTGCTCGCGGGCTGGTCGCAGGCCGGCACCCGCCCCGAGTTCGAGATGGTGACAGGCGTCTCGACGGGGGCACTCATTGCTCCGTTCGCCTTCCTCGGCCCCGGCTACGACCGGCAGCTTACCGAGGTCTATACGACCATCGAGACCAAGGACATCGCCTCCCTGAATGTCGTCTCGGGCATTCTCGGCGGGGACGCATTGGCCGACTCGACGCCGCTCGCCGCCCAGATCGCCCGTTTCGTCGATGGCCAGCTGCTCGCACAGGTCGCTCATGAGCATGAGCGCGGCCGTCGCTTGTTCATCGCGACGACGAACATCGACGCGCAGCGCGCCGTCATCTGGGACATGGGCGCGATCGCCAGGCGCGGCACAGCGGAAAGTCTCGAGCTGTTCCGCAGCGTGCTGCTCGCCTCCGCCTCGGTGCCCGGCGTGTTTCCGCCGGTCCGCATCAAGGTCCGCGCCGGCGGCAAGACCTTCGAGGAGATGCACGTCGACGGCGGGACCATCCAACAAACCTTCTTCCTGCCCTTCGACGCCCTTGCGAAAACGTTCGTCGGCGCCGGCCGGAAGCGGCCGCGGCTGCATCTCTATGTCATGCGCAACACGAAGATCACGCCCGAGTACCAGGCGACCAACGACAAGACCTTCGACATCGTCGGGCGGTCGGTGTCGACGCTGATCAAATCGCAGGGCGTCGGCGATCTCTATCGCATCTATCTGAAGGCGCGCGCCCAGCACATGGACTTCAACTACGGATCGATCCCCGCGGGCTTCGTGCTGCAATCGAAAGAGCCGTTCGACAAGGCCTACATGAAGGAGCTGTTCCAGCTCGGCTACGAAACCGGCCGCATGGGCTATCCCTGGCAGAAACTACCGCCGGGGCTGACGGAGGATATGGCGAAGGTGGAGTAGACGGGATCGTGAGGCGCATCTGTAGGTTGGGTTAGCGCGGCATGGTGCTCTGATGGAAACTTTGGCGATCGCGCGAACCCAACGGTGGAGACAAGTTGGGTTGCGCGTTCCGCGCACTGTGATGTTACAGGAGGTTGTCCATTCGGTTCGGTCCGGAGAGACTGAGGTTGCGAGACTTCAGCGATCACCGGGGAGAGCCGAATGGACGTCCACAAGAATGCCCGCCTGACGCCGCGAGGTCGAGAGGAGATGGTGCGCGCCGTCGTGGAGCAGGGATTGACCCCAGCCCAGGCCGCGCGCCGCTTCATGACCACCGCCAAGACCGTCAGGACGTGGGTGGATCGCTATCGCAAGCAGGGCGTCACCGGCCTCCGCGACCGATCCAGCAGACCCCACTCGTCGCCGCGCCGGACCCCGGCCGCCATATGCCAGGCCGCCGAAACCCTACGTCGGCAGCGCCACACGCAATGCCATATCGCCTCCGCGCTCGGTCTGTCGCTGGCGACCGTCTCTCGTCTCATGGCAGCACGCGGCCTCGGCCGGCTCGCCGCGATCGAGCCGACTGAACCCCGACCTCGCTACGAGCGCGAAACGCCCGGCGAGCTCATTCACATCGATATCAAAAAGCTCGGTAAATTCTGGAAAACCGGCTTCCGTATCACCGGCCGCAAGACCGGTCACAAGCGCAGCGACGGCGCCGGCTACGAGTTCGCTCACGTCGCCATCGACGATCACTCGCGCATCGCACGCATCGATCTGCTACCCGACGAGCGAAAGGAAAGCGCCGTCCTCTGCCTCGAAAGAACCGTCGCCTATTTCGAGCGCCTCGGCATCCGCGTCGAACGTGTCATGACCGACAACGGCTCGTGCTACCGGTCGAGAGCCTTCGCCAATGCCTGCCGCGCACTCGGCATCCGGCACATCATGACAAAGCCCTATACGCCGCAAACCAACGGCAAAGCCGAGCGCTTCATCCAAACCGCGCTGCGCGAATGGGCCTACGCTACCGCTTTCGAAACCTCAGACGAGCGCAAGGCCGCACTGCCGGAATGGCTGCATCGCTACAACTGGCACAGACCACATGCCAGCCTCGACAAAAAACCACCCATCAGCCGAATCCGACTGACCCAGGACAACCTCTTGCAACTCCACAGTTAGCGCGGGCATGGTGCTCTTGATGGAAACTTTGGCGCATCGCCGCGCGTAACCCAACGGTGGAGACAATGTTGCAACTCCACAGCTAACCCAACCTACGCGGAGGCGCGCAGTTCTCCCCCATCTAGGGAAAAAAAGCTCACGGCCCCTTCCAGTCGATCTGGCAGATCTCCGCGCTCCGGCCGGTGAAATCCCACACGCGCCCGAATGCCCTGACGCGCGATTGCGTCGCTTCGGCGACGACGATGTCGGGGGCGATCCAGTATTGGGAGTTGGAGATCACCACGGCCTCGCCGGGCTTGGCGCCGGCGATCGGCTGGATCTCGCCGGTGATTTTCTTCGGCACGGTCAGCCGCCGCTTCTGGCCGTCGGTCTCGTAGGTGACCGGCGCCCGCTCGGCGCCCAAATACGTGCCGACGACAATCGAGAAGATATTGGTCGAGCCCTTGCCCTTGCCGGAGAGGATCGTCTCCAGCGCCTTGAACTGCGCGTCGGTCGCGCGCTCGTCGATCCACAGCGCGACCGTCCAGTTGCCCCGCGCCATGCGCTCGGGGATCTCGATGATCAGCGCGACGTTGAGGCCCGACAGATCGGTCTTGCCGAACTTGCCCTTGTCGATGCGAATGCCGCCCCAGGTCTGACAATGCCCCTCCGTCGGCGGGTGCTTGCCGAGCGAGACGACACACGGGCAGAACACCGTGCAGTTGCAGTTCAAGATGAGCTCGCCCTTGAGCGACCAGGCGTCCATGGTGGCGTTCTCCGTCAGGCTGTGGGTGACAGGAAGATGAGAGAGAGCAAGCCGGTGCCCGCCGAGAGCAGCACGATGCCGAGCGGCAGCGTCAGATAGCGGCCGATGCGCGGCAGCTTTTCCAGCGCCATCAGCACCGTCGCGATGCCCATCCAGACCAGATTCATCGTGCCGCCGACGAAGGCGAGCAGCATCAGCGCCCAGCAGCAGCCGAAGCAGTAGATCCCGTTGCGAAAGCCCATGAGGAGGCCGCCGAGCGCGCCCGGCCGCCAATGCGACATCAGCGTCATCACCGGCGAGCGGCAGTGCGAGAGGCAGGCGGCCTTCAAGGGTGTCAGCTGGTAGAGTCCGGCTGCCACCAAAAGCCCGGCGGCGATGCCGGTCGATAGCCGTCCGCCCTCGTCGAGCAGCCCTTCGCGGGCGAGGGCCACTTGCAGCAGCGCGGCAACGAGTGCGAAGCCGATCCAGATGCTCGTGTAGCCGCCGACGAACGCCCCCATGCCGATGAGGCTGTCCCGGTCGCGGCCGCCGGTGAGCTCGCGATAGGCCGCGATCACCGGCAGGGCCGTCGGCAGCATCATGGCGAGCGTCATCAGCGCCCACATGTGGAAGACGACGAGCGGCGAGCCGTCGCCCGCGCCTGGTCCCGAGAGGCACAGCGCGCCGATGAGCGGCGGCAGGCCGTCCGTCTGCCAGGCGGCCGGGATCAGGGGCGCGAGCCAGCTCATGCCCGGTCCGAGCCAATCGATCGGCATCCGCGTCGCGTGCTCGGCCGTCGCCACGAACAGCAGCAGCCAGGCGCCGAGGATCACCGCATAGAGGGCAATCCAGGCGAGCGCCGAGGGCGAGAGGTCGAAGCGGTCTGTGTCGAGCGACATGGGCCTAGTGCTAAAGCAGGCCCTTCAAATCGGCAATGACGGCTGCGGGGGGCATGTCCGCATACTCGTCGGGCGCCTTGCTCCGGTTGACCCACGCCGTCTTGAACCCGAACGCCTGTGCGCCGGCGACATCCCAGCGGTTGGCGGACACGAAGGTCACCTGGGCCTTGTCGACGCCGAGCTTGGTCGCGGCATAGCGATAGACGCGGGCGGAGGGTTTGTAGACGCCGACCTCGGCCACTGTGAACACGGCGTTGAAGAGATCGCCCAATCCCCCCGCTGCGATGAGCCGCTGCAACATATCGGCATCGCCGTTCGACAGGATCGCGAGCCGCGCCCGCTTCTTCTTGAGCTCGGTCAAGGTCGCCTTCGCCTCGGGATAGGCCTCGAGGGCGTCGTAGGCTTCGAGCAGCGCGGTGCGTGTCTCCGGTGCGATGCCGCCGTGGCCTGCCGCCGTCCGGTCGAGGCTCTGCTCGAGCAGTTTACGGAACGAGGCGTGCCGCCCGATCATCGACAGCACCCAGGTGTACTCGAGGTGCTTCGCCCGCCAGCGCTCCGAGAAGCGCTCCCAGTCGTTGCCCAAAGCCGACTTGTGCCGGGATGCGGCCGAATGCACGTCGAACAGCGTGCCGTAGGCGTCGAAGACGTAGGTCGATCCGCTCATCGCCAGACCCTCCTCGCCGGTCCGCCATCGGCGCACCGGCCTCGATGCGCCGGGACCATACGCCAAACCGGATCGGCCCGCGAGCGGGGCGGCATCCGCATCCACCGCCGTCTCCGACTTGAAGGCAATGGGAGCCTATGGCACCACTGCGCAGATTGTGACAGCGCCGAGGGACTTGGCATGGCCCGCATCGCACTGACGCCCGAGCATCAGCAGTCGTTCGCCCGCGACGGCTACGTGATCGTCGAGAACGTGCTCGACGCCGCCGGGATCGAGCAGGCGCGCAGCCGCTTCGAGCCGCTGTTCTCGGGCAAGTTCGAGACCGGTCTCTATCCCGACGAGTGGAACTGGAAGACCGGCAAGGATCGGCCCGACGTCACGCGCCAGATTTGCAACGGCTGGAAGGCCGATCGCACGATCGCCTCGATCGTGCTCCGGGCCGACGTCGGCGAGGCCTGTGCCAAGCTGCGTGGCTGGCCGGGCGCCCGCATCAATCAGGACAACGTCATCTGGAAGCCGCCCGGCACCAAGCCGCTCGGCTTCCACCAGGACGACAGCTACCAGACATGGATCGATCCGCCCGAGATGATCACCTGCTGGGTGGCGCTCGACGACACGCGCGCCGACCAGGGCACCATCGAGCATGTGCGCGGGTCGCACAAATGGCCGGTGGCCCCGCCGATCAAGCAGTTCCACGCGCCGGACGATCCGCTCGAGGACATGTGGCCGGCGGCGAAGGCTGCGGGCGTCACGGACCCAGAGATCGTGCCGATGGTGGTGAAGGCCGGCACGGCCGTGTTTCATCACGGTCAGACCTGGCACGGCTCGCGCGACAATCGCGGCACCAATCCGCGCCGCTCGGTGATCGCGCATTGCGCCTCCTCGGAGGCGCGGTTTCACCCGACCAACATCGGCTACATCTACGGCCGCTACAAGAAGGCAGGCTCGCTCGAGATGGATGAGAGCTTCTTCCCCATTCTCTGGCGCCAGGATGGCTACAGGACACCTTGGCTCGACGCCTACATCGCCGGCGGGCGGGCGGCCGCGTGAAAGTTCTCGTCACAGGTGCTGCTGGATTCATCGGCTTTCATACGACGCTGGCGCTGCTCGCACGCGGCGATACGGTCGTCGGTCTCGACAACCTCAACGCCTACTATGATCCCAAGCTCAAAGAGGCGCGGCTGGCTGAGCTGACGCCGCGCAACGGCTTCCGTTTCGTCAAGGGCGATCTCGAAAACGCGGCGCTCATCGAGCAGCTGTTCCGCGAGGAGAAGCCCGATCGCGTCGTGCATCTCGCAGCCCAGGCCGGCGTGCGCTACTCGCTCGAAAATCCAGGTGCCTACATCAATTCCAACATCGTCGGCACGTTGAATATCCTCGAGGGCTGCCGGCATAACGCTGTGCAGCATCTCGTCTATGCCTCGTCGAGCTCGGTCTACGGCATGAACACGAAGATGCCGTTCAGCGTGCACCACAACGTCGATCATCCGGTGAGCTTGTACGCGGCGACGAAGAAGTCGAACGAGTTGATGGCGCACGCCTACGCGCATCTCTACCGGATCCCGGCGACGGGTTTGCGATTCTTCACGGTCTATGGACCGTGGGGCCGCCCGGACATGGCGCTGTTCCACTTCACGCGGAAAATCCTCGCGGGTGAGCCGATCGACGTGTTCAATCATGGAAAGCACGAGCGCGATTTCACCTACATCGACGACATCGTCGAAGGCGTGGTGCGGACGCTCGACCACGTGGCCGCGCCCAATCCCGATTGGTCGAGCGATGCGCCCGACAGCGCGACCTCAACGGCGCCCTATCGCCTCTACAACATCGGCAACAACAGTCCGGTGCCGCTGATGACCTTCATCGCGGCGATCGAGAAAGCGACCGGCCGCGAGGCCAAGAAGAACTTCCTACCGCTCCAGCCGGGCGATGTCCCCAAGACCTATGCGGACGTCGATGCGCTGGCCGACGCCGTCGGCTTCCGCCCCGCGACGCCGATCGAGGAAGGGGTCAGGCGCTTCGTCGATTGGTATCGCAGGCACTACGGGGTTTAGGGGGGCGAAGCGATCCGGAGTGCAGGTTGAGCCGGCACTTTGCGGCGAAGCCCGCTGACTTATCACGTCACGAACTGCACCGCCCGCAGCACCTCGAAATACTCCGTCGCCGTAAAGCGGAGCGTGCGCGCGCCGGCGTGCTCCATGCCGGGGTAGAAGCTCTTACGGTAGGCGGTGACGGGGTCGTTATAGGTGATCTCGAGCGTGAAGCTCTTCGGCATCTTCGGAATGCGCGCCTTCGGATTGTCGCGCAGCGCCGTTTCGACGCCGGAACGGATCGCCTTGCGGGCTCCCGCCGGCGTCATCGAATTCGTCGCGGAGCCCGTGCCGGCCTTGACCGCGAGCGTTGCGATCGCCGGGTTGAACGTCTTCAGCTCTGCGCACAGTCCCGCGTCACCCGAAACGAAGGCGACCGGCACCCCGACGGTCGCGGCCGCATAGGCGTGCAGCACCGCTTCCGACAGCGGCTCGCCGTTGAGCCGCATGGCGTTCGCCTTGAGCGTCATCGTATGCGCGAGTGCATTCTCCTCGCTGCCTGCCGAGGCGTGATAGCCGATCATGACGACGGCGGCGAAGCTCCGATCGAGCTGCTGCACCATCGAGAAGGGATGACCCGACCAGGCGCGGATCACGCGCACGTCGTCGGGCAGCCGGTCGATCAGAATGTTGCGGCCAGAGGAGTGCGCATCCTTGACGACGATCTCGGTGGCGCCGGCCGCTTTCGCGCCTTCGATCGCGGCGATTGCCTCGCCGGTCATCAGCTCGCGGAACTCGGCGTAGCGCGCCCGGTCGATCTCGGTCTCGTCCCAGTCGACGCTGCCGGCGATGCCTTCGATGTCGACGCTGATATAGACTTTCATGAACGATCCATCCTCAACAGCAAAGCTTCTCACATGTAGCAGCCCTTGCTTCCCCCCGGGAGGGGGAAGGCCAAGCGCCTTGGACTTAGCGGCGCAGCCGGTAAGTCCTTAGGCGCTTGGGATGAGGGGGGAATGACAAGACCACAAAGTCATTGGTTTTCGACCCCCCACCCTAGCCCTCCCCCTCAAGGGGGGAGGGGACAGCACAGCCGAGCAGGTTGCCAGAGTGCGTGAGGCCTTCACGGTGCGCCCCATGCGATGTAGGGCCCATTGCGATAGTTGGGCTTGGCGTAGCGGAACACCTGGCCGTCCGGCGTCAGCATCCGCCCGCCGGCGGCGCGCAACACCGCGTCACCCGCCGCCGTGTCCCATTCGTTCGTGGTGCCGAAGCGCGGGTAGACGTCGGCTTCGCCGCGCGCCACGAGGCAGAACTTGAGCGAGGAGCCGGCCGAGATCGTACCGGCGATTTTGTAGTGCGCGAGGTAGTCCTGGCTCGCCTGGTCGAGATGCGAGCGGCTGACGGCCGCGACGAGGCCTTCGGCAGGGGACGGCCGGGCTCGGATGACGGCCTCCTTGCCGTCTCGGGCCTCGACGGCCCGCCCTTGCGCATCTACCCAGTAGAGCCCGCCCTTGACCGGCGCGTAGACGACGCCGAGCACCGGTACGCCCCTCTCGATGAGCGCGATGTTCACCGTAAACTCGCCGTTGCGCGACACGAACTCCTTCGTCCCGTCGAGGGGGTCGACCAGGAAGAAGCGCTCCGGGGGCTTGAGGCTATGGGATGCCGCGTTCTCCTCGGAGACGATCGGAATGTCCGGCGCGGCGGCCTTGAGCCGCTCCAGGATCAGGGCTTCCGCCTGCCGATCCGCTTCCGTCACTGGCGACCCGTCGGCCTTGCGTTCGGCTTCGAAGCCTTTGTGGTAGATGTCGAGAATGATCCGCCCGGCGTCCAGCGCCGCGCGGTTCATTTCGGCGATGAGCGTTGTACGGTCGGTCAAGATCGAGCTCCTCGGGCAGGCTCGGTGATGTCACGGCGGCGCCTCTTAACGCAAGCCGGACGGCATCCCAAGCAATCGGGCTATGCCCAGTGTGCGCTTTACAGGGAGGCCCTCCCCTTCCACAATAGGCCCGATAACCCGCGCTTCGAGGAGACCCCCGATGAGCCAGAGCACCGTCACGCAGCTCCGCCCGAATATCGATAACTGGGAGGCGCGTTGCGACCTCGCCGCCGCGTTCCGCTGGACCGCGCGCCTCAACATGCACGAGGCGGTGGCGAACCACCTCTCGCTCGCTGTCTCCGACGACGGCCGCAAGTTCCTCATGAACCCGAACGGGCGGCACTTCTCGAAAATCCGCGCCTCCGAGCTCTTGCTCCTCGACGCCGATGATCCCAACACCATGTCGCAACCCAATGCGCCCGATCCGACGGCATGGGATCTGCACGGCGCGATCCACCGCAACGTCAAGGGCGCGACCTGCATCCTGCACGTGCACTCCAAATACGCGCTGGCGCTGGCCTGTCTCGCCGACTCGACCCTGCCGCCGATCGATCAGAACACCATGCGCTTCTACGGCCGCATGATTGTCGACGAGCAGTTCGACGGCATGGGGCTCGGCGACGAGGCCGAGCGCGTCAGCCACGCCTATCGCGACAATCCGGGCAAGAACATCCTGATCATGGGCAACCATGGCGTGATGGTCACCGCGCCGACCGTCGCGCAAGCCTTCGACGAGCTCTATTACTTCGAGCGCGCCTGCGAGACCTACATCACGGCGCTGTCGACCGGGAAGCCTTTGCGCATCTCCTCCGATGCGGTCGCCAAGAAGACCTGCAAGCAGTGGCTCGACTATCCCGGCGCCTGCACGCTGCACTTCAACGAGCTGAAGCGCATCCTCGACGAGGAAGGCTCCGATTACCGTCGCTGAGAACGCGTCCGTCGCCTACGACGACATCGCCGCTGCCTTCGCGGGCAGCGGCCTTGTTTTGCGTGGTGGGGCCGAGATTGCGCCGGAGGATTTGCCGGAGGGGGTCACGGGGCGAACGGCCGTTCTGATCGGCACCGTCGGCGGCGAGGGGTTTGTGGCTTTCGAAGCAGCACGCCGCGACGAGCCCGATCCGATGGATCGCTGGTCGAAGCGCGTCGTCGATCCAATTGCTATCCGGTTAGGCGCGCGCGCGGCCTATCCTAGCGACAAGCCCTATCTGCCGTTCCAGCGCTGGGCGATGCGCGCGGAGGATGTGCATCCCTCGCCGTTGGGGCTGCTGATCCATCCGGAGCATGGGCTCTGGCACGCCTACCGCGCGGCGCTGCTGTTCGATTGCGCCATCGTGGGCGTGCCACCGCGCGCCGGGGTGCCGGGCCCGTGCGTCACGTGCGTGGCCAAGCCCTGCTTCTCCGCCTGTCCCGTCGAGGCGTTCTCCGGCTCGAGCTACGACGTCGCCGCTTGTGCCGGTCATCTCCGCGCCGACACTGATCCACGCTGCCGGACCCTCGGCTGCCGGGCCCGCGACGCCTGCCCCGTCGGTCGTGCCAGTCGCTACGGCGACGCGCAGATCCGCTTCCACATGCGGGCGTTTGCGAAGGCGCGGGGATCGAGGCGCAGGGCGACCGGCAGGTCGCCCGCACCTCGCGATTCCCTGCGATGAGGATGGACGGGCGACCTGCCGGTCGCCCCTACGCCGTCACAGCTTCTTCTCGTACCGTACGAGCAACTCGCCAAAGCCGAAGCGCTCGTAGGTCTTGCGGGCCTGGGTGTTTTTCGCCAGCGCCGTGATGCGCAGAAAGCGCGTGCCGACCGCCTTCGCGCGCCGCTCGCACTCGGCGAGCATCGCCTTACCGATGCCCTGGCCGCGACGGCTCTCTGTCACCGAGAGATCGCCGACGTAAGCGTAGGTGAACGGCAGCTCGTCGATATCGTCGGCCTCGACCTTCGTCATGATCGTCGCATAGGCGACGACGCGACCGCCGATCTCGGCCACGAGAATCGTGCCGTCATGCTCGGCGCATTGCTGCTTGAGATCGTCCATGTACCAAGGACCGATCGCCGCCGCGGGCTTCATGCGATCGTAGACGTGCCCCTCGTGCACCTGCAGCTCGCGGACGAGATCGAGCAGGGCGGCTTCGTCGCGTGGCTCGTAGGGACGGATGGAGAGCGGGTTTGCCATCGCGCGACCCTATCTGGCTGCGATGGCCAGCTCAATCGCGACGGCCGAACAGGCGCGAGATAAATCCGGTGCGCCGGGGCGGTGGCGGCGCTGGGGGTACGAGCCCCGCCTCCTCGGCGAACAGCGACTCGGCTGTGAAGACCTTCGGCGGGCCGCGCTCGCCGTCGACCTCGAGCGGCAGCGGCTCTTCGTCGTCTGCGGCCCCGACGAGCAGCGCCGGCTCATCCTCGTCCTCGGCGTGTGCCGCCTCGGGCTCCTTCAGCGCCTTCACGAGACGGTGGACGGTGCCGTGATCCTCGCCGTTCGCTGGCGCGGCACGAGGAGACGGGGGCGGAGGCTGCACCGGCTCAGGCTCCGGGCTGAGGGCAAGTTCCGCGATCTGGCCGTCGAGCGAGGCGAGGTATTGCGACCAAAGATCGTTGCCCGGCTCGCGTGCTTTCAGATCGGCGATGACCTCCCGGCAGGAGGCGAGCCAGCTGTGGCCATCGCGAGGCCGTCCGGCCGCCGCGTGCGTGAGGCCGATCTTGGCGTAGCTCGCCGCGAGATCGGCCAGGGCCTGAAGATCGTCCGGCGACGAGTCCGCCAGAGCTGCGAAAATCGACCGCGCCGCCTGGTGGCTCGCGAGCGCCTCCGCGAATTGGCCGCTCGCCGCCAGCGTTTCCGCGGCCTCGAACAAGCTGATGGCCTCTTCGCGAGAGGGGGCGGTGGGCTGTGCTGCGATGATCTGCGGCTGTTCGGGCTTCGCTGGCGCCGGCTTTGCGGTGTCGAACTGCGCCGCAGCCGCCTGCCACGTCGACGTCTCACCGGCTTCCGTCAAGAGATCGCGGACGACGGCCTTCGTCAGCCCGGAGACGACGAACGAGCCGTCCGGGCCAAGGTCGGAAATGAGGCCGAGCCGGTCGAGCAGCGAGAGGGCGCGGTCGCGCAGAGCCGCGTCGAGCACGAATGGCCGGATTTCCGCCGGATAGCGATCCGCCGGACCCGCCAGCACCGCTGCGGGGACCGGCGCGTCGGCCAAGAAGGCCGAGAGCGCCAGGATGCTCGTCGCCGCGTGGCCCTGCAAAGCCGGCTCGTGCTCGACGATTTCGAAGGAGGTGAGCACGGCAGCGCGGTAGGTGCGCGCGTAAGCCGACGTATCGGGAGCTGCCGCGCCGTGCTCGCCCAACGCCTCGAGGTAGATGGCTGCCGTCGCTCCCGGCCGCTCGGCGAGTAGGCGGGCGGCGAGCTTGAGCGCCTCGGGGTCGTAGCCGAGCGCCTCGGCGATGCGCGCAAGCTCCACCTCGGCGATGTCGGTGCGCTGCGACTGCGCCAGGATATAGGCGAGCGAGTCCCCCGGCCCTGGACGGGCTGCCTTGGCGAACTGTCTCTCGTCCGGTACGCCGGGACCAACCGACATGCCGCAGGCTCCCCGGTGTGTCAGGTGGCCGAGCTTAACTGAAGCCAGGCCGCCGATGAATACCGAAAGCCTGCAAAATGTGGCTACATCAAGCCGTTGGCGTAGAGACGGGCCGACAGGTCCTCGCGGTCGTAGGGCTTGAGGATGTAGTCGTCGGCGCCGACGTCCAGTGCGCGGTGGATGTCCTCGACGTCGTTCTCGCTCGTGCAATAGAAAACAATGGGCCCCTCGCCGCCCGGCTCCTTACGCAGCAGATAGATGAAATCCGCCGAAAGCATCTGCGGCATCTGCCAGTCGAGAAGAATGAAATCGGGCATCGCGCGGCGGCACCGCTCCAGGGCTTCCTGGGCGTTCTCCGCCTCGGTCGAGGTGAAATTCATATCCTCGAGCAGCCGCTTCGTGACGCGGCGAATGACGTCGCTGTCGTCGACCACGAGACAATGCTTCATATGACCCTCAGTCCTGGGACAAATTCGTGTGGGGAGGCCGGAACGGACCTCTCAGCATGGACTGGAGTTTCCGAGAGTCGGGTTAAGAATAACCTAAGGTTGGAAGCGCTCGGCAAATCAAGCCGGTAGTGCCTTCATGACGACGTCCGGACCGTCCATGGCAACCGTCAAGCGCATTTTCGCGGTCTGGGCGAGGCGCACGGTGTAGTAGGACTGGATCGACAACGCATCGAGGCCCTTGCGGGCGTCCGAAAGGATCTCGGCGAGATGGGCCGGCAGCCGGGCTTTCGGACCCTTACAGCGGATATGCAACTCGGGCCGGTCGAGCTGCCCCTTGAGCGAGACGGCGATGTCGCCGCCGTGCGGCAAGGCGGTCTGGGCGACGGCCACCATATTGAGAAGTAGCTTCACATAGTCCTTGGCCATGTGCCCGCGCGGCACCTGCCAGTCGAGCTTCTGCTTGCTGGCACCGAAGTAGCCGCGCGTGATCGCTTCGGCATTCGACAGATCGATGACGGCGCCGGCCGAGCCCGCGGCACCGAAGGCGAAGCGCGCGAATTGCAGCTTGGCGGACGCCTGCTCGGTGAAATTGCGGATGACGGTCAGGGCGTAAGCGCGGCTCTCCGCGTCGCTGTCCTCGTCGAGCACCTCGAGACCGTTGTAGATCGCACCGACCGGCCCGATCACGTCGTGGCAGATCTTGCTCGAGATGAGCGCGGCGAGCTCCATATCGTCGATTGCCTCTGCGCCGGACATGCGGAGCCCCCTTCGTTCAGGCCAAGGCTTCAGGCCGTCGACCGCGAGGGATACATGCTTCGACCGGCCGGTGCCAAGCATTGCTGGAAATGTTGCGTAACTGTCTCTTACCAATGAGGCTTTCGGGTCACCGAAGCTGCCGATCGCGAGCCTGGCACGAAGCGCGCCGACAGCGAATCAGTCACAATCGGGCGGCTTCAGACTGGAGGCTCGGCCGAGGTGGGCCTTAGTTTCGTTGAATTCTCACCCGAGCATACCGGTCGATTTGCGCCGGCCCCGCTTCGAGCATTGCGGACGGGCTGCGGCGGAGGATGTCCGACGAGCGATGAGAGACCGTGGCTCCATGATGCGACCGCGCTGGATGACGATGCTTGCCGTGATGTGCGCCGGTTTGAGCTTGGCGGCGCTGCCCGCGGGCGCACAGACCACCGACAACAGCTACAGCAGCGACAATCTGTACGAGCCCGACCCCTACGCGCCGTCTCCGGCGCCGTCGGATGACGCCTCGGATAGCGGCGCATCGACCTACGAGCCGCCGTCGGAGACCTATCAACCTCCGTCGAACGACGCCTACCAGCCGCCGAAAAAGAAAAAGCACGTCACGACCTACGAGGAGCCGTATGTGCCGCCGGCCACGGAGTCCTACGGGCAAACCTATGAGCCGCCGCCTCCGCCCTACGCACCGCCGCCGCAGGACGATACCTTCAGCATCGAGGAGATTCAGGGCGCCGGACATCGCTTCTTCGGCCGCGTGACCGAGGGTCTCGCTGGCGTCATCGAGTATGCCTTCCAGCAGAGCGGCCGGCCGAACGGCTACATCCTGGGCGAGGAAGGCGGCGGCGCCTTCGTTGCTGGACTACGCTACGGCGAGGGCACGCTCGTCACCCGAAACGCCGGTCAGCACAAAGTCTATTGGCAAGGTCCGTCCGTAGGTTACGACTTCGGCGCCGAGGGCTCGAAGACGATGATTCTCGTCTACAACCTGAGGAGTCCCGGCGACATCTTCTCGACGGTCGCCGGTGTGTCGGGCTCGGCCTACGTCGTCGGCGGCGTCGGGATCACTTATCTCACCGACGAGCATGTGACTCTTGCGCCGATCAAAGCCGGCATCGGCCTCAGGCTCGGCGCCAATATCGGCTATCTCAAATTCACGCAGGCGCCGACCTGGAACCCGTTCTGAATCTGATCTAAGAGGGTTAACGAGGCCGTCCCGGGATTCGCGATCTTCAGGGGCGCGTGGGGGATCATCGCGGTGGGACGGGCAGGGAGCCGGCGTACATGATCGAGACGGTCATGCTCGTGATGCTGGGCTTTCTGGCGGCGACGCTCCTTGCGCTGATCGTCGCGCCTGCGTTCTGGCACCGCGCCGTCCGGCTCACCAGCCAGCGCATTCGCAACACGACGCCGATCAGCGAGGCCGAGATCAGGGCCGACAAGGACTTGATGCGGGCCGAATATGCCGTCCGCGTGCACCAGCTCGAGCGTGAAATCGAAAAGTCCAAGCTCGGCGCGCATCGCCAGTTCATCGAGATCAACCGGCGCGATGCAGCCGTGACCCAGCTCGAAGGCGAGCTCGGCGCGCTGAAAGCCGATCGCGACGAGCACCAGAATGCCCGCCGGGTGCTCGAGCAGACCGTCAACGATCGCCTGCCAAAGCTGGAGGGCCGGCTCGACGAGGCGCGGCAGCTGATTCGCGCCCGTGACACGGCGATCGGCGAGCTGAGCGAGGGGGCGCGGCTCCAGGAAGCGAGCCTCGAGGAGGCGCGTGCGATCAACGCGCAGCTCTCCGGCGAGGTCGAGCGGCTTAAATCCTATCTCTCCGATCTCGGCACGCGCGATCGCCGGCGGGCCGCGGACGTCGGCGTCGAGACCGAGTACGCATTGCGGGCCGAGATCGAGCAGTTGCGGACCCGGTCACGCGAGCAGGGGCAGCTCATCACGAGCCTGCAGGCTCGATTGGGCCAGGCGGGCGAGGGGGCAGGCGCAGCGGCCGGGGACAGCGACGATGCGGCGACGCTGCATGTCCGGCTCGCGGAGCAAGCGGCCGAGATCGCGCGGCTCGAATCGCTCGTCGAGACGCGCGGCAAGGGCACTGACGCGGCTGCTGAAACCGTGCACGCGCCGACGCTGATGGAGAAGCTGCGCTCGACGGAAACTCGCTTGCAGAAACAGTCGGAGGAGACCGAGCAGCTTCGTCGCGAGCTCGATCTGACCCGCCGTCCCGACGCCGACAGCAACGGTCAGGTCCGCGAATCGCGCGCTCTGCTCAAGGCGCGCCTAGATCGGATCACGGGCGAGCTCGAGCGCGAGAAGGAGCAGACGCAGCGCCTCAAGGCCGAGCTCGCCGCCGCCAACGAGCGGGCTGCCCGGCAAGCCGCCCATCACATGGAGGAGATGCGGCATCTGGGTGCGCGGGCCGCCGCCGCGCCAAGGCCCGCGCCCTCGACCGGCGGCCTGACCGTCCGCGCGCTCCGAGCGGCGGGACAGGGCGATCCGGTGCCTTCGACAACAGCGCGGCCGGCGCGGGTGCTGACCGCGTTCGGCACTGCGTCCTCGGTTCGCGTGCGGGAGCTCAATCGTGCCTTCAGCGCCGAGGCGAACGGCCTCGCCGAGGGTGAGGCCGAGCCGGAAGCGGAACCGGTGGTGGCGACACCGGCCGCCATGTCCGAGCCTGGTCTTGCCGCCGCCTCGGAAGCGGCCCCCGACACGGCCGCCGCGAATGATTCGGACGCGGAGGCTCCCGATCATCGCAGCCGCCTGCTCGAGCGGCTGAGAACCTACGAAGACTAGAGGGGCCGGCGCGCGATCGTCAGCCGCTCGCGCGGATTGAGGTTCCAGGCCGCCGCCAGCGCCGGCTCCTCGTGGAACGCATCCCACAGCGTGACGTCCAGTCCGGCTTCGCGCAGACGGCCGTAGTAATCGGGGCCGTACAGCCGCACATGATCGCGCTGGCCGAAGCGGCGGATGCGCTCCGCCTCGTCGGTGAGCGTGATGTCCTCCACCGTCTTGTCGAGCGCTTGCGCCAGCGGAACCTGAAGGATCGCGGCACCACCCGGTTTCAGCAATCGGCAGATCTCGCGCATCGCCTTGCGATCATCCGGGATGTGCTCGAGCACATGATTGCAGATGATCCAGTCGAAGCTGGCGTCGGCGAGGGGGGCATCCTGCAGATCGAAGGTGATGAGATCGGGCAGATGCCGGTAGCGCTGCCGGTCGAGATCGGCCGGTACGTAGTCGAGCTCGGGCGCCGCCATGAACACGTCGGCGAGGCCGAGCTCAGGGGCGAGGTGCAGCAGGCGAGATGGGCCGCTCAAGAGGGCCGTGCGGGTTCGTATGTAGAGATAGACGAGGCGCACGCGATCGTTGGCATGGCAGATCGGGCATTCGTCGGCTTCCTTGCGCTGACCGCCGACGACATCGAGCTCGCGTAGGACAGGATAGTCGTGACCTTGGGGCAGGAAGTGCCGGACGCTCGCACCACAGACGACGCAATCCGCGCCGCTGCCGGCGTGCAGGATTTGCTTGGCGGCGATGAGGGCCGGACGCGGGAGGGTGTCGCGCACGACGTCCTTGAACTTGGCCATGAAGGTCATGGATGCATCTCCGTGGGAGTGACGAGGTCGCAAGCGAGCCACCAGGCCCTGAGGAAGCGAAGCCGGAAGAGCACGCCGAGCGCGGCGAGCTTGGCCGCCAGGTCGAGCCGGTCGGCGGCAAGCACGCGGCCGGCATGGGCGAAGGGCGAGACCGCCACCGAAAGCGCTTTCAACGCCTGCGCGCTTGCCGGCGTTCCGGCTTGACGATCGAGCGCGAGCGCCTCGCGGGTCAGCCGGCGCCATTTGCGGGTGAGCTCGGCCCACGAGCGGCGGGCGGGGTGTGAGACGCGAGCGTCCGCTGCATAGGCGATGCGGAAGCCCTTCGCTCGGGCGCGGTGGCACCAATCGAGATCTTCCGGCACCTGGCCACGGAAGCCGCCGACGGCGTCGAATACGGCGCGGGTCGTGAACAGATTGGCGGTGACGGAGAACCCCTTCGCCTCGACGTAGGTGCGGTTGTCGAAGGCGAACACGGCCTCGAAGGCTTCCGATGGTGTCGGATGAGCCGGATCGGCGAGTGAGACGGTGACGCCGCCGCCGACGAGGTCGGCCTGCGTCAGGGCTTCAAGTCCGCGTTCGAGCCACTGCGGCTCGGGCAGGCAATCGCTGTCGGTGAAGGCGAGCACCGCATGACAGCTCGCGGCGACACCGCCGTTGCGGGCAGGACCCGCGCCGCGCTGGGATATGCGGACGACGCGCGCGCCAGGCGCTGCGGCCTCGATCTCCTCAAGCGTGGCCGAGGAGCCGTTGTCGGCGACGACGATTTCGAAGCACTCGCGCGGGAGGGTCTGGCGGTCGAGGCGGGCGATGCACGCACGCAACCCCTGAAGGTCGTCGAGATGCGGGATGATCACGGAGATGCGGGGATCAGGAGGCAGCACGGTTGCCTCCCGCGAGCGGTGGAGCGATCGGTGCGGGCGAGGCTGCGGCGACATCGTAGCCGGCGAGCCATTCGTTGCGCCGCGCCCAGACCTCGCGCCAGGTTTCGGCTCGCTTCGCCAGCGTTGGCCGGACGGCGCGCAATGCCTGCAGCGCGACCATTCGAGACAGTGGCCAGAGCGCATTGAGAGCGAGGCCCAACGGCACGGCCGGTGGGGAGAAATGCCGCCGGATGAGTGTCGCCTTGGCCTTCAGCACCTTGACGGCTTTGTCGGCGCGCGTCGTCTCCGAAGCGCCGCCGTGATGGATGATCGTCGCCGTCGGTGTGACGCGCGGCCGGGCGCCGAGCTGTCTTGCCCGGTAAGCCAGGTGCCCTTCCTCGCCGTACATGAAAAACGCCGGGTCGAAGCCGCCGATGCGCTTCCAGAAGGCCGCCGGGATCAGCAGGAAGCAACCGGTGATGATGTCGACGGCGCGCTCGGTGCTCCGGTCCCAGCCGCCGTAGGGTTCGGAGTTGAACAGCGGGCTCGACGGGAATAGGCCCGTCAGGCCGGTCGCGCGACAGAAGAGGTTCCAGAGCGATAGGCGGCGGAAGCAATTCGTGGCGTTGAGGCTGCCGTCGGCGAACAGCGTGCGCCCGCCCCACATACGGGCGTCCGGCGTCCGCTTGGCGAAATCGACGAGGGCGGAGATCGCGCCCGGCTGCACGACGGTGTCGGGATTGAGGAGGAGAATGTAATCGCCACGCGCGAGCTCGGCCGCGCGATTGTTCGCGGCAGCAAAGCCGAGGTTGATTGAAGAGGGAATGAATTGCGTAGCGCCGCCGTGGTCAGCAATCGCCTCGGCCGAGCCGTCGCTCGAGGCATTGTCGACGACGATGGTCTCGTAGCTCGTGTACGGCGCGCCGGCGGTGATCGAGTCGAGACAAGCAAGCGTCATCGCGCGCGTGTTGAAGCTCACGACGATGATCGACAGCTCGGGACGCAGCGCGCTCATGCCGGCACTCGAAAGGCGCAGAAGGGAGGGGACACGCGGTCCCCAGCCCATGACTGCTACGGCAACAGGGTTAAGGCGGGGTTAGGACACGTAGGCGGGTTGACCCCGGACTCGATCCGGGGGAAGCCCGCCGTGGCTGGCACAGTGCCGTGTTTGGCGGGCTTCGCCTTGGGCTCAACCCGCCCAACGCGGTCCCGTCCATTCCCCTCACCCGGTCGATAAAAACTCCCGGCTCTCGCCTTCGAGCACCAGCGCCGTCAGCGCGCCGGTCATCCAGGCGCCGGTATCGATGCAAATGCGGTTCGGCCGGACATCCGGTGCGCCCGTCGTCGGCGTGTGGCCGTGCACGATGAAGCGGCCGATATCGCCCCGGTGATCGAGGAAATCGTAGCGGATCCACATGAGGTCGTTCGGCCGTTGCGCGCCGAGCGCCACGCCCGGCCGCACGCCGGCATGCACGAACAGGTAGTCGCCCACCTCGTGCGTCAGGGCCAAGTCGTCGAAGAAGCGCCGATGCGGCCCGAGCGCCTCGACGATGTCACCGCCCATCACCGACGAGCGATGGATGCCATAGGAGCGCAGCGTCGCCTCGCCGCCGTTGCTGCACCACAGATCGAGACCAGCCGGGCTGATCAGGCTCTTCAGCAGCATGTCCTCGTGGTTGCCCTTGAGCGTGATCGCCCGCATGCCCTCGGGGATGCCGGTGAGCAGCGTCTCGATGACTTGCCGCGATGCGGGACCGCGGTCGATGTAGTCGCCTAGGAACACGAGCCGGGTCTCCGCGACCTTGGGGCGCCGCCCCTCATGCGCGCGGATGCCCTCCAGCAGCTCGACGACGAGGTCGGCGCGGCCGTGGATATCGCCGATGGCATAGATGCGCAGATCGTCGGGAATGCGCGGCATGGCTCGTTTCAGGGATCGCTGTGCAACGGGCCGCTCAGAGCGGACGCCACAGCCATAGCGCTGCGGCAAGGCTCGCGGCAAGAACAACGACGGTGGCTACGATCCAGATCCATCTGCGCGAGCGCCGTTCCGGTGGTGGCGGCGGTGTCCATGTCCGCCACCGGGCGAGCCGCCGCCACGACGCCTCGCGCTTGGCGAAGGCCACGAGCAGTTTTTCGAGCTCGGCCGCATCCAGAGGCTTTTCGGCATCGAACAGTCGGCGACCTTCGACGAGGGTGACGCGAAAACGGCCGGCCTCGGGCGCGGGATCGGCCTCGATCGAGATGCCGTCGTCGCCGACGACCTCGATCGTCCACTCCTCGGGGATGCGGGTGCGCGGGATGGCGCGGACGATGTCCGCCGGTGTCGGCTCGGGCGTGGTCTTGCCTTCGAAGTTCAGATGCACGCAGGCGGCTCGACTGAAGATGCTCGTGACGCTGTAGACGGAGCTTAACTCTGGCGTCGTGCCAGGTCGATGCGGCCCGATGCCGGTTGGTTATCGCCCGAAGCGCTCGGCGCTGAACGGAGAGATATCGACGCCCGGGTCGCGGCCGAGGATCAACTGCGCGACGGTGCGCGCCGCGATCGGGCCGGCCGAGAACCCCATCCAGGGAAACATGCCCATGAAGAAGCCGGGGTGGCCCGCGACCTCGCCCAAGATCGGCTTCCAGTCCTCGGTGCCGTTGACGATGGCGGGCCAGCTTCTCACGATCTGCACCGGCGAAAGCCGTGGCACCACCTCGAGCGCGACCCGCATGTTGTCGCGCAGCGAGGTCAAATCGACCTCGAGACGTCCGTCCGCATGCGCGATCGAGGGCCAGCCGCCGCCGATCAGGAACGTGCCGTTCTGCGCCTGTTTGAGCGTCAGCCGGCCGCCGGCGAAATAGATCAGATGCGGCACGAGCGGCGCCATCGGCTCCGTCACGGTGAGCTGGATCGGCGCCCCGATGACGGGCAGATCGATGCCGATCAGCCGTGCGACATCGCCGGCTGCCGCGCCTGCGCAGTTCACCACGCGCGCCGCGCGGATCGGGCCGGCGGTCGTCGTCACCAGATAGCCCTGCCGCTGACGCTCGATCCCGGTTACGGCCACCCGACGCAGCAACCTGGCGCCATGCCGCTCGGCAGCCCGCGCGAAGGCGGGCGTCACCTTCAGCGGATTGGCCTTACCCTCCTCGGGCGCGAAGGCCCCGCCGATCATCTCGTCGCTGATGTAGGGGGCCAACGTCCGCAGCTCGTCCCGGCCGAGGATACGCACATCGAGCCCGTGCGCCCGCTCCAATGCCGCCTTCGCCTCCACCTGCTTCAGCCGATCGGCCGAGCGCGCGACGATCAGGCCGCCGGTAAGCTTCACCTCGAGATCCTCGCCGAGCTCCACGCTCAAGCCCCGCCAGATCCGGATGCTCTCGCGAAAGAGCGGGATCGTCGGCGCATAGGCTCGGGCCCAGGCTTCGCCGAGGGTCGTAAACTCATGGAACGGGATCTGGGCGTGGATCGAGCCGGCGTTGGCCCCCGAAGCCCCCGCGTTGATCTCCGTCTGCTCGACGAGCGCGGCCTCGACCCCCTCGCGGGCAAGGTAATAGGCCGTCGCCGTCCCGGCGAGGCCGCCGCCGACGATCAAGACGTCGGTCGAAAGCGTCATGGCGGCCTTGTCTCCGGTTGCGGTCGGCCATGCGGGGAAGGCGGCCTGACAGAGGCGGCACTAAATGCTAGCTTGGCCGCCAAATCAACGCATGCCTTTGCACCACGAGGGATCCATGGCGAAGCAATTCCGCGGCAGCTACACGGTCACCGTCACGCCGTTCACGGAGGACGGCAAGCGGATCGACCACAAGGCGTGGAAGCGCTTCCTCGATTGGATGATGGCCTCCGAGGTGCCCGGCATCATCATCCTCGGCACCACCGGCGAGTTCCTGACGCTGACCGACGACGAGCGGCACGAGTTCGTCGAGGCGACGGTCAAATACGTTCGCGGCCGCATGGACGTGCTGGTCGGCACGATGAACGCCTACACGCCAAAGGCCGTCCAGTATTCCGTTGAAGCGGAGAAGCTCGGCGCCGATGGTCTGATGATCATCCCGCCCTACTACTACACCCCCACCGAGGACGAGATCTTCGCCTACTACAAGGCGATCTGCGACAAGGTCTCGATCCCGATCATGCTCTACAATAACCCCTTCACCTCCAACGTCGACATGCCGGCGAAGCTGATCGGCCGCCTGACGCGGGCCTTCGAGCAGGTGCGCTACATCAAGGAAGCCTCCCGCGATGACGGCCGCGTCTTCGACATCGTCGAGGAGACGAAGGGCGTCATGAACGTGTTCGCCGGCCAGCGCATCGTCGAGAGCTATGCGCTCGGCGCCGTCGGCTACGTGAACCCCTACGGCAACTACATCCCGCGCGCCTCGACGAAGATCTGCGATTACATCGCCGAGGGCCGCGTCGAGGACGCCAAGAAGATCCAGCGGCTGATCTCGAAGATGCAGGCGATCATCAACGAAGGCCATCCGACCTACGGCCATCAGTGCTACTCGAAGGCGCTCGCGGCGGCGGCGGGCTATCCGGTCGGCGACGTGCGTCCGCCGATCACGACCTTCAAGGAGCTCGGCAAGGAAGGCGAGCAGCGCTTGAAGAAGCTCGTACCGATCATGAAGGAGCTCGACGACCTCGTCGACAAAATAGAGGCCGCGCGCGCCAAGTCCGCCAAGCGCCTGCCGATGGCGGCGGAGTAGACCTTTGTCCACGCCCCTGCTGTTTTCGCCGCTCGAGCTGAGAAGCCTCACGCTCGAGAACCGGATCGTGCTGTCGCCGATGTGCCAGTACATGGCCATCGACGGACTGGTGCAGGACTGGCATCTCGCGCACCACAGCCGCTTCGCCTTGTCGGGCATCGGCCTCGGCATTGTCGAGGCGACGGCGGTGCAGCGCGACGGCCGCATCACGCACGGCTGCACCGGCATCTGGGACGACGCGCAGATCGGCGGCATGAAGAAGATCGTCGATCTCTATCATGCGCACGGCGTGGCGGCGGGCATCCAGATCGGTCATGCGGGACGGCGTGCGAGCGCCCAGCGGCCGTGGGAGGGCGCGCAGCCGCTCGCGGCCAACGCCAAGCACGATCCAGCCTGGCAGACGGTCGGCCCGAGCGCCGTGCCGGAGAAGCCCGGCAATCCGGTGCCGCGCGAGCTGTCGGTTGGCGAGATCGAGGCGCTCCTGCACGACTTCGCCAATGCCGCGCGCCGCGTGCTCGCCTCAGGTTTCGATGTGCTCGAGATTCACGGCGCGCACGGCTATCTCATTCATTCGTTCGTCTCGCCGATCTCCAATCACCGCACCGACGCCTATGGCGGCACGCCGGAGAAGCGCATGCGGCTGCCGCTCGAGGTCGCGGAAGCGATCCGGCAGGTGTGGCCGGCGGACAAGCCGCTGTTCTATCGTGTGTCGGCGGTGGATGGCGTCGTCGGAGGGCTGTCGATCAGCGAGACGGCGCGGCTCGCGGCGCAACTGATGGAGCGCGGCGTCGATATGATCGACTGCTCGGCGGGCGGCATGTCGGGACCGGCGACGCTGGCGACGACGAAGATTCGGCCAGGTTTCCAGGTGCAATACGCCGAGGCCATCAAGCGCGACGCGAAAGTGCCGACGATGGCGGTCGGCGCGATCCTCGATGGGCCGCAAGCCGAGGCGATCTTGCAACGCGGACAGGCCGACCTCATCGCCATCGGGCGCGAGATGCTCGCCGATCCCAACTGGGCCTATCACGCGGCCCTCGCGACCGGCGTCGCCGACCCCTACGCGGTCCTGCCGAAGCAATACGGCTTCTACCTCGACCGGAGGTCTAAGGTGCTGGAGCGGTAGGGGAAGCGGGCTGCTCGTTCGCGACGCATGACGCTTTCGTAGGTTGGGTTAGCTGTGATGTTACAGGAGGTTGTCCATTCGGTTCGGTCCGGAGAGACTGAGGTTGCGAGACTTCAGCGATCACCGAGGAGAGCCGAATGGACGTCCACAAGAATGCCCGCCTGACGCCGCGAGGTCGAGAGGAGATGGTGCGCGCCGTCGTGGAGCAGGGATTGACCCCAGCCCAGGCCGCGCGCCGCTTCATGACCACCGCCAAGACCGTCAGGACGTGGGTGGATCGCTATCGCAAGCAGGGCGTCACCGGCCTCCGCGACCGATCCAGCAGACCCCACTCGTCGCCGCGCCGGACCCCGGCCGCCATATGCCAGGCCGCCGAAACCCTACGTCGGCAGCGCCACACGCAATGCCATATCGCCTCCGCGCTCGGTCTGTCCTATTTCGAGCGCCTCGGCATCCGCGTCGAACATGTCATGACCGACAACGGCTCGTGCTACCGGTCGAGAGCCTTCGCCAATGCCTGCCGCGCACTCGGCATCCGGCACATCATGACAAAGCCCTATACGCCGCAAACCAACGGCAAAGCCGAGCGCTTCATCCAAACCGCGCTGCGCGAATGGGCCTACGCTACCGCTTTCGAAACCTCAGACGAGCGCAAGGCCGCACTGCCGGAATGGCTGCATCGCTACAACTGGCACAGACCACATGCCAGCCTCGACAAAAAACCACCCATCAGCCGAATCCGACTGACCCAGGACAACCTCTTGCAACTCCACAGCTAACCCAACCTACCTGACCGGCCAGAGCAGCAGGCGCCGGGCTTCGCGTTCGCTCGGCCCGCCCTACAGTTCAATGCAAAGTCATCAAGCCCCCGGTTGCCCGTCGCCGCCATTCTCGCTCAAGCCCTCCTGCTCGACCTTGCCGCGGTCCTGTAGCCACAGCATCACGAGCCAAGCGAGCGCCGCCCAGCCGGCGCCGAGCGCCCAGCCTGCGACGACGTCGCTCGGCCAATGGACACCCAGATAGATGCGACTCAAGCCGACGAGCATCGTCAGCACAGCGGCCACCGCCATCACGTAGGATTTGACGCGACGGCGGGACTCGGTGCGGGCAAGCAGCGTGCCGAGCGTCAGATAGACAACCGCCGACATCATCGCGTGCCCTGAGGGAAAGCTCGCCGTGAAAACCTCCGTCGCATGCGGCACGAGGTCGGGGCGGGGCCGCGCGAAGCCGACCTTGAGCAATTGACTGATGAACGTTCCGCTCAATACCGAGCCGAGCACCATCAGCGCGGCGTGGCCGCGGCGCGTAAAGGCGAGATAGCCGACGACCGCGAGCGTGATGAAGGTCAGGACCGAGGTCGATCCCATGGCCGAGATATCCCGCATCCCTTCCTCGACCCAGGCCGGCCCGATCGGATCGGCCGTGTTCCCGGGTACGCGAAGGGCGAGCAGCAGAGCACTGTCGATCTCACGCGTAAATCCATCCTCGACCGCTTCGGCCACGACGCCGAAAAACAGGAGCAGCACGAAGATGCTGACGATTGCCACCAGCGTATCGCGCTCGAGCGCCGGCACGCCGAGGACACGGCGGACGAGGCCGGTCGGATCGCTAAGCGCGCGGCGGATCGGGCCGATCATGCGGTGCGATCCTCGGGCTTGCCCCAGCCGGCGCCACCAGCGCCCCGTAATCTCAATCGCTCGCCGGCCTCGAGCGGCACCGCGACCCATTTGCTGGTCAGGTCCTCGGTGAGACCGTTGCGGCGGACGACATGGGCCGCGGCGAGCCCACCGGGCGACCCGCCCTCGATGCCCCAGGGCGCCGTCTCCGGCTGCGTCTGTTGCGTGTAGCCCGAGACGACGAGGCCCGAGGTCAAGACCTCGTACTCGCGCTCGATGCCGAGACCGCCCGAATGCCGGCCGCGGCCTCCGGACCCCTCGACGAGCTTGGTCGAGACCACGCGCACCGGCCCGGTCGTCTCGATGACCTCGGCCGAGATCATGGCGCAGTTGCCGCCGTGGGTGTCGACCCCGCTGATGCCGTCGGAGCCGGCTGAGGCGCCCATGCCTCCACCGATGATGTCGGCGACGACGAAATAGGGTGGGCGCTGCCCGTCCCTCGTCATCTCGGGCCGCATGTCGAAGCCGCCGATGGCGAAGGTCGGAAACGAAATCTGACAGCCGGCCGAGGCCGTTTGTGGAGCGAGCGGCGTCAGTGCCTTGAGCACGACATCGGCGACTGCTTGCTGGGTCAGATGCCGGACCGAGACGGCGGCGGGCTCCCGCGGATTGAGCAGACACGCCTCGGGAATGATAATCTTGATGGGCCGGTTGCAGCCCTCGTTCTGCGGCAGCTCCGGCGTGAAGAGCACCTTGACTGCGTAGTGCACCATCGAAACCGTTGAGGCGACGGGGCAGTTCAGCCCGTTCGGCTGCTGCGGGCTCGTGCCGGTGAAGTCGATCGTGAGGTCGCTTCCCTCGATGCGAGCGCTCGCGACGAGCTTCATCGGCACGCGCGAGGCGGCATCGTCCTCGATGAGGATCTCGGCCTTGGACTGATGGACGGGTGCAGCCGAGAGGGCCGTCCGGACGAAACGCTCGGAATAATCGTGCAACGCGCGGACTCGGGCAGAAAAGCCGTCGTGGCCGTACTTGCGCACGAGCTCGGCCGTGCGCCGCTCGCCGGTGCGGCAGGCCGCGACCTGCGCGTTGAGGTCGCCGGTCGAGGCTTTGGGGTCGCGAACGTTGCGGGCGAAGATCTTGTAGATGACGGTGTTCGGCGTGCCCCGCTCGATCAGCTTCAGCGGCGGGAAGCGCAGCCCCTCTCCGAACACCTCGAGCGCTGTCGCCGACTCGCTCCCCGGCACCGGGCCGCCGACATCGATGTGATGGGCGACGGTCGAGGCGATGGCGACGATGGCGCCATCCACGTAGACCGGCGAGAACAGCACGATGTCGGGTGTGTGCGTGCATCCATAGTAGGGATCGTTGCAGATGATGACGTCGCCGTCCTGCCACTCGCTCAGAGGAATGTCCTTGAGCATGAAGCGGTAGGCCGTCGGCATGATGCCGAGCTGGGCCGGTATCGTCGGCGCCTGCGAGATCGTATTGCCGTCCACGTCCAAGAGCCCGCAGGCGTAGTCGATCATGTCCCAGATGATCGGCGAGAAGGCCGAGCGGCAGAGCGCCTTCGACATCTCCTCGGCGACCGAGACGACCTCGTGCTGGAAGACGTCGCGGTCGATGGCGTCGATCGTGGCGCTCATGTGATCGCTCCCGAAACCTCTATATCACCTGACGCGAGCACCCGCGCCCTCTCGCCAGGTGCAATGATGATCGTCGAGTCCTTCTGCGTGAGGATGGCAGGGCCGTCGATGCGCGTGCCCGCTGCGAGGCTCGAGCGAGGGATCACCGTCGTCTCGACCGGCGCGCCACGTCCAAAGTACACGCTCCGGCTCGACGTGCGAGCGGCTGAGGCCTGGCCGGACGCTCCACTCATATCCGGCGTCTCGAGCTTGCCCACGCCCTCGGCGCGCAGGTTGACGATCTCGACTGGCGCGCTCGGATCGGCATGGCCGTAGCTCGCCCGATGCTGATCGTGGAAGGCGGTCGCGAGCGCAACCGGGTCGTACACGGTTTCGAGGTAGCTCGGGATCGGCATGACGATCTCGTGGAACTGGCCGATGTAGCGCAGATCGCCGAGGAAGCGGACCGAGCGTCTGTCCGGGGCGACGCCGTCGGCTGCAAGCTCGCGGTCGAGCCGTCCCTTGAGATCGGCCAAGCGGCCGCTGATATCGCTCGCGGATATCCGGTCGAGCGGGGCCCGATAGGGAATTTGCAGCATATGGCGAATGTCGGCGGCGAGCAGCCCTTCGGCGGCGAACACGCCGGGATGGCGCGGCACGACGATCCGCTCGAGACCCAGGTCACGGGCGATCATGCCGGCGTAGAGCGGGCCGGCACCGCCGAACGGGATCAGCGTCATCGTTCTCGGGTCGAGGCCGCGCTCGACGCAAAGCGTGCGGATCGATTGCACGAGCAGGGCATTGGCGACGCGGATGATGCCGAAGGCCGCCTCGGGAAGCGTCATGCCGAGCGGCTTGGCGATGACCCGCTCGATCGCCTCGGCGGCATGACTGGGCTCTAGCTTGACCTCGCCGCCGAGATAGTCGTCCGGCGCGAGCCAGCCGAGCACGACAGCGGCATCCGTGACGGTCGGCTCGGTGCCGCCGGAGCCGTACGCGGCAGGCCCCGGCACGGCACCGGCCGACTTCGGTCCGACGCGCAGCGCGCCACCGGCATCGACCCAAGCGATCGAGCCGCCGCCGTTCGACATCGTCTCGACGTCGATGGTCGGAAGCCGCACCGGTTGGCCATCCAGCGTACGCGACATGCGTGTTCGCGCTTCGCCGCCGACGATCGCCGAGAAGTCGGCCGACGTGCCGCCGACATCGATGGTGACGGCGTTGGCGATGGCGAGCCGCCGGCAGAGGTCGACCGCCGCGATGACACCCCCGGCCAATCCAGACGCCAGCATGTGCCCAGGATTCTCGCGGGCCGCGCGTGGTGTCGCCACGCCACCATCGGATCGCATGAGGCGGAGCGTGCCCTTGAAATCGAGTCTGGCGAGCGTCGCCTCGAGCTCGTCCAGATAGCGCGCGACGACGGGCCCGACATAGGCCGCCATCGCGGTGGTGGAGGCGCGCGGCCATTCCTCGAGCTGCGGATTGACGACGTGGGAGGCATAGACCGGAACACCCGGCAATGCGTCCTCGAGCGCGGCCGCGAGCTTTCGCTCGTGTGCAGGCGCCAGGAACGAGAAATGCAGCGAGATCGCAATCCCTTCCGGCTCGAGCAATCGCACTTGGTTGGTGACTCGCTGTACCTCGCGGTCGCTCAGCGGCTCGACGATGCCACCGAAGGCGTCGACACGCTCCGACACCTCGACGACATTGGCGCGATCGACGACCGGCTTCGGCTTCGTCTGGATGAGAGCGTAGGTCTTCGGCCGCAATTGATTGCCGATCTCGAGCACGTCGGCCGCGCCCTTGGTCGTGACGAGAGCGACACGGGCGCCTGAGCGCATCAGGAACGCGTTCGTCGGCACGGTGAATCCGTGCACGAACAAACCAAGATCTCGAGGGCGCACACCGGCAGATTTGCAGATCCGCTCGATGCCCGGTGCGATCGCGGCAGCCCGGCCGCGCGCGCCGGAGGGCACCTTGTCGACGAGCACGCGGCCGCTCGCCGTGTCGACGAGGACGAGATCGGTGAATGTGCCGCCGACGTCGGCTGCCAGTGTGAGCATGTGCTGTCCGCGGAAATTGGCCCCCGCGCAAAGTCGCAGGCGCCGTCGGACGATGTCAACGCTCCTCGCTGTCGATGCCGCTTGGCAAAGTCGCGATGGTGAGGCTAAGGTCACGCCTTGGGAGGCCATCCAGGCCGGTCATAGAAGCCTGGAGGTCAAGAAAAATGCGAATGGGAAACGCACGGGCATGGCAGTACAAGCCACGACCGAGGCCGCGGTTTCGGCCGAACGGATATCGAAGATCTTCGGTGTCGGGCAGGAGGCTGTCAGGGCTGTCGACGATGTTTCTGTCGCTATCCGCAAGAACGAGTTCTTTACCCTGCTCGGACCCTCCGGCTGCGGGAAAACCACGCTTCTCCGGCTGATCGCCGGCTTCGAGCATCCCTCGCGGGGGCGCATCCTCCTCGATGGCGAGGATATCTCGGCGCTGCCGCCGTACCGCCGTCCAGTCAACACCGTGTTCCAGAACTATGCGCTGTTCCCCCACATGACGGTGGCGCAGAACATCGCCTTCGGCCTCGAGATGCTCGGCAGGCCCAAGCCGGAGATCGAGCAGACGGTCGCGTCCATGCTCAAGCTCGTCCGCATGGAGGAGCTCAAGAACCGCCGGACGAGCCAGATCTCCGGCGGCCAGCAGCAGCGTGTGGCGCTCGCTCGGGCGTTGGCGCCGAGGCCCAAGGTTCTGCTGCTCGACGAGCCGTTGTCGGCGCTCGACTACAAGTTGCGCAAGGACATGCAGATCGAGCTGAAGCGTCTCCAGCACGAGACCGGCATCACGTTCATTTTCGTGACGCACGATCAGGAGGAGGCGCTCACGATGTCGGACCGCATCGCGGTCATGAGCAAAGGCAAGATCCTCCAGATCGGCGGCCCGCGCGATATCTACGACCGCCCCTCCGAGCGCTTCGTCGCCAACTTCATCGGCGATACGAACTTCCTCGAGGCCGATCTCAAGGCAGGGGCCAACGGCGTCGGAACCATCGTGCTCGGCTCCGGCAAGGAGACGAAGGCGACGCTGCCGGAAGGGGGTGCCAAGCCCGGCCGCGTCAGCATCGTCATCCGTCCCGAGCATGCCATGCTGACCCGCGACGGTGCGTCGGCGATGCTCAAGGGCAAGCTCGAGAACATCGTCTATTTCGGCACCGACACGCACTATCATCTGAAGCTCGCGGACGGCTCGCCGTTCACGGTGCGCACGCAGAACTCGCGCAATCGCGACGCGAGCTTCGCCCAGGGCGAGGAGGTCGGCATCGCCGTCGACGACAACGCCGTGCAAGTGCTGAGGGACTGACATGGCGGCCGCCCAAGACGTCGCTCAAGTCAGCGCCTACGACGGCAGCGAGAGCGAGGCCGCCCGGATCGCTCGGGAGGCCGAGCGGCGCGAGGTGCGCGGCCGCTGGCTCCTGCTCATTCCCGCGATCCTGATCGTGCTCGCCGCAGCCATCGGGCCGCTGCTCGTCATGGTCGTCATCTCGTTCCTGACGAAGGGCGACTACGGTTGGGCCTATCTCCCTTGGTCCACGGACGGCTGGTTCAGCGTCTTGTGGGAGAAGGACATCTTCGACGACTCGATCACCTTCGCCGATGCGCATCTCGCGGTGTTCTGGCGCTCGATCAAGCTCGCTGTGATCACGACGTTTCTGACCCTGGGTCTCGGCCTGCCGACGGCCTATTTCATCGCGACAAGACCCGAGCGCCATCGCGATATCTGGCTGTTCCTGATCACAATCCCGTTCTGGACGAATCAGCTCATCCGCACCTTCGCCGTGCAGGAGCTGCTCCGCGCCGACGGTGTCTTCAACAATCTCGCGCTGCTCTTCCGCGTCGACAAGCTGTTCGCGCTGCTCGGCGTGCCGATCCAGCTGCCGGTGCAGATGCTCTTCACCGACTTCGCCATCGGCTTCGGAATGACCTACGTCTTCCTACCCCTGATGGTGCTGCCGATCTACGCCTCGATCGAGAAGCTCGACTTCCGGCTGGTCGAGGCGGGCTACGATCTTTACGCCAACAAGTGGCGCGTGTTCTGGCGCGTGATCCTGCCGCTCATCAAGCCGGGCGTCATCGCGGGCTCGATCCTCGTCTTCATCCCGTCCCTCGGCGCCTACGTCATTCCGCGCGTGCTCGGCGGCGGCAAGAACCTGATGATCGGCAACCTGATCGAGCTGCAGTTCGGGCAGGGCCGCAACTGGCCGCTCGGTGCCGCGCTCGCCATCACGCTCATGATCGCGGTCATGGTCGCGCTGATGTTCTACGTGCGCAACGCCAGCAAGAACAAAGGGGTCGGCGGCCATGGCTGAGGCGACGCTGAGCTCCACGGCGGCCGCGGGCGAGGCACCGGTGGGCCAGTACAAGGCTTTCGACGTCAAGCGGATGCCGGGGTTCATCCTGATCTCGGTGTTCGTATTCGTGCTGCTCTACGCGCCGGTCATCCTGCTCGTCGTCTTCTCCTTCAACGAGGGCGAGAGCTTGGCCGTTTGGCAGGGCACGTCGCTCAAATGGTACATCGCGGCCTCCGGCAACGACGACATCAAGATGGCGGCGTTCCGCTCGCTCTATGTCGCGATCTTCGCCGGGTTCGTCTCGACGACGGCTGCGACCATGGCCGCGATCGCGACGACCCGGGTGGCGGCTTTCCGCGGCATGATGCCGGTCTACGGCCTCATCAACATGCCGCTGATGGTGCCCGAGATCGTGACCGGCGTGGCGCTGCTCATCACCTTCGCCTGGGTGAAAGAGTACACGCAGTATTTCGGCATGGGCTACATCATCGCGGCCCACACGGCCTTCTGCATTCCCTTCGCCTACCTGCCGATCCGCGCCCGCCTCGAGAGCATGGATCTGACGCTCGAGCGCGCGGCGGCCGATCTCTATGCGACGCCCTGGCAGGCCTTCAAGCGCGTGACGCTGCCGCTGCTTTGGCCGGGCATCCTCGCCGGCTTCATGCTCGCCTTCGTCATCTCGCTCGACGACGTCGTCATCACCGACTTCGTCAAATCGGCGGGCCAGGAGACGCTGCCGACCTACATGCTCGGCCAGCTGCGCCGCCAGGTGACACCGGAGATCAACGCCATCGCGTCCGTGTTTTTCGCCCTGTCGGTCGTCATGGTGACGATGTTCTATTTCCTCAATCGGAAGAAATAGGCTTGGATACGAGTCGAAGGAAGGTTCAAGGAGGACCAATCTTATGAAGTGGAAATTCATGGCCGCCGCGCTCGGCGCCGGGCTCATGCTCGGTGCCGCCATGGCGAAGGCCGACGGCGAGCTGCAGATCTACAACTGGGGCGACTATACGAACCCCGAGCTCATCAAGAAGTTCGAGGCGAAGTACAACGTCAAGGTGACCGTCACCGACTACGACAGCAATGACACGGCGCTCGCCAAGATCCGTGCCGGCGGCCACGGCTTCGACATCGTCGTGCCGTCCGCGAGCTTCGTACCGGTCTGGATCAACGAAGGCCTCCTGCTCGAGACGCGTCCCGACCAGATGGAGAACTTCAAGAACGTCGATCCCAAATGGGTCGATGTCGAGTTCGACAAGGGCCGCCACTACACGGTGCCGTGGCAGTGGGGCACGACGGGCATCCTCGTCAACACCAAGTTCTACAAGGGCGATGTCAACACCTCGGCCATCTTCATGGACACGCCCGACGAGCTCAAGGGCAAGATCAACGTCGTGCCCGAGATGTCGGACGTGATGCATTTGGCCGTCCGCTACATGGGCGGCGAATGGTGCACGACCGACAAGGAGGTGCTGAAGAAGGTCCGCGACAAGCTCGTCGAAGCCAAGAAGAACTGGCTCGGAATGACGTATCCCCCGCAAGAAGCCTACGAGAAGGAGGATATCGTCGCCGGCATCAACTGGAACGGGTCGTCGTTCCGTGCGCGGTTGAAGAACAAGGACATCGTCTACGGCTATCCGAAAGAGGGTTTCCCCCTCTGGATGGACAACGTCGCCGTCCTCAAGGACGCCAAGAATCCCGAGAACGCGAAGCTGTTCCAGAACTTCATCATGGACCCGGAGAACGCCGCGATGATCTCGTCGTTCGCCCGCTATGCGAACGGCATCGTCGGCTCCGACAAATTCATGCCCGAGGACATGAAGACGGCGCCCGAGGTCAACATCCCGGCCGAGTTCGCGGACAAGGGCGTCATGCAGCTGCAGTGCCCGCCTGAGGCGAACGACCTCTACACGAAGATCTGGACCGCGCTGCAGAAGTAGCTGTCCTATCGCTGGCGGCGCCGGGGCCGGACATGTCCTGTCACCCCGCGCCGCCAGTGGCGTTTTCAGCACGACCGCCGGCACACGAGACGCCGATCATCAGGGAAGGAAACACGACATGCGCATGCCGACCCTTTTCGCTGCCGCCGCATCGCTCGCCTTGAGTGCGACCGCAGCCCTCGCCGACGGTCAGCTCAACATCTTCAACTGGGGTGACTACACGAACCCCAAGCTGATCGAGAAGTTCGAGAAGCAGTACAACGTCAAAGTCACCATAACCGATTACGACAGCAACGATACGGCGCTCGCCAAGGTGCGCGCGGGCGGCCATGGCTTCGACATCGTCGTGCCGTCGGGCGGCGTCATCCCCATCTGGATCAACGAGGGCCTGCTGATCGAGACGCGGCCCGACCAGATGGAGAACTTCAAGAACCTCGATCCCAAATTTGTCGATGTCGAATTCGACAAAGGCCGGCACTACACCGTGCCGTGGCAATGGGGCACGATCGGCGTGATCGTGAACACCAAGTACTACAAAGGCGACGTCAACACCTCCGCGATCTGGCTCGATCCGCCGCCGGAGCTCAAGGGCAAGATCAACGTCGTGCCGGAGCTCAGCGACGTGATGGCGCTCGCGATCTCCTACTACGGCGGCAAGTGGTGCACGACCGACAAGGACGTCCTGAAGAAGGTCCGAGACGGGCTCGTCGCCGCCAAGAAGAGCTGGCTGTCGATGGACTATGCGCAGCCCGAGAAGTTCGCCAAGGAGGACATCATCGCCGGCGTGAACTGGAACGGCTGGAGCTATCGCGCCCGGCTACAGAACGGCGATCTCAAATACGGCTATCCGAAAGAGGGCTACGGTCTTTGGATGGACAACGTCGTCGTGCTGAAGGACGCCAAGAACGTCGAGAACGCGAAGCTGTTCCAGAATTTCATCATGGATCCGGAGAATGCCGCGATGATCTCGGAGTTCGCCCGCTATGCCAACGGCATCGCCGGCTCCGACAAATTCATGCCGAAGGACATGCTGACGGCGCCGGAGGTCAACATCCCGGCCGAGTTTGTCGACAAGGGGTTCTTCAACCTGGCCTGCCCGAAGGAGGCCAACGACCTCTACACCGCAATCTGGACCGAGCTGCAGAAGTAGCTCGTCGCACGGCGGCGACCCTCACGAAGGCGTTGCCGCCGTCTACGCCCCGGCCTCACCGACAGCCATAACGACATCGACATCAACGGGAAGGATTTCCTATGCGTCTGCCAACCTTGCTCGCAGCCATTGCGTCGCTGGCTCTGAGCACCACCGCGGCGCTCGCCGACGGCGAGCTCAACATCTTCAACTGGGGCAACTACACGAGCCCGGAGGCGATCGAGAAGTTCTCCAAGCAGTACAACGTCAAGGTCAACATCACAGACTACGACTCCAACGATACCGCTCTTGCCAAGGTGCGCGCCGGCGGCCACGGCTTCGACATCGTCATCCCCTCGGCCAACTACATGCCGATCTGGATCAACGAGGGCCTGCTGCTCGAAACCCGGCCCGACCAGATGGAGAACTTCAAGAACGTCTCTGCGCGCTGGAAGGACGTGCCCTGGGACAAGGGCCGTCACTATTCGGTGCCGTGGCAGTGGGGCACGACCGGCGTCGTCGTGAACACGTCGCTCTACAAAGGCGACATCGACACCTCGGCGATCTTCCTCGATCCGCCGCCCGAGCTCGCAGGCAAGATCAACGTCGTGCCCGAGATGGGTGACATCATGGCCCTCACCATCATGTACATGGGCGGCGAGTACTGCACCGAGGATAAGGCGATCCTGAAGAAGGTCCGCGACAAGCTCGTCGAGGCGAAGCCGAAATGGCTGTCGATGGACTACTCGACGATCGAGAAGCTCGCCAAGGGCGATCTGGCCGGGGGCGCGGACTGGAACGGCTCGAGCTATCGCGCGGGCAAGCAGAACAAGGACGTCTCCTGGGGCTATCCCAAGGAAGGCTTCGTCGTCTGGATGGACTCGGTGTCGGTTCTGAAGGACGCCAAGAACGTCGAGAACGCGAAGCTGTTCCAGAACTTCGTGATGGACCCCGAGAACGCCGCGCTGCTTTCGGCCTTCGCCGGCTATGCCAACGGCATCGACGGCTCGGAGAAGTTCATGCCGGCCGACATGCTGACCGCACGGGCGATCAATATTCCGCCGGAGCTCGCGGACAAGGGCAAGTTCATCGCTGTCTGCCCACCCGCGGTTAACGAGCTCTACACGAGGATCTGGACCGAGCTTTTGAAGTAGCCGTCACAGTGACATCCGCATCCTACCGCAACAGCGAGGCGCGTCCGGCGATCATGCAGGGCGCGCCTCCATCGCTCGTCGTGCCTCGTCTCGATTGGGACCGGCCGCCCTGGAACCGCTGGGCGTTCCAGCACATTCGCGAGATCCTGCCGACGGCGGAAGTCTGGCGGGGCACCGGGGCGGCCTCGGTGCTCGAGACGGCGCCGCTCGAACTCGGAAGTCTCGCCTTCACGCGGACCGACGGCGCCACCCAAACCGTCGACCAGCTGCTCGAGGAAACCTATACCGACGGCTTCCTCGTCGCCCATCGCGGCCGCATCGTCGCCGAGCGTTACTTCAACGGCATGGGCGCACGTACGCTGCATCTCTCGCAATCGATGTCGAAATCGGTCACGGGGGCGGTCGCTGGCGTGCTCATGACGCAGGGATTGCTCGATCCGGCAGCGCCGCTGACAGCCTACATCCCCGAGCTCGCCCACACGGCCTATGCCGGCGCGACGCTCGCCCATGTCCTCGACATGACGAGCGGCGTCGCCTACTCCGAGGACTACACGGATCGCTACTCCGAGGTCGGGCAGACCGATGTTGCGAGCGGCTGGAAGCCGATCCCGCCGGATTCCGATCCGGCCTTCCGCTGGCCGCGGCACATGTTCGAGCAGATCCTCGGCCTGACGCGGCTCGAGGCCGAGCACGGCAGTCGCTTCCTCTATCGCTCGATCGAGACCGACGTGCTTGCCTTCTGCATGGAGCGCGTCTCGGGGCTGCGGCTGCCCGAGCTCGTCAGCCGCTATCTCTGGCAGCCGATGGGGGCGGAAGAAAGCGCCTGCTTTACGCTCGATCCGGCGGGTTATGCGCTGGCGAGCGGCAGCCTCAACGCGACCTTGCGCGACTATGCCCGGTTCGGGCTCGTCATCCTGAACGGCGGCGCTTTCAACGGACAGCAGATCCTGCCGCCTGCCTGGGTTGCCGATATCCGGCGCGGACCGCATGGCCTCGCCAACGACTACCTGCGTCTGTCACTGCCGAACGGCTGCTATCGCAACCAGTTCTGGGTCGAAGATGTGACACGCGAGACGGTGCTCTGCCGTGGCGTGTTCGGCCAGCTCATCTACATCGCGCCCGAGCACGACCTCGTCGTCGTCAAGCTCTCGACGTTTCCCGACTTCCTCAATCTCACCTACAGCCTCGACACGCGCCGCGCGATCGGCGCGATCATCGAGGCTCTGACCTGAGTCTCAATCTTTGTCCGGGGGGACATCACATGCGCGATCTCGACCTCTGCTACATGCCGGCGACTGAAGCGCTGAAGCGCTTCAAGTCGAAGAAGCTCTCGCCCGTCGAGCTCATGAAGGCCGTGATCGCGCGTGCCGAAAGCGTCGAGCCGGCGATCAACGCCTTCACCTTCAAGTACTACGACGAGGCGTTGAAGAAGGCGAAGCAGGCCGAGGCGCGCTGGGCCAAGGGCAATCCCAAAGGACCTCTCGACGGTCTGCCGGTCGTGATCAAGGACGAGAGCTACATCAAAGGCTACCCGACTTCGAACGCGTCTCTCATTCTCAAGGACTTCGTGCCCGAGACGACCTCGCCGACGAACGAGCGGCTGCTCGATGCCGGCATCATCTTCCACGCCCGCACGGCGACGCCCGAGTTCTCGTGTGCGGGCTTCACGCATTCCAAGATGTGGGGCGTCACCCGTAATCCCTGGAACACGCAATACACGCCGGGCGGCTCGTCGGGTGGCTCGGGCGCCTCGCTAGCGGCCGGCTCGACGACGCTTGCCACCGGCTCCGACATCGGCGGCTCGATCCGCATCCCGGCGAGCCAGTGCGGTGTCGTCGGCTTCAAGCCGCCGTATGGCCGCAATCCCGACGACCCGCCGTTCAACCTCGACTTCTACAACCACACCGGCCCGATCGGCCGGAGCGTCGCCGATGTGGCCTTGCTGCAGAACGTCATGTCGGGTCCGCATCCGCGCGACATCGCAACCGTGAAGCCCAAGCTCACGCTGCCGGCCAAGTTCAAAGACATCAAAGGCTGGCGGATCGGCTATTCTCTGGACCTCGGCATGTTCGAGGTCGACGAGACCGTGCAGGCGAACACGCGGGCGGCGTTGAAGGTCTTCAAGTCGCTCGGCGCCAAGGTCGAGGAGGTCGATCTCAAGTGGGACGAGGACTGCTTCGAGGCCGGTCTGAAATATCTCGAGCACCTGTTCGGCGCTCTCATGGCCCTGCAGGCGAAGACGCATCGCAAGGTCATGAACGACTACGCGCTGTGGTTCGCCGATCAGTGCGAGAAGTCGTCGACGCTCGATTTCCTCGGCTCGCTCGCAACCGCCGGCCGCATGTATGCGACGCTCGGGCCGCTGCTCGAGAAGTACGACGTGCTGATCTGCCCAACGGTCGCGCTGCCAGATATCCCGGCCGATCTCGACTATCAGAAGAGCCCGCCCGTGCGCATCAACGGCCGGAAGGTGCACTCGGCGCTCGGCTGGGCGATGACGACCTGCTTCAACACCATGAGCCGGTGCCCGGTGCTGAGCGTGCCATCCGGCCAGATGCCATCCGGCATGCCGACCGGCATCCAGATCGTCGGCCCGACCTTCGAGGACGAGAAGGTGTTCCAGGCGGCGTCGGCCTACGAGGCGGCGCTGGGTGGATGGTATGGGGACAGCGCAAGCCGCCCGGCGGTTCCTTGAGCTCGTGCAGGTGGTGACCGTAGGGGCGAGCGGCAGCTCGCCTGCTATGTCCGCACCCATCTTGCAATTGGGGTCGAGTTTGTTCGCCGAATGTCCGTCATGGAGGCGTAGGGTAGCATCCGAGTGATTTTGGGATCGGCGCACGAGGTGACCGGCACACCCTCCAATGACCCAGCCGCGCTCACGGCATCCGAGGCGCTCGCCGCCTTCCGGGCGCGCACTCTTTCGCCGGTCGAGCTGATGCGGGCCGTGATCGCGCGGGCCGAGCGCATCAATCCGACGATCAACGCGCTCTCGGACACCTATTTCGACGAGGCGTTGCAGGCAGCCCGCGCGGCCGAGGCGCGCTATGCGTCGCGCAGCCAGGACGCGCGCCCACTCGAGGGCCTGCCGCTCGCCGTCAAGGACGAGATGAGCGAGACCGGCCGTCGCATCACCATGGGCTCGCTTCTCTTCAAGGACCGCATCGGCACTTGGACGGATGCGGCCGTCCAGCGTTTGAAGGATGCGGGGGCCATCGCCCACGTACGGACGATCACACCGGAGTTTTCGCTGCTCGGTGTCTGCCACTCGCGGATGTGGGGCGTCAGCCGCAATCCGCACAATCGCGCGATGACGCCGGGCGGCTCCTCGGGTGGGGCCGCCGCCGCGCTCGCCACGGGCATGACGACGCTCGCCATCGGCTCCGACATCGGCGGCTCGATCCGCATCCCGGCCGCCTGCTGCGGGATCGGCGGCTACATGCCGCCCTACGGTCGCGTGCCCGATGCGCCGCCCTACAACCTCGAGCCGATGAGCCATACGGGGCCCATGGCACGCTCGGTCGCAGACTGCGCGCTGATGCTGAACGTCATGGCGGGCGCGCACGCCGACGACATCGCGACGCTGCGCGAGACGATCCATGTTCCGTCCGCGATGCCGCCGATCGCCGGCTGGCGCGTCGCCTATTCGCTGGATTTCGGCTACAAGACGCTCGATCCCGACGTGCGTGCCAACACGCTCGCCGCGCTCGACGTGTTCCGGTCGCTCGGCTGCACGCTCACCGAGGTCGAGGTGCCGTGGAACGCGGAGCTCCCGCGAATTCGTAGTGAGTATCTCCACGTGATGTGGGGAAAGCGGATGGGCGATCTCTTGCGTCATCACCGCGACGAGCTCTCGGACTACACGATCCGCTATGCCGAGGAGGCGCAAGCGGCGCCGGTCGACGCACTGCATCGCGCCACCGACGCGATGGTTCGCATGTCGGAGGGCATGGGACGTCTGCTGGACGCCCACGAGATCTTCGTTTGTCCGACGACGGCGACCACGCTCGTCGCCGCCGACCACAATCCCTACGGCGCCGGCTTCGCGATCGACGGTCACCCGGTCGATCCGCGCGCGGGCTGGATCATGACCTATCCCTTCAACATGCTGGCGCGGCTCCCGGTCATGGCGTTGCCCTCAGGGGGGACGCGGAATGGCGTCCCGACCGGCATCCAGATCGTCGCCCGCAGCTACGACGATCGGCGCTGCTTCCAGGCCGCCTATGCCTACGAGCGTGTCCGCCCGCGCATCGGCATTGCCGGCGTTGCCTGATGGCGCATGGTTAAAGAAATGCTAAAGTCTCTCGACGGCCCGCGCATGGCGGCTCGTGCGCCACTTAGCGGCGCAACCTTTTGACAAACGTCAAGGTTCGACCTGCTTGCGCGGGACTAGCTTGTTCCATCGGCCGAGTCCCCATCGGCCCTGCCCGGAGGTGCGCCATGTCCTACAAGACCATCCTCGTCTATCTGAACAGCGCGGCACGAGCCGAGGCTGTTCTCGGCGTGGCGTTGCGGATTGCCGGCAGAAGCGAGGCGCATGTCATCGGCCTACACGTCATCCCGCAGGTGACGGTGCCGGCCGTCGTGCCCTTCGAGGTCACCGGCGAGATCATGGACGTGCAGCGCAAGGCGCTGGACGATCAAGCGGCCAAAATCGCCGAGACGTTCGCCGAGATGACGCGCCAGCATCAGCCGGCGTGCGAATGGCGGCTCGTGCGCGCCTCGCACTATGACGTTGCGAGCATCGTCGACGATCACGGCCGCACGGCCGACTTGATCGTGGCGCCGCAGTCCGACCCGGACGGCGACATCTACATGCCGGCCGACGTGACGGAGGATCTTCTCATGGAGGCCGGTCGGCCGATCCTGGTCGTGCCCAAGCGCGGCGATGTGAAGAAGATCGGCGAGACGATCATGCTCGCTTGGAACAACAGCCGCGAGGCGGCACGCGCCACCTTCGATGCGATGCCGCTGCTGAAGGGCGCGAAGATCGTCAAGCTGCTCACCGTCGATCCCAAGCGCGATCGCAAGGGCGATCCCGATCTGCCGGCGGCCGAGATTGCGACCTCGCTCGCGCGACACGGCGTCAAGACGGAGGCGGTCGTGAGCCTCACGGGCGGTCTCTCCGTCGTCGACGGGCTGACCGCGCAGATCGACAACCACGGCGCCGATCTGCTCGTCATGGGCGGCTACGGACACTCGCGGTTGCGCGAGGTCGTGTTCGGCGGCGCCACCCGCGACATGCTCGAAAAAATGACGGTTCCGGTGCTGATCTCGCATTGACCGTCGCTGCGCGGCAGGCGGGGCGAGATGCCCCTGCTGCGCAGCACTCTGTCTCTCCCGACGATCTCGAATGACGAACGAAGGATATCCCTCATGACGCTGCGCAAGATCCGGCTCGAGCTCGCCCGCGACCACGACTTCCCGGACGGCAGCCGCCGGCACGGTTACGAGCTCGTCGCGCCGCTCGACGCCAACGGACACATCGATGCCGCCGCGTGGGACAAGAGCCGTGCGCGCTGTCGTGTGCGCCGCTTCTGGGAGGGCGAGGACGACGAGATCGGCCATGTCGTACGCAAACCGGGCGGGTCGTGGGCCTTCCACTACGACATCAACGGTGAGGAGGACGACGACGAGACCGGCTACCGCCTCGCCCAGCACAAATTCATGATGGGCGAATACGTCTCGATCCGCGACCACGACGACGACAAGCTCAGAACCTTCCGCGTCGTCTCGGTGACGGCGGCGGAGTGACGACTTCGCTTTCCCCCGTGAGGGGAAGGCCAAGCGCATGACGGTCGTAGGGCGCAATAGGCCCACGCCTTAGGGGGCCGTATTGCGCCGCCACGGGTGGGACCATAGTTGGGAGAAGCGGAGTCGGAACACACGCCGTGCTCGCGGCCGGCGCAATACGGCCTGAAGTGGCCTATTGCGCCCTACGATCTACGCGAGACCACACGCTCCGGTACGATCGGATCGTGTGGGAAGGACCGATCGTCAGCCCTCCTCAACTCCTCTCGAACCCACGCTTGAGCTCCCAATCGGTGATGCGGCGGTCGTACTCGAACTGCTCCCATTCGGCTGTGTGGATCATATGATCCATCGCGTCCTGGCCGAAGGCCTCGCGCAGCATCTCCGAGCCCTTCATCAGCTCGATCGCCTCGCGCAAGGTCTTCGGGATCTCGCGCAGATTTTTGGCGTGATAGGCATCACCCGCGAACGCCGGCTCGAGCTCGAGCTTCTCGTCGATGCCGCGTAGCCCGGCGGCAAGCAGCGCCGAATAGGCCAGATACGGATTGAGATCGGCGCCGCCGATGCGGCACTCGACGCGGATCGCCTTCGTATCCGCGCCGCACAGCCGGAACCCCGCCGTGCGATTGTCGAACGACCAGATCGCCCGCGTCGGCGCGAAGGTGCCGACCATGAAGCGCTTGTAGGAGTTGATGTAGGGCGCGAGGAACCAGGTGATCTCGCGCGAGTATTTGAGCTGGCCCGCCAGGAACTGGCGCATCAGCTTCGACATGCCGTGCTCGGCCGCCTTGTCGAAGAACAGCGAGTGCCCGTCCTTGTGCCAGAGCGACATGTGGATGTGGGATGAGTTGCCCGAGTAGCGGTAGTCGTACTTCGCCATGAAGGTGACGGCGCGGCCCTGTTGGTGGGCGATCTCTTTGGCGCCGTTCTTGATGATCGAATGCTGATCGGCCATGTCGAGAACGTCGGAGTACTTGACATTGATCTCCTCCTGGCCCGGCCCGTACTCGCCCTTCGAGTTTTCGACCGTGATGCCGGCGCCGGCGAGTCCGTTGCGCAGCGCGCGCATATAGGGCTCCTCTTTCGAGGAGAGCAGGATCGAGTAATCCTCGATGTAGCGCGCGGCGGTCTTGGGCTCCTTGAAGGCGCGATCGACGATCGTGTCGTAGGATTCCTCGAACAGGAAGAACTCGAGCTCGGAGGCCGCCAGCGCCTTCATGTCCTTGGCGGCGATGCGCTCGATCTGTTTCTTCAGTATGCCGCGCGGCGAATGCGGCACGTCCTTGTGCGTGTGGTGGTCCTGCACGTCGCAGAGCACGAGAGCGGCGCCCGGCTGCCAGGGAATGCGCCGCATGGTCTTGAGGTCGGGCTTCAGCGTGAAGTCGCCGTAGCCGCGCTCCCAGGAGGCGGCCTTGTAGCCCGGCACCGTCTCCATATCCATGTCGAGCGCCAGCAAGTAGTTGCAGGCGTGCGTCTCCTCGTAGGCGCCGTCGCAGAAGAAGGGCGCGTGGAAGCGCTTGCCCGCGAGCCGCCCCTGCAGATCCGTGAAGCAGGCGACGACGGTATCGATCTCACCGGATTTCGAGAGGGCTTTCAGCTCGTCGAGGGTCAGCATGCCGGGCATGGGAGCGTTTCCTGTTTCGTGAGGCGGTGTGCGGCTCGGGGCGCAGTCTGCGGAAGTCACGGCCGAATTTTGCGTCCTATTCCTCAGTCTACGCCGTCTTGGGTCGACTATGAACTCTAGCGTGTGCAGACGCGAGAGTCGTCAAGAACGTGCGGAAAATCTACGAATGGATGAGAACGCTGCGAAGCCAATCGCCAAAACAGCGGGCGCGGTGCCACTGATCCGATGGGCCATGCAGGCGGCGGGGTTTGCGCTTGGCGCCGGCGCTTCGAAATACTGGCTAGGGATATTCTGGATTCTTCTTGGCCCTGCCCTTCATTACGCAGTGTTGGGCACCGGATTGGCCATCATACTCTTCGCGATCCCAAATCTTTGGAGACCGCGTTGGCGGTCCGCTGTCACTGCGGTCGCTATTGTGGTTTTGGGTGGTTGGGGGTTCTGGTACGCGCCCTGGGCCGACGTGAACGTCTGGATCGATCTGCATGTCTTCATGAAAGACAGAGACAAGCTGGTCGAGCTCGCGCAGCTACCGGCTCCGCCGCTCGAAAAGGGTTCTGAGCCTGCCGTTTGGGAACCCGCGCACTCGTATAAGCTGCCTCCCAGTCTCGCCGTTCATTCCGCGGGAGGTGAGTTCTACATTCAGGACACGGGCTGTGGGCGATACGTGTTTCTCGTAACGTTCACCGGACTTCCCGACGGCGCGGGCGGATTTCTGTACGTGCCGCCATGTGCCAAACCCGAAGGGTTTGCCGGTGTGCTGGGCTCCAGCTGGTTTCACATCGAGCGAATGACGGGCAACTGGTACCGGATCGACGGCAGCTAGTGGGGCACGCAAAAAAACGAAGGCCCGCCGGAGGGGCGGGCCAAGAGGGGCCCGCGCCGGGGTGTCCGGCGCGGGGTCGTTCTCTCGATAGATTAGGCGCGCTCGCCGACGGCGGCTTCTTCCGCCGCGATCTCGGCTTGCCGCTTCTTGATCTCGTCGCCGACCGGCGGACCGTGGAACCGCTTGCCGCCGAGGATGAGAGTCAGGACGATCAGCGCTGCAGCGGCGATCAGGAACCAGATCCGACCCTCGCTGCTGAGACCAAGCAAGCCATCGCCACCCGAGAAAACGAAGCCGCCCGCCAAGAAGTAGTAGACGGCGAACAAGGTGACGAGCGCCAATCCCAGGCCGAGCGGCCGGTTACCTTCCATGGTCTGCCAGAACGAGAACAGCGCCAGCAGCATGACGACGATCAGGTAGAGCACCTTCTCTTGCGGCGGCTGCACGCCGACGAAGATCAGCACCGCGCATCCGAGAACGGCGATCGCCGCGACCAGGATCGAGGCGCCGCCGAGCGTGAACGGTCCTTTGCGTTTCCAGCTGCCGTTCATCTCGGCGATCGCACCGGCAGCGATCGGCATCAGGTAGGAGAAGTACAGGAACACTGCGCAGCCCGTGGAGAGCACGAGGAACGCGCCGCCGTAGAGGGTCGCCAGCACCGAGAGGATGCCGCCGATCCAGATCGCCGGTCCCGGCGTGCGCAAGCTCGGGCTGACCGACTTGAGCAGGTTCGACATCGGCAGGCCGTTGTCGCGCGCGAAGGCGTACATCATGCGCGACATCGAGGTGAGGCCGGCGAGCGCACACAGGAAGTTCGACGCGACGATGCCGACGATGATGAGGGCCCTGAGGAAGCCCGGCATCGGCGATTGGCCGAGCAGCCAGTTGAACGAGCCCCAGCCGAGGCTTGCCGCATGCGCGATGCCATCTTGGGCGATCGTCTTCGTTGCGTCGGCCGGATCGGGAATTTGCACGGTGTCCGGGATCGCGAGCACGAACGAGCACACCATGATGTAGCCGAACAGGAACGAGTAGAAGACCGACCGCAGCATGCCCTTCGGCACCTCGACCGGCGCGTTCCGCGTTTCCTCGGACGTGTGCGCGGAAGCATCGAAACCGGTGATGGTGTAGACGGCGTGCAGCAAAGCGAGACCGAGCACATAGATCGGCCAGTTGGTGATCGGCGCCGGCCAGACGTCGCCACCCGCGGGCCCCGTGAAGTCGGTGAACGTGAACAGGCGGCCGAAATTGTACGACGGCGCGAAGGCGAGCAGGCTCAGCGTCAGGATGACGGCGGTCGCCAGGATGAGGTAGCCGCTCAAGTCGGTGAGCCAGGTCGTCAGGCGCAGGAAGAAGTGATTGATGATCGCCTGCGCGATCGTGATGCCGGCGATGAAGAGCGTCTGCGTCCACCAGCCTTGATCGAAGGCGGCGCTCGACACCCAGCCGGCGGCAGCCGTGTCCCAACCGAGGACCTCGGCGAGGAACAGGTCACGGAACAGCAGGAACACGCCCATGTTGACGGAGGAGACGACGAAGATGAGGCCGAGCAGGTTGAACCAGGCGGCGGCCCAGCCGAAGCCGCGCCCGCCGAGCAGCGACGCCCAGTGATAGATGCCGCCCGCCGTCGGATAGGCCGAGGCGATCTGGCCCATCGAGGCCGCGACGATCAGCGCGAAGATCGAGCCGACCACCCACATGATGCCGACACCGGCGCCGCCGCCGGCCGAGAGCGCCGTCGGGAAGGCGGTGATGCCGCCCGCGACGATGCAGATGATGGCGAACGAGATTGCGAAGTTCTGAAACGCGCCCATGCGGCGTTGCAGCTCCTGCGCGTATCCCATCTCGTGCAGAATCTTTTTGTCGGCTTGCAGCTCGGCATCTGAGTAGCCGTCGCGATGTTCCATGTCTCTTCCCCTCGTCTGCAGCCACGATTTCGTGTGCCGCGTGTTTAACGATCTTTCCGCGAAGCGGGCGATTGCCCCGCGCCGGATACCCCGGCGCGCGGATATATTTTTGGATCAGGCGCGCTCACCGGCGGCCACCTCGGCCGCCGCGATCTCGCGGAGAACCTTCACGTCCTCCTTATGGTCTTTGTCCGAGTAATTGGATTCCGTCATTTGCTCCCCCAATGCGGCGGGCTTCAACGCCGATGTCCTGACGCCGAGAGCCGCGGCAGTTGCGATGGCTTGTTTCTGACTGGGTACATGTCCCCACGCTTCGGCCCCCCGCACTGCCCGTTGGGTAAGCCGAATTTGATCACAGTAGTCGATAAAGTGTTTGAGAGCTAACCGAACGGACTCGTGTTCATCCCGGTTTACGTAAACAAAACCAGACACCTAGCGCGAGGTGGGTGAGTCGTTCGGGTTTTCGCCAGATCAATCCGTGTCTTGGTCTTGCGCGACTTAGAGGCCGGCGTTAACGCGCTTTCGTCTCGAGCAGCTCACTCAGCAAAGTCTGTCCGCCGTGCGTACGAATCGCGTCCTGGTAATAGCGAATCAGCGCCTCGCCCATGATCTGCGGCCGGCCGTCCTTGGTCGCCAGAGCCTGAAAATACGTGAGATCCTTGATCGAGTTCTCGATGGCGAAGACGTAGCCCTTGAAGTCGCCCGAGATCGCCGGCGGAATGATCCGCTCGAGCGAGCCCGAGCGGGCCGCGCCCCCCATGTTGACCTCGTAGAGCTTCGCCCAGTCGAGCCCCTCGTCGCGCGCGATGCGATAGGCCTCGATGACGAGCGCCGCCTGGCCGAGGGCCAAGAGATTGTTGAGGAGCTTGGCGCGATGCCCTGCCCCGACCTCACCCAAGCGCACGGCGGTCTTGGAGTAGGCGGCGATCCAGGGATGCACCTTCTCGTAGTCGGCTGCTGAGCCGCCGGCCATGGTCGCGAGTTGGCCGGCCTCCGCCTGTTGCGCGCCGCCGCCCATCGGTGCGTCGACGAAGCCGACGCCCTTCGCCTTGAGCGTGTCGGCGAGCTTGAGCGTCTCGTTCGGATCCGACGTGCCGGTCTCGATGACGATCGCGCCTTTCGACAGGCCGGGCAGCAAGCCGTCGATGACGCTGCGGATCTGCTCGGTGGTGGCGACGCAGATGAAGACGCCGTCCTTGCCGCGGGCGAGCTCTTCCAGGCTCTTCGCCTCGATCGCGCCCTTCGACACGAGATCGTCGACCGGCACGCGATTGCGGTTGGCGATGATGGTGACCTCGTGCCCCTTCTTGAGAAGGTTCGAGGCCATGCCGTGACCCATGAAGCCGACGCCGACGAAACCGAGCTTTGCCATGATCAAACCGCCGAAAATCCGTTGTCTACGAAGAGATGCGTGCCGGTGATGAACGCGCTCTGGTCGCTTGCGAGGTAAAGCGCGGCGCGTGCGACGTCCTCGGGCTCGCCGATCCGGCCCTGCTGGGCGGCGAGCGCGGCTTCCGAGACGTCGACACCATAGCGCGTCAGCTCGGCGATCTCGCGCAAACCGTGCGGCGTCCGGATGAAGCCCGGGCAGACGGCGTTGCAGCGAATGTTCTTGTCGCGGTACTCGACGGCGATCGCACGCGCGAACATGTGGCAAGCGCCTTTCGACGCGCCGTAGAGCACCTCCATCGGTGTCGCCGCGACGGCGGAGATGGAGGACGTGCAGACGATCGAGCCGCCGCCCGCCGCGATCATCTGCGGCAGCACCGCCTTCGTCATCAGGAACATGCTGCGCACATTGACGGCCATCAGCCCGTCCCACTCCTCGACGGTCGTCTCGAGGAACGGCTTGATGACGATAGAGCCGGCGTGATTGAAGAGCACGGTGATGGCACCGAGCGCGCCGCCGATCTCGCCGACGGCCCGAGCGACGTCGGCCTCCCGGGAGACGTCCGCCGCCGCGAATACGGCCGTGCCGCCGGCCGCACAGATCGCCTCGACGGTCGCTTTCCCGGCCTCCGCGTTGCGATCGACGACGCCGACCTTGGCGCCTTCGGCCGCGAAGAGCTTTGCCGCCGCGCCACCCATGCCCGTCGCGCCGCCGGAGATGAGAGCGACGTTGCCCGCGAGCTGGTCTGCCATCCTCGCCTCCGTTAGATCGACCAGCCGCCGTCGATGACCGCCGCCGAGCCGGTGACGAAGGCGCTCTCGTCGGAGGCGAGATAGACGATCAAATGTGCGATCTCGTCGGCAGTCGCCAAGCGTCCGAGCTTCTGGCGCGCGACGAAGGCCTGATAATTCTTCTCGTAGTCGCCAGGCATCGCCTTGATGCGATCGCGCAGCGAGGGCGTATCGACGGTGCCGGGGCAAACCGCGTTGCAGCGGACGTTCTTGTCGGCGAAGTCGATCGCAACCGACTTCGTCAGGCCGATGACGGCCGCTTTCGTCGCCGCGTAGACCGAGCGGTTGGGCGCAGCCTTGAAGGAGGAGGCGGCGGAGGCGATGTTGATGATCGAGCCGCTCTGCTTCTCGAGCATCGCCGGCAAATACGCGGTGATCGTGCGCCACATCGACTTGACGTTCAGGTCGAAGGAGCGGTCCCAATCCTGCTCGGTGCACTGCAAGATGGTGCCGTGATGCACCCAGCCGGCGCAGTTGAAGAGCACGTCCACGGGGCCGGTGCGCTTAGCCGCGTCGGCGATCGCCGCATTGGACGAGGCGTCGACGACAAAGCAATCGGCCTCGGGGATGTCCTTCTTGAGCGCCTCGACGAGCTTCGGATCGACGTCGGAGGCGAACAGCTTGGCGCCCTCGGCCGCGCAGGCGATGGCCGAGGCGCGGCCGATGCCGGCCCCGGCGGCGGTGATGAACATGGTCTTGCCTGCGAGGCGCTTCATGGTGACTATCCTTGTTGATCCGGCTCCCGATTTGGCCGGTACACTGCCGCCGAACGGCGGTCGAAAGCAAGGGCAGGGGAGGAGCGGACGCATGCGGTTTAGACATTGGGGACACCTGCCGGTTGCGGCAGCTTTGGCGGTGCTGATTTCGGCGGCGCCAGGCCGGGCCGAGGAGACCGAGCCCGCCATCGATTGCAATAATGCATCGAGCACGGTCGAGATGAACTACTGCGGCGAGCAGGCTTACATGAAGGCCGACGACGAGCTCAATCGGGTCTACCAGCAAGTCGTCAAAGGGATCGACGCGCAGGACGACGCCGATGCCGATCGCCGCAAGCAATGGAAGGACACGCTGAAGGCGGCCCAGAAGGCCTGGATCGATTTCAAGGAGAAGGACTGCAACGAGCTGATCTACCTCGAGTGGGGCGGTGGCACGGGTGCGGCCTCGGCGAGCTACGGCTGTATGCTCAGCAAGACGGAAGCGCGCATCAAGGAGCTCAAAGAACGCTACGAGGTGCAGTAGCCATGATGCGTGAGGCCGATCCGATCGTGGCGGAGGTGGCGCGCTACGCCGAGCGCGAGCTCTGGCCCGCCGCGGCGCGGCACGACGAGGAGAGCCTGTGGGTCGGGCCGCATCTGCCGCGGTTGGCCGAGCTCGGCCTCATGGGCGCGAACCTGCCCGCGGAGGTGGGCGGCGTGGAAGTCGGGGCGGAAGCCTTGCTCGAGGTGGTCGCCGCGATCGCCGGGGCCTGTCCGGCGACCGCCTCGATGCTGACGGCGCACTATCTCGCGACCGATGCGATCCTCATCGGCGGCACGTCCGAGCAGCGGCAGCGGCTGTTGCCTAAGATGGCGGCGGGCTCACTCGGCGCGTTTGGTTTGACGGAGCCGGGTGCCGGCTCCAATCCCGCCGACATGACGTCGCGCGCCGAGCGCGTCGCCGGCGGCTATCGCCTGCGTGGGGCCAAGCAATTCATTTCCAATGCGGGCCACGCCGACACGATCGTGCTTTTCGTCAAGACGGATTTGGCGGACGGTGCACGCGGCATCTCGGCCTTCGCGGTGCCACGCACGACGCCGGGCCTCGCGGTGGGATCGCCCGAGCGCACGATGGGGCTCAAAGGTGCGCACGTGTTTCCGCTGACCTTCGACATCGAGGTGCCGGAGGAGGCCCGACTCGGCGAGGAAGGTTCGGGTTTCCGCACCGCGATGAAAGTGCTCGACAACGGCCGCGTCGAGGTCGCCGCGATGGCGATCGGCATCGCGCGGCGGGCGCTGGGGTTGGCGGTCGCGTGGGCGAAAGAGCGCAAGATCGGCGGCAAGCCGCTCGCCGACAACCAGGGCATCCAGTGGACACTCGCCGACATGGCGGTCGATCTCGCCGCAGCCGAAGCGGTGTCGCGCGAGGCCGCTCAGAAGCGGGCAAGCGGCGAGCGGTTCTCGCGGGAAAGCGCCATAGCCAAGCTCGTCGCCTCCGAGATGGTTGGGCGTGTGACGGACGGCGCGCTGCAACTCCACGGCGGCTACGGCTTCACGCGCGATCTCGCCTTGGAGCGCCTCTGCCGCGACGTGCGGATCTTGCGCATCTACGAAGGCGCGAGCGAGATCCAGCGCACGATCATCGCGCGGGAGCTCTTGAAGGGGTGAGTGCGGGAATTCAGTTGGCGAGGCGGTGCTGAGCGACAGGATTTTAGTGTTTTGAGTTGGTGAGCAATGAACTACGATGGCACCTCAAGGGGAGGTTAGTCGAATTGCCGACCAAACTGGTACAGATAAGCATAAGAGAACGTGCAGAGAAGACCTAAGAACACCAGCGCCATGAAGGGTAAGATTTCGTAAGTGGGAGCGACAAAACCAAGTTTCACGCCATTTTGATCGGAAACAAATGTGGGCAACGGGATGTTCAAAAGCATTCCGAACGCCCGCAAACCTCCAATGACGGTAATCGCAGCCGCAAATCTTCCCATTATTGTGACGGGCGTAGGCAATACTTTCCAGACATACAAAATCGAAGCGGCTAGTGTGGAAAATCCGAGGCTCGCAATTACCAAGGCTAGTTTGATATGCACTTCGTCCAAGAGCGTCAGAACCTGTGACGGCACCAACGCAATCACTGCGCCCAGAACAGCAAATAGTATTAATCCTGTGGCGATGGCTACTTTAAGCCATAACGCATTGTGCTGTTGGCGATCGACGAAAGGCCCCACTTATTCCCCCCGTATGCTCCGCTTACCTTCCGAGTCACGCTAAACGATGCGAATGCTACAAACCCCGATGCGCAGCTCAGGAGCAGCCACATGAGGAAGTTTGCTCCGTTACTTTGCTCAAAGCTCACGCCTGCGAGGAAGACGCATACGATCGTATAAAGTGTTGATGCAAGCGACACGCTCAGTAGGCCCACGATTGCAGTGGAGTGCTGGTTATCGCTCTTGACGCGACTGCCTAGTTTTGTTGGCGGGTCGACCAGTGCACCTAGGTCCCATGAGATTTCTCGTGTCTTTTCCTCCGTGCGTAGAGAGATCAGCAGCGGTTGCATCGGCGGTTCGGTAGTTAGTTTGATTAGCTTGATGTCGCCTGACGCAATGAAGTCATCTTCATCTTCAAGTTCAGACTTGTCAAGAAAGAAGCCAATATTCCGCTGCGTCGCGCTAGTCGGCGCCATGTTTCTCTTCCTTGACTGTGAACGTATTGTCCGAGTCTTCCATCTGAATTAGCCTGCGACAGGCTTCTACTTTCTTATTGGCATTCTGACAGAGTGCCATAAGCTGGTCGATATCGTCTTCATCGAGCGCGATATCTAGCTGCGCCGATCGAGAATTTTCGGTGTACTCTATGTGGAGAGTGTGAGACACAATGGCGCCAAGAATAGCATCTCTTTGAACATTAAATACTGGCCGTATGTCAGTCAAGAGACGTGCGCTTGTAAACAACCTTGGATGCAGATAAGTTAGTTCGACTGCTTTTGAGGCGGCAAGGATTGCCCGCTCGTTCAGAAGACGAGAAAGCGCACTAAAGTGCGGCTCAAGTTGATCAACTCTAGATGCCCAGTCCTTTCGATTTGCCAGTCCAAGCTTGAGGGCTGAGACGACGTCCGAGCTGTCGCAAGCCATCCGATCCATTAGGCTTGCGAGACCATATGCCACTCGAAGAATGGAATCTGCCTGTCGATTGCTGTCGCTGACTTTCCGGGCCACAGCGCTTAGTCGCGACGCACGAACGGTAACTGATTTCAATTGAGCGATCGCAGACGCAACGCGATCAATCGCATCTGGGCTATCGCCGAAGGCAGCATCAAGTTCTGTCGCAAGCGCACTTGAAACGCTCAGCGGTGCTATCTTTCGGGTCATCGACTTAAGAGCCTTCCCTTACCGAGTGGCGGGTCCACCAACAGCTGGGGGCCGACGCGCAGTAGGTAGTATTGATTACGATCTTTTCCGGGCGCTGCCAAGAACCAGATCAGCACAACGCCGTAACGAAACGGAAAACGTGCGTAAATGGTTCCATTTACAACATCTTCTGGATCGAGTTCGGGTCCGGGATCTCGATCTCGGGTGCGCCGTTGACGGACACCGTCTGGAACTTGCCGTTGATGGCGGAGGCCCAAGCCTTCGCCCGATCGGTCAGCTGGCGGTCGTCGGTCTGCATGCGGCCCCGGCTCACCAGGATCCCCATGTCGGCACCGTAGTAGCGATAGTCGCCGCCGGTGTAGACGCGCATGTAGAACGCCTCGTCCTCGTCCGACACGAGGAACCAGTCGATCGATTTGCGAACGAGCGAGATCTCGCCCTTCGCATCCATGCGCCAGATGCCCGACGCCGGCGCCTTCGAGATCAGCGCCACCTCGTCCTTGGGATACTTGAGGATGAGCTGGCTCCAGTTGTCGAACTCGCTCCAGCGCTGCTGGATCGCCGGGATGTCGGCCTCGTAATCGATGTCCATGAATTCCAACATATGGAACAGGAACATCGGGCAGCCGCCATAGGTCGAGGTGATGAGGTTCGTCAGCGGCGAGGCACCGGAGATGCGCGGATTGATCTCGCCCAGATACACCTCACGCGTGTCAGTATCGATGAGGAAGTCCATGCAGAACGCGCCCTTGTAGCCGACCTCGTAGAGACGCTTGCCGAGCCTCTGCGCCATCTTGAGAACGGCCTTGCGCTCCTTACCGTAGCCGGTCGTGAACGCGTCGTTGCCGCACCAGCCGCCCTTGTAGGGGGTGAGCTCGCCGAAGCCGGTGATGTCGATCTGCATCGGTCCGACGAGCGTGCCGTGCCGCGTCGCTACGGCTTCGAGCGTGCCCGGCAGGTGATTGATGCGCTTCATCACCTTGAGCTCTTCGCCGACGAGCTTGTCGGACCACTTCTTCCAGTCGGCGTCCGACTTGATGAAGAAGGTGGTGCGGCCGGAGTCGCCGTAGGGAAGCTGCACGACGAGATCGCTGCCGAGCTTGGCGGAGGCAGCGAGCTTCTTGAGAGCCGAATAGCTCTTGGCGCGGCCGAGCACGTTGGGAGCGCTTTGAATTCCCGCCTCGTTGCCGAGTTGCGTCGTGACGATCTTGGAATCGATGTGCGTGCGCAGCTTCGCCGGCGGCAGCGCCACCTCGCAGCCGAGCTCGCGGGCGAGCTGCTCGCTCTCCTCGTCGAACATGACCATCAGAATCTTGCCTGGGCCCCGCTCCTTGATGCGCTTCCTGACCTCTTTGTGCCGGAGCAGGTAGTTGTTCACGTCCTCGATGGACTTGAACTCGTGTGGCCCGTGCTCGCGCGGCACCGTCACTTTCGGATGCGTGCCGTCGAAGGAGTCGAAGTAGTTGATGTACTCGAACTTGTTGATCCAGCGTCCAAGACCCAGCAGGTTGAACGGTGTCGGCGAGACGAAATAGATCGGCGTCTGGTTCTTGCGGAAGAACTTGTAGATTTCCGACAGCGTACGGAGCTTCGGCTTCTTCGACGTTTTCATGGCGTCTCCCCAACGGGCTCTGCGGCCCTCTCCGCGCCCATGATGGCGGAGATTGCTTGCGCTGAGAAGCAAGCCGTGCGATCCGCGCGACGCATGGTTACCGCGAGGGGAGGCGGCTTTGGCTCGCAGCATCGGACGCGTCGTGTGGGTCGCCATCGCCTTCGTGTTTGCCGTGTTGTCGGGGTTGGCCGTGTTCGGATTTGTCGGGCTCGAGCGGGTGACAGCCGCCATGCAGGGCCAGCCGCAAGAGGCCGGCGAGCTCGGTCAATGGGTCGACATCGCCAATGCGGCGTGGGGGATCGGCCAGTGGGGCGCGGCGCTTTCGATCGTGCCGGCGCTCGTCGCGGTGCTCATCGGGGAGCTCGCGCACATCCGCTCGCTCGTCTACTGGGTCGCAGCGGGTGGGATGGCCGCCGTCGCGGTACCGGTGCTCGACGGCCTTGCAACGTCGTCCGCAACTGAGCTGGCGCTGCCGGCGACCACCTTGCTGCAGCTTCTCGCCACCGCCGGCTTTGCCGCTGGCGTCGTCTATTGGGCCCTCGCCGGGCGGCGCTCCTGATCGCGATTACGCAGTTGCAACAAATATTTGTTGCAATGCACAACGCTTTCGGCGGACAATGCGCCCTGTAAAGCGTCATGGAGTAGATACACCGATGGCCAGCGACCGGTCGGACCCGTTCCGGATGTGGAGCGACCTCGCGCTCATGGGCGTCAAAGCCTATGCGTCCACCATGGCGACCGGCCTCGAGACGGCCTCTCGCATGATGCCGGCGGCTCGGGCATTTCCGGCGCCAGCGATCCGCCGCAGAGAGCCGATGGCGATGTGGCCGGCGGCCGGCTCGTTCGGCTCCAACAACGCGGTCGGCGCCTGGGTCGAGGCCACGCAAACGATGATGGGCGTATCGCGGCGGCCGTCCTTTCCGTTTGCGATGCCGTGGCCGTCCATGCCGTGGCCTCAGCTCATGACGGGGCCGGCGGCCTGGCCGATGGGCCTGCCGTGGGCCGCCCCGTTCGCCTGGCCGATGTCTGGCGGCCGGTTTCCGTTCGCCCCCTTCGCCGCGACGCCGTCCTTGGCCGATCCGTTCCAGCTGATGCGGCTCATGAGCCCGATGCTGCTGCCGATCGCGACGACCGCCGCGTCGTCGTGGCGCTATCATTGATTTCAGCGATTTCGACCCTGCGACGGACGCCGAAAATCTATCGGCAGTGGTCGGGCCTCAGCTGATCGGTGCTCGCGTCGACGGATCGGAGGGGCGGCGAGACGAAGCGCTTCGCACGCACCGAGGCCAGCGGCAGAATCCACCGGGGCACACGGCTGGCATAATCCTCGTATTCGGCGCCGAAGGTCTCGCGCAGCGCGGCCTCCTCTTGGCGTATGACCAGGATGTTCATCGCCACGACATAGGCGATCACCGCGACGACGGCTGCGAGCGGCGACCACAGGGCCCAAGCGCTGAGGGGCAGAAGAAAGCACACGTACATTGGATTGCGGCTGACGGCGAACAGGCCGGTCGAAACGAGATGCCGGGGCTCGTCGAAGCGTTGTGCCTTGAGGGCCAGATTCATCCGCCACTGTATGAAGACGATGGTGAGGAAGAACAGCGCGATACTGGCCAGGAGAAGGTAGGTGTCGTAACCGAGTTGCAGGATATCGGTACCGGCCCCGGGCTCGGCCAAGACCGTGAGGCAAAAGGCCAAAGCAAAGCTGAGCCAGCTGATCCAGCTGCTGGCGTGAACGTTGAAGCTCAGCTTGGGACGGCGATTTGGCAACTTCAAATTGTCTGGTTCGAGCCTGCCGGTCATGCGAGCCCCACGTATCCCACATGCTTTGCTAGCAAGATTCGCTCCATTGCAGAAATTGTACTTCAGTAGAAGGACGGATAGTCGCGCCAGCGCTCCCCGCTCAGGGCCATCGGCGCCCGAGGTCGCTCCCCCTTGTGGGGAGCCTTGCGGAGGGGGTATCTGAAGCAACCCCAGCCGGGCGCGCGCTTCTCAAGCAACCCGCACCTCCCCGCCCCAGGGCAGGGCAAAACAAACGGATCGAGCGCTCGAGGCTCGTGCCGCCTGCATCAGGAATTCACATGGCAAAGTTGAAGTCGATCAAGAAAGTCGTGCTCGCCTACTCGGGCGGCCTCGATACCTCCATCATCTTGAAGTGGCTGCAAACGGAATACGACGCCGAGGTCGTGACCTTCACGGCTGATCTCGGCCAAGGCGGCGAGCTCGAGCCGGCGCGCGCCAAGGCCGAGCTGCTCGGCATCAAGAAGAAGAACATCTACGTCGAGGACGTGCGCGAGGAGTTCGTGCGCGACTTCGTGTTCCCGATGTTCCGCGCCAACGCGCTCTACGAGGGCGTGTATCTGCTCGGCACCTCGATCGCCCGACCGCTGATCGCCAAGCGCCTGATCGAGATCGCCAAGGAGACCGGCGCCGACGCGGTCGCTCACGGCGCGACCGGCAAGGGCAACGACCAGGTCCGCTTCGAGCTGACGTCCTATGCGCTGAACCCCGACATCAAGATCGTGGCCCCCTGGCGCGAGTGGGCCTTCAAGTCGCGCGAGCAGCTCATCGAGTTCGCCGAGAAGCACCAGATCCCGATCGCCAAGGACAAGCGCGGCGAGGCGCCGTTCTCTGTCGATGCGAACCTGTTGCACTCCTCCTCCGAGGGCAAGGTGCTCGAGGACCCCGACGTCGAGCCGCCGCCCTACGTGTTTCAGCGCACGATCGCGCCGGAGGATGCGCCCGACGCGCCGACGGTGGTGACCATCGGTTTCGCGAAGGGCGACGCGGTTTCGGTCGACGGCAAGAAACTGTCGCCAGCGACGCTGCTGACGAAGCTCAACGAGCTCGGCCACGACAACGGCATCGGCCGCATCGACCTCGTCGAGAATCGCTTCGTCGGCATGAAGTCGCGCGGCATCTACGAGACGCCCGGCGGCACGATCCTGCTGGCGGCGCATCGCGCGATCGAGAGCCTGACGCTCGATCGCGGCGCGGCGCATCTCAAAGACGAGCTGATGCCGCGCTACGCCGAGCTCATCTACAACGGCTTCTGGTATTCGCCGGAGCGGCTGATGCTGCAGGCGCTCATCGACAAGAGCCAGGAGCAGGTCGAGGGCGAGGTGCGTCTGAAGCTCTACAAGGGCAACGTCATCGTGACGGGCCGCAAGAGTCCGAAGTCGCTCTATTCGACCCAGCTCGTCACCTTCGAGGACGATCGCGGCGCGTACGATCAGAAGGACGCCGAAGGCTTCATCCGGCTGAATGCGCTCAGGCTACGGACGTTGGGCAAGCGGGGGCGGTAGGCTATCCGCGTAATCCAACGGCGGGCCCGAAAGTGTCGGGTCCGCGGTTCGTCGGCGGCACCGGGGCATAGTGACTGAAGCTCATCGACCAGGTGCCACGGCCCGACGTGATTCCACGCAACGAGCTGTCATAGCCGAACATGTGATCGAGTGGCACGTGGGCCGAAATCCTATGGAGCGGTGTCGACGGATCGCCGGGCAGGAAATGCGCGCGGCGAGAGGTCAGGTCGCGCGTAACGGTGCTGAGGCACTCGGCCGGCGTCATGACCTCGACCACCATCACCGGCTCTAGCAATTTCGGCTCCGCCTTCACGAGCGCATCGCGCATGGCGGTACGAGCGGCGCTCTCGAAGGCGCTCGCACTTGAATGCCCCTCGCGATCGGTGGCATCGATCACCCGGACTCTTGCCTGCACGATTGGAAATCCGATGAGCGAGCCCGTTTTGATGACGGCGTCGATGCCTTTCAAAACCGCTGCGGCAAATTCAGTGGGAAGCACACCGATAGGAAGATCATTCTCGACGGTGACGGTCCAGCCCGGCGCATCGGGTCGAACCTCGATCTTGATCCGGGCGAACTCGTGCGACCCTGGCTTCTTGTGGGTGTGGTCGGCCGTCGCAGATTTCGCGATCGTCTCGCGATACGCGACGCGGGGGTTACCGATCAGTATCGGAACCCTATCTAGGATTTGCCCAATGAGCCTGTCCAACCCGAGCTCGCTCATACCGTCGAGAATGATCTGACCGCTCTCGGTGTCGATGTGGAAAGCGTGCTCGGGGTCAACGCTCGTCAAGTTGGAGAGTGCACCAAGCAACCGATCGCGATCCGCCGCAGCCTTGGGCTCGATGGCGATCTCGATGGGCCTGATCGTCTCAACCACCATGGATTGATCTTCGACTATGGATACAACGCAGCCTAACACGGCAGAGTTATCTGCAAAATCTCTCCCCACCGTCACGGCCGCGAAGGCGGCCGCCTAGCCGGAAGCGACTGGGCGTGACGCCTCGGCCAACGGCGCGGTTCTGAGCATGCCGTATGGGACCTCTCCCAACCTGTGACGGACACCGCATCTCACCGACCTGTCTGGGCGACCGCCTTCGCGGCCGTGACGGTGGGGTGGGGCGTGCGCCCGCCGAAGGATTGCAAGAGTGGTGCTTTGCTCGGCTTACGGAGTCTGCGCCGCGCTCGTCGATGGCGCCTCGATCGGCTGGGAGCGGACGTCGAGGCCGTCGAGCTTCCAATCGCCGGCCTCGGAGGCGAACGCCAGATCGAAAATCAGCAGCCCGTCGGGAAGCTCATACAGGCCCTGGATGTCGAGGAGCCCGTCCTTCACGGCGGGCGGCTCGAGGAACACCGGCGTTGCATCCTCCAACGGATCGCCAGTCACGATCGTCGCGCTGAAGGATTGGAAGGCGTTCTTGATATCCGCGACCGTGTAGCTGGCTTTAAAGTGCGCCGATGCGGCGTCCCGCAAATCGCTGAAGTCGCCCTTGCGGATCGCGTCGACGAACAACTGCATCGTTTTATCGGTCAGCTCGGTGGCCAGGTCCTCGAGGTCGACCTGTGCGGAGGCCGAGCCCGGCTCCGCCGCGCGTGTGGGCAGGGCGCCGGGACCGAGAGGCGCGGCGAGAGCGAGGAGCACAGCGAGCAGCGTACGTGCATGCCTCATGGCCCTGGTCCTTCAAGCCCGGTGGTGCCCCACCGAATCAGATTCTCTCCTATAGATAGGATGGAAACCCTTGGGATGCCGTTACCGGCGGACCCCAGGGGCCAGTTTTTCCGCGACAATTTTGTCGGCACCGGCCCGGCTGTGCGAGCCCTATTGCAATCGGCAATGCCTCACCCCACGTACCGAACGCTGAGTTTTCGATAGGGGCGCCGGCTGAAGGGGGACTTCGGCGACGGCGCCTGAACGTTGAGCGATGGGGCGATCATGGACGTCATGCAGGCGGCGGTCGAGCTGCCGTGGCTCGGAATGCCAGTTTGGATATGGGTCGCTTTCATCGCCGTCGTGATCGGGCTTCTGGCGTTCGATCTAGGCGTCCTGCACGGCAAGCCGCACGAGATCACCGTTCGCGAAAGCTTCGTCATGGCGACGATCTTCGTCGGCCTCGGATGGCTGTTCTCGATCGTCGTCTGGTACCTTTATTACAACGCCGACCCCAATAGCCTGATCGACCCGCACTTGGCCGTCGGCAGCGCGTCCGACCGGGCTTGGCACGCGGCGCAGCTTTACTTGACCGGTCTGCTCGTCGAGCAATCGCTCTCCATCGACAACATCTTCGTCATCTCGCTCGTGTTCGGCTATTTCGCCGTTCCGCGCCGCTATCAGCATCGGGTGTTGTTCTGGGGCATTCTCGGCGTCATCGTGATGCGCGGTCTGATGATCGCGGGCGGCGCGGCGCTACTCGAGCACTTCCACTGGGTTCTCTACATCTTCGGCGCCTTCCTGCTCTTTACCGGCCTGAAGATGCTGTTCATGGTGGGCGAGGAGCCGGATATCGCCAATAACGTCGTGCTCAAGTTTCTGAAGCGGCACATGCGTGTGACGGACGAGCTGAAGGACGAGCACTTTTTCGTCATGGCGCCGGACAAGAAGACGGGCAAGGTGGTCCGGCACGCGACGCCCTTGTTCTTGGCGCTTGCCGTCATCGAGTTCATCGATCTCGTGTTCGCCGTGGATTCCGTGCCTGCCGTGTTTGCGATCACGCAAGAGCCGTTCGTCGTCTACACCTCGAACATCTTTGCCGTGCTCGGATTGAGGTCGCTGTACTTCGCGCTCGCTGCCATGGTGCATCGCTTCCACTATTTGAAGTATGCCCTGGCCCTCGTGCTGGTCTTTATCGGTGCCAAGATTTTCCTCTCCGGCTGGATCGGCAAGTTCCCGTCCGAGCTGAGCTTGGGGATCACGCTGGCGCTACTCGCGGGTGGCGTGTTGTTCTCGCTGTGGCGGACGAAGATGGATGGCGAACGCGCCTCGCACTAGCTGGCCCTTGCAGAATCGCGTCGCGCCGACCGGCGAGATCGAGGCGGTTCCGGCGCGCGGGCTCCTCATGGGCAATCGCGGCGGGCAGTTTCATCGGCCTGACCGCACGCTCGGCCGCCGGCGCTGGGCGAGCCGCGCCTGGATCGCCTGCGTGCTCGAATGGAAGGGCCGCCACGAGGATATCTGGGTCGACCGGCACTACACGCAACTGTTCTTCCTCGATGAGGCGACGGCGCTGGCGGCGGGGCACCGGCCGTGCGGCTACTGCCGCAGGGCCGATTACCGCCGGTTCGCCGGGCTCTGGGCCGACACCGAGGGGCTTGCCGCTCCGCCCAAAGCCAGCGAGATGGACGAGCGCCTGCACGTCGAGCGCTGGGCGAGCCGGTCGGACGCCACTCCCGCCCCGGTGGTGGGATCGCAAATTCCAGGCGGCACGATCGTCATGCACGACGACTGGCCGAGCTTGGTCCGCGCCGGGCGCCTCTGGCGCTGGGGCTTCGGCGGCTATGAGCGTGGCCCACCATTGGATCGCTCTGCGCTCTACCCTGTCGTGACCCCCCCGAAGATCGTGGCCATCCTCGGCGCTGGCTACCGGCCCCTGCTGCACCCCTCCGCGCATTGATCCCGTCGATGCCTTCGCGCTAAGCCTCAAAGGATCGAATGAGGAGCGCGCCATGACCGTGTTCGACCGCCCGAAGCCCGAGCTGTCCCCGGATGAGCTCGCCCGGCTCCTGCGCACCCATTACGGCCTCGACGGCAAGCTGTCCCCGCTGGTCAGCGAGCGCGACCAGAATGCCCGCGTCACGGCGGCGACCGGTGAGTTCGTCCTCAAGATCGCCAATGCCGGCGAGGATCGCGGCGTGCTCGCGCTCCAGAACGCCCTGATGAAGCATATCGCGCGCGTCGACCCCGGCTTGGGCGTGCCACACCTCGTGCCGACGGCGGCAGGCGCGGACGAGGCTCTGCACACCGAAGGCAAGAGCACGCACGTCGTGCGATTGCTGAGCTTCCTGCCGGGCAAGCTCTATTCGAGCGTCGCGCAAACGGCGGAGCTCGGTCGTAGCCTCGGCGCGTTCATGGGACGGCTCTCCCGTGCGCTCTTAGGGTTCGGCCATCCGGCCGCGCACCGGCCGGGCTTCCTCTGGGGCCTCGACGACGCGCTCGCCGTGAAGCCGTGGCTCGCCGACATCGTGAAACCGGAGAACCGCGCGCTCACCGAACGCATCTTTGCGCGCTACGAGGCGCGTGTGCTGCCACGGCTTCCTCATCTGCGGGCCGGCGTCGTGCATCAGGACGCCAACGACAACAACATTCTCGTCGACGACGTGGGCACGTGCGTCACCGGGCTCGTCGATTTCGGCGATGCCTGCTTCGGCCGGCTGGTCAACGAGCTCGCCACGACGCTCGCCTATGCGCTGCTCGACAAGGACGATCTCTACGCGCATGCCCGGCCGCTGATCGACGCCTACGCGCGAGAGTTGCCGCTTCTGCCCGAGGAGGCCGAGGTCCTCTTCGATCTCGTCGCGGCGCGGCTGGCTGTCAGCGTGTGCGTGTCCTCGCATCGCGCCAAGAAGTTTCCCGACAACGACTATCTGCTCGTTTCGCAGGCTCCGGCGTTCCGTTTGCTCGATCGGCTGGACAAGACAAATCCGCAATTCCTCGCGGCCGTCGCGCGAGAGGCTGCCGGACTTCCGCCTGTCGCCGCTCACGAGGTCATCGTCGGCTGGCTCCGGGACCATGTGCCCGATCGCGCGCCTCTGCTCGACTACGATCTCGATACCGCGCCGCGCATGCTGCTCAGGCTCGAGGACGGTGCGCCCGGCATGGAGCACGCGGGCGACCAGAAGGCGTTCGGCGATTGGCTCGCAGCCCGGATGGCCGAAGGCGGCGCGCGCTACGCCATCGGCCTGTGGGGCGAGAACCGGACGGTTTACAAGGGCGACCAGTTCCGCACGCCGGCCTCGCCCGAGTGGCGCTCGCAGCATCTTGGGCTCGATCTTTTCGTACCCGCAGGCACGCCGGTGCTGGCCCCACTCGCTGGCACCGTGCTCAGCGTCGCCGACAATGCGCTGCCCTACGACTACGGCCCGACCGTCCTGCTCGAGCACGAGGCAGGATCCGGCGGGCCGAAGTTCTGGACGCTGTACGGCCATCTCTCGAAAGAGACGCTCGCGATGGTGCGGCCCGGCCAGGCCGTCACCGCGGGCGAGCGCATCGGCTCGATCGGTGCCGCCGAGGTCAACGGTGGCTGGCTGCCGCATCTGCATTTCCAGATCATCACCGACCGGCTAGGCCTGTCAGGCGAGTTCCCTGGCGTCGGGCAACCGAGCCTCTGGCCCGTCTGGAGCCGCATCGCGCCCGACCCCAACCTGATCCTCAAGCTCGCTCCAGAGAGTTTCATCGAGGACAAGACACCACCGCAGGCTCTCCTCGAGCGACGCCGCAACGTGCTCGGACCCTCGCTCTCGATCAGCTACGCCAAGAAGCTCAAGATCCTGCGCGGCCGCGGCGCCTATCTCTACGACCACACGGGCCGCGGCTTCCTCGATTGCGTGAACAACATCTGCCACGTTGGGCATGCGCATCCGCATGTGGTCGCGGCGCTGTCACGGCAGGCCGAAATCCTCAACACCAACACGCGCTACCTGCACGACAACATCCTCGATTATGCCGAGCGGTTGGCGGCCAAGTTCCCGAAGCCCCTCTCCGTCGTCTACATGGTCTGCTCGGGCTCGGAGGCGAACGAGCTGGCGCTACGCATGGCCCGCACCGTGACCGGCCGCAAGGATACGATCGTCGTCGACTGGGGCTATCACGGCAACACGCAGGGTCTGATCGACGTCAGCCCCTACAAGTTCAATCGCAAGGGCGGCAAGGGCAGGCCCGAGTTTGTCGAGATCGCGGTCCTGCCCGACCCCTATCGAGGTCCGCACAAAGGCATGGGGGTCGAGACCGGCCGCGCCTACGCGCGCTCCGTCGTCGAGGCCGCCGAGCGGATCACCGAGCGTACCGGACACGGGCCTGCTGCCTTCATCGCCGAGGCGATCTCGGGCTGCGGCGGCCAGGTCGTGTTCCCAGAGGGCTACTTCGAAGCGGCCTTCGCGGCCGTCCGCAAAGCCGGCGGTTTGTGCATCGTCGACGAGGTGCAGACCGGCTTCGGCCGCGTCGGCGCGCACTTCTGGGCCCACGAGCTTCAGGGTGCCGTGCCCGATATCGTGACCCTAGGAAAGCCGATCGGCAACGGTCACCCGATGGCGGCGGTCGTCACGACGCCGGAAATCGCCAAGGCGTTCGCCAACGGCATGGAGTTCTTCTCCTCCTTCGGCGGCAACCCGGTCTCGGCGGCCGTCGGCAACGCGGTGCTCGACGTCATCGAGCAGGAGGCGTTGCAGGAGAATGCGGAAAGGGCCGGCCGGCACTTGCTCGGGCGCCTCGACGCCCTCGCGCGGCGCCATCCGCTCATCGGCCATGTCCGCGGTCACGGGCTTTTCATCGGCGTCGAGCTCGTCCGGGACCGCCGGACCCTGGAGCCCGCGACCGGGGAGGCCGGCGCCATCATCAACGATCTCAGGGAAAATGGCATCTTGGTCTCGACCGATGGCCCGTTCGACAACGTCCTGAAAATCAAGCCCCCGATCTGTTTCGGCGTCCGCGAGGCCGACATGCTCGCCGACGGAATCGACGCTGCGCTCACCCATTCGGTCCGGAGATGACGAATTCGGATTTTTGTGTGGCGCGCTGCCTCCAATCCGGTAACAATGCCTTCAATTGGGGAAGCCCCGCGCAACAAAAACTAGGCCGGGACAATAATGCATCCGATCGTCCGCACCGTCGTGCAGCGGCTCGCTTTGAGCTTGGTCACGCTGTTCATCGTCTCGATCGTCATCTTCTCGGCGGTGACCATGCTGCCGGGAGATTTCGCCAAGGCCATCCTCGGCCAGGCGGCGACGCCGGAGACGGTGGCCGCCTTCCGCAAGGAGATCGGCCTCGATAAGCCGCCGGTCACCCGCTACATCGAGTGGGTTCAAAAGGTCGTGGTCGGCGATTTCGGCGAGAGCTTCTCGAGCCAGGCCGGCGCCAAGCGGCAGGTCGCGACCGTCATCGGCCCACGGCTGTGGAACACGCTGTTTCTCGCGGGCCTGACCGCCCTTATCGCGGTGCCGCTGGCGCTCCTCCTCGGCATCCTCGCGGCGCTCTACCGCAACGGCGTGTTCGACCGGTTGGTCAACTCGCTGACGCTCACCACGATCTCGTTTCCCGAGTTCTTCGTCGCCTACATGCTGATGCTGTTCCTCGCTGTCCACTTCCGCATTTTCCCGTCACTGTCGAACGTCTCGCCCGAGATGGACATTTGGGACCGTCTCTATCGCTGCGCGCTCCCCTCGTTGACGCTGACCCTCGTCATCGTCGCGCATATGATGCGCATGACGCGGGCGGCCATCATCAGCCTGATGGCGAGCCCCTATATCGAGATGGCGAGGCTGAAGGGCTTGCCCAAGATGAAGGTCGTCATCCGGCACGCGCTGCCCAACGCCTGGGCGCCGATCGTCAACGTCATCGCCTTCAACCTCGCCTATCTCGTCGTCGGCGTCGTCGTCGTCGAGGTGGTGTTCGTCTATCCGGGCGTCGGCCAGCTCATGGTGGATGCGGTGACGTCCCGCGACATCCCGGTCGTGCAGGCCTGCGCACTCATCTTCGCCGCGACTTACATTCTGCTCAACCTGCTCGCCGACATCATCTCGATCGTGACCAATCCGAGGATCCTGCATCCGCGATGAGCATCGAAGTTCAGCCCCTCGCGAGCAGGCCGACGCCGCCGCAGAAGAAGACCCGGCTCGGCATGGTGCTGCGCGAGCTCAGGAAAGCGCCGATCACGGCCTGGTTCGGGATGATCGTCATTCTCGGCTACGTCATCGTCGCGCTGTTTGCGCACGTGATCGCACCCTACGGCGAAAGCCAAGTGTTCGACCAGCCGTATGCGCCCTGGAGCGACGAGTTCAGGCTCGGCACCGATCAGCTCGGCCGTGATCTCATGACGCGACTGATCTACGGCGCGCGGAATACGCTCGGCATCGCCGTCATGACGACGCTCCTGTCGTTCGCAGTCGGTGGCGGTCTGGGCATCCTGGCTGCCGTGCGCGGTGGCTGGATCGACCAGCTCATCGGCCGTGTCGTCGACGTGCTGATGGCGATCCCCTATCTGGTGTTCGCCCTGATGCTGTTGTCGATCTTCGGCTCTACTATTCTGAACATCATCATCATCATCGCGCTGCTCGATTGCACACGCGTGTTCCGTCTCGCCCGCGCCGTCGCCATGAACGTCGCGGTGATGGATTACGTCGAGGCCGCCAAGCTGCGCGGCGAGGGACTCGGCTGGATCATGCGGCGTGAAATTCTACCCAACGTCATGCCGCCGCTGGTCGCCGAGTTCGGGCTGCGTTTCTGCTTCGTGTTCCTCACGATCTCGGCGCTATCGTTTCTGGGCGTCGGCATTCAACCGCCGACCGCCGACTGGGGCTCGATGGTGCGCGAGAATTCGACGCTCATCACCTACGGCAACATCACGCCGTTGCTGCCGGCGGGTGCCATCGCGCTTCTGACGGTGGCCGTCAACTTCGTGGTCGATTGGTTCCTGCACAAGACGAGCGGGCTGCGCGATGAGCACTGACAAGGGCGCGGCTCCGCTTCTCCTCGACATCCGCGGCCTGCGGATCGAGGGCCAGAGCGACGAGGTCTGGAACGAGATCGTCAAGGGCGTCGACCTGAAGCTGGCCCGCGGTCATGTCATGGGCCTGATCGGCGAGTCGGGGGCCGGCAAATCGACCATCGGACTCGCCGCGATGGGCTTTGCCCGTCCCGGCTGCCGCATCACCGGCGGTCAGATCTTCTTCGACGGCATCGATCTAAGGACGCTGACGGAGGAGGAGCAACGGCACGTGCGCGGCCGGCGCGTCGCCTACGTTGCGCAATCGGCGGCCGCGGCGTTCAATCCGGCGCACCGGCTGATCGATCAGGTCATCGAAAGCCCGCTGACTCACGGCATCATGAGCAAGGCGGATGCGGTCAAACGCGCCATCCTGCTCTTCAAGAAGCTCGGTCTGCCGAACCCTGAAACCATCGGCAATCGCTATCCGCATCAGGTGTCGGGCGGCCAGCTCCAGCGCGTCATGACGGCGATGGCGCTGGTGCCGAAGCCCGACCTCGTCGTTTTCGACGAGCCGACCACCGCTCTCGACGTGACGACCCAGATCGACGTGCTCGCCGCCATCAAGGACGCCATCCGGGACGAGGGCGCTGCCGCGCTCTACATCACCCACGATCTTGCCGTCGTCGCCCAGGTCTCGGACGAGATCATGGTGCTGAGGCACGGCAAGATGGTCGAGATCGGCACGGCCGACGAGGTGATCAACCGGCCGAAAGAGGACTACACGAAACGGCTCGTGGCGATCCGCCAGATCCGCAAGAACGGTACGGCGTTGCCGCACGCGCCGCTGCTCTCCGTCGACAAGGTGACGGCGGCGTATGGCAACAAGCTCATCGTCTTGAATGACGTGTCCGTCCACCTGCCGCCGGGCCAGACGCTCGCGGTCGTCGGCGAATCCGGCTCCGGCAAGTCGACGATGGCCCGCGTCATCACCGGCCTGTTGCCGCCGAAATCCGGCTCGATCGTTTTCGATGGCAAGAAGCTGCCGCCGCGCCTCGCCGATCGCTCGAAGGAGCAGCTCCGCATCCTGCAGATGATCTACCAGTCCCCGGACGTCGCGGTTAATCCGCGCCACCGCGTCCGCGAGATCATCGGCCGTCCGCTCGAGTTCTACTTCGGTCTTTCGGGCGCCGAGAAGGAGGCCCGCATCGTCGAGCTGCTCGATCAGATCGAGCTCGGCGAGCAGTACATCGAGCGCTATCCGGGGGAGTTGTCGGGCGGCCAGAAGCAGCGGGTCTGCATCGCCCGCGCGCTCGCCGCCGAGCCGCGTCTCATCATCTGCGACGAGCCGACCTCGGCGCTCGACCCGCTGGTTGCCGACGGCATCCTGAAGCTGCTCTTGAAGCTGCAGGCCGAGACCAAGGTTTCCTATCTCTTCATCACCCACGACATCGCCACCGTGCGCGCCATCGCCGACATGGTCTGCGTGCTCTACAAGGGCAAGGTCGTTCGCTTCGGGCCGAAGCAGGAGGTTCTGTCGCCGCCGTTCGACGACTACACGGATCTGCTGCTCAAATCCGTTCCGGAGATGCAGATCGGCTGGCTCGAGAGCGTCTTGAAGACCCGGCGGATGGCGAGCGCCGGGAACTAAGGCGCGGGTGGGATTGCCCTGGTCGCGGCAGCTTTGCGCCGGGGAGGCTTGATCGAACGGACTGGTTCAGCCAGCATTCCGGACGAGTTGGGAGCGGCCGCACGGCCGAGCACGAGGAACAAGTGATGGCCAAAGCGGCAAAGAACGGCGGCAAGAACGGCAACGGCGCATCGGCGGCGGTGCCGCTCAGAGCCCGTGTCGAGGGCGGTGGCACGCCCTTGATGCAGGGCTGGGGCATGAAATCGGAGGCCGGCAAGCTCACCGATGTGCTGCTCGGACCGCCCGAGGGCTTCCGCTGGATGGGCGAGGAGAATGCGCAGTGGTCGGCGCTCGTGCGCGATACGCTCCGGCGCGGCTACAAGTTCGACAAGCAGCTCGCCATGCGCCAGCACCGCGAGATGGTCGAGGCCTACCATTCGGCCGGCGTCACCACCCACTTCCTGCCGCTCGACGAGTTCAATCCCTATCAGGTCTACGCGCGCGACTCGTCCTTCATGACGCCCTACGGCGCCGTCATCTGCCAGATGGCGAACCCGCGCCGGCGCGGCGAGTACGCAGCCTGCATCCGCTTCTACCTGGAGAAGGGCATCCCGATCTACGACATGGTGTCGTCGGGCAACTTCGAGGGTGGCGATTTCAATCCCGTCGCCGAGAAGGCCGTGCTGCTCGCCTACACCGATCACCGCTCCGAGCACGTCGCGGCCCGCCAGATCGCCGGCTGGATGCAGGACGAGGGCTGGGAGATCAAGTGGGCGCCGATCGACCAGTTCTACGTCCACATCGACCTGATGGTCTGCATGCTCAACGAGCATTGCGCCGCCGTTTGCCTCGACACGACCGAGGACGACATCGTCGATTGGTTGAAGAAGAAGAAGATCGAGATCATCCCCGCGACCTTCAAGGAGACGATGGCGCTCGGCTGCAACGTCGTCGCCCTCGGCAACGACCGCATTCTCTCGACGGCCGGTGCCAAGGACTTGAACAAGAAGATGCGGGCGGCGGGCTTCACCGTCTACGACCCCGAGATGACCATGTTCACCTGGGCGGGTGGCGGCGTCCACTGCATGGCGCAGCCGCTGCGGCGGGAGTAGGCGTCAGGCCGTCCCTGCCGTCGACGGCACCATTGTCCAACGATGAGCCGGCGGATCGGCGGCGGGCGTGTGATTCGATGATGGCAGCGCCGGAAATCGCGCCGGATCAGAACGGATTCGGACATCAGGACGCACCTGAATTGCTGCGTGCGAACCGTTCATGGCGCGCTCAGCCGGCACGCACCGATTGATATTGCTCAGCTTTGTCCGGCCTCCGGCCAAGCCGGCCGGGATGCGATGAAATCGGGCGTCAGGTTGGCAATGAACGCCCTTGATCGCTAAACTAAGCGCTTAACGCTAACACGGCGTCACCGATTACATTTGCGTTGGGGTGTGAGAGTCTGAAGCCTGGAATCTGGAGAATACCATGAACCGTAACGTCATCATCGCACTCGTCGCCGCCATTATCGCCGTCGCCGCCTACTACCTCCTGGCGAGCCCGACGCCCGCTCCTGTGCCGGCGGCCTCGACGACCACCACGACCGAGCCCGCGGCTTCCACGACCACGACCGCGCCTGCGGCGTCGACCACCACGACCACGACGGAGCCTGCCGCCTCGACGACCACCACGACGACCGAGCCGGCTGCTTCGACGACGACGACCACGACCGAGCCCGCCGCATCGTCCACGACGACGACCACGGGCACCGGCACGGGGACGACGACGACCTCGCCGTGATGCTTTAGCCGCGCGGCGCGCCGAGACGCGCGCCTCGTGGCATCGCAAAACCGCGTATGAAGTCGGGGGCTGGCAGGGGATCCTTGCCGGCCCTCTGCAATTTGAGGAGGCGCACGGCGCCCTCACCACAGGCGATGGTCAGGCGATCGTCGAGCGCGACACCGGGTACCCCCTGTCCTTCGGTGAGCTCCGCGGCCAGCACCTTGATCCGCTCCTTGCGCCCCGCTACCTCGATCTCGAACCACGCCCCCGGCCACGGCGTCATCGCCCTGATGCGGTTCAAGACCGTTGCCGCCGACTCCGACCAATCGATACGCGCTTCGGCCTTGTCGATCTTGGCGGCGTAGGTCACGCCCTCGACAGACTGCGGCCGGCAGTCGAGCGTGCCGCGCTCGAGCGCGCCCAAGGCCCTGAGCATCAGATCGGCGCCACGGCGAGCGGCAAGATCGTGGAGCTCGCCGGCCGTCAGGCTGGGCGGGACCGCAAGTGGCTCGGCCATGCAGACGGGCCCCGTATCGAGCCCCTCGTCCATGCGCATCACCATGACCGCCGTGTCGCGGTCGCCCGCCATGATCGTCCGTTGGATCGGCGCTGCGCCCCGCCAGCGCGGCAGCTTGGAGGGATGCAAGTTGAGACAGCCGTAGCGCGGCGCGTCGAGGATGGGTTTGGGCAACAGCAGGCCGTAGGCTACGACGACGGCGACATCGGCCTCGAGGCTGCGAAACCGCGCCTGCTCGTCCTCGCTCCTGAGACTTTTCGGGGTCGCAACGGGGAGCTTCGCCGACTCGGCGAAGGTATGAATTGCTGTCTTGCGCTCGGCTTGCCCGCGCCCGGCCGGACGCGGCGGTTGGCAATAGACGGCTGCGACCTCGTGGCCCGCGCCGAGGATTTCGGCGAGCGTGGGCACCGCGAACTCGGGCGATCCCATGAAGACGACGCGCAGCATCGGCTAAACCGCTGCTTCGGCGTCGCGCTTGGCCTTGATCATCTTCTTGACGATGCGGTCGCGCCTGAGTCGCGAGAGATAGTCGATGAAGAGCTTTCCGTTCAGGTGGTCGATCTCGTGCTGGACGACGGTCGACATGATGCCCTCCGCCAACATCTCTTTGCGGGCGCCGGTCGCGTCCTGATAGACGACGCGCACGCACGCCGGCCGCTCGATCTCGGCGTAGACGTCCGGGATGGACAGGCAACCTTCCTCGTGGGCGCGGATGTCGTCGCCGACGATCTCGACGATCTCGGGATTGATCATGGCGATGGGGGAGGGCGTTTCCTCGCTGGGCTTCGCCGTATCGATGACGAGCAGGCGGCGCGGAACGGCCACCTGAACCGCCGCCAGGCCGATGCCCGGCGCGTCGTACATCGTCTCGAGCATGTCGGCGATCAGCTTCTGAAGGCGCGCGTCGAAAACCTCGACCGGGGCGCTGACCTCGCGCAACAACGGGTCCGGAACCTTGATGATCTCGAGCGTGCTCATGCCGTTTAGGTAATGGCGCGGGCTTTGGGGGTCAACGCCCTTGAGGCGATGGGGACGCACTCCCGAATCGCGGTAAACAATCGATCCTATGCAGTCGCTTCAAGAGACATTGGCGCCCTGGCTCGAGGCGCTTCGAGCCGATCCGTTGCCGGCGTTTCTGGCGCTGGCTGGTCTCGGACTTGTAGCCGTCCTGCTCGCTCTGGTGACCGCCTTGGTTCGGCGTGGGGCGGCCCGCCAGCTCAATGCCCGCATCGAGGCGGCGAACCGGCGGACCGAGACCACGCTCTCCGAGCTCAAGGGGCGCTTGGCGGCCATGGGCGAGCTGACCCAGGCCCGCCAGGCCGAGCTGTCGGACCTCCTCGACCGCCGTCTCGACCATGTCAGCGAGCGCCTCGGCCAGGGCTTGAGCGAGACGAGCCTCAAGCTCGGCTCCTCGCTCGCCGAGGCCGAGGGGCGGACCTCGGAAAGCCTGACGCGGCTGTACGAGCGGCTCGCCCGCATCGATGCCGCAGGCCGCAGCCTCGACGATCTCTCCAAGGAGGTCGTCTCGCTTCAGCAGGTGCTGGCCGACAAGCAGATGCGGGGCGCCTTCGGGCAGATGCGGATGGAGGCCATCCTCGAGGACGGACTTCCCCGCGGCGCCTTCGAGCTGCAGGCGACGCTCTCGAACGGCAAGCGGCCGGATGCGCTCATCCGGCTGCCGTCGGCCCCGGCGCCGCTGGCGGTCGATGCGAAATTTCCACTCGAGGGCTACGAGGCTCTGCGCGCGGCTCTGACGGCCGAGGCCCGCGCCGAAGCGCTCGCCCGCTTTCGCGACACGATCGCCAAGCACGTCGACGACATCGCAACCAAGTACCTGATCCCCGGCGAAACCCAGGACATGGCGCTCATGTTCGTGCCGTCGGAGGCCGTTTACGCCGAGGTGCACGAGCGTCTCCCCGAGCTTGTGCAGCGCGCCTATCGCGCCCGCGTCGTCATCGTCTCGCCCAACATGCTGATGCTCGCCGTGCAGACCATGCAGGCCATCTTCAAGGATGTGCGGATGCGTGAGCAGGCCGGCCTCATCCAGCGCGAGGTCGGCCTGCTGATGGCGGACGTGACGCGTCTCACCGAGCGCGTACAGGATCTCGACAAGCACTTCACGCTGGCGGCCAAGGATGTCGAGAAGATCGTGACGAGCGCCGAGCGCATCGGCCAGCGGGCCCGCAAGATCGATGCCGTCGAGCTCGAGGATGCGGCCGAGGCGCAGCCGGCCGCACGCCTCGCGGCAGGCGAATAAGCGTCAGATGCTGCGACGGAACGGACCGTTCTTGGCCTCGACCTTCGAGTGCTTTCCGCGCTTGCCCTTGCGCAGTTTATCGTCGCCAGCCGTCGAGCGCTGACGGGCGGTGCGGCCTTTACCGACGTTCCGCGAGGCCTTGAGCACGACGGGCTTGGCCGCCTGCCGCCGCGCCGGCACGGCCGTGTTGGCGGCCACCTTCGTTTGCGCTTTCTCGATCACCTTTTCCGCGACCTCGGCCGAGAAGGCGGCATTCGGCTCGAACGGAGCCGCCGGCACGATGTGCACGATCCGATAGCCCTTCTCCTTCAGCGCCTGCAGCAGCGCCGGAAGAGCCTTGGCCGTGTTGGACTTCAAATCGTGCAGCAGGATGATCCCCTTGCCGCGCATCTCGAGCTGCTTGAGGGTCTGCGAAACGATCCGTTCGCCGGACACGTGCTGGCCGTGCGAGTCGGTCGAATCGATATCGATCGCGAACACAGCGACGTTGCGCTTCGACAATCGCTCGAGCTCGGCCTCCGGATGCGTCAGGTAGGGAAAGCGGAAGAACGGCGCCACATGTGGTCCGACGATCTCGGAGAGCGCGCTGAAGCCCTTCTCGACCTCGACCGCGCGTCTGTCCACACCCAAGGCGCTGAGGTTGGCGTGGGCCCAGGTATGGCCGCCGAGAGTGTGCCCGCGCGAGACGAGCGACTTGAGCGTCTCCTGCTGGCTCAGCGCCAATCGGCCGACCGCGAAGAAGGTCGCCTTCGTGCAGAAGCGGTCGAGAGTGTCGAGGATCGCGCCCGTCGTCGGCGCGTACGGACCGTCGTCGAAGGTCAGGACGACTTCGCCCGGTGCAAGAAACGAGGTCCCCTCAGGCTGGAACTGGAGTCCGAACCGGGGGCCACCGGTCGTATCGATCGATTGAAAGCGGGAGACGCCGAGCGCTTCGGGTAGGCTGCAATAGGCGTCGATGGGCCTCGCCGTTGCGGCGCCCGCCCCCAGACCTACGGCCACGAACGCCGCCGTCAAAACCGCCGCCAACCGATACATGCCCAAAACTCCCCACGCGCAGCTTACACCGTGAATGACGGTCTTGCAGCTGACAAGTCTTTGTGTGCACAAGCGTAGGCGGACCTCGGGGCGTTGTGTCGCGAAGGGCTCAGGCCCTGTGCACAAAGCCTCCCGGTCTCCCAAATCTCAGGCCGCATCGAGCAAATGCTCTCAAGGAGCCGAGCGCATGTCCGACCCCGCCGGGACGGCCGTTACGCCGGAAGAAAGCTCTGAAGAGCCGCTCGCCGGGCTCGATCGGGCGGCTGTCGAGGCCGCCATCGCCGGCAATGACGCGGAGCGGCTGAAAGCTCTCGTATCTCCCCTCGACGATCCCGACATGGCGGACCTCATCGGTCTGCTGCCGGCGGAAAGTCGCGCCCGCTTCGTCGAGCTGCTCGGCCGCGATTTCCGGCCCGAGGTGCTCTCCGAGCTCGACTATGGCGTCAAGGAGCAGATCGTCGAGGAGCTGTCCAACGAGACGCTCGCCGAGGCGGTCCAGCAGCTCGACACGGACGATGCCGTTTACCTTATCGAGGATCTCGAGGAGTCCGATCAGGCGGAGATCCTCGCCCGGCTGCCTGCCGACGAGCGGGCCACCATCGAACGCAGCCTCGACTATCCCGAGCAGTCGGCCGGACGCCTGATGCAGTCGGAGTTCATTGCCGTGCCACCGTTCTGGACGGTCGGCCAGGTGATCGACCACATGCGCGAGACCGAGGATCTGCCCGACGACTTTGCCGAGCTCTACGTCGTCGATCCGGCCTTCCATCTCCTCGGCATCTTGCATCTCGACCGCCTGTTGCGCACGAAACGGCCGGTGCCGGTGAACGCCATCATGAGCGAGCACCGCTACGCGATCTCCGTCGTCGAGGATCAGGAGGAGGTGGCCCGCACCTTCGAGCGCCACAACCTGATGGCCGCGCCTGTCGTCGACAACGATGGCCGGCTCGTCGGCGTCATCACGGCGGACGATGTCGTCGAGGTCATGAGCGAGGAGGCGGAGGAGGACATCTACCGCTTGGGCGGCGTCGGCGACGAGAGCGTGTCCGATACGGTGTGGAGCACGACGCGCGGCCGCTTCCTGTGGCTGTTCATCAATCTGGGCACAGCGGTGCTCGCGTCCTGGGTGATCTCGTTCTTCCAGGCGACGATCTCGCAGATGGTGGCGCTCGCCGTGCTGATGCCGATCGTCGCCTCGATGGGCGGCAATGCCGGCACCCAGACGATGACGGTTGCGGTGCGTGCCCTCGCGACCCACGATCTGACCCCTCTCAACGCCATCCGTGTGGTCTGGCGCGAGACGGCTGTGGGCATGCTGAACGGTCTCCTGTTCGCCGTGATCATGGGGGCGGTCGCCGTCCTGTGGTTCGGATCGAATGGGCTCGGTCTCGTGATCGGCTCGGCCATGATCGTCAATCTGATCGCGGCGGCGCTGAGCGGCGTTCTCGTCCCGATCGTCCTCGACCGGATGGGGCTCGATCCGGCGGTATCCTCGGGCGTTTTCGTGACGACCGTGACGGATGTCGTCGGCTTTTTCTCGTTCCTGAGCCTCGCGGCCCTGATCCTCGTCTGAGCGTCGCGGCAATGTGATGGCCGGTGCCGGGCTGCCTGCTTTCGCGTTTGCTCACAAAGCGCTATCTCAGAGCTACCGGCCCGGCCGGTGCAGCCAAAGGCGTCCAGCATGAGCGAGCTACATATTCACTTGGGCGTGGCGCTCGCGGGCCTCTTGAGCTTTCTCTCGCCGTGCGTGCTGCCGCTCGTGCCGGCCTATATCGGCTTTCTCGGTGGCACCACCCTCGACATGCTGTCGGAGGAGGGCGAAGAGGCTCGTGCGGTATACCGCCGGGTGGTGGTCGCGGCGCTGTTCTTCGTGCTCGGATTCACGACGGTCTTCGTGGCACTCGGCGCCGGAGCCTCGCTAATCGGCCAGGTGCTGCTCGCCTACAAGGCCGAGCTCGCTTTTGCGGCCGGCGCCGTCATCGTCCTGTTCGGCCTGCATTTCCTCGGACTTCTGCCGATCGGCTTCCTCTACCGCGAGCTGCGCTATCACAATGCGGCAAAGCCTGCGAGCCTGCTCGGCGCCTACGTGATCGGGCTCGCCTTCGCCTTCGGCTGGACGCCTTGCATCGGCCCGATCCTCTCTGCCGTGCTGGCTGCCGCCGCGAGCCAGGACAGCCTCGGCCGCGGTGTCGGTCTGCTGTTGGTCTACTCGCTTGGGCTCGGCATTCCATTTCTCATGGCCGCCATCGCGATCCGTCCGTTCCTCGGCCTGTTCAACATATTCAAGCGGCATCTGGGCAAGGTCGAGAAGGTTATGGGCGCAGCCCTGGTCGTGACGGGTCTTCTCTTTATGACAGGCTCGATCAACACGTTCGGCAACTGGATGCTCGAGACGTTTCCGGTGCTCGCGGACGTCGAGACCTGGCTGACACCTGATAGTCTCCAGCAGGACATTCTGAAGCCCGCGACCCCCTGAGACGCCATCGACGGCTTAAGCGCACTGCGCTGCCGCGCCGGTTGCGCTATCCTGTGGGCGGGCTGCGTCGCGGGTTTCCTGGGGGGACGACGAATGGGCAAGCTGTCGCGAGTTTGGGTTGCGCTCATCGGCTTGGGGCTGTCGTCAGCACCGGCTGGCGCCGATGGCACTTGGTCGATGCTCGAGGGGCGTTGGTCCGGCATGGGCACGATCGCGCTGGAAAGCGGTGCGACCGAGCGCTTGAAATGCCAGGCGACCTATCTCGTCGAGGCGGAGGGGCATGTCGCTCAGCGCCTCACCTGCATCAGCTCGAGCTACCGGATCGAGGGCAGCGCCGATCTCATCTTCGAAGGCGAGCAGCTTTCGGGGACGTGGAGCGAAAGCTCCTATGCCGTCGGCGGCGGGCTCGCGGGTTCGGCAGGCGCAGGGCACATCGCCTTTCGCCTCGATGCTCCGACCTTCACCGGCAACGCGAGCATCGAGGTGCAACGTTGCCGTCAAACGGTTCGTGTCACCCTCGCCGGGACGATCATCAAAAGCCTCGATGCAGGCCTGCGCCGCTGTTGAGCAAGCGTAGCAGTCGCGCCACAGAGCCCCGATTTCGTCTACGTCGAGCGGTTCGATCGGCAGCCGATCGTCGGCAAATGGTCTTTCCTGCTCGTTCAGCGAGTTAGAATTTATGAAGAATAACAAAGCGATCTAGGGCTGCGCGACTGCGGTCAGACGGCGTCGCGCCGATCCTAGGGTCTGTGGCGACCTTGCAACGGATGGTTGCGGCAACGTCAGCGCCCGATTGCGCAGCGAATCAGCATCTGCAATATCGCAAATGCGACGGCGACGACTCGTTCGGGGGGATGAGGACCGGCGCCGATAAATTGCCAAGTTGGGGCACTTGGGGGGAAGCTGGTGCGCATCATGCGACGTCAGCTTCAATCGATTGACCGGTTCGGGTGCTCCGAACCGGTCATTTTTTTGTTGGCGTCCCGACCTCCAGAGGCTTGAGTGCCTCGATGAGCCCGCCCCTTCGGATCCTGGTCGCGACCGACGCCTGGCGGCCCCAGATTAATGGGGTCGTCCGGACGTACGAGCGCCTGGCCGACGAGGTGAGGGCTTTCGGCACCGAGCTCATCTTCCTCACGCCCGAAGGCCAACCCGGCCTACCGCTGCCGAGCTATCCCGAAATCCAGCTCGCCTTGATCGGCCGGCGCACGGTCGAGGCCGCCTTCGAGCGGAGCGAGGCAAGCTACTTGCACATTGCGACCGAGGGCCCGATCGGCCTCGCCGCGCGGCGCTTCGCCTGCGATCGCCGGCTGCCCTTCACGACGAGCTTCCATACGCGCTTCGCGGACTATCTGAGCGCGCGCCTGCCGATGCCGGTCACGTGGGGCTATGCGGCGCAGCGCTGGTTCCACAATGCGGGGGCCGGCATGCTGGTGGCGACGCCCTCGCTCGCCGAGGAGCTGGCGCACCTGGATTTCCGAAATATCCTGCCCTGGACGCGCGGCGTCGACACGGAGCTGTTTCGCCCCCGCCCCGACAGGCTGTTCGGCTCCGATCCTGTCGCGCTCTACGTCGGCCGGGTCGCGGTCGAGAAGAACCTCGAGGCGTTTCTCGATCTGCCGCTCGCCGTTACGAAGGTCGTCGTCGGTGGTGGTCCGGCCCTCGAGACGCTCCGCGCGCAGTATCCGAAGGTGGTTTTCACCGGGCCGCAGGTCGGCGAGGCCCTTGCCCAGCACTATGCCTCCGCCGACGTATTTGTTTTCCCGAGCCTGACCGACACGTTCGGCGTCGTGCTACTCGAGGCGATGGCGTCGGGCGTGCCGGTCGCGGCTTTTCCGGTGACGGGACCTCTCGATGTCGTCGCCGATGGCGTGAGTGGTGTCCTATCGGACGATCTGGGCGATGCCATACGCCGCGCCCTTCTCCTCGATCGCGGCGCCGTTCGTGCGCATGCGCTCGGCTACAGCTGGCAGCGCGCCGCAACGATGTTTCTGCAAGGCGTCGTCGCGGCCAATACCCGAAGCGGCCGCGTGATTCCGGCAGGCGATGCACTCCTGAGCGCGCTCGGCGAGCATTGAGATCGCGGCCATGCCGTGACAAGGTAGGCCAAGCGCTCACGACACGCGGCGATCTCTCATGCAACTCCCCACCCTCTCCGACATCGAGGCCGCGCGCGTTCGCATCGCCGGCAAGGCACGGCTGACGCCTCTCATCGGCAACGAGACGATCGACGCGCGCCTCGGCGGCCGCGTGCTCTTCAAATGCGAAACCCTGCAGCGGATGGGTGCTTTCAAGATCCGCGGTGCCTATAACGCGATCGCCAACCTCGACCGCGGCAAGGCGCCCGGTGGCGTCGTCACCTGCTCGTCCGGCAATCATGCGCAAGGCGTTGCCGAGGCGGCGCGGCTGCTCGGCTATCCGGCGGTGATCGTCATGCCGGCGGATGCGCCGCGCATCAAGGTCGAGCGCACGCGGGCCGCGGGCGCCGAGGTCGTGCTCTACGATCGCGACACCGAGGACCGGGAAGCGATCGCGCGGCGGATCGAGACCGAGCGCAAGGCCGTCTTCATCCCGCCGTTCGATCATCCCGACGTGATTGCCGGACAGGGTACGGCCGGTCTCGAAATCATGGAGCAGGCGCGGGCGCAGGGCGTTACGCCGGATGTCGTCATTGCACCCTGTAGCGGTGGCGGGCTTGCCACGGGAATCGCGACGGCGGTGAAAGCCCTTTCGCCGCCGGCTGAGATCTACGCCGCGGAGCCGCAAGATTTCGACGACCTCGCCCGCTCGCTCGAAACCGGCGAGAGGCAATCCAACAAAGGGACGAGCGGCTCGATCTGCGATGCCCTGATGTCGTCGGTGAGCGCGCTCACCTTCGCGCTCGCCCAAGAGCGTCTCGCCGGCAGTCTCAGGGTCAGCGACGCCGAGGTGAAGGAGGCCATGCGGGTCGCCTTCTCCGAGCTGAAGCTCGTGGTCGAGCCTGGCGGTGCGGCGGCCTTCGCGGCGCTGCTGGCACGGCGGATCGATCTAAAAGGCCGGTCGGCCGTCGTCGTCCTCTCGGGCGGCAATGTCGATCCGATCGCCTTCGCCGAAATCCTCGCCGGCGGCTGAGCGCATAGGCCGGGGGACGCATGGCAGCGGGCACGACGCGGGACATGTCGATCAGGCTCGCGCTGTTCTTCAGCGCGACCTTTGCGGTCGTTGGACTGCACCTGCCGTTCTTTCCGGTCTTTCTCGCCTATCGCGGCCTGGACCCGGAGACGATCGGCCTCGTTCTCGCGGTGCCGCTGCTGGTGCGCATCTTCGCGGCGCCGGCGATCGCCTTCACGGCTGATCGGCTAGACGCGCACCGCAGCATCCTCATCCTGCTGTGCCTGCTGGCGACGCTCGTCTTCGCGTTGTTCGGCTTGGCGAACAATCTCTTGACGATCCTCGGCATCGCCGTGCTCTACGCCATGGTGTGGACGAGCGTCATTCCGATGACCGAGAGCATCGCGACCTCGGCGGTCCGGACGAGCGGCATCGACTACGGCAAGATCCGCAGCTGGGGCTCATTCGCCTTCATCGTCGCGAGTTTCGTCGGGGGCGCGCTCGTCGACTGGTTCGGCAGCGCGGCGGCCTACTGGATGATCCTGGCCTCGATGGCGCTGACGTTGCCGGCGGCGCTGATGCTGCCCCGGCCGGAGCGGAGCGGTACGCCATCCTCACGCTTGAGCCTCGGTGACGCGGCGCGGCTCGTCCGCTCGCCCGTGTATCTGCTGCTGCTCCTGACCGTCTTGTTGATCCAGGGCGCACACGCCCTCCTCTACAGCTTCGGCACGCTGCACTGGCATTCGATCGGCATCTCGCCGTCGGCGATCGGTCTGCTCTGGGCGATCGGCACCGGGGCCGAAATCTTCACCTTCAGCTTCGCGGCCTGGCCGCTGCGCAAGTTCGGCCCCCTCAACCTCGTGCTGATCGGCGGCGCGGCCGGGGTGCTCCGGTGGGTGCTGACGTCGCTCGACCCGCCCTATGCAGTTCTCGTCGCGGCCCAGCTCCTGCACGCGCTCAGCTTCGGCGCGACGCATCTGGGCGCGCTCTACCTCATCTCGGGGGCAGTGCCGCCTCGGCTCAACGCAACCGCACAGGGCGTCTATTCGGCGGTGTACGGCGGCATCGGCATCGGCGGGGTGATCATGCTGTCGGGGCCTCTCTATGCAGCGCTCAAGGGGGATGCGTTCCTGGTGATGGCGGGATTGTCGCTTGCGGGGTTGGCTGCGGGCGCGCTGCTCAAGCGGCGTTGGGACGGCAAGCCGATCATCGCGGAAGCCAGCGTCAGCCCCACAAATCCGGTCCCGGCGGCGTGATTCGGCCGCGCACGTAGACGATGCCGGGGGTACGATCGCGGGCGAGCAGCAGCGGACCGTCGAGATCGACCCAGCGGGCGAGCGAGGCCAGGTGCAGCGCCGGCGCCATGGCGAGCGAGGTCGCCACCATCGAGCCGACCATGATGTCGAAGCCGAGGGACTTGGCGAGGCGGGCGGTCGCGAGCGCCGCTGTCAGCCCACCGGTTTTGTCGAGCTTCAGGTTCACGCCGTCATAGCGATCGCGAAGGGCAGAGAGGTCGGTCGCGATGTGGACGGATTCGTCGGCCGTGACCGGCACGGCATGCGGGATCGAGGCCAGCGCATGGTCCTTGCCTGCGGGGAGCGGCTGCTCAATCGTCTCGAAGCGGCACTCGGCCGCAACCTTCAACAGGGCCTCGAGGTCCTTCTCGGCCCACCCCTCGTTGGCATCGGCGACGAGACGGGCGTCCGGTCGCGCCTCTCGCACAGCACGCATCCGCTCCGCATCCTCGGGGCCTCCGAGCTTGAGCTTGAGCAGCGGCAGCTCGGCGCGCCCGGCGGCTTGGCGCGCCATCTCGGCCGGTGAGGCGAGACTCAGCGTGTAGCAGGTGAGCACACGATGCGGTACGGCGGCGTCGAGGAGGGCGGCAGCTGATTGTCGGCTTTGCTTGGCTTCCAGATCGATGAGCGCGCAGTCGAGCGCATTCCGAGCAGCGCCGGGAGCAAGCGCATCGATCAATGCCTGGCGCGTGAGGTCGTCCGCAATGTGATCGCCCATCGTCTGGATCGTCTGGCAGACGCCTTCTGGCGTTTCGCCGTAACGCGCGTAGGGCGTGCACTCGCCGCGGCCGGTGTGCGGACCATGCGAGACGGTTGCGACGACGACGATCGCCTCGGTCTTGGCGCCGCGTGAGATGCGGAACTCACCCGCGATCGGCCAGCTTTCGATCGAGACCTCGAGACGGCGTCGCATGGCCAAACCCTGGAAACGGCAGCGCCCCGGACGGGCCGGGGCGCTGCATCTATACCGCGTCAAATGGGCCGAGCCTATTGCTGCTCGCCTTCGGCAGGAGCTGCGGCCCCGTCGGTTCCGGCCTTGTCGTCCTTCTTCTTGTTCTTCTTCTCCTGGTCCGCCTTCTTGGCCTTCTGGATCAAGGCCTCACGGTACTTGAGGAGATACTGACGGCGCACGTTGGCGAATTGCGCGGTGTCGACCGGCTTGCCCTCATAGGACTCCTTGAAGCCCGACAGCGGCAGCTTGAACAGCACCTGCTCGCCGACGACCGAGATCGCCGAGACCATCAGGTTCTGGCCGGTCATCATCGACTTCATCAGGTCTTCCGTCGCCTCGACCTCGGCCGTGCAGCCGTTGGGGAAGCAATAGGTGAAGGCGAGCTTCGTCGGCTCCTTCTGGTCGTCGATCTTGATCTGCGCGCCGGCCGGGATCGCCATGCCGAGCGGCACGGTGACGAGGAAGCGCTTCACGTCCAAGCCTTCGGTCGTGCGGATCGCTGCCGACACCATCGGGCCGCCGGTGTTCCGGTCGAGCTGCTCCTGATGGGTGATGCAGATTTCCTTCTTGTCCTTGTCCTCTTTCTTCAGCTGCGCCTTCTCGCACAGCTTCACCCAGAGGCTGACCTTCTCGCCGGCCTTGTCCTTCTTGGCGGTCCCATCGCCATCCGTCTGGGCGGCAGCCGGCATGGCGGCGGCACCGAGCGCGAGCATCGCTGCCGCGATCCCCGCCACGGCATACTTGCCCAGCGACCGCATCTGAGTGAACGACTGTCCTGCCATGTCCGACGACCTCTCTATTGTGGGGACGATCGTTCGCCCCCTCCCCTTTTGCTGCAGCGCCCACAAGGCGTCATAGCTCGAACACGGCTGAAGCCTGAAAATGAGGCAATCCCGTGGCCTTGTTGCCAAGATAACCTGCTATGGAAGGGCCGCCCCGAGCTTTCGTGTCGCGGGGGCAACGGCTGCCGTCGAAGGAGGCCTCATGCGTCGTTGGAAGTGGTGTCCGGTCGTGACCGCGGTGCTCGTCTGCGCCCTCATGTGGGCGACTGCGGCTGGCGCCGGGCCGGCGCATGGAATCGCGATGCACGGCGATCTCAAATATCCGGCGGGCTTCGCAAATTTCGACTACGTCGATCCCGATGCGCCTAAAGGCGGACGCTTGCGGCTTGCGACTGGAGAGGCCTTCGACAACCTCAACCCATTGATCGTCAAGGGCGCGCCCGCTCCGGGCATGCGCGGCTATGTCTACGAGTCGCTTCTCGAACGCTCAGCCGACGAGCCTTTCGCGCTCTATGGGCTCCTCGCCGAGACCGTGGAGACGCCTGAGGATCGCAGCTGGGTCGAGTTCAAGCTCAATCCCAAGGCTCGCTTCTCCGATGGCTCGCCGGTGACGCCCGAGGACGTGATCTTCTCGATGGAGCTATTGCGCGAGCACGGCCGGCCCAATCATCAGCGATACTACGGCAAGGTCACGAAGGCCGAGGTGAAGGACGCGCAAACCGTTCGCTTCACCTTCGATGGGTCGGGCGATCGCGAGATGCCGCTCATCATGGGGCTGATGCCGGTGCTGCCCAAGCACGCAGTCGATGTCGCGACGTTCGAGAACACGACGCTGAAGCCGCCGATCGGCACCGGGCCCTATCTCGTCGCCGAGGTCGAGGCCGGCCGCAGCGTCACCTATCGCCGCAATCCCGACTATTGGGGGAAGGATCTCAACGTCATGCGCGGCCGGTTCAATCCGGACGAGATCCGCTTCGACGTCATTCGCGATCCGAGCGCCCGTTTCGAAAGCTTCAAGACCGGCGAGGTCATGATATGGCCCGAGAGCGACCCCTCGAGCTGGTCGTCGAACTTCGATTTTCCAGCCGTCGCGGATGGCCGCGTCGAGAAGCTCGAGCTGCCGATCGGCATCCCGGCCGGCATGCAGGGGTTGGTTCTCAATACGCGCCGCCCACCGCTCGGCGATGCCCGGGTGCGGCAGGCGCTTATCCAGCTGTTCGACTTCGAGTGGGTCAACAAGAGCCTCTACTTCGGCCTCTATAGCCGCACGCAGAGCTACTTCGACCGCTCCGAGCTTTCGGCGGCGGGCAAGCCGGCCGATGCGACGGAGCAGGCGCTGCTTGCCCCCTTCAAGGACGCGGTGAAACCCGAGGTGCTCGCGGGCAGCTACCGCCTACCCGCCACCGACGGAAGCGGACGCGATCGCCTGCCGTTGCGTGCTGCGCTCTCGCTCTTCAAGCAGGCCGGCTTCGAGCTCAAGGATGGCGTCCTCGCCAACGTGACGTCAGGGGCGCCGCTCGCGCTCGAGCTGTTGACGGTTAGTGCGGAGCAGGAACGCCTCGCTCTCACCTATGCCGCGAGCTTGAAGCGGGCCGGCATCGCGCTGTCGATCCGGCAGATGGACAAGGTGCAGTACGAGCAGCGGCTGACCAATTTCGACTACGACATCGTTCAATTCAGCTATCCGGCCTCGCTCTCGCCAGGTAACGAGCAGGGTTTCCGTTGGAGCTCGGCCGCCGCCGATGCCAAGGGCTCGTTCAACTATGCGGGCATCAAGAGCCCGGCCGTCGATGCGATGATCGCCGCCGTGCTTGCCGCCAAGGATCGCGGGACGTTCGTCTCGGCCGTGCGGGCCCTCGACCGCGTGCTGATCTCGGGCGACTACGTGCTGCCGCTCTTCTATGTCGAGAAGCAATGGGTGGCGGTGTGGAAGCAGGTCAAGCGCCCGTCGCAGACGCCGCTGACGGGCTATCAGGTCGATACCTGGTGGATCGAGCCGAAGCAGTGACGCCCTCGATCGGCTTGCGAGCGACTGGCCGGCCAAGCGGCTAAGATCGTCGTCCTTCCCGCTTTGCCGCGGCACCGGTCCGGCATGGTGACGTCTCGTTTCGAGCGCCCGCCTGCCGACCCGGCAAGTCGCGCTTAACCTCGTTTTGCTGCGGCGACTTTGCGCGATTGGCTGCGAACGCCAATTCAGGCAAAATAATGTACCTGAGCTGCAACCGGCATTGGCTTGAAATCGTTAACGATTAATTGCCAAGCGAAGCCGCGTTTTTTGTCGAGGGTATCATGGCTCTGACCGGGAATATGGGGACGGCAGCCGCGCGCCCTCAAGTCGCTGTTTGGCTCGTCCGCTATCTCTACGCCCCCTTCATGATGATCGTTCCGAACGCGATCGCGGTGACGCTTCTGTCCAAGGGTTTCGCCTATTACTGGCTGGCGCCGGTCGCGATTGCGGCGCTCGGCATCTCGTTCGTGGCCGAGCACGTTGCGCCCTACGTCCCCGAGTGGAACGCCGATCACGACGATCTGCCGCGCGATGTCGCGCATGGTCTGATCTACGAGCTCTGCTCGTTCAACTCGATGCTGATCCTGCCATTCTTGACGATGTGGATCCCGTGGGCGGGCGCCGTGTGGCCGTCGAGCTGGCCGCTCGGTCTGCAACTCGTCTTCGCGATCGTGCTCGCCGACGTCGGCGTGACGATGATCCACTACTGGAGCCACAAGACGAACCTGCTCTGGCGGTTCCACGAGATCCACCACTCGTCGCGGCGGCTCTACGGCTTGAACGGCCTAGTGCGCCACCCGGTGCACCAGACGCTCGATCTTGCCGTTGGCTTCATGCCGCTCATTCTGCTCGGGCTACCGCTCGACATCGCCGTGCTGCTCGGCTTTGCGATCACCATGCAGCTCTTCCTGCAGCACTCGAACGCGGATGTCCGCGTCGGGCCGTTTGCGCAGATCCTCGCCATCGGTCCCGTGCACCGGTTGCATCACAACAACTGGTCGGGTCAGGGCGACATCAACTTCGGTCTCTACTTCAACTTCTGGGACCGGATGCTCGGCACCTTCCGCACCGAGGGTGGCGACAAGATCCGCGCGGGCGAGGTTGGTGTCACCGAGGACGGCAAGGACCACAGCACGCACTATTGGAAAGAGATGCTCCGGCCGTTCCGGAAGCCCTGATCCCGCTCACGCCGTCTCGAGCGAGGTAACCAAGCTCTCGAACAGTGCCCGGCCGTCCGTGCCGCCGAGCAAGGGATCGGCGAGCCGCTCGGGATGGGGCATCAGTCCGAGCACGCGGCCTTTGGCATCCACGATGCCGGCGATATTGCGCTGGGCGCCGTTCGGGTTCGCCTCTGCGGTGATCTCGCCGTCCTGGTCGGCATAGCGGAAGGCGACCTGGCCCTCGCCTTCGAGCCGGTCCAGCGTTGCCTTGTCGGCGAAGTAGTTGCCCTCGCCGTGGGCGATCGGCATCACGGCCAAGCCCTTGTTGCGGTACTGGCGGGTGAAGATCGTGTCGTTGCGCTCGACGCGTAAGGTCACGTCCTTGCAGATGTACTTGAGCGAGGCGTTGCGCAGCAGCACGCCCGGCAGGAGGCCCGACTCGCAGAGGATCTGGAAGCCGTTGCAGATGCCGATGACCGGCGTGCCGGCCTTCGCCTTGGCGACCACGTCCTTCATGATCGCCGAATGCGCGGCCATGGCGCCGCATCTGAGGTAGTCGCCGTAAGAGAAGCCGCCGGGCAGCACGATGAGGTCGGTCTTGGGCACTGCGCTGTCGCCGTGCCAGACCATGTCGGCCTTGCGCCCAGTCGCCTGCTCGAGGGCCACAGCCACATCCCGATCGCAGTTGGAGCCAGGGAAGACGATGACGGCGGATTTCATGGGCGGGCTCCGTTGGTCGGCGTCTCGAGGGAGTTCGCTAGCAGGCTCGAAGGCCGAGGTCCATCGACGGTAGGGGCGACCTGCCTCACCCCGGCATCCAAAACACGACCGCAAGCCCCGCCGCGATCAGCGGCACGAGAATGAAAATCGCCGCCTTGATTGCGAGGTAGCGCGCGGCCTCGGCGCCGTCGCTGCGCTTCGAGCCGCCGGCGGTGTCGGGCGCGCCCATGGCCGCCTCACCCCAGCTCGTAGCTGTAGTTCTCGATCACCGTGTTGGCGAGCAGCTCCTTGCACATCTTCTCGACGGCCGCCTTGGCCTTCTTCGGATCGGTCTCGGCCAAGTCGACCTCGATGTACTTGCCCTGCCGGACGTCGCCGACGCCCTTGAAGCCGAGCGAGCCCAAAGCGCCCTCGATCGCCTTACCTTGCGGATCGAGGACGCCGTCCTTCAGGGTCACCTTGATGCGCGCCTTCATGAGCCCTCTATTGCTTCGAGGAGACGAGCCGCGGGCCTTTGACCCGCGAGGGGTTGGCTTCCACGAGCACGCCCAAGCGCCGCGCCACGTCCTGATAGGCTTCGACGAGACCGCCGAGATCCTTGCGGAAGCGATCCTTGTCGAGCTTCTCGTCCGTCTTCATGTCCCACAGACGGCAGCAGTCGGGGCTGATCTCGTCGGCGAGCACGATGCGCACCTGGTCGTTCTCGAACAGCCGGCCGAACTCGACCTTGAAGTCGACGAGGCGGATGCCGACGCCCAGGAACAGGCCGGTCAGGAAATCGTTAATGCGCAACGCCAGCGCCATGATCTCGTCGAGCTCGGAGGGGGCAGCCCAGCCGAACGCCGTGATGTGCTCTTCCGAAACCATCGGATCGCCGAGCTCGTCGTTCTTGTAGCAGAACTCGATGATTGAGCGCGGCAGCGCGGCGCCTTCGGTCAAGCCGAGCCGCGAGCACAGCGAGCCCGCCGCGACGTTGCGCACGATGACCTCGAGCGGCACGATCTCGACCTCGCGGATCAGCTGCTCGCGCATGTTGATCCGGCGGATGAAGTGATTGGGGACGCCGACCTCCGCGAGCTTCGTATAGATGTACTCGGAGATGCGGTTGTTGATGACGCCCTTGCCCTCGATGATCTGGTGCTTCTTTTTGTTGAAGGCCGTGGCGTCATCCTTGAAGTGCTGGATGAGCGTGCCGGGCTCCGGACCCTCGTACAGGGTCTTGGCCTTGCCCTCGTAAACGAGACGCCGACGGTTCATGGGGGAGGTCCTCACAAAAAGAGAAAGACGGGCTCAACGGAGAGCCAAACGGCCCGCAACGCCCGTCCATCGAGGGCTCAAGCTAGCCCATCGGGCATGGCGAAACAATGCGGCGCGGGCCGCCGGTCCCCCTTCACCTTACCGCACCGCAGCATGGTTGATTTGCGGCATCTGCCGAGCTATGCAACTCGGGAGAGAATGCCCATATGACCGGTGCCTTCGGGTCGATCGAAGGCGTCGATGCAACACGTGTCGCAAAATTCCCACACCGGAGACGCAGAATGGCCTCGTTCGACAACCGCGAAAAGGGCTTCGAGAACAAGTTCGCCCACGACCAGGAGCTTCAGTTCAAGGCGCAGGCCCGCCGGAACAAGCTGCTCGGGCTTTGGGCGGCCGAGAAGATGGGGCTGACCGGCGGTGACGCCGACGCCTATGCCAAGACGGTCGTGAAGGCCGATTTCGACGAGCCGGGCGACGAGGACGTGTTCCGCAAGATCCGCAAGGACTTCGACACCAAGGGCGTCAGCCAGTCCGACCACCAGATCCGCCGCACCATGGACGAGCTGCTGGCGACGGCGAAGGATCAACTCATGCGCGAGACGAAGGCGTAAGCTTGGTAGGGCGGACTGAGCGTTTGCGAAGTCCGCCATCGCGAGCAGGATGTCTGATGCGGTGGATTTCGCCTTTCGGCTCAGTCCACACTACTCCGCCGGTACCGGCGCGCCGTGGCCATGTCCGATCTGGGCATGCGCCGGTGCAGGGAGAGCCTCGCCCTCGGGCGGCTCGTCTTTCGGCCCGATGAAGCGGCCGAGCAGCCAGCCGAAGAACCGGCCGATGTCGTCCATCATCAGATAGATCGTCGGCACGAACAGCAGGCACAAGAGCGTCGAGGCGATCAGGCCGCCGATGACGGCCGTCCCCATCGGCGCGCGGAACTCGCCGCCGATGCCGTGGCCCATGGCCGTCGGCACCATGCCGGCCACCATGGCGACCGTCGTCATGATGATCGGCCGGGCGCGCTTGCGGCCCGCATCGATCACGGCATCGCGGCGCGGCACGCCCTGGCGAACCTCCTCGACGGCGAAGTCCACCATCAGAATGGCGTTCTTGGTCGAGATGCCCATCAGCATCAGCATGCCGATGAGAACCGGCATCGAGAAGGCCGTCTGCGACAGGAGCATCGCCGTGACGACGCCGCTGCCCGCCAAGAGCAAGGACGACACGATCGTCAGAGCCTGGAACAGGTTACGAAGCAGCAGAACCAGCAGCCCCATGACCATCAAGAGGCCCGCCCCCATGGCCATGAAGAAGCCCTGGAAGATCTCGGCCATGATCTCGGCATCGCCACTCTCTTGGAATCGGACCCCCGGCGGCAGCGACTTGGCGGCCGGCAGCGCCTTGATCGTGTTCAGCGCATCGCCGAGCTCGAGCCCGGGCGCCAGATCGGCGCCGATCTTCACCTGCCGAACCCGGTCGTAGCGCTCGATCGAGGTCGGGCCGGTGCCGAAGCGCACATCGGCGACGCTGGCGAGCGGCACCGTGCTGCCGTCGCCCGTGCGAATGCGCATGGCTTTGAGCTGCTGGAGATCGTCGCGGGCCTGCACCTCGAGCTGCACGCGGATCGGGATCAGCCGGTCGCCGGCTTTGAACTTGGCGAGGTTCGCGCCGACATCGCCGATCGTGGCGATGCGCACGACCTCGGCGACCGTCTCGGGCGCGACGCCCAGCCGTGACAGCTCGTCGAGCTTGGGCTCGACGCGAATTTCGGGCCGGTCGAGACCCGCCTCCGCCGCCACGTTCGACAGACCCGGAGTCTGCCGCATGGCCGATTCGAGCTTGGCGACGCCCTGTTGGAGGGCGGTCATGTCGTCACCGAGCATCGACACCGAGATGCCGCGCTCGCCGCGGTCGTTGACGAAGGAGATGCGTACGTCCGGCATGCCGGCAAGCGCCTGCTCGACCTCGGCTTCGATCATCTTCTGCGTCTTCGCCCGGTCGTACTTCGGCGTCAGCCGGACATTGGCGGTCGCATTGCGGACCTCGGCGAGACCCGTCGGCTTGGCGCCGCCGAGGATGAACACCGACTCGACGCCATCGACCCGCTTCAGCCGCGCGGCGATCTTGTCGGTGAGCGCCGCCGTGTCGTCGAGGCGTGAGCCCGGCGGCAGCTCGACCTGCATGACGATCTTGGCGACGTCGGGAATGGGGAACAGCCCCGACGGCAGGAACCTCGTGGCGTAGACCCAGCCGAAGACGATGGCGACGAAAGGCACCAGCATGAGCCAGTGTGACCAGCGCCAATACATCGTGGCGCGCAACAGCCGCGTGTACATCCGCATCAGGAAGCTGTCGGTGTGAACGACATGCTCCGGGCTCGACCGCAAGAGATAGGCCGTCATCATCGGTGTGATGAGGCGGGCGACGAGCAGGGAAAAGACGACCGAGATCGCCACCGTCAAGCCGAACTGCTTGAAATACTGTCCGGCGATGCCGCCCATGAAGCTCACGGGCGCGAACACGGCGACGATCGTCATCGAGATGGCGATGACCGCCATGCCGATCTCGTCGGCGGCTTCGAGCGAGGCGCGGTAGGCGGATTTGCCCAACCGCATGTGGCGAACGATGTTCTCGATCTCGACGATCGCGTCGTCGACCAGGATGCCGGTCGCGAGCGTCATGGCGAGCAGGCTCACGAGGTTGAGCGAGAACCCCATCATGTCCATGATCCAGAAAGTCGGGATCACGGACAATGGAAGCGCCACGGCTGCGATGAAGGTCGCCCGCCAGTCGCCCAGGAAGATCAACACGACGAGCACGGCGAGGGCTGAGCCCTCGAGCAGCGTCGTCATCGCCGCCTCGTAATTGCCGACGGTGTAGTCGACCGAATCGTCGATCAGCTTGATCGTCGTGCCGGGCGCCTTGGCACCGAGCTCGGCGATCTTCTTCGACACGACGTCGGCGACGGAGACGTCGCTCGCCCCCTTGGCGCGGAAGATCGCGAAAGACACGACCGGCTCGCCGTCGACGCGGCTGAACGAGCGCGGATCCTCGGCGGTGTCGAGCACCTTGCCCAAGGCCGTCAGCTTGACGCGCCGGCCGCCGGGCAAGGCGATCTCGGTATTGCCGAGGGCTTCCAGACTCTGTGCACTCGACAACGTCCGGATCGCCTGCTCCTGACCGCCGACCTCGGCGCGGCCGCCGGCGAGATCGGCGTTGGTGGCGCGAAGCTGGTGGCTGACGTCGGCGGCCGTGATGCCGAAGGCCATGAGACGGTCGGGATCGAGCGCAAGCCTGATCTCGCGGCTGACGCCGCCGTAGCGCTCGACGCGGCCGACGCCGCGCAGCCCCTGGACCTCGCGCTTCACCGTGTCGTCAACGTACCAGGACAGCTCCTCGAGCGTCATGGCGGGGTTGGACACCGAGTAGGTGAGGATCGCCTGGCCCTCGACATCGATCCGCTGGACGATCGGCTCGTCGATCGTCCTCGGCATGTCGCCGCGAATTTTGGCGATGGCGTCCTTGACGTCGTTGAGGGCCCGGTCGGTATCGACACCGAGGTTGAACTCGATGACGGTCTGCGACGAGCCGTCCTTCACCGAGGACTGCAGATGCTTGACGCCCGAGATCGAGGCGACCGCGTCCTCGACGCGCTTCGTCACCTGGCTTTCGAGCTCGCTCGGCGCGGCGCCCGACTGCGTGACGTTGATCGCCACGATAGGCACGTCGATGTTGGGGAAGCGCGTCACCGACATGTTCTTGAAGGTGAACAGGCCGAGCGCGCACAGCACGACGAACATGACGATCGCCGGAATCGGCTGACGGATGGACCAGGCTGAAAAATTCATGAGTACGAAACCCTGATCTCGAGCGATTGCTTACGGCTGCGCTGCGGACTGCGTCTCGGCGACGACCGGCTTGATCTTGTCGCCGTCGCGCAGGAACGTGCCGGCCTTGACGACGACGCTCTCGTCACGGGAGAGGCCGTCCGTCACCTCGGCCTTCTTTCCGTCGATGAGACCCACCGTGATCGGACGGGACTCTACCTTGTCGTTGACGACCACCTGTACGAAGGCATTGCCGCCGTCGTAGGAGACCGCCGACAACGGCACGATGAGCGCCTCGCGGTGCTCGACCTCGACAACGCCGCGCGCGTAGCCGCCGACGGTCAAGCTCTTGTCGGCACCGAGCGCGATCCGGACCTTGCCCAACCGCGTCACCCGGTCGATCTCCGGCATGACGAGGCGCACGGAGCCAGTGAAAGAGCGCTTGAAGCCGGCCGGGGTCACGACCGCCGCCTGGCCCTCCTGAATGCGCGGCAAGTCGACGTCCGCGACCTCGGCCTCGAGCTCGATCTCCCCGCCGGCGATGATGCGGAACATGGGCGTGCCGGCCATGCTGGCGATCTGGCCGACGCGCGCGTTGCGGCTGGCGACGAGACCCCCGGTGGGCGCCACGACATCGGTGCGCGCGAGCTTCCACTCGAGCTCACGGCGCAGCGCCTCGGCGCCGAGCTTGTCGGCCTCGGAGGTTTGCACGAGCTTGTTGGCCGCGTCCACGCGGGCTTCCGCGACGTCGGCGGCCGAGACCGCCTGGTCGAGGGTCGCCTCGGTGCCGAAGCCGGATTTGGCCAAGCGGCTCGCCCGCGAGCGGGCTTTGTTTGAGGAGACGAGGGTCGCCTGGGCTTCCGCAATCTGGCTCTTGGCCTGCGCGATGGCGGCGTCGGCACGCGCGATATCAGCCGAGTTCTTGGCGAGCTGCGCCTCGAGCGTCGCCCGGTTGAGACGCGCCAGAACCTGGCCCTTCTCGACGCGGGCGCCTTCCTCGACCAGCAGCTCGGCGACGGCCAAGCCATCGACCTCGGCCGCGACCATCGTTTCCTCGCGCGGCACCAGCGTGCCCGAGACGATGACGCTTTCGACGATCGGCGCGCTGCCGGCCTTGACGACGGTCACAGCGGGGACGAGCGGCTCCGCAGGTTTCACAGCCGCTTCACCCGCCGTAACGGGTGAGACCGGCCGATGGCCGCGTCCGACGAGATCCGGCGCCAGAACATAGATGCCGAGGCCGACGGCAAGCACCAGCCCGATGAGTTTCGTGATGATCGACTTCATGGTGAGGGCTCTGAGTTGCTCGATGGGGCGGCTTCGGTGGGGCTCAGCATCCGGCCGATGAGGTGACGCAGCGTCGGCTCGATGTTGGCAATCGACGTTTCGGGACCGAACGGTGGTCTGACGATCAGTCCGTCGCCGATGGCCATGAGGACGGTGACGACGACTCCCGCATCAAGCCCCGCATCCACCTCGCCCGCCGCTTGGGCGGCTTCGATGGCCCTCAACAAAGACGCGCGAACCTCGTGATGGTTCTGCTCGAAAATGCTGCGGATGCGCGGGTTGCGCTGCGCCTCCGCGCACACCTCGGCGCAGAGCGCCGCGTCGCGGGTGCCGGCCATGTCCTTCAGGAACGCCAAGCCGCCGTCGAACAGCGCCTGCAGGTGGTTCTCGCTCACGTGGGCCGTGCTCAGATAGCGCGCGTTGCGGGCGCGCTCCTCCTGAGCGATCGCCTCGATGATCGCATCCTTGGAGGTGAAGTAGCGGTAGAGCCCGCCGGGGCTCATGCGCGCCTCCTGGCAGATCTCGTGCATCGAGGTGCCGTGGAAGCCTGCTCGCGCAAAGCAGGTGACGGCCGCATCCAGGATGCGGCGGCGGGTGTCCGACGGTGGATGGCTCACCCTTTCGGGCTCGATCTCGAGTGTCATGTCTGTCGGCCTGTTTAGGCGCCGCCGGTCGGGTGCTTCGGCAACCCGAAGAGTCAATGGCGCTGAGAGCGAACGTTCATTCGCGCGCTACAAATAGGGTTTCGATCGGACAATGTCCAGCACCCTGCGGCAAAAATTTGACCTGGGCAGTAGGGATCTAAATCCGAGAGATCGTCAGCCAGGTGCGCTACCCGCGGGTCAGCTCACATCGAGCCAAAGCTCGCTCGGGCCACCGTCGGCGTTGATCGTCCAGCCGTCGACCGGGAGGTCGAACGGGCAAGAGGAGACGACAGCGATGAGGTCCATCTGGGCTTCGACCTCGACGTAGGCCCCGGGCGGCACCGGGTTCGGCGGCGAGGTGAGCTTACCTTCCGGCGTGATGACGGTATTGGTAAAGAAGTTGACCGGCTGCGGCACGACCGGCACGGCAATACCCAGACGCCGCATGGCGGTCTCGAGGTTGTCCGAGCAGCTCGCGTGGGGGCCCTTGTGGCCGAAAAACTCGTAGCGAAACTGATCGCAGGCCGCGATCATCATGTCGTGGATGCCGCTCGCGCCGTCCTCGGTGATGCGGACCATCGGCCGGCGGTATCGGGAGATCAGCGTATCGCCCTGCCGCGGCTTCACCGAGAACGTCGTCACCCAGGAATGCATGCACGATAGCCATTCGCCGGCGTTCTGTGCGTTGAAGGCGAAGAAGTCGGCCGCCTGGCGGCCGTGCGGCGTCGTGATCCTCAGGCGCTGCCCCCGGCGAAGCTCGACGGCGCGGCCTTCGGCGGCAGGAACGATCGTGCGGGGCATGGGAAACCTTCGGCGTTCGGCATATCGGGCGGCGTAGCTTGCCAAGGCTGCCGGAGCAGCCATAGTTGCGCAAGATCATCGAGGCGCAACACCGCCATGCCGCATGCGAGCGACGACAAGATTAGAGGCCACTTCCTCTATTGGCAGTGCCGGTTGCGCCAGATCGCCATGCGCGCGGGCAAGGGACGGCCATCGCCAGGCATGCAGCCGCGTGTTCTCGAGCGCTCGGGCGAGATCGTGAGCGAGGCGCTGACGGTGCTGATCGTGCCGGAGACGCCCGAGGAAAGCACCTCGTTCCTCCGCTTCAACGTGCAGAAGTCGAACGACCCCCGCAGCGTCTATGAAAAGGGGCTGCAGTTTCTCCAGAGCACGCACTTCCATCATCCGGAGAGCTTCAGCGACGAGATGACGGCGCTGTTCCCGCCCGGCTCGACGCTGGCTCAGCGCCTCTTGAAGCTCAAGACCTGCCTTCTCGAGTTTGATGAGCTGTCGCAGAACTTCAAAATGCTGGCGGCGGTTCGCAAGCTCGGCCGCCGCGAGAACGCCTTCGAGGCGACGATCTGGCACAACCGCACCTTCAATCCCGCAATTCCCAACGATTCCATCGTGTTGGGTTTCAAGCCGGATTGGCGGTCCGCCCAGTCGCATCCCGAAAGCGCGGGATAACGGCGACGCTTCCATATTTCCGCCGTTTGGCGGTGGGCATCTCGCGGATGCCGCCCGTTGCGTCTTCGAGAGCCGGGCATGCGATGCGGGTCGCAGGGCACAAGAGCCCGACATAATCGAATCCGCTGAATCGCACAGTCGAGCCTTCCGAGCCGGGCATCCCGGGATGTCCCGCCTTCGGGTCGCGACCCGTCCTGATGGAGACAGTTGTGCAGAGTCTGTCGCCCAAATGGCTGGACGTGCGCCTTAACCGTCTGGCGCGCAGTCGCGATTTTGACCCTCCCCCCAAGAGAACGAAAGTCGAGCCCATGAAGAAGCTGTTGGACGTGCCGGCCACCACCGACGTTTTCACCAAGGATCTGCAGGAGCAGCGCGCGATCTACCGGGACCTATCGCGCCAGATCGACGATCTCACGGATCAAGGCGTCGAGCCGCCGTCGCATTTGCAGGATGTGCACACGGCTCTGAGCGATCATTTCATCGCCCTTTCGCAGGGGCGATAGCCTCCAGAGCCGGCGGGGTCTCGAGCCACATGATGATGCGGTTCACGGCAATCGCCGTCACGATCGCCGCAGCATAGGCGACGAGCATCCCCGCCGGCTCGATGATGGCGGCAAGCACCGCGAAGAAGGCCCCGAGGGAAAGACTGCCCAGCAGGTGTCCGCGTACGGCGACGACTGCTTCTGCAGGGCCGCCGGCCCGGTGCGCTGTGACGATGATGACCGAGGCGATGATGGGCAGCGTCGTCAGCAGACCGGCGACGCGCGAGCCGATCGCCTCTGCGGTCGTCGTAATCACCAGCACGAGCGTCGTCGCGACGAGCATGCGCAACGGCAGCTCCCAGAATTTCGACCCTTGGCTCTTGGAGGCCTGATGCCGGCGGCCGCCGACATAGGTGAGGGCGACGGCAACGATCGCTCCCGCCGCGAGCACAGCGACGGGAAGCGTGAACGGGAGCTGCGACAGCAAAGCCGTCACGGTGAGATGCGTCGCAAAGCCGGCGGCAACGCCCGCCGTCCAACCCCAGCGGGCGGCCGTGCGATAGCCGCAGGCGAAGCCGGCAATCGAGATCAGGCTCAGGATCATCGCCATCGCCGCGTCGGCGGCGAACGGCACGCCGCGCTCGAGCGCCAGAAACAGCGACACGGGGCCGGCCGTCAGCGGCAAACCGGTCACCATGCCCCCCGCGCGTGTGCCGAACCGGCGCGCGACGATCGTCGCGATCGTCACGACAAGCGGGGTCAACGTCAGCTTGAGGAGGAGAAGCAAGGAGCGATCCGGAGGTGGCGAAGCGGCGGCGGTTGATCTAATGGCACAGCGGCGCGCGTATGCACAGCCAGGGACGCCATGAGGGATCTGCCATTTCTCGACAGCTGACATTCGCCATCAGTGCCGACTATGCCCGTCATACGGGCGGTTGGGTCTACGATCATCGCATGGTGCGCGAGCTCGAAGAGCTCGGCTGGACCGTTTCCCGGCTGACGCTGCCGGCGGGCTTTCCAAGACCGGACCGCGCACAGCGCGACGAGGCGGCCCGCCTCATAGCGAATCTACCAAAAGACAGCGTCCTGCTCGTCGACCAACTCGTGCTCGGCGTCCTGCCCGAGGTTGCGCGCCGGGAAGGGAAGCGCCTCAAGCTCGCGATGATCGTCCACCATCCGCTGGCGCTCGAAGACTTGAGCGATCCGGGGGAAGTCGTCGCGTTCCGGGAAAGTGAGCGCGAGGCCTTGGCGCACGCCGCGCTCGCCATCGTCCCCTCGAGAGCAACGGCGCGAATTCTCATGGCGGACTACGGCGTCGAGGAGCGGCGCATGGTCGTGGCCGAGCCGGGCACCGACCTGCAACCTGTTGCGCCAAGTCGCGAGGAGGGCGCGTTGTCCTTGCTCTCGATCGGCTCCGTCGTGCCGCGCAAGGCGCACGAGATCCTCGTCGAGGCCTTGACTGGCCTGATCGATGTGCCGTGGCGGCTGACGATCGTCGGCGACACCGATCGACATCCTGCACATGTGAGCAGGGTCCAGGAGCTCATCGACCAGCACGGCCTGAGCGATCGAGTGACCTTGACCGGAGGCGTCGACGAGATTGCGCTCGAGCCCTTTTGGCAGAGTGCGACTGTCTACGTCGCCTCGTCGCGCCTCGAGGGCTATGGCATGGCCATCGCCGAAGCCCTGTCGCGAGGGATACCCGCCGTTTCCACCGATGCCGGTGCGGTCGGCGAATGGGTGGACCGAGCGGCGGTGCGGCTCGTTCCCGTGGGCGATGTGGTGGCCCTGCGAGCGGCACTCGGCGAGGTGTTGACCGATGCGGGCGTGTTGGCGCGGATGCGGGCGTCGGCCCTTCGGGCCCGCGCGGCACTCCCCTCCTGGCGATCGCAAGCCGCACGTATCGAGGAGCGCCTGCGCAAGCTGTGAGACTTGCGGCCAACCGCTCTCGGCGCTATCGGCCCCGATCCAGGAACTCGGCGAGGTGGCGCGTCACCGCCTCGGGCTCGTCGTCCATGACGAAATGCCCGCCGCCCGGGACGAGCCTGAGATCGGCGTTCGACACGAACCCGCGCAGCCGGTGCGCCTGTGCCACCGGAATCCAAGTGTCCTCCGTCCCCCAGATGATGCGGACAGGACAATCGAGCGGGCCGAGCCGCGCTTGCAGCATCTCGGTATGCGCTTCACTGATCTGAGCGACCCGGTTGTACCAGAGCGCCTGACCGAGTGCGCCCCGCCACGGCGTGAAATAGGCCCCGAACGTCGCCTCGTCCATCGGCTTGAACATCGTCGAGCGGATGCGCGCCGCGGCGATGAGCTCATACAAGTTGAGCGGCATCGTGCTGTAAGCGTCGATGTGCTTCTTGGCGTGCAGCGTCGCCGCCGTCACGCATGGCATCATGACGGCCGAGGAGACGAGCGCCACGCGATCGAAGCGGCAGCCTTCGAGGTAGTAGGCGCCGAGCCCATAGCTGTTGGCGATATCGTGCAACACAATCGCCGGCCGATCGAGCTGCCACTGCCGCAAGAGATCGGCCAGCACCTCCGATTGGAACCGGTCGCCGACATCCATGCTCGGCCGCCGCTCGGACCTGCCCTGACCAGGCACGTCATAGACATAGACCGTGTGGGTGCGCGCGAGCTCCGGCGCGATGTTGCGCCAGAGCAGGCCATTGCTCGGAAACCCATGCACGAGCACCACCGGCGGCCCCTGGCCGAGCTTCGTCCAAGCAATCTCGACCCCGCGGGCGGTCGTTCTCTCCGAGAGTTCCATCGCATTCACCATTCTTTGCGTCGGGGCTGCGCGAGAGTTTAGCCTCGAGCGGCGCCACCGGTTTCCAGAATTGCGGAATGGCGCCTATGATGACAGCGACGAACAGCGCGCTCTCCAGGTCCGGGCTCTCATGATCGACATCGCCACACGCGTCTACAACCACACCTGGAAGATCGACCCGATCGTTCGCTCGGTGCTGGATACGGACTTCTATAAACTGTTGATGGCGCAGACCATCTTCAAGCACCATCCGAGTGTCGACGTCACCTTCGCGCTCAAGAACCGCACGGTCTCGGTGGAGCTTGCCGACATCATCGACATCGGCGAATTGCGCGAGCAGCTCGATCACGTACGGCTCCTGTCGCTCTCGCGCGGCGAGTCGACCTGGCTGCGCGGCAACAGCTTCTACGGCAAGCGGCAGATGTTCGGCCCGGACTTCATCGCCTGGCTCGAGGGCTTCCGCTTTCCGCCCTATCATCTCGAGCGCCGGGACGGACAGTACCGGCTGATCTTCGAGGGGCGCTGGCTCGAGACGACGATGTGGGAAATCCCATCGCTCGCCATTCTTTCCGAGCTTCGCTCGCGCGCCGTGCTGAAAGGCATGGGTAAGTTCGAGCTGCAGGTGCTCTATGCCCGCGCCATGACGCGCATCTGGGACAAGGTGCTGCGGCTGAAACAGCTTTCCGCCGTCCGCATCGCCGATTTCGGCACGCGCCGCCGCCACGGTTTCTTGTGGCAGGACTGGTGCGTCCAGGCGCTGATCGAAGGTCTGGGAGAGCGCTTCTCGGGCACGTCCAACTGCCTCATCGCCATGCACCGCGAGGTGGAAGCTGTCGGCACGAACGCCCACGAGCTGCCAATGGTCTATGCGGCACTCGCACAGGACGACCGACAGCTGGCCGCTTCTCCCTACGACGTGCTCGCCAACTGGCAAGAAGACTACGACGGCAATTTGCGCATCATTCTGCCCGACACCTTCGGCACGACCGAGTTCCTGAAGCACGCACCCGATTGGGTCGGCAAGTGGACCGGCATGCGCATCGATTCCGGCGATCCCCTTCAAAAGGGCGAGGACGCCATCGCCTGGTGGACGGCGCGGGGTGAAAATCCCGCGGAGAAGCTGCTGATCTTCTCGGATGGGCTCGACACCGAGGCGATCGAGACTCTCTACCAGCGCTTCAACGGCCGCGTCCGCCTCGCCTTCGGCTGGGGCACGCTGCTCACGAACGATTTCCGGGGCCTCGCGCCCGGCCGCGGCACCGATCCGATCTCGCTCGTCTGCAAGGTTGTGTCGGCGAACGGCCGGCCGGCGGTCAAGCTCTCCGACAACCTCAACAAGGCTATGGGGCCGGATGAGGAGGTCGCGCGCTATCGCCGCGTCTTCCACGCCAAAGACATGCAGGCGATCCCGGTAACCGTCTGACCGGTCTTTACGCGCGCGGATGAGCGGCGTCGTAGACCTCGAGCAGCCGGTCGCGGTCGACCTCGGTATAGGCTTGCGTCGTCGAGAGCGAGGCGTGCCCGAGCAGCTCCTGGATCTGCCTCAGATCCGCACCGGCGCTGAGCAGATGCGTCGCAAACGAGTGCCGCAACGCATGCGGCGTCGCCGTGTCGGGTAGTGCGAGGTCGGTGCGAAGCCGCTCGATGAGCAGCTGGATGATGCGCGGGCTGAGCGGGCCGCCCTTGGCACCGACGAACAGTGGCCCGTCGGGGGTGAGCTCGTAAGGGCAGAGCGTCAGATAGCTGCGCACGGCTTCGGCGGTTGCTGCAATCACCGGCACCATGCGCTCGCGACCGCCTTTGCCACGGATGACAAGGACATCGCGGCCATCGCCGGGCTCATCGCGTCTGAGCAAACCGAGGGCTTCGGAAATTCGCAAGCCCGAGCCGTACAGCAACATCATCACGGCTGCGTCGCGCGCCCGGATCCAGGGCTCCTCCGTCTCCGGATCGCCGCCGACGACGGCGAGGGCCTTCTCGATCGTCAGGGGCTTTGGAATAGAGTGCGGCACGCGCGGCATCTCGACAGCCATGACGGCACGGCTCGCCGCGAGCTCGTTGGCGTCGAGGTAGCGGAAGAACATGCGGATCGCCGACATCTGCCGCGACAGCGACCGCGCGGAGGTGCCGAGCCGCCGCCGGCTCGACATGAATGTGCGGAAGATGCGCGGCTCGAGCGTCGCCATGTCGGCGAGACACGGAGGATGCCCGAGCTGGCCTTCGAGGCTCGCCAGGAATTGGCGGACGTCTCGGGCATAGGCTTCGAGCGTCTTCTCGGCCAAGCCCCGCTCGCCCGACATGTGCTTGAGCCAGGCGCGGACGGCGTCATCGAGATCGCCACCGAGCGGCAACTCGTCCGAGCCTGAGGCATAGTACGTCTGTTGCAGCGCCTGTGCGGTCATCGCCGGCCTCCCCGCCGACAGCATGTTCGTCATATGTTCGTTTCGGGGAGTGTCGGCGGGGAAGGTTAACGAAGCGTAAACGCCTGTCCACAGGTGGACGGACCGGCCCACTTCTGGGCCGGGTCTCGGATGCCTCGCTATGCCCGGCGTTTCTCGAGGAAGGCGGTGCCGAGAGCGGCGACGTCGTCGCCGGAGGGGGTGAGCAGAGTGGCGAACTGCTGGCCGAAGGTCGGCACGGCGCCGGTCTTGTGCAGGCGGCTCAACAGACCGACCTCGCCCGATCGGGTCTCGATGCGGACGTCGTAGCTCTCGAAGCTGCCGTCGGCGAAGACGACCGTCACACGCAGCGTCAGCTGTTCGAGATCGGTCGGCGGGCGGCCGATCAGGACGCCGTCGCCGATCCGGTCGAGCCAAGCCGGCAATGGCGCGCCGTCGGCGAGCGTGAAGCGGATATCCGCGACCGCCAGCTTCGAGGCGTCCGTGCCGACGCGCAGCACCAGGGTCTCCTCGCGCACCAGCGACTCGATGACGACCGTGCCGCCGCTCGACCCGTCGGCGCCGACATCGAACCTGAGCGAGAAGCCGGTCAGGCCTTCGACATCCCAGGTGTCGGGCCCGCGGTGGCCGCTCTCGGCATAAGCCGCCGACAGCAACCTGACGGTCTGGTGCACTGACAGGGGGTGTGTCGCGCCGTCGGCCAGGATGTAGTCGGCAGCGGCCATGCCGTTGAGTCGGCCAACGCTGTTGACGGCCGAGACGATGATCCCGTTGAGCTCGAAGGCCGAGGCCATGCCGCCCAGACTCTGAGCGCCATCGACGGCATCGATGAGGATCGGCCGGCCGGGCGCGTGGACGATCTCGAGCGAAGGCCGGTCGACCTTGGCCGGCGCCTCGGGCGCGATCGGAATGATCGGCTCGGCAACGACCTCGACCGTGACGGTGGCGGTGTCGAAGCCGCCGTGACCGTCGGAGATCTTGTAGGTGATCGTCGCCGTGCCGTCGAAGCCGGGCTTGGGTTGGTAGGTGATCGTGCCGTCCCTGTTGATGCGCACATGGCCATCGGCGCTCGAGGCCACGACGACCTTGAGGGGGTCGCCGTCGATGTCGCGATCGTTGCCGAGCACGTCGATCGTGACGGGGCGATCCTGGATGGTCGACGTCCGGTCGCTCGTCGCCACCGGCCTGTCGTTGACGGGCGTGACCTTGAGGGTCAGCGTGCCCGTGTCGATGCCGCCCTGGCCGTCGGAGACGGTGTAGGTGATGGCGGGCACCGGGCCGTTGTAGTCGTGCGCCGGGGTGAAGACGTAGGAGCCGTCGGCGTCGACGCGGATGAGGCCGACGCCAGGTATGCTCGCCGTCTGACCGGCGCCGAAGGCGACGGGCAGTCCCGCGATCTCGAAGGAGACGACGGTGAGCGTATCGCCGTCGGGATCCGTATCGCCGATGAGCAAGCCTTGGCTCGCTGGCACGCGCAGCACGCCATCCTCGGCAACCGTGCCGGTCTCGTCATCGGCGACGGGCGCGTCCTCGATCGGCGCCACCGGTCCGAGCTGAAGGACGGCTGTCGCCGTGCCGCCATGGGGGTCTTCGATCGTATAGGTCACCGGCGGCACGGCGCCCGTGTAGTCGTGCGCCGGCGTGAAGGTGAAGGTGCCGTTCGGGCGGAGGACGAGATCGCCCTCCGGCAAGCTCACCGTCGTGCCGGCCGGATACGTCGTGCCGTTGACCGTGAAGCTCGTGACGGCGAGCGGATCTCCGTCGATGTCGCCGTCGTTGTCGAGCACGGTGCCGGAGACGGGCGTGTCCTCGGTGACGGGGATGGTATCGTCGGCGGCCACCGGCGCGTCGTTGACGCCGGTGACGGTGATGGAGACGGTGGCGGTGTCGGTGCCGCCTTCGCCGTCGGAGATGGTGTAGGTGACGGCGGTGGTGCGGCTCTCGCCGACGGCGAGGTCGTCGAAGGCGGTGCCGGGGTCGAAGCTGTAAGAACCCGTGCTCTGGATGGTGAAGGTGCCGCCGTTCGAACCCGACACGCCGGCGCCGACGTTGGTGCCGACGCCGTTGACGGCGGTGACGGTCAGCGCGTCGCCATCGGGATCCGAATCCTGACCCACCGTTCCGGGCGTCACGTCGCCGTTGAGGATCGTGTTCTCGCCGGTGGTGCCGCTGTCGTTCACGGCGGTGGGGGCCGGGTTGTCGATGGTCCAGGTGAACGTCTGCTGCGTCGTCGCGCCATGATCGTCGGTGGCGGTGACGGTGACCGTGTAGGGTCCGGCCACAGATGCGCTGTGATCGACGGTGCCGGTGACGACGCCGGCCGCCGAGATCGACAGGCCCGGCGGCAGGCCGGTGGCCGAGAACGTCAGCGTATCCGTTGTATCCGGATCGGAGAAGCTGCCTGAGACGTCGAGCGACACCACATCGGCATCGTCGTTGACGAGGTTGGTGAGCGCCGTCGAGGTGGGCGCATCGTTGACCGGATCGACATTGAGCGTGATGGTATTGGGCGACTGGTCCGTGTCCTCGCCGGAGCCGGTCTTGACGAGCGAGATGTTGTCCCAGTTGCAGGCCGCGGCTGCGCCATAGCTTATTTTCTGGACGACCAGATCGATGGCCCCGCTGGCGGGTGCCGTGAACGTGTATGACACTTGCCGCCAGTGGGGGCTCGCACCATCGTTGAATCCACTCAGACCGCCAGAAGCCAGCGGCGAGGGCTGCGCCAGATCGTAGTTGACCGTGCCGTCGAAGTCGCCGTCGTCATAGACGCTGAGCCCGAAATACGTATCGTAGCTGAGGCTGGGAGTGGAAATCTGATCCGGATACAAATTGACGATTGCCCAGCCGCTGACCGTATAGGTCGCCCCCGGCTCGAGCCCCGTGACCGTCTGATAGACGTGGGCTCGGTAGCCGAACTGGTCGCCGAACGGCGTGTCCGCCGTCGCCGGATTGGCGTCCTGCTCGAGGCTGGTGCCCGTCAGCTCGTACTGCTGGTCCGTGCCATCGAAGTAGGTGGTGACGACGCGCGTCCAGCCCTCGAGACCCGCCGGATTGAGATCGGCGGCCGCCGGCGGCGTGGTGCTCGCATACTCCGGAATGACCGTCGAGGGCGCGCCGAACGGCGTGTTCTCGAGGCTGCCGTTGACGAGCAGATTGCCCGTGTCCTTGCCGCCGTCGTCGACGACCTGGAAGGTGAAGGACGTGAGCGGCGCGCCGTTGCTGTCGGCATCTGGCTTGAACTCGAGCTGGCCGAGATCGGCCGCCGCGATGACCTGGCCCGCCGTGACCGCCGAGCCCGCGAATTTCAGCGTGCCGGTGCCCGGAAGCGTGGTGATGATCAGCGACTGGAAGTTGTGCGATGGTGTGTCGTTGGGATCGGAGAAACCGAAGTCGGCGGCCGAGAACGTGTAGCTCGTGTCCTCATCGAGCGAGATGGTCTTGTCGGTGCCGGCCGGGGCGTCGTTGACCGGGCGCACTGTCACATCGACCAGCATCTCCTGCGAGGTCGTGCCGTCGGTGACGGTGTAGGAGAAGCTGTCTGCGCCGGAATATCCGGCAGCCGGCGTGTAGGTGAAGGTGCCGTCGGGATTGATCGTCACCGAGCCGTGCTGGGCCGTGGTCGCGCCCTGTGCATAGGTCAGCGTGTCGCCGTCGGGATCGAACGCATAGAGCTGCTCGACCGATGTCGGCGTGTCCTCCAGCGTCGTGACGAGCAACGACGACGTCACCGGCACGTCGTCGACCGGCGTCACGGTGATGTCGAGTGTCGCCGTGGTCGTGCCACCGTTGCCGTCATCGATGGTGTAGGTGATGGCCGGGACGGCTCCGGTGAAATTTTCTACCGGAGAAAATTCGAAGCGGCCGTCGGAGAACACGGCCAAGTCGCCGAAACCGGGAATGTTGTACGTATATTCGGCAAGATACGTCGTCCCATTGATGACGACTTGCGTGACCGTCAGGGTGTCGCCGTCCGGATCGATGTCGCTGCCCGCGCCCGTATCGTCGGCAATCATATCTCCGGAGAGGAAGCCTTCCTCCGCGACCGTGTAGGTGTTGTTGGTGGCGACCGGCGGATCCTGAACCGGCGTGATGTTGAACGTCAGCGTGTTGGGGGTTGCGTCGAGATCGACGCCGTTACCCGCCGTGCCGCCATTATCTCGCACCTGGAACGTGAAGCTCGCGGCCGCGCTGCCGGAGAGATTGGCATTCGGCGTGAACGTCAGCTTGCTCGCAAGACTGGCCGAGATCGGGATTTCTTGACCCGCGACAACCGGCGTGCCGTTGAATTTCAGAGTGCCACCCGCCGGAAGCGTATCGACGATAACGCTCTTGAACGCGTTAGTGGGCGTGTCGTTTGGATCGGTGAACCCGAAGTCAGCGGCACTGATACCGTAAGTCGTGTCCTCATTGATGGTGATGGTCTTGTCCGTCCCTGCCGGCGCATCGTTGGTCGGAAGGTACCGGATGTTGTAGGCATTGCGTGTCGGATCGGTATCTCCGCCGCCATTCGCGGTGCCGCCGTCATCGACGACCTTAAAGTATATTGTTGGTGTGAAGCCGAGGCGGTTCTGTGCCGGCGTGAACAAGAGGCCAGGAATATCGGCGACGAGAATCTCCTGGCCGGGCGTCACGGGCGCGCCGTTGAGCGTCAGGGTGCCGTGCGCCGGCAATGGCAAATCGGTAACGATGATGCTTTTGAAATTGTCAGATGTGCCAAGCTCGGATGGGTCCGTGAAGCCGAAGTCAGCCGCCACGAATGCATGGGTCGAGTCCTCGAACTGATCGAAGGTGTTGTCCGTGCCCGATGGAGGGAAGTTCACCCGTCCGACGTCGATCGTGATGGTGTTCGGCGTCTGATCGGCATCGATGCCACCGTTGGCAGTGCCGCCGTCGTCCTTGACCTGGAAGGTGAAGCTGTCGAGTGCTGATCCGTAGCCACCCGTTGGCGGCGTATACGTGAGGGACGTAATGGTGTTCAGGGCGATTTCTTGGCCTGACACAACCGGGGTGCCATTCAAATCCAGAACGCCTTGTGCGGGCAGGCTGGTAATGATCACGCTGGTGAATGCATTGGCCGGATTGTCGTTGGGATCCGTGAAGCCGAAATCCGCTGCGCTGAAGTTGCAGCTTATGTCCTGCAGCGTTGAGACGGTCGTGTCCGTCCCGGCCGGCTCGTCGTTGACGTCGCGATAGTTGAGGTCAAGTGTCAGTGGAACGGCGTTAGAGCTGGTCGCGTTGAGGCGAGGATCGCCGGCGAGACTCGTCAGCGTTGGTGTGACGCCGTCATTGACGACATAGCCGTCATTCGTCGAGCCGTGCTCGAAGATGTCGACAAGTCCATCGTTGTCCGTGTCGGTCGTCGAGGTGACTGACGTCGGCTGACCGTCGCCGCGCTCGGCCACGTCGAGCGTGCCGTCGTTGTCCGAGTCGGTGTCGAGGTAGTCGATGAGATCGGCACCGTCCGTGTTCACGGGGGTTAGGCCGAGCGAACCGGCGGCGCCGGTCGTCAGGGTGGCGTCGAAGGCGTTGTCGAGACCATCACCGTCCGTGTCGACACCCGAAGGCGCGATGTAACCTGCCGTCGTCTGCGCCTCGACGTTGTCGGTGATGCCGTCGTTGTCCGAGTCGAGGTCGAGCCGGTTGCTTATCCCATCGCCGTCCGCATCAGCCTCGGCGGTCGTGCCGTTTGTGTTGTAGACTTGGCCGGACAGGCCGTCGAAGCGGACCTTCTGAAGGTTGGTAAACGTTCCCGTCGCGGCAGATACTCCGAAGTAGACCTTGCTTGCTCCTGCAAATCGCGTGTTGACGAGATCCTGAGCGATGGTCTGGACGACGACGCCGTCAAGCGTCACCTGCAGTGTCTTTGTCGTCGCATTCCACGACGCGACGACTTGGTGCCAAGCGCCGTCTTCGACATTCGCGACGGCGGTCGGGGTGGCGAGATTGGTCCAGGTTGCGGCATCGGTATCGAATACCGCGACATGATCGGCGCCGCTGCTGGGGTCGCCATACCCGCTTGTATTGTAATAAGTGTCGACCTCGATCGCGAGGCCGTTGCGGATGCCTTGGACACCGAAGCCACCGCCCGGAGAGCCGACAGCCGCAGTGCCGAGCGGGTCATTGTGGAAGAACAGGGCAATGCCGTCGGCACCGCCAGCATCGCTGGTGCCGAGATACTCCGACGCTTCGAACGTGAAGTCACTATTGAAGTCCAGCAGCAGGTTCGAATTGATCATGCCGCGCTGATAGAGCGGCGAGGCGGTCGTGAGTTGGAATTCGTTGGCGGCTAGCGTCGAGACCGTCGCAGACGACTGCGCGTTGCCCGTCAGCGTGAAATTGCTTGCCGTAAAGACATAAGTGCCCTCGTTCACATCGAGAATGCCGTCGTTGTCGTCGTCGATATCGTTGGCGTTGGCGAGGCCGTCGCCGTCGGTGTCGCGGCTGAGCGTGACCGTTGCCGTCGCCGTGCCGCCATTGCCGTCGGAGACGGTGTAAGTGAACGTCTCGGCATCGGAGCTGCCGGCCGCCATGACGGCCGAGAGCGTTCCGTCCACGTTGCGCGTCACCGTGGTCCCGGTCGAGAGCGTCGCCGTGCCGCCGATGGCGATGTTGGTGCCGTTGATCTGCGAGACGAACAGCGCGCCGCCATCGACATCGGTATCGTTGGCGAGGACTGCGATGTTCTTCACTACGCTGGGCACCGCGACGACCGTGTCGTTGGCGCCGGCCGGCGGATCGTTCACCGGCACCACGTGGATCGTCGAGACGGCGGTGTTGCTCGTGACGGTGCCGTTGGAGAAGGCCACGGTGATCTGGCGGTCGGTCGCGTCCGGCGTATCCGATCCGTTGGTGAATGTGATCTGCTTCAGCGCTGTTTCATAAACCGTAGGATCGGCGGTGGTGCCCGTAAGCTGAACCGTGATGGTGCCACCGGAGCTGACGATCGTGTAGGTGAGGCCGTTGACCGTGCCGTCGAGCGAGCTGCCGGCCACCAGCAAGTGATCTCCCGCCTTGGCATTGGTGAGCTGCACGGTCGCGCTGACGACGTTGGTGTCGAGACCAGAGATATCGACGTCAGTGTCGACCACGGCGACCGCAGAGCCGCTCTCGGTGAACGTCGTCTGGTAGCCGGTTCCGGATGCCGCGCTGTCGTCGGCGTCGAGATCGAGATTGCGCATCGCAACGGTGTAGGTGTCGACGAAGGTCAGGTCTCCATCGCCGTCGTGATCGAAGAAGCGCTGGCTTTGAGTGGTGAAGTTGTTGGTGAAGTCGGCGATGCCGTTGAATGTGTAGGGTCCGTCGAGCTGGATATTGCCGGGCGGTGACGCGACGCGATAGGTCGTCTCCCAGGCGCTCACGTTGTTCCAGTTGAACTTGACGCCGGACACGGAGCCCGCGAACTCGGTCGCGACGAGATTGGTCGCCGTGATCTTGCCGTACGATGAGCTTGCCGGGTTGGTGACGGTGGCTCCGGTGTCGGGATCGATATTGAGCCCCACCGTCAAATGGGTCGTGGCGAGAGACTCCGTTTGATACGTCGCCAGCTCGTCGAAATCGGCGCGCACGCTTTCCTGCGGCTTGGCACCGTTCAAGTTCACGTATTGGAGAACGCCGTTGGCATCGTAGAGATTGCCGAAGGCGTCGATGTCCCGGATGAAGAAGCCGACATCGCCGGATGCCCGGGTGCTGGTCCCGGCGGCGAAAACCTCCCAGCGGATGCGGACTTCGGCGCTCTCGATCCGCACCGAAGGGTCGTCGCCGTTCGAGATCGCGAAGTTGAGCGAGGGATCGAACGTGAGGCCCGTACCCGAATTGGTATCGGTGACGGAGAGGACGGTGGCGCGCAAATCGATCGCGGTTGTGCCGACATAGCCGGCGTTCTGCCACACGGCCGTCGCACCGACCATCTTCGTCGTGTCGGTGATGTGACGGAGGATGCCGCCGGTGTTTACGGCGCTTACGATGGTCCCGGTGTTGTCGCGCACGACGGGAGCCGATGTCGCTGAAATCTGCAGAGGGGCCAGAATGTTGTTCCATTCCGGTGCGTCGATGAGCCGGGAGTCGATCAGGCCGGTTTTGGCTTCGAGCACCCAGTCGCCACCGGCGTCTGCCGTGCCGGTATCGTCGCTCGAAGCCGCAACGTCCGCGCCCGTGATCTGGGCGAGGCGTGCAACGAAGGCCTGCCCCTCGTCGCCAGCCGCGACATCGCAACCGTAGATCAGGATGTCGGCGTCGGGCGAGAGGGCCGCCTTGATGACGGCGAGATCGTCGGCGTGTGCGCCGTCCATGGATGAGAGCGTCAGCGTCGTGCTGCCGACGAATAGCGAGCCGGTGTGGCCGTGGGTCAGGATGTGGATCGAATCGACGTTCGTCCGGCCCGCGAGTGCGGCGGCGATCTGCTCCATGCCGTCCGAGGTGCGATCGAGTAGGACGATTTCGCTATCCGCCGGAATAGCGGACAGCAGCGTGCCGAGATCGGGAAGCGACGCGTCGATAAAGGCGATGCTGTGTGTGGTGGATGGTGCGGCGATGTCGGGCGCCGAGGCTAGCGCCGCTATCACGTCGATGGCTGCCGGGTGGGAGGGGTTGTCCGGCGGTGGGGGGTCGGCCGTTTGGGCATGATCCGAGACGTCGAGATCGGTTGCCGGGGCGGGGTCTGTTGCGGCCTTTTCCGTGGCGTCGGCGACCGTCGCGGCGGCGGCGCCATCGAACACCATGCGCTGCTCGAGCACGCGATAGGAGCTCGAAATCTTCAGGCGGCGAACGGATAAGTATTCGTCGATGTCAGGAGCACGCGTTTGGGACAGCATTGGTAGCTTCGATTGCATCGTCATGGTTGGTGACCCTCGCGCGTGCACAAGTTGCCAATATTATCGGTGTCTACCCAAAATTGACCATGTGGCGATTAACGAGTTATAACCTTCAACGCAGCTCACTATTGAACGACGAGTGATTTTCTTCGCAGAATACAGTCCGCTTCATGTATATTGGACAATATGTGGATAAAAACACATGGAGAGTTATTCGTGAATGTTGCGAAATCTATGAAAGCATCGGGTTGTTCAATGAATCCGCATGCATGTTGGCGTGTGCGAAGCTGTCGGGCAGGTGCGGAATGCCGAGTCAGCAACGCCGAAGAACAAATGTGTTTCTTTGCTCATATGTAATGGTTGCGGAACTGCAACGATACTTTGAGGCAGGCATAAAATGCCGCCCGTACTCCCGAAGTAACTGCCGCGAATCAGCTTAGGCAGGCCGCTCAGTGCGCGATTTCGACTGAAGGCGGGGGAGCAGTATGCGGGTTCATCAGAGAGGGGCAGATCGCCAGGCACGCGGAAACGGCCGCGAGTACAGGCGGTTAAAAGGTTTAGGTATTGCAACCGCAACATTGATCCTTGCCGGCTGCGCAATCGCTCCCGATCCGCTCGATCCGATGACGATGAGCACGGACACGAGCGCCGAACTCTCGCAGCGGATCGAGGAGCAGGAGCCCATCACCGGCGTCGTCGACCTCGCCGAGGCGATGGCGCGCGCCATCAAGTACAACCTGGACCATCGCGTCGAGACCATGCAGGCCGACGTGCGCGATCGCGAGCTCGCCCTGGCACATTACGATCTCTTGCCGAGCGTCGTCGCCGGCTCCGCCTACGATGCGCGCAACAACGACAACGCCTCGAGTAGCGAGAACATCTTCACCGGCGTGGAAAGCCTTGCGACGTCGACCTCGACGGAGCGCAAGGTCAAGAGCGCCGATATCGCGTTCAGCTGGTCGATCCTCGATTTCGGTCTTTCCTATGTGCGGGCGCGGCAGTCGGCCGATACCTACCTCATCGCCGAGGAGACCCGCCGCAAGGTCGCGCAGCGGATCATCGAGGATGTGCGCACGGCCTATTGGCGCGCGGTCAGCTCCGACCGGATGGTCGGCAAGCTCGCCAAGCTCGAGACGCGCGTGAGCCACGCGCTCGCGGCCTCGCGCGACATTGCCGGCTCGGGCACGACATCGCCGATCACCGCCGTCACCTACGAGCGCGAGCTCGTCGAGATCAAGCGGTCGATCCAGGAGCTTCAGAACGATCTTGCGGTCGCCAAGTCGCAACTTGCCGCGCTGATGAACGTGCCGCCGGGCACGCCGTTCCAACTTGCGGGCACCGAGGGCAATCACCCGGTCCGCGTCAACGACGATGTCAGCACTCTCGTCGCCGTCGCCTTGAGCCGGCGCTCGGAGCTGCGGGAGATCTGGTACAAGCAGCGCATCAATCAGCACGATCTGGATGCGGCGTTGCTCGAGCTGCTGCCGGGCCTCGAGACGTTCGTCGGCAACAACTTCAACAGCAACGACTTCCTCTACAACAACAATTGGGTCGGCTGGGGCGCGAAGGCGAGCTGGAATCTCATCCGGGTCTTCCAGTACCCGGCCAAGCGCGAGGTCATCGAGGCGAACGATGCGCTCCTGCACGAGCGGGCCTTGGCAACCGCTATGGCGATCGCGACCCAGGTTCACGTGAGCCGCATCCGCTATCGCATGAACAGCCGGGAGCTGGCGACCGCGGAGGAGTATCTGGATGTTCAGCAGCGGCTGGTGCGCCTGATGCGGGCCGAGGCCGCTGCCGACAAGATCAGCGAGCAAACCCTCATCCGCGAAGAAATGAATACGCTCGTGGCGGAGGCCAAGCGCGACATCGCCCATGCGGCGGTCGAGAACGCTTACGCCAACATCCTGGCCTCGGTCGGCGTCGACATCTACGACGACCATGTCGTCGCCGATGCCTCGGTCCACGATCTGGCCGCCGAGCTGCGCAATCTGCACATGGATCTGTCGTCGGTGGAGGTCGCCGCGAACTGACGCTTCCGAATAGCAGCCGGCTGGTGACGCATTGGCGATGATTTCGGGCTTTTGTGCGTGTTTCGGCTGCCAGCAATTCGCGACGGCCCGAGGAGATTTTGGTGCGCGCACGCTTCTACAGGATGCTCGTCGCGGCCGCCGCCGTTGCGGCCCCCTCGACGATGTCTGCAGCAGCGGAGAACGGCGAGGCTTCCGTTCTTCGCGGGATCGTGCGTGCTGTCGCCCGGGCGCAGATTTCGACCGACCTTCAGGCGCCCGTCGTCGAGCTCTCGGCACGCGAGGGCGAGAGCTTCAGGGCCGGCCAGGTTCTCCTGCGTTTCGATTGCGCTCGGCTGATGGCCGAGTGGGACGCTGCCAAGGCGACCGAGACGGAAATGCAGCTCAGCTACGAGAGCGCGGATTACCTCAAGCGCAAAGGGGCCGCCGGCGGCCTCGACGTCGGCATCGCGAAGGCGCGCCTCGACAAGGCCGAGGCCGATGCGCGGGCGTTCGCGGCACGCGCCAAGGATTGCAGCATTGTGGCGCCGTTCGACGGGCGGGTGACCGAGCTCGGGGTCGAGCGCTACGAGACGCCCGCCACGGGGCGTCCTATCATCGGCATCGTCGACGAGAGCTCGTTCGAGATCGATCTCATCGTCCCCTCCGCTTTCCTGCGGTGGCTCCAGCCCGGACAGAAGCTTCAATTCGCCGTGGATGAGACGGGCAGCACCTACGACGCCGCCGTGCTGCGCGTGGGCGCGCTCGTCGATCCGGTAAGCCAGACCGTGAAAGTCACGGCCGGCATGACACCGGGAGATAGACGCGTCGTATCAGGGATGAGCGGCACGGCGGTCTTTGCTGCCGAGGCGCTATCGCAGTGACCGGCCCCCTGAAGAGCCCGCAGCGTCCGTCGGCCGATGCGGCGGCTTCCTCAGGCCAGGCATCCTCGCCGGCGAGCTCGGCCGGACCTGGGCTCACCGCAGCCGCGCAAGCCCAAGCTCAAGCCAACCGTGCCGCGGCGGCAATCCTCGCGCTCGATGTGGAGTTGAGGCAGGCCCGCTCGGTCGCGGAGGTCCACTATTTCGCCGCCAACGAGCCGCGTTTGGTGACGCGATCGCAACAGATCCTCGTGTTCGGCCCCGGCCTACGCAATCGGTTGCGGATCGAGGCGATCTCCGCCGTCACCGCCGTCGACCGATCCTCCCCACTCGTCGTCGGCATGGAGGGGATCGTTGCCGCACTCGGTCGCAGCGATGGCCTCGACAAGGTTCGTGAGTTCGATGCCGGCGCCTTCGCACACGCCTCCGGCGGGCTTTCGGCGAGCTATCCGCTCACGAAGCTTATCTGGCTGCCCTATCTCGATCTCAAGGGCGCGCCAATCGGCGGCGCGCTGCACGCGCGAACGACACCCTGGACGGCGCCCGAGATCGCCATTGCGGAGCACCTCGCCGGCTCGGTCTCGCGGTCTCTCCTCGCCTTACGCGGGACGAGCCAGCCGTGGCATTGGACCGCCTGGTTCACGCGCCGCAAGCTCGCGGGCATTGCTTTGCTGCTGTTGCTCTTGATGTTCGTACCCGTCCCGATGTCCGCGCTGGCACCGCTCGAGGTGGTGCCGCGTGACCCCTTCATCGTCACCGCGGGCACCGAAGGTGTGGTCGAGACCGTTCACGTCGATCCCAATGCCGAGGTCAAGACGGGAGACATCCTCGTTACGCTCGAGGATACGGTGCTGCGGAACCGGTACGAGATCGCCGAGCAGGAGGTGGGCGTCGCCGAGGCCAGTTTGAAGAAGGCCAAGCAGCTCGCTTTCGTCGATGTCCGCGGCCGGCATGACGTCGCCACCGCCGAGGCCGAGCTCACCGTCCGGCGGGCCGAGCGCGACTATGCGCGCGAGATGCTCGAGCGCTCCGTCATTCGTGCCGACCGGTCCGGCATCGTGCTGCTCGAGAGCAAGCGGGATCTGATCGGCCGGCCTGTCGCCACCGGTGAGAAGCTCATGGAGATCGTCGATCCTTCTGCCGTGCTTCTCAACATCGACTTGCCGGTTGCCGACGCCGTCGTCCTCGACCCGGGTGCCGACGTCACCGCCTTCCTCGATTCCGATCCGCTGCATCCGTTGCCGGCGAAGCTCATCCGCTCGGACTATCGCGCCCGTGTGCACGATCAGCAGCAGCTCGCCTTCCGGCTCGTCGCCGAGGCGACCGAGGGCGCCGCCGGCAAGCTCAGGCTCGGCGTGAGAGGAACGGCACAGGTCTACGCCGGCAAGGTCAGCCTCGGGCTCTATCTCTTCCGCCGCCCGCTACAGGCCGCCCGGCGCTGGATCGGCCTCTAGCGCCATGGTCCCGGGGCCTCCGCCGCGGCTGCCCGAGCTCAGGCCCGAGCTGCGCCTGACCAAAGGCGCCGCGAGCTTCTCGGGCGAGCCGACCTGGCTGATCCACGATCCCGTCGCCAATCGCTACGTGCAGATCGACCTGCCGAGCTTCGAGACGCTGGCACACTGGTCGCCGTCGATGACGGCTGACGAGCTCGTGCAGCACGTCAATGCCGCTGGCCGCGTCAGCATCGATCGCGACACGCTCGATCGTCTCCTCGGCTTTCTCTACGACAGCGAGCTCACGACGCGACCGCCGCAACACGGCTGGCGGAGCTTCGCGGCCAAGCGAGCGAAGCGCCGGCACGCGCCGCACACCTGGCTTCTGCACAACTACCTGTTCTTCAGAATGCCGCTGTGGCGTCCGCAGGCGTTCCTCGAGCGCACGCTGCCGATCGCGCGGCGCACCGGCTCCCCGCTGATGCAGCGCCTCGTGCTCGGTCTCGGCCTCATCGGTCTCTATCTCGTCTCCCGGCAGTGGGAGAGCTACCTCGGGACCTATCAGGACTTCGCCTCGATCGAAGGTGCGTTATTGATCGCGCTGACGACGGCCGGCATCAAATCCGCACACGAGCTCGGCCACGCCTACACGGCGGCGCACTACGGCTGCCGCGTGCCGACGATGGGCGTCGCCGTCATGCTGATGGCGCCTTTGCTCTATACCGACGTCACCGATGCCTGGAAGCTCCGCGACCGCCGCCAGCGCATGCACATCGACAGCGCCGGCGTGCGCGTCGAGCTCAGCCTCGCCTCGCTCGCGCTGTTCGCGTGGCCCTTTCTTCCCGAGGGACCGCTCAAGGGCGGGGCCTTCATGCTTTCGGCGATCAGTCTCGTCACCAGCCTGTTCATCAACCTCAATCCGTTCATGAGGTTCGACGGCTACTATCTGCTGACCGAGCTGTTGCAGGTCGAGAACCTGCAACCGCGGGCCTTCGCGCTCGGCCGCTGGCAGGTGCGCGAATGGCTGTTCGATTTGCGTCACCCCTGTCCGGAGGAGATGTCGGGCGGCCGGCGGGCGATCCTCGTCGTGTATGCCTGGGGCATCTGGATCTACCGCCTGATGCTGTTCACCGGCATCGCGCTGCTCGTCTATCACTACTTCTTCAAGGTCCTCGGCATCGTTCTCTTTCTCGTCGAGATCGTCATCTTCGTCGCGCGCCCCATCTATCAGGAGCTCGTCATGTGGCTGAAGCTCAGGCGGCAAATCGGCATGCGCCGCCGCTCGATTCTCACGGCGCTCGCGGCCGCCGCCATGCTGCTCCTCGCTGTCGTTCCCTGGTCGACGCGGGTCCGCATTCCGGCGGTGGCGGAGGCACACGACGTGATCCCGGTGTTCGTGCCGCGGCCGGCGCGCATCGTCGCGGTGCATGTCGCTCAGGGGCAAAGCGTGAAGGCTGGCGCGCCCATCGTGACGCTCGCCGCGCCCGAGATCGATCTCGAGCGCCAGACGACACAGGCGCGGTTGGCATTGGCTCGGTTGAGCCAGGATCGGCGCGGTGCCGACAGCTCCGACCGCGAAGCGTCGCTGATCAACGAGCGCACGGTCGTCTCGCTCGAGGCGAAGCTCGAGGGGCTCGATCGTGAGGAGGACGCGCTCGTCGTGCGGGCCTCGATCGACGGCCTGATCGTCGAGCTCGATCCGGAGCTGCACACTGGCCGCTGGATCAATCCGCGCGAGCAGCTCGCGACCATCGCCGGGGGTGAAGGTCTCACGATCCGAGGCTACGTGGCCGAGCGGGATCTGTGGCGCGTGGCCCCAGGGACGACGGGCAGGTTCGTACCGGAGACACTGAGCTTCGATCCGGCGAACGTCGCGATCACGAGCATCGCGGTGAGCGATGCGTCCGAGATCGAGGTCGAGGCGCTCTCTTCCGTTCGGGGCGGCCCCATCGCCTCGATGGAGGATGCCCGGCGCAAGCTCGTGCCGAATGGCGCCGAGTACGCGGTCGTCCTGTCGGCGCCCGAGCGCCCGGGCACCTATGCGCGCGCCCTCCGTGGTGTCGTCTTGGCGGAGGGCAAGCCCGAAAGCTTCGTCAGCCGCATCTGGCGCCAAGCGCTCGGTGTGCTCGTCCGCGAGAGCGGCGTGTGAGACCTTCGGCAGGTGATGCCGCGAGCTGCCGCTCACGACTGCGGAGCCGCCGTGAGACCGTAGGGGCGACCGGCGGTCGCTCTCGTCGACTTGGCTTTCGTAGGACGGACTGAGCCTTCGCGAAGTCCGCCGCCTATCGCGCAGCCACTCGTGATATTTGGGCGACCTGCCGGTCGCCCGTGTTGGGCAACGATATCCCTTGTGGCTGCCCCTCACCCTTCCCTCTCCCCGTACGCTGACGCTACGGGGAGAGGAGGAGAGAGCTGTGCCCTCCTCACACGTTCGGGACGCACCGCATTTCCTCCTCTCCCCGTCGCAGCCATTGCTGCGAACGGGGAGAGGGTAGGGTGAGGGGCAGCGATACCCACAAGCATATCGTTGCCATAGATAATTGGCCGCATCGGGAAACGGATGCGTCTTCCGCAGGGGCGAGCGCTGCTCGCCCCTACAAGATTCACAACACATCGTTCACCATATCCAAGATAATCGAAGCCAAAGTTATCCCCGCCCCTCCGCACGCCTCCATACTACCCTCAGCCCTGCCGCCAAGGGACCGGAACGCGCGCTGGTGGATCGGTAGCAGGGAGCGTCGTGGGTGCCGGACATAAGCTATCCGGCGCTGACCTGCCGCTTGCGATGGGGAGAACCTGACGCAAGCTACTCTCGCGGCGGATGTACGCGAGCGGTCCTCGGCAACGGGGGCCACGGCGGCAAGCGAAGCCCACGATGACGGCGGAGTGGTTCCGGCCACATCCGACTGAAACTTACCCAGGGCCGGCCACTCCGTCCCCTTGGATTTTCTCTCATGCTCTCGGGTCCGGCGAGGACCGCGGAGAGGGCGGAGCGTGGGCGAGCAAATAGCGAGTTGCGAATAGCGAGTAGAAAGGGTCTCTTTGCCTACTGCCTACTGCCTACTGCCTACTGCCTACTGCCTACTGCCTACTGCCCATTGCCTCCCCGCCCGCCTAGACGATCTCGTCCTCGTCGAACAACGGATCGGCGGCGATCTCGCCGGTGATGCTGGTGAGGCCTTCCGTCGTCTTCATCCAGGCGATGTGGAAGAGAGCATCGCCCAGGTTGACGACCGGCAGGCGGGTGCGGCCGATGATCATGCCGTGCTTGGGCGCGCGGATCTCCGTCTCGACGTCCTCGTAGGGATTGGCGACGGCGCCGATCACCTCGCCGGGCTCCACGATATCGCCGGTCGTTTTGTAGGCGAGCAGCACACCGCCTTCCGGCGCCCTGAGCCAGCTGGAGGTCGCAGCCTGCAGCGGCCGGTCGTGACCGTTGGTGTCGGGCGGGAGGGAGATCATCTGCCGCTTCTGCATCACGCCGAGGATGCCGCGCACACCCACGCGGATAGCGAACTCGTCGAAGCGGAGGCCTTCGCCGCCCTCGTAGACGAGCACGGGAATGCCCAGCTTGCGGGCGGCCTCGCGCAGCGAGCCGTCCCGCTCCGGCGCCGTCAGCGTGATCGGGGCGCCGAAGGCTTGGGCGATCTCCTGCTCGTCCGGCGTCTTCAGGGCCGAGCGGATCTGGGGAAGATTCGTGCGATTGGCGGCCGCCGTATGCAGATCGATGCCGAGCTCGGAGCGCGAGACGACCTCTTGCATGAAGATGTGGGCGAGGCGGGAGGCGAGCGGCCCGGTCGGATTGCCCGGAAACGAGCGGTTCAAATCGCGCGAGTCCGGCAAATAGCGCGAGTGGGAGATGAAGCCGTAGGCATTGACGACCGGAATGCAGAGCAGCGTGCCACGGAGCGTCGACAGCTCCTCCACCCGCATCAGACGGCGGATGATCTCGACGCCGTTGATCTCGTCGCCGTGCACGGCGGCAGAGACGAACAGCGTCGGCCCTGGCTCGGCGCCGTGCAGGACGTGCACCGCGAGCGTGATCGGCACGTGGTTGGAGAGCTTCGAGACAGGGATGTCGACGAGGCGGCGCGTGCCTGCCTCGATCCGCTCCCCACCGATCTCGAAGGCACTTCGCATTCAGCACCCTTGGCCGTTGCCGTTGGCCCACTGCCGAGCAGGCTCGCACACCACCCTTCATACAACCTTAACCGACGCTCGCGCTACCGCCGAGAGATCGTGGCCGATTGGCACGGCGAGTGCTCTCAACCCTGCAAAGCGCCTGCAAGACCTGCGGGCTGGTGAGGAGATTGAGCGCATGCACTGGGCGCTTGGACGGCGGCTTGGTGATGTCCTGGACGATCCGGGCAATGGCTTCGGCGTGCTGCGTGTCATCTTGGCACTCGCCGTCGTGTTCTCGCACAGCTTCTATCTCACCACGGGACTGACCGCGGACGAGCCCCTCTACCGCGCGACCGGATTGACGCTCGGCCAACACGCCGTGCACGCCTTCTTCGTCCTTTCCGGGCTGCTCGTGACGGCATCTCTCGCCCGCGCCGAGACGCTGCAAGACTTCGCCAAAGCGCGGGCGCTGCGCATTCTGCCAGGTCTTCTCGTTTGTGCAGGTCTCACAGCCTTCGTGCTCGGGCCGCTGCTGACGTCGCTCCCCGTGGGCGCCTATCTCACGTCGTCAGAGCCGTATCTCTACGTGCTGAAGACGGCCGCCTTCATCACCGGCAATGCGGAGCTTCCCGGCGTTTTCGAGACGAACCGCGTCGCAGGCGAGATCAACATCCCGGTCTGGACGCTCAAATACGAGGTCGTGTGCTACGTCGCGCTCGTAGCCCTCGCCTTGCTCGGCGTGTTCCGCTCTTGGGGGGCGACGACACTCGTGCTCTCGAGCGCGGCGGTCGCCGCCGTGCTCGTCGCGGCCTCAGGCTTTCCCGGCGCGGCTGATGGACATGCGGTGTCGCTATCGCCGGCAGGGCTCGGCCTCTCCTTCACGATCGGTGTCGCCGCTTTCGTGATTAAGGATCGGCTGCCCGTGGGGCTCGCTCCCATCGGCATTGCGATCATCGCCTATGGGCTTTGCCGCGGCAGCGCGCTCGAGCTTCCGGCGCTCTCGGCGCTGACGGCGGCACTCGCGTTCGGTGTGGCACTGCTTCCCTTCGGCAGGCTCGCCAGGTCGACCCAGAGGACAGATCTTTCCTACGGCACCTACATCTATGGATGGCCCGTCATGCAACTCCTCCTCCAACTCGATCCCGGTCTCAGCCAGATGCAGCTCTTTGTTCTCGCCCTCACACTGGTTTTGCCGCTCGCCTATCTCTCCTGGCGGCTTGTCGAGCGCCCCGCACTTAGCTTCAAGCGTCGCCGTGCGGTGCCGCAACTCGGCAGCCTCGGGCAGCAGATCACCGCCGCGCGACCTCCGATCGCACCGGCGGAGGCGGCGAGGCTGGACGTCGACGGCGAGGCCATGCTGCCTCCACCGACGCGCCGCCGCATCAATCGCGCGCTGCGTGTGAGCACGCGGCAGACGATGCGTGTCGTGAAGGCCTGATCGCAGCTTTGCGGGCGCGGCACCGGCCGCTTGCCGCGCCTGCCTCCGGCTGATACTCCCGCCGGCATGACCGACATCGAAGCGACCGCGCTGCCCCGGCAACGCTGGCAGAATCTCATTGCCGCCATCGCCTGCGTGACCGTGTTCGGCTTCGCGCTCGGACAGATGTTCCCGCTGCTCTCGCTCATCATGGAGCGTGAGGGCGTGCCGCCCGACGTCATCGGCTACAACACGTCGATGCAGCCGGTGGGCATCCTCCTGTCAGGCTTCGTCGTGCCGCCGCTGGTGCACCGCTTCGGCGCCAAGCCCGTCGTGGTGATGGCCGCCTTCTCGGCGGCGGCGATCGTGCTCTGCTATCCGGTCCTGCCGATCTTCTGGGCCTGGTTCGGCTTGCGCGTTCTGCAGGGGCTCGCCGTCTCGACCCTGTTTTCGATCAGCGAGGCCTGGGTCGTCCACTTTGCCCAAGGGCCCTATCGCGCCCGCATCGTCGGCATTTACGCGAGCGTTCTGGCGCTGAGCTTCGGGCTCGGCTCCTACACCGTGGCGGTGCTCGGCACGGAGGGCTTCCTGCCGTTCGCGGTGGGCGCCGCAGTGCTCATTCTCGCGACCTTTCCCGTGCTCCTCGTGCGTGAGGACGCGATGCCGGACGAGGAGGGCGACGGCGCCGTATCGTTCTTCGCCTTCGTGCCGAAAGCCCCCGTGCTCTTGCTCGCCGTCGGCGTCTTCGCGGTGTTCGATGCGGCGTGCCTGGGCTTCCTGCCGGTGTACGGCGTCAAAATGGGCATGGACGAGGCGACCGCAGCGATGACGCTCGCCGTCCTGTCGTTCGGCAATGTCGGCTTGCAGATCCTGATCGGCTGGCTCGCCGACAAGCTGCCGAAGCGGCCGGTGATGGCCGCGCTCGCGCTGCTGACCGGAGTCGTGGTGGCGCTCGTTCCCTCGATCGTGGGCACGCCCTGGCTTTGGGTTTCACTTCTCGTGCTCGGGGCTTCGTCGGTCGGGATCTATACCGTGGCGCTCGCCGAGCTCGGGGAACGGTTCACGGGATCCGAGCTGGTGGCCGGAACGTCCGCCATGTCGACGACCTGGGGAACCGGAGCGCTGCTCGGCGCTTTGATCGCCGGACAAGCCATGGAGCACTACGGGCCGAACGGCTTTCCCTATGCGATGGCGATCGTGTTCGCGGTCTTCCTCGTCGCCATCGGACTGCGCGAGCGGTCCAAGCGCCGGCGGATCGCCGCCTGAGCCGTTACGCGGCCAGCAACCGCTCGACCTCGTTGACGAGCGTCTTCAAGTGGAAGGGCTTCGACAGAATCTTGGCTTCTTTCGGCGCCATGGATTCGGTGTTCAGGGTCACCGCCGAGAACCCGGTGATGAACATGATCTTGATGTCGGGATCGATCTCCTGGGCCCGCCGCGCGAGCTCGATACCGTCCATCTCCGGCATGACGATGTCGGTGAGGAGGAGCGTGAAGGGCTCCTCCTTCAAGCGCTCGTAAGCCTCGGTGCCGTTGGCGAAGTGGGCCACCAAATAGCCGGCCTTCTCGAGCTCACGGACGAGAAAACGGCGCAAAAGCTCGTCATCCTCGGCGAGCAGGATACGTTGGAGGGTGCGCGGCAAGGTGCCGGACAGGGACATGGGAGTGCTACCGGGACTGGCTCGATCGACGGTGACGGCATGCGATTTTGGCGTGCTTAGGTAAAGTAGGGATGAAGACGTGGCGCGCAGGCGCACTTTCCCCAGAAACTCTCGCCATTTCCGCAGATCGGCCGTGGACAGGGGCCGTGCGGCTTGGCAAAGTGTCGCGCACTTCGGCATGTTCTCCCCTGTAAGGCCGAGCGAGCGCAGACCTCAGGATGGACAAGACATGAGCGCCCGGGAACGTGCCGCCATCCTCTCGGAGCTGACGCCGCCTTACCTCGTGCATCAGCCGGATCAGATTCTGCATCCCTTCGTGTTTTCCTCTCCCCATTCGGGCAGAGTCTATCCCAAGGCGTTCCTCGAGGATTCCCGGTTGCCGGCGGCGACGCTGCGCAAGTCCGAGGACGCCTTCGTCGACGAGCTGTTTCGCGAGGTGACGAAGCTCGGCGCCCCGATGATCGCGGCGCGGTTTCCGCGCGCCTATCTCGACGTCAATCGGGAGCCCTACGAGCTCGATCCGGAGCTCTTCGAGGAGCGTCTGCCGGACTTCGCCAACACGCGCTCGCTACGGGTCGTGGGCGGCCTCGGCACGATTGCCCGCGTTGTCGCCGAAAGCGAGGAGATCTACCGGCGTCCGCTGACGGTGGAGGCCGCGTTCGAACGGATCAACCGGCTCTACAAGCCCTATCACGCCGAGCTCGGCCAGTTGCTGACGGCCGCGCGCCGGACCTTCGGGACTGCGGTGCTGATCGATTGTCACTCGATGCCGTCGGCGGGCTCCGGGCAGCCGGGACAACGGCCGCACATCGTGCTGGGTGACCGGTTCGGCTCCTCCTGCCATCCGGCGCTGACGCGCTTCCTGCAAGGGGAGCTGGTGAAGCTCGGCTATGAGGTTGCTCTCAACCGGCCTTATGCCGGCGGCTTCATTACCGAGCACTATGGCAATCCGAGCCTCGGCGTTCACGCCCTCCAGATCGAGGTCAACCGCAGCCTCTACATGCACGAGGAGCGGTTCGAAACGACGCCCGGTTTCTACCGGGTTGCGCGCGATCTGAGATCGATCATGGAGCGGGTCATGATCGAAGCGACGAGCCTGATGGTACCCCGTGCCGCCGCCGAATAGGCGCTCCGGTCGCATTCACCATAAAAAAAGGCCGCCCGTTTTGCGAGCGGCCCAAGTCTAGGGAGGAAACGCCCAAGGAGGGCAGCGGCAGTGCCAGGGAAGCTAGCCCTGCCGCGTTGCAACAATCTAAGTGTGCGGCGCACAAGTTGCAAGCCCTCGGGGCCGAGCCGTGACAATCTGTCGACCCTCGCCACAGCCCTGACATGACGTGGCCTGGCAGGCCAGCCAAGGTCCTAAGTCACTGCGATGGCGGACTTAAATAGCCTTCAAGACGCCCCGTCGGCATGGGGGTCAGCGCTAATGCCTGCCATGCAAAATTGCAGACCAGGGTCTCGCCGAGGGATAGCCGATCCCCAGAAAAAGAATGGGCCGCATGAGGCGGCCCAAGTCTAGGGAGGAAACGCCCAAGGAGGGCATGCGGGCAGCGAATCGACGCCGCTCGCAGGTCAAGATATGATGCGCCAAGCGCCGTCGAACAAGTATGGGACACTCTTCAGCGTGACTTTTATGCTCTAGTGTGGCGGATGTGTCTATACTCCTTGATTGGTGTCGTGCGGACGTACGTTCGGTGGGCCTTTGACGAGAGTTGCACCTGTGAGCAAACGCAGACCATCGACCGACGAGCTGGTGACGTTCGCCCATGAGCTGGCGCGCCGCTCGGGAGAGGTCATTCTCCCCTACTTCCGCCAATCGATCACCGTCGACAATAAGCTCGCGGGCTCTGGCTTCGACCCGGTCACGGCCGCGGATCGAGCGGCCGAGGAGGTCATCCGCGCGGCCATCCTCGAGCGCTACCCGGACCACGGCATCGTCGGCGAGGAGCTCGGCACGGCCAACGCGAGCTCACCGCTCGCCTGGGTGATCGATCCGATCGACGGCACGCGGTCCTTCATGATGGGCATGCAAACCTGGGGCACGCTCATCGGCCTTCGCTACGAGGGCAAGCCGCTCATCGGCATGATGAACCAGCCGTTCACCGGCGAGCGCTTCTGGTCGGACGATGCGTCGGCTCACTATGCGGGGCCGGGGGGCCCACGCCGGCTCGCGACGCGGGCCTGTCCGACGCTCGATCACGCAATCCTCGGCTCGACGCATCCGGATCTCTTTCGGGAGTCCGGCCAGCTCGAGGCGTTCAATCGCGTGAAAGCCCGCGTGCGCATGACCCGCTACGGCGGCGATTGCCTCGGCTACTGTCTCGTCGCCATGGGACAGGTCGACCTCATCATCGAGGCCAACCTCCAGAGCTACGACATCGCCGCGCTGGTCCCGATCATCGAGCGCGCGGGGGGCGTCGTGACGACCTGGGCGGGCGGCGATGCCCAATACGGCGGCTCGATCATCGCCGCCGGCGACCCGCGTCTCCACGAGGCCGCGTTGGCGCTGCTCAACGCGTAGCAAGCGTCACTCGGGGGCGACGATCTTCATCACGAAGGACGTCGGCTTTTCACCCGGCCCGAAGGGGCCCGGCACCTTGTTCTGCACGACGGGCAAGGTCTTGAGGTAGGCCGCGATCGCCTCGGCATCCTCCTTGGTCATCTTCGCGAACGAGCGCCACGGCATGATCGGCGCGAGCTCGCGGCCGTCCGGGCGCTTGCCCGTCTGCAGGGCCGTCACGATTTCCGCCTCGCTCCATTTGCCGAGGCCGGTCTCGGGATCGGGCGTCAAATTCGGCCCATAGAAGACACCCATTTCAGGGATCTCGAAGCCGACCTCCGAGCCACCGAGAAAGCGCGACATGTCGGGCTTGCCGAAGAAGTAGCCGGGCGTGTGGCAATCGAAGCAGCCGCTGAACTGAACAAGGTAGGCCCCGCGATCGACCTTTTCATCGGCGATCACGGGACCGCTCGCGAGCCCGGATAGTGCAAGCGATAGGGCGAGCGCTTGAGCCTTCATGTCGGCCGTCTCCTTGTGGTTGCTTCAGCAAAAGCAATACAAGGTGAGACAGCAAAATCAATATGCGGTGCAAGGGGTCGCTATCGTCGAATCAGACGGCGCCGCTCACTCCGACGTAGGCGTCGAAGGCCGCCCAGAACTGCTGCCGGAGCTCGTCGCGCTCCTGCATGATCTCGTGGCGCGCATGCGGGATGACGATGTGGCGGGCGAGCTTCAGCCGCAGCGCGAAGTCCTCGACGGCGCGCGATTGCGCGACCCGATCCTCACCGGCGATGGCAAACAGGATCGGCACCTGCACGGACGGCGCATAGTCGGCCCGCCATAGCCGGTCCATCGACTTGAACGCTTCCCACAGCCACCGGTAGGTCGCCGAGCCGAGGCCCAAATCTGGCGCCGCCTCGATGATGGCGTTGCTGCGGGCGTAGCGCTCGCGATCGCCCGTCACCTTGTTGCCTTCGAAGGGCCAGTGCTCACCGTAGTCGTCGCTGCCGCCGGGCACGTAGGTGCTGCCCAAGCCGATCGAGCAGGCAACGCGGGCGGCGTTGCGCGCGGTCCGCATCGAGACCTTCGCCTGGCTCGAATGCAGCCGAACCATCGGCGCGGAGAGCACGATGCGCTCGAACCAGACTCCCGGCATGGCGGCGGCACGGAGCAGCACGTTGCCGCCCATCGAATGGCCGAGCGCGATGTAGGGTGGCAGGCAGTCCGGCATGACGATGTCGCGCATGAAGCGCTGCAGATCGGCATCGAAGTCGGCGAAGTCGCGCACATAGCCCTTGCGTGGATTGCGCAGCTCGCGGACCGAGCCGCCCTGGCCGCGCCAATCCATCGTCGCGACGGCAAAGCCCCGCCTGCGCAGGTCGGCGACGACCTCGAAATACTTCTCGATGAACTCGGTGCGGCCGCCGAACAGGCAGACCGTGCCACGCTTCGGGCCCCGGCTCGCCTGCCAGATGGCATAGCGCATCTCCTTGCCGTCGAAGCTCTTGAAGGTGCCGACACGGGCGCCGCTCGGCACGGGGTTCTTGGCGAGGACGACGAGATCGCTGCGCATCGGCTCAAGGCTCCAGGCCGGCCGGGCAGGAGCTGCCAGGCCAGGGCTCAAGCCCCTCTTACAGCATAGCCGTGAGAGCACAAACAGAGCCGCCGCATTGGCGGTGCGGCGGCTCGCTTAAGCGTGTCGCAAAGGCCGCAATGGGCCTGCTGTTCAGTAGCCCGGGACGTTCAGGTCGCTCGCGGCATAGGCGCCGCCGCCCCCCTGGTCGATGAGATAGGCGGCGATGATGACGCCGGAGCAGCGGTCGATCTTGAGGCGATAGACGAGGCCGTTCGGACGGCTTGCCGTCAGCCCGACGACGTCCGGGTCGGCAGCGACCCCGCGCATGTCCCGCCAGCCCTGGCCCATGAGGTTGGCGCGCAGGCCCCGGCGCGAGAGGCACGCGCCCGCGTCGCGGCGGTGATGCCGCCGATACGCCGGCGCATAGCCCGACTGTCCCTCGTCGAAATAGACATCTGAGGTGGGGGCGCCGGGCTCGACATAGATGTCGTCGACATTGGCGGACGGCACCGGATAGCTGCCCGGGTCCTCCTGGCCGATGGTGACATAGGGATCGCCGTTCTCGTCATAGCCGAGATCCGCGGCGTGGACGGGCGCGCTCATGGCGAGCCCGGTCGCGATTGCAGCTGCAAGCAGCGATTTCATGAAAATGCCCCTTTCAACTAACCCCGTGAAAAACAGAGTGGATCGGGAAACGTGAATGGGAGTGAAAGGGTTCGTTCAGGCGCGGTTCAGGTTGGCGGGAGGTCGGGGGTGGCAAGCGTACCCCTGAGGACAGGCGATGGTGACCCCGAGCTGACATAACGGCGGAACTGACTATCGCCCGCACCTGTTGCGCTGCTTGGCCGTTTGGCTGTGAGAAGCGGGGGGCAGCTAATTTTTGCTGATGCGCGAGAACACATTGTCGAGCGCCAGGGTCAATGCGGCTGGGCCGTCATACGTCCGAAAATCGTTCAAGACCTGCTCGTTCAAACCGCCTTTTGTACAGAACTCACTCGTCAACTCGCTATAGGCGACCTTGGGCCCGGCCGATCGCGCGACTTCGGTTAGGTCAGAAAACAGCGGCGTCAGATACCCGCGCGCCAACTCCGCAGGCAGCCCCTTTCCCACCATCCAGCTCGCCGCAACATCGAGCACGCCGAAATACGTGGCCATGAGCGCGCTTGCGGCGGCCAGAGCATCGTACTCCGTCTTCGTGTTGCAACTGATGGCCGTCCCGAGGGCTCCGAACATTGCGGCCATCTGCTCGTTCTGCGGGTAAATGGCCGTAACGCCCCCGCGATGGGCCACCGCCGGCAATGGAACGGCCTGGACCAACGTGACGTCGGCGCCGATCCACCTCGAGAGCCGCGGTCTGTCCATGGTCGCTATGGCGCTGACAACAGTTTGGGCCTCCCGGAATCTGAGCGCCTTTATGACGTCCTCGGCGATTTGCGGGCGCACGGCCAGGACGACCGTCTCGCAGGCGTCGATAACCTCCTGATTGTCGCGGGCAATTCTTACTTCTTGAAAATCGTGTGCGAGCTTGGAGGCAACCTCGCGATTGCGCGGAGAGACGATGATCTCCGGCACAATTCTGGGCGGCCGCAATAGGCCACGCACCATCGCGTCCGTAATCGCGCCGGTTCCGATAAACCCAATGGCCATTGCCGATCCTCGACTACTCAAAAGCTTCCATGACGCCGGCCGCGTACCGCTTCGCGACGAGGCCATCTTCTGGATCGGCCGATCGGCCGCTCGATCGCGGAGGTATCGCGCCAATGCGCGGAGTTCAAGCATAGCGAGATCGAGACGCCGAGCCGCGGCGGGCTCGACAAGCTCTCAGGCGCCGGTCCCGGCCGCCCCCCCCCTCTTGAACTCCCGCACCCTGTTCCCCACATAACGGCTGTCGATGCCGCCCATGCGGGGCATCGCTATCGCGCTCTGGCCTTTCGGGGCAGGGCACACACAACACGTCGCTTCCTATGGAGGACCTGTTATGCGACACGTCGATTTTTCCCCCTTCTTCCGCAACACCGTCGGTTTCGACCGTCTGTTCTCGCTGCTCGACAGCCTGCCCAATGGCAACGGCGAGGTCTCGGCGTATCCGCCCTATGACATCGAGCGCACGTCCGAGAACGGCTACCGGATCTCCATGGCTGTCGCCGGCTTCAAGCCCGACGAGCTGAAGATCGAGGTCAAGGAAAGCCTGCTCACCGTCACCGGCGAGAAGGCTGCGGCCGAGGAGAAGGGTAAGAGCTACCTGCATCGCGGCATTGCCGCGCGTTCCTTCGAGCGCCGTTTCCAGCTCGCCGACTACGTCGAGGTGAAGGGCGCGGAAGTGAAGGACGGCATGCTTCACGTCGATCTCGTGCGCGAGATTCCGGAGAAGATGAAGCCCCGGACGATCGCGATCTCGACCGCCGACCAAGGCAAGACGATCGAGCACAAGTCGGCGGCGTAACCGGTTTTCCCCTGAGTGCGTGAGACTTACGGGCGTCCCCAAAAGGGGCGCCCGTTTTTCGTTGGGGTCGTGATTTGGCAACGCCGTAGGGGCGACCCGCAGCTGAGATGCAGCGCGACGCGCGAACGCCTCAGTACACCACCACCGAGCGGATCGACTTGCCGGCGTGCATGAGATCGAACGCCGTGTTGATCTCCTCGAGCTTCAGGCGATGCGTGATCATCGGGTCGATCTCGATGACGCCGTCCATGTACCAATCGACGATCTTGGGAACGTCGGTCCGGCCCCTGGCGCCGCCGAACGCCGTGCCCTTCCAGACGCGGCCCGTCACGAGCTGGAAGGGGCGCGTCTTGATCTCCTGACCCGCGCCCGCGACGCCGATGATGATGCTCTCGCCCCAGCCGCGGTGGCAGGCTTCGAGCGCCGCGCGCATCACCTCGACATTGCCCGTGCAGTCGAAGGTGTAATCGGCGCCGCCGATCTGGTCCTCGCCGCGCTTCGTCATGTTGACGAGATGCGCCACGATATCTCCCGATACCTTCTTCGGATTGACGAAGTGCGTCATGCCGAACTTCTCGCCCCAGGCCTTCTTGTCGTCGTTGACGTCGACGCCGATGATCATGCGGGCGCTGGCGAGACGTAGGCCCTGGATCACGTTGAGGCCGATGCCGCCCAACCCGAACACGATCGCGGTCGAGCCCGGCGTCACCTTTGCCGTGTTGATGACCGCGCCGACGCCGGTGGTGACGCCGCAGCCGATGTAGCAGGCGGTGTCGAAAGGCGCGTCCTCGCGGATTTTCGCCACCGCGATCTCGGGTAGCACGGTGTAGTTGGAGAACGTCGAGCAACCCATGTAGTGGTGAATCTTCTGGCCCTTGTAGGAGAAGCGGCTGGTGCCGTCGGGCATCACGCCTTGCCCCTGCGTCGCACGGATCGACGTGCACAGGTTCGTCTTGCGCGAGAGGCATGACGGGCAGGTCCGGCATTCGGGCGTATAGAGCGGAATGACGTGGTCGCCCTTCTTGACGCTCGTGACGCCAGGTCCGACATCGACGATCACGCCGGCGCCCTCGTGGCCCATGATGGCGGGGAACAAGCCTTCGGGATCGGCGCCCGAGATCGTGAATTCGTCCGTGTGGCAGATGCCCGTCGCCTTGATCTCGACCAGCACCTCGCCGTGCTTCGGACCCTCGAGATCGACCTCGACGACCTCCAAGGGCTTGGCCTTCTCGAAGGCGACGGCGGCGCGGGTTTTCATGGGGCTTGGCCTTCTGCTCGATCGTGACCGGCGGTCACAGCTTATGATGGCGAGAGAAGACCATCGGATTGTCTCATTTGTCCAGTCACCTTAGCCGTGAGCCAGTCGATCGCCGGACAGTAGGGCGGTGTTGGCAGGCTGTGGATCGTCTGTGTATGATCCGTCTCGTGAAGCTCCGGGGGGAGTAGCGTACCGTGTCCGACTTGATGCCCGGCCCCGCGCCCATGGGCACCGATGCCTCGCAGCCGCTCGTGCTCGGGCCCTGGAGCTCGATCACCGGCATCATCCAGTATCGCGGCACCATCATCGTCGAAGGCAGCTACGAGGCCGATATCCGCTGCGGTACGCTGATCGCCGGGCCGACCGCCGAGCTCGACGGGGTCGTCGTCGCCGACCGGGTCGAGATCTCGGGCCGCGTGCGCGGCGAGATTTTTGCCAAGGAAATCGTGCTCAGATCGACCTCCAAGGTCGAGGCCGAGCTCGTGTTCACGTCGCTGGTTCTCGACGAGGGCGCTCATTTCGAAGGCCGCTCACGGCAAAATCCGCATCCGGCCAAGGCCGGTCCGCGTTTCCCTCCCATGCGAAGCGAGCGAACGGAAGGTCCCGCCGGCCGAACGGCCGACACCTCGTTCAGGGCTGCTGCTGAATAGGCGCCGGCCGCACGCTCGCGACGCGACGGTGAAGCAAAGGAGCGCGTCATGAAAGCCATCTGGAACGGCCAGACGATCGCCGAGAGCGACAAAACGCTCGAGGTGCGCGGCTACACCTACTTTCCGCGCGACAGTGTGCGGATGGGCCTGCTCAAGCAAGCCCACAAGACCGAGAGCGATCTCGAATGCCCCCATGGCGTCCAGTTCTACGATGTCGCCGACGGCAAAATGTCGAGCGAGCGGGCAGCCTGGTCTTACGAGAAGCCGGCCGGCGAGACGATGCGGACCATCGATCACTGGGTGAGCTTCTGGGACGACGTCGAGGTCAAGGCCTGACGCTGGCCCTGCCCTTGTCAGTCGCTTCCGCCTTCGGGCATGGTGCCGCCGGGCCGGCCTTGGGGATATGCCTCGCGACCGGAGGAGGCAGCTGAGAATGGCGGACATCGCCGCAGACGCGCAAGCTGGCATCGCAGCGGCAGGCAAGGGGCGCCGCAGGGACTTGAGCCCGCTCTTCATGCTCAAGCCCTATCTGCGGCGTTACCCCGCCATGTGTATCGCCGCGCTCGTTTCGCTGACCTCGGCGGCCGTCGCGACGCTCGTCTTGCCGCTCGGTGTCCGACGGATGATCGATCTCGGCTTCGCCGGCGGCAACGGCGCCTTCGTCGATCGGTACTTCGCCGTCATGGTCGCTATCGGCGCCATTCTTGCCTTGGCGAGCGCCGCTCGTTTCTACACCGTGAGCTGGCTCGGGGAGCGTGTGGTCGCCGATCTCGCTGGCGACGTGTTCCGGCGCCTTTCGACGCAAAGCCCGGGCTTTTTCGAAACGGCGCAATCGGGCGAGGTCATGTCGCGGCTGACCGCCGATACGACGCAGATCAAGTCGGCGATCGGCACGGCTTTCTCCCAGACGCTGCGCAACGTGGTGCTGCTTCTGGGTGCCCTCGTCATGATGTTCGTCACCAGCACGAAGCTCTCCGTGCTGGTCTTGGGGCTGATCCCGCTCATCGTCATTCCGCTCGTCATCTACGGTCGGGTGGTCAAACGCCTCTCGCGCACGGCGCAGGACAGCCTCGCGACAGCATCCGCCTACGCCGCCGAGAACCTGGCCTCCGTCCGGACGATGCAGGCGGCCGGTGCAGAAGCGCAAGTTACGGGACGCTTCGCCGGTGCGCTCGAGCTCGCGTTTCAGGCGGCGGGTGCGCGCATGCGGGCACGCGCGGGACTGACGGCCGTAGCGCTGTTTCTGGTCTTCGCCGGCATCGTCGGCATTCTCTGGCTCGGTGCGGGAGACGTGCTCGCCGGCCGCATGTCGGGCGGAACGCTCGGGCAGTTCGTGCTCTACGCCGTGTTCGCGGCGGGAGCGCTCGGCGGACTGTCGGAAGTGTTCGGAGAAGCCGCCCAGGCCGCAGGCGCGGCCGAGCGATTGGCGGAGCTGTTGGCGCACACGCCCGAGATCCGCTCGCCCGAGCGGCCGGTGGCGTTTCCCAACGCATCCCGCGGCGAGGTTGTTTTCGATGCCGTTACCTTCCGCTATCCCTCACGGCCCGAGGTCGCCGCGCTCGATGCGGTCAGCTTCCGTGTGAAGCCCGGCGAGACGGTCGCCATCGTCGGCCCGTCCGGCGCCGGCAAGTCGACAATCTTCAATCTCGTGCTGCGATTCTACGATCCGTCGGGCGGCAGTGTGCGCGTCGATGGCGTCGACGTCCGGCAGGCCGAGTTGGCGGCGTTGCGGTCGCGCGCGGCGCTGGTGCCGCAAGAGGTCGCGCTGTTCGCCGACACGCTCGCCGAAAACATCCGCTACGGCATGCCGGAGGCGACCCGAGCCGACATCGAGCGCGCGGCGACGACGGCCGAGTCGATGGAATTCATCGCACGTCTTCCGGACGGTCTCGACACGAAGGCCGGCGAGCGTGGCGTCACGCTCTCGGGTGGACAGCGCCAGCGCATCGCGATCGCGCGCGCCATCCTGCGCAATGCGCCGATCCTGCTGCTCGACGAGGCGACGAGCGCGCTCGATGCCGAGAGCGAGGCCAAGGTGCAGGCCGCCCTCGAGCGCATCATGGGAAGCCGCACGACGCTCGTCATCGCGCATCGGCTGGCGACCGTCCAGAAGGCCGACCGTATCCTCGTGCTCGACCAGGGCCGCCTTGTCGAGGAAGGAACGCATCAGAGCCTGATCGCCAAGGGCGGCATCTACAGCCGGTTGGCGGGGCTGCAGTTCGCGGCGTGACCAACGGCTGACTCTGAGGCGCCTGGGTCGCGGTCTTACGCTCGATCCCGACGCCTACTGCGCGCTTCGCGCTCGCGTGTGAGGATGACGAAGCGGCTCTTCTCTACAGCAGCCATAGGTTCCGTCATCCTCATCCAAGCGAGCGCATGCGAGCGCCGGATGGGGATCCAGGAGAGCGACTTCGCCGACGGTGTCAAAGCTCGACTGCTGGTGCGCCGCTACGTCTACCGCTCCGTGAGCTTCAGCTCGATGCGGCGGTTTTTTGCGAAGGCTTCCTCGGTCTCGCCGGCCTCGATCGGCTGGTTCTCGCCGAAGCCCGCGGCGACGAGCCGGTTCGCGGGGATGCCGCGAGACATCAGGAACTTCACGACGGCGATGGCGCGGGCGCTCGACAGCTCCCAGTTCGAGCGGAAGGTCGCGGTGGCGATCGGACGGCGATCGGTATGGCCGTCGACGCGAAGCACCCAGTTCACCTCGGCCGGGATCTTGTCGTTGAGCTCCTTCAATGCCGTCGCAAGGGAATCGAGCGTCGACAGACCCTGCGGGTTGATCACATCGGAGCCGGACGGGAACAGCACCTCCGCTTGGAACACGAAGCGGTCGCCGACGACGCGCACGTCCTGCCGGTTGGCGAGCAGGGTTCTGAGCTTTCCGAAGAACTCCGAGCGATATTGCGAAAGCTCCTGCACCTTCTTGGCGAGCGCCACGTTGAGCCGCTGACCCAGATCCGCAATCCGGGTCTGGCTCTCCTTGTCCTTGCTCTCCGCCGCGCTGAGCGCATCCTCGAGCGCGGCGATCTGGCGTCGCAAGGCGAGCAGCTGCTGATTGAGGAGGTTGACGCGGGCGAGGGCCTCTTCCGAGATCTCCTTCTGCGTGTTGAGGTCGGTCTCGAGCACGGCCGCGCGCGATTGCGCGGCGCCGGCCTTCTCGTCGCCCAGGGCGACGAGATCACCGAGCCGCTTCTTCTCGGCCTCCGTCTCGGCCAGGCTCGCAGACAAAGCCGAGAGCTCGTCCTCCGTCGTCTTCTTGTTCGTGCGCTCGAGTGACAACAGCTCCGTCAGCTGCGCGATTTGCGCCGTCAGGCTCTTGAGCGTCTTGTCCTTGCCAGAGCTCTCCTGGCTCACGAAAAACTGCGTGACCATGAACAGCGACATGAGGAAGGTCACGACGAGCAGCAGCGTCGAGAGAATGTCGACGTAGCCAGGCCAGAAATCCTGGGCGGTGCCGCCGCGGCGTCCGCGCGCGTACGCCATCGGCTATCTCCGCGGCTGAATCGAGTGCGAGAGGTCGCGCAGCACGACCATCAGCTCGTTCTGCTGCGCGGCTTGCTCGTCGACCCACTCGCGCACGACCTTCTGCTCGGCGCGCATCTGCTTGACGAGCTTCTCGATGCCGCCCGCCAGCTCCTTGACCGCTTCCTCGTTGGCGGGTGGCGCGGCGTGGGCTTGCCCGTTGCGCAGGTTCGAGCCGAGCTCGGCGATGGAGCGTTGCAACTCGCCGATGGCATATCGGAACTGCGAGGTCTGATCGCCCGCGCCCGAGCCCGGCGTCAGCTCGGTGATGCCCGACAACCATTCCTCGAGGTCGTTGTAGAACCGGTTCTGCGCCTGGCTCGACTGCAGCTCGAGGAAGCCCAGCATCATCGAGCCGGAGAGACCGAACAGCGACGACGAGAACGCCGTGCCCATGCCCTTGAGGGGCGCCTGAAGGCCGGTCTTCAATTCCTGGAACACGTTGAGGCTATCGGAGCTCGAGACGTCGAGGGCGTTGATCGTTTGCCCGACCGAGCGGATCGTCTCGAGCAGACCGAAGAAGGTGCCGAGCAGCCCGAGGAAGATCATCAGGCCGACCAGGTAGCGCGAGGTGTCGCGCCGCTCGTCGAGCCTGGCGCCGACGCTGTCGACGATGGTGCGCATCGACAAGGGCGAGAGCGAGAGAACGCCCCGCCGGTCGCGCAGCATGTTGGCCATCGGGGCGAGCAGCGTCGGCTGCCGCTCTACCGCCAGCCCCGGGTCCGAGATCCTCAGGCTGTTGACCCAGCGGATCTCGGGATAGAGCGCCAGAACCTGCCGGAACGCATTGATGATGCCGATCGAGAGAACCGCGAGGATGACCGAGTTGAGGAAAACGTTGGCCCGGAGCGCCGTCAGGATGAGGTCGGAGAGGATGGCGGCCAGAAAGCCCATGAGGGCCAGGAACACCACCATCGTGAGCAGATGAAACTGGGGGCGCGAGAACGACGACTGGAACGCCGTCTCGGCGTCTGGAACCTCGCGCTTTGCCATCGTGCTCGATTACCCTCGTACGCTAGCGGACCTAAAGCCGGCCTTTGTCTTGGCCGGAGGATAAAGCTAGCGCAGGTGCCAAGGTAGGACAAACTCGTCCGTTCTTGCCCCGACTTTCTGGCGGCGCTGTGGCGGCGGCTATTGGACGAGGCCGAGCAGCGCCTTGTGAATGACCGGGTTGCCGGCGACGATATCGCCCGACTCCAGGAACTTGTCCCGGCCGTCGGGGTCGCTGACGTAGCCGCCGGCCTCCCGGACGAGCAAAGCGCCAGCCGCCACATCCCAGGGCGAGAGCTTGCGCTCCCAGAAGCCGTCGAACCGGCCCGCCGCGACCCAGGCGAGATCGATGGCGGCCGCGCCGCAGCGCCTGATCCCCGCGGTCTTCGACATGACGATGCCGACCTCCTCGAGGAATTTCTTGTGTCCGCCTTGGTAGTAGGGGATGCCGGTGGCAATGACGCATTCCTCGAGCCGGCGCCGGTTGGCGACGCGCAGGCGGCGGTCGTTCAAGAACGCGCCTTTGCCTTTCTCGGCCGTGTAGGTCTCGTCCATCACGGGATTGTAGACGACGCCGGCGACGAGCTCGCCCTCGCGCTCGAGCGCAATCGAGATGGCGAAAATCGGGATCGAGTGCAGGAAGTTCGTCGTGCCGTCCAGCGGATCGATGATCCAGCGGTGGCTCTTGTCGGCACCCTCGACATGGCCCCGCTCCTCCATGACGAAACCGTAGCCCGGACGGGACTTGGAGAGCTCGTTGAAGAGGATGTCCTCGGCCCGGTGATCGGCAGCGGAAACGAAGTTGGCTGGTCCCTTGACCGAGACCTGAAGCTGCTCGACCTCGTTGAAATCGCGCGTGAGGCTCCGGCCGGCCTTGCGGGCTGCGGCGATCATCACGTTCATCAGGGCTGAGGCGGGCATGGGACGGGTCCGGGCCTAAGGGTGTCGGGGCCCCGTGTTAACGGCTCGGGGGCGGTCGAGGCAAGCAGGCGGCCTCAAAGATCGAACCGATCCCTAATGAGACGGGCGCAGGTCTCGGGCGGGTTGGCGGCGGTGTTTACCTCGAAATCGTAGGTCAGCCCGGCATGAACGCGAGGGAATTGCCAGCGGGCGAGGCCGATCAGACGGTCCCCCCGCGCCTTCTCCCGCGCTTCCAGCACGTCGAGAGGGGCATGCACGGCGACGACATAAAACGGGTGTCCGGCCAGCCGGGCCCGGTAGTCGGCGATCGAGCCGTCGTCGCCGAAAATCACGTCGTCGACGATCAGGTTGTTGCCTTCGGCGGCGAGGCCGGCGATCGCCGCCCGCATGCCGGCCATCAGCCTTACACCCGCCGGACCCGCGTGGATCGCCACCTCGGGTGAGCCGCTTGCCGTCAGCGTCTCATACCGGAAGCTCTCGGGATCGTCCTGATAGGCTCCGGGCAGCATGTCGAGAAAAGCGTCCATGGCGACGTGCAGATAGGGCTCGCGCGTGATCGCCTGCAGCGCTCGGGCGATCGAGCTCTTGCCGGCGCTGCCGGCTCCGTTGAGGAGGATGATGCGGGAGGAGGTCATCGCGCAATCGTATCAGGATTTCGGCCGCAGGGCTGTCCAGCGCATGCGTGGAGATCGCTTCCCCCTGACCGCGCGCCCGTCTAGGATCGCCGCTTCAAACATGCGGAAGGAGCGCGCCATGACGGCTGTCGAGGACACCTCACGGGGACGCAAGCGCGAAGGCCGCCGCCGCGGGGAGCCCTCCCAGACCCGCATTCAGCAACAGCCTTTTGCCCAGCCGCGCCTGACCCTCGACCCCATCAAATTCGTCTCCGATGACCAGCTCGAGTCGATCCACGAGGCCTCGATGCGGCTGCTCGAGGAGGTCGGCATGGAGGTGATCCTCAACACGGAAGCCCTCGAGATCTACAAAAGAGCTGGCTGCAAGGTGGACGGCGAGCGGGTGCGCATCGGCCGCGAGCTCGTCGATGAAGCCTTGCGGCGGGCGCCCTCCGAGTTCGTGCTCAATGCGCGCAATCCCGCGCATTCGGTCCGCTTCGGCGGCAACTGGATTGTCTTCGGACCGGTCGGCGGCCCGCCCAACTGCTCGGATATGGATCGTGGCCGGCGGCCGGGCTCCTTCGAAGATTCCTGCAATTTCATCCGGCTCTCGCAGTTCTTCAACATCATCCATATGTCGGGTGGCGGCTCGACAGATTCCCTCGATATCCATGCGTCCGTGCGGCATCTGCATGTCGGTCGCGCCAAGGCGAAGCTGTCGGACAAGGTCTACTTCGTGTCCTCGACCGGCCGCGAGCGGCTGTTCGACGGTATCGAGATGGCCCGCATCGCCTGCGGTGTGCCCAAGGACAAGATCGACGACACGCCTGTCGTCATGACGGTCATCAACACGAACTCGCCGATGAAGCTCGACGGGCCGATGGCGATGGGCATCATCGAGCTCGCTCGCCATGGCCAGGTATGTTGCGTCACGCCGTTCACGCTGGCCGGCGCCATGGCGCCGGTGACGATGGCGGGCGCGCTCGTCGAGCAGAATGCGGAGGCGCTGGCGGGGTTGGTGTTGAGCCAGTTCACGCGGGCCGGCGCGAAGTTCATCTACGGTGGCTTCACCTCGAACGTCGACATGAAGTCCGGTGCCCCAGCCTTCGGCACCCCCGAGTACATGAAAGCCTGTACCGTCGGCGGCCAGCTCGCGCGCCGCTACAAGCTGCCCTATCGCACATCGTCTACGAATGCGGCCAACATGGTCGATGCGCAGGCGGCCTATGAGAGCGTGTTCTCGCTCTGGGGCGCCATCATGGGCGGCGGCAATCTCATCGTCCATGCGGCGGGCTGGATGGAGGGCGGGCTCGTCGGCTCGTTCGAGAAGTTCGCGCTCGACATCGATTTGATCCAGATGGTGGCCGAGTTCTTGAAACCCCTCGACATGAGCGAGGATGCGCTGGGGCTGGCCGCGATCAAGGAGGTCGGACCCGGCGGGCATTTCTTCGGGGCCAAGCAGACGCTCGAGCGCTATTCGAGCGCCTTCTACGCGCCGCTCATCTCGGATTGGCGCAACTTCCAGAGCTGGGAGGCGGCGGGCTCGCCGCAAGCCTGGCAGAAAGCCAACGCGGTCTACAAGCAAGCGCTCGCCGAGTACGAGGAGCCGTATCTCGACCCGGCGATCGCAGAGGAGCTCGACACCTTCGTCGAGCGCCGCATCCGCGAAGGCGGCCAGCCGACGGATTTTTGAGTAGTGCCGTAGGGGCGACCGGCAGGTCGCCTGCCTTACCCCCGCGTATCGGCCACCACCAAATCCGCACCCTTCTCGCCCACCATCAGCGAAGGGCCGTTGAGGTTGCCCGACGTCACCGTCGGGAACACCGACGCATCGATGATGCGCAAGCCCGACACGCCGTGCACCTTGAGCTTGGGATCGACCACCGAGGACATCGGGTCCGTGCCCATGCGGCACGAGCAGCTCGGGTGATAGATCGAGTTGGTCTTGGCGCGAATGTCCTCGATGAGCGCCGCGTCGTCCTGCACCTCTGCCCCTGGCATGGTTTCGTGATCGATGATGGCCGACAGCGCCTCCGTCGAGCGCAACTGCCGCAAGAGGCGTGCGCCTTCCAGCATCTCGGCGACATCGCGGTGATCAGCCAGCAGGTTGGGCTGGATCATCGGGGCAACGCTGGGATCGGCGGACTTGATCTTGACCCAGCCGCGGCTATGCGGCCGGCACGGCGAGACGGTCAGCGAGAATCCCGATTGCTTGTCCGGCACGATGAAGGCGGACGACCCGGCCGGCGCTTTCTGGAACGACATCGGGCAGAAGTAGAGCTGCATGTTCGGGCGCGCGCGATCTGGAGAGGAGCGCACGAAGCCGCCGCCCTGATTGATGCTGAGCGAAAGCGGCCCGCGCCGGAACGCGAGATACATCGCCCCCCAGAACGCCTGGCCCCACCAGGGATAGAGCGTCGCGTTCATCGTGCGCACCTTGGCACGGTAGTAATGATCGTAGGCCGCGTGCTCCTGCAGGTTCTGGCCGACCGACTCGTTCACATGGACGATCGGGATGCCGTGCTCCTTGAGCAGAGCCGACGGCCCGACGCCCGAGACTTGCAGCAGTTGGGGCGAGCCGATCGCACCGGACGACAGGATCACCTCGCGTTGCGCCCGCAGGAACAGCGTTTCACCGTTCTTGCGGACATCGATGCCGACCGCGCGCCGGCCCTCGAAGACGATGCGCGTGACGAGCGCCTCCGTCTCGACGAACAGGTTCTTGCGGCTCATCGACGGCCACAGATAGGCGCGTGCGGCCGACGAACGTAGGCCTCCGCGAACGGTCAGATGATAGGGTCCGACGCCTTCCTGGGTCGCACCGTTGAAGTCGGGATTGTAGGGGATGCCGAGCTCGATCGCGCCGTCGTAGTAGGCTTTGGTCGTCCGGTGTGCCTGGCGCGACGGATCGGTGATGCCGACGGGTCCGCCCTTGCCGTGCAGCGCCGGATCGCCATTGGGATAATCTTCCAGGCGCCGGAAGTACGGCAGCACGTCCTGCCAGCCCCAGCCGGTGTTCCCCATTTCGCGCCAGTCGTCGTAGTCGGCGGCCTGGCCGCGGATGTAGACGAGTGCGTTGATCGAGGAGGAGCCGCCGAGGACCTTGCCGCGGGGCACCGGCAGCACGCGGCCGCCGAGGCCCGGCACGGGCTCGGAGGTGAACATCCAGTTCACAGAGGCGTCGTTGAACGTCTTGGCGTAGCCGATCGGGGTCTGGATCCAGAACCGCCGGTCTGACGGGCCAGCCTCGATCAAGGCGACCGTGAACCGGCCGTTGGCCGACAGGCGCGCGGCAAGTGCGGAGCCGGCCGAGCCTGCACCGACGATGACGTAGTCGAAGAGCATCGCCTGCTTTCCCCAGTTGAGATGCCGCCGACCCTTCTAGATCGGGTTCAGCTCAAATGGAATCGAGAACCCGATCTAGGCTATTGGTTTTGAGCACGTTCTTGAGGCGAACCGGAGTCCACTTCGCCTGAACGTGCTCTGGCGTGGCACGCATCGAGGCAGAAGCGGCATTGGTGCCACAGTTTATTCTGCGCGGGTATCGCGAGATTGGCTGCGGATCGACGATCGCATGATAAGCTGAACGCGGTTAAGGGCGGATTGTCTGTGTCGCGCCGAAGTGCGGACCGGGCGCCCTGGCGTGAATAGGGAGAGAAACATGCGTGTCGATCGTGCTGTCAGAGGTGCGCTTCTCGCTGGTGTCGCAGTCTCTTTGATGCCCGTTGGCGCAGCGCTCGCGTCATCGAGCAGTCAAGTGAAAGTCGTCGAGCGCGCGACGACCGACGCGGTCCTGGACGCTGGCGCCAAGGGAGACAGCCCCGGCGATGTCCTCACCTTCGCCAACGATCTCTACGACGAGGCGAATGCCACCAAGATCGGCACCAACAATGGCTGGTGCGTGCGCACCGTTACAGGCAAAGCCTGGGAGTGCAGTTGGACGAGCGTGCTCGAGAAGGGCCAGATCATGGTGACCGGCACCTTCAACGACGGCAAGGATTCGACGCTCGCGATCATCGGCGGCACCGGCAAGTTCAAGAAGGCGCGCGGCGAGATGCTTTTGCATCCGCGCGACGCCCAAGGCAGTGCCTACGACTTCACCTTCAAGCTCGGCCGGTAGCGGGTACGCGTCTCGGCTTGACGGCGGCTGCGAAGTCGGGATCACCTCCGGCCAGAACATGGACCTGGCAGGCAAGGAGAGGTCGTCCCATGAAGTCCCATACCCGCGTCGTCGTCATCGGCGGCGGTGTCGTCGGCTGCTCGGTCGCCTATCACCTGACGAAAGCCGGCTGGAAAGATGTGATGCTGATCGAGCGCGCGCGGCTTGCCGCCGGCTCGACCTGGCATGCGGCAGGCGGCTTCCACACGCTGAACGGGGATCCCAACGTCGCCAAGCTGCAGGGCTACACGATCGGCCTCTATGCGGAGCTGGAACGCATCTCCGGCCAGTCCTGCGGCCTGCATCAGTCGGGGGGCGTCATCCTGGCGGACAACCAGGACCGCTGGGATTGGTGCAAGATGGCGCATGCTCGCGCTCGCTACTTGAACCTCGACACCGAGCTCCTGACGCCATCGGAAGCCAAGAAGCTCTTCCCGCTGATGGAGGAGAAGTATTTCGTCGGCGCGCTCTGGGACAAGGCGGACGGCAACCTCAATCCTGAGGATACGACTGCGGCCTACGCCAAATCGGCGCAGATCGGCGGCGCCGAGATCGTGCTCGGCAACCGCGTCGTCGAGCTCAAACCCCGCACCGACGGCACCTGGGACGTCGTCACCGAGAAGGGCACCGTGCACGCCGAGCACGTCGTCAACTGCGGTGGCCTGTGGGCGCGCGAGGTCGGACGCATGGTCGGCCTCGAGCTGCCCGTGCTCGCCATGGAGCATATGTACTTCGTCACCGAGGATATCCCGGAGGTCGTCGCCTACAACAAGGAGCACGGCCGGGAGGTCACGCACGCGCTCGACTTCAAGTCGGAGATCTACACGCGCCAGGAGCGCAACGGCATGGTGCTCGGCACCTACGAGAAGGCGTGTGTGCCGTTCCAGCCGAAGACCATGCCGTGGAGCTTCGGGCAGGAGCTGCTGCCGGACGATCTCGACCGGATCGCGCCCTCGCTCGAGATCGCCTACAAGCATTTCCCGGCCTTGGGCCGCGCCGGCATCAAGCGGGTGATCAACGGGCCTTTCACCTTCACGCCGGACGGCAATCCGCTTGTCGGCCCGGTGCAGGGTCTCAAGAACTACTGGGTCGCTTGCGGCGTCATGGCGGGATTCAGTCAGGGCGGCGGCGTCGGCCTCGCGCTCTCGCAGTGGATGGTGAACGGCGATCCGGGCTTCGACGTCTGGGGCATGGATGTCGCCCGCTTCGGCGAATGGGCGACGCGCACCTACACGAACGAGAAGGTGCGCGAGAACTATTCGCGCCGCTTTTCGATCCGCTTCCCCAACGAGGAGCTTCCGGCCGCGCGTCCGCAGCAGACGACGGCGCTCTATGACACGATGCTTAGCCATGGCGCGGTCATGGGCGACTCGTGGGGCCTCGAGACGCCGCTTTGGTTCGCGCCGAAGGGCGTCGAGCCGAAGGATGTCGTCTCGTTCCATCGCTCGAACGATTTTGCGCACGTGAAAGCCGAGGTGCTCGGCTGCCGCAACGCAGTCGGCGTCACCGAGATCGCCAACTTCGCCAAGTATGCCTTCGAGGGCCCAGGTGCTGAAGCGTTTCTGTCGCGTCTCATGACGAACAAGATGCCGCGCACGGGCCGTCTCATCCTGACGCCGATGCTGAACGAGGCCGGCCGCCTCATCGGCGACTTCACGATCGCGAAAGCCGCAGACGATCGCTTTGTCATGTGGGGCTCGTCTCAAGCGCAGAAGTATCATATGCGCTGGTTCGAGCAGCATCTGCCGGCAGACGGATCGGTCCGCATCACCCGCTACGACATGGGGCTTGTCGGCTTGTCGATCGCAGGTCCCCGCTCGCGCGAGCTCTTGCAGCGCCTGACGGACGAAGACGTCTCCAACGCCGGCTTCAAGTTCATGGAGCACCGGTCGATGGACATCGCCCACGTCCCGGCGATGATCAACCGCGTCACCTACACGGGCGATCTCGGTTACGAGATCTGGGTCAAGCCCGAATACCAGCGCCGCCTCTATGCCGAGATCAAGCGCGCGGGTGCCGATCTGAGTCTCGTCGATTTCGGTATGCGCGCCCTGCTTGCGATGCGGCTCGAAAAGAATTTTCCCACCTGGTACCGCGAGCTCCGCCCGATCTATGGCGCCTACGAAGCCGGCCTCGACCGCTTCGTCGATCTGACGAAGAACGACTTCATCGGCCGTGAGGCGGCGGCCAAGGAAAAGGCTTCGGGCGGCACGCTCCGCCGTGTCAGCTTCGTGGTCGATGCCGCGACCGCCGACGTGCTCGGCGACGAGCCGATCTGGCATGGTGGCAAAGTCGTCGGCTGGGTGACGTCGGGCGGCTACGCGCACTACGTCGACCGCTCGCTCGCGCAAGGCTACGTGCCGAAAGAGCTTGCGGGGGATTTGGGCGCCGGCGCCTTCGAGATCGAGATCTTGGGCGACAATCGCAAGGCCACGATCATCACCGAGCCGCTGTTCGATCCCGAGGGGAAGAGGATGCGGGGGTAGGCATCGAATGATTGCATTGATATCGATATCATGATATTCATGCGGTCATGGGACAGATCCTCATCCGCAACGTGGACGCTGCCGTCTTGGACGCCCTGAAGGCGCGGGCGGCACGCTCAGGCAATTCCCTCGAGGAGGAGGCCAGGAGGGCGCTGACCGCCTCCGCAGGCCTCTCGCGAGCCGAGGCGCTGGCGCGCCTCGATGCTGCCCGTGAGCTCGTCGGCACCGTCTCCGGTCCCTCCACGCTCGACGACCTGCGCGCGGATCGGGATCGCGACAGACGATGATCATCGTCGATGCCAGCGTGGCGCTGAAGTGGGTAGTGCCGGAGGAGGGGTCGGATCGCGCGCGCGGGCTGCTTGAACATGAGGTCCTTGCTGCTCCGGATCTCATGTGGACGGAATGCGCCAACGTACTCTGGGTCAAAGCGCGCCGGGGGCAGATTACGCGCGAAACGGCGATGGCAGCTCTCGCCGCGATCGATGCGGCGCCCATCCGCTGCCTCAGCGCCAGAGACTATTCCAAAGCGGCCCAAACCATTGCCTTCGAGCTGGATCAGACCGCTTACGATTGCTTCTATCTCGCCACGTCGCTAGCTGAGCGTGCCATTCTCGTTACGGCAGATGAGGCCTTCGCGCGCGCCGCAATGGCCCACCCGGTCTACCGCGCATCCATACGTGCGCTCTGAGGTGTGAGGAGCTCGCCCAATGCCCGGCCACCGCATCTACACGATGAGCTTTGCCAGCGTCTATCCGCTCTACGTCGCGAAGGCGGAGAAAAAGGGGCGCACGAAATCGGAAGTCGACGAGGTCATTCGCTGGCTGACGGGCTATACGCAGAAGCGGCTCGAAGCGCAGATCGCCGCGAAGGTGGACTTCGAGACGTTCTTCGCCAAGGCGCCGAAGCCCAACCCGTCGCGCGCGCTGATCACGGGCACCGTCTGCGGCGTTCGCGTCGAGGAGATCGAGGAGCCGCTGATGCGCGAGATCCGCTATCTCGACAAGCTCATCGACGAGCTCGCGAAGGGGCGGCCGATGGAGAAGATTTTGCGGGCGGGGTGAGTTATCCCACCTTTCGTAAAGGTGGGATAACGCCCGAGCTTGTCAGTGAGGCCCGCCCCCCAACGCTTCGACCTCGGCGACGATCTCAGCCTTCACCTGGACGCCAGTCTTCTCCGCTTGCGTCCGCTTTTCGAAGCGTCGCTCACCGGGGAGGCGGCCGCCGGCCTCGGCGATGGCGCGGCCGAGCGCACCGAGCCTCACATCGAAACCCTCGCCCGCTGCGCCGCCCGGATCGAGCGCGATGAAGAATTGGCCGATATCCGGCCGCTTGCCGCTCTTGCCGACGAACATGCCGGCGTCTTTCGATAGGCTCGAGCCCGTCAACACCGCGCCGAGCAGCTCGACGAGGAGGCTGATCGCCGCGCCCTTGTGGCCGCCGAAGGCGAGGATGGCGCCGTCCTCCAGCGCGATCTTGGGGTCAGTCGTCGGCTGGCCCGCGCGATCGACGGCGACGCCCGGCTCGAGCGTCTCGCCGGCCGCGGCCTTGAGGACGATCGCGTTTTTCGTCACCGCGCTCGTGCTCATGTCGACGACCAGCTCAGGCTCGCCATCGGTCCCCGGCACCGCATAGGCGAATGGGTTTGTGCCGAAGAGCTTCTTCGACATGCCGGGATGAGCCACGGCCGCCGGCGAGCTCGAAAAGGCGATGCCGATCATGCCGGCTTCCGCAATCCGCTCGGCGAACTGCCCGAGATCGAGCGCATTGTAGGAATGCTTCAGCGCGAGCGTCGCGACGCCGTATTTCTCCGCGGCCTCCACGAGATCGGGGAGGCGAAGATCGAAGGCGCGATGCGCAAAGCCGTGTCGCACGTCGACGACGAGACGCGCCGGCTGGCCGGTCTTGACCACGACCGGTTTCACGCGTCCGTCGACCGCCCCGGCCTCGAGCTGATCGCATATCTTGTGCACGTAGTGCATTCCGCAGATCGCATTGCCGCTCGCTTCGGCGAGTGCGATCGCACGGGCGATGCTTCGCGCGCCTTCGGGGCTCGCGCCATGGGCCTCGAGGGCTCGTTGGCTCAGCGTCTCGATCTCGGCGAGGGTCAGCGTCCGCGGTTCAGTCATGTCATGGCACCCCTTGGCGTTTGCGGGGCAAGGTGGCGGGCCCCGGCCGATCTGACAATGGCTTGATCAGCGCAACGCTCAATGCTATCATTTTCGATAGCATTGGGAGATGTCTATGGGCCAGATTCTCGTCCGCAACCTCCCCGACGGTGTCATCGAGACCTTGAAAACGAAAGCGGAGCTGTCCGGCCGCTCGCTCGAGCAGACGGTGCGGGATATCATTGTCGAAAACACGCCGCTGACCTCGGAGGAATGCCTCAAGCTCACAGACTATTTCATGTCTCGATTTCCGGAGCCGCTGCAGCCCCTGACGAAAGACGAGATCAGGGAAGGGCTCGAGTGAAGTGAGAGTCGTCGTCGATTCCTGTGTCGCGGTGAAATGGTTCGTGAGCGAGCCGGATGCCGGTCAAGCCAAGCGGCTCTTCGATCCTGGCGTCGAGCGCGTGGCGCCTGAGCTTGTGCTGGTCGAGGTTGCGAACGCGCTCTGGAAAACCGAGCGTCGCGGGTTGATCGAGACCGACGTCGTCAACAGGGCTATCGAGCTGCTGCCCCGGTACTTTCGAACTGTGTTGCCGGCCTTTGGTCTCATCGCGGAGACCAGCCTGCTCGCTCGCTCCATCAAGCATCCCGTCTACGATTGCCTTTACGTCGTCGCCGCCCGCCGGCTCGGGGCGCAGCTGGTGACGACCGACCAGGCGCTGCTCGCAAAGGTCGCCGGTACTGCCGATGCGGGCCGCGTCGTCGATCTGGCGAAATGGCCAGTGGCTTGAGGGCGGGGTGAAACATGTGCGACCGGCCTGATTGGCAGTATGACGATCTCAGGCAGGTCGGCCTCGATTTCGCCGATCCGGCCGAGGTCACGACCTATGATGATCGACAGTCCACCAAACTGGACGAGGATCGGGCGCTGATCATGATGCTCGGCGTGACGCCTGAGCATGAGGTCGCCGACATCGGTTGCGGTACGGGGTTGCTTGTTGCTGCGGCGGCAGAGTTTTGCAGGCGCGTCGTCGCCATCGACGCGTCGCCGGCGATGCTGGCGGCAACCGCTGCTCGAGCCAAGTCGATGAGACTTGGCAATATCGAAACGCAGCACGCGAGCTTTCTAAGCTTCGAGGCTCAGCCCAACTCGATCGATCTGATCACGACGAAGTTCGCGCTCCATCACCTGCCCGATCTCTGGAAAGGGGTGGCGCTCACGCGGATCAATCAAGCCTTGAAGCCAGGCGGCAAGCTCTTCATTCGCGATGTGGTGCTCAACTGCGGGCCCAGCGAGATATCCGAGGTCGCCGAGTCGTGGATTGCCTGGATGACCGCCAACACGGGCTACTCGCGGGCGGAGACAGCGACACACCTCCGCGAGGAGCACTCGACCTACGGATGGATTATGGAGCGGCTCCTCGAGGAGGCGGGCTTCACAATTGTCAGAGCAGCGTACGAGCCACCCGTCTACGCCGACTACATCGCGGTGAAGTCATGAGCACCTCGGCCCTCAACCGCTTCATTGCCGCCGCGGCGGACGCCTATCGCGAGAGCGGAGTCGCGCAGGCGATCGAGGTCGCGCGACTGCTGGGCGAGCATGCGGGAGGCGCTTATGTGATCGACGCTGCACATCCCCCGGCCGCGACGCATCTCGATACCATTCTCGCGTCAACCGATCTGCATGCGATCGCAAAGCCGCTCGGACACGGTCTGAAAGAGCTCGACTGGACCGAAGGGACGCTTCCTGTCCCGGCATCTTTCAAGGGCCGCTACGCCTATGTCACGTTGATCGGCGAGGGCACGTCGCGGCCCGACCCGCGTTTCTATTTCGGGCTCTATCTGCAGGCGCCCGAGACCTACTACCCGAGCCATTGGCATCACGCCGAGGAGCTGTATTTCGTTCTTTCGGGCACCGCGCTCTGGCAGCAGGGCGCGACCAAGCTCACGCCGAAGCCGCTGGGCACGCTCGTGCATCACGCGCCTGATGAGCCGCACATCATGCAGACGGGCGCCGCGCCCCTGCTCGCCATGTGGGCGTGGATCGGCGATCTGAGCGACAGCTATCAGATCGCCGACACGTGAGGCTCAGGGCGAGACCGTCGCCTTGATCTCGGTCTTCGCCATGATGCCCGGGATATCGGCCATGTCCATCATGCCGACGCCCGAGAGCGAGCTCGCGACGATCTTGAGCGTGCCGCCGGAGCGCATGAACGATCCGAGGGCATTCGCAAGCTCGGCGACCTGCGGCGTCTGGCCGAGCACCTGCGGCAGGGCCGCGACCGGCATCGCGGCGAATTGCTCACGCAGCTGATCGGCAGGCATGCCCGTCGTTGCCGACTGCTGCGCGAGGATCAGCCCGATCATGCCTGCATCAGCCGCTTCGATCTCGAGCGACTTGACCGACGCCATGGCCATCGCCATCTGCGCGGCTTCCGGCTTGCCCGAGAAGGCCTCCGGAGGAACGCCTTCGACCGTGCCCTTGAGGGCGATCTTGCCGACTTTGGCCATGTCGATAGCGAGATTTTCGAAGGTCAGGCGCTGCGCCGCCTCGTCGTAGTCGACGGCGGTCGCGAGCGACATGTCGAGCACGTCGATGCCCATGGCCCGCATCTGCGCGAACTTCTCATCCGTCGCATCGGGCTCCATGAAGGCTTTGTCGATCGCGAAGTTGAACGACACCGGGATGAGGTTCGACCACTTCTTGACCGTGAAGGCCATCCGGTCGAGCGACATCTTGATGTGCTCGGGCTTGGCGGGCTCGGCAGGCGGCGCCGCCGGGTCGACCGCCGCCGGATCGATCGGCTCCGGCGCACTCGGATTGACCATGCCGTCGAACGAAAGACCCTCGATGGAAATCTCGTCGAAGCGCGGCATGTGCATGCTGGAGGGATCGATCGCAGGCGGCGTAGCCTGTGCATTGGGATCGGCCGCAGCCGCCTGCAGGGTTCCCATAAGGGTTTGCATGTCGGCCAGCGCATCGGCGAAGTCGATGCCCTTGAACGTGAACTTGCCGAGCGCGAAGTTCCCGCCGTCGGCGCCGGTCTTCGCCATGCTGATGCCTTCGACCGACATCTCGCCGATGCGCGCGTTGCCGAAATCCTTCATGCCGATGCGGCCCATCTTGAACGCAATCGGCTCCGGCGCCTTGACCGAGAACTCCATATCCCGGACCTCGACATCGGCGAAGGCATACGACTTGTAGATCTCGAGTATGGCCGGCATCGCGCCGAGGGCCTTCGCCTGCTGCTCGGGCGTCGGCTCGGCGCTCGGAGTCTGCGGCATGGCCTCCGTCAGCGTCTTCATCAGGTCGGCGAAGGACATCGACATCGGCCGCATGCGGAAGTCGCGGCCCGCCATGGTGCCGACCTTGATGAAGCCGGCATCGCCCATGGTGATCTCGTAGCCTTCGGCGGCGAAGCTCTCGTACACGGTCACGAGCGGCGCGTTCGGATCGGTGGACGTCGTCGTCAGGATCCGCGCCATCGCCGCGAGATCCATGCCGGTCGCCGACATGGCGCCCATGTGGCCCGACATCTTCTGCCCGTCGGGCAGCGCGCTCTCGATGTCGCCACCGGCCACTTTCATGCGTGCGATGCGGCCGTTGACGATGTCCTCGAGCACGACGTCGCGATAGGTGATGGTCTGGTTCACCGCGCCGAGCTTCTGCTCGAAGACGATCTCGGGCGCGGTCCAGCGTGTGGCGGATATGGCATCGATCTTCGCTGCGGCATCGGTAGCCGACGGAGCTGTCAGGAGGCTCTGGATCTCGGCCGCAGCCACCGAGGACTCCTCGGCCTCGAGCTTCGGGATCTTGATCGTGCCGATGCCGGTCTCGATGGCGAGGTTCTCGACCGTGACCGTCTCGGCCGCCATCGCCGCGGTCGCGGACCACGGTTGCGGACCCGGTGCTACGCCGAGCGCGGCGAGAGCAACAGATGTGGCGAAGGTGGTCAGGAGTGCTCGGCGGCGGCGGGGCGTCAGGTACATGTCTTAAAACCCATTCCTTGGCATCAGGTCACGAAGAGATAGTCATCTGGCGGATGAAGGCACGAAATTACTTTGTATCAGGTGTCTTTTCGATGTCATGCCCCGATGTCCGCGAACGGTTCGGCGACGACCTGATAGGCGTCCTCGTAAACGATGTATCCGGGCCGGGTTGAGCTCAGAACGTCCACGACGTGGCCACATTCCCCCAGCACTGAGGCAAGCTCGTGCATCATGGCTATATGTGTCGTCGCTTCTGGCTTCAGCCAAGATATGCCCTTGTTGTTGCGATCGCGCGCACCCTTCGACCGGGAGGTAGAGAAGCGATGGGGCACCGGAAGGTTTTCGTTGAGCCAATCGAGTGCGGGCTCGAGGCGCGCAAGCGCGGCAGAGTCCGTCTCCAAGTCCCGGCGTAGCGCATAGGCACAGGAGAAGACGCCGTCGCGCACACCGGATTTGGCATTGTGGCGGCGAAGAGCGAACCGCAGATACCGGCGACGCTTGTCCTTCATCAGGGCGAGCATGCCAGAGGAAGATGAAAAAACCTCCCCAACGGAAAGTGCCTCGGCCAAGCGTCTACAACTTGACCCCTCCCTTGGCATCACCTACCACTGATACGAACCAATTTGGTCCGCTTGTGACCAATAAGAACCATTGAGATCACGGGGAAACGGCCATGAAATCGCATGCCCAAGTCGTCGTCATCGGCGGCGGCGTCGTCGGCGCCAGCGTGCTCTATCACCTGACGAAGAAGGGCTGGCGGGACGTCGTGTTGATCGAGCGACTCGAGCTGACCTCGGGCTCGACTTGGCACGCGGCCGGCGGCATGCACACGGTCAACGGCGATCCCAACGTCGCCAAGCTCCAGCAGTACACCATCAACCTCTACAAGGAGATCGAGGAGGTCTCCGGCCAGTCTGTCGGTCTGCACATGACGGAAGGCCTGATGCTGGCTGCGACGCCCGCGCGCTGGGAGTGGTTGAAAGCCATCCGCTCGAAGGGTCGCTATCTCGGCATGCAGGTCGAGTTGGTTTCGCTGGACGAGGCCGAGAAACTCTTGCCACTCATCGACAAGCGCCAATTCACCGGCGCCATGTACGATCCGATCCAGGGCCACGTCGATCCCTACGGCACGACGCACGCCTTCGCGGGCTCGGCCAAGAAAGGCGGCGCCGAGGTCTACGTGCACACGCGCGTCATGGATACGAAGCCGCGCACCGACGGCACCTGGGACGTCATCACCGACAAGGGCAACATTCACGCCGAGCACGTCATCAACTGCGGCGGCCTGTGGGCGCGCGAGGTCGGGCGCATGGTCGGCCTCGAGTTGCCGGTGCTCGCGATGGAGCATCAGTACCTCATCACCGAGGACATGCCCGAGGTCGCCGAGATCAACAAGACGACCGGCAAGATGGTGCTGCACGCGGTCGATTTCGACGGCGAGATCTATATGCGCCAGGAGCGCGGCGGCATGCTGCTCGGCACCTACGAGAAGCACGGCATCCCGTGGTCGGCGAAGGACACGCCCTGGGACTTCGGCCCGACGCTGCTCCCCGACGATATGGAGCGGATGGCGGAAAATCTCGAGGTCGGGTTCCGTCACTTTCCGGCGTTCCAGAAGGCCGGCATCAAGAAGATCATCAATGGCCCGTTCACCTTTGCGCCGGACGGTAATCCGCTCGTCGGCCCGATCCGTGGCCTGAAGAATTATTGGGTCGCCTGCGGTGTCATGGCAGGATTCTCCCAGGGTGGCGGCGTCGGCCTCGCGCTCTCGAACTGGATGGTCGACGGTGATCCCGGCATGGACGTCTGGGCCATGGACATCGCCCGTTTCGGCAAGTGGGCGACGCGCTCCTACACGAACGTCAAGGTGCGAGAGAACTACGGCCGCCGGTTCCGCGTGCGCTTCCCCAACGAGGAGTTGCCGGCCGCGCGTCCGCTCAGGACGACGCCGATGTATCACAAGTGGCTCGAGCTCGGCGCCGTCATGGGCGATTCCTGGTCGTTGGAAGCGCCGCTGTGGTTTGCGCCTGCAGGCGTGAAGGACGAGTTCTCGTTCCATCGCTCGACGGACTTCCCGCATGTGAAGGCCGAGTGCAAAGCCGTGCGCAACGGCGTCGGCATCGCCGAGACGTCGACCTTCGCGAAGTATGAAGTGACCGGCGTCAACGCCGAGACGTGGCTGTCGCACCTGCTCGCCTGCAAGATCCCGAAAGAGGGGCGCATGACGTTGGCGCCCATGCTCAATCATGCGGGCAAGCTCATCGGCGATCTGTCGCTCGCCAAGGCAGGCCCGGAGCGCTTCTACATCTTCGGCTCGGGTGCCGGCGAAGAGTACCACATGCGCTGGTTCGAGCGGCATCTGCCAACGGACGGCACAGTCAAGGTCGTGGCGCTCGGCCAAGGCCTCACGGGACTGACGATTGCCGGCCCGAAGTCGCGCGAGGTGCTCGCCAAGGTGACGGACGACGACGTGTCGGCGAAGGCGTTCCGCTTCATGGACTTTAGGCCTCACATGGAGATCGGCATGGTGCCGGCCATGATCGGCCGCGTCAGCTTCACGGGCGATCTCGGTTTCGAGATCTGGGTGAGACCTGAGCATCAGGTCGCGCTGTTCACGGCGCTCTGGAATGCTGGTCAGGAGTTCGGCATCCGTCCGTTCGGCGGCCGCGCGCTACTGAGCCTCGCTCGCGAGAAGAGCTTCGGCACCTGGGCGCGCGAGTTCCGCCCGATCTACGGGCCGTTCGAGGCCGATCTCGGCCGCTTCGTCGATCTCTCCAAGAACGATTTCATCGGCCGCACGGGCGCGGCGAAGGAGAAAGAGGAAGGGCCGAAGCGCACCCGCGTCTCCTTCGTCGTGGATGCGAGCGATGCCGACGCCATCGGCGACGAGGCGGTCTGGAAGGACGGCAAGGTCGTCGGCTGGATCACCTCCGGCGGCTACTGCCACCACGCCGACAAGTCGCTCGCCATCGGCTACGTGCCGACGGACGTGCTCGGAGCCGGCTCCGAGAGGGCCAAATGGGAGATCGAGATCCTGGGCGAGATGCGCAAAGCGCAGCTCCAGCTCGAGCCGCTGTTCGATCCGAAGGCGGAGCGGATGCGGGGGTAATAGAGTCACTGACACGTCAGTCTCTTTCGTCGATCAATGCGAGATCGCGCCGTTGATGCAGAACGGCGATGATCTCGATCCGGCTGCCATCGTTTACGAAATATATGGCATACGGGAATCGGCGCACGAGAGCGCGACGTAGGTTGCGATAGCTGAGAGGGTAGCGTTCTGGTCCAGCCTCGATCCGGCCAAATGCTGCGTCGATCTCCTCGATGACCATTTGGCCAAGGCTGGCTTCGCGACTTTCGTACCATTGGATGGCATCGCGAATGTCCTGCTCGGCTTCGAGCCGGACCTGGACGGTCATGACCGCAGACTGGCGACGAGCCCATTCTTGATATCGGTCCACCCCTTTGTCGCGGCGGGACCGTTGCCGGGGGATGCCAACCGCCGATCGAGTTCGGCCTTATGCCAGTCGGGGACCGGAACCAAGCTCGGATTTTCCTGAAGCGATGCCCAGGTCGCTTCGAGCAACGTCAGCCGCTCGGAGACGGTGAGCTCAGCCAGCATGGACTTTGTCAGGGCTTGGTTCATGTCCGAAAATCTGGCAGCAATAGCGGTTTAATTCAAGGGTTGAACCGATTTGCAGGTGCATCCATGAAACCCACTGCCCCCTCCGAACGGGTCGTCGTCAACATCAAGGACCCGAAGGTCTTCAAATCCTTCATCGTCGACGGCGCGCCTTTGCCCAAGCAAGGCTACGTCCAGCTCGACGAGACGTTTCCCGAGGGCGCCGGCTTCTATATCTACCGCATGGAGCCCGGTGCGGTGACGCAGCCGCACGAGCATACCTCCCACGAGCAGTTCCTCGTGCTTGACGGCGAGATGATCGAGAACGACGGCACCGTCTTCAAGCCCGGCGACTTCGTCATGCTGCGGCAAGGCACCGAGCACAACTCGCGCACCGAGACCGGCTGCACGCTCGCCGTGTTCGTGAGGACGCTCGAGCGGAATTTGTAGGGCTTCGCCTATGTCGCCTCCCCCACCCGCTTCTTGCCCCGGTTCCAGGTCTGATCACGCGCCAGGAACTCGCGGAGCGTCTTGCCGCGCTCGGTCTTGAAGCGGGCCTCCTCGACGCGGAAGCCCTCGATGCGGTCGAGCCTGAAGACGCGAAAATCGGTGCGCAGCTCGCACCAGGCGGCGAGCATCCAGACCGGTCCAAAATAAGCGAGCGACAACGGGCGCACGGTGCGCTCGCTGCCTTCGCCGATCCCGTCCGTATAGCGAAAATGCAATCTCCGCTGCTCTCTCAGCGCGCGCCGCAGCTCGGCCAGGTCGAAGCTGATCGGCTCCATGAACCGGTCGCGAGGCGCGAGCAGCGCCGTCTGGGACATGTAGGCCCGAAGCGCTTCCGGGATCACCGCCTCGACCTTGGCGATGACGCGGCTCGCCGCGTTGCCCAGCTCGGCGTCCGCCCAGGTTTCGACGATGCGGGCGCCGAGCACGAGCGCCTCGATCTCGGTTTCGCTGAACATGAGCGGCGGCAGATCGAAGCCCGCCTTCAGCACGTAGCCGACGCCGGCCTCGCCCTCGATCGGCACGCCTGATGCGATGAGATCGGCGATGTCGCGATAGATCGTGCGCTCCGACACCTCGAGCTGCTCGGCGAGATCCTTCGCCCGGACGAGCTTCGATTGGCGGAGTGCTTGGATGATGTCGAACAGGCGATCGGCGCGGCGCATGGGTCCGATGCTATCAAAACTGATGGGGAAGCGGGCAGTTTATCGTGTCCCGCAGAGTTCGGGTCCGCTCTGGGGGGCGTCGCTGTGCGTAACCCAGCCTCTCCTGACAGTACGCTGTCAGGAGGTGTGCAGCACCTCCCGACCCTCCTGACGCGATGCTGTCAGGAGGCCTCCTCCATATTCCAGTGAGACCAGCGCGGAAGCTCTTCGCGGCTGGCTTTCGAAGACCAGAAACTGGAGGCTGATCATGAACAAGACCAACGAGCACCGCTCATCCCTCGGCGCGATCTCCGGCCTGTCAGGTGCGTTGTCGGCGGCCATCGAGCCCGTGCGGAGCGCCGTCGAGGCGGCGATCGCGCTGCATCCCTTGAAGCGTCTCGACCAGATGCTGTCGACGGCCCGCATTCGTCACGACCTGCGCGATCTCGACGATCGCATGCTGAAGGACATCGGCGTTTCGCGCCTCGACATCGAGCGTGAGATCCGGCGTCCCTTCTGGGACGTGGACGACGATCCGCGGCACTAGAGCGGCAAGCGCAAAAGTGTGCCGCGGTCTTTGCGCGAAACGCCGCGACAAGCCAAAGAGCTAGCGCATCGTGCCGCCTCTGGATCAATGCACGATGCGCTAGCGGACCGATACGAACGCGATGCGAAAATCCGGTTGACAGCAAACTTGAAATGCATCATACGCACGCTCCCTCGGTCGTGACCGGGGTGCTGAACTCAAGAAACGAAGAGCTTACGGGAATGTACGCCGCGCGACACAACAGCATCGACGTCGAAGCCCTCTCCGCGGACGCGGGGAGAGCGGCGAGCGTCGAACCGGCTGGGATGTCCCGATGAGCTCGGAATAGAAGCACCACAACGCTTCATCCGGATCTCGAGGCCCTCCCCGGCAAGCGCCGCGGAGGGCCTCCTCGCTTTTGGCCCTTCGACACGACGGCGATCATGAGCAACCCGGCGCGCGCGAGGGCGCGCCGGGTCATGAGAGAGATTTTCCTGTTCGTCAGGCGCCCAGTGGTGAAGAGCACGGTTACTTCGCTGATAACGAGGAGGATGTGGGTTCGAGTCCCACCCTCGGTCCCATGCCGGGGTAGCTCAATGGCAGAGCACCATACCGGCTCGTTTGTTCCCTGGGCGCCTGACATGAAGACTGGCCGTCCGATGGTGTAGGACGCGGATACTTCGTCTTGCCACGACCTCCGCCCTCGGGCGGGATCCGTGCTCCGCAAGTTCCTCGGACGGCCTTCGACAAGACCGATGGAGACGACTGGCTGAAGGATATGACGCGAGGAGCGACGGCACACGGGTACGCCCTCAAACGGCCCGTGTGCCATCCGGAGCGATGGTGAGGGCTGCGGTTACTTCGAGAGATGACCCGCAGCCGGCAGGTTCCTCGGCCCGGCCGATGATGAGTGAATGATATGGGAGTTGCGAGATCGATAGGCACGTGACGGCTCCGGCGACGGAGCCGTCATTCGGCCGATGGTGTAGGGTACGGTTCCTTCGGTAGCCCGGCGCCCCGAAAGGGCATGGAGGTGCAAGTCCTTCTCCTGCCACCATCTATGGCAGGATGGCGGAAGAGCAGACGCACCGGGAAAAACACCGTGCCCGCGTGTTCCTCGGCTGTGGCGTTGCGTGTCGATTGGGAGGAAGAAATGCGCTTGAACATCCTGAAGCGAAAGAAGAAGGGCGCCACGACCCACGAAGGCGCGGAGGCATTCGAGCCCCTGACCGACGAGCAGCGGCTGCGCCGCTCGGTGCTCTCCTGCATGCTGTGGGAGGACGAGTTCTACGAGGACGGCGAGACGATCACGGCGCGCATCGGCGATGCGGCGGCACGTGTCGATCCCGAGGTGCTCGCCAAGATCGCCATCGAGGCGCGCACGAAGATGAACCTGCGGCATGCGCCGCTCCTGCTCCTGACTGTGCTCGCCAAGACGGGTGCCAAGCGCGAGAAGCTCGTCGCCAACACGGTGGCGACCGTCATTCAGCGTGCCGATGAGCTCAGCGAGCTGGTCGCGATCTACTGGCGCAATGGCAAGCGGCCGCTGTCGGCTCAGCTCAAGAAGGGTTTGGCACGCGCGTTCGAGAAGTTCGATGCCTACGAGCTCGCCAAGTACGACCGGCCGGGTCCCGTCCGGTTGCGCGACGTGCTGTTTCTGGTGCACGCCAAGCCGAAGGCGGCCGAGCAGGCTGAGACCTGGAAGAAGCTCGCGGCGAAGGAGCTCGATTCTCCCGACACCTGGGAGGTCGCACTCTCGTCCGGCGGCGACAAGCGCGAGACCTTCGAGCGGCTGCTGAAAGAGAAAAAGCTCGGCTATCTCGCGCTGCTGCGCAATCTGCGCGGCATGACGGATGCCGGCGTCGACCAGAAGTTGATCGAGAAGGCGATCCTCGCCCGTAAGGGCGCTGAGCGCGTGCTGCCGTTCCGCTACATCGCGGCGGCGAAGGCGGCGCCTCAGCTCGAGGGCGCGATCGACAAGGCGATGCTCGCGGGCTTGGCCGAGACGCCGAAGCTGCGCGGGCGCAGCTTGATCGTCGTCGATGTCTCTGGCTCGATGTACGGCGGCATGATGTCGAAGAAGTCGGACATGAACCGGGCGCTCGCGGCATCTGCTCTCGGCGCTATCGCCCGCGAGGTCTGCGAGGAGCCGATCATCTATGCGACGGCCGGCAACGATGTGACGCGCGTGCACGCGACGAAGATGGTGCCCGCGCGGCGCGGCATGGCGATGGCGGATGCGATCTACGGCATGTGTCAGCCGCTCGGCGGTGGCGGCATCTTCCTCAATCAGGTGATGCGCTTCCTAGAGCCCAAGCACCCTAAGGTCGATCGCATCATCGTCATCACCGACGAGCAGGACTGCGGGATCGCCGGCGACAGCCCGCTCGAGGCGCCGACGTTCGGCCGCACGAACTACATGATCAACGTCGGCTCCTTCCGGAACGGCATCGGCTACGAGAAGGACAAGTGGGTGCACATCGACGGCTTCTCCGAGCAGGTGCTGCGCTACATCCAGGCCTACGAGAAGCTGTACCACTGAGAGGGGCGAGCGGACGTTGCCAAACGAGGGGCATGCTCTACATCTAGGGCATGCCCTTCCTCCTGCTCGGCCTCCTCGTCATTGTTGCACTCGCGACGCTGCCCCAGATGTGGGTGAAGAGCGTCCTGCAACGCCATTCGGCCGAGCGCCGCGACATGCCGGGCACGGGAGCCGAGGTCGCACGGCGCATTCTCGACAGTCACGGGCTCGGCCACGTCAAGGTCGAGGTGACGCGCGACGGCGATCACTACGATCCCGAGGCGAAGGCAGTCCGGCTGATGCCGCAGCATTTCGAGCGCCGCTCGCTCGCAGCCGTGGCGGTGGCGGCTCACGAGTCCGGGCACGCGCTCCAGGACGCCAGCCGCTACGCCCCTCTCACTCAGCGAACCGCGGCGGCCAAGCAGGCCCGCTCGGTCCAACGCCTGGGCAGCATCATGATGCTGGCGGGGCCGGTTCTCATGATCGTGACCAAAAGCCCGATGCTGATGGCGATCGACATGGCCGTCGGCGCGCTGGTGCTGGGCTCGAACGTCGTGATGCACGTCCTGACGCTGCCCGTCGAGTACGATGCGAGCTTCCGCCGGGCGCTGCCGGTGCTGAAGAAGGACGGTTATCTTCGGCCCGAGCATCTGCCGGCCGCGCGCCAGATTCTCAAGGCGGCGGCGCTGACTTACGTCGCGGCAGCCGGCATGACCTTGCTCGATGTTGCAAGATGGCTTCGCGTTTTGAGATTCTGATATTGCTCAGTCGCAGCCCTGCTTGCGGGCACTCTCCGCTGCTGTCACAACCGTTGCATGTTGACATTGTGGGCTGAGTAGCCGCGCTCGGGAATCTCCGGTTTCCGGTGTTGTGCGCTTGCCCGAGGAGTTGCGCGTGGAGAAGGGTTTGGCCGAGCGCCTGTCGGCGTTCGGAACGGCCTGGGGCTTCCCCTCCGAGGTGCCACCGGGCAAGTGCGAGACGTGGGTCGATCCGAGCGTGTTCGAGGCCTACGCGACCCACATGGTCGTCAACGGGATTCACGATCTGGAGCTCGATCGCAATGATGTGCTCTCGCTGATCACCGGTGGCCAAGACGACGCCAAGCTCGATGCGATCGGCCTGTTCATCGATCGCGAGCTGATCCTGAGCGAGGAGGATCTCGACGCGGCTCTCGGCACCGTGACCGAGGACTCCAAGATCGAGTTCATTCTCGTGCAGGCGACGCTAAGAGACTTCATATCGCAAGGCAAGCTCGAGAAGACGTGCACGGGTGTCGCCAATTTCGCAGCACCCAGAGCGGCCCTTGTCGAGAATGCGCTCGTCAGCCAGTGGCGCCGGCTCAAGGATCAGCTGCTCGCGGGCCTCGCGGCGAGTGGTATTGCGCTGAAGCCGTCGTGCTCGCTCTACATCGTCTGGCCGGCGTCGGCTTCTAAGCTCCAAGCGGATCACCACGGCATCTTCGATCTCCGCCGGCGCGACATCGAGCGGCTCGGACTGTTCGAGACCGTGACGTTTAGGTTCATCGACGGTTGCGATCTCATGGGGCTCGGCGACCGCAAAGATCCGCGCAACGTCATCCGCCTGCATTTCTCGGAGCTGGCTGCCTATCCCGGCCTGAGCGCGGGATCGACGGCGCCCATTGCCAGCTGGGGCGGGTGCATCACGGCGTCGAAGCTCTTGTCGGCGCTGGAGTCCGCTGATGGGCGCCTCAACCGCGAGCTGTTCGCCGAGAATGTACGCTTCGATCTGGGCGAGACTTCGGGAAGCGTGAACGAAAGCATCGGGCAGACGCTCGAAAGCCCGGCCAAGAGCTGTTTCCACATCCTCAACAACGGCGTGACGCTGGTTGCCCGCGAGGTTCGGCAGGTCGCCCAGGGGACGCTCGAGTGCCACGACCTCAAGGTCATCAACGGCTGCCAGACGACCCACAGCCTGCACCGGCATCGCCGGGCGCTCGACGACAGCGTCAAGGTTCTCGCGAAAGTCGTCGCGACCGAGGACGAGCATCTCGTCGACAAGATCATCGTCGCGACAAACCGCCAGTCCAACATTTCGCCCGTCGAGTTCATGAGCCGGCTCGCCTTCGTCCGGCGGCTGCAACAGCACTTCGATGGGCTGCGGGATGCGAGCGGCGAGCGCGTGCTGTGGTTCGAGCGGCTGAAGACCGCCCGCTCCGCCTGGCAGCGCGCCAACGGCCAGCGCACGTTCGGCATCGAGGACATGATCCGGGCCTATGCGAGCACCATCCTCGAGCGCCCCGAGCTGCCTCAGTCGGCCGACTGGAAGGTGCTGCGCGGTCTCGTTCCGGAGACGATCTTCAATCCCGATCATGCGCTGGAGATCTACGAGATCGCGGCGCTGATCCTCTGGCGGGCGCGCGAGGTCATGCAGGCGTGCGGGCGGGGCGATGCCTATCCCGCCAAATACCACCTGATGCTCGCGATCCGCCTCCTCGCTGATCCGCCGAGCCTGAGCCTATCTGTGCTTCCCGGCTCCGGCCGTGACGGGGTGAGCGAGGACACCGTGCGGTCTATGCGGGAAGCCTTGCTGTCCGACCGGCGCGCCCGGCAAATCGCCAATGAAGCCCATGCCCTGGTGGTGGCCGCTGCCCCCGCGCTCGGCCGCGCGTTCAACGCCAAGGCCTTCACGAAGGTTGACGCGACGCGGCTGGTCGTGGATATGGCTCAGCACAGAACCGCCGCGGAATAGCGTCGGCAACGCGGACCCCATTATGGTTACCAAAACGACGTCCCCCCGGACGCGGCGCCCGGCTGCCAAGGCACAGCCCGCGACGCGGGCGAAAACGGCAAAACCCAAGACGCCGAAGGTCGGCTTCGTGTCGCTCGGCTGTCCGAAGGCGCTGGTCGATTCCGAGCGGATCATTTCCAAGCTCCGCTCCGAAGGCTACCAGATCGCGCCCGACTACCAGGGCGCCGACGTCGTCGTGGTCAACACCTGCGGCTTCCTGAACTCGGCCAAGGAGGAGAGCCTCGGCGCCATCGGCGAGGCGCTGGCCGAGAACGGCAAGGTGATCGTCACGGGTTGCCTCGGCGTCGAGGAGCAGCGCATCCGCGACCGGCATCCCGGCGTGCTCGCCGTCACCGGACCGCACCAGTACGAGCAGGTCGTCGGCGAGGTGCACAAGGTCGTGCCGCCGCTGCACGACCCTTATGTCGATCTCGTGCCGGCCCAGGGCATCCGCCTGACGCCCCGCCACTACGCGTATCTGAAGATTTCGGAAGGCTGCAACAACGCTTGCACCTTCTGCATCATCCCCGACATCCGCGGACGCCTGAAGAGCCGGCCGGCGGCGAACGTCATGGCGGAGGCCGAGAAGCTCGTCGCCGCCGGCGTCAAGGAGCTGCTCGTCATCTCGCAGGATACGAGCGCCTATGGGCTCGATCTCAAGTATGCCGAGAGCTCGTGGAAGGGCGCGCCGCTCGCCGCGCGGTTCCTCGATTTGGCACAGGGTCTCGGCAGCCTCGGCGCCTGGGTGCGCCTGCACTACGTCTATCCCTATCCGCATGTCGACGGCGTCATACCGCTGATGGCGGAGGGCAAGGTGCTGCCTTATCTCGACATCCCGTTCCAGCATGCGAGCCCGAGCGTGCTCAAGGCGATGCGCCGCCCGGCCCACGGCGAGAAGACGCTCGAGCGCATCGCGCGCTGGCGTCGCGATTGCCCGGATCTCGCCATCCGCTCGACCTTCATCGTCGGTTTTCCGGGAGAGACCGAGGCCGATTTCGTCGCTCTGCTCGACTGGCTGAAGGAGGCGCACATCAACCGCCTCGGCTGCTTCAAGTACGAGGATGTCGATGGTGCGAAGGCAAACGACCTGCCGGGACAGGTGCCCGACGAGGTGAAGGAGGAGCGCTTTCATCGCCTCATGACGCTGCAGCAGGAGATCAGCGGCACGCTCTTGGCGGAGAAGGTCGGACGCACGATCGAGGTGTTGATCGACGAGGTCGACGAGGAGGGTGCTGTCGGCCGCTCCGTCTGGGACGCCCCCGAGATCGACGGCGCGGTGTTCATCGACGAGGCCGAGGGGCTCAAGCCGGGCGATCGCATCCAGGCCCGCGTCATCGAGGCCGAGGCCTATGACCTGGTCGCGGAGGCCCTATGAGCCGCGGCACGGCAGGCCCCGAGATCGAGCGGCTGATCCAGCTCTTGTCCAAGCTGCCAGGGCTCGGTCCGCGCTCGGCGCGCAAGGCAGCCCTCGCCCTCATCAAGCGGCGCACCGAGCTGATGGGGCCGCTCGCCGCCGCGATGTCGGAAGCCATGACGCGGATCAGCGTTTGCCCGACGTGCGGAAACGTGGATACGATGACGCCCTGCACGATCTGCCGCGACGAGCGGCGCGACGATGCCGTCATCGTCGTCGTCGAGGAGGTCGGCGATCTCTGGGCTCTGGAGCGGGCCGGTGTCGTCAAGGGCCGGTATCATGTGCTCGGCGGCCATCTCTCCCCACTCGACGGCATCCGTGCCGAGGATCTGAACATCAAAGGCCTCATGCAGCGAACCGCAGACCCGTCGGTGCGCGAGATCATCCTGGCGCTGAATGCGACCGTCGAGGGGCAATCGACCGCGCACTTCATCGCCGAGGAACTGAAGCGCGACGGCTTGACCATCACGCGTCTGGCCCACGGCGTGCCCGTCGGCGGCGAGCTCGACTATCTCGACGAGGGCACGCTCGCCGCGGCCATCAAGAGCCGCCGTCCGGCGTAGTCGCGAGATGCCCCGCTACAAGCTCACGATCGAGTACGACGGCACGCCCTTCTCCGGCTGGCAGATCCAGGAGGGGCAGCGCTCGGTCCAGGCGCGGCTCACCGAAGCCGTCAGGGCGTTCACCGGCGAGGACGTCGCAGTGAAAGGCGCCGGCCGCACGGATGCCGGCGTGCATGCGCTGGGGCAGGTCGCCCATATCGATCTGACGCGCGAGTGGCCGATCGACGTCGTGCGCGATGCGATGAACGCGAACCTGCGCCCGGACCCGGTTTCGGTGCGTGACGTCGCGCCCGTATCCGAGACCTTCGACGCGCGGTTCAGTGCTGTCGCGCGGCACTATCTCTATCGCATTCTCAATCGCCGGGCGCCGCCGGCGCTCGATCGCCATCGCGTCTGGCATGTCGTCCGGCCGCTCGATGTGGACGCCATGCATGCCGCGGCCCAAGCCCTCGTCGGCCATCACGACTTCACGACCTTCCGCTCGAGCCAATGCCAGGCCAAGGGCGCGCTCAAATCGCTCGACCGGCTGGATGTCTCCCGCGTCGGTGAGGAGATCCACGTCACGGCGTCGGCGCGCTCCTTCCTGCATCATCAGGTGCGTTCGATGACGGGCTCGTTGAAGCACGTCGGCGAGGGGAGGTGGCGCATTTCCGATATGGCCCAAGCACTCGCCGCCCGTGATCGCTCGGCCTGCGGAACGGTCGCGCCGGCTCACGGGCTCTATCTCGTCCGCGTGGACTATCCGGCTGGCTGAGCCGCTCTACTTCAACAGCAGCAACGGACACTCGAGCGCCTGCGCCAGCATCTTGAGCTCCTGCTCGCGGGCGCGGATCAGACGGCCCAGATGGGCGATGGCGAAGCCGCCCTGGTAACGGATGACCGCCTCGGCGAGGATTCCCGCCGCGCCACGGCCCGCGACCGCTCGCGAGATCAGGGCCGGTGCGAGGGTGAGGTCGGCATCGGGGCGCGGCAGCCGCTCGATGGCAGCCTTTAATTCCGCGATGCGTTGCGGCGTATCGCCGACAAGCAGCAGCACGATGCCGTTGCGATCCTCCGATTGCAGGCGCTGCGCGGCGATGAGGAGCGAAGGCGCCCGCGCCGCTTCCTCGATCGCGACGACGACCGGCCCGCGGACCCGGTATGCGCGTGGACCGGTGATGAGCGCGCCGCCGATCGCATCGACCTCGTTGAGCAGATGCGACAGCCGCGCGGCTTCCGTCGCGTTGAACGGCTCGCCGAGCGCGAGCAGCGTGCCCGGCTCGACGGGGCGTTCGAGCGCCCGGCCGGGATCGTCGCGCACGACCTCGAAGTCGTGCTCGATGCCCGCGATCTCGGCCAGCGCTTTGAGCTCACGATGCGCCGCCGCCGCGACCAGGCGCATGTCCTCGGCAAGGCGCTCTGGCGTCAGAACCGCCGGCGCATCGCGACCCGTGAACGAAATCTCGCGCGCGCAGGAGAGCGCCGCGAGCTGCATGAGCTCGCTGCTTTCGATATAGACGCTTGACAATCTACGCTCGAGCGCGCGGGCCGCACGCACCGCTGCCTCGAGCGCCAGCCGGCTCGGCGCCGACGAGCGCAGCCGAAGCACGATCTTTGGCACATTTTGCATGTGAGCCATCAGGACGTCCCGGAGTTTTCGGTCTTGGTCAGGAACTCGTGGCGCGCCATGGCGAAGGAGCGCAGCTTCGCCTCGACGCGGCCGTTGATGCTGTCTTTCGGGAAGCGGCCGTCCTTGTCCCTCTGGCCGGCCGGAATGCCCGTCAGGATCTCGATGCCCTCATCGATGCTGCTGACGCCGTGCACGCGGAACTGGCCTTGTCGCGCCGCCTCGACGATGTCCTCGCGCAACATGAGATGCTGCACGTTGGAGATGGGAATGAGCACGCCCTGCTCACCCGTCAGGCCCTTGAGCTTGCAGACGTCGAAGAAGCCCTCGATCTTCTCGTTGACGCCGCCGATCGCCTGCACCTCGCCCAGCTGATTGACCGAGCCCGTCACGGCATAGCCCTGCTTGATCGGCGCCTCCGCCAAGGCCGAGAGCAGCGCGTAGAGCTCGGCCGAGGAGGCGCTGTCGCCGTCGACGCCGCCATAGGATTGCTCGAACACGAGGCTCGCCGCCATGGCGAGCGGAACGTCCTCGGCGAACCTGCCGGCAAGATAGCCCCACAGGATCATCACGCCCTTGGAGTGCAGCGGACCGCCGAGCTCGACCTCGCGCTCGATGTCGGTGACCTTGCCGGCGCCGAGACGCACGCGCGCCGTGATCCGGCTCGGCCGCCCGAAGGCGAAATTGCCGACCGATAGCACGCTCAGTCCGTTGATCTGACCGACCTTCGCTCCAGAAACATCGAGCAGCATGATCTCGCGCTCGAAGCCCTCCTGCGTCTTGTCGCGCACGCGGTCGGAGCGCTGGATCTGCTCCTCGATGGCCTGGCTCACGTCGGCGCGCGTGATGATGCTGCGTCCGGCTTCCGACGCCCAGAAATCGGCTTCCCGCACGATGTCGGCAATTTTGCCGATCTCGATCGAGAGCTTCTCGCTGTCGTCGGCGATGCGGGAGGCTTGCTCGATCAAGCGCGCCACACCCGTGGCGTCCACATGCCGGACGCCGTGCATGTCGACGATGGAAGCGATGAGGCGCGCATAGTCGTTGTAGTTGCGCGCGTTGCGGTCGATCGTCTCGTCGAAGTCGGCCTGCACCTTGAAGATGCGCGAGAAGTCGGGATCGGCCTGCATGAGCATGTAGTAGAGCTGCCGGTCGCCGAACAGGATGACCTTGACGGCGAGCGGGATCGCGTCCGGCTGCAGCGACTGCGTCGAGATGAGGCCCATGCTCTCGGCCGGCGCCTCGATGCGGATCTCGCGCGCCTTCAACGCCCGCTTCAGGGCCTCGTAGGCGAACGGGCTCGTCAGCAGCTTGCGGGCATCGAGCAGGAGATAGCCGCCGTTCGCCCGGTGCAGCGCGCCTGGCCGGATGAGCAGGAAGTCTGTCAGCAGTGCGCCCATGCGCGGAATGTGCTCGACGCGGCCCATCAGATTGCCGTGGACGGGATTGATCTCCTCGATGATGGGCGCTCCGGCCGCGTGTCCGTTGCTCACCATCACGTTGACCATGAAGCGGCGGAAGCGCACGTCGTGCTCGGCGTCGACGACCTGGGCGACGATCTGGTTCTCGGTGGTCTCGCCCTCCTCGCCTTGGCCGAGGAACAGGCCGACGTTGCGAATGAACTCCTTCTTCGCCTCGCCGAGATAGACGGTGACCTCGGCTAAATCCGCAAACTCCGCCTCGACGTCGGCGATGGCCTGACGGACGACGATCTCGGCCATCTCCTCGTTCAAGGCTTGCAGGCGCGTGCGGCGATCCTTCTCCGTGCGCGGCATCTGCTCGAGAATGGTGGCGAGCTCTTTCTGCAGCGCGTTGATCTTGGTCTCGAACTCGTCACGGGCTTCCTTGGCGAGCGTCTCGTAGACGTCCGGCTTGATGACCTTGCCTTCGTGCATCGGCGCCATCGCAAAGCCAGTTGGCGTTCTCAGGATCGCGATGCCTTGGCCCTTGGCGCGCTCGTTCAGCTCCTCGAAGGCGCTTTCCTGGCCGCCACGCACCTGCTCGTCGATGGCGCGGCGGCGGCTCTGATACTCCTGGCTCTCGAACATCGAGGGGAGCGCGGTCTTGAGCTCCTCCACCGTCTCGACCAGCGCGCGGGCCAGACGCGGGGCGCGCCCCGTCGGCAGTCGGAGCGCCTTGGGTTTCTCGGGGTCGGAGAAGTTGTTGACGTAGGCCCAGTCGGAGGGCGAGGGCTCGCTCGCGGCCTTGTCCTTCAAATACGACTGCACGGCCGTGCTCTTGCCGCTCTCGGGCGGTCCGAGCACGAACAGGTTGAAATCGTTCTGGCGGATGCCGACGCCGAAGCGAATGGCCCTGAGCGCGCGGTCTTGGCCGATGAGCCCTTGCACGGGCTCGAGCTCGGCCGTCGTCGCGAAGGTCAGGGCTGCCGGATCGAATGTGCGCCGCAGTTTCTCTACGGGCACCAGAGTCGATTTCGGCGGCTCCACTTTCTTGGCCCCGCTCTTTTTGAACAGCATCGTCTCTTGCCCTCGGTGTTCCGGTTGCCCCGTGGCGCGGACCTCTCTAACGTCCGCCGAAGACCCAAGTCCCGATAGTCTAGGTGAGCCCTCCGGCATTGGAAAGCCGACGGGGCACAAGGAGCAACGCATGGGGCTCGTGCATGGGCTCAGACCCTCGCCCTTGAACGACGGACGCCAGTCGGAGCGCGCGCTCGAAATCTGCCGCGGCACACGCCGGCTGCTGGCGTCGCTCGGCATGACGACGTTGACCGAGCTGTCGCTCGCCGACGGGCGCCGCGCCGACGTGGTCGGGCTGTCGGCGTCCGGCGACATCTGGATCGTCGAGGTCAAATCCTCGCTCGAGGATTTCAATACCGATCAGAAATGGCCCGACTATCTCAGCTGGTGCGACCGCTTCATGTTCGCCGTCAGCCCGTCGTTCCCGCGCGATGTGCTGCCAGAGGACGTGGGCCTCGTCATCGCCGATAGCTATGGCGCCGAGATGATGCGGGAGGGGCCTGAGACGCGCTTGGCGGCTGCACGGCGGAAGGCTGTGACGCTGCGCTTTGCCCATGCGGCTGCCGGGCGGCTGCATCAGTTGTGGGATCCGGATGGGCGCCTCGAGCTGTTGGGCTGAGTGCTACTTCGGTGCCCGCTTGGCGAGGATCCGCTGCAACGTGCGCCGGTGCATGTTGAGACGGCGCGCCGTCTCCGAGACGTTCCGGTTGCACAGCTCGTAGACGCGCTGGATGTGCTCCCAACGGACGCGGTCGGCCGACATCGGATTCTCGGGCGGCTCCGCCTTCTGATCCGTGCGGGCAAGCAGCGCATTGCAGATGTCGTCGGCGTCGGCGGGCTTCGACAGATAGTCGACGGCGCCGATCTTCACCGCCGTCACGGCGGTGGCGATGTTGCCGTAGCCGGTGAGCACGACGGCGCGAGATTCCGGCCGCGCTTTCGACAATTCCTCGATGACGTCGAGGCCGTTGCCGTCCTCGAGACGCATGTCGACGACGGCAAAGGCTGGCGCACGCTCGCGGATCATGCCGTGCGCCTCGGCGATCGAGCCGGCCATCCGCACGTCGAAGCCGCGCAGCTCCATCGCCCTGCCCAAGCGCGTCAGGAAGGGGCGATCGTCATCGACGAGAAGCAAGCTACGGTCAGCCGGCAGGTCGGCGATGGGTGTTGCTTCGGTCACGCGATCCTCCTGTTGCAGCGCATCATAGTCGCTACCTTTCGCTGTGGCCAGTGGGGGCCCCTAGGCTTCCGGCGTTAACCATAAGACGTACGGCACTCAGCCGAGGCCGAGCTCGTCCTCGCCGGCTTCCCGCCGCTGCTCGAACGCGGTGCGCGCCCAGCTGATGCGGACAACGGCGCCGGTCAACGGCTCCTTGCGATTGGCGAGTGAAATCTGCGCGCCGGAGCGCTCGAGCAGGGTCTTGGCGATGAAGAAGCCGAGACCGAGGCCTCCGCCTTCCCGTTTGCCGCTCAGGTGACGTTGCGCGAGCGGCCTGGTCGTCACGTACGGGTCGCCGAGCGAGCCGAGCAGGTGCTCGGGAAATCCGGGGCCGTCGTCCGAGATGACGATGGTGACGCGGCTCGCGTCCCACTCGGCGAGAATGTCGACGCTGTCCTGGGCGAAATCGACCGCGTTCTCGACGATGTTCGTCAGGCTGTGCAGGACGCCCGGCCGGCGCTGGCCGATCGGCTCCTCGGCCGCCGGGCCCGCCACGCCCTTGGCCGGCCGCGCCCTGAAGTCGATGACCTTGTCGAAGATGAAGAACGGCTCGATCGCTTCCTCGATCAGGTGCGAGACCGGGTGATAGCTGTGCAGCGGATCGCCTTCCTCGGTGCGCGCCGTCAGCGTCGTCAGGATCTCGCGGCAGCGGGCCGCCTGGCTCTTCAGCAGCGCGATGTCCTCGCCGATCGGCGTCTTTGGATCGACCTCGCGCGCAAGCTCGCTGGCGACGACAGTGATCGTTGCCAGCGGCGTTCCGAGCTCGTGGGCGGCCGCTGCGGCGAGGCCGTCGAGGGCATGCAGCTTCTGCTCGCGGGACAGCACGAGCTCGGTCGCGGCGAGCGCCGCCGACATTTGCCGCGCCTCGCGCGCGAGACGCCTCGCATACAGGCTCAGGAACAGTGTGCTGCACAGGATCGAGCACCACATCCCGAGGCGGTAGAGCACGGGAAGCTCGAAGGTAACGCCGGGATGCCAGGGCAGCGGCTCGTGATAGCGCACGAGCAGCGCCGATACGGCGAGCGTCGCCACGCTGATGGCGAGCGTGCTTTCGGTCGGCATCGTCGCTGCCGAGACGGTCACGGGGGCCACGAGGAGAAAGGCGAACGGGTTCTCGAGCCCGCCCGTCAGATAGAGCAGCAACCCGAGTTGCAGGACATCGTAGGTCAACAGGGCGGTCGCGAACGGAACCGAGAGGCGATGCCGGGACGGGTAGCGGAGCTGAAGGAAGAGATTGACGACGACCGACATGGCGACGACGCCGAGGCAGGCCAGGAGCGGCAGGTCGAAGGCGGCGCCGAAATAGGTGACGAGCAGCGTGAAGATCTGACCCGCGACCGCGATCCAGCGCAGCCGCGCGATGGTTTGCAGCCGCAGGCGGCTCGGCGCCGTATCGAGGCTCGGATAGCTCAGGTCGGCCATGGCTCAGGTCATTGCTGGGTGGGATTGCGAGCGGGAGCCACACTATCGCGGCTCATGGGCGCGGGCTCAAGGGCTTGTCAGGCCGGAACAAGACCGTCATGCATGGACGATGCGCTGGAAACTCCTACTCACGATCCTGGTCGCCTTCGCCCTGGGCGGAAGCTTGGCCTTCATTTTGCGCCCGGCGGGCATGAGCGACAGCACCGGTGAAGCCCAGATCGGCGGACCGTTCTCCCTCGTGGATCAGACCGGCAAGGCCGTCACACAGCAGGACTACGCCGGCCGGTATCTCTTAGTGATGTTCGGTTTCACACACTGCCCGGACGTTTGCCCGACGGCGTTGCAGGTGATGGCCGGCACCTTGGACGCGTTGGGCGCGAAAGCCGACAAGGTTGCTCCGCTCTTCATCACCGTCGATCCAGGCCGCGATACGCCCGAGATCATGCAGGGCTACGTCTCGGCCTTCCACCCCAAGATCCAGGGGCTGACCGGAAGCGAGGAGCAAATCGCTGCGGTGACGCGAGCCTATCGGGTGTTCGCGCGGCGCGTGGACGATGCCGGGAGCCCCGACGGCTACACGATGGACCACAGCGCCTTCATCTATCTCATGGACCCGTCCGGCCGCTATGTGATGCACTTTAGACACAATGCAAGCCCCGACGAGATAGCGTCCCGAATCGCCCCTCTGCTGTGAGTCAAATCAACCTCTTGCAGTCTGCCCGCAGGCTGTGGAGACTAATTGGCGAATCGGTGGATAACTGGTAGCGTGTCCAGACAATAAATCAGCGGAATCAAGCTGATTCGGATACGTCGGCACTTCGGTGCCGCGATGAGCCAGGTGTGTCTATCGGGGAAGCGAACGGGGACAGGCGGGCAATGCTCTATCACTGGTTCGAGCTTGGGCAAGCCGTCTGTCGGCCCGCCCGTGTCGCCGCCGATGCCACGCGCCTGTTGCTGAACAACCCGCTCAATCCGATCGGACGCACGATCGCCGGACGTAGCATGACCGCAGCCTGTGAGGTGTTCGAGCGCACGACGCGCCGCTACGGCCGCCCGGCGTTCGGTCTCTCCGAGACGACGGTCGACGGCGTGACGGTCGCGGTGCGCGAGGAGGTTCTCCTCGATCTGCCGTTCTGCAAGCTGCTGCACTTCGATCGCGACGTGTCCGAGGCGACCGCGCGTTCGCAACCGCGCATCCTCATCGTCGCGCCGATGTCGGGTCACTACGCAACGCTGTTGCGCGGGACTGTGCAGGCGCTGCTACCGCACGCCGACGTGTCGATCACCGATTGGCAGGATGCGCGCAGCGTTCCCTATGCGCGCGGCCGCTTCGACCTCGACACCTATGTCGACTATCTCGTCCAGATGTTCCGCCTCTTCGAAGGCGATGTGCACGTGCTGGCGGTCTGCCAGCCATCGGTGCCCGTGCTCGCGGCGGTTTCGCTGATGGAGGAAGCCGGCGACGAGGACGTGCCGCTCAGCATGATGCTGATGGGTGGTCCGGTCGATACGCGCATCAGCCCGACCGTCGTGACGAAGCTCGCCGAGGAGCGTGGTATCGGTTGGTTCGAGCGGTCGGTCATCACGACCGTGCCGTGGCTGCATGCCGGACGGGGGCGCTCGGTATATCCGGGCTTTCTTCAGCTCACCGGATTCATGACGATGAACCTCGACCGTCACGTCAGCGCCCATCGCGATCTTTTCCTGCATCTCGTCAGGGGCGATGGCGACTCGGCCGTCAAGCACAAGGAGTTCTACGACGAGTACCTGGCCGTGATGGATCTCGCGGCCGAGTTCTACCTGCAGACGGTGGATACCGTTTTCATCCGCCACGCGCTGCCCAAGGGCGAGATGACCCATCGCGGCCACCACATCGAGCCCGGCGCCGTCAGCCGCGTTGCCCTGATGACGATCGAGGGCGAGCGTGACGACATCACCGGCTTGGGCCAATGCCAGGCGGCACATGCGCTGTGCCGCGCGATCCCCAACGGCAAGCGCCGGCATCGGGAGCAGGCGGGCGTGGGACACTACGGAATTTTCAACGGCTCCCGGTTCAATGCCGAGATTCTGCCCGACATGCTGGATTTCGTCAGGCAGAACGAGTCGCGCGAAGCCCGGATCGCGCCGTCGCGTTCCCGCCGCCGCAACGTGCGCGGGGCGGAAACCGAGCCGGCAACGGGGCCGCCGAGACTTCAGGCCTGATACCGCCACTGGCTGAGATCGATACCGGCCGAGGCCGGGACTAGAGGGAATGGGAAGTCGACCGATGCGGCGCAGCCTGAAATCACGCAAGGCCCGGGAGCAGAATCTCAAAGTGGCCGGACTTGGCGAGCCGATCATCGTCAAGCGGCATCCGGGCGCCCGCCGGCTGACCCTGCGCGTCTCGCACACGCGCCGCGAGATCGTGCTGACGATGCCGAGCTTCTCGAGCCTCTCGGAGGCCGGCCGGTTCGTCTCCGAGCATATGGGCTGGCTCAAGCAGCGGCTCGAGGCGGTGCCCGAGCCGGTGCTGATCGAGAACGGCACCATCCTGCCCTACAAGGGCGAGCCGCATCTCGTCTGCTTCCTCGGACCGACGCGCCATCGCCGCGTCGCCTGGATCGAGGGCACGCGCGCGGCTCGCGAAGCTATTCGTGAGGCGGAGGAGGAGGGCATTCCGCCCTCGCGGCGCCGGCCGATCGACCGCTACATGCCCGTCATTTATGTGACCGGCGCCGAGGAGCATGCCGCGCGCCGATTGCGAGATTGGCTGATCGAGCGCGCCCGCGAGTCGCTCGCCGGCCGAGTCGCCTTCCACGCCGAGCGGCTGGGCGTGAAGCCCCGCCGGGTCGTGATCCGGGATCAGTCGACGCGCTGGGGATCGTGCTCCTCCTCGCGCGTGCTGTCGTTCTCCTGGCGCCTGGTGCTGGCGCCGCCGCGCATTCTGGATTACGTGGCGGCGCACGAGGTGGCGCATCTCAAAGAGATGAACCACGGCCCGCGCTTCTGGCAGACGGTCGCGCGGACCTATCCTCGCGTCGAGGAGGCGCGATACTGGCTGCATCGCGAGGGCGTGGCGCTCCACCGCTACGGCATCGAATCTCACGAGCGGTTCTAAAGACCGTTCGCGTCGAACGTGGCCGGCGTCACCACAAGCTGTTGATGAGATCGGCAAGCGGCGAGGACGCTTGATCCGGCGGCGTTGCCTTGGGCGGCGCGAAGGCGATCGTCTCGCGCGGCTCCTCGGCCGGTGTAGGTGCACGCTCGGGTAGCGGATCGGCGACGATGCCGCGATGGGCCGCGATCATGAGGTCGCGCCAAATCTTCGCCGGCAAGCCCCCGCCCATGACCTTCTTCATCGGACGGCTATCGTCGTTGCCGATCCAGACGCCGGCCGTCAGCGCCGAGCTGTAGCCGACGAACCACGCGTCGCGATAAGCCTGCGATGTGCCCGTCTTGCCGGCAATGTCGAGCCCGTCGATCCGCGCGCGCTTGGCGGTGCCCTCGGTGACGACCGCGCGCAGCATGTCGGTCATCTCAGCCAGCACATCGCCGCGAACGACCAGCTTGGGCGCCGGCGCGCGATAGCGATAGAGCTCCACGCCGTCGGCGGTCGCGATGCGGGTGATGATGTGGGGCTTGACGCGATAGCCGCCGTTCGAGAAGGGCACGTAGGCGGCGGCGAGCTCGAGCGGCGTCACCTCGGAGGTGCCGAGCGCCAGCGAGGCATCGCGGCCGAGCTTGGAAGTGATGCCGAGGCGGCGCGCCGTCTTGGCGACGGCCGCAGGGCCAGAAGCGAGCAGCAGCCGCACGGCCGGGGTATTGGCCGACTGCGCCAGTGCCGTCTTCAGCGTTATCCGGCCGCGATAGCGTCCGTCGTGGTTTTCGGGCGCCCAGGTGCCGACACGGATCGGCGCATCGTCGACGATGGCCTCCGGCGTCTCGCCGGATTCGAGCGCCGTCAGATAGACGAACGGCTTGAATGCCGAGCCCGCCTGGCGCTTGGCCTTGATGGCGCGATTGAACGGACTTGTCTCGTAGCTGCGGCCGCCGACGAGCGCCCGAATTTGACCTTCGCCGTCCAACAGCACGACCGCGCCTTGCGAGGCATCGAGCTTTTCACCCTCCTCGTCGAGGGCAGACTGGAGCGCCTCGGAGGCGGCCCGCTGCGCGTCGCGATCGAGCGTCGTCTCGACGATGAGGTGCCCGGCAGGTTTATCGGCGGTCGCAAGATCGATCGCCTGCTCGAAAATCCAATCGATGGCGTGGCCGGCGCCGATCTCCTCGGCGAGAGTCGTCGTATCGCGCAGGCCCATCGACTTTTTGCCGGCGCCCGACGCCATGCGGCGATCGATGACGCCGGCCTCCGCCATGGCCTGCAGCACGGTGCGTGAGCGCTGGCGGGCGAGGTTGCGGTCGCGCGTCGGCGCGAACTTGCTCGGCGCCTTGAGCAGTCCCGCGATCAGCGCCGACTGCGCGAGCGTCAAGTCCTCCGGCCGCCGGTCGAAGTAGACTTCGGCGGCCGCCGCGATGCCGTACGCGCCGGAGCCGAAATAGGCGCGGTTCAAATAGAGCTCGAGGATCTGATCCTTCGAGAGCTTGACCTCGAGCGCCAGTGCGATCAGCGCCTCGTCGAGCTTGCGCGTCAGAGTCCGGTCGGGTGAGAGGAAAAGATTCTTCGCGAGCTGCTGCGTGATGGTCGAGCCGCCCTGCACGACAGTGCAGGCGCGCCAGTTGATGAAGACCGCGCGCGCCAGTCCGATCGGATCGACGCCCACGTGATAGTAGAAGCGCCGGTCCTCGGTCGCGAGCACGGCATCGATGAGATGGCGAGGCAGCAGGTTGATCGGCACGTAGCGCGTGGTCGCGCCGCGCGAGGCGATCAGCGTGCCGTCGGACGTCAGGATGTCGACGCGCTGGGTCTCGCCGGGCACCGTGCCCGGTGGCGGCAGCGTGATCGATTGGGCCTTATGCAGAACGGCAGCGCCGAGCGGCAGAGCGGTGAGCAGGGAAAGGACGAATACAAGGCGCGTCAGCCGCTTCCACAGCGGGCGTCGCCGAGGCCGGCCGACGCTGCCACGCCGCCTGCGCTGCGGACTCTGGCCGCCACGCGTGCCGGTCCGCACCGGCCGCTTGCGCGAGGTACTCATGAGCTGCCTGACCGTGCTCGAACGCCTACGCCGCCCACCCAGCAGCGCAGGTCGACGCTAAGCGGTCAGGCTTAATCGCCGGTAAACGGCTATTGCGGTTTGTAACGGTTGCGCAGCGTGCGATCGACTTTGTCGAGCAGGTTCGAGGCCGCAATGCCGGGAGGCGTCGCGACGGCGGGGATCGCAACCGGCGGCGCCTGAACCACCACAGGAGCGACCGGCGCAGGCGGCTGAGCCGCCGTCTTCTCGATGGTCGCCAGACGATTGGAGATGACGCTCAGATCGCCCGAGTTGTTCAGCCGCCACTCGTCGATCGCCGTCGACAGCGTCTGCTGGGCGTGGCCGAGCGCGACCAGCGCCTTGCGGATCTGCTCGAGCTCGCTGTCCAGCGTCTGATGGATGTTGCCGACGCTGTCCGACTGACCGGCGAGCAGCTCCTCGAAGGAACGGATGCGCTCGATGGTCTCGGGATCGTAGCCGCCGCCACCCGCAAGCTGGATGTTGCCGACACGCTCGACCAGCGTGCGGGTCTGGCCGTCGAGCATCCGCTCCACCGCCTTCATGCGGTCGCCGACGAGCGCCTCGATGCGCTGCATGTCGAGGCGCTGCGTGTCCATGCTCTTCTGAACGGCCTTCACGTGGTCGTCGAGCACCGAGTGCACGCTCGAGGAGTCGAGCGGGTCGCCGGTCATCAGATCCTCGACCAGCGTCAGGCGCTCGGTGAGTTGCTTGACGTTGGCCGCGGTCGCTGTCAGCTGCGCGTCGAGGCCCTTCTCGAACGCCTTCAGCCGATCGACGATGGCCGTCTCGATGCGCACCAGATCGTTACGCTGCGTCTCGTACGTCTTTTGCAGGGCACCGAAACGCTCATCGAAGGCGGCGGGCACGACGGCGGTGCCCGTCTGCGCCGCCGGCAAGCCCTCCGTCAGCATCCGCTGCAAGGCGGCGATGTCGGTGCGCTGGGCGGTCACGGCCTCGGCGATCGAGCGTACGCGCTCGGCGACGGAATAGCGGTCGTTGTTGAGTGAAGAGTCACCGACGAGCGCCGAGACCGAGCGCTCGAGCTGGCTCAAGCGCAGGTCGATCGCATTCTGCACGGCGATGCCTTGGCTCGCTTGGCCGGTCTTGATGTCGGCCGCGAGCAGGCGCACCTCGCGCATTTCCGTCGTGTAGCGCTCCATGGCGGTGCGCATCTCGCTCAACGGATCGGCGGCCTCTTCGAGCGAGCCCGTCGCATGCTTGCGAACGAGACGCACGGCGCGCGATCGCGGATCGTACTTGAGCAGCGCGTCGAGCACGTCGCGTACGCCCGTCGCCTTCTCGTCGCGATGGCTCGCGCCGGCGGCAGCCAGATACATGACGGTGTTGAAATCGCGCGAGGCCTTGAGCTGGCCGAGCTGCACGGTGTTGTCGACGGGGATCTCGCTCGCGAGCACGGCAGCGCTCTCGCGCCTGAGCGCCTCGACGTGAATGCCGCGATCTTCGAGCACCGCCGCGGCAGGCAGCACGCGCGCCAGCGCATGCACGAGATGCTCGAGCATGACCTCCTTGGCGCCGTGCGCGCGAGCGACCTCGTGCGCGTGATGGCAGGTGGCCAGAACGATGTCGTCCTCGTTGAGGTAGGCCGGGCGATAGGCCATGGCGGTCCGCTTGGCGATACCGGCGCCGATCGGATAGACGGGCGCCTCGAGCTCGGTCGGGTCGAGGGCTGGACCGGTCAGGTCGAAGCCGCGATGGGCATTCCGGGTGTTGGAGAAGGAGACACCGAACTCTTCGACTTTGCTCATGACTGGCACCCCTTCACTCGCGTTACCGCCTCCCCACGCCCTGCCCTCTCGTCAAGCGAACCTAGACGAGGAACCAAGACAGGGAAACTCCCCTGTTGCCGAAATCCGGCAGGCGTGGCCGACAAGCCCTTCATCTGTATGAAGATTGTGGCCGCGTCCGGGCATGCATAGCATGTTCTGCCGTTGGGCGGTGCCAAACGGCGGCTAGCGTCAGGCAATCTGGTTAACGCGGGGAACGCCTCGCTCAGACCACCGTCATGCTGCAGCTGCCGAGGCCCTCGAAGCGAGCTTCCACGCTCGCCGGACCTGGAATGTGCGTGCCGGGTGAGATCGAGCCGAGCGAAACGATGTCGCCGGCTTGCAAGGGCCGGCCCCGGGCGGCCAGATGGTCGGCGAGCCAGGCGAGCGAGTTGAGCGGATGGCCGAGGATATCGCGGGCATGGCCAGCGAAAGCGACCACGCCATCGACCAGGATCTCGCCCTTGGCCGCGCCGTCGGGATCGAGATCCGAGATCGGGTGCTCGGGGCCGAGCACGGCGCCGGCCGAGTAGAAATCGTCGGCGACATGCGTCTCGGCGCCGACGGCCCGTACGTCCGTGAAGCGGTGCTCGACGATCTCGATCGAGACGAACACGGCGGCGATCGCCTCGCGCACGCTGTCGTGATCATGGCCGCCGGCACGGGCTTGAACGCCCTTGCCCATCCGGACGCCGATCTCGCACTCGACGCCGAAATGCCGGAAACGAGTGTGGTCGATCTCGACGCCGCTCTGGTAGAGGCGCCTGGCGAACAGCGTGCCCGCGCACGGAAAGTGGATGCCGAGCCGGTCCTGCATCACTTTTGCCGTCGCGCCGACCTTGTAGCCGGCGACCGGACCGAGCCCTTCGGCGATCATCCGTCGAGCGCGCTCCTGGATCGAATAGGCGTCGGCGAGCGAGCGCGGCCGGCACGCTTCCGGCAGCCCGTCGATCATGCCCTCGCAGCCGTTGCGGCGCAGCCTCAAGTCGGCGATCAGGCGCGCGGCGGTTTGGATTTGCTCGGCAGTCAACTGGCTCATCATCCGATCTCCGGCACGGTTCCAGGCTCGACGATCGCCTCGGCTTCGATCTCGACCTCGTAGTCGCCCACGAGATCGCCGACCTCGACGAGCGTGTTAGCAGGTCGCACGTGACCGAGATAGCGGCCGTGCACGCGCGAGGCGTCCTCCCACCGGCGCTGATCCTTGAGATAGATCCGCGTGCGCACCACATCGTCGAGGGTCGCGCCGAGCGCGGCCAAGCTCGCCGTGATGCGGTCGAGGATGAAGACCGTCTGCGCCGCGACATCGCCGGGCGCGACCACGGTGCCGCTCCCGTGCGTTGCCGTCGTGCCGCTGACGAGAACGCGCTCGCCGATCCGGACGGCGCGGCTGTAGCCGGCGATCGGCTCCCAGACGCTGCCCGTCTCGACCCGCCAGCGGTTGGCACGGCCCGGCAGGGCGCTAGCGCGGAATACCTTCGGGAAGCTCGCCAGATGATGCGAGAGATCGCCGGAGGCGGTGAGGAACGGCGGCTTACGGTACTCGTCGCCGCAATCGCCGGGAATGCGGTTGCTGCCGGCGAGGCCATCCGCGATCACGCGATGGTCTTCGGCATCGAGCGCGAACGAGAACATCTTGAGATTGTCGTCGCGGTGCTGGCGTTCGCCCAATCGCGCCCCGACGATGACGCCGGCGACGGCCGGATGATCGAGCACCCAGCGGGTCGCGATATTGGCGATCGAGACGTGGTGCCGGTCGGCGACCGTTTTCAGGGCGGCGAGCAATCGCTGCAGCATCGGCCAGCCGCCCGCCTCGCGGATGAAGCGGCCGTACTTCATCTTGCTCCAGTCGGCGATCTCGGCGGGCTCGGGCGCGCCGAGCCAGCGCTCCGAGAGGTAGCCGCCGCAGAGCGTGCCGTAAGCGAACAGCCGGACGCCGCTTTCCGCGCAGAGCGTCGACATGTCCTCCGCCGCGCGGCGATCGACGAGCGAGAAGCTCACCTGGTTGGAGACGATCGGGATGCCGTGGCGGACGACGAGGCGCAGATGATCGGTGTCGAAGTTCGTCAGCCCGATGTGGTGAATGAGGCCTTCGTCTCTCAGCTTCGCGAGCTCGGTGAGCGCGTCGAGATAGCCCGGATGCTCGAACGTCCACCAATGGAACTGCAATACGTCGACGGTCGAGACCCCAAGCCGTGTCAGCCGCTCCTCGACGCCGCGCCGCACGACGTCGGCCGTCATCGGGCCAGGCTCCGGCACCCACTTCGTCATGAGCGCGGGCGGCCGTTTCGAGGGGGGCCAGGTCGCGCGGAAGCGCCCCGCGATCAGCTCGGCGCTGCCGTAGTGGTCGGCCATGTCGAAGGTGTCGAAGCCGGCCTCGGCATAGGAGGCGAGCGCCTGGGCGCCGCGGTCGAGGTCGAGCGCCGTCCCACCCCGCTCCATGTCGGCCACCTGCCAAAGCCCGGTGACGACACGGCTGATCTCGAGGCCGGGGGCGAGCAGGGTGCGGGGGGGTGAGGTGGACATCAAGGGACCTAAGGATGCGCTTCACTTCAGGGAGATGAAGCCCTGCTTGATCGCACTTCTAATACCTTCCTCGATCAATGTCCTGCCGACCGCGGGTACGCTCGAGCCGTGCGTTCCCTTCAATGCGAGTAGTTCCAGATACTTGATGGTCTCGACGGAAAGCATCGTTTGGAAGCGCTGGGTGTCTGCACGTTCTTTCGGCATGGATCACTCGACCAAACACTCACTTTGCAGACCGTTATGTCTCAAAAACGCATCGGAATCGATGCGAAAATGAGTTGACACCTGAGCCCCCGGCACCTACCTCCCATCAGACACTCTGAGTCCTGGCTGTCCTGTTGCGTTGAGCCCGTCGGATAGAACGATCAGCGCATAGGTGGATGCATGGACAGAGCAACCTCGGCCCTGGCTTTGACGGTGCTCGCCACAGCGTGCGTGGGGGGTATTGGGCACGCACCACTTTGGTCTGTGGCAGTGTGCGCGAGCATGCTGGCGCTGGTCGGCCTAAGTCGCCCGCGGACCTCTATTTCAGAGGCAGGGGCAGGACTGTTGGAACCGGCGTCCGTGGTCGTGAGCGTCGTGAACGCGTCGGTGATGGCGCCGGCCAGCTATGTGCTCGGCTATGCGGCGCGGTGGGCTTGGGGTTTCTAGCGCGGCGACGCCGTGGCGGCTTGCTCAGTCGCCCTTACTATCGCCATCGCCTTTCAAGCGTTCGAGTGTCGCTTGTAGCTCACGAACCCGTTGTAAACCAGGATCTCCATCCAGAGGCGGGAGCTTCCCGTAGCACTTAGCAGCGTCGCTCAAGTCATTTCCGGACGCAGAGAACTTTTCTCGCTTGATCTGGACGGCAGCCCGGCGCTCGAAGAGCAGCCCCAACTCCTTGAGCCGGCTACGGCCATCAAGGTCGGTTTTGCCATTGATCAGGTCGATCCCCTTCGTCAAGAACGTCCGGGCGGTGTCAAAAGAAACTTGGGTACCCTGTTCCAGGATGAGCTCTGCCTGATATCTCAACGCCCGCGCAGCGCGTACATCCTCACCTTGCTTCTTTGCGGCCGCCTCAAGGCGCTTCAACAGCGGTTCTATTTCCCTTGCAGTGCCATGAAGTTTACGTGACTGCTTGGCTGCAAGCTCCAGCGCATCAATGTCGTCGCCTCTTGCATCGATGGCTTTCTTGAAACACTCGAGAGCGAGGAGCGCATTTTCGTCCGTTGGTTGTTGAGAGTTCGCTCGACGTGCGTGCTGAATGCCTTCGGCGATGTGCTCTGAGGCCTTAAGATACAGATGTTCTGTCATGCTCTGCTGTAAGACCTCGATGCTGGCATCGATACTCGACGAGGCGCCTGCAAATTGTAGCGCAGGTTCTTTTGGGACAAAGGGGTTGAGCCAATTCAACGTGTCGATCCAGCGACGCGTCGGTGGTGGCAAGACCACGATATCGAATTGATCAGTGCCAGCCGACGATAGGAATTTCGCTCTGAGGTCATCACGGAGATCGATTCGCTTGCTGATGAATTGCTCCAACCGGTGCGGCAGGCTCGTTTCCGCGTAGTACCAAGCTTTGTAGAGCGTAAGAATTCCAATGACCGCCGTGATGGCGACGCCGATATACCTCACAGCTTTGTCGATCAGATCGGCATACTGCTCGAAGCGTTCAAGAAGAAGCCTGAAGCCATTCTGCAGCTCGATCGCGACGCGGTCGCCGAGCAAGCCAACGTATGCGGCAACCGAAGCGGCGGCTAGAACGATCACGATGGAAATAAACAGAAGTATTCTGTGTGCCAACCCACCAACCCTCATGGTGGTACCCCCCACAAAGCACGACGTTTCACCCCTCAATATGCCCAAGTTAACCATAAATTGCCGAGCGTCAATGCTCAGTCTTCGTAGAATTGAGAGACTACGGGGTTAAGCGCGCGCGACCCACGCGATCGCGCCTTCAGCCGCCGCGACGCCGGTCGAGAGGCAGGCTTGCAGCAGATAGCCGCCGGTGGGGGCTTCCCAATCGAGCATCTCGCCGGCGAGGAAGACGCCGGGGCGCTTCACGAGCATGAGATGGCCGTCGACCTCCTCGCGCGGGACGCCACCGGCGGTCGAGATAGCGCGCTCGAGGCCGAAGGGGGCGCCGAGCGTCAGCGGTACGGCTTTGATCAGAGCCGCGAGCGCCGCTGGGTCATGGGCGGGCAGCTGTGGCGTCGTCTCGCGCAGCAGCCCGATCGCCACTGGCGACAGGCCGCCGGCTTTGCGCAGCCGGTTGGCGAGGCTTTCCTTGGCGCGCGCCCGGGCGAGTCGATCTGCGAGCTCGTGGGTCGCGAGGTCGGGACGCAGATCGATGAGCACCGTCGGGCCTGCGCCGGCCGAGGCCGTCTCGCGCAGCCGGTCGGCGAGGGCATAGATTGCGCCCCCCTCGATTCCGCATGCCGTGATCATCGCCTCGCCGCGCACCCAGGTGCCGTCGTGGCAGATGCGGATGCGTTTGAGCGGAGCGCCGGCGAAGCGCGTGCGGAAGGTCTCGGACCAGGCGACGGCATAACCCATGTTGGCAGGGCGCAGCGGCGCGATGGTGATGCCGTCGCGCGCGAGGATCTCGGCGAAGCTGCCGTCCGATCCGAGGCGCGGCCAGCTCGCGCCGCCGAGGGCGAGGATGACGGCGTCCGCGCGAACCTCGACGGGGCCGCCGGGCGTATCGAAGAGGAGTCCGACATCGGACGCGAAGCCCGTCCAGCGGTGCCGCGTGTGCATCTCGACCCCGAGGGAGGCCAGCCGCCTGAGCCAGGCGCGGAGCAGCGGTGAGGCCTTCATCGCCTTCGGAAATACCCGCCCGCTCGATCCGACGAAAGTCTCCGCGCCGAGGCCGTCGCCCCAGGCGCGGACGGCCTCGGGCGGGAAATGCCGGATGACGGGTCCGAGCCAATCGGTGGCGCGACCGTAGCGCGCGAGAAAGGCGTCCAACGGCTCCGAATGCGTGAGATTGAGCCCGCCGCGCCCGGCCATCAGCAGCTTACGCCCGAGTGTCGGCATGCGGTCGTAGATCGTCACGCGATGCCCGGCGGCGGCAGCGGTCTCCGCCGCCATCAGGCCGGCCGGTCCGCCGCCGACGATCGCAATCGATATGGGCACATCTTTCATCCGACTGGCTTAGAGGCCACGCTCTCACAAAGCAAAGGCCCCGGTATCTTGCGATCCGGGGCCTTGCCATTCCACGTGAGGCGAGCGTCTACTCGTCCGTGAACGGGCCGATGACGAGCTGCTCGATCTTCATCCAGTTGGCGAGCTGGGCGTAGTTGAGGCCCACCGCCTTGAGGTCATAGGTGATGACCGACAGCGTCGGACCGACGCAGGCTTCCTTGCCTTCCGCATCCTTCGCCATCTTGCAGTTGTCCTCGACGTCCTGGAAGTAGACGCGGCCGTAGATGCCGGGCTTCGTCTGGTCTTCGGTCGAGAAGAAGGCGTCGACCTCTGTCTCGCTGTTCTCGCCGTCGAAGAACGCTTCGTCGTTCTTGACTTGGCTTTCGTTGAAGCGAAGGCTGTAGTCGTAATAGCCCGTGTAAGGCACCGCTTTGCCGTCGATCTGGGCGCTGCCTTCCTCCTCGGCGAAGCGGATCGAGCCGGTGATCTTGTCGATCTGCGCGGCGTCGCCGACCTTGTAGGTCAGCTCGATGCCATTGTTGTCGGTCAGCCAATTGCCGAGCTCGTAATCGTAGTCGAGGCTGCCGCGCACCGTCGTGTCGGGCAGATAGCTGAACGGGCCGGCGGCGAGCACTAGACCGTCGAAGCCGAGCGGATCGGGGTTCTTCACCTGGATGGTGATGGTCTTACCGTCGACGACGCGCGAGTAGGCCTTCGTCACCGACTTCTGCGCCTTCGCGAGCTGCTCCTTGATCTCCCACCAGCGCGTGACCTCGCGGCCTTTCAATACGCCGGAGAAGGGAGCGGACGTCTTCTGGCCCTTGACGATGTCGATCCTGAGCTTGCCGTTCGCCGGCAGATAGCGACCGCTCTCGTCGATGACGACGTCGCCGCGCAGGATCGCGACGTCCTTGGCGACCTTCGTGCGGTCCTTGGGATTGTTGACGTCGAACTTGACGCTGTAGGACAGCGCCTTCTCGGGCGTGCGCTGGATCGTTCCCGACATCGTCATCAGGTCGGCGACCTTGAGCGCGTTGATCGTGTAGACGTCGACGCCGGTCGCGCCGGCAGCGCGCCGCGAACCAAAGTCGGCGACGATCTGGCCGGTGACGCGGTTCTGCCCCTCGGTGATCGGGGTGAGGCCGGGGCTCGTCTGGGCGGCGGCGGGGAGGGCAGAGAAGGCAAGCAATGCAGCAAGGCCAGCCGCCACAGGCAGCCGGTACGACGTCAACGGATAGGTCATCGGGTTCTCCGTCATGCGGATCAGCGGCATCGTGGCCGCCCGCGCCGCGTTAGATGGTGAGGCGGGGCAGCTTTGTGAAGGCGGAAACGGCGTGCCGGATACAACGTATCGGCGGCCGATCCATGGCAAGGCTTGGCGAGGAGTGTGCCGGAGCAGCGGCGCGCCGACTAGCAAATTTGCGCAATGTGCTTGACGAGATGCTCGGAACCGCGCCACACGCGGTCGGCGATGACGAGCCTTGCCCCCAAGACCGCGTATCTGGCGCCGGACGGCTTCCTCGACGAGCTCAGGACAGAGCTTGGCGAGGCTGATGCAACTGATCATGGCCGTCTCGTTGTCTCTACACGTCCTTTTGAGTCGATGGCGTGGGCGGCCAACACCTGGCTCGAGCCGCAGCTGATCGAGATCGCATCGATCAAGGATGCGGCGCGGAAGCTCAAGGCGATCCAGCGCAACTGGGTGCCCTACTCCTTCGCGCACCATCGGCGCGTCGCGCTGATCCAATCGGAGCTGCCGCATGTGAGCGCCAAGCCGCTGGTCTTCGGCGCGCCCGTCCCCAAGGCGCCCCTCGGCTCGTTCACTCTGATCGAGCCGAACCTGATGCTGGCCTCGGCGCGGTGCTCGAGCCCATTTCCCAACGGCGAGCCGCAGTTCGTCGAGGACAAGGAAGGCCCGCCCAACCGCGCCTACCTAAAGCTCTGGGAGGCGCTGACGGTCGTTGACCAACGTCCCCAACCCGGCGCGCATTGCCTCGATCTCGGCGCGAGCCCGGGTGGCTGGACGTGGGTGCTGGCCGGTCTCGGCGCCCGCGTCATCGCCGTCGACAAGGCGCCGCTCGATCCCCGCATCGCCGCGATGCCGGGCGTCAGCGAGCGCCGCGAAAGCGCCTTCGGTCTCGACCCCAAGGCCGTCGGGCCGGTAGACTGGCTCTGCTCGGACGTGATCTGCTATCCGGCGCGGCTGCTGACGCTTGTCAGGCGCTGGCTCGACAGCGGCATGGCGCGCCGTTTCATCTGCACGGTGAAGTTTCAAGGCGAGACGGACTTCGAGGCCATTCGGGCCTTCAAGGCGATCGAAGGGTCGAGGCTCATGCATCTTCATCACAACAAGCACGAGTTGACCTGGGTGAAGCTCTGATGCGGCGTCCGCACACACGGCCGGGTAAGCCGAGAGGTCCCGCACAGCGTCCGGAAGAGCGCAAGCAGCGCCGCGTCGCGGGCCTCGCCGCCGTGACCGCGCTGTTCGAGCGAGCACCCGAGACGGTCGCGAAGCTTTATCTCACCGAGGCGATGAAGGGCGCGGCCAATCCGCTCTGTCTCGTGCTTGCCAAGGCTCACAAGCAGTTCCGTCTCGTCGGCGCCGAGGAGCTGTCGCGCATCGCCGGTACGCCGATGCACGGCGGTATCGTGGCGCTCGCCGAGCCGCGCGCGGTCGAGCCGTTCGATGTGGGCGAGGCGCAGCGCTGGGCGCGCGCTGGCAAACCGCTGCTCATGCTCGACGGCATCGGCAATCCGCACAATCTCGGCGCGATCGCGCGCACGGCCGCCTTCTTCGGCATCGAGCGGCTGGTCGTCTCCGATCATCCGGCGCAGGCGCTGCCTTCGGATGCGAGCGCACGCGTCGCGGAAGGCGGGCTCGAGGTGATGCAAGTCTACCGCGCCCACCGCTTACCGGATGTGCTGCAGCGGCTGAAGCCCTACTACCGGATCGTCGCGAGCGCGCTCGAGCGCGGAATTCCGCTCGCCGATGTCGAGCTCGACACGCGGCCGGTGGCGCTGCTCCTCGGCAACGAGGAGGAGGGGTTGTCGAAGGCGACGCTGGATGCCGCCGAGACGATCGTCACCATACCGGGCTCAGGCGCCGTGCAGTCGCTCAACGTCGCAGCGGCGGCAGCAATCCTGATCAATGCCTTCGCCAGGAAGGTTTGACGGGCAGGGGCCGTCACGAGCCGGACAAGGGCGTACGTGCGGCCGGACATTTCCCGTTCCCGCCACGACCGAACCTCGACATGCTTGCTCCGCTGATCCCCCACGGAGCCCGTTCCAATGCAGAGTGTTCAACCGGACTTCGACGTCATCGTCGTTGGCGCGAGCTTCGCCGGGCTCGTCGCGGCACGAACCGCCGCGATGCGCGGCCTCAAAGTTGCCGTCGTCGAGGCGAAGCCGTCGGCAGGCGCGCGGGTGGCGACGACCGGCATTCTGGTCAAGGAAGCGGCGGAGGAGCTCGATCTGCCGCATGGGCTGACGCGCCGCGTGCACGGCGTCCGGCTCTATGCGCCCAACCTCACCTCGATCGACCTCTTCGCGCCGGGCTATTTCTTCCTGACGACGCGGACCGGCCTGCTGCTCGATTGGCTTGCCGGCGATGCGCTGAGGGCCGGTGTCCGCCTCTACTTCGGCCATCGGTTCCGCGGAGGTGAGCGACGGGCGGACGGGGCAATCGCGCTCGACGGCCTCGACCTCACCTGCCGCTATCTCATTGGCGCGGATGGCGCACGATCACGCGTCGCCAAGGCCTTCGGGCTCGGGCGCAACCGACGTTTTCTCGTAGGCGTCGAGGCGGAGTACGAGGGACTGCCGGGCGTCGATCCACGCTTCCTGCATTGCTTCGTCGATAGCCGTATGGCGCCGGGCTATCTCGGCTGGGTGGCGCCAGGCCCGGTCGTGACACAGGTCGGTCTGGCGACGAACGGCTCGGTCGCGGCGAGCCTGGCCCAGTTCGAAGCCAAGACCGCGCCGCTGTTCGCCTATGGCGAGGGGAAGGTCGTCGAGCGCCGGTCGGGACTCATTCCGATCGGCGGGCCGGTGGCGCCGTTCGCTTGCCCCGGCGTCATGCTGGTCGGCGATGCGGCGGGACAGGTCTCGCCCGCAACTGCTGGCGGCATTCGCCTGGCGTTCCACTTCGGCCGCCGCGCCGGCCAGCTCGTCGCCGACCATCTCCAGCATTTAGGACCGCCGCCCGAGCTTACGATCGCCCGCGAGCTGCCCCGCTTCCTCGGCAAGCGGGTGCTGCGCCTCGGTCTCGACCTCGCGCCGCCGAATGCAGTCCTCGATCGCCTGCTCGCCACGGCGCCGATGCGGCGCCTCGCACAGCAAATCTACTTCCACCGCCGCCGAAGCGGCCGGATGAGCTTCGCCGAGTTCAGCCGCTTGATCGATCAGCGCATGCCTGATCTGCGAGGAGTTGAGCCCTCAGGGCGCCTCGGCCTTGATGGCGAGGGCGTGGATGGGGCCGGCTAGCTCTGTGGCGAGCACGTCGTTCACCAGCCGGTGGCGCTCGACCCGGGACTTGCCGGTGAAAGCCTCAGCCACAATATGAACGCGGAAGTGGCTTTCACCTGTGCCGGGCGAGCCGTGGTGGCCGTGGTGCAAATGCGATTCATTGACGATGTCGAGTGAGGCCGGCCGGAACGCCTGCTCGAGCTTCTGACGGATCGTGGCTTCGACGCTCATTCACGCCTCTTCAAGATCGACTGTCCATGCTTGCTGGTATGGCAGGCGGGCAACGCTCGCAAGGGGACGATGCGGCCACGCTTGTCCGGGGCCGCGCAAATTTACATACTCGGGACAATGAAACTCGATTCAAAATATTTCGACTCGATCCGGAAGAAGACCCAGGATCCGCAGCCGGCAAAGCCCCAGGAAGTGCTTTGCAATTGGCCTGGTTGCACGCATGCCGGCGAGTTCAAGGCGCCGCAAGGGCGCGGCCGCGAGGGCAAGTTCTTCATGTTCTGTCTCGCCCATGTGCGCGAGTACAACAACACCTACAACTACTTCTCCGGCATGAGCGACGACGAGGTCGCGGCCTTCCAGAAGTCCGCCATCACCGGTCACCGTCCGACCTGGGCGATGGGGGCGAGGGCGGCAGGGGATGGTCCGGCCGAGCGGCTGCGTGCGGCCGCGCAAGCGCACCTCGAGCAGGATCCGTTCGGGCTCTTTCCGGGGGGCGACAAGCCCGGCCCTGCCGACGATCCCAAGAACCGCAAGCCGCCCGTCGGCAAGATGGCCCGCAAGTGCCTATCCGATCTGCATCTCGAGCCCGGCGCCTCCAAGGACGAGATCAAGGCCCAATTCAAGCTGCTGGTTAAGCGCCACCATCCGGACGCCAATGGCGGTGACACGGGCTCGGAGGACCGGTTGCGCGAGATCATTCAAGCCTATAATTACCTGAAGCAAGCGGGGCTGTGCTGATCTGCCTCGCGCCGGTCACGCGGACCGGATGCTAGCTAACCCCGAACTCGCCCTCCAACACCGGATAGCGATTATGTCCAACGCGACTGCAGGCGGCACTCCCGGCATGCCGGATATGAAGGTTTCGGTCCGCCAGGTTTTCGGAATCGACAGCGATTTCGAGGTGCCGGCCTATTCGAAGTCCGACGGCCACGTGCCCGACCTCGATCCGGACTATCTCTTCGACCGCCAGACGACCTTGGCGATCCTGGCGGGCTTTGCCTACAACCGGCGCGTCATGGTGTCGGGCTATCACGGCACCGGCAAGTCGACGCATATCGAGCAGGTGGCGGCGCGCCTCAACTGGCCGTGCATCCGCGTCAACCTCGACAGCCACGTCAGCCGCATCGATCTCGTCGGCAAGGACGCCATCGTCGTCAAGGACGGCAAGCAGATCACGGAGTTCCGCGAGGGCATCCTTCCCTACGCGCTGCAGACCAACACGGCGCTCTGCTTCGACGAGTACGACGCCGGACGCCCGGATGTCATGTTCGTCATCCAGCGCGTGCTCGAAACCTCGGGCAAGCTGACGCTGCTCGATCAGTCGAAGGTGATCCGGCCGCATCCGGCGTTCCGGCTGTTCGCGACGACGAACACCATTGGTTTGGGCGACACCTCGGGCCTCTATCACGGCACACAGCAGATCAACCAGGGTCAGATGGACCGCTGGTCGATCGTCACCACGCTCAACTACCTGCCGCACGATGCCGAGGTGAAGATCGTCCTCGCCAAGGTCAAATCCTTCAACAAGAAGAACAAGCAGGGCATCGTCTCGAACATGGTGCGGGTCGCGGATTTGACGCGCAACGCCTTCATGAATGGCGACCTGTCGACCGTCATGAGCCCGCGCACCGTCATCACCTGGGGCGAGAACGCCGAGATCTTCAACGACGTCGGCTTCGCCTTCCGCATGACGTTCTTGAACAAGTGCGACGAGCTCGAGCGTCCGTTGGTTGCGGAGTTCTATCAGCGGTGCTTCGGCGAGGAGCTGCCGGAGAGCGCCGTCAACGTCGCGATGAGCTGAGGCCGGGCGGCCGGCGCCAGGAGCCGGCAAGCAGCGGTGTTCGCGTCCCCTCCCCCCTCGAGGGGGAGAGTAGGGTGGGGGGCAAGCAAATGACCCCATGGTCGTATCTATCCCCTCATCCCAAGCGCCTATGGACTTACTCGCTTCGCTCCTAAGTCCAAGGCGCTTGGCCTTCCCCCTCATGGGGGGAAGTGAAAAAGACCGGACCGCCTGGTCAATCCCAGTAGATCGCGGCTGGGGAACCACGGATCAATCGGAGTGAGATGGTCGATGGCTTCGCCGCTCCTCAGATTTCACACCAAGCTCGCCGAGCTCAGGGGCATGAAGCCCCTGACCGAGCCGCCGCCGCGCTATGCGGAGTGGATCGATTTCTGCTTCGGGCGTCTGCACTGTCTGGGACCCGATCCGGACATCTGGGATGCGCGTCTGACGGGCCAGATGATCTCACTGACCGACGATGAGCTCGTGTCGCTCTTCGAGGTAACGATGCGCCGCTCGGGATCGGATCTGGCGCGCTTCTCCGATGCGGTCGTGGGTGGAGGCCTGACCCTCATCCTCGACTCGAGCCTATCGAACTTCGGCTACCGCATGCGTACGGGCTCGATCGCCAAAGAGCGCAAGGTCAATGCGATTTCCGCGATGCGTTGCCTTTACGAGCAGGTGCTCGAGCCGCGGTGCATGCCGCTTCTCGGCCATTTGAGCGAGACGGGAGCCAGTCGCCTCTCGTATATCTGCTACATGCTGTGGGACGTGACGGCACTCGCCTATTGGCCGAAGGAAGACGAAGGCGAGGCGGTGCCGCAGGCCGTGATCGAGCTGCTCTCAGGCGTTCTCGACAGCCCCAACGATGCCGTCGTCGAAAGCGCGTTGCATGGCCTCGGGCATCTGGCCTCGCCGCCGCGCCGGGCAGAGATCATCGGGCGGATGCTCGAGCGACGGCCTGCGCTGAGGCCCGAGCTCAGAAAATATGCGGAAGCCTGTTCCCTGGGGTGCATACATTGATCGCGGCTTGGCCCCATCTCCTGCTGGCTCGACCTTCCAGCCCAGGAGCCAGCCATGTTCATCCGCTCGCTTTTTATCGCCCTGGCGATCGGCCTTGCGGCCGGCGCCACTACCGCGCACGCCAGGCCGCAGGCGCAGGGGCCCGTCTGCCGGGTCTCGCTCGCTGCGGCGGAAGCCGTGACGCTCATGCAAAGCCTCGACACCGTCGAAGCCGCGCTCGGCTGCCCCGGCTCCGTTCGCAGCATCGAGGTGCTGTCCGAGGACTTGGCGTTCCAGACCCGCGTCTGGATGCTGGACGTCTTGCCCTACGGCGAGTTTCGGGGCGAGTTCATCAATGGCCAACTGCATGGTATGACCAAGGCGTGGCTGGACTTGTCTTGGAAACTCTCGCTTTAGCGCGCCCTCGCCGCGCCGATCCAAGTGAGCTAGGCTCGACCGAAATCAAAGGATATCCGCAAGTCCGCCTATGACGACACGTGCAAAAGCAACCATGACCGTCGACGAGTTCCTCGTCTGGACCGAGGGCCAGGAGGGCCGCTTCGAGCTGCACGACGGTCGGGTCGTTGCGATGTCGCCCGAGCGGGTCGCTCATGCCGAGATGAAGGGCCGAGTCTATCGCGCACTCGACGAGTCGATCAGACGGCTGGGCGCACCCTGCCATGCTCTGCCGGATGGTGTGGCCGTGCGCGTGTCCGAGTCGAGCTGTTACGAGCCGGATGCGCTCGTCTATTGCGGGCCCGCCGCGCCTGGCGATGCGCTGGAAATCCCGAACCCTATTGTCGTCGTGGAGGTGCTTTCGCCTTCGACGGCACGCATCGACGTCGTGCGCAAGCTCGCGGGCTACTTCGACGTTCCAACCGTGGCACACTACCTCATTATCAATCCGGACGAGCCACCGATCATTCACTACCGACGCCAGCCGGACGGCACAATTCTCGCTCGTATCGTGCCGTCGGGTGCGATCTCGCTTGATCCACCCGGATTGGTGATCGATATCAGCTCCCTCTATCCACAAGTGACCTAGCACCGCCCCATGGCCCAAGCTCCCAAGCGCAAAGAAGCCCCCGTCGAGCCGTTCAAGCGCGCGCTCTCAGTTTGCGTGCGCAGCGTCGCCGCCGACGACAAGGTCGAGGTGTCCTACGGCTCGGGACCGCCCGCCATGGACGGCAAGTCGATCAAGCTGCCGGAGCCGCCGCGCATTCCGAGCAAGACCGAGATCGCCGTGCTGCGCGGGCAGGCCGACAGCCTCGCGCTGACCGCCGCTTGTCACGACATCAAGGTGCACTCGCGGCTGGCGCCGGGCGCCGGTCCCGCCCGCGCCGTGTTCGATGCCGCCGAGCGCGCGCGCATCGAGGCGCTGGGCTCGCTGCGCATGCCCGGTATGGCGAGCAACATCGCCGCCAAGATCGAGAGCCATTACGGCACGCGCTTCGCCGACGTGAGCGAGCGCTCCCAGGCGCCGCTCGAGGATGCTCTGGCGCTGCTCGTGCGCGAGCGGCTGACCGGACGCGAGCCGCCCAAGGGCGCCAAGAAGCTCGTCGATCTGTGGCGGCCGTGGATCGAGGAACGCGCCGGCAGCGTGCTCGACGAGATGGAGACGCTCGCCGAGGACCAGCGCCTGTTCGGCCAGCGCCTCTCGGAGGTGTTGCGGGCGCTCGACCTCAAGCCCGATGATGCCGACGGCGATGGCGAAGGCGACGAGGGCGAGCCCGAGGCGGACCCCGATCAGGAGAATTCGGAAGGCTCCGACGAGGGCGAGGACGACGCGCAGTCGGACAGCTCGAGCCAGCAGGAGATGAGCGAGGGCGAGCAGGGCGAGGACACGGAAATGTCCGAGCAAGGCCAGACCGACGCCTTCGATGTCGACGCGGAGGGTATGGAGGACGCCGACAGCGACGAGCCGTGGCGTCCCAATACCTCCGTTCTCGATAACCCGGCGGCGTTCGGCTACAAGGTGTTCTCGACCCGCCACGACGAGGAGCTGGTCGCGGAGGATCTCTGCTCGGCCGAGGAGCTCGAGCGGCTCCGGGCGTTCCTCGACAAGGAGCTGAAGCAGCTCTCGGGCGCCGTCGCCCGGCTCGCCAATCGCCTGCAGCGCAAGCTGCTCGCGCAGCAGAACCGGGCCTGGGATTTCGATCTCGAGGAGGGCACGCTCGACGCCGCCCGTCTCACCCGCATCATCATCGATCCGATGCATGCGCTGTCCTTCAAGCGCGAGCGGGACACGGACTTCAAGGATACGGTCGTGACGCTCTTGCTCGACAATTCGGGCTCGATGCGCGGCCGGCCGATCATGGTCGCGGCCTGCTGCGCCGAGATCCTCGCGCGCACGCTTGAGCGCTGCGGCGTCAAGGTCGAGATCTTGGGCTTCACGACGCGGGCCTGGAAAGGCGGCCAGGCGCGCGAGGAGTGGCTGGCGCGCGGCAAGCCCGCCGCGCCGGGCCGCCTCAACGATCTGCGCCACATCGTCTACAAGACGGCCGACAGCCCGTGGCGGCGCGCGCGCCGCAACCTCGCGCTGATGATGCGCGAGGGGCTGCTCAAGGAGAATATCGACGGCGAGGCGCTGACCTGGGCGCACAAGCGTCTCTTGGCGCGATCGGAACAACGCCGTATTCTCATGATGATCTCGGATGGCGCGCCGGTGGACGACTCGACGTTGTCGGTCAACTCCGGCTCGTATCTCGAGCATCACTTGCGGCAGGTCATCCACGAGATCGAGACCCGCTCGCCGGTGGAGCTCATCGCCATCGGCATCGGTCACGACGTGACGCGCTACTATCGTCGCGCCGTCACGATCACCGATCCGTCCGAGCTCGCGGGCGCCATGACCGACAAGCTCGTCGAGCTGTTCGAGGAAAAGGTGCCGGAGAAAAAGCCGGCGCCGGCGAAGCCTAAGCGCAAGGCGGCCGCAGGCAAGCGCTGACCGGTCGAGTGGAGCGTAGGATTTCGATGCGGCTGTCGCGGTTGGCGCGCATGCCCCGCCGTCTCGGCGCGGCGGTCGTCTGCGTGGGAATGCTCACGGCGACTCCGGTCGTCAACGCGGGCAAGCCCGACATTCTGCAATTGAGCGCCTCTGAGATCGAGGTAACGGCCGCGCCGATCGATTCCTTCGACGGGAGCGACACCGTCCGCTTCGGCAAGCTCGATTGGCGGGGTGGGTTGAGGTTGACATCGTCCTCCCGGTATTTCGGCGGCTTTTCAGGGCTCGCGCTGCTCGATGATGGCGGGTCGCTCGTCAGCGTGTCGGATGCCGGGTTCTGGCTCACGGCCGATCTCGCCTACGCCGCCGATGGCCGGTTGTCGGGGCTTCGGCAATCCCGCGTCGGCCCGATCACAGCGCTAGGCGGCAAACGTCTCGAGCGCCGCCGCGACCGAGACGCGGAGGCCGTCTCTGTCGTCTCGAGCCGTGGGCGGGAGGCCCAGCTCCTCATCGGCTTCGAGAACAATGCGCGGGTCGGACAATTCAAGCTCACCGCCGAAGGGCTCTCGCCGCCGGCCTCCTACCTGACGCTGCCCAAGCCGATGCAGGCGCTGCGCGGCAATACGGGCATTGAATCGATCGCCCGCATCGATGCGGGACCGCTCGCCGGTCAGTTCGTCTCCTTCGGCGAGCATGCGAGCGACCCTCAGGGCAATCGGCAAGGCTGGGTGTTCTCGGGAAAGTCCACCCGCGCGATCGGCTTGGTTCCGGACGGCAACTACGACGTATCCGACATCGCGGCCTTGCCCGATGGCGGGCTGCTCGTGCTGGAGCGGCGGTTTCGCTGGTCGGAAGGGATCAACATCCGCATCCGGCGACTTTCCGCCCGCGAGCTTGCCGGCAACGCGCCGATGCAAGGCGAAACGCTTCTCGAGGCAGGCAACGGCACCGTCCTCGACAACATGGAAGGGATCGCCGTTCACCGGTCGGCCAAGGGCGAGACCATGCTGACGCTGATCTCGGACGATAATTTCAATTTCTTCCAGTCGACCGTGCTGCTGCAGTTCGCGCTCGTCGAATAGCCGATTGATCTCCCGTTTGCGGCGCTAAATTAACGCTAATGCATTTGCTCTACTTATCCATTATTGCACACGGCCAGACTAACGGTATGTGTGCGGAACTTTGCTAACGTGTCCCGTGGGGTCTAAGGGTGACGGGTGTGGCATGCGTGCTGGCGTGGTCGGAATTGTTGTCGGGGTCGGCGCACTGGCCTTGAGCCTGCCGGCCGCCGCCAAAGAGTGTGTCGAGCCCTATGGCGAGCTCGTCGCCGTGAGCGACGTGGAGACCATCGTCCGCATAAAGCCGGAATGCGCCGCGTTTGCGGCGCTCGCCGACGGCAAGGCCGCGGGGAATATCTCTCTCGCCTCCGCCGTCGTGCTCGAGCCCGAGCCGGCTCGATCGCCTGCGAGGCCACGTCTTCCCGAGCCCATCGAGCTCGCCGCCCGGCCCGTGAAGCGGGCGGTCTCGTGCAGCGATCCGGCCGTCTGCGGTGCCGCCACGAAGCTCGCCGAGGCGAAGCGCCCGTCGCGGTGCGAGTACGGCCGCGCCTACGCGGTCGGCGTCTCTGCCGGTCTGACGGAGGTCCGCATCTACGATGATTGCCGCTATCTGATGAACCCGAAGGCGGCGGCCGTCGTGAACGCCGTTCCGACGGTCCTTGCTCCCGACTGGGAGCTCGATACGTCGCCGGCACCGAAAGCACCGCGGCGCCGTGCGCGGCCGCCGTCGCCGCCCGCCAGCACCGAGGCGCCGCCGGCCAAGTCGACGCCGCCGAAGACGCAATCGGGAGTTCGGGCCGACGCGCCGAAAGCAATGTATTTCGAGAAAAATTTTACGGTCGTCGCGCAGCTCGCCGCCGATCGGTTCGCCGTGATCAATCGGCGCATCGGCGCGACCGCCGTCGTGCCAGCCGTCCGCTTCGCATGAAGACCCGTTAGGTCAGGCCGCGGCAGCCGCCTTCTTGGCGATCTCGCGCTTGAGCTTCAGAGCCCGCGGCGAAAGCTCGTCGGCGCTCGCCTTGGCGAGGAAGGCATCGAGACCACCCCGGTGCTCGACGGTCCGGAGTGCATGGGCCGTGATCCGCAGGCTGACCGAGCGCCCAAGCGCATCCGAGATCAGCGTCACGTTGCAGAGATTGGGCTCCCAACGGCGGCGCGTCTTGTTATTGGCGTGGCTCACCATGTTGCCGTACTGGGCATCTCGACCGGTCAGCTCGCAACGGCGCGACATGGCAAATGGCTCCCGCCTTTAGGACAGTGGACTTGCATTGATCATCTGATCAGACGAGCATCGGCAGGCCGTGAGGCACCACGCCAGCTCGCGAAGGCATGTCTATAGTGAACTCGTGGCGCGTCCGTCAAGCCCAGCTATGTGCGGCTTGACGAGCCATGCGGGCCTTCCCATATCGAACGTTGTTCAAAATTGGTGTTAGGCGAGGTGGGACATGACCGTCGTCGCGTTCGAGCGCAAGGCGCCACAGCCGCTTCCAGCTATCCCGGTGTACGACCTCGCGCCCAACCTTGCGACGGCGTCGCTGGCGGCCGACCCGGCCCGCGCAGCTGCTCTGCTCGATGCCGCGGCCGGTCCGGCGCCCGAGCTGCTGCTGCGGCTCGCCGACCGCATTTCACGGCGCTGGCTCGTGCGCAGCGCCAACCCCTATCTGCCCGAGATCGACGAGGTCGCGCGCCGTCTCGGCCGGTCTGGTGGCCACTTCTTCAACGTCCACTACGAGTGGGGGTGCACGACCGGGGTGAAGCCGGGTGCGAACGGAGGGCACCCGCGGCTCGTCAGGGTGCTCGATTGGCGAACGCCCGGCCTTGGCCGGTACGTGATGGCCGCGCGCATCCAACGCCGCAACGGCCCGTGGGTGTCGCTGACCTGGCCGGGGTTCGCCGGGGTGCTCCAGGCCATGGCACCGGGACGGTTCGCGGCGGCGATCAATCAGGCGCCGATGACCACGCCGATCGGCATTCTGCCGGCCGACTGGGCCGTCAACCGGGCGACGGTCTGGCGCAACGGCTACCTGCCGCCCGCGCATTTGCTGCGCCGGGTGTTCGAGGAGGCGCCGAGCTATCAGGTGGCGCTCGCGATGCTCTCCGATACGCCCGTTTCGGCACCAGCCATTTTCACCCTCGCAGGTACCGTGCCCGGCGAAGGGGCGATCATCGAGCGTCGCGAGCGCGAGGCCTGCCTGCACACCGGCGACAGCTGCACCGCAAACGCCTGGCAATCGACCGCCTGGGCGGGGCGTGCGCGCGGCAAGCTCAACGCCGAGCGTCTGGCGATGCTCCGGGGGCTCGCAGGCGAGATCGATGACGATTTTCGGTGGCTCCGCGCGCCGGTCCTCAACGACACCACGCGGCTCGCTATGGTGGCGGACGCGCGTTCCGGATGGTTGATTGCCCGCGGCTACGAGGCGGGAGAGGCGGCGACCCAGGACCTTCGTCTCGATTGCCGGTGATCGGCCGGAACGGCGCTGGTTCGGGCCAACCCGAGGGAAGATAATTGATCCCGGGACGATTTTATGTGGAACCGACTCTCCCATCGAGCGTTTTTGCTGCAACCGAGCACCCCACTCGGTCACACAGCGCCCGCCGGCTCCCCCCTCCCCCGACACCGGCGGGCGCGCCTTTCCTCCATTCCCAACCGCCACAAACCCGAGTTGACGCCGTGGGCGCCCCTCCCGGCCGTCCTCGCTTGCCAGCTGCGCTCCCCCCCGCTACATAGCGTCGGCGCTCTTGCGGAGAGGTGGCAGAGTGGTCGATCGCACCGCACTCGAAATGCGGAGTACTCGTAAGGGTACCGGGGGTTCGAATCCCTCCCTCTCCGCCAGCATCACCCGGCAGAAATGAACCCGATCGAGCCTTCGCGAAGGCTACACCGGCCGCTGCTTGCCTCGAGCCGGAGGCCGGGCGTGACAGGTTTGATCTCGTCGAGCGATGGCGCCGACGGTCACGTTTGCCGCCCGCCGCTGGGAGAAAGCCTCCTCGCAGGCGTCGCTGGAGAGTAAGTTGCACCTCAGCGGAACCGCGGGGGGCGCTTCTCCAGAAAAGCTGCCCGGCCTTCGACGAAATCCGCACTTTGAAATGCGCCTTCATACAGGGGTCGCAGGGCATCACAGAGCTCACTGGGCGGCTCGCCCAGCGAGTCGATCATTTTTTTCGCCACCATCTGCGACGTGCGGGAACGGTCAGCGAGCATCGCTGCGTAGGCGGCGACCTTCTCGGCGAGCTCGTTCTCGGGCACGACACGATCAACCAGCCCCCAGGATAGCGCCTCGGGAGCTTCGATGAACCGGCCCGAGAACAGCATGTCCTTCGCTCGCCCCGGTCCGACCTTCGCAATCAGGCGGGCTGTATCCTCGGGCGAATAGGCCAAGCCGAGCAGCGAAGCCGTCACGGCCAGGCGGGCTGTCGTGCCGGCGAGCCGGAAGTCGGCCGACAGTGCAAGCCCGCACCCGCCGCCGACGCAAGCACCACGGATCTCGGCGATCACAGGCTGCGGGAGGTAGCGAACTTTTTCTTCGGCTTCCCTATAGACGGAATTGTAGGCAGCGGCTGTTTCCGGGGTCGCGTAGACCTCGGCAAACTCTGCGATATCGGCTCCCGCACAGAAATGCTTGCCCACCCCCGACAAGATCACGACGCGCGTTTCGCTGGATCGAGAGATCTGCTCGCAGGCTTCGATGAGCCCTTTCCACATCGCGCGCGACATCGCGTTGGATCGCGCGGGAGCGTTGATTTCGAGCCTCGCAATCCGGCCAACGGACACCTTGATCCGGCCTTCGGCAATCCAGTTCTCGCCCACGCCCCTGCTCCCGTTTTGTGTCTGAAGCGGAGAGCAGCTACGTCACCCCGAGGGGTTTGCCGCCACCCAACTCAAGGCACGACTGCGAACTTGCCGACATGCGTTCTCTTTGCGAGCTCCGCCTGGGCCAACCTAAGATCCTGCAACGCGAAGGTCCGATCGAGTAGCGGTCTTATCTGGCCTGAGGCGGCATAGCCGAGCACCCGGCGAAAGGCGTCGGGCGTCGGACACGTGACGCCGTACATCTCGAGATCCTTGTAGATGAGATCACGGAGGTCGATGGGCTGGATGGGCCCCGCAATGGCGCCCGCCGACACATAGCGGCCGCCGCGCCGCAATAGTTTGAGGAGCTCCCCGAACATCTCGCCGCCCACCACATCGGCCACGACGTCGATCGCCTCGGCACCGTGTGTCGCCTCTACGGCGCGCTGAAGGTTCTCCGTCTCGCGAGGAATGACCGACTGTGCGCCGAGCTCGCGCAGGCGCTGTTCTTTCGCACGCCCGGCGACAGCGATCACGCGCGCACCCCGCACCTGGGCCAGCTGTATGAGCGCCGTGCCGACGCCCCCCGCGGCACCGGTTATCTGGATGGTCTCGCCGGTCGCGAGCCTTGCCCGATCGAGCATCTCCTCGGCCGTGTCGTAGGACGTGGGGAAGGTCGCGAGCTCGGCATCTGTCAGGCGGGTATCGACCATATGTGCATTGGCCGCGGGCACGGCGACATACTCGGCGAAACCGCCATCCCGCTCGCCGCCGAGATACGCGATGAGCTGTGCTCTCGGCGGCAGGGCCAAGTCCCTAATCTGCGGGTCGACAACCACGCGCTCGCCGATGCGGCTGGAGTCCACCTTCTCTCCAACAGCGGCGATCCGGCCCGCGACGGCGGCGCCCTGGATGCGCGGAAAACCCACGGACTGCTGCTGCCAGGAGGCTTGCGCGTCATCGCTGGGGTTGCCTTCGAGATCGATGCCTTGAGCAGCAACAGATTCCGTCAGACTGGCGTTACCAGCGCGATGATACCAGCGCGTGCGGAGGTTGATGTCGGTGTTGTTGACGCCGCAGGCGCCGACCTTGACCAGCACCTCCTCCGGCGATGGTTTCGGCGTGGGCACGTCCGTCCGGTAGATGAGCTTGTCGAGCCCGCCATAGCCCGTGAGCTCAACTGCGCGCATCGTCGCCGGTACAGAGGAAGCGGGCATCTCTGGGGTCCTCACGTCACATCAGCGATCTCGATGACCGTCGCCGCAAAGCCGAACCGAACGATCGCCTCGGCGCGACGCGGTTTGATCCAAACCTCTTCGCTGTCCTCGGGGTAAGGCGCCATCCGGCCGGTCAGGCGGCCGGCATCTGCAAGCAGGCGCTGACTGAGCTCGCGATCCGCGTTGGCCCAACCAGCCACCGTGCGCAGGATGTGCGGCAGTCCCGGCAGCCTCACGGGGAAGTCCGTCTGCCATGTCGATGCGACCTCGTGAGCCAACGCCAGCGCGTCCTCGCTTCGTCCCGCTCGTTGCAGGGTCATGGCGTGCAGAAACCGGCTCTTGAGCCGGCTTGCTTGTGCCAAGTCCAGCAGACCTCGTTGCGCAAGCCGTTGAAGCTTGTCCGTATGCCGGCTCGCCGTCCGCATGTGGTAGGCGAGCGAATGAGGCGTCAGCTGCGGGGGCGATTTCTCGATTGCATCGATGGATTGGACCCAAACTCCCTCGCAACGGCCGGCATAGCGCTGAGCCTCGATGTACCTGCCGGCGATCAGGCGGGAGAGACCGTGAAGATGCGTTCGCACGGACGCACCCACCAATCGCTCCAGCTCCGAAAGCCCGTCGAGGCGCAGCCGGGTGAGCTCGGTCTCGATGCGCTCGCCGTCGCGGGCGCGTCTGCTCAGCTGCCAGAGCCGATCGATGGCATCGGGCCGTTTGAGCGCTTCAGACGCCGATGTAGGCGACACGGACATGCTCATTGTCTTTCAGCTCGGACGCCTTGCCGGTCAGCACGAGGCGGCCCTGCTCGAGAACGGCGGCCTCATCGCTCAAACCCAACGCCACATTGGCGTTCTGCTCGACGAGCAGCACCGATTTTCCGTCCGCATTGACCGAGCGGATGATGGCTGCCATCGCCTGGACCATGACCGGCGACAGTCCCATCGACGGCTCGTCCATGAGGACGAGCCGTGGCGCCGCCATCACCGCACGGCCGATTGCAAGCATCTGCTGCTCGCCACCGCTGAGCGTGTAGGCGTATTGACCCCGTCGCTCCGCCAGTCGCGGAAAAGACTCGCAGATGCGCTCGAAGTCCCTTCGAACCGCCGCGGTGTCCTTGCGCAGATAGGCGCCGATCTTCAGATTTTCCTCAACCGTAAGCTCAGGGAAGACTCGCCGCCCCTCCGGGACATGGGCAATGCCTCGCTCCACGACCTCCTTCGGCGAGAGGGCTTCGATCGCCTCCCCTTCGAACAAGATCTGGCCACCGCTCGGCCGGACGAGGCCCGATATGGCACGCAGGATAGTGCTCTTGCCTGCGCCATTCGAGCCGATGATGCAATTGACGCTGGCGCCATGGTAGGCGAGCGAGACCCCGTGCAGGGCGGCGACGCGGCCGTAGTGTACGGTGAGACTCCTGAGCTCGATCATGGCTCGGTCCCGAGATAAGCGGCGATGACCTCGGGATTGCGCCGCACCTCATCGGGAGTCCCATTCGTCAGAACCCTGCCGAAATTGAGAACCGTGATCATATCGCAAAGCCGCATGACGGTCCGCATGTCGTGCTCGACCAGCGTGATCGTCGTTCCGCTCTCACGGACTTTCCCGAGCATGACGATGAGAGAGTCCTTTTCCGCCGCGGTCATGCCGGTGAACGGCTCGTCGAGCAGCAAGAGCTGTGGCTTGGCGGCCAGAGCGATCGCCATTCCGAGCACCCGCTGCTGGCCGTGAGAAAGGTCGCGGGCGGAGACGTTCCTTAGGCCACTGAGACCCGTGAACGCGAGGATCTCCTCGCATGTCGCGTTGCGCTCGCGGATGGCTCCTGACGAGTTCACGACCCAATCCTGCCAGCGTCCGACGGCGTCGCCGAGCATGCCGTTCTGGACATTCTCCGCGACGCTCATCTCCGGGAACAGGACGGTTGCCTGGAAAGTCCTGATCAACCCCATCCGTGCGCGGGCGCTGGTCGAGTGGTCCGTGATGTCGGTGTCGGCGAAGCGCACGCGTCCGGCGGTCGGGCGGTAGAAGCCGGTGATCAGACTGAAAAGCGTCGTCTTGCCGGCACCGTTGGGGCCGATCAGGCCGTGGATGGTGCCCTTCTCGACACCGAGATTGACATCGTCGACGGCGACCAGGCCGCCGAACCTCTTGCTGACACCTCTGAGCTCGAGGATCGCCATCAGGCTCGAGCCTTTGCGTCTGGCGAGGGAGTGACTGCAGGCGCGTCGGCCCGCTGAGCAGCGCTTCGCTGGAACAGCCGCTCGAGCCCCTGCGGCCAGAACAGCATCACCAGGATGAGCAGCACGCCGTAGACGCCGGGCCGGAGCTGCTCGGCGAAGCGCAACGACTCGTCGAACACCATGAGCACGATGCCGCCGATGATGACGCCTGGGAATGTTCGGGTGCCGCCGACGATCGCCCAGATCATCAGGTAGAGCGCGAAGTTGAGGTTGAAGCGATAGGCCGTGACGGACCCGAAGGCATAGGCGAGCAGCACACCCGCGACGCCCGCGAAGGCCGCCGAGATGACGAAGGCGATGCGCCGGTAGCGGCGCGTATCGACGCCGATCGACTCGGCGAGAAGATCCTGTTGCTCGATCGCGCGCCAAACCCGGCCGAGCCGCGAGCGCTCCAGGCCCCAGATGAGGAAGAGGCAACCGAGGACGATCGAAAGGGTGAGGAGATAGAGCAGCACGGGGCGGCCGAAATCGATGCGGATGCTGCCGATCTCGAGCAGGGGTGGCGATATGCCTGAGATGCCGCGCGTGCCGCCGAAGTAATCGATCTTGCGCCAGAGCAGGCGGATCGCTTCGGCTGCGCCGAAGGTTCCCATCAGGAAGTAGAAGCCGCGCATCTTGAGCAGCGGAAAGCTCAACAGGCCCGCGACCCCCGCCGCGACGAGACCGCCGGCGACGAGCGAGATGGGAAAGGGCGCACCATAGTCCTTGACGAGAATGGCCGCGGTGTAGGCGCCGCACCCCTGCAGAACGACGTGGGCGAAGGACCACTCGCCCGTGAGCACGACGAGCCGGTAGCTCGAGAGCATGAGCACGATGATCGCAATCTCGGTCGCAAAGGAGAGATAGTACGACCCCGCGGCCAGCGGGATGGCGCAAGCGGCGAGGGCAAGCGCTGCCATGATCCAATCGGCTTTATGATGGGCAATGGCCATGGCTCACACCTTCTGCGCCTTGCCCATGAGCCCGCTCGGCTTCACGATCAGCACGACCAGCATCAGGCACAGGCCGGCGATGCTTGCGACCGTACCGTCGACATAGGCGGACACGAACGTGAAGAGTGTCGAATAGAGAACCGCGCCCAAAATCGCGCCCTCCATCGAGCCGATGCCGCCGAGAATGATGATGATGAACGCGGTGATGATGACCGGCTGTCCCATATAGGGATTGAGCCGCACGATTGGAGCCATCAATGCGCCGGCAGCGCCGGCAAGTCCGGCGCTCACCATCATCGCGAGGAGCGCCATGGAGGAGATCGAGATGCCCTGCAGGCTTGCGGCTTCCTTGTCCTGGGCAACGGCTCTCAGCGCCCAGCCGATTTTCGTCGAGCGCAGAACGAGCGTCAATGCGCCGATGATCGCGACGGAGGCGCCGATGACGAACAGACGATGCCAGGGAATATTGAAGCTGCCAGCATGCGCAATGCCGGGAAACGGCGTCACGACCTGCTGATTGCCGTTGATGCCGAACAGCCAGGCGACCGCCGTCTGCAACACGAGCAGGACGCCGACGGTGATGATCAAGGCCCCCATGGGATTGCCGCGCAGCCTGCGAAACAGCAGCAGCTCCATGAGCATGCCGATCACGGCCGTGACGGCAATCGCTGCGAGGAACCCGGCCCAGTATCCCCAGCCGAGCGACATGCCGACGAACCAGGTCGCGTAGGCGCCCACCATGTAGAGCTCGCCATGGGCGAAGTTCTCGACACGCATCACGCCGAATATCAAAGCCAGCCCGACCACGACAAGCGCAGATGCACTGCTTGCCATGGCCGAGTTGATGAGCGTGTCGATGAAGAGCTGCATACCGCAGGCCCGGTGCTCAGCGCCGCTGATCCGGCATCAGCTTCTCCTCGCGGAACCGCTTCTCGATGACGTCCTTGTGAGCATCGAACCAGGCGAGCTGATCGCCGAGCTCGACGATCGCGTGCCGGCCGTCCTTGATCTCGATGACGGGCCAGTTGCCGAACAGGGCGTTGTCGATGCCGAGGAAGTCCTTGCCCCACCACTTGGCAGGACCATAGGTGTGCATCGGCGGATTGGCCTTCATGCTGGCGAGCACCGCATCGGCGTCGAAGGTGCCGGCCTTCTCCACGCCGTTTTTCCAGACCTCGAGTGCCGAGGCGAACTCCCAGGAGCTGGCGTTCCATTCGTTGGGATTGGCCGCGTTGTACTCGGCGAAGAATCCATTGGGGTCGGGGAAACCGACGGCCGTCTTGCCGATCAGCGGATCGTCAAACCGCGGGAAGAAGGTGATCGAGCCCTCCATGAACTCCTTGCTCGACCGTTTGATCATGTCGTCAAGCAGCTCGAGGCCGCTGTGCAGAACGCGTCCCTTGTAGCCCTGCACGAAGAGCTGCTCGACGAGCAGCACGACAATCGATGGATAGGTCGAATCGATGCAGACCACATCGGGCTTGGCGGCGAGCATGGAGCTGACGATCGGAGCATAGTCCGTCGTCGCCACATCGTAGTATTGATCGTTGACGATCTCGATACCGTTGGCGTCGAAGCCGGCACGCCACATCGCCAGCGAGGAGCGCCCGAGCACGTCATCGTGCGAGCACAGAGCCGCGGTCTTGACGTTGGGATCGACCTTCTTGAGGTACTGCACGCCGAGGGCAAGGTAGAAGGGGTGCGCCTCGACGGCGCCGATCAGATAGGTGCTGTTCGGGTTGAGATCCGAGACCAGCATGGTCGAGGACAGCATCTTGTTGCGGTTGGAGAACTCCTGCAGCGCCGACCAATCGTCGCCACCGATCACCATCGTATATTTGACGTCCTGGTCGAGGAAGGACTGCGCCCCCTGAAGCGTCTTCTCGGCCACATAGGCGCCATCGTAGGAGACGGCTTCGACGTCGTATTTCTCCCCGCCGACCGTGATGCCGCCGGCCGCATTCGTGCGCTTGGCCCAAAGCTCGGCGCCGTGCTTGGAGGCGAGCCCCCAGAGCGTGAGATCTCCCGTAAGGGGCACCAGCGAGCCGACTTTGACCGTTTTGTTGGCAGCGCGAAGTATGCCGGGTGCCGCAAACAGTGCGGCTCCAGTCGCTGCCGTGGCCAAGGCCTGGCGTCGTGTCACTTTCAACGGCTTCTTTTGCATCGGATCCTCCCTTTAGCCGGATCGAATTTTGTGATTGACTGCTGGATCGACGAATTCGACTGGCCAGTATAATATTGGCACGGCGATACCGCTCTCGCAAGCGCGATCGCAGCACGTGATGACGGAGGCCTACGGTTGAGAGACAGCTATGATTTCATCGTCGTCGGAGCGGGCTCGGCGGGATGCGCGCTGGCGGCTCGGCTGAGCGAGGAGGCCTCTGCCGATGTGCTGCTCGTCGAGGCTGGCCCCGACAGCCGGAGCTGGAAGGTCGAGATGCCTCTGGCCGTCGACCAGCTCTTGACCTCTCCGGCCTTCAACTGGGAGTTCGAGACCGAGGCCGAGCCCGGGCTCGGCGGCCGCAAGATCGGACAGCCGCGCGGCCGGGTCGTCGGTGGCTCGTCGGCCATCAACGGCATGGTCTACACGCGCGCCAATCCGCAGGACTTCGATGAGTGGCGCGACGATCTCGGCTGCCGCGGATGGGGCTACGCCGACGTGCTTCCCTACTTTCGGCGCATGGAAAGAGGCCCGAGGACCGAGAGCAGGTATCGTGGCACCGCGGGACCGATGCAGGTCAGCTACCCGAAGCTGCAGAACCCGCTCAATCGGGCATTCCTCCAGGCCGCGAAAGACTGCGGCTATCCCACGACCGAGGATGCCAATGGCGCTCAACAAGAAGGGTTCGGCGCTGCCGAGATGTCGATCCGCGGAGGCCGCCGGTTGAGCACGGCCAGAGCCTATCTGACCGATACCGTGCGCCGGCGGGCAAATCTCACGATCGCGGCGGGGACGCTGGTCGACACGCTGATTTTCGATGGGCGCCGGGTCAGCGGCGTTCGCTTAAGCCGCGATGGCGCGCACCACGACGTCTTGTCGCGAAAGTCGGTCGTGCTGTGCGCGGGTGCCGTCGGCTCGCCGCATCTGCTCATGCGCTCCGGCATTGGGCCCGCGCAGCATCTTCGGGAGCGTGGCATCGACGTCGTGCTGGATCTGCCCGCGGTCGGCTCCAACCTTCAGGATCATCCCGATCTCGCCATCCAATATGCGTGCACGAAACCCGTAACTCTGCTGCGTCATGCCCGCGGACTCGGCCGGGTGATGACCGGACTGTCGTGGTTCCTGTACAAAGGCGGTGTTGCCGCGAGCAATCAATTCGAGGCATCGGCCTACATCCGGACGCGCGCCGGGATACGCAAGCCCAATCTCAAGCTCGAGTTCTTTCCGCTGGCCGTCTCGCCCATCGACTACAAGCCCTACCCGACCGACGCTTTTCAGATCCACATGACCATGCAGAATGCTCAGTCTCGCGGGTCCGTCAGGCTTCGTGATGGGCGGCCGGGCACAGCGCCGGAGCTCCGCGTCAACTATCTCTCCGACGACGCGGATCTCAAGACCTATCGTGAGGCCGTGGGGCTCGTCCGCGAGCTCATCGGGTCGCGCGCTTTCGATCCCTATCGCGGTGCAGAGCTCGACCCCGGTGGCGATGTGAAGAGCGAGGCCGATCTCGACGCGTGGATTCGTAGTCGGGTGACGACGGCCTACCACCTCTCCTGCACGTGCCGCATGGGCGGCGCCGATGACCCGGCTGCCGTGGTCGGACCGGACCTCACAGTGCGCGGGATCGAGGGATTGCGCATCGCGGATGCCTCGATCATGCCGCATGTCGTCACGGCCAACCTGAACGCAACTGTCATCATGATCGGCGAGCGGGCGGCTGACTTCTGCCTCGGCAGACAATCGCTGCCAGCCGACAACGCCCCCTACTGGGTGCATCCCGAATGGCAGACGGCACAGCGCTAGCATGTTGGAGACGTCGGTCGGCAGCGGCGATACGAGCGGCCCCGGTGGCGCAGTGTCGACTGAGAGTATCGAGGATTGAGACGCTTGAAGAGGAAAGCAGCAAATGCCTGGCAACAGCATCGTGATTGTCGGCGCCAGCAGCCTCGGTTGTGAGCTGGCACTCGAGGCGCGGAAGGCGGGATTTCCCGTAACACTCATCGACGAGCACCCGCAGAGCATCAAGGCCATGTCCAATGATGCGCCCTATTACTATGGCAACGGATTGCCTGCCGCGCTGCAGAACCGGGTTGCGGTCAACGAGGCGGTTCTGGGGTCCAACGAGCGGCTGATCGACTGCCTCGAGACCGGTGTCGACGTCCACACCGGCACCGTCGCCTGGGGCGCCTTCCAGAGCTCTCCGAACAACCTGCACGTCGGCCAGCCGAAGGTCGGGATCGTTTCGGGCGAAGGCAACGAGTTGGTGGCGTACGACCATCTCGTGATCGCTGCCGGCGCGCGCGATTTCGTGCCCTCGTTTCGCGGCTGGGAGCTGCCCGGTGTCTTCGGCGTGAAGGCGGGCAGGAAGCTCCTCACATCCTATCAGTGCTACGACGGCACGCGGACGCTGATCCTCGGCACGACAGCCGAAGCTGTCGCGTTTGCGCGGGAGGCTCGCGAGAAGGGTGTGGAGATCGCAGGGTTCGTCGAGCCCGGCAGCGTAGCCCAGGCTGGCGCCGATGACCTCTCTTGGATCAAGAGCGAGGCCATCGAGATCTTCTTCGGCACGGTCATCGAAGGAGCCAATGGCAAGACCTCGGTCACGTCGGCATCCCTGGTTTCGACGAGCGCCGGTGGGGACACGCGCGATATCGCCTGTGACACGATCTGCGCGGCCGTCGGCACATTGCCCAACATAGAGCTCCCTTCCGCCATGGGCTGCGAGCTCGCGTTCTCCACCCGCTTCGGAACCTGGCTACCGGCGACATCCGCAAGCTTGGAGACGACACGGCCGAATGTTTACTGGCTGTCCTCCTTCACTCGCGGATCGGGTCAAGCTCGAACGATCCTCGCCGCCATCCAAGGTCACTCCGAGTCACTTCCGGCCGCTGCGATCGACGGCGATCCCGAGCGTTCGCCCGCCGACTATCTGCGTCTGTGGATCAAGTCGCTTCTTCGAGCTGGAGGCCGGAACGTCTCCTTGTGCCAATGCGAGACCGTCACACGCGGAGAGTTGCTTGATCTGTCTCCACCCAAATATCTCGGGCAGGGGCTCCGCCGGCCGAAGTCTCCCATTCTAGCAGCAGCCGAAGGTGCACGGATCGACCAGGATGCGGTCAAGCGCATGACGCGCGTCGGCATGGGCCATTGTCAGGGCAAGCGCTGCCGCGACGAGGCCGCGCTGCTGCTCTCCGAGGAGACGGGCGTCCCGCTCGAGCGCATCAAGCCCGCGACCTACCGCTTTCCTGTGCGCCCGATCGACCTCGCGCTGATTGCCGCGGAGGATGACACACCCGACACGCGAGAGCTGTGGCCTCACTGGCTCGAGCCGTATGTGCAGCAGGCGGGGGAGTAGCACCCATGCAAAGCGGACACGATCTGATCGTTGTCGGCGCCGGCCTCGTCGGGCTCGCCACAGCGTATTTCGCCCAGAAAGCCGGTGCCAAGGTGCTGGTGCTCGACCGCGGTGCAACGGCCTATGAGGCATCCTCACGCGCCACCGGCTTCTTGAGCCTTCGGGGCGAGACACCCGAGGAAAGCCCGCTTGCCCTCATCGCCGAAAAACTCTGGCCGACGCTCGACGAGGAGCTCGGCTACCCGACGGAATGGAAGCAGAAGGGCCGGATCTGGGTTGCGATCAACGAGCTGGAAGCCGAGAAGCTCAAGCACACCTGGGCGAGCTTCGAGACGACCGACATCGGCTTTGAGCTCATCGATGGAAAGCGCTGCCGCGAGATCGTGCCGGCGTTCACCGAGGACGTCATCGCCGGCATCTATACGCCGCGCTCGGGTCACGCCAATACGCAGCGGACGTCGCAAGCCTTTGCCTGGGCTTTCCAGGATCTGGGCGGCGTCATCATGGAGCACACACCGGTCCTTTCCGTCATCGAAAGGTCAGGCAAAGTTGCGGGCGTGCGGACGGCCGGTGGCGACCTCCACGCCGACAAGGTCGTGCTTGCGGCTGGCGCCAACAATGTGGCGCTGCTCGATCCGTTCGGTGTCGTCTACCCGACGGCGCCTGTTCGGCTCGAAGCCATGATCACGACGCCGCTGCCGCCACTCTTCGAGTGCTGCATGATCGGCCATGGCATATCGGTCCGCCAGACCCGCCGGGGCAATCTGCAACTCAACGGTGGCCCACACGAGTGGATCGACACGGATCTTGAGCGAGAGCCCGAGAAGCCGACCACGCCGATCGTCCGCAACATGGTTCGCCGCGTGCTCGAGCTCTTGCCCATCGCCAAGCAGGCGCAGCTCTTGCGGACCTGGGGCGGCGTGGTCGATATCACACCGGATCAGATGACCATCATCCACCGCTTCGACACGCCCTCCGGCCTCGTTGTCGCGTCGGCCGGCGGCCACGGTTTCGGTATGGCGCCGTCGCTCGGGCAAGCTCTGAGCGAGCTCGCGCTGCATGGTGCAACCAACGCGCCGATCTCCCGTCTCACGCTCGATCGCTTCAAGAACCTTCCGCGCGATTGGCGGCTGAGGAAGAAGTGGCACGCAGGGTCGTACAATACGTGACAGACGGAGGGGGCCCCTGCGTTTGGACCGACAAGTCTGGCGACCTCCAAGGCCAGACGCTCACCATCGCTGGCGGTTGGAGTGCGACATGATAGGAGCCGTGCCATGACGACGACCGTCTGCCTCACCTTCGATTTCGACGCCGTCTCGCTCTGGGTCTCGACCTTCAAGCTGACGACGCCGACGCCGCTCTCGCGCGGCGAGTTCGGAGCGCGGATCGGGGTGCCTCGTATTCTCGATGTGCTCGCGAAGAAGGCCGTTCCTGCGACGTTCTTCGTGCCGGGTCACACGGCCGTCAACTTCCCCGAGGCGGTCCGCGCCATCGCTGGCAAAGGCCACGAGATCGCATTGCACGGCTATTGCCACGAGACGCCGGTCGGGCGAACGCGCGACGAGGAGATGGATCTCCTGAAGCGCAGCGTCGAGAAGCTTCGCGCGACGCTCGGTACGGGCTACACGCCGGCCGGCTATCGCTCGCCCTCGTGGGATCTCTCGCAGAATTCCATCGGATGCCTCGAGGAGCTCGGCCTCACCTACGACAGCAGCATGATGGCCGATGACTTCCGGCCCTATGTGCCGCGAAAAGGCACGGCGGCGGACGAGGAGACGTTCACGCCCGGCACACCCGCCCGGCTGATCGAGATGCCGGTTGCCTGGGAGCTCGACGATTTTCCCTACTTCTGCCGGGTCGGCCGCATCAACGAGGGGCTGAAGTCGCCGGATGACGTCTTCGCCATCTGGAAAGACGAGTTCGACTATTGCCGCGAGGAAATCGAGGACGGCGTCTATACGCTGACGATGCATCCTCAGGTCATGGGCCGCGGCCCGCGTATGCGCATGCTCGAGCGTCTCGTCGACCATATGCAGACACATGCCGACGTGCGCTTTTCGACTGTCGCCGACGAGGCAAAGCGGCAAATGCAGAAACTCGCGAAGGGCGCGGAAAGGCAGCCTTGAAAGATGGCAACCCAGCCGCGACGCGCAGCACCTGATCGGAGCGGGTCTCCAACGCTCTTGTTGCTTTCCGGCCGCGACGCGATCGGAATCGGCTTTGCTGGACCGAATGAGGCGGGGCACTGCCGGTCAATCGTGGCATGGAAAGTGGAGCTTGGGATCCAGCAGGAGGCTTACCCATGACGTTTCGAACCGTGCAACGGCTGCTCATCGCGACCGCCGCGCTCTTGACGGCAACGTCGGCCGAGGCGGGGAGCTGCTTCACGAAAACGGCGATCGGCGACGGCATCACCGAGAGCGTCGCCAAGTTCGAGGCCGATACGGCGATCCTGCTGTTCACCGATTTCTCGATCTATGCCAGCTACATGGCGGGCAACGGCACGCCGGGCTACACGTTCGGGCCGCGCACCTATCATTGCGCGTCGGCGGCGCTCGGTTGGGAATGCCGCGCCTCGGCGAAGCTGTGCAAGCAATAGAGCGCCGCCGATCCGACTCGCGGCTTCGTTGATTGTCCGGCGTGCGGTCCGCGGCAGCTCCGTCGGCTGACCCGCGGACATTGCGAGGTTGACGCCACAGTTCCGGCTCTCCATCGTCACGGCTGTCCGGGGCGGTGGGCCCCTCAGCCGAGGAGCCGGCCATGCATTGGCGCACGAAGCTCGTTCATCCGACTGCCCAGGCGCCGAAAGGGTTCAAATCCCTCGTCACGCCCGTCTACCGTGGCTCGACCGTCGTGTTCGACAGCGTGGCCGAGACCGCCGACGACTGGCGCCAGGAGCGGAACGGCTACAGCTACGGCCTCTACGGCACGCCGACGACACTCGAGCTCGGGCAGCGCATCGCCGAGCTGGAGGGCGCCCATCATACGTTTCTCGTGCCCGGCGGTCAGGCGGCGATCGCGCTCGTCTATCTGAGCTTCTGCAAGGCCGGATCGCACGGCCTCGTGCCCCACAGTCTCTACGGTCCGAGCCGGCAGATGGCGCAAGGGCTGCTCAAGGGCCTCGGCATCGAGATCGAGGTCTACGATCCGATGATCGGCGACGGCATCGGCAAGCTCATCCGTCCCAATACAGCGCTGGTGTGGACCGAAAGTCCCGGCTCGATCACGATGGAGATCCAGGACGTACCGGCGATCGCGCGGGCGACGAAAGCGGCCGGCGTGCCGCTCGCCATCGACAATACCTATGCGGCGGGCGTGCTCTTCGATGCCTTCGCACACGGTGCCGACGTCAGCGTGCAGGCGCTCACCAAATACGTCGGCGGCCATAGCGACATCCTCATGGGCTCGGTCTCGGTCGCCGATGCGGCGCTGTACGAGACGGTCGGCGCGGCTTGGGCGCAGCTCGGCATGGCGGTCTCGCCGGACGATGCGAGTCTCGCGCTACGTGGGCTGCAAACGATGGGCCTGCGGCTCGCACACCTGGAGCGCGTGACCCTCGAGGTTGCCAATTGGCTCGCTCAGCGTGACGAGGTCGAGAGCGTGCTGCATCCGGCCCTGCCCCAATTTCCCGGGCACGAGATCTGGAAACGCGATTTCACCGGCTCGGCGAGCGTCTTCTCCTTCGTCTTCCGGCCGGGCGTCGCGCCCGAGGCCGTTGCCGCCTTCGTCGATCGCCTGAAGCTCTTCCGCATCGGCTACAGCTGGGGCGGCGCGACCTCGCTCGTCACGATCTATCCGAAATTGAAGCGCCCCGGCCGGGACTATGGCGGACGCCTCGTTCGTCTCAACATCGGCTTCGAGGAGCCGGCGGATTTGATTGCGGACCTGGAGCAGGCGCTGGCCGGCTTTTGATCGCGGATGAATTTTCCGGAGTGGGTGTCGGAACCGATGGCACCGATCCGTCCTTGCGGCAGAGGGGGCCCTTGGAACAGGGAGGCCAGCTGTGGCGTCAGCCGATGACGTTCGTCGGATCGCTTTGTCGCTCGATGGCGCGACCGCGGCGCCGCATTTCGATCGCACGGCCTTCAAGGTCGCGCGAACCTTCGCGACTCTCGCCGCCGACGGGCTGACGATCAACCTCAAGCTCACGCCCGACGAGCAGGAGCTCAAGTGTCTGACGCACCGGCAAGCCTTCGCACCCGTCCCCAACGCCTGGGGCGCGCAGGGTTGGACGACGGCCACCCTTGCGCGGTTGACGGTCGCTGAGCTCGACGCGGCGCTGAGGCTCGCCTGGCAGCACGCACACCCAAAGCCGAAATCCCGCACGAAACGGAGTTGATACCCGATGCAGTATGCTGTTCTCTGCTACCACGACGAGAAGGTGACGTGCGCCTGGTCGAAGGAGCATGACGACGCCGTCATGGCCAAGCTCGGCGCGGTGATGGAGAAGTACCAGCGGCAGGGCAAGCTCGGTCCCGTCGCGCGGTTGCTGCCGACGACAGCGGCGACGACGTTGAGAAAGGATCGTGAGCCGGCGCTCGTAATGGATGGGCCCTTCGCCGAGACCAAGGAGCAGTTCCTCGGCTTCTACATCATCGATTGCAAGGATCTCGACGAGGCGTTGACGTTCGCCAAGGAGCTCGGCGCCGTCAATCCGGGCGGCGCTTATGAAATCCGTCCCGTCGGTGCCTTCTGGCCGGGAAAGGCCGCCTCGTGAGCGATCTCGCCTGGATCGGCAATGTGGTGGCTGCCGCGCGCCCCCAGGCGATGGCGGCCCTGCTGCGCCGGTTCCGCGATCTCGACGCGGCGGAAGAGGCCTTCCAAGAGGCGTGCCTGCGCGCACTGAAGACCTGGCCCAAGAACGGTCCGCCGCGCGATGCCGCCGCCTGGCTCATCATGGTGGCGAGGAATGCCGGCATCGATCACGTGCGCCGGCGGGGCAAGCTGACCGAGCTGCCGGACGACGACGTCATCTCCGATCTTTCCGACGTCGAGGCCGATACGGTCGAGCGGCTGGACGAGGCCGACTACCGCGACGATATCTTGCGGCTGCTGTTCGTCTGCTGCCATCCCGACCTTCCCGCGACGCAACAGATCGCGCTTGCGCTGCGCATCGTCTCAGGCCTCACGGTCAAGCAGATCGCGCGCGCCTTCCTCGTCAGCGAAGCGGCCATGGAGCAACGGATCACGCGGGCCAAAGCGCGGATCGGCGGCGCCGACGTTCCGTTCGAGGCCCCGGGCGCCGTTGAGCGGTCGGAGCGTTTGGCGGCGGTCGCGGCCATGGTCTACCTGGTGTTCAACGAAGGCTATACCGTGGGCGTCGCCGAGGAGCGGGCGCCCGCTGCGCTCTGCGAGGAAGCGATCCGCCTCGGGCGCTTGCTGCTCCGGCTGTTTCCGGCCGAGCCCGAGATCATGGGGCTTACGGCGCTGATGCTCTTGCAGCATGCGCGGGCCGATGCACGTTTTGGCCCGGATGGCGCGGTCGTTCTCCTCGAGCATCAGGATCGCCGCTTGTGGGATCGCCGGCTCGTCGCGGAAGGCCTGGCGCTGATCGACAAAGCCTTGCGGCACGGCCGTCCTGGGGCCTACCAGGCGCAAGCCGCAATCGCCGCCATGCACGCGCGTGCCGCGCACTACGACGACACGGATTGGGAGACGATCGCCCAGCTCTACGGCACCCTCGAGCGCATGCAGCCGTCACCCATCATCACCTTGAACCGCGCCGTGGCCCTGTCGAAGGCGCAGGGCCCCGAGGCGGCGCTCGCCCTCATCGACCCGCTATCGGCCAAGCTTTCGACCTACTTCTATTTTCATGGCGCGCGCGGTGCCTTCCTGAAGCAGCTCGGCCGTCACGACGAGGCCCGGGTCGCCTTCGGACACGCGATCGCGCTCGCCAATTCCACCTCGGAGGCCGCCTATATTCGCTCCGAGATCGAGAGCCTGCAGGGCGTTTCCGGGCATCCCTGACAGGGGCGGCAGAAAATCGCGCCCGCGATGTCGGAACGGTTCGCCGTCCGGCGTCCTTGCCAAGTAGCGACCGGTGACAAGATCACGGAAGGAGCCATTGCCATGACCTCTCAGAAGATCACGCCTTGCCTCTGGTTCGAGGGCAATGCCCCCGAGGCCGTCCGCTTCTACACCTCGATTTTCCCGAATTCCTCGATCGAGCAGGAAACGCGGTCGCCCTCCGACTATCCGGGCGGCAAGGCCGGCGACGTGCTGCTCGTCGCGTTCAAGATCGCGGGGCAATCGTATCTGGCGCTGAACGGCGGCAAGCACGACGCCTTCAACGACGCCATCTCGCTCTCGGTGGATTGCGCGGACCAGGCCGAGGTCGATCGCTATTGGGACGCGTTGACGGCGAATGGCGGCAGACCGGTCGCCTGCGGCTGGCTCAAGGACAAGTACGGCGTCTCCTGGCAGATCGTGCCACGGCGGCTGCCCGAGCTCTTGACGACGTCGGACCCCGCGACCGCCCAACGCGTCATGGCGGCCATGATGGAGATGGTGAAGATCGACGTGGCTGCCCTCGAGGCGGCGGCGAAGGCTCGATAGCAAAGGAGTGCGCCATGTCACGGCATCGGATCGTCTCGAAAGACCAATGGCTCGAGGAGCGCAAGGCGTTCCTCGCCCGCGAGAAGGCCATGACGAAACAGCTGGATGCGCTGCGTCAGGCGCGCCGCGATCTGCCCTGGGTGTGGGTCGAGACGCCTTATGTTTTCGACACGCCCGACGGCAAGCGGACGCTCGCCGAGCTGTTCGGATCGCGAGATCAGCTCGCCGTGTACCATTTCATGCTGACGCCGGGCTCCGATCACATCTGCCCCGGCTGCTCGTTCATCGCCGATCACATCGACGCGGCGCGCCAGCACTTCGAGCAGGCCGGCCTGTCGTTTTGTGCGATCTCGCGCGCGCCGCTCGCGCAAATCGAGCCGGTCAAGCGCCGCATGGGCTGGACGTTCCCGTGGGCGTCCTCGTTCGGCTCGCGCTTCAACTACGACTTCGGTGTGTCCTTCACGCCCGAGGACATGGCGGCCGGGCGCGCGAGCTACAACTACGGCAGCCAGACGATCGAGGACAGCGAGGACATGCACGGCACCAGCATCTTCGCCAAGGACGAGGCCGGCGCCGTCTATCACACGTATTCGACCTACGGGCGCGGCGCCGAGCTACTCGATGGCGCGTTCATGTGGCTCGATCTGACGCCCAAGGGCCGCAACGAGGCGGACGGCATCATGAGCTGGGTTCAGCTCCACGACGAGTATCCACAAGCCGCAGCGAAGACCGCGGGCTGTTGCCACTGACGCACGACGAAAGACAGGAGGACGATATGGATCGCTTTACCCCCTACATCGACGGCTTCGTCGTCGCCGTTCCCAACGACAAGAAAGCCGCCTACGCCGGCATGGCCAAGAAGGTCGGCGACATTTTCCGCGAGTACGGCGCGCTCAGTGTCGTCGAGGCCTGGGGCGAGGATGTTCCGGACGGCAAGCTCACCTCGTTCCCGATGGCGGTGAAGCGCGAGCCCCACGAGACCGTCGTGTTCTCGTGGGTGGTCTGGCCGTCCAAGGACGTGCGTCAGGCGGCGCACGAGAAGGTGATGGCCGATCCGCGCATGCAGCCGGAGAACCTGAACATGAACCTGTTCGACGGCAAGCGGATGATCTACGGCGGCTTCCTGCCGCTGGTCGGCGATCCGCTGAACGCGCCGGCCGTGCAGCCGTATCTGTTCTTTCGCGGCCGCTGCGAGGAGGCGCTCGCCTACTACGAGAAGACGCTCGGCGCCAAGGTCGAGATGAAGATGCGCTTCAAGGATAACCCCGACAAGCCCGATCGCAGCAAGGTGCCCGCCGAGCTCGACGAGAAGATCATGCACGCGAGCATCCGCATCGCCGGCGCTCAGATTATGATGTCGGACGGCATGCGCTCAGGCGCAACCAACTTCGATTGCATGGCCATGACGCTCAGCGTGCCGACCGAAGCCGAGTGCGATCGGCTGTTCAATGCGCTGGCGGTCGAGGGCAAGGTCGAGATGCCGGTGGGTCCTGCCTTCTTCGCCAAGCGCTTCGGCTCGGTTGCCGACAAGTTCAGCGTCTCTTGGATGATCATGGTGCCGCCGGACGCAGGTTAAGACCTTAGGGCGGACTGAGCCTCTCGCGAAGTCCGCCACGCGGTCTTAAACGGCGGGCTTCGCCTGCGGCTCAACCCGCCCTACGTCATTCCTTAGCCGAACGTCGCGAGCGGCTTGCCCAACATCGACCGGTCGACCTTGATGCCGAGACCGGGCGCGGTCGGCGCTGAGCCCATGCCGTTCTTGGAGCGCGGCTGGTAGCCGGCGACGTGCTCGTTGGTCCAGTCGTTGAAGAAGGACGCGTGCAGCAACCCTTCCGGCGTCGAGCTCGCGGCGACGTGCGCCACCGCCGCCGAGATGACGTCGCCGCCCCACATGTCCTCGAGACAGAAGGTAATGCCGAGGTTCTGCGCGAGATCGCGCATCTGCACGGCCGCGCTGATGCCGCCGAGGCGGCCGAGCTTGATGTTGATCGTGCCGGCCTTGACCTCGTATTTGGCCCGATAGAGATCGGACGCCGTGACGACCGTCTCGTCCATCACCATCGGCAACGCCGTCATCGATTTGACGATGGCGCAATCGGCGGTCTCGCGGCAGGGCTGCTCGACGTAGAGATCGAGATCGCTCATCAAGCGAACCGCGATGATCGCGGCCTGCAAGTTCCAGCCGCCGTTCGAATCCGCGATCACGACCATGTCGTCCTCAGCGGTCTGCATGACCGCGCGGCAGCGCGCGGCATCGTCATAGGGGTCGTTGCCGACCTTGAGCTGGAACCGGCGGATGCCGGCCTTGCCGCGCGAGGCGACGTACTCGGCCATCGCCTCGGGCGAAGCGAGCGGCACCGCCTCGTAGAGCGGGAATGTCACCTGCTGCACGCCGCCGAGCAGAGCCGCGATCGGCAGTCCGACCTTCTGGCCGAAAATGTCCCAGCAGGCGATGTCGATAGCGCTCTTGGCGTTCGCCTGGCCCATCAGCACGCCGTGCATGATGCGGTTGATGCGCGTCGTGTTGCAGGGGTCTTGGCCGATGAGATGAGGCGCCAGCTCGTTCAGCGAGGCCCGCGTCGAGCCGTAGAAGGTCGGCAGGTAGTTGCCGGCGAGCGTCGCCGTTTCGCCCCAGCCTTCGAGGCCCGTGTCGGTTACGATCCGCACGAGCGTCGAGTCCTGGTGGGTCGCGCCGCGCCCGCCCGACATCACATACTCGCCGTGCGCATAGGAGAGCTTGTAGCCGTAGATCTCGATCGTCTTGATTTTCACGTTCGACTGCTCCCGTTGCGCCGGCCGGGCCTCAATCCCAGAACACCATCGGCGTCTTGGTGATAACTTCGGTGCCGGACTTTGTCACGAGCACGTTCTGCTCGAAGCCCGCGGCGCCGATTCCATCCCGGCCGAAGAACGCCTCGACGCCGAGCGCCATGCCTTCCTGGAAGATGTCCTCATCCGTACACATGTCAGGGCCGATATAGGGCTTCTCGAAGAACAGCCCGACGCCGTGCCCGAAGTGCGGCCACTTCTCGCTCATCTGGTTCGACGCCGCGCCATACTGGGCGCACAGCCTGCGGCCGTGCAGCGCCACCTCCTTCACCCTCACGCCCGGCTTGATTTGCTCGATGATCGCCTCGACGATCCGCGCGCCCGTCTCGACGACCTCTTTCTTCTCTGGCGTCGGCTTGTTGCCGCAGACGGCGGTGCGGCCGGGATCGAGATAGTAGCCCTCGAACATCGGCCCATAGATCCAGCCGCGCACGAGGTCGCCCTGGGCGGGCGCGTCATGGGTGTAGCCGGCGATCGGATTGCGGACGAATTTCTCGATGTGCTCGCCAAAGCAGGTCGGCAGCATGTGGATGGCGCCGCCCGAGCGCACGATCTCTTGCGCCGCCATGGATGCGGCCTCGCTCTCGCTGCGGCCCATGATGAGGGCTTCCATCATCCGCGTGAGACCGCGCGCCGCCGTCTCACCGCCGATCCTGAGCGCCTCCTGCTCGAGCGGGCTCTTGATCAAGCGGCAAGAGAGCACGAGATCGTCCTCGACCTGCCAGTCGATCTCGGGGGCGACGGCCTGCATCTGCCGCCAGTATTTGAGCGGCACCACATCGCTACCGACGAGCGCGATCTTGCCGGTGATCTTGCGCTTGCGGATCGTCTCGGCGATGTCGACGAAGGGGCGGTTGGCGGAAACGATGCGGTCGGTAGCGATGATCTCGGTTCTGAGCCCCGGCTCGTCGGCGTGCAGCTCCGGCGTCTCGCCTTGCCTGAGCAGCACCGAGTTGAACGAGCGGCCCTCGAAAATCTGCGAGTCGTAGCCTTGGCCTGAGGCGGTCGAAAAGAAGTTCGTGAGATAGAGGACGTCGCCGCAGCGATCGTTGGTGCCGCCCGAGCGCCCGAACACGACGGCCGTCTCGTAGCCGCGCCGCTTCATCTCGGCGTAGACCTTCTTCCACCGTGCCTCGTACTCGCGCTTCGGGAAAAACGTGCCGAGCGTGCCGCTACCGAGCATGACCAACTCCTGTCACCATTGCCCTGACGGCAGGCTATGACAGCAAACGCGTGGCGGCCATCGACACAGGGCAGGGGAGGCTTGCATCAGGTGCGGCTCAGCGCATCGACGGGGCCGACGTGATCTCGGAGCGATAGGCCTGAAGATGCCGGTAGAGCCGCCGCTCGACGAGACGAAAAAGCCAGAGCGTCAGGTAGGTCAGCACCAGATAGACAAGCGCGATGGTGATGAACAGCTCATAGGGGGAGAAGGTGCGAGCGATGATGACGCGCGCGGCGCCGGTCAGATCGAGCACCGTCACGGTGCTGGCGAGCGAGGTCGATTGCAGAATGAATATGACCTCGTTGGTATAAGCCGGGAAGAGAATGCGGATCGCCAGCGGCAGCTTGATCCGTTTGAGGATGGCCCAAGGCGACATGCCGAACGATCGGGCGGCCTCGATATCGGCGAGCGGAACGTTGCGCAGCGCACCCGCCACGATCTCGACGGTATAGGCCACCGTATTGAGCGTGAAAGCGATGAGACAGCACCACCAGGCCTCGCGTAGGATCGGCCACAGATCGGAGGCGCGGACGAGCTTGAACTGGGCTAGGCCGTAGTAGATCAGGAACAGCTGGATCAGCATGGGCGTGCCGCGGAAGAAGTAGGTGTAGGCCCAGATCGGTCCCGCGACCCAGCGATTGGGGGACGCGCGCAGCACGCCGAGCGGTAGCGACAGGAGGATGCCACCGAGGACCGTGAGCAGCGTCAGCTGGAGTGTCGTGACGAGGCCGAGCGCAAGCTCGGGCAGGCTGTTCCAGACGAGCGCGAGATCGAAGCCGCCGATCATGTCAGGACCTTCGAAAGCCGGTGGAAGCCCGAGCCTCCAGCCGAATCCGCACGAGATCGGAGACCGCGGTCATCGCCAGGTAGAGCAGGCAGGCGGCAAGGAAGACCGTGAAAGGCTTGTGCGTCGGCGCCTTGATGATATCGGCTTGCCGGGCGAGCTCCGTCAGGCCGATCACCGAGGTGATGGATGTCGCCTTGAGAAGCGTGAGCCAGAGATTGCCGAGACCGGGCATGGCGAGTCGCCAGGCTTGCGGAAGCTGCACGCGCCAGAAGGTTTGCCGGCCTGTCATTCCGTAGGCTTTGGCGGCATCGATCTGGCCTTGTGGGATGGCCTGGAAGGCTCCACGGAAAATCTCGGTCGCGTAGGCACCGTAGACGAACCCGAGCACGAGCGTCCCGGCGAAAAACGCATTGATGTCGACGCGCACGTCGGCGCCGCCAAGCGAGAGCAGCGATTGCAGAAGAACCGTGCCACCGTAGTAGACGACGAGCATCAGGACGAGCTCGGGAATGCCGCGAACGACGACGGTGTAGGCCGTGCCGATGCCCCGTAGGACCCGACTGTGCGAAAGGCGGGCAAGAGCGCCCATCATGCCGAGCGCAAGGGCCGTGCACATCGCGGCGACACCGACGGTAATCGTCATCAGTGCGCCCTCGATCAGGAGGTGCCCATAGTTGTCGAGGTCGAGGATGGCCGTGAAATCCATGGCGCGGAGTCCGGCTCGTGACCGGCCGGAGGTTGTTCCGGCCGGTCACGAGCCCGAGCCTTACTGGCCGTAGATGTCGAAGTCGAAGTACTTGTCGTTGATGGCCTTGTAGGTGCCGTCGGCACGCATGTCGAGAATGGCTTTGTTGACGGCCTCTTTCAGCTCGCTCTCGCCCTTGCGGACGCCGATACCCTCGCCCTTCGAGCCGAAATCCTTCTCCGCCCAAACGCCGCCGACGCGCTCGTAATCGGCTGCCTGCTCGGATTTGAGCAGCCCGTTCTTGAGCACGATGTAGTCGTCGAAACGGGCATCGAGCCGGCCGGCGGTCATGTCGAGGTCGGCGCTCTCGGACGAGTCGTAGACCTTGACCTCGACCTTGGGCCACTTCTCGTGGGCAAACGTCTCGTAGGCGGTCGCGCGCTGAACGCCGACTGTCTTACCCGTGAGGCTCTCCGGATCGACGAAACCGTCGGCGCCGGCCTTGAGCCCCGCGGACTTGGCCGCGATGAGTGCCGTCGGGCTCTGGTAGTAGGGGATCGAAAAATCGATCTTCTCCTCGCGCTCCGGCAGGATACCCATCGAGGCGACGATGAGATCGTACTTCTTGGCGAGGAGGCCCGGGATCATGCCATCCCAGTCCTGCTTGATGATCGTGCACTCGGCGTTGATTTTCTGGCAGAGGGCTTTGGCGAAATCGACGTCGAAGCCCTGCAGGCTGCCATCGGCGGCGACGAAATTGTAGGGCGGGTAAGCGCCCTCGGTGGCAACGATCAGCTTCTGCTTGTCGGCGGCCTGAGCAAGTGTCGCCATGGTGCTGAGCGCCAGCGCGATCACGAGCGATCTCATCGCAATCATACGGTCCTCCCCGGGTTTTTCTATGATGGCGCCTGTATACGACCGCCGTGACGGATCGACGACGGCGGCGATTGGCGCTTTCTTTTGGACCGTATAGCAACAATTCTCGCCATGGGCAAAACAGAGGGCGCCGATGCGGCTTGTCAGCTACAATATTCAGTACGGCTACGGCCGGGATGGCCGTTACGACCTCGAGCGCGCCGTCATGGCGTCGGCAGCCGCCGACGTCATAGCGCTCCAGGAGGTCGAGCGGAATTGGTGGCGCACGGCGATGGATGATCAGCCGGCGCTGATCGAGCGCCTATTGCCCGATCGCTTTTGGAGTTTCGCACCCGAGCTCGATGTCGATGCGAGTCTTCGCGAGCCTTCGGGGCGCGTCATCAATCGGCGGCGGCAGCATGGGCAGATGGTCTTGAGCCGTTGGCCGATCCTGTCGTCACGTATGCTGATCCTTCCCAAGCTCGAGATCGGGCCGGTTTTCAACTTCGTGACCGGCGTCCTCGAGACCGTGATCGCGCCGCCGGCCGGGCCATTGCGCATCTATAATGTCCACCTCGGCTACGCAGCGGCCGCAGAGCGCCGCCTTCAAGTCGAGGCGCTGATCGAGTTCATGACGCGAGCCTTGAGCGAGGGCGGGGTTTGGAGCGGCAAGGACTCGGACGCAGCGCATTGGCAGGCGGACGAGTCACCGCCACCGATGCCATCGACGGCCGTGCTGCTCGGCGATTTCAACGCGGAGCCGGATGCACCCGAGATGCAGCGGCTGACCGGGCCGGAGGGCACCCTGATCGATGCCTGGCGGCATCTGCGCGGTGATGCGCCGGCGATCACCTATCCTGCCGATCAGAGTCTCGATCACATACTGGTGACGACGGATCTCGTGCCGCGGCTCCGCGACTGTTGGATCGACGACCTCGCTCCGGGCTCCGACCATCAGCCGATCTGGCTCGAGATCGCATAGGTGCGGGGCAACTGGGGGTCAAACCTTTGTCGCACGCGAAGGTGATAAAGCTTACACAACCCGTGTCATCCCTCGCGCGTTGTCTCCTCGAACGACATGAGGAGTACATATCATGCAAAACTTCTTAGCCGGGACGATGATTGCGGCAGCGGTCCTTATGGGATCGTCCGCCCTCGCGCCGAGCAACGCCGCGAGCAAGGTCTTGCCGCACGGCGGCCACATGAGTGGTCACCATATGAGTGGGCACAACATGGGTGGCGGCAACTTTTTCCGTCATCGTGGCCATCATCGCGACCGGGATTTTGGCGTCTTCTTCGGCGCCCCGTTCGTCGGCTCGTATGCCAATCAGGATGATGGATACAGCTGCGGCTGGTTGCGCCGCCGGGCCGTTCGCACCGGGAGCGCGTACTGGTGGGATCGGTACGAGGCCTGCGTCGGCTACTGATCGCCAGCGGGGATGACTGACCGGACCGGTCGCGATCTCAAGGTTGCGACCGGTTTCGTTTGCGCAGTCTGCTCCTGATCTCTGACGGCAAGGCCAGCACGGCCCGCTTGGCTATCGGACGAAGCCAACCGGTCCAAAGCCGCGCCGTCACTTGCCCACGCAGGCTGAGCGGCAACACAATGTCGTAAACCGGCGTCGCACAGTCGGCCCAGGTGAGCTTGTAGCGAGCAGCGGGCATCAGGAAATCCGCGATCTCGACGCCACGGGCGTGCGCTGCCCGTAGCACCTCCTCCATGATGAGCTTTCCCGGGCTCGCCTCCTCGTAGGCCGGGTCCCAGGAGGCGACGTAGGCGTAGTAGCGGCGCTTGTGAATGAAACCCCACTGCTCCGCGATCGTGCGCTCGCCGTGCTTCAACGCCACCGCCAGCACCTCGATGCCGGTCGCGTCTTGATCGGCGAAGCGGGCGACGAAGCGGCTGAAATCGGGATCGCGGAAGGCCCGCGACGAGAGCCCTTCGCGCTCGAGCCAGTCGACCCGGCCCTCGAAAGACGCCTGGATCAGTGTGCCGATCTCCACCCGCGTCGTGCACGACACGGCCTCGAGCGGCGCCTCCCGGGCGAGGCGGTTGCGCTGGTTGCGCATGTTCTTGCGCGACTTGGCATTGACCGTCTTGAGGTAGCCGGCGAAGTCCGGAAAGGGTCTCAGATCGACGAACGGCGCCCCATCGACGGGCGTGAGCTTCGTGGTGCGTAGCCCGAGAGCGGCGAACAACGCGCTGTCGGCGCGCACCTTCAACAGCTCGATGGCGTCGGCGCCGCCGAGATGCGGCGAGGCGAGCATCGCCCGAAGCGCCGCGCCCCCGTCCGCCCCCGGCGCCAGCACGAGGTCGGTGTATTGCTGATAGGGCTCGCCGAGGCCAGTGAGGATCACGCCGGACCGGCGAAGGCGCCTGAGCGGGAGCAAGCCGGCGACTTGACTGTGCTTGCGGGCAACAAGGATCAGCGGGTCGAAGGTCTGTGCCTCACGGCCGGCTTCCAGATCGAAGATCTGCCGGCACCAGGCGAGACTCTGAAACAGCGTCGGTGTCGCCGCGCGCGCCTCGAGGGCCTGCCACGATGCGGCCAAGGCCTGAAATCCTGCCCGGTCGCAAACGGCTTCGACTGTCACGCCGGCGCTAGTCGCGCGCGACGCCTGCGCGTGTACGCGATCCTGCTGCGGAAAAGAGACTGCGGCGGCGTCGGCCATGATGGGGCTACTTCCTCAGTCCATAGGCCGCGATGTCGCGAAATCCACCGGGCGCGGCCGGATCGACGGCGAAGTCGATCGTGAAGGGCCGCTCGCGCTTCTTTTGCAACCCGGCGGCCTTGACGGCGCCAGCGAGCGCGAGCTTGGCGGCGAAAGCCGGCCCGCGCGTCGTGCGCGACAACCGCTTCGCACCGAAGGTCTTGCGCAGGATGCCGTTGGCGAAATTCATCGCGTAGATGTTGCGGAGCTCGTCCGTCCAATGCTCGGTCGTGAACGAGACGTTGAGACAATCGGCGTTGACGACCCGATGCGGGGCGTTGAGCGGCCAGTGCAGCATCTCGCCGGGCTTCAGATCCACCACCTCGGCATAGTCGTCGTACCACGGCTGGTAGGGCATGTCGGTTTCGTGCGCCTGGCCGAGCACGATCTTCTCCATGGCCTGCTGGGTGAGGAAGGGCGCGGTGTTGGGATAGAGGTAGACGCGCTTTTCGCCGCGCACCTGCCAGAGCGTTTGGCCGGGGATATCGCAGTGATAGTAGACGGTGACCTTCGGCGAGGAGATGAGGATCGTCATCTTCTGCTTGTAGGTCTGAAGGCCCGGCACGCGCGCCTCGAGCTCGGCATAGAGGCCGTCGAGCAGCTCCTGATAGGCCGGGTCCGTCTCGCCGGGGCGCTGGATGTTGATCCATAGATTTCCGCTGCGTACGGCCTCGAGGGCGTCCTTGCCGGACAGCCCCTTGATCTCGCCTTCGCGGCGCGATCGCGGATTGTGGGCGCGGTTGTCCATCGTGTTGACGTGATAGGCCTCGCGCGGCGAGCGCTCGATGAGGCGCGCCAGGGCGTCGTCGGTGAAGAGACCCGAGGCGTGGGCCCGATGCTTCAGATGCAGGGTGTGCTGGCCGAAGAGTGAGGCGTGATGCGGCTGCCAGTCCGTGAGGATCGCGGTCATAGAGGCCTCTTCAGAGCGAAGGTCGCAGGAGCCGGGCACGCGGGCCGGCCATTTTGCTCAAATGCTGCACCTCCCGTGCCAGCGTGTGGCCGGGGGATCGGTGCCGCAGGTGCTGGCGTGGGGCCGCGGAAAGCCCCATATTGAGCCGCAAGCGTCCAGATTCGGGCTGAGGCTGACCGCAGATATGACTCTCTCCGTCCTCAAGATGAACGGCCTCGGCAACGAGATCCTCGTGGTCGACGTGCGTGGTAAACGCCAAGCCGTCACGGGCGCCGGCGCGGCCAAGGTCGCGGCGATGCCGGGCCTGCGGTTCGACCAGATGATGGTGCTGAAGGATCCGCGTGCGCCGGGCACGCTCGCCTACATGACGATCTACAACACCGACGGCAGCGAGGCGCAGTCGTGCGGCAACGGCACGCGCTGCGTCGCGACGTATCTCAAGCAGCAGACGGGCAAGTCGCGCATCGGCTTGGAGACGGTTGCTGGATTGCTCGACTGCACGGTCGAGGCGGATGGGCGCGTGACGGTCGACATGGGGACGCCGAAATTCGCGTGGGCCGATATTCCGCTCGTCGAGCCGTTCTACGACACGCGCCAGATCGAGCTGCAGGTCGGGCCGATCGACAAGCCGTTGCTGCACTCGCCCTCGGCCGTCAACGTCGGCAATCCGCATTGCATCTTCTGGGTCGACCGGCTCGACATCGTCGACTTGGGCAAGGTCGGGCCGATGCTCGAGTACCATCGCCTGTTCCCGGAGCGCGCCAACATCTCGCTCGCCAAGGTGACGTCGCCCGAGACGATCGATCTCAAGGTATGGGAGCGCGGTGCCGGCCTGACGAAGGCGTGCGGTACGGCCGCGTGTGCGGCGGCGGTGGCGGCGGCGCGCAAGGGGCTGACCGGGCGCCAAGTGCGCGTGACGCTGCCGGGCGGGCCGCTCGACATCCTCTGGCGCGCGGACGATCACATCCTGATGACCGGACCCGTCGAGCACGAGCGCGTCATCGAGATCGACGACGCCATCCTCGGTGCTGCCTAGATTTGGCGCTTATCTCATTCCGTGAGGTTTCGAGCGGGAGTTTCGCCGTGCGTAGTCTTGAGATTGCCGCTGTCCTGCTGTTGGCCGCCGTGGCGCCGGCAGCCGCCCTCGAGCCCGCCGGGTTCATGAGCGGGCCTGAGATCGATGCCCTCGTCCGAGGGCAGGAATTCGCTGGCGAATTCGAGGACGGAACGCCCTGGCGCGAGGCCTATCGCGCCGACGGCACCTCCGATTACGAGTCGCGCGGCGAGCGATGGGCCGGCGATTGGCACGTCAGCGGCGAGATGTTCTGCACGTTCTATCGCGGCGTCACGAGTGGCGGCTGCTGGTATGTCCGGCAAGTGTCCGACAACTGCTACCACTTCTTCATCGCCGGCTTCGGCGTCGACGAGCCGACCCTCAACCGCAGTGCCGAGGATCGCGAGAAGTGGTACGCGCGCGGGTATCGAAAGAACGCCGGCTCGACCTGCCCGAGCGCAGGCGTGAGTTGAGGGTCGCCACGGATACGAACTTGTAGGGCGGACTGAGCCTTTCGCGAAGTCCGCCGTGACACGCACTGTGCTCGCGATGGTGGACTTCGCGGTGCTCAGTCCACCCGACGAGCGGCAACCGCAACCTCACCCCGCCAGCGCTTCCGCATCCTTCCTCCGCTCCTGCTTCTTGCGCTCGTTGGGATCGAGCCAGCGCTTGCGGAGGCGGATGTATTTCGGCGTCACCTCGACGAGCTCGTCGTCGGCGATGTAGGCGAGCGCCTTTTCGAGGGTGAGCTTGAGGGGCGGCGACAGGTTGATGTTCTCGTCCTTGCCCGCCGCGCGGACGTTCGAGAGCTTCTTGCCGGTCAGCACGTTGACGACGAGATCGTTGTCGCGGGAGTGCTCGCCGACGATCATGCCCTCGTAGACGCGCGTCTGCGGCTCGACGATCAAGCGGCCGCGATCCTCCAAATAGAAGAGCGCATACGCCACCGCATCGCCGTCGCCGTTCGAGATGAGCACACCCGTGCGCCGGCCGGGGAGCTCGCCCTTGAACGGCTGATAGCTGTGGAACAAGCGGTTCATCACCGCCGTGCCGCGCGTATCTGACAAGAGCTCCGACTGATAGCCGATGAGCCCGCGCGTCGGCACGCGCATGACGAGCCGCTGCCGTCCGCCGCCCGAGGGCCGCATCTCGGCAAGCTCGCCCTTGCGCTCCGACAGCTTCTGCACGACGACGCCGGTGAAGCCCTCGTCGACGTCGATGATGACCTCCTCGATGGGCTCGAGCCGCTGCCCCGTCTCCGGATCCTCCTGGATGACGACCTTCGGCCGGGAAACGGTCAGCTCGAAGCCCTCGCGCCGCATCGTCTCGATCAGGATCGCGAGCTGCAGCTCTCCGCGGCCGGCCACCTCGAAGGCTTCCGCCTCGCCGGTGTCGCGGACGCGAATGGCGACGTTGCGATCGGTCTCGGCCATCAGGCGGTCGCGGATGACGCGGCTCTGCACCTTGTCGCCGTCCTTGCCGGCGAGCGGGCCGTCGTTGATGCGGAAGAGCATGGCGAGCGTCGGCGGGTCGACCGGCTGGGAGAAAATCGGCTCGGTCACCTCGGGATCGGCGATGGTGTCGGCGACGGTCGCCTGGGTGAGGCCCGCGATGGCGACGATGTCGCCCGCCTCGCCGGCGTCGATGCCCTGACGCTCGATGCCGCGGAAGGCGAGCACCTTGGTCACGCGGCCGGTCTCGATCTGCTTGCCGTCTCGGCCGAGCGCCTTCACCATCTGCCCGGCCTTGACCCGGCCCGAGGTGATGCGGCCGGTCAGGATGCGACCGAGATAGGAATCGTATTCGAGCGTGGTCGCGAGCAGCCGGAAGGGGCCCTCCTCGATGGTGGGCTCGGGCACGTGCGAGAGCACGAGATCGAACAAGGGCGCCATGCCGTCCTTGGGGCCATCCGGCGCCATCGCCATCCAGCCCTCGCGGGCCGACCCGTAGAGGATCGGAAAGTCGAGCTGCTCGTCGTTGGCGTCCAGCGCCGCGAAGAGATCGAAAACCTCGTTGACGACGTCGTTGTGGCGCTCGTCGGGCCGGTCGATCTTGTTGATGGCGACGATCGGCTTCAGGCCGCGCTTCAACGCCTTGGAAACCACGAATTTGGTCTGCGGCAGGGGACCTTCGGAGGCGTCCACCAGCACAATGACGCCGTCCACCATGTTGAGGATACGCTCGACCTCGCCGCCGAAATCGGCGTGGCCGGGGGTGTCGACGATATTGATCCGCACGTCCTTCCAGACCAGCGAGGTGCATTTGGCGAGGATGGTAATGCCCCGCTCGCGCTCGAGATCGTTTGAATCCATGACCCGCTCGACGACCCGCTGATTGTCGCGGAAGGCGCCGGATTGCTTGAGCAGGACGTCGATCATGGTCGTTTTGCCGTGATCGACATGGGCAATGATCGCGATGTTTCGCAGCTTCATGATCGTTTCATTTTCTTTTGAGGAAGGCGCGCGGGGCCTAGCACAGATCGCGAACGACCGCCATAGCCGCGACTTCGCCTGCGTCGGCATGGCTTGCTGAGCAGCGCGCCCACAGCCACGCTCCCCCACCCGTTAACGGTTAGCAAATCCTTGGGACTTCAATTCTTCTTCAACATAGTTCGGATACACCTGATTGCAAAATAAGGGACTTCAGGGACCAGACCTCGAACAGAGGCAGGCGGAGCGTCACCGGGTGTTTAGCAAGGAAAACGACTATCAGCGCCTCAATCGCGCGCCGGTGTCCGTTTCCGTCACGCTGGCGGGCGGCCAGACGTTGCGTGGCACCTTGTTCGTGCCCAAGACCAAATCCCTCATGGAGGAGCTCAACCGCGGCGAGCCGTTTGTCGAGTTCGAGAGCTACGACGGGACGCGGATGTTCATCGCCCGCACCAACATCGCCTCGGTGAAAGAGTTCAGCATCCCGCGCGTCGACCAGCTCGACAAGAAGGTCGATATGCTCGACCAGTTCGACGCCCATCAGGTGCTGGGCATTCCAGCGTCCGCCGACAAGGCGACCGTCCGGCATGCCTATCTGAACCTCGCCAAGACCTACCACCCCGACCGGTTCGCGCAGATGGACCTGCCCAAGGAGGTCTTCGAGTACCTGAGCGCGGTCGCGACCCGCGTCAACCTCGCCTATTCCGAGCTCCGCAGTCACGCCGCCGAAGAGCCCGAGCGCGCCGCGCCCGAGCCTCAGTCCGCCGAGGGCTCGTTCATCTGATCTCCCTCTAGCACGCTTCCTGCACCTCCTCCCGTACACGGCCACATTGCCGTGTCAGATTGGCACAGGAGCTGGCGGCATGTTCGAGCGCAATCGGGTCGAGATCCAGGGCGAGGCAAACAAGAAGGCCCACCTGGTCGAGGTCACCTTGGGCGACGGACGCGTCCTCAAGGGCCGGATCCCGACCTCGGTGTCCAAGACGCTTGCCGACGAGCTCAACAGCCCGAGCGGCTTCGTCGAGTTCCAGGCCGCCTCCGGCGATCGCACCCTGCTCGCCAAGGGACAGATCGCGACGGTGACGAGCTTCGAGGCGCCCCGGGCCGACCAGCTCGGCCGGTCGCTCGCGCAAGCCGAGAGCTTCGATGCCTACGAGATCCTCGGTCTCGAGCGCGGCGCGACGATCGACCAGATCAAGACGGCCTATCACCGCTTGGCCAAGTCCTATCATCCGGACCGCTTCGCCGCGACCGAGCTGCCGCGCGAGATGGCCGACTATGTGTCCGCGATGGCCCGCCGCCTCAACCTCGCCTACGCCATGCTGCAGGACGAGGCCCGGTCTTTTGCGGCCGCACCCCAGCCCCGGGCCCAGGCGCGCCACTAGCACTGTCTAGAACGGCGCCTCGGTATAAAGCCGGCAGGTGACCTCGACTCTCGCATCGCCGTGCAGGTCCATGCAGACGTGCTTGAGCGTCGCGTGGTCGTCACGAATGGCCTTGGCCGACGTTGCGATGCCGCGACTCTGGGCGACACGCGCCAGGTTCTCCGCCTCGCAGTAGGGTGTGACGACGGCCGCGCCGCCAACGGCTTGATAGGGCCCGTCGCACACGATCTTCGCCTCGCTGCTGACCACCGGTGCGAGCATCAAGGCCATGGCGGCTGCCGGTAGGCGCATCCGGCTCATCTGGGTCACCCTACATCCTCCGGTCGGACCGCCAGACTAGCCCAGAGCGAGACATGCCGCCATTCACGGGTCCGGCACCGCCTGGAGCCCCGGACAACGCATGCCAGCCTCCAGCCCCGGCCATTGCGTCCGGCGACCCGTTCATCCAACACTAGCGGCCGGGAAACGCCTTCAGGGAGCCTCACTGTGGCCAAAGCCGCCTCGAGCAATCGCAAAGTCGTCATCACCTGTGCGGTCACGGGATCGATCCACACGCCCTCGATGTCGCCGCATCTGCCGATCACCGCGCAGGAGATCGCCGAGGCCGCGATCGGCGCGGCCGAAGCCGGCGCCGCCGTGGTCCACCTCCACGCCCGCGATCCCAAGGACGGCCGGCCGGACCAGTCGCCGGATGCCTTCGCACCCTTCCTCAAGGTCATCAAGCAGCGCTCGGGCGTGGTCGTGAACATCACCACGGGCGGCGCGGCCACCATGACCATCGAGGAGCGCGTGAAGCCCGCCGCCACCTTCAAGCCCGAGATCGCGTCGCTCAACATGGGCACGATGAATTTCGGTCTGTTCCCGATGCTCGAGCGCTACAAGGACTTCAAGCACGACTGGGAGAAGCCCTACATTGCCGGCTCGCGCGAGCGCATCTTCAAGAACACCTTCGCCGACATCGAGTACATTCTGACGACCTGCGCCGAGAATGGCACGCGCTTCGAGATCGAGTGCTACGACATCGGCCATCTCTACACGCTCTCCCATTTCGCCGACCGCGGCATCGTCAAGCCGCCGTTCTTCGTGCAGTCGGTGTTCGGGATTCTGGGCGGCATCGGCGCGCATCCCGAGGATGTCATGATGATGAAGCGGACGGCCGACAGGCTGTTCGGCGACCAGTATCGCTGGAGCGTGCTCGGCGCCGGTCGCAACCAGATGCCGATCGCCGCCATGTCCGCCTCGATGGGCGGCAACGTCCGCGTCGGCCTCGAGGACAGCCTCTGGCTCGGCAAGGGCCAGCTCGCCAAGTCCAACGCCGAGCAGGTGACGAAGGCCCGCCAGATCATCGAAGGGCTCGGCCTCGAGATCGCCTCCTCCGACGAAGCCCGCGAGATCCTCGCTCTCAAGGGCGGAGACAAGGTGGCGTTCTGATGCGTTAGGGCGGGACGGTATTTGGGAGCTCCCGCATGCACATCGAGGTTCTCGTCGACGTCAAGACGGCGCTGGGAGAGGGACCGCTCTGGGATATCGACCAGCAGCGGCTCTATTTTCTCGATATCCCGACGGGGACGGTCTTTCGCTGTACAGCGGACGGGCGAGAGCTGCGGGCCTGGGATTTGCCCGGCAAGGTTGGCTCGATGGCCATCCGCAAGGACGGCAAGGGGGCGATCGTCGCACTCGAAACCGGTTTTGCGGCGCTGGACTTCCGCACTGGTGACGTAACGCCGATCTCGGACCCTGAGCCCGATTTGCCCACGACCCGCCTCAACGACGGCAAGGTCGACCGGCGCGGCCGGTTTCTTGCCGGATCGATGGACATGACGGAGAAGGCGCCGCTCGGCTCGCTCTACCGGCTCGACCCCGATTTCAAGGTGACGAAGCTCGAAACCGGCATCGTCATCTCGAACGGACCGTGCTGGAGCCCGGACGACAGGACGTTCTACTTTCACGACAGCACGGCGGGCGAAATCCGTGCCTATGACTACGACATCGCCACCGGCTCGCTGTCGAACCGCCGCACGTTCGTGACGCTCGACACGCCGACCGGTGCGCCCGATGGCTCGACGGTCGATGCCGAGGGGGGCCTGTGGAGCGCCCAGGTGTTCGACGCGAAGATCGTTCGCTATCTGCCCGACGGAACGATAGACCGCATCATCCCCATGCCGGTCAAGAAAGTGTCGAGCGTCATGTTCGGGGGGCCGAACCTCGACATCCTGTTCGTGACCTCGATGGCGAAGCCCCCGTTGCCGCATCAGCCGGGGGACGGCGTGCAGCGGGGCAGTGTCTTTGCCGTTTACGATCTCGGAGTTCGGGGCATACCGGAGCCCCGGTTCGGTGGGTAGGGTGCGTTAACCGCTTAGTCGACGGCAGAGTGACGCTTCTTTTTCGCGGTTGCCGGCAACTGCGCCTGCACCTCCGTCCCGCCCATGCAAAGGTTATCCGGCCCGGGCCATCCCGAGGCGGCTCCGGACTTGACCGCTCCGGTGAGAAGGCGAAGCTGTTCAGCTTGGCTGAGCCTCGCAAAATTCTCGCAGGAGAGATTGGCCGTTTTTGACGGCTTTTGAAGCTCCTTCGCAAAGATCGGCAGCGGCCCCGCAACCATCGCCAGAGACGCTACCGCCAGTGAAGCAAGGATGAGCTGTTTCATGCCACGCCAACGCGGTAATCACGTCGTGGTTCAGGGCGAGCGAGGCGTGCTGCATCGTGCCATAAGGTTCGTATGAAACTCTTGTGGAACGGCGGCGTTTGGTCTGTCGTGGAGGAGTCTACATGGCCATGAACGAGCAGCAGAAACTCGCCCTCACCCGCCGGCGGCTGTCGGCCATCGAAGGTTTCTATATTCACGCCGGCATCTTCGTCGTGACGATGTTGGCACTCACCGTGCTCGATCTGTCGACCGGTGAGAGCCTGTGGTTCTACTGGGTCCTGCTCGGCTGGGGCGCGGGCGTGCTCCTGCATGCCGCCATCGTCTTCGGCCGTAGCCCACGCGCGATCGAGCGTTGGGAAAATCGCAAGCTCGACGAGATCAAGCGGCGGTTGGATGAGGAGAGCCGGCCGCCGTCGGCTGGTTCTTGATCCGCGCATTCGCCATAAGCTGAACACGGTTTCGTGCTCCTTAGGACGTGTTGAATGTCCTTTGGGGGGCTGTACATGGCGTCGAACCCGCTTAATCCGAATCCGAGCTTAGTATCCTTGAACCAAGGCCTGCGCGGCGTTGCCGCGTCGTCCTCGCCGTCACCGTTCGAGCCGGCGCGCACCGTCGGCTCGTCGGTCATCGGCACCGATCTGACCATCCTCGGCCAGAACATCACGATCATCTCCAAGAACCAGCTGCAGATCGACGGCGACATCCGTGGCGACGTCACCGGCAAGCAGGTGACGATCAGCGCCGACGGCTCCGTCATCGGCACGGTCTCTGCCGAGAAGATCGAGGTGCATGGCGGCGTGCGCGGCGCGATCCGCGCGGCGACCGTCGCGCTGCATCCGTCCGCCCGCGTCGAGGCCGAGATCGTGCATCTCAGGCTCTCGATTGCCGAGGGCGCGCAGGTCGAGGGCAACTTGAAGAAATCCAAGAGCGAGGCGGAGCTCGTGCCCAATCTCGACGTCAGCTCCTACGTGGGCGGCGAGACGGCGGAGCCCGAGATCGACCTCGCGGCGCTTTCGGGGTCGGAGCAGAGTTGATTGGAACGCTCTCCCCCCTCGATGGGGAGGGCTGGGGTGGGGGGTGTGTAGCATCCACTGTGCACGCTTCATACCGAACGAGAAAATTGTTGACCTTCGCGTTGGTCCCTTCCTCCGTCGCGCCGGAGGCGCCTCCGGCACGACAGGGGGAAGGCCAAGCGCCTTGGACTTAGGTGCGCAGCGCGTAAGTCTCAGGCGCTTGGATGAGGAGTCCCGAGCAAAGATCTCTTTTGCTTTGACCCCCACCCTACCCTCCCTCGAGGGGGAGGGGGTGACCAAATCGAGTGTCACTGCTTTTGCCGGCCGGTATCATTCGGCTACGGTTTCGCCACCACGAAATCGGCGAGGCTCGAGACGTAGGCCTCGGGCTTCTGCTTGTTCTCGGTCAACCGTCCGACCTCCTCCTCGACGAAGGCGGCGAGCTCGCGCGTGTGCACTCGCCCGTCGGCGATGAGATCGGCGCCGCCTTCGAGCCCCTGCAGCATCGCGTAGGTGAAGACGCCGTGCCCGAGGTTCGAGCGCTCCTCGGCGAGCGTATCGGCATCGGTCGCCGCCATGACGACGATGGACGCATCCGCCGCGTCCTTGACGAGGCGCGCGTTGAAGGCGTTTCCGGCGTGGCAGGTGTCGACCAGCATGATGCGCCGGCCGCGCGTCGTCTGCAGCGTCTCCTGCAGGAGCTGCCAGTTGACGACGGTCGCCTCCTGCCAGCGCGTGCCGTCGAGCGCCGCATCGGTCGGCAGGAAGAGATAGTCCGCCCCGTCGTTGACGCCGTGTCCGGCGAGGAACACGACGATCGTGTCGCGTGGCCCCGCTGTGCGCAGTTCCGCCATCGCCGCGTCGATGTTGGCCGCCGTCGGGAGCAGCGGCTCGCCCTTCGCGAGCACGGTCGTCACCACCTGGCGATGCATCGGGCCGGCAGCCTTGGCGATCCGCTCGGCGATCGCCTTGGCATCGGCGCCGGCGAGCGTCAGGTTCTGCCCGAGCGCCGGATAGTCGTCGACGCCGATCGCGAGGATGCGCAGCGTGTCGCGCCGCTCGAGATCCTCCGGGCCCGAGTAGCTGAGCTCGAGCGCGGCACGGCCCTCGCCCACCGCGTTGCGCGCCACGACCTCGATGCGATTGACGCCCGTCGCGAGCGGCACCGAGAGGAAAATCTCGTGCGCCTGGTCGCCGCTCAGCGATTGCGTCGCGTGCTCGATCTGCCGGCCGTTGACGAGCACCGCGTAGTCCTCCACCGGATCGTCGTTGGTCTCGAACCGGAGCGACACCTCGATGGGGCTGGTCGCAGCCTCGGTGCCGGGCGCAAATCCGGCGAGGCTCACGTCGGGCGGGCGGCGGCTGAGCAGCTCATCCAGGGAAAAGCGCGTGCCCTTGGCCTCCGCGACGGCGCGCGCCGCGCTGCCGAGCTCGACGGCCCGCTGCAGGATGTCCGGCCGGTAGAAGTGCCGCTTCAATTGTGCGGCCGTGACGAAGCGGGCGGCATGATCGGGACCGGCGTCGATCTGCCAGCCCACATAGCGATCGCCGTTGGGCGAGGCCGCGTAGTAGCCCTCGGGCGTCCACATCACCCATTCGCCGTCGCGGCCGCGGAACAGCGTGAAGATGCTCTCCCGCGTCGCGGCGTTCCAGTAGCGGATCGTCTGGTCGTCGCTGCCGGAGACGAGGCGGCTGCCGTCGGGTGTCGCCGCGAGCGCCCAGACGTTGCTCGTGTGTCCGACGAGGTCGGCGATGCGGGCGCCGTCACGGCCATAGAGCGTCAACCAGCCATGGGCGGCGCCGCTCGCGATCTCATCGGAGCCGAGGAAGGTGAAGCTGTCGTGGCCGTAGCCGTCGTTCTCGTTGCGCTCCATGCGCGCGACTTGCTGGTTCTGCTCGAGGAGATCGAGATAGGCGAAATAGCCCCACTCGCCGCCGGCCTTGCGGACGAGGCTGAAGTCGCCCTGCTCGGTGACCGCCTCGGTGAAGCTGCCGTCGTCCGCCTCGAGCGCGACCGGGTCGGTCGGGGCGAGCTCCGTGCCCGGCAGGCGCAGCGAGAATTCGAGCGCGCCGTGGGCATTGACGACCTGGGTTTCGTCGCGATGCCCCCAGGCAATCCGGCGGCCGTCCTCGGAAATGCCGATCGACCAGACCGCGCGCCCGGTGCCGGTGAGCTTCTGCTCGAGCTTGGCGGTTTTCACGTCCCAGAGGTGAATTTGGTTGTCGCTGCCGCCCGCGGTCGCCGCCAGGGCGCCGTCGGGGCTGAAGGCCGCCGCGTGCGTCAGGCCGTCGTGACCGCGGTAGGTTTGGACCACCTTGCGGGTCTTCATGTCGTAGATGTCCTGCTCGTAGGGCGCGACATCGGCAGTCGCGAGCAGCAGGCGGCCGTCCGGGCTGAAGGCGAGGCTCGTCGGCGTGGTCTTCCGCTTGATCGTGGCGATCGCGGCGCCGGTCTTGGAATTCCACAGGCGAAGCGTGTGATCGAGCCCGCCCGAGACGATCGTGCCGTCGGCGGGCGAGATGGCGACCGAGATGACGACGTCGGTGTGGCCGGACAATTGCGCGATGAGGTGACCGTCCTGCAAGTCCCAAAGCCCCAAGGCCGTGTCGTCGCTCGCGGTGACGAGACGCTTGCCGTCGCGGGTGAAGCGGACGGCGTTGATGTCGCCGTGATGGCCTTCGATGCGGCGCGCGAGCGTGTAGTCCGCCGTCGACCAGACGATCGCCGTATCGTCGATGCTGCCCGAGGCGAGGAGGCGGCCGTCGGGCGAAAAGGCGAGCGACAGCACGCCGTCGTCGTGTCCCTCCAGCAGGTGCGTCACCTCGCCGGTCGCAAGATCGATGATGCGGATCGCCCCCGAGCCGCCGGTCGCGCCGGAGAGCTTGCCGCCGGCCGCGAGCGTCTTACCGTCGGGCGACAGCGCCAGGGCGAGGATCTTGCCGTCCTCGCCGTCGCCGATCTCACCGCGGATGACGCGCTCGGTTTGGCCGGTCTCGATGGTCCAGATGCGGATTTCTTTGTCGTCGGAGGCCGAGATCAGGCGCTTGCCGTCGGCCGTGAAGACGATGTTGCGTACGAGCGCCATATGCCCGCCCGTGTCGAGGACCAACCGGGGGGCCGGCTCCTCCGCCGAGGCGGTTCGAGCAAGCATCGCGAGGGCCAGCACGAGGAAACCCAATAGGCGACTGGCCCCTAGCGCTCGTTTCAATGGCTCGGTCATGACGCCTCCCTCGCGCTGATACTGCGCGCATTTCCTGCCGTCCGCCAAAATTGGTTTCTTTTTGTTGTACGCCCTGTTCCACGCGGAACAGCGCGCCGGGCCGTCCTCCCGCATATGTAGCCCATCGACGGACACGGTCGAGACGGCCACAGGGTCCGGATCCAGGGAAACGCCAGATTTCGCGCTTCAAGCGCTAACACGGGAGATCAAGTCATGAGCAACGCCCAGACCTCTCACACGAAGCTCTTCTCGCGCATTGGCCTCGCGGTGTCCGGCCTGGTGGTGATCGCCGCCACGTCGCTGCCGGTGGCGAGTGCCTCCGCCCAGGCGTTGCTCGTCAAGTTCGACGGCAAGGATTTCCAGCTGAAGCGCAACGGCCAAGGTGGCCAGAACAGCAACAATAACAACGACAACAACGGCGGCAACCGGAAGCTTCAGGAGCTGACGGTCGGCAAGGGCGACCGTGACGCGGACAGCGCCAAGAAGCGTCAGGTTCCGACCTTCCAGATCGGCAAGGGCGACCGGGACGAGGATACCGCCCAGAAGAACAACAACAACCTGCGGATCCGCGTCGGCAAGGGCGATCGCGACGAGGATCAGAAGATCAAGACGAAGCAGATCGTCATCGCCAAGGGCGACCGCGACAAGGCGGACGAGCCGGCGCCGGTGAAGCGCCAGATCATCGTCGAGCCGAAGGTGAAGCAGAAGACGATCGTCCAGGCCGAGCCGGTCGTGGTGAAGAAGAAGAAGGTCGTCGTCGCCGCGGTGCCCGAGGTGAAGAAGGTCGTGATCGCCGACGCCGAGCCCCAGGTCGAGCCCGAGGCGACGCCTGAGGTTCAGCCCGAGGCCCCCGCCGAGGAGCAGGCCGTGACGGAGGCTCCCGCCGAAACGCCGGCCGCCGCCTTCAAGGTCGGTCAGATCGTGACGGCTGGCGACGGCAACTCCTACGTCATCGTCAAGGTCGACGCTTCGGGCATCAGCGCCATGCCGCTCACCGCCTTCACGCAGTACCAGGAGCCGGCGCCGACCTACAAGCCGGTCTACAAGAAGCGGAAGGCCAAGAAGCGGTACTCGTCCTACCGGACCTACGGCTACAGCAGCAACTCCTGCCACTGAGCCTCGGTACAAGGAGCGGATCGGAGCCGGCGAGCAATCGCCGGCTCTCTTGCTTTCCGGGCGCGGAGGCGGATGCTAGGGGAACCGAGGACCGAACAGGAGGTGACCCCCCATGACGCTTCCGATCAATTCGACCGCTCCCGATTTCGAGGCCGACACGACCGGCGGCCACATGAAGTTCCACGACTACGTCGGCCAGTCCTGGTGCGTGTTCTTCTCCCATCCCAAGGACTTCACGCCCGTCTGCACGACCGAGCTCGGCGCGCTCGCCAAGCTCAAGCCCGAGTTCGACAAGCGCAACGTCAAGCTGCTCGGCTTGTCCGTCGATCCCGTGTCGAACCACGACAAATGGGCCAAGGACATCGAGGAGACGCAGGGTGTCGCGCCCAACTATCCAATGATCGGCGACACCGACCTCAAGGTCTCCAAGCTCTACGGTATGCTGCCGGAAGCGACCGCCGGCACCTCAGACGGCCGTACCGCAGCCGACAACGCGACCGTGCGCAACGTCTATGTCATCGGCCCCGACAAGAAGGTGAAGCTCGTCATCGCCTATCCGATGACGACGGGCCGCAACTTCGCCGAGGTGCTGAGGGTGATCGATTCCATGCAGCTCACCGCCAAGCACAAAGTTGCGACGCCGGTGAACTGGGAGCCGGGCGACGATGTCATCATCGCGGGCTCCGTGTCGGACGAGGACGCCAAGAAGCAGTACCCGAACGGCTGGAAGGCGCCGAAGCCCTATCTGCGCATCGTGCCGCAGCCGAAGTAAGGAGACGACGAGGATGCCGGAAGCCCGCAAGCCCATCGTTGCCGCACCGACCCGCGACAAGCTGGGTGAGAGCGTGCTCTGGCATCCCGGAGAGCAATCGCTCTACTGGATCGATCTGATGCAGCCGACCGTCCGCCGCATGAAAGGCGGAACAGGCGAGCCGCAGTCCTGGCCAATCCGAGGTACCGGCACGCTCGGCTCGCTGACCTTTGCGAGCGGCGGCCGGCTGATGCTCGCGATCGATCAGGGCCTCGTGCTGTTCGATCCGGCGACGGGGAACATGGAGCCGTTCGTCGATCCGAACGATCAGCGCGAGGGCGTGATCTACAACGACTCCAAGATCGACCGCGACGGCAGGCTGTGGCTTGGCAATTACGACAAGGCGGAGAGCGAGCCGACAGGCGTGCTTTACTGCGTCTATCCTGACGGACGCTTCCGGTTGGCCGACAGCGGCATCGCCGTCACCAACGGGCCGGCGATCAGCCCGGATGGCGGCACGCTGTACTTGAGCGACACGACGGGCAAGCGCATCCTGAGGCATTCGATCGATCGCGCGACCGGGCGGCTCAGCCATCGCCGCCTGTTCGCCACCATCGATCCCGGCATGCCGGATGGTCTCACCATTGATGCCGCCGGCCGGCTCTGGGTCGCGCACTATGGCGGCGGCTGCATCACACGCCTGATGCCGGACGGCACAGTCGATCGCGTCATCGAGCTGCCGACAGCGAACGTGACGAGCACCTGCCTCGGCGGACCCAAGCTCACGACGCTCTACATCACGACCGCCGAGGTACCGGCCAATCCCGGCCCGTTGGATGGCGCGCTCTTCTGCGTCGAGGTCGACGGACCCGGCCTCCCCGAGCCGATCTTCGCGCCGTGGCGGGGTTAGGCTCTTAGGAATAGAACGTAGGGTGGACTGAGCCCTCCGGCGAAGTCCACCGCGGCAGACACAGCGCCCGAGGTGGTGGACTTCGCGTGCGCTCAGTCCACCCTGCGCGCACGTCGCCCAAGCATCCCAACCCCTGCAATTCCGGCAGGTCCGACCCTCGCGCATTCCGCGATGGCTTCCCCTCGTTGGGATCATGCCCGACACTCGCAGCCGTGCCTGTTCAACCGCCTCGGAGCGCCCCATGGCCAGCAAGCCCACGTCGACTGCGATCCCGCATCTCATGGCCCGCGGCGGCTGGTCGACCCAGTCGATCGTCGATCCGGCCTTCGCCAAGCTCGGCTCGCTGCTGCGCAAGCCCGAGGCGCTGGGCAAGAACGGCTACGCCTTCTTCGGCGTGCCCTTCGAGGGATTGCTCATCAACGACATCGGCGGCAAGGGCGGGCCCGACGGCCTGCGGGCGGCGTTCTCGAAGCTCCGGCCCTACAGCGTCGATCTCGATATCGATTTTACCGAGACGCAGGGCTTCTGCGATCTCGGCGACGTCGAGGTCGATCTCCTCGACTACGGCCCGACCTTCAAGAAGACAGAGACGGTCATGCGCGAGGTGCTGAAGCGCGGCTGGACGCCGGTCGTCGCCGGCGGCAGCCACTCGATCAGCGAGGCGACGATCCGCGCTTTCTCGGAGGCCCACGACAAGAACATCGGCATCGTCTGGCTCGACGGTCATCCCGATCTCATGGACGACTACAAAGGCGACAAGCACTATTGCGGCTGCCCGATGCGCCGCCTCATCGACGGCGGCCATGTCGATCCCAAGAAGGTCGCGTTCTTAGGCCTCTGCGGCTTCGCCAATGCGGCGGCCGAGATCCGCTGGGGGCGCGAGCGCGGCGTCAGCTTCATGACCATGGACCAATTCTACGACAAGGGCTTCGAGACGGCGCTCGCCGAGACCATCGACATCACCTTCAAGGGCACGAACGCCGTCTACATCACCTTCGACATCGACGTGATGGATCACACCTTCGCGCCGGCGACCCAGTATCCGCGCCCCGGCGGCTTCCAGCCGCACGAGGTGATGCGCTTCATCCGCCGCCTCGCCATGCACGGTGCGGCCGCCATGGATGTCGTGGAGTATGCACCGCTGATCGACACGACCCGCAATACCGGCAATCTGCTCGCGACGCTCTTGTGCGAGTTCATGGCCGGACGGAGCCATTATCTGGCAAAGCGGTAGACGCTCGGCTATCACTGAGCTCAAGCCACACAGTCTGCATCGAGGCCTCCTTGAGCACAGACATGCTCCGCTACGCCGCCGTCATGGTCTTGGCCGGCATCGGCGTCCCGATCATGGCCTCGCTCAATGCGCAGCTGGGCGCCCGCATCGGCTCGCCGGGCGTCGCGGCGATCGTTCTGTTCGTCGTCGGCTTGATCGCCGCGACGATCCTGGTCCTCGCGACGACGGGCCTTGCGCCGCTGGCTCGCGTTCCCGGTCAACCACCCTACCTTCTCCTCGGCGACCTGCTCGTCGTGTTCTACGTCTTCACCGTCACCTCGATCGCGCCGAGGTTCGGCATCGGCAACGCCATCTTCTGCGTGCTGATCGGCCAGCTCATGTCGGCGGCGGCGATCGATCATTTCGGCCTCATCGGCGCTCCGGCCCGACCGCTCGACGCGATACGCATCGCCGGGCTCGTCCTGATGGCCATCGGCGTCTTCCTGACGCAACGGCATCGGTAGGCCTGATGGTGCGCGCTCAAGTCGATAAGCCGGCGCCTGCGCTGACGGCATCGCAATTCGCTGCGGCCGTCGAAGCAACGCTCGTGCCGCTCGCCGATCCGGCGAATGCCGCGCCGATGGCAGCCTACATGAAGGGACATTTCCTCTTCCTCGGCATCAAGACGCCGGTGCGGCGTGCCGCGACGCGTACCCTCATTCGCGATCAGCATGAGACCGTCGTCGGATCCGCCGAGGCGCTATGGACGTGTCCCGAGCGCGAGTATCAATACGTGGCGTGCGATCTGCTCGCCAAGCATGCAGCGGCATTGCCGGCTTCAGCCTTGCCGAAAGTCCTCGCGCTCGTCACGCAGAAATCCTGGTGGGACACCGTCGATGGGCTCGCCAAGGTCGCCGGAACGATCGTGCGCAATCATCCGAAGCTCGCCGCCCGCATGGACACGCTCGCGACGCATCACAATCTGTGGCTCCGCCGCATCGCGATCCTGCATCAGCTCGGAGCCCGCGAGGCGACGGATGCCGATCGCCTGTTCCGCATCTGTCTCGCCAATGCGGACGATCCCGAGTTCTTCATCCGCAAGGGCATCGGCTGGGCGCTGCGCGATTACGCCTATCACGACGCTCGCGCCGTGCGCGCCTTCCTCGAGCAGCATCGCGCGCGCCTGTCGCCGCTGACGATCCGCGAGGCGGGTAAGCATCTGTGAGGCATCGGGGAGCGTAGTCTTGGCCCGGCATCTGTCGTAGGTTTACGTCACCCACAACGCTTCGGGGAGCCCCATCCATGAACATCGCGACACCGATCATCCCCGACAAGGAGCGCGAGTTGCGCGAGCGCGCTCGCGCTGTCATCCCCGGCGGCATGTACGGGCATCAACGGATCGCGACGCAATGGCCCGGCGCGCCACAATTCTTCGCGCGCGGCGAGGGCGCCTACGTCTGGGACGAGAGCGGCAACCGCTATATCGATCTGATGTGCAGCTACGGCCCGATCCTGCTCGGCCAGCGCCATCCCGAGGTCGAGGCGGCGGCGCTCAAGCAGATGCAGCTCGCCGACTGCCAGAACACGCCGTCGCGGTTGATGGTCGATCTGGCCGAGCGCCTCGTCTCGATCGTCGACCATGCCGAATGGGCGATGCTCATGAAGAACGGCACGGATGCGACGACGCTGGCGCTGACGATCGCGCGCGCCGCCACGGGCCGCAAGAAAATCCTCGTCGCGCGCGGTGCCTATCACGGGGCGGCGCCCTGGTGCACACCCAACATGACCGGCGTGCCGGAGGAGGAGCGCGCGAACCTCGTCTATTTCGACTACAACTCGGTCGCGAGTGTCGACGAGGCGCTCGCCCAGGCCGGCAAGGATCTGGCCGGCATCATCGTCTCGCCGTTCCGCCACGACGCCGGCAAGGACCAGGAGGACGTCGATCCGGCCTTCGCCCGGCACCTGCGCGCCGTCTGCGATCGCGCCGACGCGCTGCTCATTCTCGACGACGTGCGTTGCGGGTTCCGGCTGGCGTTCGGCGGCAGCTGGGAGCCGATCGGCGTGAAACCCGATTTGAGCGCCTGGAGCAAGGCGATCGCCAACGGCTATCCGCTAGCGGCGCTTCTGGGCAACGATCGGGCGCGCGAGGCGGCGTCGAAGATTTTCGCAACGGGATCGTTCTGGTATGCGGCCGTGCCGATGGCGGCTTCGCTGGCGACGCTCAAGGTGCTCGAGCGAGACGGCGGCGTCGCCCACATGCATCGCGTGGCGCGCAAGATAACCGACGGCATGGCGGCGCAGGCGAAATCGCTCGGTCTTGCCGTCAACATCACCGGCCATCCGACGATGACCTATCTGCGCTTCGCCGAGGACACCGAGTGGCAGCGCACGATCCGCTTCGCCGCGGCCTGTGCGAAGAACGGGCTCTACATCCACCCGCGACACAACTGGTTCGTCTCGACGGCCATCACCGACGCCATCGCCGACGACGTTCTCAAGATCACCGAGCGGGCGCTCGCGGAGGTGAAGCGGGAGGGGGTGTGAGGGCGACCGATCGACCGCGCACGAAGGTCGGCCGGTGGCCGCAATCTCTCCTGGATCCCCGCGCGGCCGACGCGCCTTCGGCTCGCGTCGCGCGAGGATGACGAGGAAAGGCAATCTCGAGCGCCTGGACAGTCGTAACATTGGGCGCGCTGCCGCTCGCCCCTACGGAGCGCCGGATGTGGTGAGATCGTAGGGGCGACCTGCCGGTCGCCTGCTCTTGGAAACGATCTCCTTTGTGGCTGCCCCTCACCCTTCCCTCTCCCCGTAGACTTCGCTACGGGGAGAGGAGGAGAGAGCCGCGCCCGCCTGACTCATCAGGGACGTGCCGTGTCACCTCCTCTCCCCGTCGCAGCCAATGCTGCGAACGGGGAGAGGGTAGGGTGAGGGGCAGCGACGCCCACAAGCATATCATTCCCTCAATCTATCCGACCATACTGAGAAACGGATGCGTGTCCGTAGGGGCGAGCGGCGCTCGCCCCTCTTCGTCATGTCGTGGCGAAACAAGAGGGGCGAGCGCCGCTCGCTCCTACGGGATAACGCCTCATTCACCATATCCGAAACATAGCACCGCAAACTTATCCCCGCTCCCTCGCGCACCCCCCATACTCCTCACAGCCCTGCCGCCAAGGGACCGGAACGCGCGCTGGTGGATCGGTAGCAGGGAGCGTCGTGGGTGCCGGACATAAGCTATCCGGCGCTGACCTGCCGCTTGCGACGGGGAGAACCTGACGCAAGCTACTCTCGCGGCGGATGTCCGCGAACGGCGTCTGGAGACGGACGCCACGGCGGCAAGCGAAGTCCACGATGACGGCGGAGTGGTTTCGGCCACATCCGACTGAAACTTACCCAGGGCCGGCCACTCCGTCCCCTTGGATTGCCGAATGCTCTCGGGTCGCTCGCGACCGCGGTGTGGGCGAAGCATTTGGAGGGGCGCAGCGCCCCTCTACCCGCCGCCCTGCCATGCCGCGCCCGCACTTGCGAAAGCGGTGCCCCCAAACGCACTATGCGGCCCGAACAGGAACCCCGGGAGGACCCTCGACCCCATGGCACTCGACAAAGATCGCGACATCTGGGACGTCGCCGAGCACACGGAGCACGTCACCTTCCAGAAATCGACGCGCAAGACGGCATCGGGCTACGACCTGCCGATGATCCTGCACGACCGGCTGGCCTTCTCGCCGGAGGAATACGTCCGCCGCTACGACGTCATCCAGAAGGGCATGGAGAAGCACGGCCTCGACGCGGTGCTCGCCCGCGGTCCGGAGAACATCACCTATGTCGGCGGCTACGAGACGCCCGGCTACTACAAATATCACTGCGTGATCGTGCCTAAGAACGGCGAGCCGGTGTTCCTCGTCCGCGATTTCGAGTGGATCAACACGCCCGAGTTCGCCTGGTCGACGAAGATCGCCAAGGTCTACGATTGGGATCACCCGCCCTCCGTCACCGTCAACGTGCTGCAACAATTGGGGCTCGGTTCGGGAAAACGCATCGGCGTCGAGAAGCAGGGCTTCTTCTACACGGTCGACGAGCACGAGACGCTCGTCCGCGATCTGCCTGGCAACACCTATGTGGATGCGACCGGCATCCTCTGGGACGCCCGCATGATCAAGTCGGACGAGGAGATCGCGGTGATGCGCCGGTCGGCGGCGCTGGTCGACAAGGCGACACTCGCCGGCTACGAGGCGAGCGTTCCTGGCGCCTCCGCCGACGAGATCAACGGCGTCGTCAACAAGGTGCTGCTCGAGAACGGCGGCGAGTATATGGGCCTGCCGCCCTTCGTGCTGGCGGGCGAGCGCTCCTGCCTGCCGCATCAGACGGGCGGCTCGAACCGGCTGAAGAAAGACGATCTCATGTACTTCGAGATCTCGGCCTCGCAGCGCCGCTACACGGCGGCGCTCATGCGCACGATCTTCTTAGGCAATCCCAAGGACGAGTGGCTCCGGGCAGCCGAAGCCTGCATCGGCGCCGTGACGCGCGCGCTCGAGGTGATCAAGCCGGGCGTCACGCCGCACGAGGCCGACACGGCCGCGCGCGCGGTGACGCAGAAGGCGGGCTTTGGCGAGTACCACCGCAACCGGCTCGGCTACTCGATCGGCGTGTCGTATCCGCCCGATTGGGGCGAGGGCGAGATCATCTCGCTGCGCCAGGACGAGCACCGGCCGCTGGAACCCGGCATGACCTTCCACATGCCGCCGCTCGCGCTCAAATACCGCGAGTACGGCATCGGCTTCTCGGAGAGCATCGTCGTGACGAAGACCGGCTGCGAGCGGTTTTCCAAGCTGCCGCGCGAGGTCGTGATCAAGCGGTAGGTTAGCACCCGCCAATGACCCGGCCGGCCTGCCCGAGACTGCATGATCTGGGCGGGCCGACCGGTAAGCATGTCAAGCAACGCCCATCGCTCGGGATCTGCGCCAGGCTGCAGGTGCTTGGCCGACCCTCGCCTTGAATGACCGTCCGAAGGCTGCAAGATCGCCGTAGCCGACCTTGCTGGCAATTTCGGAAATGCCTTCGTTGGTATCGCGCAACAGGCGGCAGGCGACGGTCATGCGCCAGCTCGTGACATAGCCGAGCACGCTCTGCCCCATGGTCTCGCGGAACCGCGCCGCAAACCGGGACGGTGACATGGCGACGGTCGCAGCGAGCGCAGCAACCGTCCAGCTCGCACCGGGGTCGCGATGGACCGCGGCCAGGGCGCTGCCGATCCGGTGATCGTTCAAGCCACGAAACCATCCAGGCAAGCCCGCACTGCTACGGCTCGCATGGTCCCGCAACGCTTCGGCGAAGAAGATTTCGAGTAGGCGGGCAGCGACGAAACTGTCGCGCCTGCCACTTTCGACCTCGAGGGCCAGCAACTCCGCAGCCCGGATGAGCGTCGGCCGGATCGATTCCCCGTTCACGCGCACTGAGAGAACAGGGGGCAAGGCGCCGAGGAGCGGATTGAGCGGCGTCGCACGCAGCTCGAAGACGCCGCAAATGAGCTCCGTTGCGTGGCGCTGAGCGGTGCACTTGCGGATAGGCGGACTCGAGAGAAGTTCGGTGAGTGGCGTCACTCTTGCCGAACGTCCGCGCCGCATCTCGTGCTCGAGGCCGCTGGGGCAGATCGCAACATGACCTGCCGCGATGTGCTCGACCGGGCGGGCGGAATGGTGCAAATCGAACCCGCCGTTCCGTACGAGGTGAAACGGGAATATGAGCGTGCCAGCAGGCGGTTTTAGAAACCGCTTCAGCGTGGCCTCGTCCGGAACGCGGACCGCCCAAGGGCTTGCGTAGACGTCGTGCAACAAGACGGAGCCGGTCACGCGCAAGTCGGAGAGAGCATCGTCGAAAACGCGCTCTGCGCTCATTGTCAGTCGTTCCAGCACAATTATCGATAGATCGGAGCATAGAGGCAATCAGCCGCTCCGGCTAGAGCTTCATCCATGACGCCGGCCGGTTTCGCAGGCGATTGCAACAAGGTGATGTCATGGAGCGCTACCCTCTGGCAGACGGCGGGGCCGTCTATCACTTCGATACCGGCCCATTCAATTGGTATGTCATCGAGCAAGCAGGGCGATTGACGCTCGTCGATGCGGGTTTTCCCGGACACTTCGGCACATTCAAACGAGGGATCGCGAGCCTCGGGCGTACCGTAAAGGATGTCGTTGCCATCCTTCTCACGCACGCGCATGCCGATCACATGGGATTTGCCGATCGCTTGCGTCGCGAATGCGGGGCGCCGGTTTTCGTACATCGCGACGACAAGGCGGCGTCTCAGAGATCGCGCGTGCTCCCATGGTACGGCCTGCTATCGAACGCCTGGCGCCCCTACATGCGCTCGATGCTGATCCACGCAACCGTCAACGGAGTCTTCTGGCAGCCTGCCATTGGGAAGGTCGAAACCTTCGGCGACGGTAAGAGATTGGATGTGCCGGGGCGTCCGCTGGCTCTTCACGTTCCCGGACACACGCCAGGCGAGACGGCGTTCTTCCTTCAGGAGAGTCGTATCCTTCTCTCGGGCGATGCGCTCATCACGAGACACCTCCTCAATGGCCGGCACGGTCCTCCCCAGGTGGCGCCGCCGATCCTCACGAACGATACGACCCTCGCGCATCGATCGCTCGATCGCCTTCGCGAGCTCGGCGAAGCAACTCTGCTTCCCGGTCATGGAAAGTCCTGGGCGGGGAGTCTTCCCGCTGCAATCGAGCGTGCACGGGCGACGCGGGCAAGATAGGCGCCTTCATCGCGGTTGCCGCAGGCCCATCCGAGGCGATCCGCTTTGGATGGGTCTCTTCGGTACGGTTTCAGGACACGCCCAATCGTCGCCCGAATCGAGGAGCATCGGAGATGCCACATTAGGCGGAGCCTGCCGATGATCGCGATGCTCGTATTTGCTTCCGTTCTCTGGGGCGACGGCACGTTCTTCGATCACGATACGATGACGAGCTACGGAGCCAGCGATCGGGTTGCGCTGGATGAGCTGGTGCTGCGGCGTCGCGCGTATTGGGCGCACTTTCGCGGCAAGGCCTCGTTCGAGACCGGCCAGCCGACCGAGCTGGGGCTGCCCCTCTTCACCGGCACGAAGGAAGATCGCCTCGACGACTGAGCGGCGCGCCCGCTCACCTCACCACTTGCAACAGCCCTCGAGCACGCCCGCCGGCCGGATGACTATGGCGCTGTAGGGATAGGCCGTGTCCGACATGCCGTCGCTGCAGCTGTTGTTGTCGGCCTTGCGGATGACGATGGTCACGTACTGGCGATTGGGCCCGAGCGTGCGGGTTTGATAGACGCGCACGAGATCGGCCGGGCGCCCTTGTGCGGCCCGCGGAGCCACCGTCAAGAGCGGTGTCTTGCCCGTGTTCGCCTCGTCCAGCACGATCTTGCCGCCGCCGATCTTTAGGCTCCAAAACGGCTCCGTGCCTGAGCAGTCGAGGGCGTGGGCGGGGTTTCCCATCGCCGCCTGCATGATGAGTCCAGTCAGAAAGGCGAGCCAAAGCCTCATGGATTGAGCCCTCCGCGATGCCGCACAGAAGGAAGATTAGCGGCACCGGGCACAAGACGTCGAGGCGCAAAGCTCCAACGCTCAGCAGCAAGTCGCAATCACTTGGGAAAATGGCGCCCCGTAGGGGATTTGAACCCCTGTACCCAACGTGAGAGGCTGGTGTCCTAGGCCACTAGACGAACGGGGCAGCGCCGTGGAGCGCGATCCGGCCAAAGCAGCGGGAAGCGGTCCAGGCGGGTCGTATAGCTTGCTTCCCCTCTGGCGTGCAAGTGCCAAAGGCGACGCCGCCCGCGACCAACTGGACGGGGCTTGGGGGCGCAACCCGAGTTAGCGCCGGCCTAGGGGCACGCTCCCCTCCGCACGCGTTCCCCAGTCAAGGACCGAGCGCCACAGTCCCGATCGGCTTGGCCGTCGCCAAATCGTAAATGAGGATGCTCTTGCCCGCCGCGCTCTGATACCGGATCGCCAGACGCGCGCCGTCGAGCGCCATCTCCTGGACCTCGGCGCCCTTGGGAAGCGCCAGCTGCGCCCCGGCCGGTATCGTGAACGCGGTGGTTGCCTCGGGCGCCCCCTTCGGCGTATCGGAAAGCGAGCCCAGACGGTTGACCACGGTGAAGATCACGACGCCGACGCCCGCCATGATGAGGAGGCCCACGCCCGCCACCGCCGCGATCAGCGCCTTCTGCGCTCGCGAGTAGGGCAGCGCCTCCTCGGTCAAGGGACCGAGTGGCACCTCGTCGTCGTTCGCCTTCAACAGCCCCATATCCGGACCTTGACCCCTTGAGCGACCAGAAGACCCTGAGCGCCGCCCCAGAAGACGACGGCAAGCGCCTGGATCGATTCCTGGCCGAGCAGCTGCCCGACCTCTCGCGCTCGCGCCTGAAGGCGCTCATCGAGGCCGGCCAGCTTGCCAAAGCGGGGCGGACCATAGAAGAGGCCGGATACCGGGTCAAACCGGGCGAGACCTATACCCTGACGCTGCCGGAGCCGGAGCCCGCCGAGCCGGAGGGCGAGGCGATCCCGCTCGCGATCGTCTATGAGGACGACGCCCTCATTGTCATCGACAAGCCGGCGGGGCTCGTTGTGCATCCGGCGGCGGGCAACCGGACGGGCACGCTCGTCAACGCGCTCATCGCCCATTGCGGCGCGAGCCTGTCGGGCATCGGTGGCGTCCGCAGGCCGGGCATCGTCCATCGGCTCGACAAGGACACGAGCGGGCTGCTGGTCGTCGCCAAGACGGATGCCGCGCATGCCGGGCTCTCCAAGCAGTTCGCCGCCCACGGCCGGGACGGCCGGCTCGAGCGCGCTTACCTGGCGATCGCCTGGGGCGTGCCCGATCGGCGTACGGGCAGCATCGATGCGCCGCTCGGCCGCCATCCGACGGACCGGACCCGCATGGCGATCGCGCGCAGCGGCGGGCGCGAGGCGATCACGCATTACGAGGTGCTGGAGACCTTCGCGGGCCGGGACGGCAAACCCATCGCGAGCCTCGTCCGCTGCCTGCTCGAGACGGGCCGTACGCATCAAATTCGCGTGCACATGGCCCATCTCGGGCACCCCATCATGGGCGATCCCGTGTATGCCAAAGCGTTCCAGAGCCGGGCGGCGAAGCTCTCGGACGCTGCCAGGACGGCGCTCGATCGGCTCGGCAGGCAGGCACTGCACGCCGCCGAGCTCGGCTTCATTCACCCGGTTTCCCGGCGTCGCCTTCGATTTGCAAGTCGGCTGCCCCAAGGGATCGACGGGCTGATCGAGGCGTTACGCTCGTAGTGAAAAGACGGGAACGTCAGGGGTTTGCGCAGGCGATTTGCCCTTTCGAGGCGGAGCCGTTACACTGCGTACGACCCATGATCCCTGGCATATTCGCAATCATCCCCCTGGCGCGGCCGAGCCGTCGCCACGACCTTTGAGCTACCGATGGCATCGAGCAATCTTCCTCTCATTCAGTCCGGCGGCGCGGGCCTCGCCCGCTACCTCGAGGAGATCCGGCGTTTTCCGATGCTGGAGCCCGACGAGGAGTTCATGCTCGCCAAGCGCTGGCAGGAGCATGCGGACTCGGATGCCGCCCACAAGCTCGTGACCTCGCATCTGAGGCTCGTCGCGCGCATCGCCATGGGCTACCGCGGCTACGGCCTGCCGATCGGCGAGATCATCTCGGAAGGCAATGTCGGCCTCATGCAGGCGGTGAAGCGCTTCGAGCCCGACAAGGGTTTCAGACTCGCGACCTATGCCATGTGGTGGATCCGCGCCTCGATCCAGGAATACATCCTGCGCTCGTGGAGCCTCGTCAAAATGGGCACCACGGCCTCGCAGAAGAAGCTGTTCTTCAACCTGCGCAAGGCCAAGGGACAGATCCAGGCGCTCGAGGACGGCGATCTCAGACCCGATCAGGTCAAGGCCATCGCCACCAAGCTCGGCGTGCCGGAAGAGGACGTCATCTCGATGAACCGGCGGCTTGCCGGCGACCTCTCGACGAATGCGCCCGTCCGCGGCGACACCGAGAGCGCCGAATGGCAAGACTGGTTGGTCGACGAGAGCGACAATCAGGAAACGGTGCTCGTCCAGTCGGAGGAGCTCGAGCGGCGGCGCGGGTTTTTGAAGACGGCGCTCGGCTCGCTGAACGAGCGCGAGATGGAGATTTTCACCGCGCGGCGCTTGGCCGAGGACCCGGCGACACTCGAGGATCTGTCGGCCAAGTACAACGTCAGCCGTGAGCGCATCCGGCAGATCGAGGTGCGCGCCTTCGAGAAGGTGCAGCGGGCGGTGCAGCGGGCCTCGCGGCAGGCCGATGCAACCTGACGGCGCACGCCATTTCTCGTTAACGGTTCGTTAACCAAATCAGCTAAGCGTATCGTCGCCGGGGTATCGATCGAGCTCCGGCAACCGGTGTTTGCCCGCTCGAGCGCGGGTGGCGCCAGCCTCCGGCCCGACGGCCGGCGGCAACGGAGGCAGGACGGATGGGGATGGGACCGTCAGCCAGGAGCTCCGTCAGAGCACACGCCAGTCGCGTGCTCCCGCCCATGACCCTTGCGCAGCTTCGAGCATCCGAGATCGACCGCTGGCCTGGCCGGGTTTCCTGGCGTCACGGCCCCAGCGTGAGCCGATCGCCAGAGGATGTGAGGGGCACCGGTTCGTTCGCGCAGGGCCAAAACGAAGGATGGACCAGCCCATGCTCACGCTGAAGCGTCTCAAGGACTTCGAGAGCAGTTTGCGTTACGGCGCAGAGGACATCATCGAGGACACGCTTCGAACGTTGTTTTGGCCCACTGTCATGTTGCTGCACGCCATAAAACCCAAACGTCCGCCCAGTATTTGAGGCGTGACGCCGCGCCGGTGAGTTGCGTTCGCTCCACCGGCCACGAGAACAGAGGGTTGGCACACCGCCAGCCCTCTTTCTCATTCAAAGGCTCAGTTTTGCGACTTGGGTTCGCACTCCGGGTCACACTGACAGACGGGAAGCCCAACGCCGTCGAAGCCATTCTGTGAGATCATCTCCCGGACCTCGGCCGTGATCAGCGCCAGCAACTCCTGATCTTGAACTTGATCCACATTATGTAGCACGACGCCGCTCGGCGTGAGCTTCGACGCAGCCAGCACGTGTAATGCCGCGCTCGTTTGCGGTATCGGTCCATCCGGCGCGCCGACACCGACGACGACGGCGGGCGGTGCAGCTCCGTCGGCAACGAAAATGAGGTCGCACATCTCGCTGACCGCAGTGATGCCGCAGTCGCTGCCTCGACCCCCGGTCAACGGCATGGCGCTGGCGATGATGGCCTCGCGATCCGCCTCTGGGGTCGTGCTCAGATAGGCGCGCAGCGCATCGGCGGTGCCGATCGTGCACGTCCTGAAGTCTTCGGGGCCGGCGTTTGCTGCACTCGCGACGGCTAAGGCGGTCGCGCATATGGCGAGAGCTAGTCGCGGCATGGCTCAAGCCCCATCGCCGAAGCCGTCGACCTCGTCGCTGACGATTTTCGACGCGCTGATGATGGCGAGGGCGGCGGCAGGCACCGAAAGCTCGCTCGTCGGCTTGTAGTAGAGCGCGACCATGGCGACGACACACAACACGCCGAGCAGGACGATGTTGGAGATGCCCGCGCCCGAGCCCGCGATGCGAATGAAGTAGTCGATGATGAGATCGTATTTGAGCACCGCGATGGCGCTCGCGATCACGCCGCCGATCCGGCCGATCGCCTCGACCTCCTTGTCGCGGCGGCGATAGAAGAAGAACAGGAGCAGCAGCGCCCAGCTCCCGAACGCGAACGAGATGAAGGGCGCGGGCGTGCGATAGCTCGATCCCTCGCCCGATCCGTAAAGCAGCGCCGCCGACTGCAGGAAGGCGTGGCTCATGATGGGATAGAACAGCATGGCGACGGCCCCGACCAGCACGCCGCGCTCGATCGGGTAGATGTAGGGGGCGTAGTGCTGCTCCAAGCTGCGGCGGCGGAACGCCAGCATCATGCTGATCACGAACAGCGTCAGCAGAAAGAAGACTTTCATCGGCAGCAGATACGCATGCACGCGGCCGGTCAGCGACCGCTCGTCGAAGTTCGAGGCCATGGCGTTGACGGCCGTGACGAGATTGCGCTGCGCCTGGCAGCACTCGTGGTCGAGCGACAGCCGCGTCGCGCCGGCGAGGGGGGTCGAAGCGAAGCAGAAGCGCTTGACCTCGGGATTGAGCGGCGAGGCGATCAGCGGATCGCGGTCGCAGTTGGGCGCCAAATCCGAGAGGCCGATGCGCGATTGGCTGACGGCGCGCACGTTCGCCAGCGCATCGAGCGCGGCGAGCCGTGGGCAATTGCCGCCCGGTAGCATGCAGGCTGCCAGACTGGTCTGATCGCGCGCGAGCACCTCGGGCTTCACCTCGAAGATCGAGCGCTCGCGCGAATTCACGAGGGCATTGGCGACCAGCCAGGACATGCCCGCCACCGCCAGGAAGCCGACGATGAACCGGATGCGGCCGTATCGCACGTGCCGCCAGTACATATCGAGGAAAACGCAGGACGGCGTGAAGAAGGCGATGAGCCCGAGGATGCCGAACAGCGGGAAGAACAGAAACAGGTGGCTGTAGAACGTCGCGATCTCGAGCCAGCCATGATCACGAAACTCGCTGATCAGCACGCCCGTCGTCGCCAGGAACGACAGGCCGATGAGCGAGTACAAGACGACGATGAAAACGCGGACCCCGACAAGCATGCGCGCAATCTAGCGGAGGGTTATGACCACCGCCAGAGTATCTCCCGAGACCGTGGCGAGGGTGCGACAGCGGATCTGGCGGCGGCGACTGACGCCGCCTGCTCGTCAACGCTCTGTTACAGCAAACCTGAGAACTCCCCGCCATCGACGAGCAGGCTCTGGCCCGTGATGTAGCCGGCCTGGGCCGAGCAGAGGAAGGCGCAGGCGGCGCCGAACTCGCTGATCGTGCCCATGCGGCCGGCAGGCGTCTCGGCCAAGGCGTCGGCGACGAACTTGTCGTAGGCGACACCCGCGCGCTCCGCGCGAGAGGCCATGGTGCCGCGGATGCGATCGGTGTCGTGCCAGCCGGGCAGCACGTTGTTGATCGTGACGTTGCGGCGCACCGCGCGGCGCGAGAGCGCGGCTACCGCGCCGGTCAGGCCCGCGCGCGCGCCATTCGAGAGCTCGAGATTGGGAATGGGCGATTTGACCGAGGCCGATGTGATATTGACGATGCGCCCGAAGCCGCGATCCATCATTCCATAAACCGTCGCCTGGATCAGCGCGACCGGCGCCAGCATGTTGGCCTCCACGGCCTTGCGCCAATCTTCGAGCGAGAAGGTCTTGAAGTCGCCGGGCGGTGGACCGCCGGCGTTGTTGACGAGGATATCGGGCGCGGGAAGTGCGGCGAGCGCCGCGCGGCGGCCTTCTTCCGTCGTGATGTCGCCGGCGATGGCCGTCACCTTGACGCCGTGCTTCTTGCGGATCTCCTCGGCCGTCGCCTCGAGCAGATCGCGTCCGCGCGCCGTGATGACGAGATCGACGCCGTCGGCGGCGAGCGCCATGGCCGTACCTTTGCCGAGCCCCTTGGAAGCGGCGCAGACGAGCGCCTTGCGGCCCTTGATACCGAGATCCATTGGTGGGTTCCTCGTTGTTCAGGGCGCCGTGCGTACGCCCGCCTCGACCAGAGCTTGGGCGAGTGTCGCGTCCGAGGCAAGGGCGGCCTCGACCTCGGCGCAGAAAGCCTCAGGGCTCGCAAGGAGCTCAGCGTCGGCCGCGGTGGTTGCGAGCTTTCGCTCGCGCCCGCAGCCACCCGTGGACTGGTCGATGACCGCGGCGCGGCGCATGAAGATGTCGAGCGTTCTGCTATAGAGCGCATGAGCATAGCCGGGGCAGGCGCGGGATGCGACAATGATCGCCATGGCGTTTCCGAGGCGGACAGGATCGGCATAGCAGGCGCCAGCTTGTGCGGCGGGCGCGGTGCCGGCGAGACCAGCGATCGCGAGCAGGACACGCTTTGTCCTCATTTGCACGCCTCCGGCGACGCTTCGGCCGCGAGGGTTCCGAGCGGATCGAGACACCATTCGGCATTCGCCCCGCCCTCTTGCTGATCGTGGCAGATGATCATGATCGGCGTTCTTGCATCGAGGAGCGTCTCGCCGATGAGCTCGGCCTCCGGTCCGCCGCTGCCGCCGCCGGTATCTTCATCGATGGAGTAGGAGAGGGCGAGGCCGTTGGCGAGCGTCGTGCTTTCCGTCGGCGGTGGCAAGGTCGCTCCGGCCAGTGGCGCGATCGATAGAAATTGGAGGAGGCGGCCCTGGGGCTTGGGCCGGATCATGACGCTGCCGCGCGAGGCATCGGGCTCGATAGCCGAGCCTATCGGCAACCGCATCCGGTAGCTTCCGCCGGCGAGCGCGAAGCTCCGGCATTCGCTCGATAGTGGATCGACCGTCTCGGCCTGTTCCGTGCAGCCGCCGAGAAGCCCGAGCGAAGTGACGATCGCGAGTGCGGGCGCAGCACGCATCCGCCTCAAAGGTCCTTCACCAGCCTCACCGCGTCGTACATGCCCGCATGCACGTTTCGCGCCGCGACCGCATCGCCGATGCGGAAGAGCTGGAACGTGCCCTTCTTGTTGGATTTCAGCATCTGCGGCTGACCGAAAATCAGCGCCTTGTGATCGACCTCGCCGTTGTTCGACGACTGCGGCTTCAGCGCGAAATAGAGATCGTCGACCGGCTTCGTCGAGAACTCGACGACGACCTGATCGACCTCACGCGTCCACGTCTTCTTCGTGAACTCGGAGGCGAGGGTCGCCACCAGCCGGTTGCCCTTGCGCTTGACGCTGTCGAGCTTCGTCGTGATCGTGATCTTGACGTCGTGATCCTGGAAGTTGCGCATGTAGGTGACGTGGTTCAAGCCCCCGAGGTCGGGCGCGAAGAAGCGCTCGGGCGTCACGAGCTCCAGATGGGCCCCGCTCTGCGCGATCATCTCAGACGCCGTCATGCCGGCGTGATTGCCGCCGTTGTCGTCGTACACGAGCACGTCCTTGGCGGGCTTCACGTCGCCGGAGATGATCTCCCAGCTCGTCGTGACGAGGTCGCGGCCGCCGCTCAGCGGCAGCTCGTTGGGCACGCCGCCGGTCGCGACGATCACGACATCCGGCTCCTCGGCGAGCACATCGCTCGCTTCCGCATAGGTGTTGAACCGCAGATCGATGCCCAAGCGCTCGCACTGCGACATGCGCCAGTCGATGACGCCCTTGAGCTCCTTGCGGCGCGGTAGACGCAACGCGAGCAAGAGTTGTCCGCCCGCTTCGTCGGCGGCCTCGAACACGGTGACCTCGTGTCCGCGCTCGCCGGCAACCCGGGCGGCCTCGATGCCGGCGGGCCCCGCGCCGACGATGACGATGCGCTTCTTCTTGCCCTTGGCCTTCGGGATCACCTGCGGGATCGTCGCCTCGCGGCCTGTTGCCGGATTGTGCAGGCAGAGCGCCTCGTGGCCTTCGTAGAGGCGGTCGAGGCAGTAGGTCGCGCCGACGCAGGGGCGGATGTCTTGCTCGCGCCCTTCCGTGATCTTCTTGACGATGTAGGGATCGGCCAAATGCGCGCGTGTCATGCCGACCATGTCGAGCTTGCCCGAGGCGATGGCGTGTCGGGCGGTCGCGACATCGGGAATGCGCGCGGCGTGGAACACAGGGAACTTCGTCGCGGCCTTCACCTCGCCCGCGAAATCGAGCGCGGGCGCGGCCGGCATGCCGCCGATCGGGATGATCTTCTGCAAGGGCGCATCGTGCTCGATATAGCCCTTGATGACGTTCAGGAAGTCGATGTTGCCGGTGGCGATAATGCGCCGGGCGATCTCGAGACCTTCCTCTCGGTCGAGACCCTTCTCCCAATCCTCGTCCACCGACATGCGGACGCCGACGAGGAAGTTAGGTCCGACCCGTTTCCTCACGGCATCGATGACCATGAGGGGAAAGCGCATGCGATTGTCGAGCGAGCCACCCCATTCGTCGTCGCGCTTGTTGGTGGCCGGCGACCAGAAGGCGTCCATCAGATGGCCGTAGCACTCGTACTCGATGCCATCGAGCCCGCCTTCCTTCATACGCTCGGCCGCGTCGGCATAGTCCTTGACGATGCGGTCGAAGTCGAAATCCTCCATCACCTTCGGGAAGGCGCGGTGGGCCGGCTCGCGCACCATCGAGGCCGAGACGACGGGAAGCCAGTCACCCTTGTTCCAATTCGTGCGGCGGCCGAGATGCGTGATCTGCATCATCACCGCGCAGCCGTAGTCGTGGCAGCCCTCGGTGAGCTTCTTCAAGTGCGGAACGATCTCGTCCTTGTAGGCGAGAAGATTGCCGAACGCGGGTGGGCTGTCTTGAGAAACCACGGCCGAGCCCGCCGTCATCGTCATGGCGATGCCGCCCTTGGCCTTCTCGATGTGATAGAGGCGGTAGCGCTCGGCCGGCATGCCGTCGACTTGGTAATTGGGCTCGTGCGCCGTCGACATGATGCGGTTCTTCAGCGTCAAGTGCTTGAGCTGATAGGGTTGCAGGAGGGGATCGGTGCTGGCCACGGCGGCGGACTCCTTCAGGACTTGCCGAAGTTCTGGATGCGTTGTGTCGTCTCGGGATCGAGGAAGCCCCGGACGGTGGCTTCGGTCTCGACTTTGATCGCAGTCTCGAGATCGAGATGCGCGCTGCGGTCGAGCGCGCGTTTCATGTCGGCGACGGCTTGGGCGGGAAGGGCCGCGATCTTGGCGGCGACGGCGCGGGCGGTGGGCAGCAGATCAACCGGCGGCACCACCTTCCAGGCGAGGCCGAGCGCGTGCAATTCGGCCGCCGTGTACTTCTCGCCGAGGTACAGCATCTCGCGCGCCTTCGTCAGCCCGACGATCGCCGGCAACAGCGCGGTGACGCCGCCGGTGACGAACAGGCCCCAAGAGAGCTCGGGGAAGAAGGCCTTCGCGTCTTGCGACCAGATCGAGAGATCGCAGTTGATCGCCCACTCGAACCCGCCGCCGACCGCCCAGCCGTTGATCGCGCCGATGACGAGTTTGGGATTGCCGCAGAGCACGCGCGTCGCCTGCTGGATGCGCTCGACGACGATGCGCGCCTCGGCCTCGGTCTCGGGATGCGTGTGGTCCTTGAGATCGTCGCCCGCGCAGAAGGCACGTCCGGCGCCGGTCAGGATGATGACGCGGGTGGCGGGATCGCGGCCGGCAAGCCCGAGCGCTGCCGTCAGATCCTCGATCAGCGCGACCGACATTGCATTGAGCCGGTCCGGCCGATTGAGCGTGATCGTCCGTATGCCGGAGGCGTCGAGATCGGAGAGGACAGTCGAGATCATGCGCGTGCCGCAATGCAAGTGAGCCTAAGTCAAAGCTCCAATCGCGAGAATGTGCAAGTCCGGCAAGCGCATGGGTGATCGGCGCGAGTTCCTTCGCCGGTACCCACCGTCTTCACAGTCTTGCAGGGGCTGTACATGCTATCCCGGTGGAACGTCAGGCGCTTTGCGTAGCGACTTGACCCGACCGCTCCGAAGAATGCGCAGAACTTCAAGCGTCTCGCCATCAGCCGGCAGCCGGTAGAAAATTGTGAAGCTGTAGCGGTGGAGGGGAAGCCGCATCACACCGGGACGGTTGGTCTTGTGCCCCGTCAGAGGAAACTCGGCACAGTGTTCGACAGTCGCGACGATTGCCCTTCGGACACGCTCCGCGCCACGAGGGCTTCGATCAGTCAGGTAGGCACGTATGCTGTCGAGATCCGCCAACGCCCGCTTGGTGAACTGTATCGCTAAGCCCATGGCCGGCGTAGCACGGCTTGGACCTCCGCTTCGGACGCGTGCTCGCCGCGATCCGACTCGTCGATGGCCTGCTGGATAAGGCGGTGCTCCTCGTCGCTTAGCAGATATTCGTCGCCCGACTCGGCTGCGATTTCCTCAAGCATCATAGCTGCGTAGGCTTGCCTGTCTCTGGGCAGGTCACGAACTTTCAAAATAGCCTTTTCGAGGACTTTGATCATGTCATGAACTTTATCATGCGCTGACTCCGGCTGCCAGAAAAGACTGTCCCTCAATGCCAGGCGTCCGGCATGCTCTCTTTCCGCTTGGCGATGAAGGCTTTCAGCGCCTCGTCGGTGGCTGCCTCCATCGGCGGCGGCTGGTAGGCGGCGAGCATCTCTTTCCAGCGGCGGTTGGCGCGGTGGGCGGCATCCTCTCCACCCATGTCGCGCCACTGCTCGAAGCTCGCGTTGTCCGAGAGCTCGGGCTCGTGGAAGGCGGTCTCGTAGTTCGCGAAGGTGTGCTTCGACCCGAAGAAGTGATTGCCTGGCCCGACCTCCTCGAAGGCGCTCATGGCGAAGCCGTTCTCGTCCAGCGCGATGCCCTCGGCGAGCCGGTGCATCATGCCGCAATGATCGGCGTCGAGGACGAATTTCTCGTAGCTCATGACGAGGCCGCCCTCGAGCCAGCCGGCAGAATGAAGCACGAAGTTCGCGCCGCAAAGCATCGTCGCCATCATCGTGTCGGCCGCCTCCTGTGCGGCTTGCACATCGACCGCCTTCGAGGCTGTCAGATGGCCGCCGAGCCGGAAGGGCAGCTTCGAGCGGCGGGCCAAGGCACCGAAGGCGAAATAAGCGAGCGAGGGCTCCGGCATGCCGAAGGTCGGCGCGCCCGAGCGCAGCGACATGGAGGAAAGGAAGTTGCCGAAGATCGCGGGTGCACCAGGCCGCACGAGCTGCGTCAATGCGATGCCGACCATGGCCTCCGCATAGGCTTGCGCAAGCGCGCCCGCCGTCGTGACGGGACCCATGGCGCCGCCCAAGATGAAGGGCACGATGACCGAGCACTGGTTGGCTTCCGCATAGGCGCGGATGGCGCCCGTCATCATGCCGTCCCAGACGAGCGGCGAGTTGACGTTGACGTTGCCGAGGATGACGCAGTTCTTGTCGACGAAATCGCCGCCGAACAGGATCCGGCACATCTCGACGGAGTCGCGTGCGCGCTCGGGCGCCGTCACCGAGCCCATGAAGGCTTTGTCGCTCCAGCGCATGTGCGCATAAACCATGTCGAGATGGCGCTTGTTGACCGGAATCTCGACCGGCTCGCAGACCGTGCCGCCCGAATGGTGCAGCCAGGGCGAGATATAGGCGAGTTTGATGAAGTTCTCGAAATCGGTGAGCGAGCCGTAGCGGCGCCCGCCTTCCAGGTCGGACACGAACGGAGAGCCGTAGGAGGGTGAGAACACCGTGGCCTTGCCACCGATCTGCACCGAACGCGCCGGATTGCGCGCGTGCTGCGTGAAGACTTCCGGCGCCGTCTTGCAGAGCGCGCGCACATGCCCTGGCTCGAAGCGCACCCGCTCGCCCTTCACGTCGGCGCCTGCTTTCCGAAACAGCTCGAGCGCTTCCGCATCGCCGCGAAACTCGATGCCGATCTCCTTCAGGATGCGGTCGGCATGCAGGTCGAACTGCGCCAAGCCCTCATCCGACAGCATCTGATAGGTCGGGATCTTGCGGGTGATGTAGGCCGGTCCGGTCGCGATCTTGGCGCGCTCGGCTTTGCGGGCGTCGCGGCCGCCACGGCTGCGGGCGGGAGGGGAGGGCTGTACGGACATGGTCGTGCTCGCGTGGTTCGGACTACGCCGAGTCTCGCGCAATGATGGGGTGGTGTCCAGGAGGCGAGCAGCCGCAAGCCGCAGGGGCGACGGGCAGGTCGCCCGGCACCGGCAATGGAGGAGTGAGTGAGACGAGGACGACCTGCCGGTCGCCCCTAGGATTTCAGCCGATAGCCGAATTCCAGCGCCGCGTCCGTCAGCCATTCGAGCACCGTCAGCGCGAAGGTGCGCATGGCATAGATCTCGAAGCGGTCGAGGGCGGTGCGGTGGAGCAGGATCGGCGTGTGATGGACGCCGGTCAAGGCAACGCTGCCGGCGGGGAAGCGGTCGGGCGCAAGGTCGATCGGAATGCCCTTGAGGAGCACGTCGGCAGCCGCCGTACCGGCAAGAGTGAGGCGCGTCCGGCTCGACGAGAGATCGATGATCGAGGCGATCGCCTCGGGGATCGCAGCGCGTGCGGCCGAGACGTGGTCAGAGCCTAGCGTGCTCACGAGCCAGAAGCTCAGCGGTCCCGTGCGGATGAGAAGGCCCCTCGGCGTCTCGGCAGGTGCCGTGATCGTCGTGGGCACCGCGCCGAGCCACGATCGCAGCGCCTGCTCGGCGTCTGCCCGCTTCGACGGATAAAGCCCGATCTCGACGAGCGAGAAACCTGCATCCTCACCGATGTCGAGCCCGACGCGATCATCGATACCGGCGCGCTCCGTCGCTCCATGAAATCCGGCCAAGGCGGATCGCCGCTCAAGCATGGATGCGCTTCCCTTCCTTGTCGACGAAGTGAGGCGAGACAATCCTCAAACGATGCGTCTCCTCCTTCAGCGGGAAGGCGGCGATGATATCGTCGTCTTCGTTGGTGAGGCCGCCTTTGTAAAGCCCGAGCGCGATGAACTTGTTGAGCTCGGTCGACCAGGTGACGGACGTGATATAGCCGCGTCCGTGACCCTCGATCTCGTCGCCCCGCGCGAACAGGATCGAGCCGCCGCGCAAGGGCTTGTCGGGCTCCAGGCTCTCGAGACCGACAAGGCTCCAGCGCTCTTTGCGAACGAGGTTCTCGCGCTCCAAGAGCTCGCGGCCGACGAATGGCTTCGTCTTGGATGCCATCTTGCCGAGACCGAGATCGTAGAGCGTGTTGCGGTGATCGAGGTCGAGGCCGGCGACATGGCCCTTCTCGATGCGGAGCGAGGCCAGAGCTTCGAGGCCGTAGGGCTTGATGCCGAGCGGCGCGGCCTTCTCCAAGATACGGCACCACAGCGCCTCGGTTTGATCGGCGGGTGTGTACACCTCATAGGCGAGCTCGCCCGAGAAGGAGAGCCGCAGAATCTTCACTGGCACGCCCTCGAGCGTCGTCTCGAGGGCCCCCATATAGGGCAGCCGCTCGGTCGAGAGATCTTCGCCGGGGAACGAGAGCTCGAGTGCCGCGCGCGCCTTCGGTCCCGACACGGCCATGGCCCCCCATTGATCGGAGAGGGACGCCAGATGCACATCGAGATCGGTCCAGGAGGTTTCGAGCAAGAACTCGAGCCAGCTCATGACCTCGCCGGCCTGCGCCGTCGTCGTCGTCATGAAATACCGGTTCTCGCCCAACCGCGTCGTCGTGCCGTCGTCGAGCACGACACCGTCGTCGTTGAGCATGACGCCGTAGCGGGCCTTGCCGATGGCGAGCTTGGCGTAGTTGTTGACGTAGACGCGGTCGAGGAATTTGGCGGCATCTGGTCCTTCGACGGCGATCTTGCCGAGCGTCGACACATCCGAGATGCCGACACCCGAGCGCACCAGCTGCATCTCCTTGACGTAGGCCTCGACCGGCGTTTTCCCCGCCCAGCGATAGTACCAGGCGCGCATCCAGGGCCCCGCCTCGATGAACTCGGCGCCGTTCTTGGCGTTCCAGTTGTCGAGCGGCGAGCGGCGCACGGGCCGGAAGTGCGCTCCGACCGCCCGGCCGGCGAGCGCGCCGATTGTGACGGGCGCATAGGGCGGGCGGAACGTCGTCGTGCTGGTGTCCTCGATCGATTGACCGGTCAGCTCCGCCATCAGCGCCAGCGCATTGACGTTGGACGTCTTGCCTTGATCGGTGCCCATGCCGAGCGTCGTATAGCGTTTCAAATGCTCGACCGAGCGATAGCCCTCGCGATGGGCGAGCCGCACATCGTCGGCGGTGACGTCGTTCTGAATGTCGACGAAGGCCTTGCCGTGGCGGAGCGCGGGCACTTCCCACACTGGGGCGAGGTTGAGGCCAGTGATGACGGCATCGCTGGCGAGCGGTGGTAGTGACGGGCTTGATGCGGCGTGGCCGATGAGCGCGGCAGCCCGCATGCCTGCCGCCGTGCCGTGAGCGATCGCCTCGGCGAGCGCAAAGGCGCCGGTAATTGCTCCTGCCGTGAGTTGCGAACCCGGAAGCTCGCCCGGCACGAAAGCGGCAATGTCGCTCCGCCACACGGGCTTCACCCCGAGATGCGAGGTCAGATGCACCGTCGGCGACCAGCCGCCGGATACGCAGACGATGTCGGCGGGCGCGGCCTCCGTGCTCGCCGTCACATGCGCGCTCGTGCCGTCAATCTCGGCCAAGCGTGCGGCTTTGACGCCGTGACCGCCTATGACATCGATGACGGCCGTGCGGCGCCGGATGCCGACGCCCTCGTCCTCGGCGCGGGCGCGCAGCGCATCGTCGATGCTCGCCCGCATATCCGCAACGATGACCTGCAGACCGGCACGCTTCAGATCGATCGCCGTCCGGTACGCCGTGTCATTGTTCGTCATCACGACAGCGCTGGCGCCGGGCTTCACCGCGTAGCGATTGACGTAGGTGCGCGCGGCGGAGGCGAGCATGACGCCGGGCCGGTCGTTGTTGTTGAACACGAGCGGCCGCTCGATCGCGCCGGTCGCGAAGACAATGGCCTTCGCGCGAACGCTGACGACCACGTGCCGCGCCCGGCCGAGATCGGGCCGGGATGGCTCGTGATCGCGGGTCTCGAGCAGGCCGACGGTGTTGTGATCGTAGAGCCCGAAGGCGGTCGTGCGGGTGAGGATCGTGACGTTGCCGCGTCCGCGCAACGTGGCCTCGACCTCTGCGAGCCAATCGCCGAGCGGGCTCTCCTCGGGCTCCGCCAGCAGGTTGCCGCCAAGCGCGCGATCCTGCTCGACCAGCATGACGCGCGCGCCGCTCGAAGCCGCAGCATGCGCCGCCGCCAATCCTGCCGGCCCTGATCCGATCACCAGCACATCGGTGAACGCGTGGCGCGTCTCGTAGCGATCGGGATCGGGCGCTTGAGAGGCCGTGCCGAGACCCGCCGCGCGGCGGATGAAGGGCTCGTAGGCCATCCAGCTCTTCTCAGACGGACCCATGAAGGTCTTGTAGTAGAACCCCGCCGAGATGATCCGGCCAGCGAGCTGATTGACCGACATGAGATCGAGGCCGAGCGAAGGCCAGGCGTTCTGGCTCTCGATGACCATGCCGTCCTGGAGCTCGCGCATCGTCGCCGGCACGTTCGGCTCGCGCCGATTGCCGCTGCCGATCGTCACCAGCGCGTTCGGCTCTTCGACGCCAGCCGAATAGACGCCACGCGGACGGTGATACTTGAAGCTGCGGCCAACGAGCCGGACGCCGTTCGCGAGCAGCGCCGAGCCGATCGTGTCGCCCGCGAAACCGAAGTAATGCGCATGATCGAAGGTGAAGCTCAGCGGCTTCTGCCGGTCGATGCGGCCGCCTTGGCTGAGACGATCCCAAGGCGTGCTCATGGGACGGCCTTTCGCTCACGCGCCGCGTAAGTCGCGCGGATCTCCTGGCTCATCGTGTGCCGCTCGGCGACGAGCCAGCGCCGGCAGCCGAGCACGTGCTGCCAATACTCCTCGTGCCAGCCCTTCGGATTGTCGAACACGAAGACGAAGTCGTGCCAGGCGTCCTTGTCCGTCGAGCCGTGCTCAGGACGCCGCTTCGACGCGTCGCCGCCGTAGCGGAATTCCGTGTGGTCGCGCTCGCCGCAATGGGGACAGGTGATCCTGAGCATGGGCCTACTGCTTATACGTCCAATTGCCGATGCCGAACTCGTCGAGCTCGCGGCCGGTCTTGAAGCGGTCGAGGCGGTAGCAACGGTTGAGTGCGTGCTCGTCGTCGTTGGCGATCGTGTGCGCGAAGGTCCAGCCGGACGCCGGCGTCGCCTTGAAGCCCTGATAGCACCAGCCACCGTTGAGATAGAGGTTGTCGACCGGCGTGCGGCCGATGAAGGGCGAGCCGTCTGGCGTCATGTCCTGGATGCCGCCCCAGGAGCGCAGCAGCCGCAACCGTGCGATGAAGGGCATCAGCGACACGGCGCATTCGGCGACCGTCTGCACCTTCGGCAGCGCACCGCGCTGGGCATAGGTGTTGAAGCCATCGATGTGGCCGCCGAACACGAGGCCGCCCTTGTCCGATTGCGAGAGATAGAACAGCTCGGCGCCGAACGAGATGACGTGATGGACGATCGGTTTGAGCGGCTCGGACACGAAGGCCTGCAGCACGTGGCTCTCGACCGGCAGCTTCAGCCCTGCCATGGCGGCGACATGCGACGAATGCCCCGCCACCGCGATTGCGACCTTGCCCGCGTTGATCCGTCCGCGCGTCGTCTCGATGCCGACGGCCTTGTTGCCCTCACGAACGATCCCCGTCACCTCGCAATGCTCGAGGATGTCGACGCCCTGTTGATCCGCGCCGCGCGCATAGCCCCAGGCGACCGCGTCGTGCCGAGCGGTCCCGGCGCGCCGCTGGATCAGCCCGCCCCAGATCGGGAAGCGCGCTTCCTTCGAGAAATCCAGATACGGTGCGAGCTTCATGACGCCATCGCGATCGAGCAGCTCGGCGTCGATGCCGTTTAAGCGCATCGTGTTGCCGCGGCGGCCGAGCACGTCGAGAGCGCCCGGCGAATGCGCCAGCACGATCTGCCCGCGATGCGACATCATCACGTTGAAGTTGAGCGCGTGCGACAGGCCTTCCCACAGCTTCAGCGAATGCTCGAAGAACTGCGTGTTGCCGTCGATCATGTAGTTCGAGCGCACGATCGTCGTGTTGCGCCCGACATTGCCAGAGCCGATGTAGCCCTTTTCGACCACCGCGACGTTGGTGATGCCTTGGTTCTTGGCGAGGTAGAAGGCGGTGGCGAGGCCATGTCCGCCGCCGCCGATGATGACCACGTCGTAGGATTTCTTCGGCTCCGGCGATCGCCACGCGCGCGTCCAGCCGGTGTTGCCGGTGAGCGCGTTCTTCAGGATCGCAAAGGCGGAATAGCGGGACATGACTTCGGGCGCTGGCGTTGATCGCGCCGGGAGTGTCGCCAGATGGGGGCCGAAGTCAATGGTGGGTTTGCTGCGGGCAGTGCGAAGGAGTGCGGCTAGCCAAACAGCGCCAACCCCATCACCGCCTGCGCGGCGACCGCGAACGTCAGTGCGGTGTAGAGCGCCGTGGCGATCCATAAGCCGATAGCGGGTAGCCGTAGCCGATCTGCCACCAGCCCCAACACCGGCAGCACCTGCATCATATGCGTCGCAAGGAAATGCGCTGGCCTCAAGTCACCGCCGGTCGTCGACCAGCCGGAGATCGGCAGGCCGGTCGCATCCGTCAGATCGCCACCGATCCAGTGGCTGGTCTGGCTGCCGAGATAGCCGCCGATTGCGAGCGTCAGGACCGAGCCTGCCATCAGGCCGAGCGCGGCGCCGAGGCGCAAGCCATCCCGGCCATCGGCCATCGCCGGACGGCTCCGCCAGACGAGCCAGCCGAACAGGAACGAGCCCACGACGATCACCGTCGCCCCGACGCCCATGAGAGAGTAGGCCAGCTGCTCCGGCATCGTCTCGACGTTGAAATGCGAGGCGCGTCCGCGCGCCGCCTGCAGCGTCATGTAGGCGATTTCGAGCACGGCCATGGTGGCCGCGGCGAGCATCGACCAGCGGAGCGTCCGAGAGCGTCGTGCCTCGGCCGAGAGCAGGGGCGCAAGGATCAGCAGCGTCGCGAAATGCAGCCCGAGCGCCGCCTGAAATTTCAGCGGCTTCGACCAGACGCTGACGCCGTGCAGAAGCCGATCGTCGAAGCCGTAGGCGATGAGCGCCGGCACCGCGAGCGCGGCCATGAAGGCGACGACATGACGTGCCGGATCGAGCGGATCGGCAGGGCGAGCGGCGAGCGTGGGAGCGTCGAGCGCGAGCAGGGTCATGAGAGCTCTCCGGAGTGTGAGGCTGGCACGCGTTGGCGCTGGCCGAGGCGAACACCCTGGAACAGCAGCCAGCCGAGCGGCCCGAATAGGAAGGTGGCGACCAGGATCGGCGCCTGGATCAGACGCGAGACGCCGAGCTCGTCGGAGGCCTTGGCGATCCAGCCGCCGATCAGCAGGTCGAAGGCGAGGTAGTGGATCCAGCCGGCGAGCAGCGCGGCGTCGCTTTGAAACAGCAGGCGCACATTGGCGAGGCTGTCGAAACCGCCTTTACTGCTGAAAAAGTGAGTGAGGATCAGCACGCTGTAGGCGATGGAGAGGGCCAAAGGCACGATGAGCCTGATCAGCATGGGCAGCACCGGCCAGCGGCGCGGCAGGAGGATCAGCGCCGCCCAGCAGCCCATGGCGGCGAGGCTCGCAATCGAGAAGGCCGTTTCCCAGTCCATCCACATCCCCATCTTGACGTTGTCAAAATAAATCTGAAGGCTTATATTGACGATGTCAAGATAGAATCGTGTAACGCTCTGGGCTGCGCGCAATCGGAGCGCTGCTCATGGAGCGAGCAACGAGGCAGGGGATGGCCAAAGCCCGGCAGAGCTATCACCACGGCGACCTGCGAAAGGCGCTCATCGAAGCCGGCATCGCCATTCTTGCCGAGGGCGGCACCGAGGGCCTGACGCTGCGCGCGGCCGCCGCGCGGGCCGGCGTCTCGCATGCCGCCCCCGCCCATCACTTCGGCAGCCTGCAGGGGCTCCTGACCGCCATCGCCACCGTCGGCTTCGAGCGCTTTCACGCTGCCATCGATTTGGCCATGGCGATCGCACCTCCGTCACCGGTCGAGCGGCTGCGCGCCGCCGGACGCGCTTATGTGGGATTTGCCATCGCGCATCCAGCGATCGTCCAGCTCATGTTCTCGGGCCCCCGCCTCGATTGGTCGCGCGCCACGCTCTGCGTCGCGGCCGATCGTGCCTATCTGCAGCTGACGGACATCGTCGCGCCGGCCGCCGAGCACCTCGGTGCCACCGACGAGGCGAGCCGGAGCGAGCTGGCGCTCATGGTCTGGAGCAGCGTGCACGGCTACGCGCATCTGGCGATCGCGGGCGTGCTCGACCGCGGCGCAACGGGCAAGCTTCCGCCCGTACCTGATGTTCCCGGGCTCCTGTTCGGGGCCTGGAAGTCAAGGCGTCGGAAGTAGGTGGTCTGCCTTTGAAGATTTACTCAGGATACACGTCAGTCCGAACTCAGAGTTCCTGTCCTTTTATTCTGTCAGATGAGCCATGGCTCCATCGGGTGTTTCGCACGTCGTCGAGACGTTGAAGAACAGGTCTTGTTGATTCCATTGCATGGCGCCGAGCGGCTTGTTCGTATCTTCGAGCGCATAAGCTGCGGTCTGGTCGCACGGCATGAGAGATGTGACAGACGTCTCGCCTGGCGAGAGCTGGCGGCTATCGATGAAGACATGGTTGGCGGTCGAATTGTCGTTTGTGTTGAATGAGAAGTGCATCCCGGTCGAGGTCGTCACCTTCATCTCGATCCACATATGCTTCAGATTCGCGACCTCGACAGTGCTGCCCGGAGAAATCGCGGTCGTGCCGGTGCCTCGTCCGCCTTCGCCGGTTTTGTCGGTCAAGCGATAGCTGACGGTCGCCACGACCTCGGTGGTGCCGTCATCGTGTTCGTCCCAGAAGAGAATATCCTTGTCGGAATGACCGTAGGCTCGATCTATTTCGAGGCTGAAGCTCGTCAAAGTCGCCGGCGTCAAGGCAACCGAACGGACCGAGTACGCAATCTGGCTCTCGCCGAGGAACTGGCCGAGCACGCTCGGCGTCACGTCTGCGTATGCGCCCCTTGCGCGAAACCGAGTGCCGATTTGCTCTCGGATAAACTTGGCTTTCGTGGGATCCAGGCCCTCGGCGACAAGATGCGCATCGAATGCGGTCCTCGCCTCGTCCTCTGTTCCCGCAATCACTGCCGCCAACGTCGCTGCATCCAAGCTATGTTGGGCCGTCGATCTTGAGCTATAGGCATTGATCGAGTCCAGCGCCAATCCGGCGAAGCCGCAGATGCAGACGATTAGAACAGCAAACGTCACCGCAATCGTTCCGGTCTCCTGGACCTGGAACGCACCAATCGGTGCGATGATATGGCGGGCATAGTATCTTGGCATGCAGGCAATTTACGTGCGAACTCTAAGGATAGATATAACCAACATGGTTGAGTGGTCGTAAATTATCTTCACTGATATCGGATTTCGATTGTCGCAATATACGTTATGTAAGCGGGTTGAGCGGTTCTAACAGGACGATAATGCCCCGCCGGCCGTGGGTCTGGCCGGCGGGGCTTGAAGGTCTACGGAATTGAGCATGCCGTGTGCCGTCTCGGGGGGAGAGGCGGCGCCGCAGCCGGTCATGCCCGATCAATCGCAGACCTTGCGCCAGTAGCAGTATTTGTCGAGGCCGAAGAGGCCGGTGCGCTCGCAGTGCCAATCCCGCGTGCAGGACGAGCCGCCGCTGTAGCTGCCGCCGCCGTTCGAGTAGACGTCATAGCCGTACGGCTGCTCGACGATCAGCCGGCGCCCGCCGTGATGGCGGCCGCGATAGCTGTGATGCTGAACCTGCTCGTCGCAGCTGATGGTGCGGTCGTAGGCACCGATGTGGCGGTGGTAGCCGTCCTCGTCGCTCCAGCGGCAATCGCGATGCGAGCCGTAGGCCTGGGCGCTGCCGGCGGTCGCGAGCGTCGCCACGACCACGGCTGCAACCGCACCGATATTCGTCCACGTCATGAAAGTCGTCCCCTTGTGTCCCGCGGCGATGGGCGCCGCCCCGTCTATGGATGGGGAGACGTATCCGTCGTCCCCACCGTCGAGGCGGAGAATGCCAGGGGCGACTTGAACCGGAGCTGAATGTAACGTGCAGGCATCCGTCAGCTTGGCGGTCGGGGGAATGGAATGTTGGTGGAGCTGGTCGTCCTTGCCGCGCTCGCGCTCATGGCGGCGGGCATCGTCAAGGGCGTCACCGGCATCGGCTATTCGACGTCGGCACTGCCGCTCCTGGCGCTGACGGTGGGCTTGAAGGCCGGCATGCCGCTCGTGCTCCTGCCGTCGATCGCGAGCAATCTGACGGTCATGCGCGCGGCGGGCGATTTCGGCGCGACCTTCAGGCGCTTCTGGCCGATCTATCTTGCCGTGCTGCCTGGCCTCGTCGCAGGTCTGGCGATCCTGCCCCGGATCGCCGATGTGGACGCCGGCGGCGTGCTCGGTCTCGTGCTTGCCGCTTACGCAACGGCGATGCTTCTGCGCGGGCCGTGGCATCTGCCGGAGCCCTGGCGCCGTTCCTTGATGCTGCCGGTGGGACTGCTGACCGGTCTCGTCAATGGCCTCACGGGCTCGCAGGTGATGCCGCTCGTGCCGTATCTGCTGAGCCTCGAGCTTAATGCCAGCACCTTCGTGCAGGCCTCCAACATCTCCTTCACGCTGTCGTCGCTCTTGATGCTGGCCGGATTGGCCCGGATCGGCCTGCTCGGCTGGGCGGAGCTCGGCCTGACAATCGCCGGCATCGCGCCCGCGCTTTTGGGCGTCGCCATCGGCAATGCCATCCGCCAGCGCTTGGCGCCCGAGACACTGCGCAAGCTCGTGCTCGGCGCGCTGCTGGCGATGGGATTGGCGCTGGTGGTGAAGGCGGTCGGGTAGCCGAGCCTAAAGCTGCTTCTTCAGCTCGAACTCGCCATTCGCCTGGTCGCTCGTGAAGGTCACGGCCTGGCCGGTCGGATCCTCGCCATCGATCAGCACGCGCAGCTTGCCATGGATCTGGTACTGCTCGTTCTCGAACTCGCCGACGTAGCGACCCTCGCGCACCGTCGTCAGCTCGCCCTTCTGCTGGAACTCGAAGGTCGCCGAGGTGCAGTTGGCGGCCACCTCGTGCACGGTCGCCGATGTCTGCCAATAGAACACTTTGCAGCTGACCGTCTCGGGCGCGCCGGCGACCGTCTGGACGACGCCCTCGCCGGACCAGCTGCCTTCGAGCATCGAGGAGCCGGCGGATGCCGGTAGGGCCAAACCAACTGCGGCGAATGCCAGGATAGTGGTACGCAACATGAGATCCTCCCGTCGTGAGAGGCTCTCAATGCAGGCGGAAGGTGGCCATACAACGGCAGTGATAAGCCGAAATATGGTCAAATCCCTGATCTATAAGGGCAACTTGGCCGCGAGGCGGGGGCTTTACGCCCGCGCGCCGAGGATGTTGTGCTTGCGCTTGATGAGGTCCTTGGCGGTCTCGACCGCGACCGCGGCGTCACGGCAATAGGCATCCGCGCCGACGGCCTTGCCGAACTCCTCGTTCAAGGGCGCGCCGCCGACCATGACGATCAGCTTGTCGCGCAGGCCCTTCTCCTTGAGGTTGTCGATCACGACCTTCATGTAGGGCATCGTCGTCGTCAGCAGCGCCGACATGCCGATGATGTCCGGATCGTGCTCCTCGATCGCCTTCAGATAGTTCTCGACCGGATTGTTGATGCCGAGGTCGATGACGTCGAAGCCGGCGCCTTCCATCATCATGCCGACGAGGTTCTTGCCGATGTCGTGGATGTCGCCCTTGACGGTGCCGATCACCATCTTGCCCTGCTTGGGCGCGCCGGTGGCGGCGAGCAGCGGGCGCAGGATCGTCATGCCGGCCTTCATGGCGTTGGCCGACAACAGCACCTCGGGCACGAACAGGATGCCGTCGCGGAAGTCGATGCCGACGATGCGCATGCCTTCGACGAGCGCGTCGGTCAGCACCTTGTAGGGCGTCCAGCCGCGCTCGAGCAGGATGTGCACGCCCTGCTCGATCTCCTCCTTGAGGCCGTCATAGAGGTCGTCGTGCATCTGCGCGACGAGATCTTCGTCGTTCAAGGCTTTGAGATCGATATCGTCGTCGGCCATGGGACACTCCAGGAGGTCGCGCTTGCGAACGCGCTTTCATACTGGGCATGGACGCCCTCACGCAATGCTGAAAACGACACCGAACGGCGACATTGAGACGCCGCATGGCTGTTAGGACACGGCGCGTGCGACTGAGGCTTGGCGATGTCGCAATCGGATGCCATGAAGCCGCCTCAAGACACTCAAGCCCCCGCGCACGAAGCGCAAGTAGGGGTTAATCACTTCAGCCCCGCCTGACCGGCGGACCCCGCAGCCCAAAAGCCGAGGTTCGAGCCATGGCCGACGAGACCCCTGCATCCGCAACCGAAGGCCGCCGCCGCCGTACCGCCGGAGGCGCCGAGGCCCGCCGCAGCGCCCGCCGTGGGCAGGGGCCGGTGCAGCTGCCGGCCATCGTCCGCAAGATCAAGCCGTTCGAGATCCTGGACGAGGAAGGCTTGGCGATCATCGAGGCCAATGCCGATACGATCCTGCAGGAGATCGGCATCGAGATCCGCGACGACGACGAGGTGATCGATCTCTGGAAGAAGGCCGGCGCCAGCGTCGACGGCACGCGGGTCCGCTTCCCCAAGGGCCTCTGCCGCTCGATCATCCAGGCGACCGCGCCGCGCTCGTTCACCCAGCACGCGCGCAATGCGTCGCGCTCGGTCGAGATCGGCGGCAACACGACGGTGTTCGCGCCGGTCTACGGTCCGCCCTTCGTGCGCGGCCTCGACGGCGAGCGCCGCTACGGCACGATCGAGGATTTCCGCAACCTCGTGAAGCTCGCCTATATGGCGCCGGCGCTGCACCACTCGGGCGGCACGGTCTGCGAGCCGGTCGACGTGCCGGTGCACAAGCGTCATCTCGACATGGTCTACAGCCACATCCGCTACTCAGATAAGCCCTTCATGGGCTCGGTGACGCATCCGCTCCGCGCCGAGGACTCGGTGGCGATGGCCAAGCTCGTGTTCGGCGAGAAGTTCGTCGACGAGAACTGCGTGATGATCAACCTCATCAACGTCAACTCGCCGATGATCTACGACGGCACGATGCTCGGCGCGTTGAAGGTCTACGCCCGCGCCGGCCAAGCCTGCATCACGACGCCGTTCATTCTGTCGGGCGCCATGAGCCCGGTCTCCCAGGCCGGCACGCTGACGCAGGTGCTGGCCGAGGTGCTCGTCGGCGCGGCGACGACCCAGCTCGTCCGCAAGGGCGCGCCGGTCGTGTTCGGCGTCTTCGCTTCGTCCATGTCGATGCAATCGGGCGCGCCGACCTTCGGCACGCCGGAGCCCTCGCTCGTCATCTATGGCGCGGCGCAGCTCGCGCGGCGTCTCGGCATTCCCTTCCGCTCGGGTGGGTCGCTGTGCGCCTCCAAGCTCTGCGACGCGCAGGCGGCCTACGAGAGCGCGCAGACGCTCATCCCGACGCTGATGGCCGGCACGCATTTCGTGCTGCATGCGGCCGGCTGGCTCGAGGGCGGCCTCGTGTCCTCCTTCGACAAGTTCATCATGGACGTCGACCAGTGCGCGATGATGCAGCGCTTCGCCGCCGGCATCGATCTCTCCGAGAATGGTCAGGCGCTGTCGGCCATCCGCGAGGTGCGCGGCAACAACCAGACGCATTTCCTCGGCTCCAAGCACACGCAGGATAACTTCGAGACGGCGTTCTATCGCTCGCTCGTCGCCGACAACAATTCCTTCGAGCAGTGGACGGCGGAGGGTGGCCAGCGCACCGAGCAGAAAGCGCACGGCATCGCCGAGAAGTGGCTGAAGGAGTACGAGGCCCCGGCGCTCGATCCCGGAATCGACGAGGCGCTCGGCGAGTTCATCGCCAAGAAGAAGGCGATGCTGCCCGACAGTCTCACTTGACTGGACTCGGGTAGCTCCCCCACCGCTCAGGAGAAAGGCATCGACCTGGTGAACAACCAGGTGCGGAAGGCTTTTCGCCTGTACGAGGACAATTGAGGCGCCACGTAGGGCGGACCGAGGGCAAGCCCGAAGTCCGCCGTCACAAGCACTATCTCTATGGACGGCGGACTTCTCCCGGACTGACGTCCGGGCTCAGTCCGCCCTTGTTATATCAATCCCTGCTATTCTCATGCCGTTCCTCAAAAGGAACGCTCTGCCGCAGACGGCCATCCGCGGCAGAGCCGCTGGTGATCGGATCGTGTCCGCCCTGAGCCGCTTCTGGCTGCTTCGTAGCTCGATCGCACCAGTGTCTTCATCTGGCCCGCATGGTTGCCCGAACTTTCAGGTTCGCTAACAAGGCAGGGACGACGAAGATGCGCCAATCTACCACCACCGCCGGCATCGATACAGGCAAACATTCCCTCGATGTCGCCCTCGATACCTCCGACAAAACCCTCAAAGCCGACAACTCGCCCGAAGGCTGGCGCCAGATCGCCCGCTTCCTCAAAGCCAACAACGTCCGCCGCGCCGCCATCGAAGCCTCCGGCGGCTACGAGCAAGGCGTCCTCGCCCATCTCAGAGACCAAGGCCTCACCGTCCTCCATCTCCAGCCCATGCAGGTCAAGGCCTTCGCCCGCTACACCCTCAAGCGGGCCAAGAACGATCGCCTCGACGCCCGCCTCATCGCCCAGTGCGCCGCCCGGCTGAAAGCCCGCAAAGCCCCTGATAAACGCCTCGCAAAGCTCGCTTCCCACCTCACCTACATCGAGCAGATCGAGGAGGACATCGTCCGCTTCCAGGGCCGTCTCGAGCACACGCGAGACCCCCGAATCAAAGCCGATATCCGCAAGCACATCGTTGCCTTCCGCGATCTCCTCAAAGCCGAGAAGAAGCAACTTGCCGCCGAGCTCAAAGCGAGCCCCGACCTGGCGCGCCGCCTCGACCTCGTCCGCTCGATCCCCGGCATCGGCGAGCGGACCGCCCTCGCCCTCGTCATCCGCATGCCCGAGCTCGGCGAGATCTCGCGCGAGGAGGCGGCAGCGCTGGCTGGCCTCGCCCCCTTCGACGACGACAGTGGCAAGCACAACGGCCATCGCCACATCGCCGGTGGACGCGCGCGCCTGCGCCGCTCCCTCTACGCCGCAGCCTTCCCCGCCGCATTCCACTGGAACACGGCCCTCATCGACCTCTACGCCCGCCTCACAGCCCGGGGCCGAACCCACAAATCCGCCCTCGTCGCCTGCGCCAGAAAGCTCCTCGTCTACGCAAACACAGTCGTCCAGCGCGGCACACCCTGGCAGACAAAAACAGCATCAACATAATGGTTGCTACGTTCTTGCCTCGGAGCCTGCCTACGCCTTGTCCCGCCCGTAGTAGAGCATCGACACATGCTCCGCCTCGGCAAAGAACAGCCAGCGCTCGACGAAGACGCCTGCTGCCGCGATGGCGATGGCGAGAAACAGGGCCATGCCGGGAATTGGCCACGGTCCGGCGGCTGAGATCAGGATCAGTGCCATCGGCATCGCGAACAGCGCGAAGATCACGAAGCCACGCAACCGCTCCGCATGCTTGCGGGCGATCGCGTAGCCCATCTCGCGCATGACGAAATTCGCCTGGCTGTGCGGCGGATCGAGTGGGCGGACCTTGCCAAGATGGCCGAGGCCGGTGGCCTCCTCGACCGTGTAGGCCGGCTTGCTCCGATCGATCGCACGCCAGTAGGCGAGCTTGAGGGCGAGCGCACCGGCGAGCGCGAGAAACGCCAGCCGTGCCGTGAAGCCCCAAGGTGCGCCTGCGAATTCGAAGAGGCACGTCGCGATGAGCGCGCCGGTCGCAAGCGCAAGTGCCAGATATACCGGAGTCGTCAGCGGCTGTTGCCATTGCCGGATGGTCGGCAGCGTCGCGTAGATCTGGCCGGTGCAATAGACGGTGGCGGCGGCGGCGAGTGCGGTCACCACGCCAAGGGCAGCGAAGAGGCCGTCGGCGCGCCCGAGCACGATCCACCCATACGCCGTCAGCGCCGCCGGACCATAGGTCACGATCGCGGCAATGCCCTCGCGGCTGAGCCAGGACGAGCGCCATTGCGAGAGCGCGCGCCAGGCCCGCTCCGGCCGTCCGAGGTGGAAGGTCGAGGAGAGCAGGCCGGCCGTGATCAGCGCGAACGCCAAGCCGAAGCTCACGATGCCGAGCGTGCGGTCCGGCGGCACCAGCCCGAAGGCGCCAGCGATCGCAAGAACCGCGAGAAGGCCATAGCCCGCGCCGGAGGCCGTCGTAAAGAAGATGACAGAGTAGGCGGGATGCATAGGGATCTTCGTTCGTGGTTGCTCGTAGGGAGGCAGTAGGCAGTAGGCAGTGGGCAGTAGGCAGTAGGCAGTAGGCAGTAGGCAGTAGGCAGTGAAGAAAGGTCGGGACCGCTCGCCTATCGCTGCTCCGACAACGTGCGGTCGACCCATTGGAACAGGCGCTCGATCGCAGATGCAACCGGTGCAGCTTGCGTGACGGCGGCGCTACGTGATGCGGCTGTCTCGTCTCGCCGCTTGCGTGGCGGCAGGTATCGGTTCACTGGCTTATAGCCGAAGCTTTCGAGCAGGCCGTAGCCGCCACGCTCGGCGACCGTTTGCGACACTAAGCTCGCCGGATCGCCCAAATCGCCGAAGGCGCGCGCGCCGGTCGGACAAGCCTTGACGCACGCCGGCACCCGGTCGCGCTTGGGGATGTTGTCGTTATAGATCCGGTCGACGCAGAGCGTGCACTTCTTCATGACGCCGTGCGATTGGTCGTACTCGCGTGCGCCGTAGGGGCAGGCCCAAGAGCAGAGCTTGCAGCCGATGCAGGTGTCGGGATTGACGAGTACGATGCCGTCCTCGACGCGCTTGTAGGAGGCGCCCGTCGGACAGACGGTGACGCAGGCCGGCGTCTCGCAATGCAGGCACGAGCGCGGGAAGTGCACGGTGCGGGAGCTGGCGCCCTCGCCTGCCTCGTAGGAATGCACGCGATTGAGCCACGCGCCATCGGGATCGGCGCCGTACGGGTCCTGATCTGACAGAGGTGCGGAGTACCCGCCGGTGTTCCATTCCTTGCAGCTCGTCGCGCACGCCTGGCATCCGACGCAGATGTCGAGATCGATGACGAGGCCGAGCTTCTTCTCGGTTTGTGAGGGGAGCGATGTCATTGCGGGGGATCGCTCGCGTGCATCCTCCTCTCCCCGTAGCGGAGCGTACGGGGAGAGGGGAGGGTGAGGGGCGGCGGCAGGCAAGATGGTAGCCGCGGTTGCTGTGGAGTGTCGCTCGATAGACCAAGCGATTCCGGAGTCGGCAGCGACGACCGGTGTCGTGGTTGCCCCTCACCCTGCCCTCTCCCGGTTCGCGCTGAAGCGCGCGACGGGGAGAGGAAAGGAGAGGTCGCCTGATTTGCGAGCAGTTGGTCTACGACGTCCATCACCGCTTGCTCCCGAACGCTTCCCCGAACCGCAGCTCCTCCGGGGGATCGATGTGCCCTGGCCGCCCGATCGGCTCGAAGCGTGGGCTCGTCTCTTTCGCCTCGTCGGGGGTGCACTTCTCGAGCCGCACCTTGAGATCGTACCAGGCCGCCTGACCCGTGACCGGATCGGAGTTCGAGAAGCGGTAGCCGCCCTCGCGCTCCGGCATCAGCTCGGTGATCAGATGGTTGAGCAGGAATCCTTTGGTGGTTTCGGGAGCGCCGTCCTTCAAGCCCCACGCGCCTTGCCGCTTGCCGATCGCGTTCCACGTCCAGATCGTATCGGGGTTGCAGCCATCCATCAGCTTCACCGGCGCCTTCACGCGCCCGAGCTCACCGACGATCCAAACCCAGTCGTCGTCCGCGACCCCGATGCGGCGGCCGAGATCGCGATGGATGTAGAGCTTGTTCTCGTTCGTGATCTGCCTCAGCCACGCGTTCTGCGTACCCCACGAGTGATACATGTGCATCGGGCGCTGGGTGACGGCGTGGAGCGGATAGCCTGCCGGCGCATCGCCCGCGACCTCCTCCGGCGGATACCAGAAGGGCAGCGGATCGAAGTAGCGCGCCACGCGTTCGCGATGCGTTTCGGGCACCGCCTCGCCTGTCAGTCCTTGCGCCGCCAGCCGGAACCGCTGCAGCGGCTCGACGTAGAGCTGGAAGATCACCGGCTCGGACGAGGGCATGAAGCCGACCGCCGTCGCCCATTCGAGATAGTCCTTGTTGGCGTGCTTGAAATAGCGCTGCTCGGGCCTGAGGTGATGCGCGTGAAAGCCGCCGTTCTCGATGTAGCGCTGAAGCTGCTCCGGGTTCGGCTTGCCCTTACCGAAATTGCTGCCGTCCTCGCCGCGCCAACCCGCCAGCGGACCGATGCCGGGCGCCCGCTCGTGATTGACGATGTAGTCGGCATAGCCGCCGGGATATCTGGGCGAGCCGTCCGCGGTCGTGAAGGCCGGAAGCTTCAGGCGCGCGCCCAAATCGATCAGCACCTCCTGGAAGCCGCGCACGTCGCGATTGGCCTTCACGACCGGATGACGTATCGCGTCTGCTGGACCATCGGGATCGGAGATCGGCCGGTCGAGCAGCGAGATGCAGTCGTAGCGCTCGAGATAGGTCGTGTCGGGCAGGATCAGGTCGGCGTAGGCGATCATCTCGGACGCGTAGGCGTCCGAATAGATTATTTTGGGGATCTTGTACGCGCCCGTCGCCTCGTCCTTCGCCGTCAGATGCTCGAGCACGGCCGGCACGTTCATCGACGAGTTCCAGCTCATGTTGGCCATGTAGAGGAACAGCACGTCGATGGGATAGGGATCGCCGAGCGCCGCGTTGGTGATCACCATGTGCATGAGGCCGTGGGCGGCGAGCGGTGCGTCCCACGAGAACGCCTTGTCGATCCGTGTCGGCTGACCCTCGGCGTCGACGAGGAGGTCGGCGGGGCTCGTCGGGAAGCCCAGATGCGGGCCGCCGAGCGGCTCGCGTGGACGAACGTGTCCGGGCTTGCCGAAGGGCTTCAGCGGCGGTGGCACGGGTTTGGGATAGGGCGGCTTGTAGCGGAAGCCTCCGGGGCAATCGATCGAGCCCAAGAGGATCTGCAGGATGTGGATCAGCCGGCAGGTCTGGAAGCCGTTGGCGTGGGCGGAGATGCCGCGCATCGCATGCATCGAGACGGGACGGCCGATCATTTCGTCGTGCGTCTCGCCGGTCCAATCCATCCAGGTCTGCTTGAGCCGGATCTCCTTTGTGAAGGCCGCTTCGGCGAGCTCGGCGGCGATGCGGCGGATGGTGGAGGCCGGAACGCCGGTTTCCTCGGCGGCAGCTTCGGGCGCATAGGCCGGATCGAGATAGCGCTCGGCGATGAGCTCGAAGACAGGGCGCGCGGAGCGGCCGTCGGCGAGCGTGCGCCGTCCCGTCATCGCCGGCTTTAGGCCTGCTTGCGGCGCGGCGGCGAGCGTCCCGATCGCCGTATCGAACACGAGCGCCTTGCCGGCGGCGTCGCGCGCGAACAGGCCATCCTCCGCCGTGCCTGGCGCGTCGACGACGAGCCACGGCGCATTCGTATAGCGGGCGAGATAGTCGAGATCGATCTTCTGGGTGGCGAGCAACTCGTGAATGAGCGCACCGACGAACAGGCCGTCGGTGCCGGGCCGGATGCCGATCCACTCGTCCGCGATGGCGCCGTAGCCGGTGCGCACCGGATTGACGACGACGACCTTGGCGCCGCGCCCCTTGAGCTTGCCGAGCGCCCGCTTGATCGGGTTCGACGCATGATCCTCGGCGACGCCGAACATCAGGACATATTCGGTGCTGTCCCAATCGGGCTCGCCGAACTCCCAGAACGAGCCGCCGAACGTATAAAGACCGGCCGCCGCCATGTTGACCGAGCAGAAGCCGCCGTGCGCGGCGTAGTTGGGCGTGCCGTACTGGATCGCCCAAAATCCGGTGAGGGATTGGCTCTGGTCGCGGCCGGTGAAGCAAGCGAGGCGTTTGGGATCTTTCTCGCGGACGTCGCCGAGCCACTGCGTCGCGAGCGCCAACGCCTCGTCCCAGGAAATCTCCTTGTACTCGCCCTTGCCGCGCTCGCCGGTCCTGAGCAGCGGCGCGCGCAACCGCGCTGGCGACAGGTGCTGCATGATGCCGGCCGCACCCTTGCCGCAGATCACGCCTTTGTTGACGGGATGGTCGGGATTGCCCTCGATGTAGCGGACCTGACCGTCCTTCAGATGCACGAGGATGCCGCAGCGGCACGCGCACATGTAGCAGGTGGTCGCGGCCACCTCGTCGGAGACTTTCGGCGATGTGTCGAGGGTCGGTTGCATGAGGGTCCCGGATGATCCGCGCCAGAGTCTAGGCGATCCGCCACCCCGGCGACAATCCGCGTGGGCCCCCTGGCCCGACCGATTGGGCGGCGTTGGCTGCCGAGCTTTGCCCCTACACCTCCATCCCCACCATCATGCCCTCGTACACGGCCTCCTCCGCCGAACGGGGCGAGAGGCAGTCGCCGGCCATGTGCAGCGGCACGCCGAGGGGTTCGAGCGCCTCCTCGAGCCGCGTATCCGGCTGCTGGCCGAGCGCCAGCACGACCGTCTCGACCTCGCTCGCGATGATCGGCTCGCCCGAGACGATGTGGGCCATATAGGCTGAATCGGTATCGACACCGAACAGCCGCGCATAGGGGATCACTTCGACACCGAGCTTGTGCAGCTTTCCCGCCCAGTGATCGCGTAAGTACTGCTGCAGGTTCTGACCCGCATGCGTGCCGGTGACGGCCAAGCGCACGTGCCGCCCGTCGCGCGCGAGCTTTTCCGCGAGCCCCATGCCGATCCAGTCGCAGCGCCAGTCGGCAACGAGGACGCGCCCCCCCGGATTGGCGCGTCCTTCGAGCACGGCCCAGGCGTCGAGCACGTGCGCGTCGTCGGCGCCCTCGATCTCGGGCCGATAGGGAAGGCCGCCGGTCGCGATGACGATAGCGTCAGGCTTTTCGCGCGCGACGAGCTCCGTCGTGACGGGCGTGTTGAGCCTCACCTCGACGCCCGCAGCCCGCATCTCGTGCTCGAGATTGGTGATGAGGCCGCCGAACTCGGCGCGATCCGGGAGCAACTGCGCCAGCGCCGCCTGACCGCCGAGCCGCGCCTTCGCCTCGCAGAGCGTCACGCGATGCCCGCGTTGAGCCGCCGTCAACGCGGCCTTCATGCCGGCCGGCCCGCCGCCCGCCACCAGAATGCGCTTGGACGCGGGGGCCTTGGCGATACTGCCGAGCTTGAGCTCACGTCCCGTCACCGGGTTCTGAATGCAGGAGATCGGATAGCCCATGTGATAGTGGCCGATGCAGGCCTGGTTGCAGCCGATGCAGGCGCGGATGTCGTCGGCGCGGCCGGCGCGGGCCTTGTTCGGCATCTCGGGGTCCGAGATCATCGCCCGCGTCATGCCGCACATATCGGCCTGGCCGGCGGCGAGCACCTGTTCCGCGATCTGCGGCTGGTTGATGCGTCCCGCGACCAGCACAGGCAGCCCGATCGCCGCGCGGATCGTGCCGGCCCTCGGCGCGACATAGGCGTGCGGGATTTCCATCGGCGGCACCACGTGCACCGAGCCGCCGAGCCCCTGCATCGAGCCGAAGGTCGTATTGACGTAGTCGATGGCGCCTTTGGCTTTGAGCGCCTGGCAAATCGCGATCACCTCGTCCTTCTCGAGGCCATCGGGCTCGACCTCCTCGGCCGAGATTCGGATGCCGAGCACGGGGCCATCGCCGAGATTCCTGCGAATGACGGCGAGGAGATCGGCGAGGAACCGCAGCCGGTTCTCGAAGCTGCCGCCGTATTGGTCGGTACGGCGATTGTTGCGCGGATTGAGGAAGTCCGAGATCAGCAATCCGTGGCTCGCGAGCAGCTCGATGCCGTCGAAGCCTCCCTCGCCGAAGCGCCGCGCGGCCTTGCCGGCTTCCGCGACGATCTCCTCGATGAGCGCGACCGAAATCTCGCGCGGCATCGTATGGAACCGCTGGTCGGGCACGACGGACGGCGCATAGGCGACGCCACGCAAGCCGCCCGACATCCGCTTCGTCACGCGCCCAGAATGTGAGATCTGGCCGAAGATCTTCGCGCCGTGCTTGTGCACGCTATCGGCGAGATTCTTGAGGCCCGGAATGCAGTCGTCGCGGGCGACGACCAGCTCGGGGCTCTCGGTGAAGCCCGTATGATGGAACCGCGCGGCCTCGACCACGATGAGTCCGACGCCGCCCTTCGCCCGCGCCTCGTGATAGGCGACGAAATCCTCCGTCGGCAGCCCGCCGCGGGCCAGGTACGTCTGATGCCCGGTCGACAGGATGCGGTTGCGGATTTCCGTGTTGCGGATCGTGAGCGGCGAGAAGAGGCGAGGAAAGGAGGGCATCGGTGCATTCCAAATTGCGGAGCGTGCGACAGTGGACCATCGCCGGTGCGGGTTGGCAATCCGATGACCCGATTGAACTCGCCTTGCGCGGCTCCTATGCTTTCCGTGCATCCAAGGAGGCCGCCCCATGACCATCGCCGCCGACGGAACTGCTTTGATCGTCATCGACGTGCAGAACGATTTCTGCCCGGGCGGGGCACTGGCCGTCGGCGGAGGCGACGAGATCGTGCCGGTGGTGAACCGGTTGATCGCAACGGCCAGCCATGTCGTGCTGACGCAGGACTGGCATCCGGCCGGCCACTCGAGCTTCGCGTCCAGCCATGCGGGCGCCGCGCCGTTTTCTACGACGACGATGCCGTACGGAGAGCAAACGCTTTGGCCGGATCATTGCGTGCAGGGCACACCCGGCGCCGAGTTCCACAGCGGGCTCGCCTGGACGAAGGCCGAGCTCGTCGTGCGCAAGGGGTTCCGGAAGGGGATCGATTCCTATTCCGCCTTCTTCGAGAACGACCGCACGACCCCGACGGGTCTCGGCGGTAGCTTGCGCGAGCGCGGCCTGACGCGCCTCGTGTTGTGCGGTCTCGCCACCGACTTCTGCGTCGCCTACTCGGCGCTCGATGCGGCGCGGCTCGGGTTTTCGGTGTCCGTCCTCATGGATGCCTGCCGCGCCATCGATCTGAACGGCTCGCTCGCCGAGGCCGAGCGCCAGATGCGGGCGGCGGGTGTGTCGCTGACGCGGACGGATGCGATGGCCGCGTAGGCGTGGCCTGTGGCGGGCTACCGTTAGTCTCGCAAGCTCGCACTTGGCTTTCTGGGGGCGGACTGAGCCTTCGCGAAGTCCGCGGCCGCATCGTCGGTACGCGACATGGCGGGCTTCGCCTCCGGCTCAACCCGCCCTACGGCACTTGTCTGCGCCGCGCGAGCAAGGCGATGAAGCCTGGCAACGATCTCCTTTATGGCGACCTCTGACCAGGCAGACCCGGAAGATGGGGTCCGGGGTAGGGACGCAAGCCGTCTCCGACGTAGGGGCGACCGGCGGGTCGCCCCACTTCGTCGTGGGTTCGTGCTGCAAGAGGGGCGAGCGCCGCTCGCCCCTACGGGATAACGCCTCGTTCACCATATCCGAAACAATCATCCGCAAAGTTATCCCCGCTCCCCACGCACGGCCTCATACTCCTCGTAGCCCTGCCGCCAAGGGACCGGAACGCGCGCTGGTGAGACGGTGGCAGGGAGCGTCGTGGGTGCCGGACATAAGCTATCCGGTGCCGACCTGCCGCTTGCGACGGGGAGAACCTGACACAAGCTCACTCTCGCGGCGGATGTCCGCGATGACGGCGGAGTGGTCCTCGTGTCCCGATCCCGAAGCTCGTCAGATTGCGCAGCAAACACCGAGCGAGCTTCGGGATCGACAAGGACACGAGCAAGCCAAAGCTTGCGTGTGGCGTCATGTTCAGAAGCTCGCCTCCGAAGCCTGCCGCAGCGGGAGGGCGAGCTTCTGAACCGCCACACGGGCCACATCCGAATGATTCTCTCACGGGCCGGCCACTCCGTCCCCTTGGATTTATCTCATGCTCTCGGGTCTAGCGACCGCGGAGAGCGCGAAGCGTTGTCTGCTCGCTCCGACGGCGTGCTCCGCCGTGCCTATGCGGGGTCAATCTCGCTGAAGTCGGAGGGTTTCATGCGAGCAGGATCGCGGACCTGCAGTGAGGTGCCAGTCGCCATGTCGTGGATAGCCTTGAGACGCCTCGAGCCGAAAATCGTCAGAAAGGAGAGCCAGCCAAGGGCCGTCTTGATGAAGAATCGGACGAGCGATTTAGCAAAGCTCGGATTGGTACGGCTGCGGTCGTCGACCACACGCAGATTGCACAAGAGGTGACCAATCGTGCACCCGCGCCAGCTCACCAGAACGGGATCGTACAGTGCGATGAGAAGCGCACCCAATATGAAAATCGCGTTCGATGCGGACCCTGCTGCGTTCGCGAGGCTCAAGGTCGCGACGAGTGCCAGCAAGAACAGAGCGTAGTCGTAAAGGGCCGCGCGAAGGCGAATGACGGGACGCGCGTAGTAGGACATGCCTTGCTGATTTCCGGATGTGGGTACCGGCATGATCGCAACCCCGTGGGGGACCTGACGGTGAGCCTAAGCTTCCGTAGGCGCACGAGCAAGGATAAGATGTGAACGGCGGATCGCGCCCACCCTCACGGATATCCCCTCACACAGGCATTCCAGACGCGCACGGTGCCGTCGTCGCCGGCGGTGGCAAGCCGCCCGTCGGCGAGGAAGGCGAGGCCCCGCACGGCACCGACGTGACCCACATAGGTCGCGAGCACATCACCCGTATCGATCGACCAGAGCTTCGCAGTGCCGTCCTCGCTGGCAGAGGCGACCATGCGCCCGTTCGGTGCGAAAGCCACGCCGACGACGCGGCTCGCATGTCCGCTGAGCGTCCGCAAGCGCTGCCCGTTGCCGAGCGACCAGATTGCAATCGTCTGATCGTAGCTCCCCGATGCGATGAGGTCGGTGCGCGTGTCGATCGCGACGGCGCGCACGTCATCGCTGTGGCCGTAGAGCGAGCGCAATACCCGGTGCCGCCGCTCGTCCCACACCTTGACGACCTTGTCCGCGCCACCCGAGACGATGATCCGCCGCTCGGGCGCGTAGGCCAGCGCGTAGACGGCGTTGTCGTGGCCCGAGAACACGCTTTCGACGCGGCCGGAAGCCGATGCCAAGCGGATCTTCGTGTCCTGGCCGGCGGCGAAGTAATGCCCCTCGCCGCGACCGGGCACCACCGCCCAGACCGGGCCGTCGCCGCGATTGAAGGTCGATGTTCGCGCGCCGGTCGCCAGATCGAAGACGTCGACCGAGCCGTCGCGCCGGGCGGCGACGAGCTTGCCTTCGGCGGTGGCGATGGCCGTCACCTCGTTGAGCGGGCCGATGAGGGAGCGCTCGATCTCGCCCGTGTCGATGTTCCAGAGCTGCACGTTGCCGTCGGTGCCGGCAACCGCGAGGCTGTGGCCGTCGCCGAGCGCGGCGAGCGAGGTCACGGCGCTGGTCGGGCCGCGGATGACGCGGACGAGCGAGACGTCGGTCGCTGTGGCGACGGCGGAGGTGGGGAGCTTCCTTTGCGCAAGCTCGCCCCAGTCGTGAATGAAGACGATGCCGCTGACGATGGCGACGATGACGGCGAGGCGCGTCGCCAGTGTGAGCGCGGCCCGTCGCCATCCGGGACGCAGCCACGGCTTGCGCTCGCGGGGAGCTCTCGGCGCCGGAGCAGGCGCTGGCGCGCGCTTGATGATCGTGGCCGGATCGGCGATTTCGGGCGCGGCGGGTTTGGGCGCCGGCTTGGCGCGGGCAATTTCGCTGACGCCGACGACGGCCTTCGCCTCGGCGATGAGCGACATCAGCCGCCGGGCCTTCTTGGGCTTGGGCGCTGGTGGTGCAATGACCGGGGCGGCTGCGGCCTCGACAGTGACGGCAGGCGCGGCTGCCACGGGCTCGGGCTTGGCCGCGGCCTTCTTGCCGAGCTTACGCGGCGCCGGCACCTCCTCCTTGCCGATGGCGCGGGTCTTGGCCATCGCCGCCTTCGGAAACGGCTTGATCTCGGCGCCCTTCTTGGCCGCGTCCGCCGCAAACAGCGCACTGCGCCATACGGCGACGCTCGCCGGGCGCTCCTCGACCTTCAGCCGCAACGCCTGGTCGATGGCCGCGAGGAACGCGGGGCGATAGGCGATGCGGGCCGCCGTCGCCGCGGATTTGAGCTCGTCCAGCGTGATGCGGGTCGGCGAATCGGCCGGACGCGCGCCGGTCACCGCATGATAGAGGGTGGCTGCCAGCGCATAGATGTCCGTCCACGGCCCCTGCTGCTTGCCGGTGATCGCGTACTGCTCGAAGGGCGAGTAGCCGGGCTTCACCAGCGCGCTGACGGTGCGCGAGCTCTGCGCCAGCTCGCCGCGCGCCGAGCCGAAATCGATCAGCACCGGCGAGCCGTCGGCGCGGATGATGATGTTGTCGGGGGCGATGTCGCGATGCAGGAAATCCTGCGCGTGGATCACCTGGAGCGCGTCGAGCAAAGGCGCGAGGATCTGATCGAGCTCGGCCTGCGACGGCGCGCGGCCGAGGCTGTCGAGCCAGCTCTTGAAGCTGCGGCCCTCCTCGAACTGCAGCACCATATAGCCGCTGTTGTTCTCCTGGAACGAGCGGTAGACTTTGACGATGTTGGGGTGATCGAACTTGGCCAGCGTCTTGGCTTCGGAGATGAAGCGGTCGAGGCCCCAACGATAGTCCTCGGAATGCCCTGCCGACTTCGAGCGGACATTGCGCGAGCCCTCGCGGGCGGCGAAATCGCTCGGGAAGTATTCCTTGATCGCGACGCTACGATTGAGCGGCAGGTCGGTCGCCTGATAGGTGATGCCGAACCCGCCCGCGCCGAGCACGCGCTCCAGGCGATACTCGCTGGCGAGCATCGTTCCGACCGGCAATGCGAGAAGATTGTCCATTCGTGCGAGTGGACGTCCTTGTGGCTCGGTGCTGGCGGCCCCCCGGGCGGCCGGCGTGATTCGGTCGCGGCGCAGCATAAGTCTGGTGTCACAGCACCTGATGGCCGAACTATGGTCGCAAGGGCGCCTGTGCACCGGGCTTTGCATCGGGATGCTACAGCCTGTGGCCCTCGGGCCGGACTGAAATCCGCGCAAGCCCTGACGCTCGCGGCCGCGACGTGGCGATCGCGCAACGCTCACGGCTTTGCCATTCGCCAAGTTGAAGCCGTAAAGTGACGCCATTATCTTGGCTGAAATCAAACGCCTCGATGGCGAATCACCGGACCTCAAGACGATGTCACGGATGCGAGCTTTCCTTCTGTCGGCGGCACTCCTTGCGAGCGTATGGCCAGGCGCGGCGTGGTCCGGCGTCCCGTCCGAGACAATGGCCGAGGTGCGTGCCGAGACGTCCGCGACGGTGCTGTCGAGCGATCCCATCGTTCTGGCCCAGGTGGCGCCGGGCACCGCCGAGACCGAGGCCGTCGTGGTGCCAGCCGAGCCGGCCGTGAAGCCGCTCGGTCTAGCGGATCGGCTGTGGGCTTTCCTCTCCGACAGCTACGAGCGCGAGCCGGCGCTGATGATCGCGCTCGGATTGGTGTTCGTCCTCTCGCCGCTCGTCTCGATCGCGCTGTTCCTGATGCAATCGACGAAGCGTGCGATCGCGCGCCGGCATACGCGCCGCGCCGGCGTGCTGAAAGAGGCGATGCAGGCTGCGGGCACGACCTCCGCAGCGACCATGCCCGGTGGCGCTGCCTTCTGGAATGCCGAGGCCTCTCTCGAGTTCGTCGACGACGCCTACGATCCGCTGCCGCTGCACGGCAAGCTTCTGCGCATCGGCCGGCACGAGGAGAACGATGTCCGCCTCGCCGACAAGACCGTGCACAGGCATCACGCCGTGCTGCAGTTGACGGGCGACCAGGGCTATACGATCACCGACCTGAGCGGTGCCGAGGGCAACGGCGTGCTCGTCAATGCCGAGCGGGTGACACAGGCGCGGCTCAGGCATGGCGACGTCATCGAGCTCGGATCGGTCAGGCTGCGCTTCACCTTGAACCAGGGACCCGCTGCTCCGCCACCGACCGGCCGGACAGGGATCACACTACACTGAAATCCAGGGCAGGCGGGGGCCGGCGCCCGAACAGGAAGGACATGACGAGATGGCTGACGATCCGCTGAAGCCGAAACGGCCAGGTGAGGCTCCGGTCGATCCGCTGCGCGACAATCTGAAGGCAGTCGCCGGCACGGATCCCGAGCGGACCGCGCTGCTCAACCGCAAGGATCAGAAGGCGCCGCTGCAGCATGCGATCAAGGCCGTCGAGGCGGCTCTGTCGGGCGATAGGAGCGATACGAAGATGGCAACCGACGATGTCGCCCCGACGCTCGCCGTCAAGGGGGCGGGCCAGAAGGCGGCGGCGCCCGCCGACACCAAGACGCAGGTCGTCAAGGGCAAGAGCCGGCCGGAGCGCAGCGATTTTCATCAGGAGCCGGTCGTCGGCTGGCTCGTCGTGATCGGCGGACCCGGGCTCGGCGCCTTCCGGCCGATCTTCGAGGGCAACAACACGATCGGCCGGGCGCCGAGCCAGCGCGTTCCCGTCGACTTCGGCGACGACGCGATCTCGGCGGAGGAGCAAGCCTATCTGCGCTATGATTCTTCCGATCGCACCTTCCTGTTCGTGCCGAACCTCGCCAAGACGAATGTCGTCAGGCTCAACGACGACAAGCCGACGGCGGCGGTGAAGCTGCGCCCCATGGACGTCATCACGATGGGCCGCACGCAACTCGTCTTCGTGCCGTTCTGCGGCGACGAGTTCGACTGGTCGGAGCTGGCCGAGCTTCACGAATGATCTCACGCTTTCGCCATGCCAGCCGCGCGATCGTCGGCGCCCGCGATTATCAGGAGGATGCCTGCGCCTTCGCATTTCCCGATGCGCGTGCGGTTTACTTCACGACCTCGGGCAAGGTGAACGGCACGGGCGAGCTGTTGGCGGTGCTGGCCGACGGCATGGGCGGTCATGTCGCCGGCGCCGAAGCCGCGCGAACCGCGTGCCGCAGCTTCATCGAGACCTATACCGAGGTGCGCGAGGAAAGTGATCGATTGAAGCAGGCGCTCGAGCGGTCGAACGCTGCGATCAGCACGGCGGTGTCGCAGAATCCCGAGCTCGACGGCATGGGCTCGACGCTGCTCGCCGCGAGCTTCGGCGAGGGCGGCTTGAGTTGGGTGAGCGTGGGTGATTCGCCGCTGTATCTGTTTCGTGACCGGCACCTCTACCAGCTGAACCAGGATCACTCGCTGGCCCCGGTGCTCGACCAGCTTGCCGCCGACGGCGAGCTCGATGCCGAGGCGGCGCTCCAGCATCCGCGCAGGCACTACCTGCGCTCGGCGCTGACCGGTGGCGGGCTCGAGCTCGTCGACCTGCACGACAGCGTATTCGCGCTGAGGCCCAACGATTGGGTGATCCTCGCCTCCGACGGCATCGAGACGCTGGAGCCCGGATTGATGGCGGACTTGCTCGCGCACTATTCGGATGCCGATCCCGACACGCTCGCCGCAGCCCTCATCGAGGCGGTCCAGCTCGCCGGCGACCCCGCCCAGGACAACACGACGATCATGGCCGTGAAGCCGTGTTTCCATCCGGCGGCGGTGGTGTGAGCTCAGGCCATCGCACTCACGACGAACGCCTGGATCTTGCCCTCGACCGCTCCGTCGCCATGGCGCTTGGCGATGGCTGCTGCGGCAAGCTCGGTCGCCCGCTCGAGCATGTCCGGCCCTCGCGCCTCGATCTCGTTGCGCAGAGGCGAGCCCTGGCAATAGGCGATGGCTGCGTCGCGGGCGGACGGTGCGTGGCTGACGTCGGTGCGGCGCTCGATCGTGATATCGGAGAATCCCGCTGTCCCGAGCTCGCTTCGGATCACCGCATCGTCGTGATAGCCGTGCGGCGTCCGCGCCATGAACTTCGGCGGATCGCCAGCGAACACCTCGGCGAGCGCGTTCGTGACCTCGTTCGCGAACTCGTTCTCCTCGATGCGGTCCCAGACGTTGAACACGAACCGGCCGCCGGGCTTCAGCACGCGCCTGGCCTCGCGATAGCCTTTGACGCGGTCGGGGAAGAACATGACGCCGAACTGGCAGCAGGCGGCGTCGAAGGCGTCGTCTCCGAATGGCAGCGCCAGGGCATCCGCTTGCCGCCAGGTGATCCGCGTATCACCGGTGAGGGACGCCTTGGCAACCTCGAGCATGGGCGGGTTCAGATCGGTGACCGTGTAGCGGGCCTTAGGACCGAGCTTGGTCGCCAGCGCCCGTGTGACGGCACCCGTCCCCGCCGCCGTTTCGAGCACGGTGTCGGGGTTCAGCGCCGCGACGCGGCTTGCCAGGTCCTCGGCATAGCCACCGAAGATCAACGGCACGAAATAGGCATCGTAAATCTTGGGAATCGAGCCGGCGAAGACTTTGTCGGATGCGGACATGACGGACCCTCCGATGGTCGATGAATGCTATGTGGAACGCGGCTCGGCCTTCACAAGCCTGCGACGGAGATACTTTGTTCCCGGGTCGCCAGGATGGTCTACCCTGGGGGAGCCGCCGCCGGCGCGGCCTGCTGGCCTTTCTCGCCTGCCGCCCGGCATGCTATGCACGGCGCGGATTAGGCGCGAGGAGCAAGAACATGTCGGTTGCCGAGGAAGGCCGGAAGAGCCGCCGGTCGGGCGGGCGCGAGGCGCGCCGTGAGCTCAGGAGCCAGAAGCTCGCCGATGACATACGTCCGGTGCGGCCGGGCCTCCAGGGCGGTAAGTTCAAGCCACTGACGGACGAGGATGTGCTGCGCATCCACCGCGCGGCGTTGCAGGTGCTGGAGGAGGTCGGCTTCGGCCAGGCCATTCCGACCTGTGTCGAGGCCTGCACGAAGGCCGGCGCCATCTATGACGGCAAGCGTCTCAAGTTCCCGCGCGCGCTCGTCGAGGACACGGTCGCCAAGGCCGCCCGCCACTTCGTGCTGTTCGGGCAGGATCCCAAGCACGACATGGAGCCTCGCGACAAGAAGGTCTACTACGGCACCGCTGGCGCCGCCGTGCACGTCGTCGATCTCGAGAAGCGGCACTATCGGGAAAGCTATCTCAAGGACCTCTACGATGCCTCCCGCATCGTCGACGTCATGGACAACATCCATTTCTTCCAGCGCACGCTGGTGCCGCGCGATCTCGAGGATCCGCGCGACATGGACATCAACACGCTCTACGCCTCGATCGCCGGCACCACCAAGCATGTCGGCTCCTCGATGGTGCAGCCCGAGCACGTGACGGAGTGCTTCGAGATCCTGCATGCGATCGCGGGCTCGGAGGAGAAGTGGCGGCAGCGCCCCTTCGTCTCGCAGTCGAACTGCTTCGTGGTGCCGCCGATGAAGTTCGCCGAGGACGCCTGCCGGTGTCTGGAAGAGGCGGTGCGCGGCGGCATGCCGGTGTTGCTGCTGTCGGCGGGTCAGGCAGGCGCTACGGCTCCGGCGGCGATCGCTGGCGCAGTGGTCCAAGCGGTGGCCGAGTGCTTGTGCGGCCTCATCTACGTGAACGCGCTGAAGCCCGGCCACCCGGCGATCTTCGGGACGTGGCCTTTCGTGTCGGACTTGCGCTCGGGCGCGATGTCCGGCGGCTCGCCCGAGCAGGCGTTGCTGACCGCGGCCTGCGGGCAGATGGCGCATTTCTACGATCTCCCCGGCGGCTCGGCCTCGGGCATGGCGGATTCGAAGGAGCCGGATATCCAGGCGGGATATGAAAAGGGCATCACGCATGCGTTGGCGGGTCTGGCGGGGTTGAACCTCGTCTACGAGTCGGCCGGCATGCACGCCTCGCTCTTGGGCTTCAGCCATGAGAGCCTGATCATCGACAACGACATCCTCGGCATGGCGCAGCGCTGCGTGCGTGGCATCGAGGTCAACGACGATACGCTGTCGGTCGAGACGATCCGGGATGTCTGCCTCAACGGGCCCGGCCACTATCTCGGCCACCCCCAGACGCTCGGCCTCATGCAACGCGAGTACATATATCCTGAGATCGGCAACCGCCTCTCACCCAAGGAGTGGGCGGAGGTCGGCAAGCCCGAAATCGTCAAGCTCGCGATCGAGAGGAAGCAGACGCTGCTGTCGACGCACTTCCCCCGCCACATCCCGGACGCGGTCGACGATGCGATCCGCGCCAAGCATCCGATCAAGCTGCCGAAGGCGTCGATGCGGCCGGCGAAGGCGCGGGTTTAGCAGGCCAGCTTGCGACTGTGGCCCGGATGTAGTATTGTAGGATCATGACGAAGATCATGACCAGTCGCGAGTTCAGTCAGGACGTCAGCAAGGCCAAGCGCCAGGCTGACGAAGGACCAGTTATTGTCACCGACCGCGGCGAGCCGGCCTATGTGCTCATGACCCATGCCGAGTACGAGCGGCTCATGGGCAAGGGCAAGAGCATTCTCGAGTTGCTCGCCATGCCCGGCGGCGAAGACATCGAGTTCGATCCTCCTAAGATCGACCTGAAGCTGCGTGTGCCCGACTTCGACTGATGTTCCTTTTGGACACCAATGTCGTCTCCGAGCTTCGAAAGGAGACGCGGATGAGCGGTCCGGTGAAGCGATGGGTCGAGGGCACGACACTCTCGACGCTCTTCTTGTCGTCCATCACGATCCTCGAGGTCGAGATCGGCGCGCAACGCATCCGGCGGCGCGACCGCAAACAGGGTGACCAACTCTTGCGCTGGATAGAAATTGGCCTGATGGCGGCGTTCGCCGGCCGGTTTATTCCGGTCGACGTCGCGGTTGCTCGAAGATCAGCTTCACTTCACGTGCCCGATCCTCGCCCTGAGCGAGATGCGCTGATCGCAGGGACGGCTTTGGTGCATGGGTTGACCCTCGTGTCCCGCAACGTCCGCGACTTCGCGAAGATGGGCGTTCCCGTCGTCAATCCCTTCGAGGCCTAGGGCGTGACCTACGTCCTCCTCGACAATAGCCTCGACCGCGATGGCCTTCGGCTCCTGTTCGACGCGCCGCTGGAGATCGTCGTTGCCCACGAGCCCGAGGACGTGGTGCCCGCGCTCGATCGTGTCCAGTCGGCGCTCGCCTCCGGCAAGCATGTGGCAGGCTCTTTCTCCTACGAGCTCGGGCTGCTGTTGGAACCGCGCCTGGCCCACCGTCTGCCCAAGTCCCGTGCGGTGCCACTGCTCTGGTTCGCGATCACCGGCGAGCCGAAGCAGCTGACAGAGGTCGAGACCCTCGCATGGCTGAGCGCACGCTGCGCGCCGCACAAAGCCCCGCAGCTCACCTCCGTCAGCCTCGACGAAACCGCGTATCTGCACCGCTTCGACACCGCCAAGCGGATGATCGCGCAAGGCGACATCTACCAACTGAACCTTACCTTCAAGGCGCGCTTCGAGATGAGCGGCCCACCGGAGGCGCACTATCTGGATCTGCGCAAGAAGCAGCGCGTGGCCTATGGAGCGGTGATTTCGACGGACGATTTCACCGTGCTCTCAGCCTCGCCGGAGCTGTTCGTCCGCATTACCGATGGCATCATCGAGACGCGTCCGATGAAAGGCACGGCGGCCCGCGCCCCGACACTGGAGGCTGATGCCGCAGTGAAACGCCAGCTCGCCGCCGACATGAAGCAGCGCGCCGAGAATCTGATGATCGTCGATCTTATGCGCAACGATGTCGGGCGCATCGCGGAGCTGGGCTCGGTCGAGGTGAGCGATCTCTATACCGTCGAGACCTATCGGACGCTGCATCAGCTGACCTCGGGCGTCCGCGCCAAGCTCAGGCCCGGCATCAAACTCCGGGATTGGCTGCCGGCAATCTTCTCGCCGGGTTCGGTGACTGGTGCGCCGAAAGTCCGCGCAATGGAGCTGATCTCAGAGCTCGAAACGGAGCCGCGCGGCGTCTACTGCGGCGCCATCGGCTGGCTCGCGCCCAATGGCGACGCCTGCTTCAACGTCGCGATCCGCACGGCGACGGTCTGGCCGGACGGCCGTGCCGAGATGGGCATCGGCAGCGGCGTGGTCTGGGATTCGGTGGGCACGTCCGAGTATGCTGAGTGCCGGCTCAAGATGAAGTTCCTAACCGACCCGCCGGCGCCCCTCGAGCTGTTCGAGACGATGCTCTACGACGGCGACAAGGGCATCTATCTCGATCAGCGCCATCGCGACCGCCTCGAGGCCTCGGCCGCCTACCTCGGCATTCCCTACGATGATGCTGCCGTGGCGCAAGCGTTCCGCGAATTGCCGCAGCGCTATGGCGCGACGCGCCAGCGCGTCCGTCTCGTGCTCGGCGAGGATGGGCGGATCACCGTCACCGCCATCGCGCTGCCGCCGCCCGACGCGAAGGCGCGGATGCGTTTCGTCGTGTCTGAGGCCCGTGTCGATCCTTCAGATGCGCTGCTCTATCACAAGACGACCCGCCGCGCGCTCTACGATGGCGAGCATGCGCGGGCCGCCAAGGATCATGGTGCCGACGAGGTCATCTTCCTCAACACGTGCGGCGAGCTTGCCGAAGGCAGCCGCACGAACATCTTCATCGAGCGTGACGGCGTCCTGCTGACGCCGGCAGCGTCGTGTGGGCTTCTGCCGGGCACGCTGCGCGCCGAGCTGATCGCGGCAGGACGCGCGAAGGACGCTGTTCTGACGCGCGCCGACCTCGACGTGGGGCGCGTGTATCTCGGCAACTCGGTGCGAGGGCTCGTTCCGGCGGTGGCAATCGGAACCGCGAAGGAGAAGACCCCATGAGTGTATCGCGCCTGGTCCCCAACGACTTCATCGTTCCCTCGATGCTCGAGACGCCGGAGTTCCGGCTCCGTCCGTTGCTCATCTCCGATGTCGTCAAGGACTACGATGCGGTGATGTCGAGCGCCGATCACTTGAAGAATGCCTTGTCACCGGACTCGAATTGGCCCGAGGGACTGACGTTCGAGGACGATCTCATCGATCTCGGCTGGCACCATAAAGAGTTCAAGCGGCGCACCTCCTTCGCTTACACCGTCATGAGCCTCGATGAGGCGAGATGTCTGGGCTGTTGCTATATCTATCCGTCTTCCGACCCGGCCTACGATGCGGAAGCCTACTACTGGGCGCGCCAGAGCGAGCTTCAGCACGGCCTGGAAGTGCGGCTCGGCCAGGTTTTCCGCGACTGGCTCGCGCGCGATTGGCCGTTCAAGCGCGTGGCGTATCCGGGGCGTTGATCACGGGCGCGGCGGCGATCCGAGCTCGGCAGCGCGTGGCAGATTGGCGCCGCGTCGGGCGCATGCGAAGGCCGCGGCGCAATTGGCGTAGCCGAGGAGCGCCTCGATCTGGCCGCGCTCCATCGCTGCCACATGCGCCCTCGACGTGACATCCAGCGACCGGAGGCCATTGAGCAGCGCCGCCTGAAACGCGTCGCCCGCGCCGACCGTATCGACGATGCGCGTCTCAGCGGCGGCGATAGGCACGACATGCTCGGCCGTGTAAGCGATTGCACCCTGTGCTCCTAGGGTGACGATGACGAGCGCGGCGCCCTGAGCCAACCAACGTCGCGCGATCGCGTCCGGCTGGTCGCCGGGCCACACCTGGGCCATGTCCTCGACGCTCGCCTTGATCACGTCGGACCGCTCGGCGATTGCCGCGATCCGCCGCCGCCACACGCGCATGTCGGGCTCGATTGCCGGGCGGACATTGGGATCGAGTGAGATGAGGCGTGCGCCAGCCTCGCGCTCGGCGAGGGCGAACAGGGCATCCGCTGCGGGCTCTGCGACGAGCGCGTAGGAACCGAAATGCAGGCCCTTGATCGTGGCCGGCACGTTAGGAAGGTCGTCCAACGTCAGGCTGCGATCGGCGGCGTTGACGCCGTAAAACGTGTAGGCGGGCGTGCCGTCGGGGTTTGCGCCGACTAGAGACAGCGTCGTCGCGTGATCGTTCCGCAGCACAAAACGCGTGTCGACGCCCTCGGCCTGTAACCGCTCGAGCAACCGCTCACCGAGGATGTCCCTGGACAATCCACCGAAGAAGCCGACGGAGGACCCGAGTCTCGCCAGGCCGATCGCGACGTTGAACGGCGAGCCACCGGGTTTCGCGTCGAGCGAGAGGCTGCCATCCGGCGAGGCTTGGCCAGTGAACACGTCGTAGAGCGCCTCGCCGCAGACGAGAAACATGAGTGTCACCGCTCTGTGATGCGTGACGATGGACACAGGGATGACAGTTGTGCGCGCCGTCGTCTATGGTTGGCCCTCCCGCCTCTGTGTACGGAACCTCCATGACCGCTCAACGCCCGATCGAGCTCCACATTTGGCCGACGCCCAACTCCTATAAGATCTCGATCTTTCTCGAGGAGGTGAAGCTCCCCTACGAGGTGAAGCTCGTCAACATCGGCACGGGCGATCAATTCAAGCCGGATTTCCTCAAGATCGCGCCCAACAACCGGATGCCCGCGATCGTCGATCCGGACGGGCCCGGCGGCAAGCCGATCTCGGTGTTCGAGTCGGGCGCCATTCTCCAATATCTCGGCCGCAAGACCGGCAAGTTCTATCCCGAGGACGAGAGGAAGCGGGTCGAGGTCGATCAGTGGCTGTTCTGGCAGATGGCGGGTCTCGGGCCGATGGCCGGACAGGCGCACCATTTCCGCCAGTACGCGCCCGAAAAAGTGCCCTACGCCATCAAGCGCTACACCAACGAGGTCAATCGCCTCTACGGCGTGCTCGATCGGCGGCTCGAAGGGCGCACCTACATTGCAGGCAGCTATTCCATCGCGGACATGGCGTCGTTCCCCTGGATCAGGCCGTACGAGCGTCAGGGCCAGAAGCTCGAGGACTTTCCGAACCTGAAGTCCTGGTTCGAGCGCATGAATGCGCGGCCCGCCGTCAAGCGTGGACTCCTCCTCGCCAAGGAGGTGCAGGGGAGCGTCAATCTCGCCAAGGACAAGGCGGCGCAGAAGATCATGTTCGGTCAGAAAGCGCGCTGACGCACGGCCACCGTGCAGTCTCGTTCGCGAAGGTCTCGGGCGGGTCGTCGCTGCAACGCGTTTTCGCGGCGATTTCGAACTATGGTGAACGCCGTGTTTCTCTCCCGGCTGCCAAATGGTTGCCGCGCACTCGAGCTTGGGATTTTCGTGCCAGGGAGCTGCGGGCAGCAAGGATCCGGAAGGACTCCTTACCGCGCTTAAGCACTTTTGCTCAAATGCCGTTTACCTGATTTTTCAACGATTACGGCGAACTTCCGCTTGTGCTGAGGACAACGGCCGCAAGCGTGGGAACGCAAGAGTTCCAGCGCGGCCAAGGGAGAAAACGATGGCACGTGCGGATATGCTTTCGATGGAGCAGGCGAGCTACGGCAGTCTGGCGACGGGCGCCGATGCTCTGTTCGAGCTCGGGCTGCGCTATTCGACGGGCAAGGAGTGCCCGGTCGATTTCGTGACGGCGCACAAGTGGTTCAATCTCGCTGCTCTCAAGGGCAACGTCTCGGCCCGCGAGTACCGCAAGGAGCTAGCCGACGAGATGTCCAAGGCGCAAGTCGCCGAAGCCCAGAAGCTCGCCCGCGAGTGGTTGAGAACGCACTGAAACGCGGTATGCGCTGGGCGGGCTGGTCGCTCACGGAGCGGATGCTATAACAGTCCCCCGTCGTCCTGTCCGCAGCAGTCCTCCTCATGTACCGCGCCGCCTCGCTCGCCTGGAAAGTGCCGCTCGCCTTCGCCGGTCTCTACCTCATGGCGGGCGTTGCGCTTTATGCCGGCCAACGGCGCCTGCTCTACCCCGCCGATCCGACCCGAGTCCCGCCTGCCTCGCTCGGCCTCGATGTCTCGGAGATCGAGCTCAAGACGCCCGATGGCGAGCGGCTCGTGGCCTGGCATGCGAAGGCGGCACCCGGTCAGCCGACGCTCCTCTATTTTCATGGCAACGGCGGCAACCTCGCCGCCCGGCGCGACCGTATCCTGCTCTATCGCAGCGCCGGCTACGGCCTCCTCATGATGGCCTATCGCGGCTATAGCGGCTCGACCGGCCATCCGACGGAGGCAAACAATGTCGCCGATGCCGAGCTCGCCTATCACTGGCTTCGCGATCAGCGTGTGAGCGCGAATGAGATCGTCATCTATGGCGAGAGCCTGGGCACCGGCGTCGCCGTGCAGGTGGCGGCGGTCGAGCCGATCAAAGGGCTCATCCTCGACGCCCCCTACACCTCGATCCCGGATACGGCGCAACGCCACTATCCGTGGATTTGGGTCAAGCCCTTCATGGCCGATCGCTACAACTCGATCGATACCATCGATCAGGTGAGGGTGCCGTTGCTGGTGCTGCACGGCGGCCGCGACCGTATCGTTCCCGTGGACATGGGCCAGGCCATCTTCGATCGCGCCAACGAGCCCAAGAAGATGGTCGTCTTCCCTGAGGCTGGCCACCTCTACCACACCGAGTTCGGGTCCTTCGACGTGATCCGGGAGTTCATTGGAACTCTGAAGTAGTCGTGCGCGCCGATGTCTTTTGGCCTGAGAAACAAGGAACAATCCCATGCCCCGCAAGCTCATCTCCTCCGGCTCGAAATTCGAAGCGGAGGTCGGCTACTCGCGCGCCGTCGTCGACGGTGACTTCGTGTTCGTCTCGGGCACGACCGGCTACGATTACGCGAAGATGACGCTCGCCGACGACGTCGTCGCGCAGTGCGAGCAGACGTTGAAAAACATCGACGCGGCGCTCGCCCAGGCCGGCGCAAGCATGAAGGATGTCGTGCGCGTGACCTACATCCTGCCCAATGCCGCCGACTTCAAGCTGTGCTGGCCGGTGCTGCAGAAGTATTTCGGCGACGTGCGCCCGGCAGCGACGATGTTCAGCGCCAACCTCGTCGACCCAAAGATGAAGGTCGAGATCGAGGTCACGGCCAAGCTCAGCCGTTGATCCGCTATAGCGTGGAGACGAGTGTCTGAACTGCTGCATGGGAGTCGCTGTCGATCGATCCTTCGGTTAGCCTCGGCTCTGACCTATCGGAGCGACGATGAAAGCCATTGAGCGCCACCTAGTCCCGATGCTTCCGCTCGTGCTGCTCGCCTGCCTCGCGGCCGGATCGGCTCGCGCTGCCCCGAACTGCAAGCAGCCACCGGCTGCCGGGATCGACTGGTCCGGCTGCTCCAAGGAGAAAGTCCGACTCGAGGGGCAGGACTTGAGTGGGGCCAAGTTCGAGAACACTTTTCTCTCGGGCTCGGGACTCGACCAGGCTAATCTCAAAGGCGCGAGCTTCTTTCGCGCCGAGCTCGTGCGCACCTCGTTTCGCAATGCCGATCTCGAAGGTGCGAGTTTCGAGAAGGCCCTGGCCAGCCGGGCCGACTTTTCGGGCGCCAAGCTGATGAAGGCCAGGCTCGTGAAGGCGGAATTTCACCGCGTGAGCATGGAAGGCGCCGACCTCACGGGAGCGGACATGAGCGATGGCGATTTTCACCGCAACGTGTTCGCCAAGGCCAATCTGACTGGGGTCAACCTCGAGAATGCCCTGCTGCCCCGTTCAGACTTTCGCGGAGCCAATCTGACCGATGCCAAGCTCGGGGGCGCTTACTTCTATCGGGCCGAGTTGTCGGGCGTGGATTTGACCGTTGCCAAGGGATTGGTCCAGGCGCAGATCGACCAGGCCTGCGGTGACAAGGCGACGAAGCTCCCGGCCGGCCTCACGGCGCCGGGCTTTTGGCCGTGCGAGCAAGAGTAGCCGAGCGGAGGGTTGTCTTTAGACGACTGGTGGGCGGTACAAGGTTCGAACTTGTGACCCCTACGATGTCAACGTAGTGCTCTACCACTGAGCTAACCGCCCGCAGCCGGTCCTCGGCGAGGACCGGCGCGAAACCGGCAGGAGACTTACCGGATCGGGCCCTAGGTGTCCAGAGCGGCCGGTCGCCTCAGCCCAAGATCTGAAAGTGCACCTCGACCGTCTTGCCCTTGTTGATGGGCAGGATGTCCTGCGGGCAGCAGCTCATGGCGACAATGCAATCCATTTCGGCACGCAGGACGACGTAGTCGCCCGGCTTCGACAGCGGCTCCTCGAAGGTGAGCTTGCCGCCCTTGCCGACGGGGATGTTCATGAACAAGTTGAGCGGACTCGGCGTCTCGGGTGCGCGCAGGCCGATCTGGCGCATCGCGGCGTGCAGATTGTCCGTGCAGTTATCGTGATAGTCTTTGCAGCCGAGCAGGCCATAGCGATAGTCGTCGCAGGCGGCCATCAGCGTATCGTGAATGCCGGGCGAGGTGTCCTCCTCGAAGACCATGATCGGCCGCCGGCGGTTCGAATACAGGTTGTGACCCTTGGTCGGAAAGATCGTGCCGATGGTCGGGCGAAGGTGCTCCATCGACATGAACTCGGTCAGGTCCTCGGCGCTGAACGACCAGGTGTCGACGACCTGATGGCCGTGCGTGTTGATGATCTTGATGGCCTGGCCCTTGTTGACGCGCGCCGCGCGGCCGCGCCGGGCCGGCACCGTGAACAGCTCGCTCTCGATCGTCCGCCCCGATGATCCTTTTGCCTTCGCCATGATGTGTCTCCTCACCCGGTAGATGGCGCCCCGTTCGGGGGCTCTCGCTCGCACCTGTTTAGCATGTTCCCAGTTCGAGCGCCGAGACGCGGCTGCAACCCGGCCATTCACCAAGTCCCTTGAGACGGAATTAAATCAAATTTGAAAGGTTCGGCCTCGCTCGTGCGTTTTCGTGGGTGCTGTTCATGCGTTTACGTCTCGTCGTTTCGGCTTTTGCCTTCGCTGGGGCAGTCGCCAGCGCCCTTCCGGCCTTCGCCATGGCGGGCTGCGGCGGACGCGACCTCATCGCTGCCATGGAGCGCGAGGCGCCCGAGACCTATGCCCGCGTTCGCTCCGAAGGCGCCACCCTGGTCAACGCGGAGGCCAATCTCTGGCGCGTCGAGAAGACCGGCGTGCCGGCCTCCTATCTGTTTGCGACCGTGCACGTTACCGACCCCCGGATCACGAGCATGCCGGCGGCGGCCCGCGATGCGCTCGAACAGGCCCAGACCGTCGCCGTCGAGGTGACGGATGTGAACGATGCGACGCTCAACGCCGCCATGAGCGAGATGAGCGATAAGGTCATGTTCGCTCCGGGCGAGAGCCTGAGCGCGCATTTGAGTCCCGACGAGCGGGTCGCTCTGTCGGAGGTGGCGCTCGCGCTCGGCACCAACTCGCTGCTGCTCGATCGCATGCAACCGTGGTTCGTCGGCGTCATGCTGTCGACGCCCGCGTGCGAGCAGCAACGCGTGTCGAGCGGGCTCGAGCCGCTCGATGGTCTGATCGAGGCGGAGGGGCGCGCCCATGGCGCGGACGTCGTGGGTCTCGAGACGATCGCCGAGCAACTCGGCAAGTTCGCCGCCATGCCGTTCGATGCGCAGCTCGCGAATTTGCGTCTGGCGCTGCGGACCGCAGGCCAGGTCGAGGACATGAACGAAACGCTGATCACGCTCTATCGCGAGCACCGCATCGGCGAGGTCTGGCCGCTGACCCGCATCATGAGCGGCGACGAGGCGCTGGCCCAGACCGTCATCGACGAATTCCAGACGCGCCTGATCGACGAGCGCAACCTCGTGATGCGCGACCGTGCTCTGCCGCTGCTCGACAAAGGCGGCGCCTTCATCGCCGTCGGCGCCCTCCACCTCCCCGGCGACAAAGGGCTCGTGGCGTTGTTCCGGGAAGCGGGCTACACGGTGACAGCCGTCGAATAGGCGCTCGCATCGGGCGCCATAGCTCCGCGAGAACATCATGGCGCCTGTCCCCGATCCGATCGAAGGCTCGCAAGGCCTCCCCGACAAAGCCGACGTCGTCGTCATCGGTGGCGGCATCATCGGTGTGTCCACGGCCTATGCGCTCACCGAGCGGGGCGTCTCGGTGGCGCTTGTCGAGAAGGGCGAGATCGGCGCAGAGCAGTCGAGCCGCAATTGGGGCTGGTGCCGCCAGATGGGCCGCGACCCGCGCGAAATCCCGCTCATCGTCGAGAGCCTGAAGATCTGGCGCACGATCAACGAGCGCATCGGCGCGGAAACCGGGTTCCGGCAGTGCGGCATCCTCTATACCGCCGAAACCGACAAGGAGATCGCCGATCGTGAGGCATGGCTCGACTACGCCCGCCAGTACCAGCTCGACAGTCATATGATCTCGGGCGAGAAGGCGGCCGAGCTACTACCGGGCGCGACCACGAAATGGAAAGGGGCTCTCTACACGCCGACCGACGGCCGCGCCGAGCCGACGAAGGCCGCGCCCGCGATCGCGCGCGCCATTCGAGCCAAAGGCGGGTTCGTCGCCCGCCAGTGCGCGGCACGCGGCATCGAGACGAGCGCGGGAAAGGTCTCCGCGGTCGTCACCGAGCGGGGGACGATCAAGACGAGCAACGTCGTGCTGGCCGGCGGCGCCTGGTCGCGGTTGTTCGCCGGTAGCGCCGGCATCAATTTCCCGCAGCTCAAGGTCATCAACTCGGTCATGCGCACGGTGCCGGTCGACGCCGGTTTCGAGCGCTCGACGGCGGGCGCTCGCTACGCCATCCGCAAGCGGCTCGACGGCGGCTGGACCGTCGCCCACCGGCACCTCTCGGTCGTCGACATCGTGCCGGACAGCTTCAAGCTTCTGTTCAAGTTCCTGCCGGCGCTGAGGCTCAATCCCGCGAGCCTCAAATACCGCGTGAGCGGGACCACCGTCCGCGAGGCGGCGACGCCGGAGCGCTGGGCGCTCGACAAGGAGAGCCCGTTTGAGCGCATGCGCGTGCTCGATCCCGAGCCCGTCGAGTGGGTGCTGAAGGAGGCCATGGCGAGCCTCGAGAAGACATTCCCGGCCTTCAAAGGCGCGGCCATCGCCGAGCGCTGGGCCGGGGCCATCGACGTGACGCCCGACGCCGTGCCGGTGATCTCGCCGGTCGAGCAGGTGCCGGGATTTTTCCTCGCCTCGGGCTTTTCGGGGCATGGCTTCGGCTTAGGCCCCGGGGCCGGCCGCCTGATGGCCGATCTCGTAACGGGCGCCCCGCCCATCGTCGATCCGACGCCGTTCCGCTACAAGCGTCTGATCGACGGCACGAAACCCGAGTTGATCGTCGGGTTTTAGCCCCGGGCGCCCATCCGGCATAACTGCTATGCCCCCGCTCGGGCCCTTGACCCCGATCAAGGGCGTCCGAACCAACTTGAACGATTGTGCCTCATCGATAAACGCGAGCGGAGGCACCCATGTCCGGCCTGAACGATCTCCCAAGGGGTTATTGCCGGGCCTATGGCGGGGAGGCGAGCTTCGCCTCGACGGCGAGCTATTGCCGCGAGGTCAACAATTGCACCGCACCCGATTGTCCGCTCGAGAATGGCGGCCAGCGCGAGGACCCCGATAGGGCCCTGAAGCTGCTCGGCAGCGGTCTCGCCCTGCCGTTTCTTGCGCGAGGTTTCAGCCGCCAACGCTGACGATCGGCCTCATCGCCGGCTGACGCGACTCTCGCGCCAAGCAATGACGATGCCCGAGCCGACGATCAACGCGATGCCCGCCCAGGTGATCGGCGCCGGAAAGTCGCCGAACATCAGGTAGCCGAGGATCGTCGCTCCGACGAGCTCGACATAGTTGAACGGCGCGAGCTGGGACGCCGCCGCGTAGTCATAGGCCAGCGTCAGCATCCAATAGCCGACGAAGCCGACGGCGCCAGCGACGAAGATCAGAAAGAACTCCCACGGCGTCGGCGTCAGCCAGACGAACGGCAGCATGCCGCCGGTTCCCGCCATCGAGATCACCGTCGTGATCGAGAGAGTCGTGAGCGCCGCGTCGCTCGCGGCGAGACGGCGCGTCAGCAGCATGCAGCTTGCGAAGCAGAAGCCTGCGCCGATGGCCAGTAGCGCGCCGAGCGAGAGGTCGCCCATGCCAGGCCGGATGACGACGAGGGCGCCGAGGAAGCCGACCGTCACCGCCGACCATCGCCACGGGCCGACCCGCTCGCCGAGGAACAGCGGCGAGAGTGCCGTCGCGAGCAGCGGATGAATGAAGAAGATCGCCAATGTGTCGGTGAGCGGCTGCAGCGAGATCGAGACCGTGAAGAGGATCGTCGAGACAGCCGAGAGAGCACCGCGCAAGATCTGTAGCCAGGGGCGCTCCGGCGTCAGCCACTTGAACCCGAGTTGATAGATCAGGAACGGAAACAGCAGCAGGAAGTAGACGAGGCTGCGGCCGAAGATGACCTCGGCCACGTGCAGGCGATCCTGCAGCAGCTTCGACACCGCATCCATCAGCGGGAAGATCGTCATGCAACTCGTCATCAGGATGATGCCGAGCATGGGCCGGCTCGCTTTGCCGCCGGCAACGGGGGCGATAGGCTGAGCGGCCGGGGTACGGGGCGCCGACCGTGCGGATGCTCGCCCTGCGATGCCGGTCTGAGCCATGGGTGGGTCGCTACCTGCCTCGATGGCTCATGCCATGCGCGCCAATCCCTGTCGATGCCGCCGCGCGCCCGGCGGCTATGCGACAGCGAAACGATGGTTAGATGTGGATGGCCCGCCCGCCCGCGGCGAGGGCCGCTTCCTTCACCGCTTCCGACATCGTCGGATGGGCGTGACAGGTCCGGGCGAGGGCGTCCGCCGTGCCGCCGCGCTCCATGTGGACGGCGGCTTCCGCGATGAGCTCGCCGGCGCCGGTGCCGATGATGTGCACGCCGAGGATGCGATCCGTTGTAGCGTCCGCCAGCACTTTCACGAAACCTTCCGCCGTCTTGTTGACTTTGGCGCGGCCGTTCGCCGTGAATGGGAACTTGCCCGTCTTGTAGGCGACGTTGGCAGCCTTCAACTCCTCCTCGGTTCGCCCGACGGCGGCGACCTCGGGGTTCGTGTAGACGACGCCCGGGATGACACCGTAATTCACATGGCCGCGTTTGCCGGCGAGAATCTCGGCCAACGCCACGCCCTCGTCCTCGGCCTTGTGCGCGAGCATCGGCCCGGCAATGACGTCGCCGATGGCGAAGATGCCGGGGACGCTCGTCTGGTAGTGCTCGTCGACGCTGACGCGGCCTTTGTTGTCCTTGGCGACGCCGAGGGCTTCGAGGCCGAGGCCATCCGTGAAAGGCACGCGGCCGATGGCGACGAGCACGACGTCGGCGTCGAGCGTTTCCGCGGTACCGCCAGCGGCGGGCTCGACGCTCACGGCGAGCTTGTCACCTTGCTTTGCAGCCCCCGTCACCTTGGACGCGAGCTTGAACACGAAGCCCTGCTTCTGGAGAATGCGCTGGAAATTCTTGGCGACGTCGCCGTCCATGCCGGGCAAGATACGATCGAGATACTCGACGACCGTCACCTCGGCGCCCAGCCGCCGCCACACCGAGCCGAGCTCGAGGCCGATGACACCCGCGCCGACGACGACGAGCTTGCCGGGAACGTTGGAAAGCGTCAGCGCACCGGTCGAGGAGACGATCGACGTCTCGTCGATGTCGAGACCCTTGAGGCGGGCAACATCCGAGCCCGTGGCGATGACGATGGCGCTGGCTTCGAGCATCGTCTTGGCGCCGCCGTCAGCCGTCACCTCGACCTTGCCGGGCGCGGCGATCCGGCCCGTTCCCTGGTGAGCCTCGATCTTGTTCTTTTTGAACAGGAACGCCACGCCCGCCGTGTTCCCCTTCACGCCCTCGTCCTTGAAGGCCTGCATCTTGGCGAGGTCGAGCGACGGCGAGACGCCGATGCCCATGCCGGCGAAACTGCTCTTAGCCTCGTGATAGAGCTCGGAGGCGTGCAGCAGTGCCTTGGAAGGAATGCAGCCGACGTTGAGGCAGGTGCCGCCGTAGGTCGCGCGCTTTTCGACGACGGCAACTTTCAACCCGAGCTGCGCCGCGCGAATCGCGCACACATAGCCACCGGGGCCGGAGCCGATGATGATGAGATCGTAGGGGGAGGGCATGGTGTTTGCCTGACTTGTGTTGCCGTTTGCAGCTGCTTCCCCCCGTGAGGGGCAAGGCCAAGCGTCTTAGGCTTAGATGCGCAGCAGCTCAGTCCGTAGGCGCTTGGGATGGGGGGAGAGACACGACTGCGGAGTCATTTGCTTTTAACCCCCTACCCTAACCCTCCCCCTCAAGGGGGGAGGGGATTGAACCATCGCGTTCGTTTTCGCCTTTGCAAAGGTTCGGTCGTCAGATCACAACTCCAGCATCATGCGCTTGGGATCCTCCAGCGCCTCTTTCACGCGCACGAGGAACGTCACGGCTTCCTTGCCGTCGACGATGCGGTGATCGTAGCTCAAAGCCAGATACATCATCGGCCGCGCCACGATCTGACCGCCACGCACGACCGCGCGCTCCTCGATGCGATGCATGCCGAGAATGCCCGACTGCGGCGCGTTGAGAATCGGTGTCGACAGCATCGAGCCGTAGACGCCGCCATTCGAGATCGTGAAGGTGCCGCCCTGCATCTCCTCGATGGCGAGCTTGCCAGCTTTGGCGCGGACGCCGAAATCGGCGATCGTGCGCTCGATCTCGGCAAGCGAGAGGTGGTCCGCCTCGCGCACGACGGGGACGACGAGGCCGCGGTCCGTGCCGACGGCGACGCCAACGTGATAGTAGTTCTTGTAAATCAGATCGGTGCCGTCGATCTCGGCGTTGACGGCGGGAATCTCCTTCAGCGCCATCACACAGGCTTTCACGAAGAAGCCCATGAAGCCGAGCTTCACGCCGTGCTTCTGCTCGAAGAGATCCTTGTAGCTCTTCCTCAACTCCATGATCGCGCTCATGTCGACGTCGTTGAACGTCGTCAGCATCGCGGCATTCGATTGCGCTTCCTTGAGACGCCGCGCGATGGTCTGGCGGAGCCGGGTCATCTTCACCCGCTCCTCGCGCTTGGCATCCGCTTCCGGTGACGGCGGACGCGCAGCCATCGGCATCGGCGTGAAGCCCATCGGCATGGCCTGTGCAGGCGGCGCGTCGTGAGCGGTGCGGAGCACGTCATCGAGCGTGCGCGAGGAGATCGGCGGGATCGTTACAGGGCCCTTCGGCGTCGGAGCGGGAGCTGGTGCTGAGGCGGCCGCGGCTGGCGCTGGCTGAGCGGCCTTGGGTGCAGGCGGTGCGGCCGGTGCAGCGGCCGCCTTCGGAGCTGGAGCCGGTGCTGCAGGCGAAGGCTTCGCCGCCGCCGGTGCCGCGGCCTTGGCCGGAGCGCCCGCCCCGTCGACGACGCTGCCGAGGACGGCGCCGACGGCGACCGTCTCGCCCTGGGCTGCCGCGATCGGTCCGAGCACGCCGGCCATCGGCGCCGGCACCTCGACCGTCACCTTGTCCGTCTCGAGCTCGACGAGCGGCTCGTCGGCGGCGACCGCCTCGCCCGGCTGCTTCAGCCATTTGCCGACCGTCGCCTCGCGGACGGATTCGCCCAGCGTCGGAACCTTGATGTCGATCGCCATCCTCGTTCTGCCTCTCTATCCCGCGAGCGCCGCTTCGATGAGCGCCTTCTGCTCTGCCATATGCTTCTTCAGGAGTCCGGTCGCCGTCGCCGCCGACGCGGGGCGGCCAGCATAGCGCGGCCGCGTGACCTTGCCGTTCACATGCTCGAGCACCCATTCGATGTTGGGCTCGACGAACGTCCAGGCGCCCATGTTGCGCGGCTCCTCCTGGCACCAGATCACGTCGGCGTTGCGGAAGCGCCCGATCTCGTCGACGAGCGAGCGCGCCGGGAAGGGATAGAGCTGCTCGAGTCTCAGCAGGTAGACGTCGTCCATGCCGCGCGCATCGCGCTCCTCGAGGAGATCGTAGTAGACCTTGCCCGAGCACAGCACGACCCGCCGGATCGCCTCGTCGGGCTTGAGCTTGCCCGTGCCGCCGCCCTTGGCATCGGCGTGATCCCAGAGCAGGCGGTGGAACGTCGAGCCGGGGCCGAACTCCGAAAGCTTGGACACCACCTGCTTATGCCGGAGCAGCGACTTCGGCGTCATGATGACGAGCGGCTTGCGGAAGTTGCGCACCATCTGGCGCCTGAGAATATGGAAGTAGTTGGCCGGGCTCGTGCAGTTGGCGATCTGCATGTTGTCCTCGGCGGCCGACTGCAGGAAGCGTTCGAGGCGGGCCGAGGAATGCTCCGGCCCCTGTCCCTCGTAGCCGTGCGGCAGCAGCATCACCAGCCCCGACATGCGCAGCCACTTGCGCTCGGCCGAGACGATGAACTGGTCGATGACGACCTGGGCGCCGTTGACGAAGTCGCCGAACTGCGCCTCCCACAGCACCAGCGCTTTCGGCTCCGACAGGCTGTAGCCGTACTCGTAGCCGAGCACCGCCTCTTCCGAGAGCATCGAGTTGATGACCTCGAAGCGGCCCTGATCGGCCGAGATGTGCTTGACGGGCGTGTAGCGGCGCTCGTTCTCCTGGTCGATGAAGACGGCGTGCCGCTGCGAGAAGGTGCCACGCTCGCAATCCTGGCCCGAAAGGCGCACGGCATAGCCGTCCTGCACGAGCGTGCCGAAGGCCAGCTGCTCGCCCATCGCCCAATCGATGCCTTCGCCCGTTTCGGTCATCTCGCCCCGGCGCTTGACGAGCCGCTCGAGCGTCTTGTGCAGGTGGAAGTCGGCAGGCAAGGTCGAGAGCTTGCGTCCGACCTCTTTCAGCCGCCCCTCGTCCACTCCGGTATTGCCGCGGCGATCGTCCTCGGCGGGCGGCGCGTAGCCGGCCCATCGGCCGTCGAGCCAATCGGCCTTATTGGGCTTGTAGCTGTCGGCGACCGCGAGCTCGCTTTCGAGCCGCTGCATCGTCTCGGCCTGCATCGCCTTGATATCGGCCTCGCTCATCAGACCTTCGGCGACGAGCACCTTGGAATAGATCTCCGTCACCGTCGGGTGCTTGCGGATGACCTGATACATCTTGGGTTGCGTGAAGCTCGGCTCGTCGCCCTCGTTGTGGCCGTGCCGGCGATAGCAGAACATGTCGATGACGACAGGCCGGCGGAAGCGCTGGCGGAACTCCATCGCCACCTTGGCGACGTAGGTGACGGCCTCGGGGTCGTCGCCGTTGACGTGGAAGATCGGCGCCTGGACCATGCGGGCGACGTCGGACGGGTATGGCGAGGAGCGGGCGAAGCGCGGCGCCGTCGTGAAGCCGATCTGGTTGTTGACGATGAAGTGGATCGAGCCGCCGACGCGGTGGCCCTTGAGGCCAGAGAGCCCGAAGCACTCGGCGACGACGCCTTGGCCGGCGAACGCCGCATCGCCGTGCAGCAGCAGCGGCAGCACCTCGCCGCGCGCCGGCCGGCCGCCGCGCTGATCCTGCTTGGCGCGCACCTTGCCGAGCACGACCGGGTCGACGATCTCCAGATGCGACGGGTTCGCCGTCAGCGACAGGTGCACGCTGTCGCCGCCGAGCGCACGATCGGAGGAGGCGCCCAGGTGATACTTGACGTCGCCCGAGCCCTCGACGTCGTCGGGCTTGGAGGAGCCGCCCTTGAACTCGTTGAAGATCGCGCGCAGCGGCTTTGCCATGACGCTGGCGAGCACGTTGAGGCGACCGCGATGCGGCATGCCGATGACGATCTCGCGCACGCCGAGCTGGCTGCCGCGCTTGATGATCTGCTCGAGCGCCGGGATCATCGCCTCGCCGCCCTCGAGGCCGAAGCGCTTCGTGCCGGTGTATTTGACCTGCAGGAACTTCTCGAAGCTCTCCGCCTCGATCAGCTTGTTGAGGATCGCCTTCTTGCCCTGTGGCGTGAACTTGATCCACTTCTCGCGGCTTTCGATGCGGCGCTGGATCCAGCGCCGCTGATCGATGTCGGCGATGTGCATGTATTCGACGCCGACCTTGGCGCAGTAGGTCTGGCGCATGATGTCGACGATCTGGCGCATCGACAGCACGGGATGCTCGCTGCCGAGCGTGTCATGGATATAGATCGGCCGGTCGAGATCGGTGCCGGTGAAGCCGTAGGTCTCGGCCAAGAGCTCCGGGTGGGACTCACGCTCCGTCAGGCCGAGCGGGTCGAGATCGGCGGCGAGATGGCCGCGCACGCGGTAGGAGCGGATGAGCGTCAGCGCGGCAATCGTGTCGTTGGTGGCGCGAAGGGCTGCCGCCGAGGAGAGCTCGACGCCTTGGGATTTCGCCTCCTTGCGGATCGCCTGCTCGATAGCTGGAGCGGATGGAATGGTGGCGGCTTCGCTCGTGTCGCCGAAGCCGTTCGACGGCGCCGGGGGCCAATTGGGCCGCACCCACGACGGGCCGCTCGCCTCCTTGGCGATCGCCGACGTGTCGTCGCGCAGGCTGTCGAAGAAGGCACGCCAATCGTCCGAGATGCTCGCCGGGTCGCGGGCGTAGCGCTCGTGCATCTCGGCGAGATAGGGCGCGTTAGTACCCTCGAGGAACGACGTATCGAGAAACGACTGGTTTCCGGTCTGACGTGACATCCGCAAACATTCCTTGTGGCCGCTAGGGTGTTTCCGCGCCTCTTTGAATCACGGAACCACCCTAGGTTCTTGGATTGTCGTGCTTCTCATCGGAAAACCGCTTCGCACTTTTCCGGAAGCACTCTAGCCCGGCGGGGATGGAGCGGCCAACCCGCCGCAAACCCTCATGTCCCTCGCCGAGATGATGATCAGTTCAAGACGTTCGACGACAGTCTGCCGGCCCGTGCGCCATCGCCTCCTCACGCGGCAAGCAGCTTGGCGAGCGTCGTGCCGAGGGAGGCCGGGCTGTCGGCGACCTTGATGCCGGCTTGCCGCATCGCCTCGATCTTGCTGCCCGCGTCGCCCTTGCCGCCCGAGATGATGGCGCCGGCATGGCCCATGCGGCGCCCAGGAGGCGCGGTGACGCCCGCGATGAAGCCGACGGTCGGTTTCTTGCGACCGCGCTTGGCTTCGTCGGCGAGGAACTGTGCGGCATCCTCCTCGGCCGAACCGCCGATCTCGCCGATCATGATGATCGAGGCGGTCGCGGGATCGGCCAGGAACATCTCGAGCACGTCGATGTGCTCGGTGCCCTTCACCGGATCGCCGCCGATGCCGACGCAGCTCGATTGGCCGAGGCCCGCGTCCGTCGTCTGCTTTACCGCCTCGTAGGTGAGCGTGCCGGAGCGCGAGACGATGCCGACCGATCCCTTGCGATGGATGTGACCGGGCATGATGCCGATCTTGCACTCCTCCGGCGTGATGACGCCGGGGCAGTTCGGACCAATGAGGCGCGACTTGGAGCTGCCGAGCGCGCGCTTGACCTTCACCATGTCGAGCACGGGAATGCCCTCGGTGATGCAAACGATCAGCGGCACCTCGGCGTCGATCGCCTCGAGGATGGCGTCGGCCGCGAACGGCGGCGGCACGTAGATGACGCTCGCATCGGCGCCGGTCGTCTCACGGGCCTGCGCAACGGTGTCGAACACCGGAAGATTGAGATGTGTCGTGCCGCCCTTGCCGGGCGTGACGCCGCCCACCATGCGGGTGCCGTAGGCGATCGCCTGCTCGGAATGGAAGGTGCCTTGAGCGCCCGTGAACCCCTGGCAGATGACCTTCGTGGATTTGTCGACGAGGATGGACATGGACAGCCGGAACTCCGTTTCGCATGTGCGAAAGACTTGTGGTCCACAAATCGGCTGAGATCAAGTGTGCCGCGGGGCGCTCGGCCATGCCGTGGTCAGGGTTGCGCCTGTGAGGTGTTGACGGCCAGCCCGTGTAGCCGCCAGACGCCGCCAACGGGCTGAAAAGTCATGGCGAAATTGATCTGAAGGGGTTTCGTCGTGAAGTGTCCAGCAAGCTTCAGAACGCCGTCGGCTGCGATGGCCGGGCTCTCCGTGAGCGCGGGCGTCAGAATGAGCACCGGCGACAAGTCGACCTTCTGCTGGCGGAGGTTGGCGAAGGCGATGCCGAGATCGGCGGCCGAGGCGGTCTGCAGCGACGGCGAGCCCATGTCCCGCAGCACAGTGTAATTGCCGGTGAAGTTGGCCTGGTTCAACGCCAGGATCGCGTTGCGGACGAGGATCAGCATCACCTCGGGCGACGGCATGGCGACGGCGGGCGCGGGGGCTGGCGCCGCGGCCGGAGCGGTCTGCTCGGTCTGCGGTTTTTTCTTTTTGGGCTTGGTGGCGTCCTCGGCCATGGACACGCTCGAGGCGGCGAGCAGGCTCGCGAGGACTGTGCCGAGGGCGATCTTGAGAAGTCGGGACAGGCTGGCCATTCTTGCCTTCGGTCGCAAGCGTGAGAATCGCATCTGAAGGCTAGGCGCTGCCGGATCGCCTGTCACCAAGCGGCAACGAAGCCGACGCGCCCGCCCACCGTGTTCGAATCGAGACCGAGGCCGACACCGGCGCTGAGTGTCAGCGTATCGTCGAGCCGCAATGCCGCCTGCGCGGCGACCGCCTGGCGGTCCTCGTAGAAGCCGAAATTGGCGCCGATGGCGAAATCCTTGCCTGCCGGCATGATCAGTCCGCCCATGGCGATGGCGAGCGCGATGCCTTCGTTGGCCTGGTCGATCCGGCGGAAAGCGTCGTTGAGCCCCGCGCCCATATCGGCAAAGGCGCTATCCACATAGGCTTTGTTGGCGGCGTCGGTCGCTTCCAACGGCGCGCCGATGTTGCGGACTCGATTGCCGCCCATGTCGACCGGCGCGCCAGACGCGACGTGAACGCCACCCGTGCCCACGGCGAGGGCGCGGGCCTGCACGCGGTTTGCGTTGACCGCGTCGGCTCTGACGGTGGTCGCCTCGACGTCAGTGGCTGTGACGGTGGCGGCATTGACGCTGGTGGCATTGACGGTCGCGATGTTGCCCACCGTGCCGTTGACCGTTGTTGCAGTGACGGTGCTGGCGGACAGCGTGCCGACGCCGGTGAGATTGCCGCCGGTCAAGGTCGCGGTGCCGTCGGTGAGCGTGCCGGCCTGGACGGTGCCGGTGGCGGTGACGTTGGTCGAATTCACGTCCGTCGCATTGACGGTGGCGATGTTGCCGGTGGTGGCCGAGAGGGTGCCGACGCCGGTGAGGTTGCCGCCGGTGAGAGACGCGGTGCCATCGGTGAGCGTGCCGCCCTGGACGGTGCCGGTGGCGGTGACGTTGGTCGAGTTCACGTCCGTCGCATTGACAGTGGCGATGTTGCCGGTGTTGGCGGACAGCGTGCCGACGCCGGTGAGATTGCCGCCCGTGAGAGACGCGGTGCCGTCGGTGACTGTGCCGCCCTGAACGGTGCCCGTCGCCGTGATGTTCGTCGTGTTCAGGTTCGTGATGGCGAGATTGGTGGCGGTGATGTTCGTCGCGTTGACGTCGGTCGAATTGACGGTGGCGATGTTGCCGGTCGTCGCCGCGAGCGTGCCGACGCCGGTGAGGTTGCCACCAGTGAGGGTCGCAGTTCCGTCCGTGATCGTACCGCCTTGAACGGTTCCTGTCGCCGTCACGTTCGTCGTGTTGAAATTCGTCACATTCAGGTTCGTGGCGTTGACCGTCGTGCTGGTCAGCGTCGTCACGTTGCCCGTGGCGGCGGACATGTTGCCCGTCGTCGAAATGTTGCCGGTGTTGGTTATGCCGGCCGTCGTTGCGGCGCCGGTGACGGCGAGGGTGTCGTTGATCGTCACATTGCCGGTCGAGTTGGAGATGGCGCCGCGCAGATCGGATGTGCCCGTGACGATGGCATTGCCCGTGTTGGTCAGCGTGCCGGTATTGGCGATGCCCGCGGTGGTGGAAAGGCCGGTGACGTTGAGGGCGTCGTTGACGACGACGTTGCCGGTGGAATTGGAGATGGCGCCGCGCAAGTCGGACGTGCCGGTGACGATGGCGTTGCCGGTGTTGGTCAGCGTGCCGGTGTTGTTGAGGGCGCCGGTATTGGTGATCCCGGCGGTGGTGGCGGCGCCGGTGACGGTGAGCGTGTCGCCGATCGTGACGGTGCCGGTCGAGCTGAAGATGTTGCCGCGCAGGTCCGAGGTGCCGGTGACGACGGCGTTGCCGGTATTGGTGAGCGTCCCGGTATTGCTGATGCCGGTTGTGGTCGCCGCGCCCGTGACGGTGAGCGTGTCGTTGATGGTGACGGTGCCAGTCGAGTTCGAGATCGCGCCTTGGAGATTGGATGTTCCTGTGACGACGAGGTTGCCACCGACGGTTGCAGCGCCGGTCGTCGCGAGCGTGGTGGTCGAGATCGCGCCCGTATTGGTGATGCCGGTTGTGGTCGCCGCTCCGGTGACGGCGAGCGTGTCGTTGATGGTGACAGAGCCGGTCGAGTTCGATATCGCGCCCTGAAGGTTCGACGTGCCGGTGACGACGGCATTGCCGGTATTGGTGAAGGTACCGGTATTGTTCAGCGCGCCCGTGTTTGTGATGCCGGCGGTTGTCGCGGCGCCGGTGACGGCGAGTGTATCGTTGATGGTGACAGAGCCGGTCGAGTTCGAGATCGCGCCCTGAAGGTTCGACGTTCCCGTGACGACGGCGTTGCCGGTATTGGTGAAGGTGCCGGTATTGTTGATGGCGCCCGTATTGGTGATGCCGGTCGTGGTTGCAGCCCCCGTGACAGTCAGCGTGTCGCCGATCGTGACGGTGCCGGTCGAATTCGAGATCGTGCCGCGCAGGTCGGACGTGCCTGTGGCGACGAGATTGCCTGTCGTCGTCGTGCCCGAGACAGTGGCATTGCCGGTCGTGGAGATGTTGCCGGTATTCGTGATGCCGTTGGTGGTGAGCGCCCCGCCGACGCTTGCTGCCCCTGTCGTCGACAAGGTCGTCGTCGAGATCGCGCCCGTGTTTGCGATGCCGGTGGTGGTGGCGACGCCGGTGACGGTCAGCGTGTCGCCGATGGTAACGGTACCGGTCGAGTTCGAGATGGTCCCCTGCAGGTTCGATGTGCCGGTGACGACGACATTGCCGGTGTTGGTGAGCGTTCCGGTGTTGTTGATCGCGCCCGTATTGGTGATGCCAGTTGTGGTCGCTGCGCCGGTGACGGTCAGCGTGTCGCCGATGGTGACGGTGCCGGTCGAGTTCGAGATGGTCCCCTGCAGGTTCGATGTGCCGGTGACAACGACATTGCCGGTGTTGGTCAAGGTGCCGGTATTGGCGATGCCGTTGGTCGTGGCGGCGCCGGTGACGGTCAGGGTATCGTTGATCGTCACGGTGCCGGTCGTATTGACGAGGTTGCCTCGGACGTCGGTATTGCCCGTCGAGACGACGGTCGCGCCGGTCACCGTGCCGGTCGTCGCCGTGATGTTGCCGGTTGCCGACGTGATGTTGCCGGACGTCGTCGATACGCCGCCCGTGCCGGTGGCCGAGAAGCTGGCGGTGCCCGTCGCCGTAAAGCCGGTGCCGCTGTTGACCTGCAATCCCGTGGCGTTGACGCCGGTGTTGTTGCAGTTCGAGTTATCGTTGACCTGCAGAGTGCCGGTCGAGTTCGTGCAGATGACCGCGTTGGCGGTGGTTGCGCCGGTGACGGTGACTTGCGCTTTAGCCGGCGGCACCGATAGAGCGCAGGCCGTCAGTACGAGGACGAGTGCGCGAGCTGTGCGGCGAGCAGCAAGGCCAAAAGATTGGTCTTTCGCGGCAGACATGGGCTCGCACGGGTTCGAGTCGCAAGGTCAAGACGGTTATCCACAGCTTGCACTATCGCTGATTCGCGGATCGTCCGCATGGCGATGCAACTCGCTGAGCAGGAGTTTAGTGATTTCGTTGAAGGGCGGGGGCGGTCGCAGGTGGCGGGCGATGGCCTGTACGATGTTGCGGCTGTGTCCGTCGATCTGGCGTCTGGCGCGATGGCTTTCGTCACTGGGGGGACGCTGGTGGTGGGGGGCTGATCGCGGCCTCACCGGCGCGGCCGGGGCTGTTTTGGGAATGAATTTACTTCAGTTTTGCGAGGTAATCTCTTTCGGTCTTCTTGAGTAATCGTCGAGAGAGGTGTTTGATGCCAACGTAGTTGCCGTATCGGCACTTTCCAAAAGCAAAGTCGCCTCCGCCGTCTCTCGCGCATACGATTTCTGAGACAGCCTTTCTGGTGTCACTTCCCATTACGATCACGAGTTTTGGTTTGGTAAGATCAAGTATTGAGCGCCAAATCGTACTTCCGAAGTCCAATGCTTTCTGTCGACAAGCGAGCTTTCCGATGCTTGGGGAGCGGAAGGGAATCAAGTTGCCGGCTAGGACGGCTGTCGGCTCGACACTTGGGCATCCCTCGGCACTCAGACATCCAAAGAGATCGACTATTTGTCGCTGTAGCGGCGATTGGCCTGCTTCCCTTTGTTTGCCATGGTATCGCCATCGTTCATGACAATAGGCGCTCGTGCGCGGCGGAGTGCAGAGCCCATCAACTTTGGGTTCGCGCTGAGAACCTCCAGGGTTGATCCCGATGAAGCAAATCGTGGCGGAGTCAAGGACACATTCTGGGCTATACAAAAGGCGCCAGCCAAGGACATAGCCAAGTTCGCGATACTCTCCCTCAATGCAGTTCTCGAGTCGCTTCCCGAATTTGGTCCTCGGTTTGACTCCCATCACGCCCCCCGCTTCACCGCCTCCACGACCTTCTTGGCCGCGTCGTTGAGATCATCTGCCGCAATGACGTTGAGGCCACTCTCTTTCAGGATGCGCTTGCCGAGCTCGACGTTCGTGCCTTCGAGGCGCACCACGAGCGGCACCTTGATCGCCATCTCGCGCGCCGCCGCGATCACGCCTTCCGCGATGATATCGCAGCGCATGATGCCGCCGAAGATGTTGACGAGGATGCCCTTCACGTTCGGATCGGAGAGGATGATTTTGAACGCCGCCGTCACCTTCTCTTTGGTGGCGCCGCCACCGACGTCGAGGAAGTTCGCGGGCTCGGCGCCATAGAGCTTGATGATGTCCATCGTCGCCATGGCGAGGCCGGCGCCGTTGACCATGCAGCCGATCGTGCCATCGAGCTTCACGTAGGAGAGATCGTAGCGCGAGGCCTCGACCTCGGCCGGCTCTTCCTCTTCCAGATCGCGCAGGTTCACGATGTCGGCGTGCCGGAACAGGCTGTTGTCGTCGAAGTTCATCTTGGCATCGAGGCAGACGAGCTTGCCGTCGCCCGTCACGATCAGCGGATTGATCTCGAGGAGACTCATGTCCTTGTCGATGAAGGCGCGGTAGAGGTCGCCGACGAGCTTCACGCACTGCTTCACCTGATCGCCCTCGAGCTTCAGCGCGAAGGCGATCTTGCGGCCGTGGAACGGCTGGTAGCCGGCGGCCGGGTCGATCGACAACGTCGTGATCTTCTCCGGCGTGTCGTGCGCGACCTTCTCGATGTCCATGCCGCCTTCGGTCGAAACGATGAAGGAGATGCGCGAGGTCGCGCGATCGACGAGCACCGAGAGATAGAGCTCGCGCGCGATCTGGGTGCCGGCCTCGATCAGCAGGCGCTTCACGGCCTTGCCGGACGGCCCCGTCTGGATCGTCACCAGCGTCGAGCCCAGCATTTGGTCGGCGAAGCCGCGCACCTCCTCGATCGACTTGGCGATCCTGACGCCGCCTTTGTCGCCGGCCTTCGCCTCCTTGAACTTGCCCTTGCCGCGGCCCCCCGCATGGATCTGCGACTTCACTGCCCACACCGAGCCGCCGATGTCCTTGGCGGCCTTCACCGCCTCGTCGGGTGAGAAGGCGACGGCGCCGCTGACGAGCGGCACGCCGAATTGCCGGAGCACCGCTTTGGCCTGATATTCGTGGATGTTCATGTGAGCTCCGCTCTAGCGAATGGCGAATGGTGGGTGGCGAATGGGGGTTTCGCTTCAGCGGAGGGACACGGTCCCCACTCGCCATTCGCTACTCGCCATTCGCCTCTGTTACGGCGTCAACGGACCGTTCTCGGCAATCACCTCGATCTCGACTTTCGCGCCGATGGGAAGCGACGCAACGCCGATCGTGGTGCGGGCCGGATAGGGCTCCTCGAACACCTCCGCCATCACCGCGTTCATGGCGGCGAATTCGTTCATGTCGGTCAAGAAGATGTTGACCTTGATGACGTCGTCGAAATCGCAATCGGCCTCTTTCAAGGCCGCCGCGACGTTCTTGAACGCCTGCTGAGTCTGCGCGGTCACGTCGGGACCGACGAGCTTGCCGGTCTTGGGATCGAGGCCGACCTGGCCCGAGAAGTAGACCAGCCCCTTCACCGCCACCGCGTGCGAGTAGGGGCCTGCCTTTGGCAGCTTCTTGGAGTTGATGGCGTAGCGGGACATGGACTCTCTCCACTAGGCGCCGAGATTCGGCGCCATCTTCTGGCAGGCTTCGACCAAGCCCTTGACGGACTCGACCGACTGCATGAACGCCGCGCGCTCGCGCATGTTCAAGTCGATCTCGACGATGCGCTCGACGCCTTGGGCACCGATCACCACCGGCACGCCGACATAGAGCCCCTTCACGCCGTACTCGCCGTTCAAGTAGGCGGCGCACGGCAGCACGCGCTTCTTGTCCTTCAAATAGCTTTCTGCCATCTGGATCGCGGAGGCCGCCGGCGCGTAATAGGCGGAACCCGACTTCAACAGGTTCACGACCTCGGCGCCGCCCTCGCGCGTGCGTTGCACGATTTTTTCCAGCCGCTCTTCCGTCAGCCAGCGCATCTTGACGAGGTCGGGGAGCGGGATGCCCGCAACCGTCGAGTAGCGCACCAGCGGCACCATGGTGTCGCCGTGGCCGCCGAGCACGAAGGCTGTCACGTCCTCGACAGAGACGCCGAGCTCTTGCGCGAGGAAGGTGCGGAAGCGCGAGCTGTCGAGCACGCCCGCCATGCCGATCACGCGATTGTGCGGGAGACCGGAGGCCTTCTGCAGCGCCCAGACCATCGCGTCGAGCGGGTTCGTGATGCAGATGACGAAGGCATTCGGCGCGTACTTCTTCAAGCCCGCACCGACCTGATCCATGACCTTCAGATTGATGCCCAAGAGATCGTCGCGGCTCATGCCGGGCTTGCGCGCGACACCGGCGGTGACGATCGCCACGTCCGCGCCCTCGATCTCGGAATAGGCGTTGGCGCCGCGCAGCGAGACGTTCGTGCCCTCGACCGGGGTGCTCTGCGAGATGTCGAGCGCCTTGCCCTGAGGAATGCCCTCCGCGATGTCGCACAACACGACGTCGCCGAGCTCCTTGATGCTGGCCAAATGCGCCAGCGTGCCGCCGATCATGCCTGCGCCGATGAGGGCGATGCGGTTGCGCGCCATGTCCTTGCCTTTCCTTAGGTCCCGAAGGCCCGGGCCGTCCGCCCAGGCCGGATTGCTGCTTTGCAACAGGGGATAGCGCGGGGGAGGGCCCGGGGCAAGGCGGCGGGCCGATTTCAGCTGTGCGTCCGGCGGTGAGCCTACCGCTTCTTCAGCGCCAGCGATCCGGTGCCGGACGAGCTCGAGAACGTCACGTCCTGGGTGTTGCCCCTGACGACGACGCGGACGCTGCCGGAGATGTTGTACTCGGCATTCGTGAAATCGCCGATATAGCGGCTTTCGTTGACGGTCGTGAGTTGGCCGGTCTGGACGATCTTGGCGGAGGCCGACGCGCAGGTCGCCTTGACGCTGTGCACCGTGTCCGACGTCTGGTGGTAGGTGACGCGGCAGCTCACCTTCTCGCGCTGGCCGTTCGTCGGGTGGACGAAGCCGCCTCCCGACCAGGAGCCTTCGAGCGCGGATCCGGCCAGCGCCGGCAGCGGCACGGCCAAGGCAAGGGCAGCGAACGCAGGAAGGATCAGGCGCATCGGGTCACTCCATCGAGCCACAGCCTCTCCCCGTCCTGACAAATATGAGGGAGGATTGCGGCGGCCGCTAGAGTGTTCGTGACCGGATGTGTGGCCGGGAGGCCGCGGAGGGAAAGAGAGTTGACGGGATGGCTCAGGTCGCGCCGGGGGCAACCTCCTTGAGGAGCCCCGCGCTGCCCGACTTCTGATCCGTGTACTGGAGCCCCTCCGGCACCTGCACGACCGCGCCGCACCAGGTGCCGCCCTCCCAGGCTTTCTGGCCCTCGGTCGCCGGGCTCGGCGCGTAGACCCGGCAGAGCGTGCCATCGGGCGTAAGCGTCCAGGTGAAGGCGCCGGTGCGCCCGCTCGGACGCCGCCATTCGCCGGTGCCGTCCGCGAGGAAGGTCTCGGTCACGGTACCGCCGGAGGAGAAGGTGAAGCTCCGGCCGGCGATGGTGGCGGCGAGCGGTGTAGCGGGGGCAGCAGGAGCAACGGCCGCCGTCGTGCCGGCCGACGGTAGCGTCTGGCTACATCCGGCGGCGAGAGCCGCTGCGATCATCGCCGCAATGAGTCCGTGCCGCATATGCTCCTCCCCACCCCGCCGGAAGCTAGCGAGGGGCCGGACCGGCCGTCAATGCGAGGACGTTGCCTACCGCCAATGCGTCTTGCGCTTGTGCCCGTGGCGCTTCACATGCGCTTCGGCGAGCAGGCAGACGACCTCGAAGCCGAGTGCGGCGCCGAGATTGGCGGAGATGCCGTGCGGGTCGTAGGGCGGGCAGAGCTCCACCAAGTCCGCGCCGACGATGTCCATGCCGCGCATGCCACGGATGATCTGCACCACCTCGCGCGAGGTGAAGCCGAAGGGCTCGGGAAGCTCGGTGCCCGGCAGGAAGGTCGAGTCGATGCCGTCAGTGTCGAGTGTGAAGTAGAACGGCTTGTCGCCGATGACGCGCTTGATCTCGGCGAGCACGCCCTTGACGCCGAGATCGTAGACCTCGTGCATCGGGATCAGCGTCATGCCGGCTTCTTTCGAGAAGTCCCAATAGGGGCTCAAGGAGCCACGCATGCCGATCTGGATGCAGCGCTCGGGGTCGATCGCCTCGTCGAGGATGGCGTTCAGGAACACCTTGCAGTCGTTGAGCCGATCGCCCTGGAAGGTGCCCCGCGCGGTGTCGGCGTGCGCGTCGATCTGCACGAGGCCGATCGGCTCGCCGGAGGCGAGCCCCGACAGGATCGGATGCGTCATCGTGTGGACGCCGCCGACCGAATAGGGCGTGATGCCTCGCTTGCGAAACTCGGCGAACGTCTCGCGGATCGTTTCGACGCAGTGCGGCACCGAGTGTGGGCTCTCGAAGGAGATGTCGCCGACATCGGCGACGCTCAAGAGCTCGAAGGGAATCGTCTTCCACACGTCGTGGACGGGCCCACGCACCTTCGACCACTCGCGGAACGAGCGGGGCCCCAACCGCGTGCCGCCGCGCACCGGCGCGCTCGCCTCGAAGGGAATGCCGATGCAGGCGAGATCGACGTCGTCGAGGTTCGACCGCCTCGGCGCGTTGAAGAAGTTCATCTCGCCCGCATAGACGTCGGCGAACACGGGGGCCTTCTCGGCCTCCATGCGTTTGAGGAACGCATCCACCGCCGGATTGCTGCTCTCGAGGAACTGGCCCTCGGCCAATTGCTTGAGCCGCGCCATCTTCTCCTTCGAGAATCCCGCCATGACTATTTCTTCTTTTTCTTCGCGTTGACGTTGCCGGCCATCGCTTCCAGCACGAGGCGGACGGCCAAGCGGCTGGTGATGCCGTCGTGATCCCAGGAGGGCGAGACTTCGACGATGTCCATGCCGGCGATGCCCATGCGGCCGAGCTCGTAGGCCATGGTGAGGGCTTCGCGCGAGCTCATGCCACCGGGTGTCGGCACGCCGGTGCCGGGGGCGTAGGCCGCGTCGATCGCGTCGATGTCGTAGGTCAAGTACACGCCGTCGGCGCCCTTCGATGCGATCGCCGCCGCCTTCTTGGCGATGGCCTTGGCGCCCTGGTCCCAGATTTCCTCGATCGTGAAGAGGGTGATGCCCTTCTTCTTGATGTAGGCGAGCTCGGATTTGGGATTCATCCAGCCGCCCGTGCCGACGATGACGATGCGCTTGGGATCGAAGCCCGCATCGACCGCCCGCGTGATCGGGCAGCAGTGCGAGAGCGTCTCGCCGCCGACATCGAGTGCGGTATCGAAATGCGTGTCGACGAGCACGAGACCCGGACGCTTGTACTTCTTGGCAAAGGCGCGCACGGCCGCGATCGTGATCGAGTGGTCGCCGCCGAAGGTGATCGGCATGGCGCCGCCGTCGAGCATCTCGGAGATCATGGCCTCGGCTCGCGCCATCGTCGTCTGGCCGGAGCCGGGAACGACCGCGACGTCGCCGCAATCGGCCATCTTGTAGTGGTCGTTCAGATCCATGCCGGTCGAGGCGTTGTAGAAGGAGAACTGGTCGCCTGCCTCGCGGATCGCGCGCGGACCGTAGTTCGTGCCGGTGCGGCTGATGCACATGGCGTCCCACGGAAAGCCCAGAAACGCCGCGTTGACCTTGGCGTCCTTGAGCGCTTTGGCGCGCGCCGCGATGAAGGGCGTGCGCATGAAGGTGCCGCGCCCGCCGGCATGCAGCAGGCCGGTGAAGGCATTCTCGTCGAAAGTGCCGCTTTGGTCGTTCATCGGATAGGGTCCCAGGTTACGCGGGTTGATACGCTGTTCAGTCCTTGAGCATGCGGTCGAGATACTGGCGGAACTCGTCGACGTAGATCTCGAGCGAGCCATGGAGGTAGCCGGGCTCCGGGGCGCCGAACGCGACGCCCTCCTGGACGCGCGCGACGACCTCTTTGTCCTCTTTCGTGGCGATGCCGATCACCTCGAGAATTTTCTCGGCATAGGCGTCCGGCTCCTTCATGCCTTTCATGGCGAGCGGCGAGTAGGAGAGGCCCCAGCGGCCGTTCGTGCGATCGACGGCTTGCGGCTCGAGCTGCATCCACCAGACGAAATTCGGATCGATGGCGACGAGCAAATTCGGATAGATGCCGATGACGTGCAGCCGCCGCCGCTCCTCCTCGTTGAGGGCCTCGTTGTAGACCTCGGGGCTGTCCTCGATGCGGTAGGGATTGTAGTGCACGGAGAACTGCTTGAAGCCGGCGGGCCCGAGCTCGGCGAGCTTGGTCGGGTTGGTCGGGCCGATCGAGCCTTTGTGCGCGTAGGTCACGTGGTAGCACTCGACGAAATTCTCGTAGACCAGCTTCCAATTGCCGGACCAGCCTTCCTCGTCGATCGTGTAGCGGTCCTCGTAGGTGTCGAGGCCGTAGCGGGAGAGATGCTCGGCAAGGGGGCCAAGCTTTTCCGCCATCGACGGCAGGTCGCGCCGGACGGCGACGAAGACGAAGCCGAGCCAAACCTCGCAGGCGAGCTCGACCATCCGGATGTCGGACTTGCAGGTCGCGCCGAAGCCTTGCGGGTCGGTGATGCCGATGAGCTGGCCGGTGATGTCATAGGTCCAGGCGTGGTAGGGGCAGACGATGCGGCCGGTCTTGCCGCGGCCGTCCAGCAACTTCGCGTAGCGATGCAGGCAGAAGTTGCCGAAAGCGCGGATCGAGCCGTCCTTCTGACGTATGCAAACGACGGGCCGTTTGCCGACCTTGGCCGTCATGTAGTCGCCGGGGTTGGGGATCGTCCCCTGGCGTCCGACATACACCCAATCCTCGTCGAACACGCGGGTGAGCTCGCGCTCGAACGTGGTTGGGTCGGTATAGAGCTGCTGGCGGGCGATCCGGAGCGTGCCCTCGGGCTTGTTCTCCGTGAAGCTCTTGCCGGCGAGCGGCATGGTCGTCATGCGATTTACCTTCATGCATGAAGCAGGGTCAGCGGCTGAGCCGCCGTCCCTGCCCGATAGGCTATGCAGTCGTTATTTCGAGAACTCGGGCACGACGAAGTCGGCGACCTTCTTGGTGCCGATCATGATCGGGACGAGCTTCTTGTTCTGGACCTGGAACAGGAACGCCGGCTGCGTGGCGTCGCTGGTCGGGATCATGAAGCGGTCATTGAAGGCGAAGGTACCGGTGATGCCCTTGTAGTTCATCTCCTTCATGGTCTTGGCGACGGCCGCGTGGTCGGTCGCATTTCCGACCTTGGCGACGGCGGCGGCCCAGAGATTGACCTCGTCGAACAGCTGCGCGGCGAGGCTCCACGGCGGATCCTCGTTGTAGGCGGCCTTCCACTTGGCGACGAAAGCGTCAGCGTCGGGTCCAGGGAGCTGGGCCGAGAGCGTCATGCCGATGACGCCGTCGGCGTTACCCGAGCCGACGACCTCGCCGAAGGCCGGGATGCTCGCCGCATAGCCCGCGTTGACGATCGCACCCTTGATCGGGCTCTGCCGGTATTCCTGGATGAAGGTGTTCGTCAGACCCGTATCGAGCATCTCGATATGGACGATCGACGGGCCAGCCTCACGGATCTTGGAGAGGATGCCCGGCCACTGCGCGTTCTCGTAGGGCACTTCCTCGTTCAGCACGACCTCCCAGCCGGCGGCTTTGGCAGCCTCGGCCATCGCGTTGACCGAGCCGTACTCCCACTCGTAGGGGCCGTGCACGAAAGCGATCTTCTTGTTGGGGAATTCATGGCCGAGCGCCATGATCTGCTCCCACTCGACCTTGCCGTAGGCCGTCTCGACGTCGGAGGCGTTGAAGATCGCCGTGCACTTCATGTCGTTCATCATGTTGACGACGCTCGTGAAGGCGTCGTTGTGCACGAACGGCACGCCGTGCGGACAGAAGGCCGGAATGTCCGGACCGAAGCCGCCGTAGCCGGTGACGATGAAGTCGGACTTGCCGCTGTCGATGAGGTTGGCGGCGGCTGCCATCAGCTTGTCGGGGGTTAGATCGCCGACGTCGAAGAAGCTGACCTCGACCTGATTGCCGAGCACGCCGCCGGCCTTGTTGAGCTCATCCACCGCAAGCTGGATCGCCTTCTGCATCACCGAGCCGTCGGAAGCGAACGGGCCTGTCTGCGGGATCGGCGCACCGATCTTGATCGGATCGGCGGCTGCGGCCGAGACCCCCAAGGTCGCGGCAAGCAGGGCCGCGGCGCAGCCGAGCGTGGCACGCCGGATAAAGGCGGTAGCTGTCATGTGAGGACGTCCTCCATTGCACGTCTGATTAAGCCGTCTGGCGGGTGGCCAGCGATCTTCCCCAAGAAGCGCATAAAATCATCCCGGTCTGCGGCGGGCAATGGCGAAGCGACCCAGGAGCTATGCAACGCCCGATAGGCTACTGTTTTTCCGTGCGGAAGGGGAATGGGTGGCGGCGGACGTCGTTAAGGTCGCGGCGCGACGCGGCCTCGAAGCGGTGGTGGCCGGTCGCTGTCGGTGATGTTAAGCAGCGGCGAAAGCGAATGTGGGAGCGCGCGATGAAGGGCTATTGGCTGATCCTCGGACTACCGATCACGGACAAGGACGCGCAGGCGGAATACGGCAAGCTCTGGGCGCCGATTGCGCAACGGTATGGCGCGCGTCTCAATCCGGGCAAGGTGCCCGTTCTGACGGAAGCGCGTGAGGCGACCCGCGTCGTCGTCGTCGAGTTCCCGAGCCTCGCTCAGGCCAAGGCCTGCTACGACGATCCAGAGTACGGAGAAGCGATGCAGCACGCGCTGAAAGCCGCCGGCCGTCAGCTCGTCATGTTCGAGGGGGAGTTGGCGTAGCGCTCGCGCCTCACGACACGAGCGGGTTTCGCGTTTTCAGCGCCGGAAACCGCGAGAAATCGCGATCGGCCGTCCACAACTCGGTGACGCCGTGCTCCAGGCACAAGGCTGCGATCCGGGCGTCATAGACGGCAGGACCGGCGATCTTGCCTGCGGTCAGCACCTTGGCGAGCGACGCCCAGTGCGTATCCGGCTCGGCGAGCAGCACGACGCCCGGGGCCTCGAGCCAAAGCTCGACCTGCTTCACGGCCTGAGGGATCGGCGTCGGCGGCGCATAGATCCGCGAATGGGTCACGATCGCGTAGAACTCGTGCACGCAGTGCCAGGGAACGGACCACGCGGCCGTCCCTTCCGCCAATCCTTTGATCGCGGCCGCAGCCACTTTGTGCCAGGGCGAGTCACGCCGATGGGCGTAGACGAGGATGTTCGTGTCGACCGCGATCACGCCTCGGGCTCGCCGTAGATGGCGGCGCGGATTCTATCCCAGCCCGCACCGGCGAACTCCGGTTGCAAACCCTGACCGTTGAACGAGCCGTCGGCGAGCTTGAACGCCGGCCGGTCCGCCCGATCGGCGATCACCCGTTGCAAACCCTCCTGGATGAGCGCCTTGAGCGTCGTGCCCTCGCGCTCGGCGAGCTTCTGGGCCTTGGCCAGGAGTGGATCAGGAATATGGACGGTTGTCTTCATATGGCCAGCCATATCATGGTGACGGACGAGTGTCGATGGTGCTGAGCCTTGCGGGTTCGGAGCGCCGAACGCCCGTTTACGGATCGTTAGCGAACTGTAGTCGGTTTGTGGTCTGATCGAGGGGCGTGGAGGGGGCGAGGACGGAAAAATGCGCGGCCGTCAGTGGGGCTGGCTCGGACTATTGATCCTCGGCGGCGCAGGCCTGCTGCTAATTCTCCGCACGTAATCATGGCTTGTATCCGAACAGAATGAGTACCTTCTTGTTGAGTGTCGACTCAACTTTTGAGTTGGTGATGGACAAACAACCCTGCACTTACATCCTCTGCAGCCAGCGCAACGGCATCCTGTATGTCGGCGTGACGAGTGCGTTGTCTCTGAGAATGTTTCAGCACGTGCAAGGCCTCGTGGATGGCTTCACGAAGCGATATAGGATCAAGCAACTCGTCGATTACGAGATGCACACGACGATGCCCGAGGCGATCGCGCGCGAGAAGCAGCTGAAATCCTGGCGGCGCGCCTGGAAGGTCAAGCTGATCGAGAGCGTCAACCCGGAATGGAAGAACCTCTTCGAGCAATCGACCGGAGAGATCCTTGACGGTCCCGCCGACATCGAGCAGCGACGCTGAGCCTGGTCCCCGAGTGGTTGAATTTATCGCTTATCGTCGGTTCTCGTGGATGCTGACGTTCGTCAGCCTGACGGGGTGGAGGGAGAACGCGAACGTGCGCGGTTGGCTGTTGTTGCGGACGAGAATTTTGCGGTCGAGGTGCAACCCATCCCCATCGTCATGGTCGCGAACGCGACCATCCACGGGAGCGGGCGGCCTGCGCAGGCGGCGCCGATAGGCACGCTCTAAACGTCGAGGTTCGCCACCGACAGCGCATTGTCCTGGATGAACTCGCGCCTCGGCTCCACCACGTCGCCCATGAGCTTGGAGAAGATCTCGTCGGCTTCCGTCAGGTCGCCGAGCTTCACCTGCAGCAGTGTCCGGCTCTCGCGGTCGAGCGTCGTCTCCCAGAGCTGCTCGGGGTTCATCTCGCCCAAGCCTTTGTAGCGCTGGATGTGGCTGACGCCCTTGCGGCCCATGTTGAACACGACCTCGAGCAGCTTCGTCGGTGCCGGCACGTCGAACGACTGCTCCTTGCGATGCAGCTTGGCTGGAAGCCCGTACACCTCGGAGAGCTCCGCCTGCATGCCATGGAGCTTGCGCGCATCAAGCGAGCCCAACAGCGCGCGATCGAGCACGTGGTACTCCTTGACGCCGCGCACCTCGCGCGAGAGCGCGATGGCGCCGTCGTCGCGGAGCCGCGCCGTCCAGCCGCGCTCGGTCTCGTCCGCGATCCGGTCGAGCTTGGTCGCGACCAGCGCTGCGCGGGCTTCGAGATCCGCCGTCGAAAGCTCGGCATCGAGCAGCCCCGCGATCGCAGCCTGCTCGATGATGACTCGCGAGTAGCGCGTGTGCATGCCCTCCATCACCGAGCGCGCGGCGCGCGCCCGCTCGACGATCTGGCGCAAGTCCTCGCCCGCGCGCACCTCGCCGCTGCCGAGCTCGAGCCGCGTCTCGTCGAGCCCGCCGCCGATGAGGAAGTCCTCCAGCGCCCGCTCGTCCTTCACGTAGGTCTCGGCCTTGCCGCGCGCGACTTTGTAGAGCGGCGGCTGGGCGATGTAGAGATGGCCCTTCTCCACCAGCTCCGGCATCTGCCGGTAGAAGAAGGTGAGCAAGAGCGTGCGGATATGGGCGCCGTCGACGTCGGCGTCCGTCATGATGATGATCTTGTGGTAGCGCAATTTCGAAAGATCGAAATGCTCGTGCCCGATGCCGGTGCCGAGCGCCGTGATGAGCGTCCCGATCTCCTGGCTCGATAGCATGCGCTCCAAGCGCACGCGCTCGACGTTCAAGATCTTGCCGCGGATCGGCAGCACGGCCTGGAACTCGCGATTGCGGGCCTGCTTGGCGGAGCCGCCGGCCGAGTCGCCCTCGACGATGAACATTTCCGTCTTGGAAGGATCGCGGTCCTGGCACTCCGCGAGCTTGCCGGGCAGCGAGTTGATGTCGAGCGCGCCTTTGCGCCGCGTCAGCTCGCGCGCCTTGCGGGCGGCCTCGCGCGCGGCGGCGGCTTCCACCACTTTGCGCACGACGGTCTTCGCATCGGCGGGATGCTCCTCGAACCAGGCGCCGAGCTGGTCGGAAACGATGTTCTCGACGATCGGGCGCACTTCGGATGAGACGAGCTTGTCCTTGGTCTGGCTCGAGAAAGAGGGGTTCGGCACCTTCACCGAGAGCACGCAGGTCATGCCTTCGCGCGCGTCCTCGCCGGTCAGCGCCACCTTCTCCTTCTTCGTGATGCCGCTCTCCTCGGCGTACTTGCCGATGACGCGGGTGAGCGCGCCGCGGAAGCCCGCCAGATGCGTGCCGCCGTCGCGCTGGGGAATATTGTTGGTGAAGCACAGCATGTGCTCCTGATAGCCGTCGTTCCACCAGAGGGCGGCCTCCACCGTGATCGCGACGGTGATGTCGGGCGTCTTCTCGTCGATCGGAATCTGCATCTGGCCACTGAGCAGCACGGGCTCGCCGATCAGCGCCTGACGCGACTTGTCGAGGTAGCGGACATAGGCCTTGAGGCCGCCTTCGTAGAGCATCTCCTCGACCTTGGGCGGCGCATTGCGCGCATCCGTGACCACGATCTTGAGACCGGAGTTGAGGAATGCCAGCTCGCGCAGGCGATGCTCGAGGGTTGCGAAATCGAACTCGGTTTTGGAGAAGGTGGCCGGGCTCGGCCAGAACTTCACCATCGTGCCGCGCCGGCCTTCGGGCGCCGGGCCCATGATCTTGAGCGGGGCCTCGGTGACACCGTCGTGGAAGCGGATGAAGTGCTCCTTGCCGTCGCGCCAGACGGTGAGCTCGAGCGTCGTCGACAGCGCGTTGACGACCGAGACGCCGACGCCATGCAGGCCGCCCGAGACCTTGTAGGCGTTGCCGTCGGTGCCGTCGCCAAATTTGCCGCCCGCGTGCAGCTCGGTCATCACGATCTCGGCCGCCGAGCGCTTGAACTCGTCGTCGTGCTTGATGCCGGTCGGGATGCCGCGGCCGTTGTCGGTGACGGAGACCGAGCCGTCCGGATAGAGCGTCAGCTCGAGCGTGTCGCAGTGGCCGGCCAAGTGCTCGTCGATGCCGTTGTCGACGACCTCGTAGACCATGTGGTGCAGGCCCGAGCCGTCGTGCACGTCGCCGATGTACATGCCGGGACGCTTGCGCACCGCTTCGAGGCCCTTTAGCTGGCGGATGCTGCTCTCGTCGTAGGAGTCGGTCTTCTTGGCGGGCTCGGCGCTCATACGGGGCTCTCGTCCTCGGCTGGCCGCCCGCGCGGACCGATCGGGGTCACGATGGGTGACCTCTTCAGGGGCGCAGCACGGCCTTGGAAAATCTGGCTCGACTCGGGCCGGAAACGGGTCTCCGGCAACTCCTTCTGGTGGCCTTCAGACTGCTCCCCGTCAGGGGGTCCGAACCCACCACTTTCGCGAGCGTAATTCATAGCACATCCGGCAGCGTTACGCTCGCTTTTCGCGCCTGCCCAAGCCCTTGATCACAAGATCATTTGCCGCATCGGGGATAAGTCGGGCCGGATGTCAGGGAGGCCCGAAAATGAACAGGCCCCGCATTGGGGGGCGGGGCCTGCACAAGATGGCAATGTGGAGAGGCTCAGGCGGCCGTGATCGACTGGTTGATCCAGTCGGCGATGCGGTTCTTGGGCATCGCGCCCTGCTTGGTCGCGACCAGCTTGCCGCCCTTGAACACCATGAGGGTCGGAATGCCGGTAATGCCGTATTTGCCCGTGACGGCCGGATTCTCGTCGATGTTGAGCTTGGCGATCTTCACCTTGCCCTTCAGCTCCTCCGAGATCTCCTCGAGCGCCGGTCCGATCGCCTTGCACGGCCCGCACCACTGCGCCCAGAAATCGACGACCACGGGCTCGGCGGACTTCAAGACATCGGCCTCGAAGGAGGTGTCGGAGACTTTCGCTGTGGCCATGAGGGCATTCTCCTGGGAAAGAGGGCCGGCGGGGGCCGCTCGAGCGGCAATCTGGCCCTGGAATCGTTCAGACGAAACGTAGGTGCGGCACCCCTGACCGTCAAGACCAGGGGACGCCGGACAGAAGCTCCTGCTCAGCCGTGTCAAGAAGATGACCGGGAATGGGCATGAGGGCGGGAATGGCCGTCCAGAGGAGTGCGGCTCGGACCGGCTTGTTGGGGTAAATCTTCTTCAGGATCAAGCGGTAAGCCGCAAGCTGCAGACGGTAGGCCTGGGGCACGCCGGCGACGTCCAGAGGCGGCGGGCGGTTGGTCTTGAAGTCGACCACCAGCACGGCATCGGGGAGGACCACGAGGCGGTCGAGCTGACCGGTGATGCGGAGCGGCGCGCCTCCCCCGGTGAGCGCGATCTCGCCGATGATGGGCACCTCGGCGCGCGAGCCTGCGCCGAATACCGGGGCGAAATCCCCGTGCCCGAGCACGCCCACGATCTCGTCGGCGAGGGCCTTGCGGACTTTCGCGGGAAGCTCGGCGCCGGCCTGCGCCAGATAGGCGAGGGCGGCCTTGCGGCGCTCCTTGGGCTCCAGCGCCGGCAGATGCTGGAGGAGGGTGTGGGCGAGCGTGCCGCGCAGGAATCGCTGCGGCCCGCCCACCTGGGCCGGTGAGGCCGCCGGCGGCTCGCCGGGGGCGGTGCTGAGCGTGTAGCCCGAGCCTTCCTCGCTCTCGAGGGGGGCCAGCTGCGAGGGCCGGAGCGGGATCACCCGGGTCTCCTCGGTACGGGCCGGGCGGCTCGCCCAGGCGGGCCTCGAGGCCGGCGTCATGACCGCGACCTCGTCGATCGGCACGGCGGCGCGCTCCGCGGCGAGGTCCCGATAGCGTCGAACTGTCGTGCCGTCCGGCAGTGAGACCTCGTCCAAGAGCATGCCCATGCCCGCTTCCACGAGATCGTACCAGCAGCCGGGAGGACGGCCCTTCGGCCCCGTGTAGCCGCAGACGTAGAGCCGGTCGCGCGCTCGCGTCAGAGCGACGTAGAGCAGGCGATGGAACTCGTGCCGCGCCTCGATACGCTGGCCCTCCTTGGCGCTCGCCACCGCCCCGATCTCACCCGCGCCCTTGATCAGCCAGACGAATGGCCGCGCGGCGCCGTCCGGTAGCGGTCCCATGTCCAAATCGACGATCGCCTCGCGATCGCCGCCGGCGGCAAGGCAGGTGTCGGGCAGAAAGACGATCGGTGCCTCAAGGCCCTTGGCGCCGTGCACAGTCATGACGCGCACCTCGTCGCGCGCCTGCTCCATGTCGCGGCGAATCTCGGGACCGGCCCGGCGCACCCAGTCGAGGAAGCCCTGCAGCGAGGGCGGCTCGGTCTCGTCGAACTTGAGGGCGAGCGCCAGGAAGGCGTCGAGCGCATCGCCGGCTTCGGGGCCGAGACGGGCGAGCATGTCGGCGCGCAAGCCTTCGCTGTCGAGCACGGACGCGAAGAACTCGAAGGGCGGCAGGTAGTCGGCGCGCGACCGCCACCGCTTCAAGCGATGCGCAGCGCGCACGATCTGCGGCGCGCCCTTCTCCGCCTGCGCGAGCAGAGCCACCCACAGCGTGCCGCGCCGCTCGAGACCGATGGTCATGAGGTCGTCGTCGGTCAGACCGCAGAGCGGGCTCTTGAGCACGGCCGCGAGCGTGAGGTCGTCCTCCGGCAAGAGCAGGAAATCGCCGAGCGCCATCAGGTCCTCGACGGCGATCTGCTCGGCGATGCGGATGCGATCGGCGCCGGCGACCGCGATGCCTTGGGCTTTGAGCGCCTTGATGATCTCGGGCGCGAACGGATTGCGGCGCCGCACTAGGATCAGGATGTCGCTCGGCAGGATCGGCCTGCCGCTCGGCAGCGTCTCGCGATCGTCGATCCAGCCGCGGATGGTGGACGCGATCCGATCGGCGAGGCGCCGCATCGGCGGCACGGTCGCGGCCGAGACGCTCGGGCTCCAGGGCTCGGGCTTCTCCGGTGTCTCGGCCGTCTCGACGGGCCATAGCTCGATCAGGCCCGGCTCCTCGGTGCGGCGCGGCACGTGACTGACGGGATCGGTGCCGCTCGTCAGGCCCGGTGTCCGGTTGCGGTCGGCAAAGACGCGATCGACCGCGGTCAGCACCGCCGGTACGGAGCGGAAAGACACGTCGAGCGAGACGCTGCGGAAGGTCGCGCCGGCCGCCTCGGCGAGGCCCTGGAACAGCCGCCCGTGCTCCGCGAACTCCTTCGGCCGCGCGCCCTGGAAGCCGTAGATCGACTGCTTCTCGTCGCCGACGGCGAAGACCGTGCGGCCCGCGCCGTCCTCGCCCGACAGCGCGAAGAACTCCTGCGCCAATGCTCGCACGATCTGCCAGGCTTCCGGCGAGGTGTCCTGGGCCTCGTCGACGAGAATATGATCGAGGCCGCCGTCGAGCTTGTAGAGCACCCACTGGGCGTCGATGGAGGCCGACAGCAGCGACACCGTCTTGTCGATCAGGTCGTCGTAGTCGAGCAGTCCGGCCTCCTGTTTCGTCGCCTCGTAGGCACCGATGGCGGCGTGCGCGATCTCGATCATGGCGGCGGTGGCGTGGGCGACTTTGAGCGCGCGGCGCTGCCGGCGGATGCGCGCGAGCGCATCGGCGGAGTCTTGGAGCCTCAGGAGGAGAGCCGGATGCTCCTCGGCGAGCGCCTTCGTCATGAGCGTCTTGCGCGGCTCGCCCTCCTTCGTGAGCAGCGCGGTCGCGAGCGCCTCCGCCCGTGCCGAGGCGCCACGGGCGCGACGGGCGAGCGCCAGGGCGTCCGCGCATTTGACGTCGGTCGCCTTGCCGGTGCGCAATGCCTGCTCGATCATCGTGAGATCGTCGTCGCCGAGGAGGCGCGCGGCATCGTCGAGCAAGCTCTCGTCCGTGGCGCCGGGCGGCACGTCAAGCGCGGTCGCAAGCGTGCGCTTCAGGTTCGGCGGCCAATCCTCGTCGTCGGCGTCGTCCTCGACCGAGCGCACGAGCTGGCGCACCTCGACCCGCCGCTCGACGAGACGCGTCAGGATCTCGTCGAAGCGGTCGCCGACGGCGAAGGCCGCGACATCGTCGATCGCCTGCGCAAGGCTCGCCCCGCCCTCCGCGCGCGATCCGATCAGCACCGCATCGACCGCCTCGCGCATCAGGCCCCGCCGCTTGTCGTCGTCGAGCACGGAGAAGCCTGGCGGCACACCGGCCTCGAGCGGAAAGCGCTGCAACAAGCGCTCTGCGAAGGCGTGGATGGTCTGCACCTTGAGCCCGCCCGGCGTCTCGATCGCGAGCGCGAACAGCGTGCGGGCGCGGGTGAGCTCGACTTGTGCCGCCGGCCGGTCGAGCAGGGTCGCGAGCTCCTTGGCAAGCGCTTCCACATCCATCGTCGCCCACGACGCCATGCGGTCGAACAGGCGGTTCGACATCTCGGCGGCGGCGGCCTTCGTGTAGGTGAGGCAGAGGATGCGGTCGGGCCGGGTCGTGCCCGAAAGCAAGAGGCACAGCACGCGGCCGACGAGCACGTGCGTCTTGCCGGTGCCCGCGTTGGCGCTCACCCAGGCCGAGCCGTCCGGGTTCACGGCGAGGCGCTGGCGCAGGAGCGTGCGCTGCAAGGCCTCCTCGGGCGTGCGGGGTTTCTCAAGCATCGCCGTCGTCCTCGCCGACCCATTCCTTGACGCGGGCAAGATGCGCATAGACGTCCTGGAAGCGGCGATCGGCGCCAGGCCGCGTCATGGAGGGGTAGGACGTCTCCGCCCGGTCGTAGAGTGCGATGAGCCGCGCCGTGCCCTCGAGCGTCGATTGCGCCAGCGCCGCCAGATCGTCCACCGCGATATCGCGCACCTCGCCCGGCGGATCGCCGCCGCCAGCCTGGATGTAGCGCAATCCCGCGATCGCGCCGGCGGGGAGGTCCGTGAAACCACCGGCCATCGCGATGGCCGCCTCGAGCGGTAGCTGCGGCGACCAGCCGGACGTGACGTCGGAGGGCTTCGGCACCGCGCCGCTCTTGTAGTCGGTGATGACGAGGCGGCCGTCCTCGCAAAGATCGATGCGGTCGGCGCGGGCGGTCAGACGGAACGGGCCGCCCGGCGCCTCGATGACATGCGCGCCGCCGACCTCGGTCTTGACGAGCCGCATGCCTTGGCGGCGCCCAGGCTCGGTCTCGGCGAACCAGCGCGCGAAGCGCTCGAAGCGCGGACGCCACAACGCGATCACGCGCGGATGCGGCTGCAACAGCGTGAGCACGTCGCCGGCGTGTGCGACGAGCTTGGCGGCGATGTCGTCCGGCAAATGCGTTGGGTGGGCGCGGCCGAAGCGCGTCAACGCCTCGTGGATGAGAATGCCGCGCAAGCGCTCGTCGGGCTCGCCCGAGAGCGGCGGCATCTGATCGAGCTTCAGGATGTTGCGGGCGAAGATCGCATACGGGTTTCCCGTCCAGCGCTCGATGCCGGTGACGCTCATCGTGCGGGGCCGATACTTGAGTGCAGGCCGCGGTGCGGGTGGCGGAATCGTGACGCGGTTTTCGATCCGATCGCGCTCGCGCGCCCAGTCGAGCCAGGGCTCAGCCTCGTCGCCGGTGAGCGCGTCTTTAAGGCCCAAGCCCTGCAGCACCGCATCGAGCCGCATCAGCCAGCGCGAGGGGACCGTCGGCACGCCGTCGATCTTGGCGGCGCGCGTGAGGATGACGCGATCAGCGCCGAACAGCATCGTGAAGTCGTGGGCGGAATCGCCGATGCGGGCTTCCGGCGGCGGTAGGCCGAGGGACTCGAGCATCGGCCGATTGAGCCAGGGATCGGGCTCGGCGCGCTCGGGCCAGGTACCGTCGTTGAGGCCGCCGAGGATCACGGTATCGGGCTGCTGAAGCCGCGCCTCGAACGGGCCCCAGATGAAGAGGCGTGGATGCACGGCGACGCGCGGGCGGACCGTCTCGCTTTGGGTAAGCGTGCGGAAGAGCGCCGGATAGTCGGTGAGCGCGACGTCGGGCCCGGCGATCGTCTCGTCCTGCAACGCGGTGAGCAGCGTCGCCGCCGTCTCACCGGCCTCCTCGGCCCACAGCGCGTCCGCCGAGCCGGTCTCGTCGATGGCCAGCGCTTCGGCGACGGCCACATGCGCCTTGGCGAGCGTGCCGATGTTGCGGTCGGAGCCGGCGAGCTCGAGCAAGGGCGCGAAGGCGTGCTCCAGCCGGTCGACGAGATCCAGCACACGGGCGCGGTCGTCGGCATCGTAGCGGGAGGCGGCACGCGGGGGTTGGAGGAAGGCGACCGTTTCCCCGCTCGTCGTGGCGACGGCGGCGCGCACGGCGGCGAGGCCTTCGCCGAGATACGGACGGCGAAAGGCGAGAATCTCCAACTGGCGGGCGCGGCGGCGGATGTCGGCGACGGGGAGGCCGAGCCGCGTCAGCGGATGCTTGAGCAGCGCCATCAACGACGCGGGCCGGAAGCGATCGCCGAGCGCACCGAGCAGGGACACGAGGAACGCGCCGGGTACTGTCTTGGGCAAAGGGCGACCCGCGGAATCGTCGACGCGGATGCCCCAGCTCTGGAGCCGGATGGCGACGCGGCGGGCGAGCACGCGATCGGGGCTGATGAGGGCCGCCGTCGCGCTGGGCCGCTCGGCGGCCTCGCGCATGATGAGGGCGACGGCTTCAGCCTCCTCCTCGGCGCTGCTTGCCTCGATGCGCGTGACGGGCGCGAGTGCAGCGTCGACGGCCTCGCGATCGAGCATTTTCGGCAGCTCGGGCCAGCGCGTCGTCAGCGCCGGCGGCCGCATCACCTCGGAGAGGAGGCGGTTGCGGATGTCGGGACTGGTTTTGGATGCGAGCGATGGCAGCACCTCGACATCCGCGCGCTCCACGCCGAGCATCGCGAGCAGATGCGCGAGCCTGTGCTGCGGATGCGAGGGGGCGCGCTCTCGCACCTCCGCCCACGCCTCGGCCTCCAGATGCTGATCGAGACCGGGCAAAAGAATAACGCCGCGCTCGAGGCCGGCGACCGTCCGCATGAGCTCGGCCGTCGCGGGCACGCTGCCCGTCACACCCGCGACGATCACCGGCCCGGCCGGCGGGTGCGCCGCAAGCAGCGCCGCCTCTTGCGCCAAGGCGAGATTGCGCCGCCCAGCCGGCGAGACGAGGCCGCGCTCGGCGAGATGGGCGGGGAAGAATTCGGTGATGATCTTCAGGAAATCGAGCGTGCGCTGCCAGTGCGCCGAGAACCCTTCGGGCACGAGCCCCGCGAGCTGCGAGACATCGGCGCCTTCGGTCTCGATCATGTCCATAAGGCTCGCCAGGCCGTTGGCGAGCGCGGCGCTCTGCGCGGGATTGGCGGCCGCGAGCGAGGCGTCGGGCGCGTCCTCGGTTTCGAGGGCTCGCCGCATGCTCCGCCCCCAGGCGAGCACGAGCCGCGTCAGGACGAGCTGGCGCTCGAGCTTACCGATGGACGGCGGCAGCGGCTTGGCGGCGTCGCCACCGAGGATCAGCGACGCGTCCTCGTCGCCCTCGCCGATCGCCATCAGATGCGGAAGCAACAGGGCGCGGCCGTCCGCGCGGGCGAGAAACGCCGTCTGCAACGCCTTCACGGAGCGGCGCGTCGGCAGGTAGATCCGATAGGCGGGAAGGTCTTCCGCGGCGGGCGGCTTGCCTGAGAAGACGCCATCGAGCACGGCTGCAGCCAGCCGCTCGAGAAAATCGGCGCCGGCGGGGACTGTGAAAACCCGCACCGCGACCACTGGCTTCCCCTCAGAAATAGAGCTCGCCAATCCCCCAGAACCTCTCAGCGGCCGCCAGCGCCCCAGGTGAGCCGATGTGCATCCAGACGCCGTCCTGGCGCAAGCCATGCAGGCGGCCCGACTCGATGGCGCGATCCCACAGCACATTGAGCGAGAACGCGCCCTTCGGGCAATCCTTGAACATCCTCGGATGCGCGATCGAGAAGCCGGTGAAGACGAACGGCGCCACTTGGCGCTCGGCACGGCGGGTGAGGAGCCCATCCGGAGACATCGAGAAGTCGCCCGCCCCGTCGTAGCCGAGCGAGTTGGCGGCGGTCGCGAGCAGCATCAGGCTGTCCATGCGTGCGCCGTCCCACATATGGCAGAGCCGCGCGAGACTGTTGGAGACGCCGCCGGAGGAGAGCGAATCAGAATTGCAGATCAGGAACGGCTCGTCGCCGAGCTTGGAGAGCGCCTGCGCGACGCCGCCGCCGGTGTCGAGGAGCTGCTTGCGCTCGTCGGAAATGTGGATCCGGGGGGACGTGCGGCCCTTGAGATGCCGCTCGAGCTGATCGGCCATGTAGTGGACGTTGACCACCACCTCCTCGATGCCGGCCTCGGCGAGCCGGTCGAGCACGTGGTCGATGAGCGGCTTGCCGGCGAGCTCCACCAGCGGCTTGGGCCTCGTCTCGGTCAACGGCAGCATGCGGCGGCCGAGGCCCGCGGCGAGCACCATGGCCTTTTTCGGCCGCCAGTCTTTCGAGGGCTTGGGCTTGGCGGGCACGGTGACAGGTCTCCGTCAGGGCACAATCGCGCGATTGCGCAACTCGGGCGGTAGGTGGGTATCGTACCATTGCCGCAAGGTCGAGAGGCCGGGGTGCGCCAGATTGCGCGTCAGGTAGTCCCAGGCGCGCGCCATGTGCTTGAGATATCCGGGCTTTTGGTCTCGCCGCAGGAGCCGGATCCATAGTCCGACGATGCGGGTGTGCCGCTCGGCGCCGAAGGCCGCGTAGATGGACCGGAAATGGGCCTCGTCGAAGCCGGGCTCCCGTCGCGCCACCTCGCGGCAATAGTAGGCGAGCAGCTCCGCCTCGAGCGCGGCCGGGACGTCGAGCCGGTTGTCCTGCAAGAGGCAAAGGAGGTCGTAGGCCCAACTCTCGGCGAGTGCGTCCTGGTAATCGATGATGCCGACGCGGGCGAGCCCGGTGCGGTCCGGCAGCCACATCAGGTTCGGCGAATGATAGTCGCGCAGGAACCAGCCGGCGGGCTCGGCGAGCAACCGGTCGAGCACGGGCGACCAGAGACGATAGAACTCCGCGCGAACGGCCTCGGGCACCGGCGCCCCTTTCACCTCCGGCCAATACCAGTCGAGCAGCAGGTCGATCTCGATTTCGAGCGCGGCCCGGTCGAAGCGTGGAAGGGAGTAGGTCGTGCCGTCGGGCAGCGGCAAGTCGCGACCGGGCGGCATCTGCCGCATGGCGATAAGCACGTCGGTCGCGGCCCGGTAGAGCTCGGCTTGCGAGAGGCCTTGGGCGAGGCCTGCGCCGTAGGTCAGGTCGCCCAAGTCTTCGAGGATCAGGAAGCCGCGCTCGAGATCTTGGGCCACCACGTCCGGCGCCGACAGGCCCGCCCGCCGCAACGCGTCCCCGATGGCGACGAACGGGCGGACCTCCTCGGCCAGGTGCGCGATCTGACTGTAGCTGCGGCCGTCGCGGACGGGCGGCCCTTCCGGCTGCTTGGGCGAATCCATCAACACGAGCGTCGTGCCATCAGGCTGGTGCAGGCGCGCGTAGGCGCGGCGCGAGGCGTCCCCCTGCAGGAAGGCGGGTCTCGCATCGCCGAACCCGCGCGCTCCGGTGAACGCCATCATGTCGAGGACGCGCGCCAGCCGCGGCGCGGCGGCGCCGTGGGCTTCGAGCGTGATCTTGCGGCGCTCAGGCGCCTCTGCGGCATCGAGCCTGACGACGAACCGGTCGGCCGGCATTGTCTCGCCGAGCCGCTCCGGCCATTCGACGAGCGCGACGCCCTCGCTCAAGGCGGCCTCGAGGCCGAGCTCGCGCACGTCGCCCGCCCCTTGCAGGCGATAGAGATCGAAGTGGTGCATGCTCAGCCGGCCGCAGTCGTAGCTCTGGAGCAGCGTGAAGGTCGGGCTCGGCACCTCGCCGACGGCGCCGTTGGAGACGTGCGAGATGAGAGCCCGCGCGAAGGTCGTCTTGCCGGCGCCGAGGTCGCCGTCGAGCGCGACGAGGTCACCCGGCCGGACGAACAGAGCGAGATAAGCCGCCAGCCGGTCGAGATCCTCGAGCGTAGCCTCGGCGAGCACGGAACGCATTACGGACACGAGGGATAGGCCTCCTCACGCGGCATCGGAGCGGCGCGGCTTTGCCCGGAGCGGTGCCGGCCGGCGACTCGCCGTCTGGGCGGGAGCAACTGGGACACCGGCCTCGGGAAAGCGCACCCTGACCTCGGTCCCCTTACCCGGAGCCGAGACCAGAGTCACGTCGCCGCCGTGAATCTCGACGAGGCTCTTGACGAGAGCAAGGCCCAGGCCCGCGCCGCGGTGCTTGGAGCCTTGTGTGCGGCTCTCGAAGCGCTCGAAGACGCGCCGTTGATGTTCCTCGGGAATGCCGGCGCCCTGATCGCGGACCGTGAACGCGATCATGCCGCCCTCGCGCTCGCATACGACCGTCACCGTGTCCCCGACCTCGGAGAAGCCGATGGCATTCGAGAGCAGATTGTAGAGCACCTGTTTCACGCGGTTCTCGTCCGCGACGAAGCTGTCGACCCCATGCGCGATCCGGACGTCGAGCTTGAGCTTGGCGCGGTTCAAGCGCTCGCGCACACCTTGCGCTGCCGCATCGATGATCGCCGCCGCCTGCACGGGTGCGAGCTTTAGCTCGAAGCCGCCCGCATCGATGGTGGCGAGATCGAGGATGTCGTTGATGATGGACAGCAGCGTCTTGGAGGACGCGCTGATGTCGCCCAGGTATTCGCGCTGCTTGTCGTTCAGGTCGCCGGTGCGCGGGCTCGTCAGGAGCTCGGAGAAACCGATGATGTTGGTGAGCGGCGTCCTGAGCTCGTAGGACACGTGCGAGATGAATTGGCTCTTCAAACGGGCCGCCGTCTCGAGCGCCTCGTTGCGCTCGACGAGCACGCGCTCGAAGCGCTTGGAATCGGTGATGTCGATGAAGGTGAGCAGCATGGCGCCGTCGGGCAGGGGCAATCCCGCATAGGCGATGATGCTGTCGTCCGGCCGCGCCATCTGCCCCTCGATGCGCTGGCGCTCCTCGGCGAGGGTGGTGACGGCGCGGGTCAGCCGCGTCCAGGTCGGCTCGTCGTCGTAGAGCGTGCGGCAGCGGCGGATCACCTCGTCGATGTGGGGGCCGCGCTCGAGATCCGAGGGGTTCAACCGCCAAATCCGCGCGAAAGCCGGGTTCGAGAGCCGCAGCCGCCCGTCGGTCGAGAACACCGCGACGCCTTCCTTCAGGTGATCGAGCGTCTCGCGCTGAGCGCCGACGACGGCGTTGTGCCGGCTCTCGAGCGCCAGCTGCTCGGTCACGTCGTCGAAGAGGTAGGTGACGCCGCCGTCGGGGCGCTGCTCGGCGACGACGTGCACGGTGCTGCCATCGGCCAAATGCCACCAATCCTCGCGCTCGGACTTCTGCCCGTAGACGGCGAGCTGGCGCGCCTTCCAGGCCCGGTAGTCGGCCTCCTCGGGGAGCTGGCGCTGCTCGCGCAAGCGGTCGAGGATCTCGCCGTCCAGGGGGTGGGTCGCGAGCCAGGCGGAATCGAGCCGCCACAGCTTCGCATAGGCGTCGTTGTAGAAGGTGAGCCGCTGGTCGGCGCCGAACACGGCGACGGCCGTCGACACGCGGTCGAGGGTCCGGTCGTTGGCCTCGCGATGCCGGACGAGCTCGCCGCGAACCGCATCGAGCGCACCGACGTCTGTCGCCACCGTCAGGCTCGCGCCGGCATAGGGGACAGAGACGACCTCGAACGCGCGGCGCTCGCCACCCAGCACGACATTGACGTTGTCGCGGTAGATGCGGCCGCTCCGGAGCACCGTCTCGACGATGCGTTGCTGCCGGGCTTCCAGCAGCTCCGGCGCCCGCTGCTGGCCGGCCTCCTCGCGCGAGGCGCCGATGACCCGCGAATAGGCGGCATTCGACCATTCGATGCGGCCGTCCTGGTTGCGCAGCCAAACGGGCGACGGCATGCCTTCGGCGAGCGCGCGGAACAGCTCGGCGTCGCGCCGGTCGCGCTTGAGGGCATCCTCCGCCTTGGCGAGCTCCAGCCGCGCGCCGGCGGCATCGCGCAAGCGCAGGATGGCCCGGTGGCCGGCGACGCGTCCCTCGACCTCGACATGGGCGCCGGCCGACGTCTTGAGGACTCGCGAGAACGTGCGGGCCTCCTTGATGAGGCCGTCGAGACCCTGCGCCAGCTCGTGCGCGCCTTCTGGATCGAGCCACATCGAGAAGCGCAGGAACTCCTGCAGGATCTTCGGCACGCCGAGCTCACGCTTCAGATTGTGCACGGCGACGCGGGGTGGCTGGCCCTGCTCCCAGACGACGAGGGCATGCACGTCCGTCTTGAGCTGCGCCTCGGCGGCCATAACGCGCCGTTGAAGCTGCACGAGCGCCGATTCCTGCTCCTGCGCGCGCCGCCGCATGCGCCGGTAGCCGAATATGAGAGCGACGGCGCCGGCGATGAAGAAGAGGATGCTGCCCAAGAGCGCGCTGACGACGGCGAGGCCACCGAGATTGAACGCGCCGAGCCTCGGCATCGGCTCGCCGATGAAGGTGAGCGTCAGCACGACGACCACGGCGATAGCGACCGTCGCCAAGACGGCAAGCCGCAAGCGCGCCCCGGACCGGGGCTCGTAGCTGACCTCTGACGCCGTCACGTCGAAGCGGGCCTCTTGCTGCGGCCGGAGCACACGCGTCAGACGCGGAACGAAAATGACGCCGTTCGGACCTTCTTGGGATCGAGAAACGAATCGCAGCCGAGTATGCGGCGGCCGCGCCGCGACCGCCAGCTTTCGATGCGTTTTCCGATGCCCGCGTGGCCGGTCAGTAGCGATACTGCTCCGGCTTGAAGGGACCGGTCGAGGTGACGCCGATGTAGTCGGCTTGCGGTTTTGTGAGCTTGGTCAGCTTGGCGCCGATCTTGGAGAGGTGAAGCGCTGCGACCTTCTCGTCGAGGTGCTTGGGCAACACGTAGACCTGCTTCTGATACTGGCCGGGCTTCGTGAAGAGCTCGATCTGCGCCAGTGTCTGGTTCGTGAAGGAGGCGGACATGACGAACGAAGGGTGACCCATGGCGTTGCCGAGATTCACCAGCCGCCCCTCCGACAGGAGGATAATGCGCTTGCCGTCCGGGAACTCGACCTCGTCGACCTGCGGCTTGACGTTGTGCCACTTGAGGTTCTTGAGCGTCGCCACCTGGATCTCGTTGTCGAAGTGGCCGATGTTGCAGACGATGGCGCGATCCTTCATGGCCCGCATGTGGTCGATGGTGATGACGTCGAGGTTGCCGGTCGCGGTCACGAAGATATCGGCGTGAGGCGCCGCGTCCTCCATGGTGACGACCTGGTAGCCCTCCATGGCGGCCTGCAGCGCGCAGATCGGATCGATCTCGGAGACCATGACGCGGCAGCCGGCATTGCGCAGCGACGCCGCCGAGCCCTTGCCGACGTCGCCGAAGCCCGCGACCATCGCGACCTTGCCAGCCATCATGACGTCGGTGCCGCGCCGGATGCCGTCGACGAGACTCTCGCGGCAGCCGTAGAGATTGTCGAACTTCGACTTCGTGACCGAGTCGTTGACGTTGATCGCCGGGAACAGGAGCTTGCCCTCTTTCGCCATGGCGATGAGGCGTTTGACCCCCGTCGTCGTCTCCTCGGTGACGCCCTTGATGGTCGCCGCGTTGCGGCCGTACCAGCCGGGATTGGATTTCAAGCGCTTGCGGATCGAGGCGAAGAGGATCGTTTCCTCCTCGCTGCCGGGCTTGTCGAGGAAGGCCGTGTCGCCCTTCTCGGCGCGCAGCCCCAGGTGGATCAGCAGCGTCGCGTCGCCGCCGTCGTCGAGGATCATGTTGGGCGTGCCGCCGTCGGCCCACTCGAAGATGTTGTGGGTGAACTCCCAGTATTCCTCGAGGCTCTCGCCCTTGTAGGCGAAGACGGGGGTGCCGGCGGCGGCGATGGCAGCCGCTGCGTGATCCTGGGTCGAGTAGATGTTGCAGGAGGCCCAGCGGACGTCGGCGCCGAGCGCCTTCAGCGTCTCGATGAGCACCGCGGTCTGGATGGTCATGTGGAGTGAGCCCGCGATCCGGGCGCCCTTGAGCGGCTGCTTTGGACCATATTCGGCCCGAGTCGCCATGAGGCCCGGCATCTCGGTCTCGGCGATGGCGATCTCCTTGCGGCCCCAGCCGGCCAAGCCGATGTCGGCAACGCGGTAGTCGTGAGCGGTCATGGCTTTTCTCTCTCGTCGTGGCGCCGGCGGGCCAAAGCCCATCTGCCGGGCTCTATAATCGCTTGCTCTGCGGCACGCAAATTGCTCCGGCGTGCGGGCCCCCCGGGCACTGGGCACCCTGCCGGCTCCCCGCCGCCGCCTGATTATCGAAATGTGAACAGAGAGCCAGCAATTTTAAGCAAAATGTATCGAACAAGCGGAGAAAAAGTTAGCGCAGAAATAAAATCAATTTGAGGAAATTTCTCCCGTTTACTTGCGCTGAATAATAAGCGCCTAGCTTCGGCAGCCTGAACGCAGGAGGCAACTCGCATGCTCGACAGGCTCATCATGCTCGCACGGCTTCCCAGGCTCGCAATGCGCAAGCGCATGGCGACGGCCGGACGCGTGTGCTCGAGCGGGTTTACCCGCATCGGCGCCGACCGCTCCGGCAACATCGGCATGCTGTTCGCCTTCATGATCATTCCGGTCCTCGGCATCATCGGCTTTGCGATCGACTATGGCCGCGCGCTGGAAGATCGCACCGCTCTGCAGACAGCGCTCGACAGCGCCGTGCTCGCCGCAGGCCGCGAATTTCAAGTGAGCAGCGATGCCTCGAAGGCGGAGACCGTCGCCGCGGACTACTTCCAGTCCGCCATGAAGGGCGTCGAAGGCGTCGAGATCGTCGAGAACAAGGCCGACACGGCGACGTCGACGATGCACTTCTCAGCCAGCGTGAAGGTCAAGACCACCTTCGCCCGCATGCTCGGCTTCGACAACGTCACCGTTTCCTCGACCTCGGCGGCGGTGCTTGCGAGCGGCGGCCTCGACAAGAATGTCGAGATCTCGCTCATGCTCGACGTGACGGGGTCGATGTGCCAGCCCTGCTCCAAGCTCGAGGACCTCAAGGATGCCTCGAAGGATCTGGTCAACATTCTCGTGCGCGACGACCAATCGAAATACACGTCGCGCGTGGCCCTCGTGCCGTTCTCGATCGCCGTCAACGCCGGCGACTATTTCGAGCATGTGACCGGCGTGCCGCAATCGGCCGAGGGGCACTATGCTTATCCCGAGAGCTGCTACAAGGACGGCGTCCTCAAGGCCTCTTGCGAAGGCAAGGGCAAGTATTGGGTCGCCGGCCACGATTACTCGACTTGCGTCGTCGAGCGGACCGGCTCGGAGAAGTTCACGGATGCTATTCCTGGTCGTGATGACGATCAGTCCTATCTCGGCAGTCTGGATGCCGTGACCGGATTGTCGAGCAGCAACTGCAAGCCGGCGGCGTCGATCATCCCGCTCACGTCCGACAAGGGCGATCTGGAGAATACGATCGACGACCTGAACGCGAGCGGCGGGACGGCCGGACACATCGGGACGGCCTGGGCTTGGTACATGCTGTCGCCGAAGTGGAACGAATTCTGGCCGGCCGGTAGCCAGGCGGCGGAGTACGGCGACGACGAGACGTCGAAGATCGCGATCCTGATGACGGACGGCGACTACAACACCGCCTACGAGAATGGCAATGGCTCCTCGAACGCGCAGGCCAAGCAGCTCTGCAAGAACATGAAGAAAGAGGGCATCACGGTCTATACCGTCGGCTTCATGGTCTCGGACAAGGCCAAGAAGTTCCTCGAGGAATGCGCCTCGTCCGAGAGCCATTTCTACAACGCCACCGACGGCGACAAGCTGAAGCTCGCCTTCCGCAGCATCGCTTTCAACGTGGCGCAGCTCCGTCTGTCGAAGTAGAGACACGACGCGCAGAGAGGTCCGCCCGCTTGCCGGCGGGCTTCCTTGCATTTTTGTCTCTGCGCCGAAGCAACATTGAGCAGCGGCGCCCGTGCGAGAGGCTCTCCCTTCTTTCCCTCGCGACGATTTCCCCCTCGCCGCCTTTCCGCCTCGCCGTGAGCCTCCGCCGCTTCTCAAGGAGGCTGCCCATTCACGACTGGCCACCGGCGTGCATGCAATTCCGGGCTACTTCCCACACCCTGAGAGATCTTAACGCGTAAGGGCCGGTACGTTGGTGCAACTCTGGCTGAGCCGGCCCAATTTGCAGAAAATTCTCTGCGATCTTTATCGCTAAATGTCTCGATCTCCCACCGTGCGGAAAACATTGAAAATACGAGAGGAAACCGCAGTAAATCCGTGTAATTGTCGATCTGTTTTATCGGATCAAGTATTGAACAATTAACCGGGATCGTAGCAGCAGTCCGGTTTGTCCAAGGTCGTTAAAATCTGAGGCTTCATCGCAAGGAGGTTTTGTAAGTTTCGGGGCAGTGTCCCCCTACAAACTAGGAGGCACCGATGCTTGGAACAAAGAAACTCACCGGCCTGATTGCACGGGCCTACCGCAACACGACAGCGCTGGGCGCACGGCTTGGAGCCGACAGGTTCGCCGCGGAGGAAGGCGGCCAGATCGCCCTCATCTTCGCGTCGATGATCGTTCCTGTCGTCATTCTGGTCGGCTCCGCGATCGACTACGGTCGCGCCTACCACGATCGCACGACCATCCAGCTCGCACTCGACTCGGCCGTGCTCGCGGCCGGACGCAAGTTCGACGAGACCGGCGACACCGCCCAGGCGACGGCCGCGGGTGAGACCTTCTTCACCGCCGCCCTCGAGGAGAACGGTCTGAAGGGCGAGATCACGCAGAACACCGCCGATGGAACGGGCAACGTCTATATGACGGCGCACAGCACGGTCGACACCGGCTTCCTCAAGCTTCTCAATCTCGACCATCTCAAGGTCGAGGTGCAGTCGAAGTCGCTGACCAGCGACTCCGGCGGCATGGACGTCGAGCTCGCGGTCGTCATGGACGTCACCGGCTCGATGACGCCCGACATGAACCCGAACGGCGTCGACCGCATGGCCGTCGCCAAGCAGGCCGCCAACGACCTGCTCAACACGCTCATGCCCCCCTCGCCGCAAGCCCGCTCGGTGAAGGTCAGCTTGGTGCCGTTCTCGGCGATGGTCAACGTCGGCGACTATGCCGAGGACGTGACCGGCGTGCCGGACAGCTACACGGAGACGTACACTGCGTACGTCGAAGACCGGTCAGTCTGTCTCCGTTGGAATGGCAGCCACACGAGCTGTCGGCAGTACGGCACGAAGCCGGAGGAGCGCACCCGCACGCGCTACCGCAAAAACTGCGTCACGGAACGAGTGGAGTCGGCGCATGGGCACGGCTATGACGATGCGCCGCCGTCCGAAGAGACGTTCGGCGCCTACACGACGACGAGCTCGTCCAGCACGAGCTGCACGCCGCAATATCCGGTCGTGCCGCTGACCGACCACCGTCAGACGCTGATCGATGCGGTCGACGACCTCCAGGGTGGTGGCGGCACCGCCGGACACCTCGGTCTCGCCTGGGGCTGGTACACGCTGTCGCCGCTGTGGGATGCCATCTGGCCGTCCGACCGCGTCGGCAAGGAGTTCAACCGCGAGGAGCGCTTGAAAGCCCTGATCATCATGACGGACGGTGAGTTCAATACCGACTACACCAGCAACGGCTCCTCCGAGTCCCAGGCCGACGAGATCTGCGAGAACATGAAGACGGCGGGTGTCGAAGTGTTCGCCGTGGGCGTCGAGCTGACCAGCAACTCGGCCAAGAGCATGCTGCAGCGCTGCGTCTCCGACCCGAACAACTTCTTCGAGGAGCACTACTACGACGTCGCCAACAGCCTCTCGAGCCAAAGCGGTCTGCGCAATGCCTTCCAGTCGATCGCCAACGACATCGCGACCGCCACGGGAACCGGCAACCAGCGGCTCCGCATCACCCGCTAGCTCCACGCTCTCCGCGTGGGTCTAGGCAGACGGCGAGGCTTCACTCCCCTCGCCCTCTGCCTCAACGGAGAAGCCGGCTTCACTCCCCGGCCCAACCTCTGAAGGGCGCCCTCGCGGCGTCCTTCTTTTTTTGCGTCCACGGTGCACGTTTGTCCGATTAAGGATAGTTCCGAGTCGATGAAAATTGTATCGGTGTATTAAACCAATTGCTGAGGCAGAAACGACAATCGACTCGCAATGAAAAAGTAATTGCGAAATTTTACTCCCCGGCAAGAGAAGTTGCCAATGCGTTGACATAATCATCAACCGGGGAATAAGCGCATGTTTGAATCATCCAGACTGTGGTCGGCATTCTGCAATCGTGCTGCCGGTTCTTCGGCCGCGCGCCGGTTCATGGCAGACCGCCGCGGCACCATCGGCATCGTCTTCGCTGCGACGATCATCCCGGTGACGGCCGCGATCGGCATGGCGGTCGACCTCGGGCACGCCGTCAAGGCCAAGGGCGATTTGCAGGCCACGATCGACGCCGTGGCCCTGGCGGCAGGGCGCACGCTTCAAACCTCGAGCGACCAGGCCGCGACCGAGAGCTACGCACGCCGGTACTTCGCGAGCACCCTCCCGCCCGGCGTCGACGCCGAGATCACGCACCTCGCGATCGATGGCGCCAGCTCTTCGGTGACGCTCGCGGCGCACGCCCGGGTCGATACGAGCTTTCTCGCCATGATCGGCGTCGAGAGCCTTACGCTCACGGCGGCGGCATCGGCCGACATGGGCCAAGCCGGCTCGGGCAAGGAGCTCGAGGTGGCGATGATGCTCGACATCACCGGCTCCATGAGCGGCCAGAAGATCGCCGATCTGAAGCTCGCCGCCAAGGATCTCGTGCAATCGCTGCTGCCGGATGCCGAGAGCCGCGAGCATACGCGCATCGCCGTCGTGCCGTTCTCGGAGACCGTTCGTCCGGGTAATGATGTGCTTGCGAGTGTCATCGGCGCACCACCGGCGACGAGGTCGATGCGCGATGCGAGCGGCCGGACGCGGACTTATGCGCTCACCGCTTGCGTGTCGGAGCGGCTTGGGTCCGACGCGTTCACCGATGCGGCGCCTGTGGCTGGCAGCTGGATCGGTCCCGTCTATACCCAGACCGGCGCCTGCCTGCCGTCGAGCACGGTTCTCCCGCTCACCAGCGACAACGACGCGCTCGACCGCAAAATCGAGGGGTTGTCGGCGAACGGCTACACGGCCGGTCAGATCGGCACCGCCTGGGCCTGGTATGCACTCTCCCCCAGCTGGGCCGACGTCTGGCCCATGGGAAGCGAGCCCGCCGCCTACTCGGGCAACGTCACGAAGGTCGCCGTCCTCATGACCGACGGCGAGTACAACACCGACTATCGGCGCGGCGTGCAGACGCGCACCGTCGGCGGTACGCCCGACAACGGCCTCTCCGACGAGCAGGCACGGCGGATGTGCGAAGCGATGAAGGCCGAGGGTGTCGTCGTCTACACCGTCGGCTTCCAGCTCACCGACGCCACGGCCGTCGCGACATTGGAGAGTTGTGCCTCGGGCGGCAGCTACGCCTTCCTCGCCGACAACGGCTCGGAGCTGAGGCAGGCCTTCCGCGACATCGCGTTCCGTCTGGCCGATCTCAAGCTGACCCGGTAGGTCAACTCTCCTCGCCGAAGCCGCACTCGACGAGCTCGCGCAGGGCAGCGAGGGCGGCTTCCGCCTCTTTCCCCTTGGCCTCGATGACGATCGTGGTGCCGGGGCCAGCGGCGAGCATCATGAGCCCCATGATGGACTCGCCGCCGACCGTCTGGTCGTCGCGGGTGACCGTGACCTCGGCATCGAAGGATCCGGCGCAACGCACGAATTTGGCCGAGGCGCGGGCGTGCAGTCCCTTTTGATTGCAGATCACGACCTCGGCACGGACGGCGTTCGGCGGCGACATGCGGGACCCGGCTCCAGTTCGATAAGGGGGGCGTTTGCCTATTGGTGGCCGGTGAGGACCTGGCTTGCAACCGAGATGTATTTGCGGCCGGCGTCCTTGGCTTGATCGATAGCTTGCTCGAGGTTCACATCGCCGCGCACGCTCGCGAGCTTGATCAGCATCGGCAGGTTGATGCCGGCGATCACCTCGACATGGGCGTCGTCCATCACCGAGATGGCGAGGTTTGAGGGCGTACCTCCGAACATGTCGGTCAAGATGATGACGCCGTGGCCGCTCTCGACCTTGCGGACGGCGGCGAGGATCTCCTCCCGCCGCATCTGCATGTCGTCCTCCGGGCCGATGGCGATGGTCTGGAGTTGCGGCTGCGGACCGACCACGTGCTCGAGGGCGGCGCGAAACTCGGTCGCCAATCCGCCATGCGTGACGATCACAAGGCCGATCATGAAGTTGGCTCGTGGCCTCTTTGCCGATGCCGGCAGCCTGCTGCCGGTGCGAGGAGCGCCGCGGCGCTCTCCTGGAAGGCGCCTATGTTTGGCGTGTGTCGCGGCGGGACGCAAGGGCTTTCGCGGCGGCAGGACGCCGCCGGGTGGCTGGCGACGACGCGGCGAGTGCCGCCAGGACTTTGGCGGGGGCGCTTGCCTCGAAGGGATCGAGGGCAAGTCTAGGCACCGGGATGCCCAGGAACGCGGCAGTCTCGCTTTCGGGCAAACGGGGCACGGCGCGCGCCTCGACAAGGTCGACGACCAGGGCGAGCGTCGCCTTGGCGGCGTAGGGGACGTTGAGAATGCCGACGCCGCGCACCTCGAGGAGACCGGCGATCGTCGCGGGCGCCGTCAGCGTCACGCGCCCCCTCGAGACGGCGAGATGCAGGTAGTCGTCGGCAACGAGGATGGGGGCGCCGGCAAACCCGGGGAAGCGGTCCCGCCCGCAGATGAGCCGCAAGGCAAGGTCGGATTTTCCGGCGCCGGATGCCCCCCTGAGGAGCACGGCCCTCCCGGCGACGGCAACAGCCGTGCCGTGGACGAGCTCAGGCACGGCGCAACCTCGAGCGGGGCGCAGCGATCCCGTAGAGCGCCGGCAGTCGCACGGTGAACCGGGCCCCGGAGGATGCCCCCGGCCCGTCCGCCGCCCGGTTCTCGGCCCAGATCTGGCCCGCATGGGCGAGCACGATCTCTTTCGAGATGGATAGCCCGAGCCCGGAATTCTTGCCGAAATTGTCGGCGCCGGGGCGATCGGTATAGAAGCGCTCGAAGATGCGCTCGAGGTTGTCGGCTGGAATGCCCGGCCCCTCGTCCTCGACGATGATGACGAGGCTCGAGCCCGAGCGGCTGCCGCGAATCCACACCCGGCCGTTCTCTGGGCTGAACGACAGCGCGTTGTCGATCAGGTTGTGGAAAACCTGGCCGAGCCTCAGGTCGTGGCCGGCGACATAGTAGGGGCGATTGATCCCGGGCGCCGGGTCGAGCGAGACGATGACGGATTGTCCCTTGTTCGACGCCTTGTTGTTGGCGACGTCGGCGACAGCCTGCAGCAGGTCGGCCAGATCGACGGGCTGGGCTTCCGTCAACGCCATCTCGGCTTCGACCCGGGTCGCCTTGGAGATGTCGTCGATCAGCCGCGTCAGGCGTTTGACGTCGCTTTGAATCGTGTCGATCAGATGCTTGCGATCCTCGTCCTTGCGCACGAGCGGCAGCGTCTCCGCCGCGCTGCGGACCGAGGTCAGCGGGTTCTTCAGCTCGTGGGCGACATCGGCGGCGAACCGCTCGCTACGCTCGATGCGCTTGTAGAGAGCCTCGTTCATGGCCCTGAGCGTTTTCGACAGCTTGCCGATCTCGTCGACCCGGTCGGGAAACTCCGGCAGCTCGCCGCGCAGCGCGAGGTTCTTCTGAATGCGCTCGGCCGCAACCGCGATGCTGCGCAAGGGGCTCGCGATCGAGGCGGCGAGCATCAGCGAGATGCCGACGATGACGAAGAAACAGATGAGTGCGACGCGAAGGATCGACAGCCGCTCCTTCAGGATCAGCTCGTCGATCTCGCCGCCCTGGGTGGTGAGGAGCGCCGCGCCGAGCAGCTTCTTGTCGCGCATGATGGGAACGCCCGCGACGATGACGTGACGCTGGTTCTCCGTCGTCCTGACCGCCGACGATGCTTCGCCCGAGAGCGCGGCGTTGACCTCCTCGTAGCTCATGCCGTTGGCGCGCGGCATCTCGCGATAAAGGCCGTCGCTGTCGCGCACGAAGGCCGAGCTGATGCCCATGAGGAGGGACTTCAGCCAATCCGGCTCCTCGACGGGCGGCGCGTCGCCCTCGGCGAGCAGCGTGTTGGAGTCGGTCACCTCGGTGCCGTCCGCCGTATAGATGCGGATGCGCGTGCCCGTCTTGCGCGCGGTCTTGAGGATGCCCGGTGCGATCGCCTGCGGATCGATGTCGAGCAACATCTGCTCGATCGCCTTGGTGTCCTCGTCGGCGTTGTCGTCGCGCCGGCGGTCCATGCTGCCGGCGGCGCGGTCGGCGACGAACTCGGCGACGATGTCACCTTGCGCGACGAGGCTCTTCACCCGCGCATCGATCAGCCATTCCTGATACCGCGAGGCGTAGAGGATGCCGGTGACGAGGATGATGAGGCCGAGCAGATTGAACAGGATGATGCGGCGCGTGACGCTCGCGAACCCCGTGGTGAGGAAGATCTTGTCGACATAGCGCGACAGGAAATCCACCAGCCACCGGGCCGGATCGAGCGGACGCCAACGCCAACTGCTCTGCTCGGCCTTGAGAGTCATCGTCCCCCCGAGGGCGCCTCGACCGGCGCCGCTCCCCGGCTCAAGCTTCCTTGAACCGGTAGCCGACGCCGTAGAGGGTTTCGATCACGTCGAAATCGTCGTCGACCTCTTTGAACTTCTTGCGCAAGCGCTTGATGTGGCTGTCGATGGTGCGGTCGTCGACGTAGACCTGGTCGTCATAGGCGGCGTCCATGAGCGCATCCCGGCTCTTGACGACGCCTGGGCGCATGGCGAGCGCCTGCAGGATCAGGAACTCGGTCACCGTCAGCGTGACGTTCTTGCCGTCCCAATGGCAGGTATGCCGCTCGGGATCCATCTTGAGCTTGCCGCGCTCGAGAATGGTGACCTCGGCCGTGCCGGGGGTGGCCGGGTCCTTGAAGCCCGCGCGCCGCAGGATCGCCTTCACACGCTCGACGAGGAGGCGCTGCGAGAAGGGCTTGGAGATGTAGTCGTCGGCGCCCATCTTGAGGCCGAACAGCTGGTCGATCTCCTCGTCCTTCGACGTCAGGAAGATCACGGGCATGTCGGACTGCTGGCGAATCTTGCGTAAGAGCTCCATGCCGTCCATGCGGGGCATCTTGATGTCGAAGATGCCGAGGTCGGCTGGCGCCTCCGTCAGGCCTTCGAGCGCGGACACGCCGTCGTTGTACGTCCTGATCTTGTAGCCTTCCGCCTCGAGCGCGACCCGCAATGACGTCAGAATGTTACGGTCGTCGTCGACCAGACAGATGTTCGAGCTGTTGCGCATATCTCAGTCCCTGCCGATCCCTTGCAATGGCCCCACCGGGGGTGGTGAGAATCGCCTTGCCATGCAGGCCGGACTCTGCGTTTGCACGGCTGAATGACAACTGAACGGCGGAGCATGGCAATTTTGTGTGAGCCTCACGTGCCCGTCCGCCGCATGGAGGCCCGTTCTATTCGCATGGCAGCCACGGCGCAACCGCGTTTGCTCGGGCCGTTGACGGCAAAGCCACGCAAATGCCGGCCGTTTCGTCCACAATTGCTCTCCAGCGGGCTATCTTGTCGCTGTGTTCCGCCTCGCTTAGTCTGCTAGGCACCTCGACTTGGCGCATTGCCTTCGGCGAATGACCCTCGCCCTGGTCGCATTCGCCGCGGATTGGGTAGCTTTTTCTCGTTTGCGCAGGGCCGGATATGCTCACATCTCTGGAGAACGCCGTCGTCAATCGCAACGGAACCGTTGCCGAGCTCTACGAGCATGTGATCCGCCGCAACGGCGGCCGGCTCGCGGCGTCCGGTGCCCTGGTCGTCGAGACGGGGCAGCACACGGGCCGCTCGCCTGCCGACAAGTTCGTCGTCCGCGATGCGTCCACCGACGGGACGATCTGGTGGGACAATACGAAGCCGATGTCGCCGGAGTCGTTCGCGGCTCTGAAGAAGGATCACGCGGCATTCGCTGCCGGACGTGAGCTGTATGTCCAGGATCTCTATGCGGGAGCGGAGGCCGCGACCCGCCTCAAGGTGCGCGTCTACTGCGAATATGCCTGGCACGCGCTCTTCATCCGCAATCTGCTGATCGTGCCGCCCGAGAGTGAGCTCAAGAGCTTCGCGCCCGATTTGACGATCGTCGACCTGCCGAGCTTCAAGGCCGATCCCGCCCGTCACGGCACGCGGACCGAGACGGTCATCGCGGTCGACTTCGCGCAGCGTCTCGTGCTGATCGGCGGCACGTCCTACGCAGGCGAGATCAAGAAATCGGTCTTCACCTATTTGAACTATGTGCTCACCGATCGCGGCATCATGCCGATGCACTGCTCGGCGAACGAGGGCAAAGGCACGGACGCGGCGCTGTTCTTCGGATTGTCCGGCACCGGCAAGACGACCTTGTCGGCCGACCCGGCCCGCGCGCTCATCGGCGACGACGAGCACGGCTGGTCGGATGCGGGCGTCTACAACTTCGAGGGCGGCTGCTACGCCAAGACGATCCGTCTCTCGGCCGAGGCCGAGCCTGAGATCTACGCGGCGGTCAACCGCTTCGGCGCCGTGCTCGAGAACGTGACGATCGACGCCGAGACACGACGTCCCGATTTCGACGACGGCTCGAAAACGGAGAACACGCGCGGCGCCTATCCGGCGAGCTTCATCGCCAACGCCAAGCTCGCGGGCACGACCGGACACCCCAAGAACATCATCATGCTGACGGCGGATGCCTTCGGCGTGCTGCCGCCGATCGCGCGCCTGACGCCGTCGGAGGCGATGTATCACTTCCTGTCCGGCTACACGGCGAAAGTCGCGGGAACCGAGAAAGGCGTGACGGAGCCGTCGGCGACCTTCTCGACCTGCTTCGGCGCGCCGTTCATGCCGCGGCATCCGAGCGTCTACGGCAATCTGCTCAAACAGAAGATCGCCGAGCATCAGTCCGATTGCTGGCTCGTCAACACGGGCTGGACCGGTGGCAAGTACGGCACGGGCCGACGCATGCCGATCGCGGTGACGCGGGCGCTGCTGACGGCGGCACTCAATGGGACGCTGCGCAACGCGCCGACCCGGCGCGATCCCTTCTTCGGCTTCGAGGTGCCGCTCGCTGTTGCCGGCGTCGATGCCAAGATCCTCGATCCGCGCGCGACCTGGGCCGATCCCAAGGCCTACGACGAGCAGGCCCGCAAGCTCGTCGATATGTTCTCAAAGAACTTCGCCAAGTTCGAAAGCCACGTCGACGCCGACGTGCGCGCGGCGGCGCCTAGCCTCAAGGCGGCGGCTGAGTAGGCATAGGTTCCCCTTCGCGCTCGCCGGCGAAACGGAAACCGTAGGGTGGACTGAGCCGTCAGGCGAAGTCCACCATCACGAGCACGGTGCCTGACATGGTGGACTTCCCCGGACCAAGTCCGGGGTCAGTCCACCCTACGTTTCGTCTGTCGTACGGCGTGATCTCTCCCATCGTGGGAGCATCGGCTCACCCCAGGAAATCCTTCAAGTTCGCCGCCGCATCCGCCGCGATCGCCTGCGGAATCGTGCGGCCGGCTTCGATCACGCGCTTGCCCACCGTGTAGGCCGCGCCGTCGTTCATGGCGTCGACGGCGAGAAGCTTGTCGCCCTTGTAGTACCAGACCGACTGCGCGCCGGCGCGTTTGCCAGGACGCACGACCGTCGCATCGTAGCCGCGGTTCAAGCCGGCGATCTGCAGCTTCACGTCATACTGGTCGGACCAGAACCAGGGCGCGGCCTCGTAGGCCACTGCTTCGCCCATCATGTTCGCGGCGATGCACTCGCCCATGTCGATGGCGTTGCCGACGGACTCCAAGCGGATACGCTCGCCCTGATGCAGGAAGCTCGCGCAATCGCCGGCGGCATAGATGTCGGGATCGGAGGTCCGGCAGTGCGCGTCGACCGCGATGCCGTTGTCGATCGTGAGGCCTGCCGCGCGGGCCAGCGCATCGTCGGGCACGATGCCGATGCCGGCGATGGCGAAATCTGTCTCGATCCGCGAGCCGTCCGATAGCTCCGCTCCGACGACCCTGCCGTTGTCGCCGATCAGCCGCGTCAGACCCGTCCGCTCCCGGATCGTCACGCCGTGCGATTGATGCAGCGCGCGGAAATAGTCCGAGGTTTTCTCGGCCGCGACACGCTGCAGAATGCGGTCTGCAAGCTCGAGCACGGTGACGGAAAGACCCTTCATTGCCGCCACGGCCGCGCCCTCGAGGCCGATGTAGCCGCCGCCGATGACGAGCGCGCGCCGCCCTGGTTTGAGCTCGTGCGCCATCCGGTCGGCGTCGTCGAGCGTGCGCATGGCATAGACGCCGGCGAGCTTGCCGCCGATCGCCTCGGGCAGCAGTCGTGGCAGCGATCCCGTCGTCAGGGCGAGCTTCGAGTAGGCGATCTTCTCGCCGGTCGAGAGCACGATCTGCTTGGCGGCGCGGTCGACGGCCGTCGCGCGCGTTTTCAGTTTGAGGGTGACGCGCTGCTCGCCGTACCAACTCTCGGGGCGAAGCAGCAGACGGTCGAGCGTCATGTCGCCGATAAGATATTTTTTCGATAGGGGCGGACGCTGATAGGGTACGACCGGCTCGTCGCCGACGAGCGTGATCGGGTCGTTGCATCCGAGCTGTCGAAGTTTGGCGATCAGCGATTGCGCGGCCTGCCCGCCGCCGACGATGACGATGCCGCTCATGTGACTTTCCCCCCGTCGCTTAACGCCTTAGTGCGAATGCCCACACCCGCAGCCGTCGCCGTGCTCGTGATGATGGTGGCCGTGGTCGTCGTGATCGTGCCGGTGACCGGGCATCAGCAGCGCGCGCGAGAGCACTTGCTCGGTTGCGCGCGCGTCCGTCTCGAGCACCATGGCCATCAGCTCGGCGCCGAGCACGAGATCGTCGGGCCGGCCGAAATAGTGCCGCCGCAGACGTCCCTGCCGGTCGTAGATCAGCAGGGTCGGTGTGCCGCGCATCTCGTAGGCGAGCATGGTCTTGGGGATGTCCTCCCCGCTCGGCGTGTCGATGCCGATGGGAAAGCTGAACTTGTACTCGTGCACGAAGGCCTGAAGCGCCTTCGGCGTCATGACGTCGTGATGCTCGAAGACCGTGTGGAGCGCGAGGATCGCGACATCCGCCTCGCCGAAGCGCTCGCGCAGGCGCTGCAGCTGCGGCAGGGCGTGGCTGACGCAGCCCGGGCAGAGCATTTGGAAGGCGAGCACGACCACGACCTTGCCCTTGAGGGCAGCGAGAGTCGGCACATCGTCCACGTTGAGCCAACCCGTCGTGTCGAGCTCCGGTGGCTTCTCGAGGTCGATCATGTGCCGTTCCTTCCTCTCGCCGGGGCCTGTCGTCGCCGCCCCAAAGAGGCTATGCATCACCGCGAGCGACAAGAAAAGGAGGGCATGGTGATGCAGGGGGAGGACAGGGAGGCCCTGAGGCGCCGCCTGATCGAGATCGTGCGGAAGAAATCCTTCCGCTCTGGCGAGGTGTTCAAGCTCGCCTCGGGCAAGACCTCGACGCTCTATTTCAACATGAAGCCGACGCTGCTCGATGCCGAGGGGGCACATCTGGCGGCGACCCTCATTCTCGATGCGATCCAAGACGATCGTGCGGATCTGGTTGGCGGTCTGGAGCTCGGCGCGGTGCCGATCGCGGCCTCCGTCGCGGCCATCTCGGCGGTCGAGCGCCGCCCGGTCGGCGGCTTCATCGTGCGCAAGCAGGCAAAGGAGCACGGCACGCAGAGCCTCGTCGAGGGCCTCGTCAAGGGCGAGACGCTGAAGGGACGCCGCGTCGTCGTCGTCGAGGACGTGACGACCACCGGCGGCTCGGCGATCAAGGCGGCCGACGTCGTGCGCGCCGAGGGCGGCGAGGTCGTGCGTGTGGTGACGGTGCTCGATCGGCAGGAGGGCGCGGCGGAGGCGTTTCGAGCCGCGGGCCTCGCGTTTTCCTCGGTGCTGCGCGCGGAGGATTTTCCGGCTTGAGGCAGGCGTGATCTGTAGGGTGGACTGAGCCATCTGGCGAAGTCCACCGCGGCAGACACTGTGTGCGTGGCGGCGGGCTTCGCCGAAGGCTCAACTCGCCCTACGGTTGGTCGTTTGAGAATCCTCCACCATCTCCGCCTCCACCACCAGCCGCAACGGGCCGCTCGTCAGTGCGCCGATGGGCCAGCAGGTGACGAGCGCGAGCCGCCGCACCTTTGCGCCCGGATCGACGCGGTAGGCGTCGAAGCGGACGATGCTGCGGCCGGCGACGCGGAAGCGCTTCGTCGTCCCATTGCCGCGCTCGACGACGATCTCGTCGCCCGGCACGAGCTCACCGAGAAACGCGAAGTGCGTGTCGCGATGTGCGGCGATGACCGAGGTGCCGGGATCGCCGGGTGCGGGTGTTCCCGCAAGGTGTCCGGGACCGAAGGCCAGCGCCTGGCCGCTGCCGCTTTCGAGCACGATCGCTTGGGCGCCCAGCCGGGCGACGCTGATGCGCGCCACCGGCCAGGTATCGGCCCACGGCCAGGGTTTGGCCGTGTGTCCGCTCGCGACGCCGGCTAAGAAGGCCCGGTCGAGCAGCACCTGCGCAACCGCCGCCTTGGCTTCGATGTAGAGGCCTTGGCCCAGCAGGTAAAAGCCCGCCGCGGCCACAAGGACCGCGGCGGTAAGGCGGAGCGGGATCTGAGATCGACCGCTCCTCGGTGCCGCGGGGAGGGGCGCGGCGTCGAGCTTGGTTGTTGGTAAACGTAGAGCACTGCCCATAGTTCAACGGGCTCTGCGAGAGGGGACGCCGCGAGCGAGCCAAACGAAGGTCGCGAGCAGCAAAAGCATGAGCCCCAACAGCATCTTGAGCTCCGCATCCGTCGCGGTTTTCGGCAGGAATACCGGCTGATCGACATCCGCGACGGTCATCAGCTTCGGCGCGGGCTTCGCGTCGATCGCATCGATGAGCCCGCTCGGCAGCCCGGGGTCGCCCGGCAGTGCGTCCGCGTGCTGCTCGCCCGTCTCGCCGACCCGGCCGAACACCTTGTCGAAGTCCCACCCGGCCGGCAGGTTGAGCGGCACGTCGGCGCGGGTGAGCTTCTCGCCCTCCGGCCGGCTTGCCTTCGTATCGACCGCGACGAGGCTCGTCAGGCGGCTGACCAGATGGTGCTCGAGCGCGAGCTTCAAGATCAGGGCATCGGCAGCTTCTCGCGTTCGCTGACCAAGCGTCGCCTCGATCTCGTGATCGCTGATCCGCCGCCGTGCCCACACGGCCGAGATGCCGAGCCCCGGCTTGGCACCCGCAAGCGGCAAGCGCGCGACCCATGGCTGCGTACCGATCATGCCGCCGATCTCGACGGTGCCGTCGAGCTTATCGAGCGCTGCCGCGATGACGAGCGGCTCGCCGCGGTACACATCCGGGAGCAAGCTCGGTGCGACATCGGCTGTGGCGCCCTGGAAGCGAACCGACAACCCCGTCACTGCCGGGCTCTCGAGCTTGGCGAACAGCGTCTGCATGCGCTCCTGCACCTGCGCCTCGGACGCAATGTGCGTGAACGTGCCGCGACCAAGCTCGGCCGCGCGCGTCATCAGATAGGTGTTGGGCGCCGACCCGATGCCGACCATGAAGACCCGCGAGCGGCCGCGCTCGGCGGCGAGCACATCGAACAATTGCTGCTCATTGCCGATGGCACCGTCCGTCAGGAACACGACCTGACGCAGGAAGCCCTGATCCTTCGGGCGCGGATCGGCAAGCGCCCGATGCATGGGCGGGATCATCTCGGTGCCGCCATTGGCGTCGAGCGCTTTCACGAACGATTGCGCGGATGCGATGTTTCCGGCATCGGCGGGAACCGTATCGGGGAACAGCACGTCCATCGTGTCGTCGAAACGGATGACGTTGAAGCGGTCTTCCGGCTTCAACCGCGCGAGCGCGAAGGCGAGGCTCGACTTGGCGTCGGTCATGGACGTGCCGCCCATCGAGCCCGAATTGTCGATGACGAAGACGACCTCGCGCGGTAGCGGCTTCTCGGTGGCGGCAACGGCGGGGGGCGTCACGACGGCAAGCAGGTAGTCGCGACCGGCGACCGTCTCGTTGAACAGCCCGACCGCGGGGTTGGCGTCGGCGACCGCCGTCCAGGTGAGCTCGAAATCGCGGTCGGCGGGAACGGCGCCGTCCTTCAGCGTGATGGTCCGGCTCTCCGCGCCGTCGTTGGCGACGGCCACCTCGTGGTGGTGGCTCTTCACGTCAGCAAGCGGGAAGCCCGCATTCAAATGTACGGTAATCGTCGTCGGGCTGACGGGATCGTTCTTGCGCGGATCGAGGACGGGGCTTTCCAGCCGCTCGCGATCGGGTACCGGATCGACGAGCTGGCCGAAGCCACCGCCTTGACCACCGAAGTCGACCGTCTCGACGATGGGCTTGGGGCTGTAGCGCGGGCCGACGACGAGCGGCAGGCGCAACGAGAACACGCCGTCCGCGAGCCGAACCGTCTCCTGGTATTCGATCTGGACGACGACGCTCTCGTGCGGGCCGATGTTGGCGACCGAGTTCGTGAAGATGTTCGGCCGCTCCTCTTCGACGAGGCTCGCCTTCTGGCCATTGGCCTTCGCGGTCTCGTAGATGCGCTTGGCCTCCTGCCGCTGCTTGATGTCGCCGACGATGACGCGATCGCCGATCACCATCTTCAGCGTGTCGACGGCCGACTCCGACGGGAGCGGGAACACATAGACCGCTTCCACCCAGCCATTCGTCGGATTGGAGAAGTGCTGGGTCACCCGCGTGCGGGCCGTGAGGCCCGACACCGTCACGTCATAGTCGGAGCCGAGCCGAGGCGCCGCGACGTACTGGCCGGGCACCTCGCTTTCGAGCAGCAGCGTACCCATCCGGGCGTCGTCGATGCCCATCGTCGCCCCGGCCGCCATCACCCGCGTGGCGACGAGCAGCACGGCGAGATGGGCGACGATCAATCCGAAAATGAGCGAAAGGGTCGGTCGCAAGGCATGCGGGGGCGCGAAGGTCTTGATGGTCATGGTCTCCTCCTGGGCTGGCTCGGAGAGGCCGGTCTTCAGAGGAGAAGCTGAGGGCTCGGCCGCCCCCCGGCGAGCGTCAATTCCGGCTACGTCCTGCCGCAGTGCGCACGTTCCGCCTTGCTGATGCCACGCTCGACCGGATATGTACGGATTTGTACGGGGGTAGTGGGAGGGGCTTAGAGCCATGGCCGACGGTGCGCGCGTCGATGTCTCCGAGGCGGATTGCGCCTCGATCGCCCATGCCGTTCGCGAGGAGATCGCGCGCCGGCGCATAACCCGCCAACGGCTCGCGGACGAGGCGCGCATCAGTCTGTCGACGCTCGAGAAGGCGCTCTCCGGCCGGCGGCCGTTCACGCTTGCGACGATCGTGCGGCTCGAGGAGGCGCTGAAAATCAGGCTTCGCCAAACGACCAATGGTGCGTCCCTGCCGGCGGCAGGCGCCAAGCGGGTGCCGGAGCTCGCATCCGACGATCTGGGCAACTACTCACGTCCCGCCGTGCAGTGGCTGGAAGGCGACTACCTGACGCTGCGCCCCTCCTTCGGCGACGCGGCGGCGATCTACGCCTATCGCACCGAGATCCGCTGGAGCGCGGACGCCTCGAGCCTCGTCTTCCGCGAGGGGGACCGGGTCGATGCGGAGTTTACCCAGCACGGCCACGTCTCGGTGCCGCACCAGTCGGGCTACATCTACCTCGTCACCAACCGGCATGGGCAGTACCGGTTGGCCGTCGTATCGCGCCCGATCATCAGTGGCGAGATGTACGGAATTCTGACCACGCTGCAGGCCGGTCGCGGTTCGCAGCTGCTTCCGGTCTCGACGCCCGTTGCCTTCGTGCCGATGGACCGGGTAAAGACCTACCGCTTCGGCCGCATCGCGCCGGCCGACCGGGAGTATCAGCGCTACCGGTCTCATCTGAGGCGGACGCTCGACGAGCAGTTCGCCAAGTTCCTCACGAGCTGACGGACGCGCCGTCCGGATTGCGGCGCATCTGAAGTTTTTGGGGGCTACATGGACTTGCCGGCATTCACGCAGGCGCCCGCGACGTGGATCGTGCTGCTCCTGACCGTCGCGGTGAGCGTTCTCGCCTTCCAGCGACCGTACCTCGTCGATCGCCTCGTCTTCGATGTCGGCGCCATCCTGCGCAACAAGGAGGACGATCGCCTCATCACGTCGGGCTTCGTGCACGGCGACGTCATGCATCTCCTCATCAACATGCTGACGCTGATCTCGTTCGGCCCGTACCTCGAGAGCGTGCTCGGGAGCTGGCGGCTTCTGGCGCTGTATCTCGGATCGATGATCATCGCCTCGCTGACGATGCTCTATGCCAAGAGCTACAACGCGACCTACCGTGCGCTCGGCGCATCCGGGGCGACCTGCGGGATCGTGTTTGCCTTCTGCCTGTTCGCCCCGTTCGCCGAAATCGGTGTCATGTTCGCGCCGATCGGCATTCCGGCGTGGCTCTATGCCATCGTCTTCGTCATCTATTCGAGCGTGGCCACCGGCTCCGGCGACAACATCGCCCACGAAGCGCATATCGGCGGGTCGGCCGGCGGCGCGCTGTTGATGATCCTCATGGAGCCCGGCGTGCTCGGGCATTTCATCGGGTCGTTCAGCGGGTAGTGGGTGAGGGCGCGGCGGAATGCGCCCTCCCGGTATCGACCGGAACGCCTAGGTTCTGGTAAGCGTTGAGCGAAAACGTAACCGCGCGTGCGCTGGGGCCACTCCCATGGACGCCATTGATCTTGCCCGCATCCAGTTCGCCTTCACGGTCTCGTTCCATTTCCTCTTTCCCGCCTTCACGATCGGGCTGGCGAGCTATCTCGCCGTCCTCGAAGCGCTGTGGCTTTGGACAGGCGAGCGGCGCTATCTCGCAAGCTTCAACTATTGGCTAAAACCCTTCGCTATCGTCTTTGCGATGGGCGTCGTCTCCGGCATCGTGCTGAGCTACCAGTTCGGCACCAACTGGAGCGTGTTCGCGGATCGCGTCGGGCCGGTGCTCGGCCCACTCATGGCCTACGAGGTGCTGACGGCCTTTTTCCTCGAGGCGGGTTTCCTCGGCGTCATGCTGTTCGGTTTGTCGCGGGTTGGCCCGCGGCTTCATTTCCTGGCGACACTCATGGTCGCGATCGGCACGCTGTTCTCGGCCTTCTGGATCCTGAGCGCCAACAGCTGGATGCATACGCCGGCCGGGTTCACGCAAGCTCCGAACGGACAATTTCTGCCGGCCGACTGGTGGCAAGTTGTCTTCAACCCGTCATTCCCGTATCGCTTCTGGCACACGGTGCAGGCCGCCTATCTCACGACCGCTTTCGCGGTCGGCGGCGTCGCGGCCTGGCATCTCTTGCGCGATTCCGAGAACCTTCCGGCACGCACGATGTACTCGATGGCGTTCTGGCTCATCATCGTCGTCGCGCCCTTGCAGATTCTCGCGGGCGATGCACATGGTCTCAACACGCTCGCCCATCAGCCGGCGAAAATCGCTGCCATGGAGGGGCATTTCGAGACGCAGCGGGGCGCGCCGCTGGTGCTCTTCGGGGTGCCGGACATGGCGACGGGCGAGCTCAAATATCCGATTGCTATTCCAGGCATCGGCTCGCTCCTCCTGACGCACGAAGCCGACGGCGAGGTGCGCGGTCTCGAGGCCTTTCCACGCACCGATTGGCCCAACGTGCCGATCGTCTTCTTCGCCTTTCGCGTGATGGTCGGACTAGGGCTGCTGATGCTCGCACTCGGTGTTTGGGGACTATGGCTGCGCTGGCGTGGCGATCTCTATCGATCGCGTGCGCTGCAACGGGCCGCGCTCGTCATGGGGCCGTCGGGCTTCGTCGCGGTGCTCGCCGGCTGGTTCACGACCGAGGTCGGGCGGCAGCCGTTCACGGTCTACGGGCTGTTGCGGACGTCTGACTCGATGTCGCCGATTGCAGCGCCCGCGGTGGCGGCCTCGCTCGCGGCGTTCGTGATCGTCTACGTCATCGTCTTCGGCGCCGGCATCTCCTACACCCTTCGCGTGCTCGCTCACTCGCCCGTCATCGATGAGCCGCCGCCCGAGCCGGGAGTCGTGACGCGTACCGCCGGCATCACACCGGCGCCAGCGTTGGCCGACGCGCCGCCGCATGCGACGAAGGAGTGAGGCCATGCTCGAGCTCTCCTTCATCTTCGCCGGCATCATCGCCTTCGCGGTTCTGGCCTACGTCATCCTCGACGGTTTCGACTTGGGCGTCGGCATCCTGTTTCCGTTCCTCGCGTCCAAGACGGAGCGCGACGTCGCCATGAACACGGTCGCGCCGGTCTGGGACGGCAACGAGACGTGGCTCGTCCTCGGCGGCGGCGGGTTGCTCGCCGCGTTCCCGCTCGCCTACGCGATCGTCATGCCGGCGCTGTACGCCCCGATCATCGCGATGCTGCTCGCGCTCGTGTTCCGCGGCGTCGCCTTCGAATTCCGCTGGCGCGCGGCCGAGGAGCGGCAATGGCTGTGGGACTGGAGCTTTGCCGGCGGCTCGACGGTCGCGACGTTCGCGCAAGGGGTCGCCTTGGGGGCACTCGTGCAAGGCATCGAGGTGAGCGGCCGCAGCTACGCCGGCGGCTGGTACGACTGGCTGTCGCCGTTCTCGCTGCTGACGGGCTTGGCGCTCGTCGTCGGCTATGCGCTGCTCGGCTCGACCTGGCTCGTGATGCGAACCACCGGAGCACTTCAGGAACGCGCACGGTCCTATGCCTGGGCGACGGCCGTCGGCACACTGCTGCTCATCGGCATCGTCAGCCTGTGGACGCCCTTCCTGCAAGGTGAGTACTACGCGAAATGGTTCGTCTGGCCGACGATGATCTTCGCAGGTGTTGTGCCGTTGCTCGTGCTTGCGGCGGCCTACGCGCTGTTCACCGGCCTCGCTGATCGCGAAGTGCACGCGCGGCCGTTCCTCTCGGCGCTGGCGCTGTTCGTGCTGTCCTTTATCGGCATCGGCATCAGCTTCTATCCCTATATCGTGCCGCCGAGCGTGCTCATCACCGATGCCGCCGCGCCCGACAAGAGCCTCGCCTTCATCCTCGTCGGCGCCGTGATCCTCGTGCCGCTCATCCTCGCCTACACCGCCTATGCCTACTGGGTGTTCCGCGGCAAGGTCGACGAGCACGGAGGCTATCATTGAGTGCGCGGGACGAGCCGGGGCCCGGATGGACGCGACGGCTGCTGTGGTTCGCGGCGCTGTGGGGCGCGGGCGTCGCGGCCGTCGGCGCGGTGGCAGTGGTCTTGCGTGCGGTGCTGGGGTTGTGAGCCTTACGAGCGACCCAGATACACCCCATCCCGCGCCACCACCCGTCCGGCCTTGAGCACGATCCGCTCCTTCGGACGCCGCACGACGGCGTCTTGCGCGTTCACCGCTTTGACCAACAGCAGATCGGCGGGCTCGCCCACCGCGAGCTTCGTTTCCGGCAGACCGATGGCCCGCGCCGCCGAGCCCATGACGGCGTCGAGCGCAGCCAGGAGCTGCGCGTCCTTGCCCCAATCGAAGCGGTAGGCCATCAGCCAGGCGCGCTCGAGCGCATCGCCGTTGCCCATCGGCGACCAGGCATCGCGGATGCCGTCCGAGCCGGCGCAGATCGTGACGCCGAGCTCCCGCAGCAGACCGACCGGCGGTACGGCGATGTCGGCAGGGGCGGAGCTCATGAGCGAGATGCCGAGATCGGCCAGACGGCGGCCGACGGCCTCGACGCGACCCTGGCTCACCATGCCGAGGCAATAGGCGTGACTGATCATGACCTTTCCGGTGAGCCCGGAGCCTTCCGTGAAATCGGCGATGCGCTCGATCTGCCAGACGCCGAGCTCTCCAGGATCGTGCAGATGGATGTCGACGCCGCGGCCGTAGCGCTGAGCCAGGCCGAAGATTGTCCGCAAGTGTGCGATCGGATCGTTGTCGATGCCGGCCGGATCGAGCCCGCCGATGGTCTCGTAGCCTAGCCTCAGCGCCTCCTCCATCAGCTCGACCGTGCCCGGGCGAATGAGCATGCCAGTTTGCGGAAAGGCGACGAGCTGCAGATCGACGAGGTCGCGATAGGTCTCTCGCAAAGCGAGCATCTGCTCGATATGCGCGACGCCGAAGTCGGGCGCGACATCGACGTGACTGCGGATCGTGAGCGAGCCCATCGCCACCATGTGTTCGAGCAACGCCGAGCTGCGTGTGGCGATCGACGTCGTCACGTTGGAGAGCACCCGGCGCTCGTTGGCGATGTAGTCGGGGATCGTGGGGCCCGCCGTGTTCGGCCGCCACGGCTCGCCCCAGAGCGTCTTATCGAGATGGACGTGCGGCTCGACCAGGGCGGGGAGGGCAACGTAGCCGGTGGCGTCGATGCTCTCGCCAGTCGAGGCGGCGCCGCCGATGCTCGCGATCCGTCCGCCACGAACGAGAATGTCGGCCGTCGTGCCATCGGCCAGTGTCGCGCTGCGGATCAACAGTTGCGATTTTGTCATGAAATCCTCAATCCGCCGCAAGCTCGGCGATCTCGCGCCGGAAGGGAAGGGCGTCGCCGCGATCGGGCTCGTCAAGCTCGCGGGCATAGCGATGACCGGCGAACGTCGCCCAAGCGATCGGGCCCGGCGCCTGGGCATCGCCGAACAACGTCACCGATTTGACGCCAGCATCGGCCCATTCGGCGGCACGGCCCCGAAGCCCTCGATAGAGGGCATCCTCGCCGACACGCGAGGCCACCATCACGACGGCGTCGCAACCGATGACTGTTCGCGCATCGGTATAGACACAATTGGTCTCGACGCCGTCGCCGCGAACGGCGGCGAAGCCTCGATTGAGCACAATCTCGACGCCCTTCGTCACCAGCCGCCGATGGATCGTGCCCTGCTCGAGCGTGTTGCGCGTCCACTCGGAGACGAAGGCGGCGGGCGTCACCAGCGTGACCTTGCAGCCCTTGTCGGCGAGCAGCTCGGCGAGAACGCCGCCCATGTAGTAGTGGTCGTCATCGATCAGGACGACGTGACCGCCCGAAGGTAGCCGTCCCGCCATGATGTCGTCCGGCGTGAAGAGCGGCATCGCCGTGTCGATCGACGGCGGCACGACGTGCTGGCGCGCGACGCCATCGGCTCGCCAATGCGCACCCGTCGCGATCGCGATGTGCTCGGCGCCGAAGGCCAGCGCATCGTCGGCGGAGAGCTTGCTCTCGAGATAGATCTCGACGTTGCCGCGCTGGCTCAACTGATAGCTGCGGTAGTCGGCGACGCGACCCCAGGCGGAAAGGCCTGGTAGCTTGCGCTCACGGGCGACACGTCCGCCGAGCTCGCTCTTGGCTTCCGCGAGCGCAACGTCGTAGCCGCGCAACGACAGCGCACGCGCAGCCTCCAGCCCCGCCGGACCCGCGCCGACGATGAGCACCTTGCTGCTCGCACCCTTCGCATTCATGCGCTCTGGATGCCAGCCGCGCCGCCACTCCTCCATGAAGGCCGGGTTCTGCGTGCAGCGCGAGATCGCCATCGTCATGTCTCCGGTGATGCACATGTTGCAGCCGATGCACTCGCGGATGTCCTCGATCCGGCCTTCGTCGATCTTGCTCGGCAGGAACGGATCGGCGATCGAGGGACGTGCACAGCCGATGAAATCGAGCACGCCCTGGCGGATCATGCGCACCATCACGTCCGGGCTCGTGAAGCGGCCGACACCGACGACCGGCTTCGTCGTCATCTCGCGGATGCCCTTGACGAGCGTCTCCTGCGCCGCCTCTTCCTTGAAGCGCGAGGGGCCCGAGCAATCCTCCCAGGTGCCGTGCGCCAGGTCCCAGCAATCGGGCAGGTCGCGGTTCATGTCGATGAACTCACGCACCTCGGCATTCGAGAAGCCGAGATCGCCGATCGTCTCGTCGAGCGAGACGCGCAAGGTGAGCGCAATGCGATCGCCCACCGCCTCGCGGATATCGGCCACGACCTCACGCACGAAGCGGGATCGGTTCTCGAGCGAGCCGCCGTACTCGTCCGTGCGCTGGTTGGTGGCGCGGGAGAGGAAGTGCTGGAAGACGCCGAAGCCGTGTGCGCCGTAGAGGCAGACGAGATCGAAGCCGGCCGTCACCGAGCGCCGCGCCGCTTTGACGAACCAGCGCCGCAGATTGCGGATGTCGGCGAGATCCATGGCGCGCGCCTGCACCGGATCGCTCGTGAAGGTGCGGATCGGCAGTGCGGTCGGCGCGAGCGGCACCTCCTTCGTGTAGAGGTTCGGCCCGTTGATGCCCGAGTAGGCGAGCTGGATGCCGGGGATCGCGCCATGCTTGCGGATGCCGTCCGCCATGCGGCGGAGCGACGGGATGTCCTTGTCCTCCCACAAGCGCAGCTCGATGAAGGGCGTGATCTCCGAGGTGTGATGCATCTCCGTCTGCTCGGTGAAGACGACCGCCCAGCCGCCTTCCGCCTTGATCTCGCGCATGCGCGCGGCGGCCGTCGGATCGCGATAGCCGCCGCCATTGCAGTGCGGCACCTGGTAGAAGCGGTTCTTGGCGACGTGCGGGCCGATCTTGACCGGCTCGAACAGCACGTCATAGCGATGATCGCGCATCCTCACTCCCTCTTGGTCCCGTCCGCGGGATCGAAGGTGCGAGATTGGCGGCAGGCGTGCTTCAGGTAAAGGACGACTTTACGCGGTCCTGCGTCGGAAATCCGAAAGCGGTCCTGGTTTCAGTCGTAGTCGGCCAGAACGTTGATCCGCTCACGATAGAGCTCGGCGATGCACGTCTCGTCGTCGAGGCAGGTGTTGCGCTCGGCGATCCAGGCATTCTGCTCGGACCTGAGGTTCGCCTCGTCGTCTCCGGAGATGGAGAGGGCCACGCGGTAGCGCTTGCGCAGATCGCGGTCGAGCTTCCTGAGCTTCGGGCTTGCGCAGACCGCGGCTTCGGTCGGCGTGAGCACCGTCTCGCAATCCGGCGTCGCGATGTCGTAGGAGCAACCGGAAAGCGCCACGGCGGCGAGAACTGCCGGAACACACAAGACGCGCAAGCAAGCCTCCCCATCCGTCAACGCAGTGAAGCTGCGGCACGAATTATGGCAGCATGACGGTGGTGTTGCCGGGATAGTTAATGGGCCCGCAGCGTGCAGGGAAGGACAGATGGCCGGATCTCGCAAGCACATGGCGCTCGGCTTGTCCGTCTACAAGCTTGGCTACCATCGGGGAGCCTGGCGGATGCCGGGCTTTCCGCATGACGGCTTCATGAGCCTCGATGCGTTCGCGGACGCCGCGCGGGCAGCCGAGCGCGCCAAGCTCGATTTCATTTTCTTCGCCGACATCATGGCGGTCGAGAATCTCGACAATCCGCTGCGCGACATCGCTCACGAGCACTTCGCTTTGAAGCTCGATCCGATGGTGGTGCTGGGGGCGATCGCGGCGATGACGAGGCATTTGGGCCTCATCGGAACGATCTCGACGACCTATTCGCATCCCTATCGCATCGCCCGCGCCATGGCGTCGCTCGACATCGTGAGCAACGGCAGGGCGGGATGGAATGTCGTCACCTCCTACAGCCCGGACGAGATGTACAACTACGGCCTCGACGCGCCGCTCGATTTCCGGTTGCGCTACGCCCGCGCGCACGAGGCCATCGAGGCGGTCAAGGGGCTCTGGGCGAGCTGGGAGGAGGGCGCCTTCGTTCGCGACAAGGCGAAGGGCATCTATCTCGATCGCAGCAAGATGCACGTGCTCAACCACAAGGGCGCGTACTTCGCGACCAAGGGCCCGCTCGACGTGGCGCCCTCTCCGCAAGGGTGTCCTGTGATCGTCACGGCAGGCGAGTCGCCGTCGGCCAACGAGATGGCGGCGCGCTATGCCAACATCCAGTACGCGCCGACGAATGGGGATTTGGCCCGGTCGCAAGACTTCTATCGAACGGTGAAGGCGCTGGTCGCAAAGTTCGGCCGCGATCCGTCGGAGCTCTGGATCATGCCGGGCCTCATGCCGATCGTCGGCGAGACGGAGCGGGAGGCGATCGCCAAGCGGGACGAGATCCGCAAGCTCGTACATCCCAAGAGCGGCCTGGGCATGTTGACGTCGCTGTTCGGCGATCTGTCAGCCTATGGCCTCGATGATCCGCTGCCGAAATCCGTCGAGCCGCCGGCCGACAAGCTCAACGGTTATGCGAAGTGGCTGTTCGACCGGGCGATGGCCGATCGTTTGAGCCTGCGCGAAACCTACGAGCTGATGTCGGACGGCGAGGGCTGGTGGTTCATGACCAAGGTCGGTACGCCCAAGGCGATCGCCGATGTCATGGAGGAGTGGGTTGAGACCGGCGCAGCCGATGGCTTCAACATCCTGCCGCATGTGATGCCGGCCGGCGTCGACGATTTCGTCACACTCGTCGTGCCCGAGCTGCAGCGGCGCGGGCTCTTCAAGCGGGAATACGAGGGCCGGACACTCCGCGATCTCCTTGGATTGAAGCGGCCGGGATGACCTTGCCTTGACCTGCGGCCCGTCGGAGCGGTCTACTGAGCTACAACCGTCCCCTCGCAAGGCAACCCGCCATGGCTCAGACGATCAAGATCACTTCGCCCGTCGACAACTCCGTCTACGCGGAGCGGCCCGTCGCGTCCGACGCCGAGATCGACAAAGCACTCGATGTGGCGCGGAACGCACAAGCGTCATGGCGCAGGACCTCGCTCGCCGAGCGCGCCAAGGTGTTGACCGCTGCCGTCGCGAAGATGCAGTCGATGCAGGGCGATATCGCCAAGGAGCTCGCCTGGCAGATGGGCCGGCCGGTGCGTTTCGGTGCGGGCGAGATCGCGCGCGGCTTCACCGAGCGTGCCGAGTACATGACGGCCATCGCGCCGCAAGCGCTCGCCGATATCGACGCTGGCGCGAAAGACGGCTTCAAGCGCTTCATCCGCCGTGATCCGCTCGGCGTCGTCTTCGTCATCGCGCCGTGGAATTACCCCTTCCTCACTGCCGTCAACACGATCTGGCCGGCGCTGATGGCGGGCAATGCGGTGATCCTGAAGCACGCCTCGCAGACGCTGCTCGTCGGCGAGCGATTCCAGCAGGCGCTCGACGCGGCGGGGCTACCTAAAGGTCTCTTCCGCAATCTCGTCATGACTCATGATCAGGCCGCGCGCGTCATCGGCTCGGGCAAGATCGCTCAGGTCAATTTCACCGGCTCGGTCGAGGGCGGGCGCGCGATCGAAAGGGCGGCGGCTGGCCACTTCATCGGCGTCGGTCTCGAGCTCGGCGGCAAGGACCCCGCCTATGTGCGCGCCGATGCGAACGTCGATCATGCGGTCGAAAACCTCGTCGATGGCGCCTTCTTCAATTCCGGTCAGAGCTGCTGCGGCATCGAGCGCATCTACGTCGACAAGGCGGTGTACCCGAAGTTCATCGACGGCTTCGTGGCGCTGACGAAGACCTACGTCCTCGACACGCCGCTGGAGGAGAAGACCACGCTCGGACCGATGGTCAACGCCAAGGCCGCCGACTTCGTGCGCGAGCAGATCGCGTCTGCCGTCCGCTCCGGCGCCAAGGCGCACATCGACACGAAGGCCTTCGCGCGGGATGCCAAGGGCTCGCCCTACATGGCTCCCCAGGTGCTGACGGAGGTCAACCATCAGATGAGCGTCATGCGCGAGGAGAGTTTCGGTCCGGTCATCGGCATCATGCCGCTCTCAGGAGACGCCGAAGCCGTCAAGCTCATGAACGACAGCGCGTACGGTTTGACGGCTGCCGTCTGGACATCGGATGCTCAAGCCGCCGAGCGTCTCGGCCAGGAGATCGAGACCGGCACCGTCTACATGAACCGCTGCGACTATCTCGATCCGGCACTCGCCTGGACCGGCGTCAAGGAGACTGGCCGTGGCGCGACCTTGTCGCGGGTCGGCTACGAGACGCTGACGCGGCCCAAGAGCTATCATCTGCGTGTGACCATCTAGCGATCGGTCGCGGCGGGGGTTCGGGACGATGGCACGACGCGCGCGGTCCTTGTCGCTGACCGACGATCTGGTCGCGCTCGTCCACCGCACCGAGGCCGATCCCGGCCCGCGCCCCGGCGCCATCGACATGACGGACGCCGATTACGAGGCGACGGCGGCCGACTTGCTGCAAGGCCATGCCGGCCCGTTGTGGCTTTTCGCCTACGGCTCGCTGATCTGGAAGCCCGACTTCGATCATGTCGAGCAGTCGATCGGCAAGGCCTACGGCTGGCGGCGCTCGTTCTGCCTCGATCTGAAACGCTGGCGCGGCACGCCCACAGAGCCCGGCCTGATGCTGGCGCTCGAAAGCGGTGGCTGCTGCACTGGCGTCGCCTACCGCCTCCCCGACGGCAACGACCACGCGCAGATGGTGCGGTTGCTGAAACGGGAGATGAGCGACAAGCGCAATCTCTCGGTCATCCGTTGGATTTCGGTCGACGACGGGGCGCGGCGGCATCGCGCCTTGACGTTCTGGGCCATGCCGCGCACCACTGCCTACTACATCAAGCTGCCGATCGAGGAGCAGGCGCGGCGTCTCGCCCGCGCCGCCGGCCACGTCGGCAGTTGCGCCGAGTATCTGCACAAAACGGTGCATACCCTGCACCAGCTCGGCATCCACGACACCTACCTCTGGCGGCTCCAGCATCTGGTCGCCGAGGAAATCAGGCGCATGCAAACGGCGAAGGACAAGGGAGCGTCATCATGACGAGCAAGCCGACGAAGACCAATTGGAGCTACCCGACGCGTATCCTGTTCGGACCGGGCCGGATCGCCGAGCTGGGTGAGGCCGCCAAAGGCGCGGGCTTCAAGAAGCCGCTGATCGTCACCGACCCCGGCATGGTCAAGTTGCCGGCGATCGCGAAAGCCAAGGAGAGCCTCGAGAAGGCCGGGCTCCCCGCCGCCGTCTGGGGCGAGGTCGTGCCGAACCCGACCGAGAGCAACATGAAAGCGGGCGTCGCCGTGTTCAAGGCCGGCGGCCACGACAGCGTCGTCTGCATCGGCGGCGGCTCGGCGCTCGACCAGGGCAAGCTCGTCGCCTTCATGGCCGGCCAGACCCGCTCGGTGTTCGACTTCGAGGACATCGGCGACTGGTGGACCCGGGCCAATTCAGACGCGATCGCGCCGATCATCTGCATCCCGACCACTGCCGGCACCGGCTCCGAGGTCGGTCGCGCCGCCGTCGTCACCAACGAGGCGACGCACGAGAAGAAGATCATCTTCCACCCGAAGCTCCTGCCCGTCGTCACGATCTGCGATCCGGAGTTGACGGTTGCTCTGCCGGCGAAGCTCACCGCCGGCACCGGCATGGACGCGCTGGCGCACTGCCTCGAAGCCTACTGCGCGCCGACCTATCACCCGATGGGGGCCGGCATCGCCATCGAGGGCATGCACCTCATCAAGGACAACCTCGTCAAAGCCGTGAAGACGCCGAACGACCTCGACGCGCGCGGTAACATGATGAGCGCGGCCGCCATGGGCGCCGTCGCCTTCCAGAAGGGCTTGGGCGCCATCCACTCGCTCTCGCATCCGGTCGGCGGCTTCTACAACACCCATCATGGCATGACGAACGCGGTCTACATGCCCTATGTGCTCGCGTTCAATCGCGCGGCGATCGAGGACAAGATCGTCTGGCTCGCGCGCGCGCTCGGCATCGAGGGCGGCTTCGACGGCTTCCAGAAGTGGATCCTTGAGCTTCGCCGCGAGGTCGGCGTGCCGCACACGCTGAAGGAGCTCGGCGTGCCGGATACGTCGAAGGCCGACATCATCGCCAAGATGGCGGTGGTCGATCCCTCGACCGGCACGAACCCGGTGACGCTCGACGAGAAGGGCGCGAAAGCGATCTTCCTCGCCGCGTTCGAGGGGAAGCTGTAGGCGAGGCGAACCGTCAGATCGGCACGAGTCCGTCGGCGAACCGTACGGACTCGATGCCGATCAGCGTATCGGTCGCCAGCGTCGACAGCTCGACGATCGTGGGCACACCGTCCAGCGTGGTGACCGAGTAGGCGGCGAGCACGTCGCTGAAGACGGCGACATCGAGGCCCGCCCCGCCGTCGAGGGAGTCCGTACCGTTGCCGCCGTCGAGCGTGTCGGCGCCATCGCCTCCACTCAGCGCATCATCGCCCTCGCTACCAGACAGCGAGTCGTTGCCATCCCCGCCGGCGAGCGCGTCGTTGTCGGCGCCTCCGATGAGTGTGTCGCTTCCCGCACCTCCGGTGAGGACATCGTCACCGGCGCCGCCGTTCAGGCGATCGGCCCCCGCACCGCCGGCGAGCGTGTCGTTGCCGTCGAGGCCGAAGAGCGAATCCTTGCCCAACCCACCCTTGAGGATGTTCGTGGCAGTGTTGCCCCGAATGACGTCGTTGCCGGTCCCGCCGCTGACGTTCTCGATCAGTGAGCGCGGATTGTCCTCGTAAAGGAGCGCGTTAAAGACGTTGCCGCGGGCGAGGTGCCCGTCGCCGAGGTTCGCCCGCTGGGAGCCGGCAAAGAGCGACCAGCCTCCGGGCGCGAGGTCGACCCGAAGATTCGTCGCGTAGTTTCGCAAGTCGAAGGTGTCGATGCCGCCACCATCCCAGATCGTGCGGAAGATCGTATCGCCGGCGGGATCGCCGGTGCGCGCTCCGTTGACGAGCATCTCGCCGGTCGTCGGGCTGAAGCGATAGACCGTTTCGCCAGAGCGATAGCCGAAGTCCGCGCCATACATGTGTTGGAGCGCGGCGATGTCGAGCATCATGAAGCCTTGCGGGGCTCCGTCGTCGGCGTAGGTCTGATACAGCGTCGTGCTGCCGACATAGCCGTGATACGTCATGATCGAGAATTCGAGGCTGTCGAGATCGGCCGGCAGCCGGCCGAACTTCTCCGCCTCATGCCCGTGCTTCAGCCCCATCGCGTGGCCGGTCTCGTGAAAGAACGTGTGCGAGGCATAGGTGCCGAGCGTCGGAGCGGCGTAGTCGACCTTGTTGAACCACGCGTCGCCACCCCAACTCGGCCCTGGCAGGAACGCGTAGGCCGTATCGGGCGCAGCCGACATGGCAAAGCGCAGATCGGCGTGGTTTGTCGGACTCTCGACGACCTTCGTGAACCGTTCCGTCGTGAACGAGGCGACGGCGGCAAGCGCTGCCTTTGCCGCGGACGCTTGGGCACTGGTCAACCGTGCGAAGGTCGCGGCCTCTGGCCCGTAATCGTAGGCGGAGCCGGCCGCCGGAAAGCTGTAGGTCAGCGTCGTCGCGTTCCACCGCCAGGGCGAGATCAGGGCGTCGATGCCCTGGTTGCCCGTGCGCGGCACATCCCCTCGGATCGCGGTCGCTGCCAACGCTCTCTCCCCCGGCGACAGTGCGTCGACGGAAGTTTAGCGTGGTGGCCGGGCGACACAAGACCTGGATGAGAATTTCGTGGCACCGTGCGGACCGGGACCTGGCAAAGCACCAATGCCAGGCCCCGATTCGCACTCCCCCCCAATCAATTCAACGGCATGTTCAGCCAGACCGAGCCGGAGATAGCCTCGAGATCGTCATCGCCCAATCCATCGTAGGCGGCGGCGGCTCTGAGATTGAGGCCATCGGGCGTCATGATGAGCACACCGCCTTCGATCTTGGCCCGCGCGCCCTCCGTCTCGACCAGCGTTCCATTGATGTAGAGATCGTCACTGTCAAAATTCCAGAGGCCGCTGATGGCGACGTGCGGCTCGACGATAGCGCCGCCCGGTCCGTAGATGCTGCGCGCGATCTCGAGCGTGCCGGTCAGGCGGCCTATGGCGGCGCTGTCGCCGTCGATGGTTTGTCCGAGGCTGGTGGAGAAGCCGTCATAGCTCTCGTTGCCGTAGGAGAGTCTGACCTGAGGCGAGAAGCGCCACAGATTGTAGTACTGGTTGCCGGTCAGAGCCGCCGAGGCGAGCCAGCGGTCGGTGTCGAACTCGCCGCTGCGCAGGCCGACGCTCGCATCATCGAGCGTGAGCTCATTGCTCGACTTGCCCCAGGCGGCGCGCGCATCGAAGAACAGATTGTCCATGAGGCGCACGCCGAAGTAGGGACCGACCATCCAGCCGGCACCTTCGATCGATCCGGTGAGGGCCGGGTCGTCGATGTCCTCGTCCGTGCGATCGAGTTGGACGAGCGCGCCGATGAGGAAGCCCGGTGCCACGACGTAGTCGGCGCCGAGGTAGAGAATGCCGAAATCACCCTCGCGATCGATGCCGCCGAGGCTGTCGTTGTAGCGGGCGATCTGCACTTCGATCCAGACGTCGAAGCCTTGCCTGAGCTCGGAATAGGGATTGCTGTCCGACCGGCCGAGATAGCCCAGGCCCGCCGCCTCCATCTTGGCGCGCATGTTCTGATCCTCGGAGACGGCCGCGGCCGCACGGATCTCGCTCAGGCTCGTACCAAAGCGCACCGACGAGCCACCGCTCGCGAGCGGCGTGAGTTGGCTCATCAGCCCGTTGATGAACGAGGTGGGCTGGGTCGTGCCCATGGGCGACGCTGCGGCATCGAGTCCCTCGATCGCATTGGCGCCGCTCACCTCTACATGGCCGAGCTTCAAAGGTCCATCCTTCAGGCTCGGCTGCGGTTGGCCTTGTTGCAGACGGCGCAGCATGCGCGCCCGATCGGGATCGTAGGTAAGCAGGTTGTCGACGCGCCGGTGCACGAAGCGCTTGATCTCCTCGCCCGTGCGCGTGTCCTTTTCGTCGTCGTTGCGGAACGTGCAGATGACATGCTCCCCGTCCGCGATCGTGACGCCGTCGCTGCCGTCGGGGTCGGAGCGATTGCAGGCGAGTGAGGTCAGCGCGTAGCCGGCAGGCCCACTCTCGTCGAGGTCGTAGTGCCCCGCGGTCACGGATGCGTTCGTGATACCGGCGGTACCCTGCGTGCCCGAGCCCGACCCGCCCGGACCGTTGAACGACAGGACGAAATCGCTCGGCGTTGCCGTCCGTCCGTCGTCGTTCACGACGACCTTGCGTAGGGTCAGAGACGCCTTGCGTCCTTGATCGCGCGTGTTGGAGAAAGTGCAGACGATGTCCTCGCCGGCCGACAGAGCGACGTTGCTGACCGTCGTCCCGGCAAAACTGCCTTGCGTTTGCAGCTGGCCATTGACGCAGCTTCCATCCGTCAGCGTCCAGCCTGCGGGCACGATCTCGTTGACGGCGTAGGTGCCGGGGCTGAGAACGACCGGCGCGGTGGCGCCCTGTCCGTTGGCGGTGATGATCTGTTGCGCCAGTCCACCGGGATTGATCGCGAAGTCGAAGGCATCGTCGCCGCCGGTGGCGATCTTGACGATCTTGATCGTGCCTTCGTCGCGCGAGGTCTGCTTCGTGTTCGTGAAGGTGCAGTTGATCGTCTCGCCGGCGAGTAGGTTGATGCCGCTGACGGTATCTTGCGTGAAGGTGCCACGGGGCTGTCCCTGGCCGTCGACGCAGGTTGCCGTGGTCGTCCAGCCGCCGACGAGGGTCTCGGTCACCGAGTAGGTTCCCGGTGACTTGGAGAATCCTTGTGTGGCCTCGCCGTTGACCGGCGGGGTCAGGTTGAACGTGTCGTTCGACGGTCCGATCTTGAAGTCAAAGGTATCGGTTCCGCCCACCACCTTCTTCGTGACGTTGATCGTCCCGTTGGATGGGGTCGTCGGAACCCCGTAGCAGAACACGCCGGAGATCGCCGGCTGCTGCCCACCGCCGTTCGCGATGCACTGGGTCGACCAGTTGCCGCTGCTGACAGTGCCTCCGTCCGCGTAGACTTGCTGGAGGGTCGACGCCTTGACGATGATGTGGGTGATGACGCTGGGAGGCGGCAAGGGTGAGGTCTGCGAGTAGGTACCCGCCAGCCCGCCCGCCGGCGAGAAGCTGCATTGCACCTGGACGACTTGATTGTTCCCGGTCAGTTGCTTGACCAGAGCCAGGCGATCCGCGTCGCTGTTGTTGACGCCGCCACCGACATTCTGCGAGCCGAGCAGGGTGCCGTTGACGTTGGTTGTGCCGATCGGACAGACGCTGGTCGCCTGAGCTGCCGCGTGAGCCGCGCCGCCGATGCCGAGCAATACCGCGACGGACATGAGGCCAGCAGCCGGCAGAACGCCACGCAGCAGGCGAACGCTGTACGCATACACCACTTTGGACACCCCCGGCCCCGGTCACAACCGGGACTCCGCAGCTTGACCCCAAGCGCCGAAAGCCCTTCGAGAGCCCGCGTACGCCGACCTGTCCCCGCGTCGATGTCTGTGGCGATTAGGATGTGAGGATGCGGACCCGCTCATGCAGCGTCCGCATCCTCGCCAAGCCTGCTCAAATCCCTGCCACAGATGGGATTCTCCGCAGGCAAGCTCTCTCGGCGGCGGACGCGCTCACGCGCGCCGCCTGGTGCAAGCCGTCCGAGAACGGCCTCTAGCGAATGGCCCTGGATATGCCGTGGCGCGAACCCAAGGGACTGCTTCCCCGCCCTTGCACGCTCGTCAGCTTTTCGGGCACACGCCCTGTGCCCGCATTCTGCGCCGGAGTCGTGTGGCTCGACTCCTGGTGCTTCGGCCCATGGCCGCAGCGGTGGCGCGGTGTTGTGGCCATCTGCTTTTCCCCAGCCCTCAAGCGGGTTGTCCACAGGTTAGCCACGACGCCGCCACCTTTTCGCCTCGAAGTCTCCACGTCAAACTGAGTCTGCGATCCGAAATCGCGAATCAGATCAGCGAGTTGCAATTTTGCAATACTAGCAAAGACGCGATGTTGGACGACCGGCCAACAACGCTCTGCGTGCGAGCCGTTGATTTGCGTCGGTGCTGAATTCAGGTCGATAGGAACAGATGGGTTCCGACGATCCGTCAGAGGATCAAGGTCGAATCCGTGAAGACGATTTTCTCGATGCCGATCAGCTTGTCGATTTCCCCGCTCGATTTATCGGTGACGAGGTAGCCGCCCGAGATGTGCTTGATCGTGTAGTGGCTGTGCTGCTCGGAGAAATAGGCGCGGTCGGTACCGGCACCGCCGCTGAGGATGTCGGCGCCCGACCCGCCCCAAAGGTGGTCGTTGCCAGCAGCTCCCTTGAGGGTGTCCTTGCCCGCCATCCCCATGAGCTTGTTGGCGGCCGCATTGCCGATGATCGTATCGCTCCCCTTGCCACCCGTCGCGTTCTCGATCAGGCAACCGAAGGCAATGTCGAGATTGTTCGTCATGCCGCCGACCGAGGAGTAGCTGCCCGCGCTCAAACGTATGGTCTGCTTGTCGGAGAAGCCCGAGAGATTGAGCTTGTCGGTGCCGCCGCCGTCCCAGATCGTCAGGATCGGATCGGGATTGTGCGCGAAATTGTAGACGCCCTTGCCGGCCGTGCTGCCGAAACCGTAGACCGTGTTGCCGGCCCGTGTGGTCATGTCCGCGCCGTAGATCGACTGGATCGCCGCGATGTCGTGCACCATCGGCGTTTCCGGGTAGAGCCACTCGCCGTAGCTCGTCCAATGCGACGTGGCGCTACCGTCGGCGTCGGCGTCGAAGTAGGACATTACCGAGTAGCGATTGGTGTCCTGGGCGTAGACGGCGTCGGCGGCATAGGTCGCCGTGCCGTTGTAGTTGCCGGGGTGATCGAGGCCGAGCGCGTGACCGATCTCGTGGATGTAGGTCATCACACCGTAGCTGCCGAAGTAGAAATCGTCGTCGGCGTCATGGCTGTCCCAGGACGAATCGAGCCAGATCTCGGCATCGGTCAGAACCTCGCGGCCGTTGAGGAATCCGCTCGTGATCGGAACCGTGTAGGTGCTGCCGCCGGTCGTGGTCGAGTAGCCCATGTTGATGTCGCCGCCCGAGGACACCGGGTCGAGCGCGATCGCGATGAGGTCGTCCCAGAGCTCGAAGCTGTCCGCGGCAACGATCTGCATGAAAGTCGTCATGTCGACGAAGCCGTTGCGCTCGACATCGGTGCCGAACGCGGAAGCCGGCGTCGCATAGCTGACATGGCTCGTCGTCCAGGATTGACCCGAGTCGAGCCGGCCGATGATCTGGCTGAGCGTATAAACGGGTTTCGCCACCGCCGTATCTCCTATTGCCCAGGTCCGATCCGAGCGCCGGTCGATGCTAGGAGACGGAAACTTCGCAAAGATTGATACGGATGAACGTCAAAGTTGGGCTTCGGCGTCAGGGCTAACGGCACGTAAATGTGCGTAAGGATTTCGCCGCTTAATGCGTCGTCATGCGCCGGGAGAGGCCGCAGCAGTGACAGTCGAGGGGTGGACGGCCCGGACCCCAGCGGCTAAACCTCCCGCGCAGCAAACTTTTCAGGCGTGGATCGGGACGGAGGCATAAGAGGACATGGCAAATCCAACGGCAGCCAGCCACCAGGACATGGCGAATGCCATTCGGTTTCTGTCCGTCGATGCCGTGCAGAAGGCGAACTCGGGCCATCCGGGCATGCCGATGGGCATGGCCGATGTCGCGACCGTCCTCTTCACCGAGTTTCTGAAGTACGACGCGTCCGCGCCCCAGTGGCCCGATCGGGATCGCTTCGTGCTGTCGGCCGGCCACGGCTCGATGCTGCTCTACTCGCTCCTGTTCCTCACCGGCTATCCGGGGATGGATCTGAAGGAGATCGAGAATTTTCGCCAGCTCGGTGCCAAGACAGCGGGCCATCCCGAGTACGGGCATGCGCCGGGCATCGAGACGACGACTGGCCCGCTCGGGCAAGGCATCGCCAACGCGGTCGGCATGGCACTCGCCGAGCGTCTCCTCAATGCGCGCCACGGCGACGATATCGTCGACCACAAGACCTACGTGATCGCCGGCGACGGCTGCCTCATGGAAGGCATCAGCCACGAGGCGATCTCGCTCGCCGGGCATCTCAAGCTGTCGAAGCTCGTCGTGCTGTTCGACGACAACCAGATCTCCATCGACGGCCCAACGAGCATGTCGGTCTCGGACGATCAGCTGAAGCGCTTCGAGGCGTCGGGCTGGCGGACGATGAAGGCGGATGGTCACGATCCGGCGTCGATCCGCAAGGCGCTGGCCGAGGCGCAAACCTCCGACAAGCCGGTCATGATCGCCTGCCGCACGATCATCGGCTACGGCGCGCCCAACAAGCAGGGGACGGCAGCGACCCACGGCTCGCCGCTCGGGCCTGAGGAAATCGCGGCGGCGCGTAAGCAGCTCGGTTGGGACTTCCCGCCGTTCGTGGTGCCTGAAGCGGTGCTGTCGTCCTGGCGTGCAGCTGGCAGCCGTGGCGCGCAGGCGCATGCGCAATGGGAAAAGCGCGCGGCGAAGCTCGACAAGGCGACGCGCGGCCGTCTCGCCGATCCGATCGATGCCGAGGCCAAGGCCGCAATCGCCAAGGCGACGCACGAGATCAAGGCCAAGTACGCCGCCGAGAAGCCGAAGCTCGCGACGCGCGTCTCCTCTCAGCAGGTGCTCGAGAAGCTGATGCCGGTGACGCCGGGTCTCATGGGTGGCTCGGCCGATTTGACCGGCTCGAATGGCACGAAGACGGCGCTGCACAAGCCGGTGAAGGCGAACGCCTTCACCGACAACTACATCCACTACGGCGTGCGCGAGCACGGCATGGCGGCTGCCATGAACGGCATGGCGCTGCACGGCGGCATCGTGCCTTACGGCGGCACCTTCCTCGTCTTCACCGACTACTGCCGCCCGTCGATCCGTCTCTCGGCGCTCATGGAGCAGCGCGTCATCTATGTCATGACGCATGACTCGATCGGCCTCGGCGAGGACGGGCCAACGCATCAGCCGGTCGAGCATCTGGCGGCGCTGCGGGCCATGCCGAACCTGCTCGTGTTGCGTCCCGCCGACGGAATCGAGACGGCTGAGTGCTGGGAGATCGCGCTCGGTGCCGCGAAGACGCCGTCGGTGCTCGCGCTGACACGGCAGAACCTGCCGACGATGCGGGCCGCTGGCGACGAGAACCTCTCCGCCAAGGGCGGCTATGTGCTCGCGGGCGGAAAGAAGCGCGATGTCACGCTGATCGCGACCGGCTCTGAGGTCGCGATCGCTATGGATGCGGCGAAGCTGTTGGCGGCCGACAAGATCGAGGCCGCCGTCGTCTCGATGCCGAGCTTCGAGCTGTTCGCCAAGCAACCTAAAGCCTACCGCAACGAGGTGCTGGGCTCAGCACCGCGCATCGGCGTCGAGGCGGCTATGTCCTTCGGCTGGGATCGCTGGCTCGGCGACAACGGCGTCTTCATTGGCATGCCGGGCTTCGGCGCCTCGGCCCCGATCGAGAAGCTTTACGAGCACTTCGGCATCACGGCGCCGAAGATCGCTGCGGCGGGGAAGAAGCTCATCGGCTGATGAAGTCGGGCTCGGCCAACCGCAAACGCTCGGCGAGCCAGCGGACGAAGAGTTGCGTCCGCGGCGTGCCGATTTTCTCGCGCCGCACGGTCACGTACCAGGCGCCTTCGACGTCGATGGAGGCGGCGAAAGGCCGGATGAGCGTACCTGCCCTGAGATAGGCGTTGGCGAGCAGGTCGCTCGCGAGCGTCACGCCGCCGCCGCCTGCGGCGATGTTGAGTGCGAAGCTCACGTCGTTCGTGAAGAGCTGATGGCGCGGCGTCCATGCCTGAGATACGCCGGCTGCGTCGAGCCAGCGCCGCCATTCGGACCCGTCGTCGATATGGACGAGGACGCGATCGAGCAGCGCGGTCGAGTCCATCGGCTCCTGCTCGCGTCCGGTCAGCAGACGCGGGCTGCAGACGGGCGCATAGCGGACGGGACCGAGCGACATCGACCAGCGGTTCCGCCAGCGACCGTCACCGAAGAGAATGCCGACATCGGCTGCTTCATAGTCGAGCACGGCATCGTTCTCGAGCGACAACGTCCGGCACGCGATCGATGGGAACGCGGCGATGAGCTCGGGCAAGCACTGGCTCAGGAAGCAGTTCGCGAACATGGCGGAGCTGGCGATGACGAGTGGCCCGCGGGTCGCATCGTGGTCGCGGAGCTTGGCGGCCGCTCCGTCGATGGACTGGAGTGCCGGCTCGATCGAGGCGAGGAAGCTCGCCCCCTCCGCGTTGAGCCGTACGGAGCGTCCCTTCCGGTCGAACAGCGTCGTGCCGAGCCGGCGCTCGAGCGCACGGATCTGGTGGCTGACGGCGCTCGGCGTCACATGCAGCCGCGCCGCCGCGACGGCGAAAGAGCCGGTCTGCGCGGCGATAGCAAAAGTCCGGATGAAATCCAGGGGAAGGCCGGTCATCGATGAATTTGGTTTGCCAGTTGCGTGAAAAATGATCGGTTTCAGAGAGTGCGCCTCATTAGTAGGCTCGTCTGCGTCGGGAACTCAATGGGAGAACGCCGGGCCATGGAAGGCTTCATCGGACGTCGCGATCTCTTGACGCGCGATCAGCTGCAGGAGCTCAGCGCCAAGTCGGATTGGCGTGGGGGACTGCAAGTGCTGACGCATGTGGCGGTGCTCGCGATCTCGACCGCGCTTCTCGCGACGGCGTGGGGCACATGGTGGGTGGTGCCCTGCTTCCTCGTCCAGGGCGCGCTGCTCAATTGGCTCTACTGCGCGCAGCACGAGCTCAGCCACGGCACTGTGTTTGCGACCCGCTGGCTCAACGAGGCGCTCGGCCGGCTGATCGGCTTCATCCAGCTCTACCCGCGCGACTTCGACCGCATCCAGCACTTCGGCCACCATCGCCACACCGGCGATTGGGAGAAGGATCCCGAGCTGTTCCGCGACCCCTATGAGCTTGGCGACTATCTGATCTGGTTCACGGGCCTCTCCTACTGGATGAGCCGCGTCAGCCGCCTGGTGCGCCTCGTTCAAGGGAAAGTCATCGAGCCCTATATTCGCGACGACGAGAAGCCGCTCGTCATCCGCGAGGCCCGCATCCATGTCGCGCTCTACGCCGCAGTGGTTGCGGTATCGCTCTACTTCGAGACCTGGGCCGCGCTCGCCTATTGGATCGCGCCGATGTTGGTCACGAAGTGGGCCTACATGCTGCAAGGCACCATCAAGCACCTCGGCCGGCCGCACAACGACAACCTGTTCGAGAACACACGGACGGCCCGAACGGGCGCACTGTTCCATTGGCTCGGCTGGAACATGCAGTATCACACCGCCCACCACCTGTTTCCGTCCGTGCCCTTCCATCGGCTGCCAGACCTGCATCGGGCCATCGTCGCAAAGGCCGGAGCCGAGCCTCCGACCATGGGCTATTTCGCCTTCCAGAAGGAAGTCTGGCGCAAGCTCTGGCGCGGCCGCGAGCGCCAGGACTATGCTGACGGCAGCGTGTGGATCGACTAGGGGCGGGAACGCAGAAACCATGCAGAAGCTCGAGATCTTTCAGTCGCTGTGGGCCATGGAGCTGCGCCGGCCCGACGGCGTCGAGCGAAGCCACGAAGAGGCCTTCGAAATGGTGGCCGCTGCCGGCTACCACGGCATGGGCATCGACATGGGGGTCTTCGACGACGAGAAGATTCGCAGCACCCGGCCGCTGTTCGAGCGTCACAAGCTCGCCTGCCTGATCAATGCGTTTCCGAAGACCATCGAGGATTTGCGTCCCGTGCTGCGGATGGCACGCGAGTTCGACGCGCGTTTCGTCAACATCATCGGCCAGGTGATGCCGATCTCGCTCGAGGGCATGATCCCGGTCATCCGCGCCTGGATCGCGATGGCGGAAGCCGAGAAGGTGCCGATCCTGTTCGAGACGCACCGCAACTGCATCACCAACGACCTCTTCACGACGCTGCAACTCCTCGACGCCATCCCCGAGCTCATGATGTGCGCCGACCTCTCGCATTACCTCGTCGATCGCGAATTCTGGTATCCGGTCTCGGAGGAGAACCACGCCCTCATCCGCCGCGTGCTGCACCGCTCGAACGCCTTCCAGGGCCGCGTCGCCTCGCGCGAGCAGATCCAGGTGCAGATCACCTTCCCCCAGCATCAGAAGTGGTTCGACCTGTTCGCCGGTTGGTGGGAGGAGGGCATCCGGCATTGGCGGGCGCGTTCCGGTCCCGATGCGGTGCTCAACTTCTGCTGCGAGCTCGGGCCGAAGGAGTATGCGATCACCGGCGCCGACGGCTTCGAGCTCTCGGATCGTTGGGCGGAGGCCCTCATGATCCGCAAACGTGTCGAGGCGATCTGGGCGGCGACGGCCCCGAGGTGACGTCCATCCCGAACCTCCCCATTCTCTCCACAATTGAGCCTTATGCGCCAATGGGATAGAACGGCGGGCGGACAAGCTCGATCCGTACCGACCATCCGGGGGATGCCATGATGTTTCGCCGCCTCGCTCTCACGGGCGCTCTGCTCGTGACGTTTTCAGCCTCGGCGCTCGCTGCACAGTGCGGCAGCAATGCCGGAGGGTTCTCCGCATGGCTTGCCGATTTCCGCCAGGAAGCAGCTGGCGCCGGCATCTCGGGCAAGGCGCTGGCCGCGCTCGACGGCGTCACCTACGACAAGCAGGTCATCCGCCTCGATCGCAATCAATCGGGCTTCAAGGCGAGCTATGCGACGTTCGTCGCGCAACGCGTGACGCCGCGTCTCGGCAAGGCGCGCGCCAAGCTCAAGCAGAATGCGAAGCTGCTCTCGGGTATCGAGAAGCGCTTCGGTGTGCCGAAAGAGATCGTCGTCGCCATCTGGGCCATGGAGACGGACTTTGGCGCCAATCGCGGCAACATGAACGTGTTCCGCTCGCTCGCGACGCTCGCCTACGATTGCCGCCGCTCCGACTTCTTCACCAACGAGCTGATGAGCGCGCTGAAGATCGTGCAGAAGGGCTGGATGTCGGCCTCCTCAATGCGCGGCGCCTGGGCCGGAGAGCTCGGCCAGACGCAGTTCCTCGCCTCCAAGTATCTCCACTTCGCCGTCGACTACGATGGCGACGGGCGGCGCAATCTCATGACCTCGACGGCGGACGTGCTGGCGTCCACGGCCAACTACCTGAAAGGTCACGGCTGGCAATCGGGTGGCGGCTTCAACCAAGCCGCGCTCGCCGAGTGGAACAAGTCGGACAAATATCAGCGCGCGCTCGCCTATTTCGCCGAGAAGCTCGCGGGCGGCTAAGGCGCGCGAGCCTTCGTCTACAGCAGGAAATCGCCCTTCGCCAGACTACCGATTCCCGTCACCATGATCTGGAAGTCGGCGTGACCGTCGCCGGTGGTGTCGCCCTCGACGCGGATGTTGGGGCCGGTATCGACGATGCGCAATTCGCCCTTCACGTGATGAAAGGCATGCGCGCCGATGAAGGTGAAGGCCTGGTTCCCCGACACGCCTGACTTGGCGTCGAGCGTGCGCAGATCGATATCGTCGATGCCGCGTTGAAAGCCTTGGATCGAGTCGCGGGTCGCCGAGGTGAGGCCCGACTCGACGATCTTGTTGAAGTCGAACTTGTCGGCCCCGGCGCCGCCCTTGAGCACGTCGGCTCCGAGCCCGCCGGCCAGCGTGTCGTTGCCGTCACCGCCGACGAGCTTGTTGTTGCCACTGCCGCCGTTGATGACGTTCGCCAGCGCGTTGCCGGTGCCGTTGATCGATGCGATGCCGAGCAGGTTGAGGTTCTTGGCACCCGCCTCGAGCGTCACCGAGGCCGAACTCTGGATCGTGTGTCCGTCGACGAGATCGATCTTGACGTTGGAGGAGCCGATCGTGAGGCCGACGGTGACGTCTGTGGCGAGGCCGCCACCCGAGAAGGTTACGTCGGCAGCGCCGGCAGCGGCGGTGACCGCGTAGCCTCCGGCCGTTTCCGTCGCGGTTACGTGGCTGGTGGTTTGCGCAACCGTCACCGTGATTCCCGAGTGGCCCTCGCCAACCGAATAGAAGTTGTCGTTGACGACGGTGTCGTCATAGGCGACGCCGGTGACGATCGGATTGCTGCTGCGCGTGCCGAAGTCCTGCGTCGTCAGCACCGAATTGTAGTCGCCCGTGCCGTCGCTGAACACGCCGGTCATCGCGCCGATGCCGATCTCGCGGAAGCCAGGCTCGAGAATATTCTCGCGGTGGCCGTGCACGGACAGGAACAGATCGTCGTGCTGCATGGCGACGAAATTCGTGAAGGGAAGCGTGCCCGTGGTGCCGCGGAAAGCGATATTCTCGCCGGCGGCCGTGAAGCCCGTGTAGCCCGCCGTGGTCATGCGCTGAAACGGAGAGGTGCCGCCCGCGCCGGTATGATCGAAGACATCGTGGTCGATCATCCACTGGCTATGCGCTCGCGCTGCATCGTTCAGCAGCGTATTGCCCGCCAGTGGCTGTTTGGCCGCGGCCGTGATCGAGCCCGCCGCGATGCCTTGGTTCAGCGTGATGCCGAGCCGTTTCGCCTCGGCATTGGGATCGAGCCGCGCGCGATTGACGAGCTCGAGCATCAATTGCTCTTGTGCGCTGAAAGTCGCCATCGGCCGTTCCCCCTGATCCGTGATCGCACGATCTCATAGCAAGTTCGCGCGTATATTTCGTAAATGTATGACGGACATGAATCGTTCGTTAACGCCGTATTGCCCGGGATGACCGGGCAATACGACGTGAACATGGCGGCGTACGACGGGACCGCAGGCTCGAATGGAAGCTAAGCCGCCTTCGCCGTCGTCTGAGCCGATTTCTTGAAGCCGTCGCGGCGAGCGCGAATCTGCTCCTTGCGATGCGACTTCATGCGCGTCTTGTAGGCCTTCTCATCGGACTTGCAGCGGGCAAGGAAGGATGCCATGCGCTCGTCCATGATGCCGCGCCGCTCGGCCATCTGCACGAGCTTGAAGTCGGGCGCGAAGTTGCCCTCGATGATGACGCCGCCCTCGTCCGTCGGCACGATGTCCCAGCCGATGAGGTTGACCTCGCCGAAAACGCGATGCGCCTCCTTGGCGAGCTCGACGACCTTGTGGAAATTCGGGATTTCGGCGCCGATGAGCTTGAAGCCCGAATCGGGATGATGCTCGACCTCGACCTGGTCGAGAGCGACGCCCGTGACGGCTCGCGTGATGCGGCCGGTCTCGTAGTCGAGAGCAGCGAGGATATTGCCCTTGCGCCAGAAGTTGTCGGCGACGTTCTTGCCGCCCGGCACCTTCCAAACCATGCGGAAGACTTCCGGACCGTTCTCGCCCATGATCGAATAGATGCGTAGCGTCGCCGCGCGATCGCCGCAGATCTTTCGCACGGCCTCATGCGGCACGACGCGCTCCTGGAACAGGTAGCCGGCCTCGAAGTGCTCGAGGATGTCGTCGATGAAGGAGGAGAGCTTCACCTGCTTGCCCGAGAGCATGCGGATCATGCCGCTCGCTGCGTCGTAGCCCACGGCGGAGGCGGAGCCGAGCGACAGAGAGGACGAGCGGGGCTTAGAGAAGAACGGATAATTGTCGACGTTCGTCAGGTAGGCTTCGAGCTCGGCACGCGTGCGCATGACCTTGAGAGCCGGCACGTTGTGGCCGGTGGTGAAATAGGCCTTGGTCTTGCACACGGGCAGACCCATGCCGCCGAGCATTGTGTCGAAGGCGAGCTTGTCGCTCATCGGCCCGAACCAGTTCTCCTTGTAGTTCGCCGTCATCCAAACCTTGCGGATGCCGTTCTTGCCGGCGAAGGACGTCTTGGGGCTTTGGAGGTTCTTCTCGTCGAACAGGCGGAGCGTGAAATACTCGTCGGTCAGCAGCGCCGTGCGGCCGAAGGACAGCCTCGCGATATCGGCGACGACGCTCTGCATCGGCTTGCCGTAGTCGGTCGCGATCGCCTTCAGCATCAAGGGCAGCGGCAGCACCTTTTCGGCTTCGGCGATATCGAGCACCTGGGACGCCGGCTTCGGCGGTTCGGCGGCGGGTGTCACTTCGGCGGCGATCGCAGGCATGTCCAAACCTCGGCAGGGGTTACAACTCTTTCCCCGATGATCGTGCCGATTGGTAAAAGCACACCTAAGAAATTAGATAGAAGTGTTTGATTTTGCGATATTAAAGTCCGTTTTAATAGAGTCCGCCAGGGCGGCCTTCGGCCGGAGTCTGTCCTGGATCTCCGGTCAGCGCTCGCATGGCTCGCTCGACCGAGGATGACGAGGATAGGCTTTCAACGATACCTCTCCGTCATCCTCGCGCGGCGAGCGCGTAGCGCGGAGCCAGCGCGGGGATCCAGGAGAGACTTCGGCCGAAGGCCGTCTCCTCATCATGCGAGCAAGGTCAATCGTGCGTCCCGCGCCATCTCGCGCAGCTCGACCTTGCGGATTTTACCCGACGGGGTCAGTGGAAAACGCTCGACCGCATAAAACCGCACCGGCACCTTGAACCGTGCGATCCGGTCGGCGGCGAAGGCGGCGAGCGCGCCGCTCGAGGTTTCGTCTTTCAACCGCACCGCCGCTGCGACGACCTCGCCGTAGTAGTCATCCGGCTCGCCGAACACGGCGATCTCGGCGATGGCCGGATGCCCGGCGTACAGCGTTTCGATCTCGACCGGATAGATATTCTCCCCGCCGCGGATGATCATGTCGCGCAAGCGGCCGCCGGCGATGACGAGATGGCCGGACGGCTCGAGGTAGCCCAGGTCGCCCGTGCGCAGCCAGCCGTCCCCGGTGATCGTCTCGGCGGTCGCCTCGGCGTTGCCGTGGTAGCCGAGCATGACCATGGGCCCACGCCCCTGCACCTCGCCGATCTGACCGGCCGGTACGATCTCGAGCGTCTGTGGATCGGCGATCCGGATCTCGTAGCCCGGCAGCGCCCGGCCGGCGGTGCGGAAGCGCTCCGGCTCGTCGTGGCCCGAGGCCGTGACGAGCGTCGAGCTCTCGGTCTGCCCGTAGACCTGACACAGACCCGGCATCGGGAACGCGCGGGCGCAAGCGGCCAGCACATCGGGGTTCGCATCGGCACCGCCGCACGTTCCAGTTCTGAGGCTCGACAAATCGTAGCGCGAGCGCGCCGGATGCTGGAGCATCGCCAGATAGGACGTCGGCACGCCGGAGAGGGCCGTGCAGCGCTCGTTCTGAATGAGGGCGAAAAGCGCCTCGGCATCGAAGGCCGATTGCCCGACATAGGCCCCGCCCACCTGCAGGGCGCCCTGGATGTTGAGGATGCAACCCGCGCAGTGGAACAGCGGGATGATCGACGTCCACCGATCGCCCGCCCGCAAGCCGAGCCGCTCGGAGGTCTGACGCGCGCACATCATCATCCCCGAGTGCTGCAGGAGCGCGCCCTTGGGCTTCCCTGTCGTCCCGGAGGTGAAGAGCAGCGCGCCCGCCGTCCCTGGCGGATCGGTCGTCACCGGCGCTGCCAGCCTCGGGGCCTGCGCAAGCTCCGCGATGCCGTGCACGCCCACGTCCGGCCGCGCTCCATCGAGCGACACGGCGTGGCGAAGCAGCGGTAAGGCCGGGCGCGCGGCGAGCAGGTTGTCGACATAGGGATTGGAGCGGAAATGATCGGACAGGACGATCGCCCTGGCACCGGAGGCCTCGAGCGCGAACGTCAGATCGTCGGAGCGGTAGTGCGTGTTGAGCGGCACGAACAGCGCGCCGAGGGCGGCGGCCGCCATCTGGACCACCGGCCAGTCGAGACGGTTCTCGGCCAGCAGGGCGATCGGATCGCCCCGGCCGAGGCCCAGCCCTTGGAGCGCGCCGGCGATCCTGAGCGACCGGTCCAGCCACTCAGCGTAGGTCAGCCGGCCCCCGGCGCTAGGGAAAACGAGGGCCTCGGTGTTGCCCCTTACCTCCGCTTGGGCGATGAGGGCCGCTATGGGATGGTCGAAGTGAGGTGAGCTCATGGACGGGATCGCTTGCTCTTGGCTATGCGAGCGGGCATCGTTCACGGCTGAGCGCCAAGATCAACCGTCCTGCACGCGGACCAGAGACGCGCGAATGCAGGTGCTGTAGAGATCAAACCCATGTTCACCTTGCCCCCGTTCCTTACCGATGAGCTCCAGCCATGAGCGCGCCCGACGGACTTCGCCAGCGGTTTCTCGAGGGCATGAGCCAGGCCGCCTGCACGGTCAACATCGTCACGACGGACGGACCAGCCGGCCGCTTCGGCGTCACCGTCTCGGCGATGGCCTCCGTCTCGGCCGATTCGACGAAGCCCTCGCTGCTCGTCTGCGTCCACCACAAGAGTGGCGCGGCCGAAGCGATCCAGCGCAACGGTGTCTTCTGTGTCAACGTGTTGCGTGAAGACCAGACCGATATCTCCGACATCTTCGCCGGCCGCTTCAAAACCAGCGACGGCGACAAATTCTCGGCCGGCAAGTGGACGACCGAGGTCACGGGCTCCCCGCGCATCGTCGACCCGCTCGTTGCTTTCGATTGCAAGCTCGCACAAAGCCTGCGCTACGGCTCTCACCACGTCTTCTTCGGCGAGGTCGAGCACATCTTCGTCGAGCATGGCGGCAATCCGCTCATCTACGCGGCTCGCGCCTACGGCCGCGCCGCGCGCATCGACACCGGGCTGGTCGCGCCCCGCACCGACGGCGCCTCGATCACGATCGGCGCGCTGGTGACGCTGGCGCCGTATATCTTGCCGGAGCTCGTCCGGCGGTTGCGCGATGCGATGCCCGGCATCGACATTCGTCTGGTGGAGGCGCCGCAGACGGAGCTCGCCGAGGCCTTGAAGCGGGGCGGCATCGATATCGCGCTCACCTACGGCTCCTATCTCGACCCCACCTTCCCGACCGAGACGCTGACGCGGATGCCGGCCTACGTGCTCTTGCCGGAGGGGCATCCCCTGTCGCATCAAACGAGCATCGCGCTCTCCGAGCTCGCGGCCGAGCCTATGGTCCTGCTCGACCTGCCGATGAGCCGTGACTATTTCCTCGATCTGTTCAAGGCCCAGGGTATAGAGCCCTATATCGCGCTGCGCTCGACGAGCTTCGAGACCGTGCGTGGGCTCGTCGGCCAGGGTCTCGGCTTCGCGCTGCTCGGCACCAAGCCGGCCAACAGCGTCACCTACGACGGCATGGCGCTCGTGACGCGGCCCTTGTCGTCCGGCGCCGACGCCAGCGAGGTCGTGATGGCGCTCTCACCTGGCCGCGCCCCGACGGAGCAGGCCAATCTCCTCATGCGGCTGTGCCGGGAGTGGCTTTCCGAGCCGGGGCCGTAGTGTTTCTCCGCAGCGGGAGGAAAACCGATCCGCGGACTTTTTCTTTTCGCGGCGGGAGTGTAAGTTGCCACTCACGATAAGACCCCGGAATGTGTTCAATAACGGGTCTAAATGGGAGCGACTGAATGAAAACCGTCATGAAACAACTACTTCTTGCCACGGCCGCGACGGCCTTGCTCGCCGGCTCGGCGGGTGCTGAGGACGTGAAGCTCGGCGTCGTGCTCGGCTTCACCGGCCCGATCGAGAGCATCACGCCGATCATGGCCAAGTCCAGCGACATGGCCATCAAGGAGATCAACGACTCCGGCAAGTTCATGGACGGCGCCAAGATCACGACGGTTCAGGGCGACTCGACCTGCACGGACGCCGCCGCGGCGACCGCCGCTGCCGAGCGCCTTGTCACGGCCGAGAAGGTCAACGCCATCATCGGCGCGGACTGCTCGGGCGTCACCGGCGCCATCCTGCAGAACGTGGCGCGTCCGAACGGCATCGTCATGATCTCGCCGTCGGCGACCTCGCCGGCGCTGTCGAGCGCCGAGGACGACGGGCTGTTCTTCCGCACCGCTCCCTCCGACGCCCGCCAGGGCGAGGTGATGGCCGAGGTCATCATGGCTCGCGGCTTCAAGAAGGTGGCGATCACCTTCTCCAATAGCGACTACGGCAAGGGTCTCGCCGAGGCCTTCAAGGCGTCGTTTGAGAAGGCCGGCGGCACGGTCACGATCTCGGCGGCCCACGAGGACGGCAAGGGCGACTACGCCTCCGAGGTCGGCGCGCTCGCGGCGGCCGGTGGCGATCTCCTCGTCGTCTGCGGCTACGTCGATCAGGGTGGCAAAGGCGTCATCCAGGGTGCGATCGACTCCGGCGCCTTCAAGTCCTTCTATCTCCCGGACGGCATGTACGGTGACTCGCTGATCGCCGCCATCGGCAAGCCGCTCGAGGGCTCCTTCGGCGACGTGCCGGGCATCGATAACGACGGCTCCAAGAAATACCTCGAGATGGCCAAGGCCGCCGGCTTCGACGGCGCCTCGTCCTTCGCGCCGGAAACCTACGACGCCGCCGCGCTGATCGCGCTCGCGATGCAGGCCGCCAAGTCGACGAAGTCGGCCGACATCAAGGGCAAGATCATGGAGATCGCCAACGGTCCTGGCGAGAAGATCCTCCCCGGCGATCTCGGCAAGGCGCTCGAGCTGATCGCCGCCGGCAAGCCCGTCGACTACGAGGGCGCGACGGCCGTGAACCTGGTCGGCCCCGGCGAAAGCAAGGGCAACTATCGCATCTACACGATCAAGGACGGCAAGCAGGTCACCGACGAGTACAAGTGATCGGCTAGCTTTGCTTAAGGAGTGCATGCCAACGGCCCGGAGGATAGTCCGGGCCGTTGTCGTATCCAAACAAGAGCCGGACGGTTTTGCCGATCCGGCCGATTGGGGAAGCGGAACGTCTCTATGATCGTCGTCGAGAACTTGGTGAAGCGCTTCGGGGGCTTTCGGGCCGTCGATGGCGCGTCGCTCCACATCAAGAAGGGATCGATCACCGGTCTCATCGGTCCCAACGGCGCCGGCAAGACGACGCTCTTCAACGTCGTCGCCGGGCGCTATCAGCCGACCTCGGGCCGTGTGCTGATGGACGGCAAGGACATCACCGGGCTGCCGCCGCACGTTCTCTTCCACAAGGGCCTGCTGCGCACCTTCCAGATCGCGCACGAGTTCGGCTCGATGACGGTGCGCGAGAACCTGATGATGGTGCCGGCGAGCCAATCCGGCGAGGCGATCTGGAACACCTGGTTCCGCCGTGGCGTCGTCGCCGAGGAGGAAGCGCGCATCCGCGCCCGCGCCGACGAGGTGCTCGAGTTTCTGACCATCAGCCACCTGGCCGATCAGAAGGCGAGCCAGATCTCCGGCGGCCAGAAGAAGCTGCTCGAGCTCGGCCGCACGATGATGGTCGATGCCAAGATCGTCTTCCTCGACGAGGTCGGCGCCGGCGTCAATCGCACGCTGCTCAACACCATCGGCGACGCCATCATCCGGCTGAACAAGGAGCGCGGCTACACCTTCTGCGTCATCGAGCACGACATGGATTTCATCGGCCGCCTCTGCAACCCCGTGATCTGCATGGCCGAGGGCAAAGTGCTGGCCGAAGGCACCGTCGCCGAGATCAAGGCGAACGAGCGCGTCATCGAGGCGTATTTGGGCACGGGCCTCAAGAACAAGCTGAAGGAGGAGGCCGTTGGCTGAGCCCTTCCTCATCGGCGACGCGATGACCGGCGGCTACGGCCCGGTCGACATCCTCCACAGCTGCACGATCGCGGTCGAGAAGGGCGAGATCGCCGTCATCGTCGGCCCGAACGGCGCCGGCAAGTCGACGGCGATGAAGGCCGTGTTCGGCATGCTCAATCTGCGCGGCGGACAGGTCCGCTTGGCCGGCGAGGACATCACCGCGCTGACGCCCCAGGCCCGCGTCGCCAAGGGCATGGCCTTCGTGCCGCAGACCCACAATGTCTTCACGACCATGACGGTGGAAGAGAACCTCGAGATGGGCGCGTTCCTGCGCCGCGACGACATTCGCGGCACGATGGAGCAAGTCTACGCACTCTTTCCCATCCTGCGCGAGAAGCGCAACCAGGCGGCGGGCGAGCTGTCGGGCGGCCAGCGCCAGCAGGTCGCCGTCGGGCGTGCGCTGATGACCGAGCCCAAGGTTCTGATGCTGGACGAGCCGACGGCCGGAGTCTCACCCATCGTCATGGACGAGCTGTTCGACCGCATCATCGAGGTCGCGCGCACCGGGATCTCGATCCTGATGGTCGAGCAGAACGCGCGCCAGGCGCTTGCCATCGCCGACAAGGGCTACGTTCTCGTCCAGGGTGCCAATCGCTTCACCGACACGGGCAAGGCTCTACTCGCCGACCCCGACGTCAGACGCTCGTTCCTCGGAGGCTGACCTTGGACGTGTTGAATGCCCTCGTCGCCTTCCTGAACTTCGTCGTCGTGCCGGCGGCGTCGTATGGTGCGCAGCTGGCTCTGGGTGCGCTCGGCGTCACGCTCATCTACGCCGTGTTGCGCTTCTCCAACTTCGCGCACGCCGACACGATGTCCTTCGGCGCCATGATCGTCATTCTGATCACCTGGTGGCTGCAATCGCTGGGCGTCTCGTTCGGGCCGCTGCCGACGGCGCTGCTCGCACTTCCCGCCGGCATCGTCGTGACTGCGGCCCTCCTGCTCGTCATCGACCGGTTGGTCTACCGCTTCTACCGGCAGAAGAAGGCAAACCCGACGATCCTCGTCATCGTCTCGCTCGGCGTCATGTTCATCGTCGGCAGCATCGTGCGCTTCGTCATCGGTGTCGCCGAGCAGAACTTCGCCGACGGCAGCCGCTTCATCATCTCGGCCGGCGACTTCCGCGAGCTGACTGGGCTCGAGGAAGGCCTCGCCATCAAGACCTCGCAGGCCGTGACCCTCGTCACGACCGCGATCGCGGTGACCGCGCTGTTCTGGTTCCTGCAGAAGACACGCACCGGCAAGTCCATGCGCGCGTTCTCCGACAACGAGGACCTGGCGCTCTTGTCCGGCATCAGCCCCGATCGGGTCGTCGCCGTCACCTGGATCATCACGGCGGCGCTCGCGGTGACGGCCGGCGTGCTCTACGGGCTCGAGAAGTCCTACAAGCCCTTTACCTACTTCCAGCTGAGCCTGCCGATCTTCGCCGCGGCCATCGTCGGCGGCATCGGCAATCCGTTGGGCGCCGTCGCCGGCGGCTTCATCGTCGCCTTCAGCGAGGTGTTCGTCACCTACGCCTGGCGCAAGGTGGCAGGCTACATCCTGCCCGAGAGCCTGATGCCCGATGGGCTCATGCAACTGCTCTCGACCGACTACAAGTTCGCGGTGAGCTTCGCGATCCTGGTGCTCGTGCTGCTGTTCATGCCGACCGGGCTGTTCCGAGGGAAGACCTGATGCCCACGCCCCTTGCCAGCGCCGCGCGCGGCCCCGTCCTGTTCGCCATCGTCGCCGTGCTGTTCGTCATCACCGGTATGACGATGAGCTGGAACCTCTCGCTCGCCATCCTCAACATGGCGCTCATCTCGGCCATCATGGCGATGGGCGTGAACATCCAATGGGGCTATGCGGGCCTGTTCAATACGGGCGTCATGGGCTTCGTCGCGCTCGGCGGCCTGGCGGTCGTCATCACCTCGGCGGCTCCGGTGCCCGAAGGCTGGGCAGCCGGCGGGCCGCGGCTGTTGCTCGGGCTCGGCGTCGGTGCCGCCGTCATCATTGCCGCCATCTTCCTCTACCAGCGCATGGCGCCGAGCCTCGGCCGGGCGCTCGTGGTGGGCCTCGTGCTCATCGCCGGCTTCGTCGCCTTCCGCTCGATCATCGATCCTGCCGTGACGGCCGTCGAAGCGTTCAACCCGGCGACGGCCGGCAATCTCGGCGGGCTCGGGCTGCCGATCCCGCTGTCCTGGCCGATGGGCGGAGTGCTCGCGGCCATCGCGGCCTGGGCGATCGGCAAGACGGCGCTGGGATTGCGCTCCGACTATCTCGCCATCGCGACGCTCGGCATCGCCGAGATCATCCTCTCCGTCATCAAGAACGAGGATTGGCTGGCGCGCGGCGTCAAGAATCTGATCTCGCTGCCGCGGCCCGTGCCCTACGAGGTCGACCTGCAGCAGAACGCGAGCTTCCTCGACTTGGCCGCCCGCTGGGGTTTCGATCCCGTCACCGGCTCCTCGATCGTCGTCAAGCTGCTCTATGCCGGCCTGTTCCTCGCCGTGCTGCTCGTCCTCATTTGGCTTGCCGAGCTTGCCTGGAAATCGCCTTGGGGCCGCATGATGCGCGCGATCCGCGACAACGAGATCTCGGCCGCCGCCATGGGCAAGAACGTGACGCGCCGGCATCTGCAGATCTTCATCCTGGGCTCGGCCGTCATCGGCATCGCGGGCGCCATGATGACGACGCTCGACGGTCAGCTCACCCCCGGTACCTACCAGCCGCTGCGGTTCACGTTCCTCATCTGGGTGATGGTGATCGTCGGGGGCTCGGGCAACAACTGGGGCGCGGTGCTCGGCGGCTTTCTCATCTGGTGGCTCTGGGTGATGGTCGAGCCGATGGGGCTGTGGCTCATGAGCACGATCACCGCCGGCATGCCCGACGGCTCGTGGCTCAAGACGCACCTGCAGGACTCGGCTGCCCACATGCGGCTCTTCACGATGGGTCTCGTCCTGCTCCTGGTCTTACGCTTCAGCCCGCGCGGGCTGTTGCCGGAAAGGTAGCCGGCCAGGCGGCAAAGTCTCGTTAGCGCTATGCCCCGGTTGGCCTTGCTTTTGGAGCCGTCCTCCATCGGAATGACTTGCGTTCGCACGGGGAGGGTTCCTGCGATGAATCTGCAACTTGTCTTGGCGGCGCTGCTCGTGGCCGTCAGCGTCATGGCGGCTCCGGCCAACGCCGGCGACGATCCGGAAGCCGCACTCCGGGAGAGGCTCAAGCCCATCTGCGCCGACCAGGGCGCACGCGACAAGCTGATCGCCGACATGATCTCGCAGGGCGGCGAGTACGAGCAGGCCACGGCCAAATGGGATCTGGACATCGCCTGTGAGCAGCTCACGCTGTCCGCCGATCCCGTCAACGATACGGCCGATCCGTCCGACGACGCGTCCCACAACAATTGGATCTACGACGCGCGCTGGAGTCCGGACGGCACCCGTATTGCCACCGCCGGCCGCGACAAGACCGTGCGCATATGGGACGTGGCCAGCGGTAAATCCATCCGCCGCATCGATATCGGCGCACTGCCGGCGACCCGTCCCGACGACATGGCGGGCATGGTCCGCCACGTCCGCTTCCTCGATCAAGGCCGCTTGCTCGTCGTCAGCGCCGACATGCATCCGCTTCGCGTGTTCGACGTCGAGAGCGGCACGCCGATCGCCGAGCTCCCCTTCACGCCGCCCGGCTCGGGTTGGTTTGCCGGGCCGGACATCGAGACGACCGAGAGCGGGCTGGTCCTGATCGAAAGCGAAGGGGCCGCCGTCTCGGTCTACGATTGGGCCGCGAAGAAAGAGCGTTATAACCTGCCGGGCGTCCCCAACGAGACCGCGCAGATCGCGGCTTCCGATGCGGCCGGCCTGCTGGCGACGACGCAGCCGGCCGGCGATCGCAGCACGCGCGTGACGCTTCATAAGCTCGAGACTGGCGAACCGCTCTGGAACGCCGAGATGCCGGGGTCGCGCTCCGCCGACATCGTCACGTTCTCGCGCGATGGCAAACGACTCGCGGTCGCCGTCGAGGGCAAGGCCTATATCTACGACACCGCCACCGGCACGCTTGCTGCGACGCTCACCATCTATCCGACGTTCGGCAACATCACGCTCGCCTTCACCGCCGACGGCAACCGCCTCGTCGCCGGCGTCCGCTACCCGCAACTCTGGGACATCGCGACGGGCAAGCGAGTCCTGCACTTCGGCCCCTTCAGCGATCTGTTTCACTCGGCCGATGTGAGCCCGGACGGCAAGTATCTTCTGACCGGCCACATGGGCTCCGATGGCCGGATCTGGGAGGTCGATACCGGCGTCTTCTTCCGCCGCCTCGGCAAGAATGTGCATCCGCCGGGCTGACATGAGGGCCGTGGGTGCGAGCACGCCCTTTTCACGGCGCGGTCCGCTTGCTACGGGTAGAGAACGCCAGCGGTCGAGGTCAGCGGATGCAGAACGGATCGTCGCCGCCATCGCCGGGCCGCCCGCCCGTCGTCGAGTGCCGCGACGTCTGGAAGATTTTCGGGCCCCGCGCCAAGGAAGCGCTCGACGCCGTGCGCGCCGGCGGCATCGGCAAGACGGAGGCGCTCGAGCGCTACGATGCCGTCATCGGCGTCGCGGGCGCGAGTCTCACTGTCCTGCGCGGTGAAATCTTCTGCATCATGGGGCTGTCGGGATCGGGCAAGTCGACGCTCGTGCGTCACATCAACGGCCTCATCGCGCCGACGGCTGGCGAGGTGCTGATCGACGGCGAGCCGATCGGGACCAAGTCGCCCGCCGAGCTGCGACGCCTGCGCGCCGAGAAGATCGGCATGGTGTTCCAGAGCTTCGCGCTGCTGCCGCACCGCACCGTGCTCGACAATGCGGCCTTTCCGCTCGAGCTGCGCGGTCTCGATCGCGCCGAGCGCGAGGCGATCGCTCGCAAGGCGCTCGCCGAGGTGCAGCTCACCGAATGGGCCGAGCATCTGCCGGCGCAACTCTCGGGCGGCATGCAGCAGCGCGTGGGGTTGGCGCGCGCGCTTGCAGGCGATCCGCAGATTCTCCTCATGGACGAGCCGTTCGGCGCGCTCGATCCGCTGATCCGCCGCCAGATGCAGGACCAGTTCCTCGAGCTTTCACGCCGCCACCAGAAGACGACAATCTTCATCACCCACGATCTGGAAGAGGCGATGCGCCTCGGCAGCCGGATCGCCATCATGCGCGACGGCGCCATCATCCAGATCGGCAGCCCGAGCGAGATCGTGCGCAAGCCGGCGGATCGCTACGTCGCCGATTTCGTCAGCGGCCTGTCGCGGATGAAGCTTTTGCGCGCGGGCGACATCATGCGGCCGGTCGGTGACGGCAGTGTCGGTGAGCGCTGGCCGCGGGCCAAGGCCGATAGCGCCCTCGAAGACCTCGTCGGCCTCGCGATCGACAGCGAGCAGCCGATCGTCGTCTTGGGGGCAGATGGCCGGCCTGCCGGGCTGATCGACCGGCAGGCGCTGCTGCGTGGGCTTTCGGGAAGGGTGGCTCATGGCTGAAGATCCCCGCAAGCGCTTCGATATCGCCACGGCAGCCGCCGGACCGGTCCGCGCTGCAGTGGCGGGCTTGTGGGTTCTCTTCGGCATCACGGCGTTCCTCGAGCTGACCGGCCTGGTGCTGATTGGCCAGAGTCTGATGTTCGTGCCGGAAGGCGAGGACCCGCGCGGCTGGCTCGCCGGCGGTCTCGTGCTCTTCGCCCTTGCGCGGCTCGTGCTGGGCTTTCTGATGCCGCCGCTCGGCGATGCGGCGCGCCGTCAGCAGCGGCAGACCGTGAAGGGTGGGTGGGGCACGGGTGAGCGTTTCGGCTTTGCGCTCGCATTGAGTGCCTTTGTCTACGCGCTGACGCTCTGGCGCTTCGTACCGGTGGAGCCCCCGGCCTTCCTCGCTCAGTTCCCGACCGACAGCGCCTATGGGCCGAAGGTCGCCGGATGGTTCGACGCCGTCGTCAGCTTCATGACGAAGAGCTGGCGCGGCTTCTTCGACGTCGTGACGGTAGGCTTGCGCAGTGCCCTCAACTTCGTCGAGCTCGTGTTCGTGCAGTCGCCCTGGCCGGTGACGGTGGTGCTCGTGCTTTTGATGGCCTGGCGACTCGCCGGACCACGGACCACGGTATTCGCCGGTGCGGCGCTCGCCTATGTCGGCTTGCTCGGGCTATGGACCGACAGCATGGCGACCCTGGCGCTCGTCGCCGTCTCCGTCGGCATCTGCGTCGTGCTCGGATTGCCGGCCGGCATCGCACTGGCGAAGAGCAACCGCCTCAAGACGATCGTCGAGCCCGTGCTCGACGTCATGCAGACGCTGCCGACCTTCGTCTATCTGATCCCGGCGGTGGCGCTATTCTCGATCGGCAAGCCACCGGGCGTCATCGCCACCGTCATCTTCGCGCTGCCCTCGATGATCCGTCCGACCGAGCTCGGCATCCGCCAGGTGCCCGAAAACGTCCGCGAGGCGGCCAACGCCTTCGGCGCCAACCCCTGGCAGCTGCTCTGGAAGGTCGAGCTGCCGCTGGCGACGCCCTCGATCCGCTTGGGCGTCAACCAGACGATCATGATGTGCTTGTCGATGGTGGTCGTCGCGGCTCTGATCGGCGCCGGCGGGCTCGGGCAGGGGGTCATGCAGTCGCTGCAGCACCTCCAGACCGGCCAGGGCTTCGTCGTCGGCTTCGCGATCGTGCTCATCGCCATGGTGCTCGACCGGATGCTCAGGGGGCGCGAGGAGGAGAGGCGGCGCGATCGGACGTGACGGCGGGGCCGCTTCGTGCAGAATAGGCGGCAACCGGACAGCTTACGTGGACGGATAATCGACAGGGAGAAACGGATGTTGAAGAAACTGACGCTGGGCTTGGCGGCGGCTGCGCTGCTCGCCTCGACCGTTATGGCGGACGCCAAGGACAAGGTCGTCATCGGCAAGCTCGATTGGCCGGGTGCCACCGCCATCGAGGAAGTCCTCAATCAGGTCATGACGAAGTACCTCGACGCCGACGTGCAGACGATCAGCGCGGCGCAGGAGGCGCTCTACGAGGCACTCGCCAAGGGCGACGGCTCGGCCGACATCGTCGCCGATATGTGGACCGATCACCTGCCTTCGCAGATGGCCAAATACGTCAAAGGCGACGGCTCGATCATCCTGAATGACACGCCCTATCTCGGCACCGAGGGCATCTTCGTGCCGACCTTCGTCGTCGAGAAGAACGGCATCAAGAACCTCGAGGACTTCGCCAAGCCGGAGAACGCCAAGCTGTTCGACTCGGACGGCAACGGCAAGGGCGAGATCTGGGCCGGTGAGGTCGGTTGGGAAAGCACGAACCACACGCAGGTTCGCGCCAAGTCCTACGGCTTCGACAAGACGATGGAATCAACGACGGTCGCGACCGCCGCTTTCCTCGCGCAGCTCAAGGACGCGATGGAGAACGAGAAGCCGATCGCCTTCTACTACTGGACGCCCGAGTGGATTCACGCCGCTTACAAGCTGACGAAGCTCGGCGAGCCCGAGTTCGACGGCTATGGCACCGAAAGCGCCAAGGGCACGGAACGCTACAAGGAAGGCGGCTGCTACAATTTCTATCAGCCCTCCGAGCGTAACGATTGGCTCGAGGCGAGCTCGATCAAGTGCGGCCAGCCCCCGACCCGCGTCAACATCGCCTTCTCGAAAGCGCTCAATGATCGTGCGCCCAAGATCGGCCAGTTCCTGAAGCAGGTCGTCCTCGACGCCAACGAGGTCAACGCCTGGATCTACGCCATGGAGGTCGACAAGAAGGACGTGAAGGAGGTCGCGAAGGCCTGGATCGAGGCCAACAAGGCCAAGGTCGAAGGCGAGTGGCTCAAGGGCGTGATGTGATCAAGAAGGGAGTAGGGAGTAGGGAATAGCGTTTCTGCTGTTCCCGTCCCCCTTCCTACTCCCAATTCCCAACTCCCTACTCCCTCACAACAATGATTTTCGGCGAGTACATCGCGCACGATCCCGCCGTGCCGCTCCAGCTCTTCCGCCATCACGGGCGGCAGGACTGGACGGGCGATGGTGATGTCATGGTGGCGAACCTCGCCCGCACCATGCGGCTCGCAGGCGAGCCCAACTACCTAGTGTGGTGGCGCATCTCGGGGCCCGAGCGCATCGACGCCTGGGAAGCCTATTTCCGCACGCCCGAAGGCCGCCTCTATCAGGCCGAGACGCCGGTGACGCACGCCGTGCGGTTCCTGCGCAACGGGCTCTACGACGAGGTGATCGGCGACGGGCAGGTGCCGAAGGGTCTGCATCTCGTCGAGCACTTCGATGCCGACGAGATTTCAGCGGCGGAGCTGAAGCGGCTGTTCGAGGCGCGCGCGAAGGCGGCGCCGGCGGGACGGCTGCTGCACGTGTTGAAGCGCGTCGGCAAAATCGCACCGGATCCGGGCGGCATGGCGCTCTGGACCTTCGACAGCCACAAGGCCGCCGAGCCGTTCTTGCGGCACGCTCCACCGGCGTCGGGCCTGACGATCACAGCTGCCGGCCTCTATCGCAATTTCGGCGACGACATCGTCTGATCAGCAGGAGACGCGCACTTGGCCAAGATGCTGCACATGTGCGTCGGCGTCACCGACATGGCGCGCTCCGAGCGGTTCTACAAGGACGTGCTCGATCTCGACGTTCGCGATCGCTACGCCAACGAGGCCGGGTGGACGATCAGCTATTTGTCAAACGGCGAGTCGGCGATGGAGCTCGAGCTCGTCGTCTGGAAGACGCCCGGTCTCACCTACGCGCCGCCCGGCCAGGACATCCATGTGGCCGTCGCGGTCGACGATCTCGAGGCCGAGCATGCCCGTGTTTCCAAGATTGCCCGCACCGAGGCGATCACGCCCGTCGTCTTCGACGGCCGGGAGGTTGCCCGCTATTTCTTCGCCGCCGATCCCGACGGCAACTGGATCGAGTTCATGTCGGGGGATGGACGGTTCGGATGAGTCGATTGGGGGCTGCTCCAAAGCAGCCCCCGCTTGGTCTATAGTCCAAGAAACTTCGTCAGCCAGCCGACGATATCAATATCGACTGTGGTCTGAAACCGGTAGCTTGGACCGTCCGACCTACTGGCTTCGAAGATCAAAGTTGCACGCATGGTGCTCTCCGATCCCGTGCTCGGGGGTCCTTGATTGGCAGCCTCCAAGCATTAGGCCAGTCACCGGGATTTCGCCTTTTCGGGGTGGCGTGGGTCCGGCGACCGCTGCCCCTAATTGCTGAGGTGGGAACAACGCAGGTGCGTTTCAAGGGCAATTCGCGAGGCTTGCGAATTTGCAAGCGAAGAAGGTGCAACAACGTTTGAGTGGAGTTTCGAGTGCCGCAATCTGATCTTGAACTCCTGACAGCCTGTGCGAACTTCACTTTGTCACACACAAGGGAAGTTGAGGAGAGCACTTTCAAAGATCTCCAATCGAGTGGTGCCACCCGATTGATCATGGCCCACCGCGTCTTCCGGCTGCAACGCGCTGTCCTCGCTGTTGGCATTTTTTCGATGTTCGAGGCCACGCTTCAGTCCAAGCTTGGTTGGTCTGATCCATTCAGTGATTTGGATCGGTATCTGAAGAGGCACACCAAACTTGAAATCGCACGGTCCGTTGCGAATTACCGACTCGCCGTCAACGTCCTGAAGCACGGTCGGGGCACCAGCTACGATCAGTTGGTTGCGCGCAGGTCCACGCTAGACTTCGCGCTTCGCGCACCCGATGAGGACTTTTTTGAGGAGGGTGAACCGCCCCAGGTTTGCCGGAGGCTCCAACTCTTGAGAGAGTGGAGCCATGATGAAAGAATCGAGACAGCCAAGACATTCGCCCGAGGTGCGTTCAGCTCATCGACGAGGTTCGGGCTCTCATCGAGATTCTTGATGGTGTGAAGCTTTAGTGGGTATGGCGTCCCGGGCAGGATTCGAACCTGCGACCTACGGTTTAGGAAACCGTTGCTCTATCCAGCTGAGCTACCGAGACCTGCCGGGCAGACTATCGGCGAGACGGCCTCGCCCGGTCAAGCACCGGGTTGGCGTTGCCGCCTCCGGCGGACTCTCCCCTGGATCCCCATCTGGCGCTCGCGTTGCTCGCTTGGATGAGGATGACGAAGGTTGTGGTGAGCTCATCAACATTCCCCTTCCGTCATCCTCACGCGCGAGCAAGCGTGGAGATCCAGCGTGAGACTCCGGCCGAAGGCCGCCCTTACGCGATCGGTGCATCCGGGAACGCCAGCTGCTCGCGGGCGCGCCACTCGGGCGTCACGTAGTTGATGATCACCGACTTGCGCACGCCCTGGATCGGCCGCTTCTCGAAGCCGTGGAAGGTGATGTTGGAGGGCACGAACACCATCGCCGCATTCTGCGCGAAGGGCGAGCGGGCGACGTGCTTCTTCTCCGTGTCGTAGATGTCGGTGCCGAGATCGGCGTGGCTCGCATCGGCGGAGAGATAGATCAGCAGCGTAAAGAGCTTCACGCCCAGGTCGGTGTGCGGCTCCAACCAGAAGCCGTCGACATCCTGCGCGTACTCGATGCGAAGCGAGGAGCCCGACAGCTTCGTGCCGAACGTCTGCTCCACGGCCGTGGTCAGCTTGCGGTCCTGAAACGCCGTCGCCACCGCGTCGACGACAGGAAACGCCTTGCGGTTCTCGGCGTCGAAATACTTGCGCGTACCGTTGTGCAACTCGCGCTTGCCCGAGACGCCGCCGAGCTCCGGCGCCGGAAACGGCAGCGCGGTGACGTCGCGTGCCACGTCCTCGGGCCAGCAGCTGTCGAGGAACCAATGCGGGTAGGGCTCGGCATGCCGCGGCGAGCGTGCGGCACTGTCGATGAAATGCTGTACGATCTCACGTGCGGTCGACATCGCATGCCCCCATATCGAGCCCGCCGGCGAATGAGCGGAAACTCCACGTGCCATGACATGGATCAACGGAGAATGCGGCGCGGTGTCCGTAAGCCATTCGCGTGACGATCTGGCGCGGGACGAGAGTGCACGGCCCAGGCCGCGCCGGTGCTACTGCCGCGCGGCCGACGCGTGCGAAAACTGCTCGGCCAGATGATCGCTCAAATGATCGCCGAACTCACCCTCGGCCCTGAGGCAGCTCGCCAGCAGCTCGAGCAGCGAGGCATGCAGCTGACGCTCGCTCGAGAACTCCGGTGGATGGTTGGCGAGGAAGTGAAGGATCTCTCCGTAATCGGGCATGACCTGTCCGAATCCCCAGGTTGTGCACAGCCGTCACGAGCGTTGCCAGAGGCATGCGGCTGAACTGTGTCGCCGGAACGGCGATATCGCGGGCACGTCTTTGTCGGCGCAGCGGAAGAATGCTAGAGACGGGCCTTCGATTGCACGGGCTTCGACAAAGACAACGGAGAGGATGATGGGTACGCCGACGGGCTTGGGGAAAGTTGTGGCGCCGGTGCTGACGCCGTTCGGCGTCGGCGGGCAGCCGGACGCGGCCCGTTTCACGGCTCACGCGCGCTGGCTGCTCGACGAGGGCGCGACGGGGCTCGCGCCGTTCGGCACCACGAGCGAGGCGAACTCGCTGTCGCTCGACGAGCGCAAGCTGCTACTGACCTCGCTCATCGCCGCCGGCATCGAGCCGTCGCGGCTCATGCCCGGCACCGGCATGTCCTCGCTACCAGAGGCGATCGACCTGACGCGCCACGCCGTCGGCTTGGGCGCTGGCGGCGTGCTGATGCTGCCGCCGTTCTACTACAAGGCAGTCAAGGACGACGGGCTGTTCCGCTTCTTCGCCGAGGTGATCGAGAAGGTCGGCGACAAGCGCCTCAAGGTCTACCTCTACCACATCCCGCCGGTTGCCCAGGTCGGGTTCTCGGCTGAGCTCATCGAGCGGCTGATCAAAGCCTATCCGCAGACCGTCGTGGGCCTGAAGGACTCGTCGGGCGATTGGGCGCACACGAAGATGCTCATCGAGCGCTTCCCCGGGTTCCAAGTGTATTCGGGCTCCGAGATCGCGCTGCGGCAGAACCTCGAAGCCAAGGGGGCGGGCACGATCTCGGCCAGCGTCAACGTCAATGCGCGCATGATGCGCAGCCTCGTCGATGCGATCGGCACCAGCCAGGCCGAGGCCCTCGAGCAGAAAGTCACCGGCGTCCGCAAGGCGCTGCAGGCCCACGCGATGATCCCGGTGCTCAAGGCGATCGTGGCCCATCTGCGCAAGGATCCGGTGTGGGCGCAGACGAGGCCGCCGCTCATGGCGATGCCCGAGGCCGAGGCTCAGGCGGCCGTACCGGGGCTCGTCGCCGAGATGGGGCTGAAGCCGCTCGCGTCGTGATCGTCTGAAAAACCTTTAGTCCCCCCTCCTTGGGTTGGAGGGGGGACTACAGGTGGGCGGCGTTGGGGAAGGGAAAGGGCGAGTTCTAAAACAGGTGCCGGAGTGCGCCGGCGAATTCGGAGCCGAGTCCGTGCTGCTCGACGAGCGAGACGCCGAGGATCGCGCCGGCGGCCACGAAGCAGACGATGGCTGCGAGCTTGCTCGCCGGCCAGCGGCCTTCACGGTCATTCCTTGCGACGCTCAGATCCATAACTGGCAGGTCCCGCTTCTCGTGCGACACTTCGTTCGCGTTGGACGAAGATATAGCAGAGGATTTTTTTACTGTCATATCCAGACAGTTGGCAATGCTAATGGGATATTAAGGACGGGTAACGCCCATTAATGTTTCCTAATTCTAACCCCGTCTAGAGCGGCGTGCGCAATAGCGTGCCGCGGTTTTGCGCGAAACGCCGCGACAAGCCAAAGAGCTAGCGCATCGTGCCGACTCTGGATAAACGCACGATGCGCTAGTCCGTGACCCAGTCGGCGCATCGCGCCGGCGCCTGGTTGCCCCAGGGCATGATCGGCACCGTCGAGGTCGAGTTCTTCGGGCTGCCCTCGATCAGCTTGTCGGTGTAGACGAGGTAGACGAGCACGTTGCGCCGTGCATCACAGCCGCGCACGATCTGCATCTTCTTGAAGAACAGCGAGCGGCGCTGCACGAACACGTCGGCGCCTTGCTCGAACTTCTTCTTGAACACGATCGGCCCGACCTGGCGGCAGGCGAGCGACGCATCCGACAGCTCCTCGGCGAGCCCGAGCCAGCCTGTCCAGCCACCCTTCTCCGGCACCGTGAAATGGCAGGCGACGCCGTCGACATCGGGATCGTCGAGCCCGTAGGTCGCGAGCTTGTGGTCGGGCGACAGGAATTTCCAGACCGTCGTCTTCTTGAAGATGAGATCGGGATCGTCACCGGCGCGCGCAGGGCTGGCCGCCACCAGCACGAGCGCCAGCAGCACCATCAGGGCACGAGTCATCGCTTTGCATCCTCACGTCACATGAACCCGCCCTCATATGGGGATTGTGCGCCGCAATAGAAGAGGCGTGGCGCTGAAGCCGGCGCATGCTGGCAAGCTGAGCCCTGGCCGATTGACAGCGTTCGGAGCGTATCGGAAAACCGGGGCGACGCGCTCCAACTGCCGGCGCACGTCGTCGGGGGAGCAGAGGCTGATGCCGTCGGATGGGAACGCCGATCCCGGTGTGACGCCACCTGAGCTAGGGCTTGGCGAGCTCGTCAATCACATCTATGGCGTTGCGATCTCACCAGACCGCATCCACGAGCTCGTCGCCTTCTGGGCGCAACAGGTCGAGACGAGCGCCTCCCGAGCAGATGGCGCGGCGGCCGCTCGGGGTGCTGACCCGAGTGCGCGACCTCCCATGCCGCCGGGCGCTCTTCCTCATATTCAGCGGACCGAGGAGCTTCTGAGGTCCGCGTTGCGTGGCAGCCGGGATGCGCTCGATTCTACCAATGCATGGGTGCAGCAAAAGCAGCATGCCGCCTTCGCCGTGACGCGCGCCGGTCTCATCGTCGCGGCGAATGCGGCGGCCGCAATCGCCTTCGGCGTGCGGGACGGATCGACCATTCAGGACCTCGCGGCCGCCGGCGAGCCTCCGCCTGGCGAGCTCGTGGCCTCGCTCGGCCCGGCGCCCAAGCTCACCCAACTCCGCGGAACGTCGCACGGCACGGTCCATTCGGCGGTGCTCAAGTTTCCGATCGTCGCAGGCAGCGATCTTGTCGGTGTCACCGCCGATTTCGTCGATTGGCCCGAGGCGCTCTCGGATCTCCTGCATGAGAGCTACCGGTTGACCGCAGCCGAGATCGAGGTCTTACAGGCTTTGATCCGAGGTCAGAGCGCCAGCGCGGTTGCCCACGTGACGGGACGCAGCCTCTCCACGGTGCGCACGCATATACACGCCCTCATCAGCAAGACCGGCACGCGCAACCAGCTGGAGCTGATCCGCCTCAGTCTGGGCCTCATGAGCATCGCTGCCGATCCCGTCGCGATGCCGCGGCCAGCGCCGGTCAAGGCCCGCAACAGCAACGGTTGGCGCCGTGAGACGCAGTTCGAGCACGTCAAGCTCCCGGATGGGCGAACCCGGGCCTATGTCGAGACGGGCGATCCCGCGGGCCGGCCGTTCCTGCTGTTGCCGAGCCCGCTCGGCCTGTTCCGGTTCCCGCGCGCCGTCGAGACGGGGATGGCGCGCGATCGGCTCAGGATGGTCGTGCCGCTTCGCGCGAGCTTGGGCCCGAGCTCGCTGTCCCCGGAAGGCCAGCCTGTCATCGAGAGCTTCGCCGCCGATACGCTCGTCCTCATGGACAAGCTCGGCATCCGCCGCGCGCCGGTCGTGTGCATCGGCATGGACCTGCTGCACGGCGTGACGCTCGCCAACATGGCGCCCGAGCGGATCTCGGCCGTGATCGGCGCCGGTGCCATGCTGCCGGTGACCGAGCCCGCGCACATGGCGCGGCTCGAGGCGATGTCGCGCTTCATCTTCGCCTGCACGCGCAACGCGCCGCGCGTGACCAATCTGATGACGCTGGTGTTCCTCTACATGGGGCACTTCTCCGGCGCGGCCAAACCTCTGCGCAGCATGCTCAAAGCCTCGCCGGTGGACCTGGCGCTCATGAATCAGACGGAGCTGTGCGAGGCGATGACGGCAGGCGCACCCTACAACCTCAGTCCGAGCTTCGCCGTACACGAAGCCTGCAGCCGGGAGGTCGAGGCGTTCGTCGCCGATTGGCGCGACGCGCTCGTGAGCTGCCGCTCGCCTGTCGTGCTTCTCAACGGCGATCGCTCGCCGTGGAATCCGGTAGCGACGCTCGAGGAGTTTGCGGCCCGCTCACCCAACATCCGGCCCGTCGTGCTTCCCGACACCGGCTTGATGGTCGCCCATCATCGTCCTGAAGCCTGGATTGCCGAGGTCGTGCGGTGGCTGTGAGGCGCCGCCATTCACTCTGTCCTGCGAATGATTCAAACCTGCTTACAGCTGTTACATTCGGAACATAGCACGCGCATTTCGAGATGCTATATGACGAGCCTGAGGCGGATGCCTTGCAGATTGCAGAATCAGGAGGCTTGTCATGGCGAGGATCAGGGGAACGGCCGGCAATGACGTTCTCGACGGGACAAATGACAACTTCTTAGGTTTCGGTGGCGACGATCTGATCTATGGACTCGCCGGCGATGACGAGATCAGCGGTAGGTCCGGAGACGACAAGCTCTATGGCGGCGCGGACCAAGACACGATCTACGGCGGCCAAGGCCACGACCGATTGTTCGGCGGGGCTGGCGACGATTGGCTGAACGGGAACTCGGATGACGATTTCATGTCCGGGGATGCCGGCGTCGACACCATGCTCGGCGCAACCGGTGACGACACCATGAATGGTGGAAGCGGCGACGACACGATCCGAGGGGGATCCGGAAACGACAGGATTCGCGGCGGATATGGGAACGACTTCCTCTACGGCGGCGATGGCAACGATCTGATGCGAGGCAGCGAATTCGGCGACGCAAGTTGGGACCTTGGAAACTTCATGTCGGGCGGCGCCGGCAACGACGATATGGCTGGCGAGTTCCGCGGCGACACGTTGCTCGGCGATGCCGGAAACGACAAGCTCAATGGGTCTCTTGGAGCGGACTTGCTCTGGGGAGGAGGCGGTCTCGATCGCTTCTGGTACGACAGCCCGATGGACTCGCACGCGAACGCTACCGACACTATCTTCGATTTCCAGATCGGCAGGGACAAACTCGACCTTGCGGCGATCGACGCCAATGACCAGATGCCCAACGATCAACGCTTCATCTACGCCGATGCGCCACCGACAAGTCTGGCGACCGGATATCTGACATTCTGGTACGACGTCGAGGCCAATAGGACCGTTGTGGAGGCCAACACGGGCTCCGCAACACATCTGGTCATAGAGCTCGTTGGAAACATCCACCTGTCGTCATCGGACCTCTATTGGTGACGCTTCAACTCGCCTGCGCAAGGGCTCGCCGCGGCCGCACTTGCTCGCGCCAGCCGATGACGAGGCCGCTCGCGATGACGATGGTGATCCCGAGCCAGGTCAGTGGCGTCGGCAGATCGCCGAACATCAGGAAGCCGAGGATCGTCGCCGAGACGATCTCGAGATAGGCGACCGGCGCCAGGTGCGACGCCGGGCTGTGATCGTAGGCGATGGTGACGAGCCATTGGCAGAAAGCAGCGATGCACCCGACGCCCGCCATGGCGATCCAGTGCCGTGGCTCGGGCCAGACCCAGACCCACGGCAGCGTCGCGCCGATCGTGACGGTGCCGATGGCCCCGATCATCAATGTGCCGACCAGCGGCGGATCGCTGCCGGCGAGCTTGCGCGAGGTTATAGCGAACAGCGCATGAGTGCAGCCGGACGCGAAGGCGAGCACCAGGCCGAGCGATACCGTTCCGAAGCCCGGCCGCGCGATGAGCAATACGCCGATGAACCCTGAGATGACCGCGCCGACGCGCCAGACGCCGAGCCGCTCGCCGAGCAGCGGCACCGACAGCGCCGTGATGATGATCGGGCTGACGAAGAAGACCGCGACGCAATCCGACAGCGGGGCGAGCGGCAGTGCCGCGAAGAATAGGACCGCGGTCACGACGTGGAAGCCGGCCCGCGTCAGCTGCCATCGGCCTTCGCGGGGGATGAGCGCGGCGCGGCCGTAGCGTCCCAAAGCGAGTGGCAGCATCACCAGCGCTTGGAATGCGTAGCGCGCCCAGACGATCTCGAGCACCGGCAGCTCGCTCGAAAGCAGCTTGGCAAGCGCGTCGCACGCCGGATAGGCGATCATGGCAAGCGCCATGACGAGCATGCCGCGCAGCGGGGAGGTGTGTAAAGTCGAAGACGTCGTGGCTACGCTCATACCGCCCGCGCCAGCAGCCCCATGAACGTCGCGGGATCGATGTTGGCGCCGCAGCAGACGAGGCCGACGCGTTTGCCCACGAGGCGATCGCGCAGCGGCCCGATGAGCGCCGCGACACCGGCGGCGGGCGCCGGCTCGACCGCGAGCTTCATGTCGCGCAGGAAGAGGCCCATGCAGCGGATCATATCGTCGTCCGAGACCGTCACGGTATCGTCGACGAAGCGCTGCACGAGACCGAAGGAGAGCGGAAAGTGCTTGGGCGGGCCGAGGCTGTCGGCGATGGTCTTGACCTCGACCTTCGGCAGCGCCTGACCCGCGGCGAGGCTGTCCGACATGCCCCGCGCGCCGTCCGGCTCGACGCCGTAGACCTTGGTGCGCGGCGACAGTTGTTTGACGGCTGCGGCCACACCCGCGATCAGGCCGCCGCCGCCGACCGGCACGATGATGGCGTCGAGCGGGCCGGCCTGTTTGAGAAACTCAAGCCCAAGCGTGCCGGCGCCGGCGAACGTCTGCTTGCCCTCGAAGGGATGGATGAAAGTGCGACCGTCGGTGCGGCTGATCTCCTCGACCTTCGCGAAGGCGTCGGCGATCGAGTCCATCAGCATCACCTCGGCGCCGTAGCTCTTCGCCGCCGCGACGCGAAACGGATTGGCCGTCTTGGGCATCACGACCTTCGCCGTCGTGCCGAGCAGGCTCGCCGCGAGCGAGACCGCGATCGCGTGATTGCCGGCCGAGACGCAGGTGAACCCGCGCTTGCGCTCACCCTCGCTCAACGTGAGGGCGACGTTCATGGCCCCGCGCGGCTTGAAACTGCCGCCACGCTGGAACAACTCGAGCTTGACGACGACATCGGTCTTGGGATCGAGAGATTGAAACAGCTCTCGCCCCGGCCAGGTTGCGACCGGCGTCTCGATCAGATGCGGCGCGATCCGCGCCTTCGCGGCCTCGAAATCCTTCTGGCTCGGAATCGCGGCGTCGACGGCGGACGAAGCACTCATTTCTTGAGCCTCGCCTCGGCGGCCTTGCGCACCGCCGACAGCGTCGTCTTCGGCGTCAGCGCCTCGGCTTCGGTTTTCAGCTCGATGAGCGCCGGCTTGCCGGCTTCCATCGCCCGCTTCAACGCGGCGCGGAACTGGCCGGTCTCCGTCACCGTCTCGCCATGCGCGCCGTAGCTACGGGCGAGCGCGGCAAAGTCGGGATTGACGAGGCTCGTCGCCATGACGCGGCCGGGATACTCGCGCTCCTGGTGCATGCGGATCGTGCCGTACATGCCGTTGTTGATGACGAGCACGATGATGTTGGCGCCATACTGGCAGGCGGTTGCAAGCTCCTGGCCGTTCATCATGAAGCAGCCGTCGCCGGCGAGCGCCACGACGGGACGATCGGGATGCTGGAGCTTCGCCGCGATCGCAGCCGGCAAGCCGTAGCCCATCGCGCCGCACGAGGGCGCAAGCTGGCTCCGCCAAGACTTGTAGACGAAATAGCGGTTGAACCAGCCGTTGTAGTTGCCGGCGCCGTTCGTGATGATGGCGCCTTCCGGCATCATGTCGTCGAGGATCTTGGCGACCTGCTCGAGCTTGACGGCGCCGGGTGTCGTCTCGGGCTCGAGGAAGGCCTTGTAGCCGTCGTGGAGCTTCTTCACCCACTTGGCGCGCTTGTCGGCGTTCGTCGGCGTCAACTTCGCCAATGCGGCGTTGAAGGCTTGCGGCGAGGCGACGATGCCGAGCGTCGGGGTGTAGACGCTGCCGAGCTCGTCCGGATCGGGATGGACATGGACGAGCGTTTGCGCGGGCACCGGCGCTTCGAGCAGCGTGTAAGCGCTCGTCGTCATCTCGCCCAAGCGTGCGCCGATGGCGATGACAAGATCGCTGTCCTTGATCGCCTTGCCGAGACCGGGATCGATGCCGATGCCGACGTGGCCCGCATAGTTCGGATGCCGGTTGTCGAAGTAGTCCTGAAAGCGGAAGGCGCAGCCGACCGGGAGGTTGAGCTTCTCCGCCGCCGCATGCAGCTCGGTGCGGGCCGCCGCGCTCCAGGCCGCACCGCCGGCGATGACGATCGGCTTCTCGGCTTTGGCGAGGAGCTTTGCCAGCTCGTCCATGTCGCCGGCGCGCGGGGCGGCCTGTGCGGTCACCGCCATCGGCGCCACCGCGACATCGGCCATCTCCGTCAGCATGTCCTCGGGGAGACCGATGACGACCGGGCCGGGCCGGCCGTTCATCGCCTTGTGGAAGGCACGGGCGACATATTCGGGGATGCGCTTGACGTCCGTGATGACCTCGGCGCCCTTGGCGAGCGCGCGGAACACGGCGGTGAAGTCGAACTCCTGGAACGCCTCGCGATCCTCGAAGTCGCGGCCGGGCAGGCCGACGAACATCACCATCGGCGCCGAATCCTGCCGGGCAATATGGACGCCGATCGAGGCGTTGGTGGCGCCGGGCCCGCGGGTGACGAAGCAGACGCCGGGGCGGCCCGTGAGCTTGCCGTGTGCTTCGGCCATCATTGCCGCGCCGCCTTCCTGGCGGCAGACGACGGTGCGGATGCGGTTCGAGTCATAAAGGCCGTCGAGTGCCGCGAGGTAGCTCTCGCCCGGCACGCAATAGACCGTCTCGACGCCCTGCGCCTCGAGCGCCGCCGCCAAAATGCTGCCACCGTGGCGCATGGGATGCCTTTCTGAGTGTGGGCCCTGATCGGGGGGAGTTGGTTTCGGGTCCGTTCCTAGCACGGGCAGCAAAACGCTGTCATTCTGTGACGTCGCAGGCAATGAGCTGCGCCAGCTTGCGAAGCCATAGTGGCAACCTGCGTTAGGCAGCTGGCGAGATGGTGATTGTGCCCTGGTGAGGCAGGCTCGACCGAGCTGCACGTGTGGTGCGCTCGATCAGTCCCAGATCGTCAACTCACATCGTCCAATCGGATGGGCCAGAGTTGGCTTCGGCCATTGGCGCGCTTCAATCAGCGTGTCTTCTTCAATCAGCCTTTCTTCATGTGGCCCAAGGCGGTACCGCGGGTTCCACTTTGAGCCAACACCGTCCCACCAAATGATGCACCATCTGGGCACGGCCGCACCGCTACATTGAACCTGGCGCCGAGACGGAGCGTCACCTAGTTTGCAAACTGCTGTGTCGGATTCGACGATTTCGGACTTGGAGGCAGTGACCCAAGATGGCGCGGGCTTCCTGAAGCACACGTAGCGCAGATCCGTCCACGACTGACACCACGGATGTTTGAAAGCCAGCATGTCGTCGACTGATGGATCGATCGGTCCCCAGATCGGTGCTTGCCTCTTCCAGTACTGGTAGCTTGCGAACCACTGGAGATGCACCAGCGGCATATAGGCGACGCCCCCGCCGAGGAGCAGCAGACATACTAGGATCGGTCGTCGAGCCGTCAACAAACCCAGGCGCGCCGCGACCAACGCGCAAACGATCAAGACGCCTACCGCGATGTAGTACGCGGCACTATCATCCAGGATCAACGCGGTCAGTCCGATCGTAGTCACGGGTGGTCTTCACACGCTCATGCGAATGGCGACCCGTAAGTCTAGCCTACAAAGTGTTTCCGAGGCGTTTCGGCGGCCACATCTTATTCTGATAACGGACGATATGGCGTTCCGATTGCATGCTGGCGATCAGGGCGTTCAAAGGTTCCGATTTGCGCTCGTGGGTTGCGGTTCACGAGAGTGCCGCCTTCACGCCATGTTCCACCCATGGCTGACGTTGAGCGCCTGGCCGGTCAGTGCGTTGGTCGGGAATGCCGCGAACAGGAGGGCCACCTCGGCGACATCGGCGAGGGTCGTGAACTCGCCGTCCACCGTTGCGCCGAGCATCACTTTCTTGATCACCTCGTCCTCCGAGATGCCGAGCGTCTTCGCCTGCTCGGGGATTTGCTTGTCGACCAGCGGCGTGCGCACGAAGCCCGGGCAGATGACATTGGATCGGACCTTGTGCGTCGCACCTTCCTTGGCGATGACGCGGGCGAGACCGAGCAGGCCGTGCTTGGCCGTCACGTAGGCGGACTTGAGCACGGAGGCCTCGCGCGAATGCACCGATCCCATCAGGATGACGCTGCCGCCGCGCCCCGAGGCGTACATGTGCGGCAGGCAGGCCTTGGTCGTCAGGAACGCGCCGTCCAGGTGAATGGCAAGCAGCTTCTTCCAATCGGCGTAGGGGAATTCTTGGATCGGGTGCACGATCTGCACGCCGGCGTTCGAGACCAGGATGTCGATCTGGCCCCAGGCCGCCATGACGGCGGCGACGCCGGCGTTGACCTCGTCCTCCGAGGTCACGTCCATCTTGACGGCCATGGCGCCGGCGCCACTCGGTACGCCTTTGCTGAGCTCGTCCGCCGCGCTCTTCGCCTGATCCAAGTTTAGGTCGGCAATTGCGACGCGCGCGCCTTCGCGGACATAGGTCAGCGCGATCTCGCGGCCGAGGCCGGAGGCGGCACCGGTGACGATGGCGGTTTTGCCTTGGAGCTTCATGACGTCATCTCCTTTCAGTCTTTGCTTTGGTCCATTCGGCTGTCCGCGCGCGTGGTCGAGGGCTTACGGCCTCGGCGCGCCGTCGAATACTGCAGCGGATCGAAGACGGCGAGCTCGCCAGGCCCCGGCCGCTTCCGGGTCCGCCAGGCGTCGCACTCGAGAATGCTCGACATGTCCGAGCGTCCGGCATTCCAATGCGCCTCGACCGAAACGCGCGAAAAATCGTAGTCCTTGGCGAAGGACGCGCCCCGGTGCTTGCCCTTGTAGATGATGTGAACGAGCGTCATCGCCGGAATGTTGCTTTCCTTGCGCAGAATCGCGAGGTCGGGATCGTCCTGGAAGTTCGCGGGTAGCCGCTCGGCGAGCCGCTGTGCTGCAAGCGCCACCGCCTGACGGCGTTTCAGCATGTCGGTGTTGAGGCGCGTGCGGCTCGAATAGCGAACATCCTTCTCGCGCTCGGCCGCCTCGAAGAAGTTGCTAGGCATCGGTCCCCGCGCGCTGAAGAGATCGATTTGCAGGGCGAGTAGGTCGTCAGTCCCATCCTCGTCGAGCACATATTGCAGCGGCGTGTTCGAGACGAGGCCGCCGTCCCAGTAGTGCTCGCCGTCGATCTCGATCGGTGGTAGCCCCGGTGGCAGAGCGCCGCTCGCCATGACGTGCTCCGGGCCGATCCGCATATGGGCGCTGTCGAAGTAGCGGAAATTGCCGCTGGTGATGCTGACGGCGCCGAGGCTCAGGCGCATGCAGTCCGCCGCCCGGCTGTTGATCCGGTCGAAGTCGGCGAGCCGCTCGAGCGTCGCCTTCAGCTCGCGGGTGTCGTAGTAGCCGAGCTCGGGAGGCGGAACGTCGACCTGCGCGAAAGCCGGGAACATGCGCGGCTTGAAGAAGCCCGGCGCTCCGAACATGACGGTGGTCGCGGCGGCAACCTGCCCGAATGTCGATTCCAGGGCTTCCTCGACGACAGGAAACGGGGTCACGGAGGTCGAGACCTGGAGCCAGAACTCCCGTAGCCGGCCGACCGCGTGCTCCGGCGCGTTGCCTGCGATGATCGCGGCGTTGATCGCGCCGATCGAGATGCCGGCGATCCAGGCCGGCCGCAGACCGGCCGCAGCCAGCGTCTGGTAGGCACCCGCCTGGTAGGAGCCGAGCGCGCCGCCCCCTTGCAGCAGCAGCGCGATCTTTTCCCGGCTATCGCCGTCAGCAGTCATCGTGGTGTCGCTCCGTCGCCCGCGCGGTTTCATCGAACGTCTATCGGCGCTCCGTCGCGAGGACCAGAAAATCTGGACAAGTCCAATCTGGCCGCAAGGGATGTCGCATGCCTGGCCGCCACTTTACAAATTGGTAAACTCCGGCCAAAGCAAACTTGTTACCCACGTATCGCAATGGACTTATCCCCGCCCCCGTGAAACTCGGCTATGATGCCCCCATGTTGAGGGCGGACTGTAGACCACGGATGGTTCGAGCGATGGCGGCAGGTTCGACGAGGTCAAGGGTGAGGGCGGCGCTCGGGGCGATCCTGGGCGTGTTGCTGCTCGCGCTCACGCCCGCTCATGCCGCCGAGCGCCGGCTCGCCCTCGTCATCGGCAACTCGGCCTACAGCTTCGGTGCGCTCGACAACCCCAAGAACGACGCCGCGCTGATGGCCAAGGCCCTCAAGGGCGTCGGCTTCGAGGTCACCGAGCTGATCGATGCCGATCAGAAGACCATGAAGAAGGCGATGCTCGACTTCGGCCGCTCGTTGCGCGATTCGGACTCGGTCGGGTTGTTCTACTACGCCGGCCACGGTGTGCAGGTCGATGGCGAGAACTACCTCGTGCCCGTCGACGCCAATATCCGTGACGAGGCGGACGTCGCCGTCGAGTCGGTCGCCGCCACCGAGCTTTTGCGCACCATGCAGCGGTCGGCCAGCCGCATCAACATCGCCATCTTCGATGCCTGCCGCAACAATCCCTTCGCCTCGACGACGCGCGGCGGCACCCGCGGTCTCGCCCGCATCGATGCGCCGGCCGGCACCATCATCGCCTATGCGACAGCGCCGGGCGACGTGGCGCTCGACGGCCAGGGCGGCAACAGCCCCTATGCCACCGCACTCGCCAAGAACATGGCGGCTGACGGTCTGACTGTTGAAGAGGTTTTCAAGCGCGCGCGGCGCGAGGTGCTGGCCTCGACGGGCAACAAGCAGACGCCGTGGGAGAGCTCCTCGCTCACCGGCGATTTCTACTTCAAGCCGGGCGCGGCACCCGTCGGCAACGACGCAGCTTCGACCGACAAGAGCGCGACGCCACCGCCTGAGGACGAGCGTCTCGTCGAGGTGAAGGCCTACGAAGCCGTCCGCAACAGCGACGATCCGGCAGCGCTCAAGGATTTTCTCGGCCGCTTCCCCGAGAGCATGTTCGCCGACGTCGTGAAGCTGAAGCTCGCCAAGCTCGAGGCGCCGGCGGATAGCGGTACGGGCGAGAGCACGGAGGTCGCCGACGCCGTCGATCCGAACAGCCCCGAGGGCATCTTCCGGCAGGGTCAGAAGCTCGAGTTGAGCGATCCGGCCGCCGCCGCCGATCTCTACCAGCGCGCCGCCGACCAGGGGCACACCGGCGCCATGACGGCGTTGGGCGGGCTCTACGAGCAGGGCTCAGGCGTCAAGCAGGACCCCAAGGAAGCGCTCTCCTGGTACCGCACGGCCGCCGACAAAGGCGACGTGCGCGGCATGACGGCGCTCGCCGTGCTGTTCGAGACCGGCGACGGCGTCGCCAAGAGCGAGGCCGAGGCCGCGAGCCTTTATCGTCGCGCCGCGAGCCAGGGTTCGGCCAAGGCGCTCAACAATCTGGGCCTCATGCTGCGCGACGGCCGCGGCGTGCCCAAGGACGACAACGAGGCGTTCCAGCTCTTCCAGAAGGCGGCCGGCCTCGATTTCCCGAATGCCATGCACAATCTCGCCGACGCCTACGCCAAGGGGCGCGGCACGCAGCGCGACATGGGCGAGGCGGTGCGCTGGTACCAGCGCGCGGCCGAAAAGAGCTATGCGCCGGCCCGCGCCGCGCTCGCCTCGCTGCTCGAGCTCGGTGACGGCGTGCCGAAAAATCTCGACGAGGCGGTCAAGCTCTACCGGCAATCGGCCGACGAGGGCGATCCGCAAGCCATGACCAGCCTCGCCTACATCTTGGAGCAGGGCAAAGGCGTGGAGCAGAACCTCGCCGAGGCAGCCGAGCTCTACGGCAAGGCCGCGGATCTCGGCGATGCGCGAGCCATGCACAACCTCGCCGCCATGCTGCACGAGGGCCGCGGCGTGAAGCCCGACTTTGCGCGGGCCGTCAAGCTTTACGAGAAGGCGGCGGCGAAAGGCTATACGGCGGCCATGCGCGGGCTTGCCGTGCTCTACGACGAGGGCAAAGGCGTGCGCCGTGATCCGGCCAAGGCGGCCGAGCTTGTGATGCGGGCCTTCAAGAAAGGCCACAAGCCCTCACGCGACGAGCTGCTGCAGAAACCCGAGACGTGGAGCGAGGCGACCCGCAAGGAGATCCAGCAGCTGCTGAGGCGGGCCGGCTTCTACAAGGGCCGCGTCAACGGCCAGTTCGGCCCCGACGTCACGGCGGCGTTGCGCGCCTACGGCAAGCAGAAATGACACTGTCACGGTGGGGCCGCATGGTCACGGCTCGGCTCGGCAATTGGCGGCAGGGGCGCAAAGGTGCAAACTAACGCCATGGGTCTCGTCTCGACCCGCTGGGGCACGCCCGCCGCGCTCCGCGTCACAATTTGAATTCGGGGGACTTATGCGCCGCTTCCTCATGCTGCTCGTTCTCGCCGGCATCGCCGGTCTGATCGGCTTCTTCGTCATCACCGAGCCCGACACCATCCGCGAGGCGTCGCTCCCCAACCGCACACCCGACATCAAAAGCGGCGAGCGGCTGTTCTTCGCCGGCGGCTGTGCGTCGTGCCACGCGGTGCCAGCCAGCGACAAATGCGACGATCCGCAGTACAAGGACAAGCACAGCCTGGGCGGTGGACGCTGCCTGCTGACGCCGTTCGGCACCTTCTATGCGCCCAACATCTCGAGCGACAAGCAGACCGGCATCGGCGGCTGGACGACGGTCCAATTCGTCAACGCCATGAAGCGGGGCGTCTCGCCCAATGGGACGCACTATTACCCGGCGTTCCCCTATTCCTCGTATCAGCGCATGAAGATCGAGGACCTGATCGATCTGAAGGGCTACATGGATACGTTGCCCGCCGTGAAGTCCGAGGTGCCGGCGCATGACCTGCCGCTGCCGTTCCGCTGGCGGCGGACGCTCGGCGTTTGGAAGGCGCTGTACCTCGACGGCAAGACCTTTGCCCCCGACCCCTCCAAGAGCGAGGAGATCAACAAGGGGGCCTATCTCGTCGAAGGTCCCGGTCATTGCGGCGAGTGCCACACGCCGCGCAACCTGCTTGGCGGCTTCGACCTGGCGAAGCACCTGGCCGGCGGCCCGGCACCCGAGGGCGGCGGCTGGATTCCGAATATTACGCCAGCCAAGGACGGCATCGGCAGCTGGTCGAACGCCGACATCGAGACGCTGCTGTCGAGCGGCACGACGCCCGAGTACGACACGGTCGGCGGCTCGATGACGGCGGTCGTGCGCAACATGTCCCAGCTGAAGCCCGAGGATCGCAAGGCCATGGCGGCCTACTTGAAGTCGCTCGCGCCGATCGACAACCCGAAACCCAAGGCGCCGCTGGTCGGAGCGAATTGAAGGTGCACGAATGACCTTCCGCGCATGCAGGTTCGCCAACGGTGGAGCTTCCTCCCCCCAGCGAGGGGGAGGGCGAAGCGCCTTGGGTTTAGCGGAAGCTAAACCCTTAGGCGCTTGGGGTGGGGGGGAAGACGCACCCACAGAGTCATCTGCTTTCAACCCCCCACCCCGACCCTCCCCCTCAAGGGGGGAGGGAGTGTGGAGGCGAGCAAGATCGCTCTTGGCGACGGGCGCAATGGCGATCGTGCTTGCCTCGCCCACTCTCGCCCACGCCAAGGGCGACCTTTACGGCTTCGTCATCGGCATCAACGACTATCTCGGCACCGCCAACGATCTCGCCGGCTCGGTCAACGATGCCGAGGATATCGCCGGAGCGCTCCGTGCCGCGAGAGCCAAGAAGGTCGTCAAGTTCATCGATCAGGCGGGCACGAAGTTCAACATCGAGCGCGCATTCCTGAAGCTCGTCGCCGACGCCAAGGAGGGCGACACGATCGTCTTCAGCTACTCCGGCCACGGCTCACAAGAGCCCGAGCCGCCCGGGCGCAACGGCGAGCCGGACGGCAAGAACGAGAACTTCCTGCTGTCGGGCTACACGACGAAGGGCCCCGGCACGAAGGAGCGCATCGTCGACGACGAGATCTACGCCTGGCTGCAGAAGGCGGACGCCAAGGGCATCAACGTCGTCTTCATCGCCGATTCCTGCCACTCGGGCACGATGAACCGCAGCGTGCGCAACGACGTCGTGCGCTACCGCACGGCCGATTTCGGCGCCATCACTGACGACGAGCTCGCTTTCCCACCGCCAGAGACCGCCAAGATCGAGGATGGTGCCCTTCCGCACGTCACCTTCATCAGCGCAACCACCGACGAGAAGCTGACGCCCGAGGTCAAGATCGAGGGCAAGTGGCGCGGCGCGCTCAGCTGGTCGATGGCGCGCGCCATCGAGGGCCGCGCCGATCGGGACGGCGACGGCCAAGTCGATCAGTTCGAGCTCGTCGGCTACATCGTGCCGGCGGTGGCTGGCTGGGTCGAAAGCCAGCAGACACCGCAGGTCGTGCCGCTGCGCCCTGAGAAGGTGGCGCTGTTCCCTGTCGATCCCAATGCCGCCTCCAAGCTCGTCGTGGCCTCCGCCGAGACGGGCGCGACCGGAGTGATCCGCGAGGCCGAGACCGATCCGCTGACGGTCGCGGTCGAGGGCGGCGATGCGGCGGCGGCCGACGGCGTGCCCTTCACCGAGGTCACTGGCGACGCGGCCTCTGCCGACATCATCTGGAACCGCGAGACGGGGACGGTCGCGCACCGGATCGGCGGCGAGGTCGCGAGCGGGGTCGACGAGGCGGGCATCAAGCCGATCCTCGCCAAATTCGCCGTGCTCAAATGGCTCAAGGTCAATGCCGCGCAGGACCCGGTCAACGCGGGGCTCGCCTCCGGTGACAAGCGCTATCCGCCCGGTGACACGGTCGAGATCGCGGTCACGGGGGCTGAGCAGCCCTATCTGACGATGTTCAACATGCCGCCGGACGGCCGCGTCGAGTATTTCTACCCGTCCGCCAGCAATCCCGACGAGGCCGAGAAGGACTGGCGTGGCAACACGCTGAAGGAGCGCTTCAAGGTCGATCACCCGCCCTACGGCGCGGAGCATCTCGTCTCGATCTTCACCGATCGTCCGGTGCCCGAGCTGCATGCGGTGCTCTCGGCCATGAAGACCGCCGAGGATGCGTCGGCCCTCCAGGGCGTGCTGGAGCAGGTGCTGTCGAAGCACCCCTTCCAGGTCGGCGTCATCGATATCTATACGGGGGAATGAGGTGACGCTCCTTTGCCCCAACCGGTGCCCCGAAGGACGGACTGAGCGAAACGCGAAGTCCGCCACGAAGAGCACGGTGCCTGCGGTGGCGGACTTGGCCACGTGCTCAGTCCGCCCGACGCTACGGCAGCGCCTTTCGGTTGAGGTACGACGCTTGGTGGCGCCGCTCACACTCGCCCTCACCGTTCTCGCCACACCTACTCTCGCTGCCGATCGCGCGCTCCTCATCGGCATCGACAACTATACGGACAACCGACTCGATCTCGCGGGCTCCGGCCGCAGCGACGTCGAGACGATGACGGGGATCGTCGAGGCGCACTACGGCATCTCGAACGACGGCGTGCAGACGCTGCTCGATGCCGACGCCACACGCAGCGCGATCCTGAAGGGTATCGAGTCCTGGCTCGTCGAGGGAACGAGGCCTGGCGATCAGGCGCTGCTCTACTTCGCGGGTCACGGCTATTTCTCGCTCGACGACAACGGCGACGAGGCGGACGGCCTCGACGAGGCGATCATTCCCGCGGATGCCGTCATAACCGGCATGCATGTGCTCGGCCTCGTCACCGACGACGAGCTGACTGCGCTCGTCGACAAGCTCGAGGGCCGGCGCGTGACGGTCATCCTCGACACGGGGCACTCCGGCCGCGTCACGCGCGACAAGCTCAAGACGCGCGCGATCGTGGTCGAGAGCCGCGGCAAGGTGCTGGCGCGAACGCCCGATCTCGAAACGCTGGCGCGCTCGATCACGGTCGAGCCCGTCGTCAAGAAGCAGAAGGCGGAGGCCGCGAAGGGCGGAACGCTCATCGAGAAGGCGCCGAAGGGAGCCGAGCTCACGGTGTGGTCGGCGGTATCGCCCAGTCAGACGGCGCTGGTGGATGCGGGCGCCAAGCACGGGGTGTTCACCGCTCTCTTCGCCAAGGGGATCGAAGGCGAAGCCGATCGCAACGGCAACGGCACGGTGTCGAATGCCGAGCTGCTCGCCTACGTCTCGGATGGCGCCCAAGCCTTCTGTACGGCCAACGCCGCGAGTTGCGAGATGGGCCTGACGCCGACGCTCGACCCTAACGAGGCGCTGGCGAGCAAGCCGTCGGCGGCCCCCGCGCCCGACGGCGCGTCGCTGACGGCCGAGGAGGTGACCGACCTGCTTGCCAAGGGTAACGCCACCGGCGTCGCGCTCGAGCAAATCCCGCCCTCGCCGGTTGCCCTGGGCACCCGCAACGTCCGCTACCGGCTGACCAGCCCGGCCGATGGCCACCTCCTGCTGCTCGACCTCGCCGACGACGGCAAGCTCACCCAGCTGTTCCCCAACCAGTTCACCCGCAAGCGCGACGGTGCCGCGTCCGGCCTCGTCAAAGCGGGCGTGCCGGTTACCATCCCCGATGCCTATTACGGCATCTCCTTCGATGCGACAGAGCCCGGAGAAGGCACCATCGTCGCCATCGTCGTGCCCGCCGGCGCCAAGATCGGCGGTGGCGTTGCAACTCGGCAGATCAAGGTCATCCCCAAGGACGAGGCGAAAGCCGTGCTGCTGGCGGTAGCAGCCGCCGCAAATGCGCCCGAGGACGTGTCCTCCGAAACCAATACCCGGGCTCCGGCCAGTGCGGTCGTTACGCTTCGTTACCAAATTTTGCCCTGACCTCACGACGTTGCAGCGCCCGGTAGAGACCGGTGATAAGATGTCAAGAGGTTGGAAACGGCGAGCCGGCCGCCGACATGGAGCCCGGACCCCAAGGCTATCTTGTTGGGCACGCCCCTGGTGTGCTCGGCGAGTGGCCAGAAAAAAACAAAGGGAGGCGCACATGAGCTCGATCGGAACTCGCCGGCAGTTGGCCGGATCGACGGCACTGGCACTACTTCTCGGCGCATCGGCGCTCGGTACGGCATCGATGGCCTTTGCGGGTATCGAAGCGGAGCGCGCGGTCAAGGCGCCGGTCCCGGTCGTTCGCTTGGCGGAAGAGACGACGACGGCAGGATCGTCGTCCTCCGCGACCTCGACGCAAGCCGCCCCGGCAGCGCCCACGATCGCTGCTCCGGCCGATGATGCCCCGGCCGGCGATGCGGCAGCCGGCGACGATGCGGCTGCCTCCGAGCCGGCTGCGCCCGCCGCGAGCGCCGCACCCGCGCCCGCCGAATCCGAAGGCGACGACACGGCGGATGATCAGGCAGCGCCTGCTGGCGATGACGCTGCCGCAGCTCCGGCCGCCGCACCCGCAGCCGAGACGACGGCTCCTGCCGCCGAGGAAGCGGCTGAGCCTGCAGCACCGGCTGCGCCCGCCGCTGACGAGGCGGCCGCCCCGGCCGCTCCCGCTGCGACCACGGTGACGATCGTCGAGCCGACCGATGCCAAAGCGCTCGCCGCCTTCAAGATGCTCGAGAAGAACTGCGCGCGCTGCCACGAGGACGGCAAGCTCGTGAACCGGCTCCGTCCGGCCAAGAACTTCGGCAACGTCCTCGACCTCGAGGCTCTCGCTCGCGATCCGAACCTGATCCAGCCCGGAAATCCGGAAGCTTCACGGCTCTACAAGCAGATCGTGAAGAAGGAAATGCCGTACGACACCTACTACGAGTACACGGCCGCCGAGCCGACGGCTGAGGAGATCACGGCGCTGCGTGACTGGATCGAGGGCCTGGGCGCGGCCCAGACCGCCTCTTGCGACGCGAGCAAGTTCACGACCGACGAGGAGGTCGTCGGTGCGATCGCGGCCGACCTGCAATCCGAGCAGGATCATCGCGTGAAGAATATGCGCTACTTCACGCTGACCAACATCGCCAACACCTGCGCCACCGAGGAGGAGCTCGAGGTCTATCGCCAGGGCCTCGTGAAGCTGCTCAACTCGCTGTCGCACAACCCGGACGTCGTCAGGCTCCAGACCATCGACGAGGCCAAGACCATCGTTAAGGTCAACCTCGACGATTTGTCCTGGACGCCCGCGGATTGGGAGAACCTGCTGTCGGTCTACCCCTACGCGGCCGAGCCCGACGTCAAGCTGTTCGACTTCGTCAAGCAATCGACCGGCACGAATCTCGCCTACATCCGCGCCGACTGGATGGCGTTCGCTGCCGCGCGTCCGCCGCTCTACAACACGATGTTGAAGCTGCCGGGCTCTTTCCAGGATCTCGAGAAGCAGCTCAATCTCGACGTCAAGTCCAACATCGAGAAGTTCCTGGCCAAGCGAGCGGGCTTCCAGATTTCGGGCGTCTCGCGCAACAACCGCCTCATCGAGCGTCACGGCATCGACACGGGTGCCTTCTGGACGTCCTATGACTTCGGCGGCAACAAGGACAAGCAGAGCCTCTTCGAGCATCCGCTCGGGCCCGATGGCGAGAACGGCTTCCACCACGACGGTGGCGAGACGATCTTCTCGCTGCCCAATGGGTTCAACGCCTACTACCTGAACAAGGCCGACGGCGCGCCGCTGAACACCGGCCCGACGAACATCGTGCAGGACACGACGCAGAAGGACCTGCTCGTCACCAACGGCATCTCCTGCATGGGCTGCCACGACCAAGGCTTCCGCAAGGCCAAGGACGACATCCGTGCCCATGTCGAGAAGGATCGCACGTTCTCGAAGGAGGTCCGCGATGCGGTGGTCGCTCTCTATCCGACGAACGAGGAGATGGATGTCATCATCGAAGGTGACACCAAGAACTTCCGCGGCGCCTTGCAGCGGGCCGGCCTCAATCCGGACCTCAAATACGGCGGCGTCGAGATGATCAATGCCCTCTCCAAGCAGTACGAGAAAGACGTCAACCTGAAGCTCGCCGCGGCCGAGTTCGGGCTGAACGAGGAGGACTTCGTCTCGCGGCTCGAAGGTGCCGGCGGCGAGGCCTTCCGCATCAAGCGGAGGCTCGAGCAGGGCGTGATCCCGCGCGACAGCTTCGAGGTCGAGTTCAAGGATCTCCTGACGAAGGTGACCGACGGTAAGTTCGCGGTCGCCCAGGGCGATGCCAAAGCGGAGGCCGTGACGGTCGCCGACACGAAGGAGAAGGCCGAGCTCAGCCGCGACTTCGAGATCGCGCTCATCTCCGACAAGTCGACCTACAAGAAGGGCGAGCTCGCGAGCTTCACGGTCTCGGCCAAGCAGGACTGCAACCTGACGCTCATCAACGTCGACAGCAAGGGCGTCGGCACCGTGCTGCTTCCCAACGACTTCGAGAAGGAGCACTTCCTGAAGGCCGGGACCGAGATCCAGGTGCCTGGTCCGGAGGCCGCCTACCAGCTCCGGCTCGACGATCCGGGCAAAGAGACGGTGATCGCGGTGTGCAATGCCTCGAAGGAGGACGTCGACGGCATCAAGCACAACTTCGACGAGAAGCAGTTCACCGAGCTCGGCAACTATCGCTCCTTCTCCGTCCGCTCGATCAAGGTCGAGAAGGTGAAGAAGAAGGCCGGCGAGAAGACCGCGAGCCAGGAAGCCAAGGAGACCGGCAAGATCACGGCCAAGGGCGACGTGCTCGCCCGTACCGCGATCCAGCTCGAGGTCGAGTGATGCGGCAAGCCGTATCCAAAGCAGCGAGGCCGGCGATCATCGCCGGCCTCTTTTTTTCGTGGCTCGGCGTAAGCCATGCGCAAGCCGATTGCACGGCGCTCGACGGCGAGATCAGGGCAGCCGTCGAGGCCGGCCTCGCCGAGAAGCTGCCGCTCTTGAACGAACGCATGCTCGCCGAGCCGAGTTGTCCCGGCGACTATCGCGAGCGCGTCGGGCGTGTCATGGCGCTCGCGACCGTCAAGCGACTCGAGCAGAAGTACGGTGAGCGTCAGGCCGTGCCGGTCGAGGAGCTCAAACGCGCGGCCAAGCTCGGCCGGCCGTGGCAGGTGATGGCGGCGCTCGCCGATGCCGAATACGGACAGAAGAGATATCCGGAGGCCGTGCGCGCCTACGAGGCGGCAATCGACGATGCGCGCGACGAGAAGCTCAATCCGAAGGCGCCGCCCAAGGACGTCGAGGTGGTGCTGTTCAAGCGGGCCTATCAGGCGCGCGCGTTGGCGAACGGCTATGTCGGCGCATCCACGACGCGGGGCGGTCAGATCGGCGGCATCGCGAGCCCGCGCTATCGCAATTTCACCATCTCTGCCGTGCCGGTGCCGATCCGCTTCGGCTACAACGAGTCGGTGCTGACCGAGGATGGCCAGCAAGCCGCCGCCGACATGCAGAAGTACCTGGACGAGCAGGGCATCGCGCGTCTGCGCCTCGTCGGCCATACCGATCCGGTAGGCGGCGAGGCGTTCAATCTCAAGCTCTCGAAGGCACGTGCGGAGGCGGTCAAGACCTACCTCGCCGAGAACGGCTACAAGGGTGAGGTGGAAATCGCCGGCGAAGGCGAGCGGCAGCCTTTCGAGCCTGACGATCCTTCCGCCTATTCCGAGGACGAGCGCCACGCCTTCGACCGGCGGGTGGAGTTCGTGGCGGAGTAGTCTTTCCGCTACCGCCCGGTCGTGACGCGCATCTCGACCATCGCCAAGATAAGCGTCGCGAGCGCGAGTGTGCCGGTGAGCGTGCGGATGTGGTTCCAGAGCTGCCAGCTCGCGGAGTAGGCCGACCAGGTCGCGTCGGCGCCGGCGGCTGCCGCATCGGCCGTGGCCAAGCCATTGTTGAGCGGCACGTTGAACGCCATCGTGATGCCGATCGTGCCGCCGATGTAGAGAAGGGCCGCGATGAGAATGAGCGTGCCGTGCGGCTGAGCCAAGCTGCGCCACTCGCCGAGCACGAGGACAAGGAAGAGCGCGGCCGCTCCCTTGAATGCGCCCATGAACAACGGATTGATGACGGCGATGTTGATCGATTGCATGGCCGAGATCGCCTGCGCGGCAGGCAACCGAGACAGTGCCGGCATCACGAACGTCGAGAATGCAAACAGGCTACCGGTCGCCAGGGCGCAGAGAATGGCAACCAGCAGAGCCAGAGCGAACAGCGGGTTGATGGTCATGGCGAAGCTCCTCTTCGGGTCCACGCTCTGCTAGCATCGCGATGCTGTTAGGATAAGTACGCACATTTTTTATACTGCACGGAGGAGCGAGCATGCGACCCGCGCCGCGCTGCACCGTCGCCGAGACGGTCGAGGTCATTGGCGGCAAGTGGAAGCCGACGATCCTGTTCCACCTGAAGGATCAGTCGAGACGCTTCAACGAGTTGAGGCGGCTGGTGCCTGGCATCACGCAGCGCATGCTGACGCTTCAGCTGCGTGCGCTGGAGGAGGATGGCATCGTCTCACGGACGGTGCTCGACGCGGCGCCGCCGCAGCACGTCGAGTATGCGCTCACCGAGCGCGGCTGGACGCTCGGGCCGATCCTCGAAGCGATGGAGGTTTGGGGCGAGCGCCATGGACGGTCCCGTCGCGAGCGAGACACGTCCACGAGCGGCACTCGATGAGCTGACGGCGAGGCCGGGTCAGGCCTTCCGCGCCGGAGGTTGCGGCAGAGGCAGGAAGCCTTCGAGGCCCTCGACGCGGCGGATCCACTTGCGGACGGCGAGATTGCTGTCGAGCGAGAAGCCGCCCTGCGGGCACATGGCGACGTAAGGGTAGACCGCCACGTCCGCCACCGACGGCTTACCGGCGACCAGCCACTCCTCCGGTCCCAAGCGCTGCTCGAGCAGCTTCAAGACCTTCTCGCCGATGATCTTACCGGCTTCGTAGTTGCCCTCGCGGATGCCGAGCTTGATGGCGCGCGGAATGGCCAAGCCATGGAACACCTCGTTGGAGGAGACTGCCAGCCACTGCTGGATCTTGCCCATGCCTTTGGGGCTCTTGGGATACCACTTGCCCTGGCCGTACTTGCTCGCGAGGTAGACGAGGATCGCCGCCGAGTCGCGGATGATGACGCCGTTGTCGTCGAGCACGGGAATGTTGCCGAGAGGATTGACCTCGAGGAAGTCCGGCAGCTTCTGCTCGCCCGCCGACAGGTCGACCGGCACCTTCTCGTAGTTCAGTCCGAGCAGCGACAGCATCAGCCGCGCCTTGTAGCAATTGCCGGAGCGCTCGATGTCGTACAGCTTGATCATGACGCGTGTTTCCTCACCCGTAAGCGGCGTCTGACTATATGGCAGCCCGCGAAGTGGGGCCAGAGGGCGAGACGCAGAGATTTGTTTCGCGGGGGCGGCGCCGGTCGAAGCTTGGTTAAAGCACCGCCGCCGCCAGCAACAGCAGAAGCGAAACGGCGCCGATCCAGATCGCGATGCGGGTCGAGCGCGTTTGGCGCGATTGCGCGGCGGCGAGACGGCGAACCGTCTCCTCGTCCAGCCGCAGTCCCGTCTCGCCCATGGCCGCGAAGGCGCTCGCGGCGCGCTCGGCTTGCGTCAGGAGATGCGGGAGCGCCCCCAAAAACGCGCCGATCTCTCCCATGCCCGTGCGCGCCTCCGCGAGCCGGCCCTCCAGACCGAGCTCCTTTTCGAGCCAGGCCTTCACGACCGGCTCGGCTGCCGTCCAGATGTTGACGGTCGCATCCAAATGCCGGGCGACACCTTCGACCACGACCATGGTCTTCTGGAGCAGGATCAGCTCCGGCCGTGTCTCCATGTCGAAGACGTCGGTGTAGGCGAACAATTGGCCGAGCAGATGCCCCATCGAGATTTCCTCGGCTGGGCGGCCGTAGAGCGGCTCGCCGATGGCGCGGAGCGCCTGGGCGAATACCTCGACGCTATGATGCGGCGGCACGTAGCCGGCCGCGAAGTGGGCCTCGGCGGCGCGCCGGTAGTCGCGGGTGATGAAGCCGTAGAGGATCTCGGCGAGGAAGCGGCGCTCTTTCGGGGTCAGGCGCCCCATGATGCCGAAATCGACGGCGACCACGCGCCCTTGCGCATCGACGAACAGATTGCCCTGATGCATATCGGCGTGAAAGAAGCCGTCGCGCATGGCGTGCAGCAGAAACGAGCGGATCACCGTCTCGCCCAACGCCTTGAGATCGAAGCCCGCAGCCTCGAGCGCAGCCTTGTCGGCGATCGGCGTGCCGTCGATCCATTCGGTCGTGAGCACGTTGCGGGCGGTGCGCTGCCAATCGACGGTGGGGACGCGGAAACCCTCGTCGGATTTCGTGTTCTCGGCCATCTCCGAGATGGCGGCGGCCTCGAGCCTCAAGTCCAGCTCGAGCTCCATGGAGCGATCGAGCGTGTCGACGACGGCGAGCGGCTTCAGACGCCGCGCCTCGACGGAGAAGCGCTCGATCTGCCCGGCCGCGTAGCGGAAGCTGCCGATGTCCTGCGCGAACCGGCGCTCGATATCGGGTCGCAAAATCTTGACCGCGACGGCACGCTCGCTGCCGTCGAGCTCTTGGATCGTCGCCTTGTGCACTTGCGCGATGGAGGCGGCGGCGATCGGCGGCCCGAGCTTGGCGAAAATCGTCTCGACCGGTTGTCCGAGGCCTGAGCGGATCGCGGCACGCGCTTGCCCCTCGGGGAATGGCGCCATGCGGTCCTGAAGGCTCTTCAGATCTTGAGCGAGCTCCTTGCCGACGAGGTCGGGGCGCGCGGCGAGAAACTGTCCGGCCTTGATGTAGCTCGGGCCGAGCGCCGATAGCGCCGCTGCGATCCGGCTCTCGCCGGGCCGCCGTTTGACGCTCCGCCGGAAAGGCCAGGTGAGCCCGTTGGCCAAAGCCGCCGCCCATCGTCCGGCCCGCAACGCGAGCGGCACCGGTGTGCCTTTGGGAAGAAAGCGCACGCCGTGCTCGGCGAACACGAGGCCGGCGCGAGCGAGGCGCAGAAGATGCGACAGGGTTCCGGCCATGATGGATCAGATCCGCCAGCCGGAATGCAAGGCCGCGATGCCGCCCGACAGGTTGCGATACTGCACACGCTCGAAACCGGCGGCCGCGATCATGGCTTTGAACCGGTCCTGGTTGGGGAAGCGGCGGATGCTCTCGACGAGGTAGCGATAGGACTCCTCGTCGCCGGCGATGAGCTTGCCGAGGCCGGGGATCGCGCGGAAGGACCACGCGTCGTAAAGGTTATCGAGGATCGGCACCTGCACCTGCGAGAACTCGAGGCAGAGGAAGCGGCCGCCGGGTTTCAGCACGCGGTAGGCCTCGGCGAGGGCGCGATCGATGTGCGTGACGTTGCGGATGCCGAAGGCGATCGTGTAGGCGTCGATCGAGCGATCGGGGAATGGAAGAGTCTCGGCGTTGCCCTGGGCGAACGAGATGCGCTCGCCCTCGGGGAGGGCTGCAAGCCTGCGCCGGCCGGCGGCCAGCATCTCGCCCGAGATGTCGCAGATGATCGAGCGGCCGCCGGGGCCAGCGGCGCGGATGACCCGGAGCGCCACATCCCCGGTGCCCCCGGCGACATCAAGATGTTGCCAGGTCGCTGCCGAGCGCGGCGGCATCAGCCAGTTGACGAGATCGCCCTTCCACATCCGGTGCATTCCCCCGGACATGACGTCGTTCATGAGGTCGTAGCGGTCGGCGACGCGGGCGAAGACCTCGTTGACGAGGCCTTGTCGCTCGCTTTCGCCGACGGTGCGGAAGCCGAAATCGGCCGTGCCTGAGGGATCGGTCATGGGCCGGACAGTAGTCGCAGTTCACCGGCATGGAAAGGCGGCGAGGTGCGCAGGAGGGGCGAGATCAATTGCGCGTGCAACCTGTGCGGTCGCGGTTTCAGCCTGCCGTGTCGTGATGGCGAAGTGGGGGAGCGCCGGAAGCGCTGAGGAGCCTCGGCCTCTCCCCCACCCCTGCCTCCCTTGCGGGAGGAGCCCTGAGGTCTATTCGTGGCCGGTATGGCTCTCGGTTGCGCCCATGTCCTCGACGACGAGCTCGACCTCGATGGGGCCGGCCTTCTCGAAAGTAAACGTCGCCTTCACGGCTCCGTCCTTCACGAAGGACTCCTTGAGCTTCATCAGCATGCCGTGGAAGCCGCCGGGCTTCAGCTCGACAGTCGCGCCCGGCGCGATCTCGAGGCCGCCCTCGAGCTTGCGCATCTGCATGACGTCGCCGTCCATCTTCATCTCGTGGATCTCGCCCATCTCGGCGAGCGGCGAGGAGATCGCGACCAGGCGGTCGGCCGTGTCGCCCTCGTTCACGATCTTGACGTAGGCCGCCGCCACCTCGGCGCCGGGCGGGGTTGCGCGCGTCCAGGGATGCGTCAGGACCAGGGCGCCCACCTTGTACTCGTGGGCGAAAGCCGGTGTCGCAAGGCCGACGAGGGCTAGAGCGAGTAGGAGAAAAGCGCGTTTCATGTGTCGAGCTCCGTGGATTGATGAGTTGAGCAGATGCGAGAAGGCCGGCCGGGCCGAACGGCCCAGCCGGATCGTTGCGACTAGGCGAGGCGCTCCTTGAGGCTGCGCGGCAGGAGGAGATCGATCGCCAGCATGATCAGGATCGACAGGCCGACGAGTGGGAACACCACGCCGAAGACGAGCGCGATGAAGAGGACGCCGCGTGGTATGCGATAATCTGAGGGATAGCGCGGCGCGCCGAGCGAACCCTGAGGCCGCCGCTTCCACCACATGACGAAAGCCGCCACCGACATCAGGATGATGGCAAGGCACGCCGCCAGCATGACGAGCTGGTTGATGCGGCCGAACTCCTGGCCCATGTGCACGCTGACGGCCCATTCGATCGACTTGCCGACCGGTCCGAGCTCGGCCCAGCCGCCGTTGAAAAGCGGTTTGCCCGAGTATTGGTCGAGATGAATGATGCGCTCCTCTGCGATCTTGTCGGGATAGACAGAGGCCGTGTAGACGCCCTCGGGCTCCGACGGCAGATCGACGACATAGCCCTTGGCGATGCCGAGCTTGTCGAAGATCTCGATCGCCTTGGCGAGCCCGATCGGCGGCGCTCCGGTCTGCATCGACACCGGCATCGGCGTGTTCTCGAGCGACCAGTTGATCTGCGACATGGCCTCCTTCATCGGCACCGTCGACTTGGGTACGTCGTTCCAGTACTGCGGCGGATAGCCGAGTCCGGCCTGGTCGGCGTACTTGTTGAGCTTCTCGCCCCAGAACCCCGACCAAGGCATGCCGGTGAACGCCAGGAAGAAGATGAGGACGCCGGCGAAGGCGCCCGTCACCGCGTGCAGGTCTCGCCAGAACACGCGCCGCTTCGCCGTGCCGCGAATGCTGACGACACCGCCGGCCTGCTGTCGGGGCCACCACAGATAGATGCCGGTGACGACGAGAATCATGGCCCAGCCGCCGACCACCTCGATCAGCCGGTTGGTGAACCAGCCGAAGTACTCGAGATTGTGGATCTTGCGCATCAGGAACATGAACGGTGAATTCGCGAACTTGCCGTCCGGGAGCTGGCCGATGACCTTGCCGTCATAGGGATTGACGTAGACCATCATCTTGTCGCCCGCTTCCGTTTTGATGCGGACCTGGGCGGCGCGGTCTGGGGCGGACGGTGGCACATAGCTCTTGACGGCGCCGGGCAGCGCCGCGTTCGCCTTCACGATCAAGTCGTCCGCGGCCAGCATCGCCTGGCTCGCTGGCTCGACGTAGATGTAGCTCCCGTACATGATGCGGTTGAGCTCGTCCTTGAACAGATAGATGCCGCCGGTGGTGGCCATCATGATCAGGAACGGGAGCGACAGAAGTCCGGCATAGAAGTGCCAGCGCCAAATGGCGCGATAGAGCAGAGACGAGGTCGAGCCGGTGCTCGCCTCCTCCGCGGATGCGGCAAGAGTCATGGAAAGTCCTCACGTGAGACGATGCGCACCCACGGTGTGAGCGCGCCGGTTCAGGGCGGATGCGTTTGCGTCAGGCCGCGCTGAGGGGGGGGCCACGTGAGGAGATGTCGGAGGCGAAGCGAGCAGGTGGAGCGATCTGCTCGCGCCACGCCGGGGGCGTAATTGCGACCGGCGCGGACGTCGGCAGCAGGGTGAGGCCGGGGGATGGGAGCGCCGCCAGCGCCCCTGCCGGGTTGACGCAACCGGCAAGGCAGCAGTCGCCGTGACCGGGAGGCGCTTTTCGTTGATCCGGCGCGTCGCTCGCCTGCCCGGGACGGCATATGCTGTCGCCAAATAGCGCCGCGAGCGCCATCTCGGAAACGTGACGGCCGGCGAGCAGCCCGGTCAGTGGCAGCTGCAGCAGGAAGAAGGCGAGCAGGATCGCGGCCAGCGGACGCTGGACCCGTCGCAACCCCTGTAAGCCATCACTGCTGCGCATCGGCGTCACGTTCCTGTGTTCCTCTACCCGGCACAAGGGGCTGCGGCGCCGCAGGCTCAGAGGCTGGTTGGAGCAGCCGTTCCGCATCTGGTATGGACGAGGCAGACCTCGGAAGGCACGTCAATCGCATGACACGAACGATCCATTTGATCCGCCACGGCCAGTCGACCTGGAATGCCCACTACGCGGCCTTCCGCGAGGATGGCCTGCATTTCGACGCGCCATTGACCGATCTTGGGCGCGCGCAGGTCGAGGCGCGCCGCGACGACCTCAAGGGCGAGCGCTACGATCTCATCGTCACCTCGCCGCTGACGCGGGCCATCCAGACGACGCTCGGCGTGTTCGCCCCGCATCTCGATCGCACGCCCGTCGTCGTCGAGGTGCTGCATCGCGAGCGGCTGGAGAGCAGCTGCGACATCGGGCGGCCGGCGTCGGTGCTGGCGCAAGAGTTCGCGAGCTTGGCTTTCGATCATCTGGACGAGGAGTGGTGGCCGAACGGCTGCACGCCGGATCATCGCGGCATCCGCTTCGAGCCCGGCGAGCGCTTCGAGACCCGTGTGAAATCGTTCCGCCGGTGGCTCAGCCGCCGTCCCGAAGCCCGCATCGCCGTTGTCGGCCACGGCACGTTCTTCCAGCACCTCTCCGGCCGCAGCCTCGCCAATTGCGAGCTGGCCGTGTTGGAGGGGTGAGTGATGCGCCAGGAGCGTGGCAGAATCCACCCCCCGCCCTTTCCCTCCCCACGAGGGGGAGGGGACGTTGGGGAGAGACCGTTTCCTTTCTTTACGCCAGTGGGCGAGCAATCAGCTCTTAGAACTTTCGGGTCCGATCTGCCCACCTCGCGACACGCGCGTTTTCCGACCTTGACGCAGTCTCTTAGGCTCGGTGGGCGAGCCGGGGTTGCCGCGAGTGGTTGGTCAGGGGCGCACCGTAAGGGCTCCCCCTCCCCCTCGTGGGGAGGGTTGGGGTGGGGGGTGCGTCAGTCCTGCGCCGACACGCGTTTTGGTGCCGAGCCCCATGCCTGAGCTTCCCGAGGTCGAGACGGTGATGCGCGGGCTCGCCCAGGTGATGGAGGGGTACAAGATCGTGCGCGCCGAGCAGCGCCGGGCTGATCTGCGCTTTCCCCTGCCCGAGAATTTTGCCACCCGGCTGATGGGCCGCCGCGTACAGCATCTCACCCGCCGCGCCAAGTACATCCTCGCTCATCTCGACCGCAACGAGGTGCTCGCCATGCATCTCGGTATGACGGGCCGGTTTACCATCACACCGCCGGGCACGAGCTTAGTGGCGACGCCTGGCGACTTCACCCATGCGGCCGGCGGCGATCAGAAGCACGATCATGTCGTCTTCCACTTGGCGAACGGCGCAATCGTCACCTTTAACGACGCGCGCCGCTTCGGCTACATGGACCTGATCCCGTCGGCCGAGCTCGACACTCACAAGCACTTCGCCGGGCTTGGCCCCGAGCCCCTGTCGAATGCGTTCAATGCGGCAGCGCTCGCCGAAGCCGCGAACGGCCGCCGCGTCGATCTCAAATCGCTGCTGCTCGATCAGCGCGTCGTCGCCGGGCTCGGCAATATCTACGTGGTCGAGGCGCTGTTCCGCGTCGGTCTCAAGCCGTCTGCGCCCGCGCAACGCCTCGCCGATCGTCGCGGCCGTCCGACGGACAAGACCGAGGCCCTGGTCGCAGCCATCCGCGCGGTGCTCGGCGAAGCGATCGAGGCCGGCGGCTCGACTTTGCGCGACTACCGGAACACCGACGGTGAGCTTGGGTATTTCCAGAAGGCCCATCAGGTCTACGACCGCGACGGCAAGCCCTGTCTGAGGCCCGGTTGCGGCGGCGTGATCCGGCGGACCGTCCAGGCCGGCCGCTCGAGCTTCCACTGCCCGCGCTGCCAGCGATAGGCTGCAACGGAAAAGCCGAAGCGGAGTGTTAGGAAAGATATCGTTTCCAAAAGCACGCGATCCCGCGCATTCTCATCGCCGAGATCGGCTCCCGACGAGAGAAACCCATGATCCGCACCGGCCAGCAATACATCGACTCTATCCGCGACGACCGCGAGGTCTTCATGAACGGCGAGCGCGTCAAGGACGTGCCCTCGCATCCGATGTTCAAGCCGCTCGTCGACGTGCGTGCCCGCATCTACGACATGCAGCACGAGGCAAAGTCGCAGGAAATCATGACCTATGCCGAGGGCGGCGAGCGCTTCGCGATCGGGCTGAAGCTGCCCTACTCACAGGAGGATTGGGCCGCCAAGCGCCGCTCGATCGATGCCCTCATGTGGGACATCGGCGGTGTCGTCACCCGCGTCGGCGACGAGACGATCGGCGAGATGTGGTCGCTGTGGGACGGCAAGGACATCCTCTCCGAGATCGACCCGCGCTTCGCCAAGAACATCGAGACGCACATCGAGAAGGCGATCAAGAACGATCCCTTCCACGTCTCGGCCAACACCGACCCCAAGGGCGACCGCTCGAAGCGTCCGCAGGACCAGGATCCGGATTTCCTCGTTCACGTCGTGAAGGAGACGGACGCCGGCATCGTCATCCGCGGCGCCAAATACGAAACCGCCTCGGCCTATGCGAACCAGGCGTTCCTGAAGCCGACCATTGCCAACTGGGGTGATTCCAAGCTCTCCGACTACGCCGTCGGCTGCATCGTGAAAATGAACGCGCCGGGCTTGAAGCACATTTGCCGGACGGGCTTCACGGGCCGCGCCAACCCGCGCGACTATCCGCTCGCGAACCGGTTCGACGAGGTCGACACGCTGATGATCCTCGACAACGTCCTCATCCCCTGGGAGGACGTGCTCTTCTATCAGCACACGCGGGCGGCGGCCTTCATTCGCCAGACGCTGCACCGCTATTCGGCCTATCCCTTCGTCTACCGCAACCTCGTGCTCGCCGACATGATCATTGGTGCGGCGCTGTGGAATGCGCGCCAGACCGGCCTCGACAAGCAGCAAGCGGTGCAGGAGAAGCTCTCCGAGCTCGCCGTCTATCGCGAAGGCATCAACGCGCATCTGACGGCCGCGATCGCGACCGCCGAGACGAGCCCCAACGGGCTCGTCATGCCCAATCAGTCGCTGCTGCTCACGGGGCGCGTCCACGCCTGCTCGAACCTGCCGCGCATCATCCACATCGCCCGCGAGCTGTGCGGCGGCCAGATTTGCGTGACCCCCGACGTCGCGGCCTTCGAGATGCCGGAGACGAAGCCGTGGCTGGAGAAATACTACACGATCAGCGACGAGTGGGTGGCGGAGGACCGGCGCAAGCTCTTGGCCTTCGCGCGGGATCTGATGAACTCGGACTACGCCGGCCACCGCCTGACCTTCCAACTGTTTGCCCAGTCGCCGCCGTTCGCGCATTTGGCGGCGGTCTACAGGACCTTCGACTGGAACCAGCCACTCAAGTTCACGCAGAGGGCGGCGGGTTTGAGCGATCGGGTGTGGGGTGCGAAGAAGCAGGCGGCGGAGTAGCGGCGCTCGGCTTCAGGCCGGAGCTGCGGTCTGGGGCGTTGCGGCGATGAGGGCGGGCAGCCTCAGCCCGAGCGTCGCTCCGCGCGCGAGGAAGAAGATGTTCAGCGCCGCCCATAGCCCGTGATTGCCGAACGCCGGCATGAGCAGCGCCGCGGCGCCGAGATAGACGAGCAGGCTCAGGATCATGAAATTGCGCATGTCGACGGTGCGTGTCGCGCCGATGTAGATGCCGTCGCACTGGAAGGCGAGAAAGCCCGTGACCGGGGCCAGGGCGCACCAGACGAGGTACGCGCGCGCGATAGAGCGGATTTCGGGGCTAGTCGTCATGAGGTCGATGACGAGACCGCCGCCGAGCCAGGACAGCGCCGAGACGAAAATGCTGATCCCTGCTGCCCACCGTGTCGGCCGCCAGATCGCCTCGCGAAGCCGGTCGCGGCGCTTGGCGCCGACGGCGCGGCCGACGAAGGTCTCGGAGGCGTGCGCGAAGCCGTCGAGGAAATAGGCGGTCAGCCCGAACAGGTCGAATAGAATGGCGTTGGCCGCCAGCGTGATGTCGTCGGTGCGCGCGCCTTGGCTCGTGAAGAACGTGAAGGCGGTGATCAGGCAGAAATTGCGGATCATGATGTCCGTGTTGACGGCCATGACCCTGAGGAGCTGCGCGCGGTCGAGCACGACGGCCCAGGAAACGAAGCCGCCATTGGCCGCGAGCCGTTGCCAGGCGATGAGGACGCCGACGATCGCGGCCACGACCTCGGCGGTGAGGGTCGCGATGGCGACGCCCGAAACGCCCATGCCGAGCCCGAGCGTCAGCCCGACCGAAAGAGCGATGTTGGTGAGGTTGAGCAGCACCTCGATGGCGAAGGCGAGCCCGGCGCGTCCGAGTCCGACGAGCCAGCCGAGGATCGCGAAATTCACGAAAGCCGCCGGCGCGCTCCAGATGCGGATGTCGAAATAGGTCCCCGCCGCCTCGACCACCTCGGGCGAGCCGCCAATGATCCACAGCGCGAAGCTGCGGATCGGCCGCTGCAACGCGATGAGCACGAGCCCCGCCGCGACCGCGATGAGGAGGGCCCGTTGCAGGGTCGCGGCGACCTCGGCGGGATCGCGACGGCCGAAGGCCTGGGCTGTCATGCCCGAGGTGCCGAGCCGCAAGAACCCGAATGTCCAGAACAAGAGCGAGAACACGGTAGCGCCGATCGCGACGCCACCGACGAGGGCCGGCACGCCGAGCTGACCGACGACGGCGGTATCGACCGCGCCGACCAACGGCGTCGTCAGGTTGGAGAGGATGATCGGCACCGCAAGCGACAGGATCGTCGCATTCGTCACGGGCCGTGTGATGCCGGCCTCGTTATCGACGGTGCCGAGGCGCATCGGTTCAGCGATCGGCGCCCGAGCGGCTGCCGAGCTTCAGAATCCGAACGACAACCCAGATCGGAATGACGACGGCGGCGCCGAGCAGGAAATAGCGGAGCGCCCATTCGATGGCGCCGAATCCCATGTCGTAAAGGCGGGCCGCGAGGCGTTGCAGGCTCTCGACGAGCGAGAACACATCGAGCCCCAGGGCTGCCATGACGATGCCGACGACGAGCGACAGCACCGCGAGCTTGACGATCACGGTCAAGGGATTGCCGCCGAAGATCTTGTCCATGGGTCCTGCCCGTTCCTGGCCGTTGCGGGTGCTTCCTAGAGCGGCGTGCGCAAAAGTGTGCAGCGGTTTTGCGCTAAACGCCGCGACAAACCAACAAGCTAGAGCATCGTGCCGACTCTAGCTCAACGCACGATGCTCTAGCATACGGCCGCGTCCTGATCGACTCTTGCGCGCGCTCGGCTACTCTCTCCCCCGATGACCGAGGTGAGACCACCGCGCACGCGAAAGAGAGGCCGAGCGAGCGCCGGTGCGCAAGCTTTGCCGCCGCGGTTCCAGGCGTGGTTCGAGGTCCGTGGCTGGACGCCGCGGCCGCATCAGCTGGCGCTGATCGAGGCGGGCGCCAAGCGGAAGCCGACGCTTCTCATTGCCCCGACCGGCGCCGGCAAGACACTGGCGGGCTTCCTGCCGAGCTTGATCGAGCTGTCGTCCGGTGCGTGGACCGGAAGCGGCATCCACACGCTCTATGTCTCGCCGCTCAAGGCGCTCGCCGTCGACGTGCAACGCAACCTGCTCGCGCCCGTCTCTGAGATGGGTCTAGACATTCGCATCGAGACGCGGACGGGGGACACGCCGCAGTCGCGCCGGCAGCGCCAGCGCATCCGCCCGCCCGAGATCCTCTTGACGACGCCGGAGCAGATCGCGTTGCTCCTCTCGCATGCCGATGCGGCGCGGATGTTCCGCGATCTTCGCACCATTGTGCTCGACGAGCTGCATGCTCTCGTCACTTCCAAGCGGGGCGATCTTCTTTCTTTGGGCCTCGCGCGGCTGTGGTCGCTCGCGCCGGAGGTGATCGCCATCGGCCTCTCGGCGACGGTCGCGCGGCCCTCCGAGCTGCAGGCGGCGCTCGTGCCGCAGCCGCCGCTCGGTCTTGCCGCCCGGCTCGCCGATATCGTCGTTGCGGCGGGAGGGGCAGCGCCCGAGATCGACATCCTCGCCTCCGAGGCCGACGTGCCGTGGGCGGGGCATTCGTCGCGCTATGCGCTGCCCGAGGTCTACGAGGCGATCAAGCGGCACCGGATGACGCTGATCTTCGTCAATACGCGCAGCCAGGCCGAGCTCGCCTTCCAGGAGCTCTGGCACCTGAACGAGGAGCACTTGCCGATCGCGCTTCATCACGGCTCGCTCGATGTCGGCCAGCGGCGCAAGGTCGAGGCGGCGATGGCGGCGGGCAAGCTGCGCGCGGTGGTAGCGACCTCCACCCTCGATTTGGGCATCGACTGGGGCGACATCGACCTCGTCATCCACATCGGCGCGCCGAAAGGCGCGAGCCGTCTCGCGCAGCGCATCGGCCGCGCCAATCACCGGCTGGACGAGCCGTCGAAGGCGCTGCTCGTGCCGTCGAACCTGTTCGAGGTGCTCGAGTGCGAGGCCGCGCTCGAGGCGACGACGGAAGGCGCGCAGGATACGCCGCCGATGCGCACAGGCGGCTTGGACGTCCTCGCACAACACGTCTGGGGGACGGCGGCTGCGGGTCCCTTTCGGGCCGACGATCTCTTCGCCGAGGTCTCCTCGGCTGCAGCCTATTCCGATCTCACGCGCCGGCAGTTCGACCGTGTCGTCGATTTCGTCTCGACCGGGGGGTATGCCCTCCGCACCTACGAGCGCTACGCGCGGCTGAAGGAGATGCCGGATGGCCGGCTTCGCCTGTCGCATCCGGGCCTGGCACAGCAGTACCGCCTCAACGTCGGCACTATCATCGAGGCGCCCATGCTCAAGGTGCGCTTGGTGCGGCCACGGGGCGGACGGCCGCTCGGCGGCGGGCGGGTGCTGGGTGAGATCGAGGAATACTTCATCGAGCAGCTCGAGCGCGGGGACACGTTCGTCTTCTCGGGCGAGATCGTGCGTTTCGAAGGCTTGGGCGAAGGCGAGGCTTACGTCTCCCGCGCGCCGGGCGCCGAAGCCAAGATCCCGGCCTACGCCGGCGGCAAGTTTCCGCTCTCGACCTATCTCGCCGAGCGGGTCCGCGCGATCCTCGCCGAGCCGCGGCGCTGGCGCGTGCTGCCGGAGCAGGTGCGCGAGTGGCTCGAAATCCAGCAGGCGCGCTCGGTGCTGCCGAAGGCCGACGAGGTGCTCATCGAGACGTTTCCGCGCTCGGGCCGCTTCTATATGGTCTGCTACGCCTTCGAGGGCCGGCTCGCGCATCAGACCCTCGGCATGCTGCTGACGCGGCGTCTCGAACGGATGCGCGCCCGGCCGCTCGGCTTCGTCGCGAGCGAGTATTCGCTGGCGATCTGGGGCCTGGGCGATCTCTCCGCCATGATCGGGGATGGCCGGATCAAGCTTGCCGAATTGTTCGACGAGGACATGCTGGGCGACGATCTGGACGCCTGGCTCGCCGCCTCCAACCTGATGAAGCGCACCTTCCGCAATGTCGCCATCATCGCCGGGCTCATCGAGCGTCGGTTTCCGGGCAAGGAGAAGTCGGGGCGGCAGGTGACCTTCTCCTCCGACCTGATCTACGACGTCCTGCGCGAGCACGAGCCCGGGCACATCCTGCTCGAGGCGGCCTGGGCAGACGCGGCGAGCGGCCTGCTCGATATCGCCCGGCTCGGCGACTTCCTGCGACGTGCGCGGGGCCGAATCAGGCATAAGGCGTTGGCGCGCGTGTCGCCGCTCGCGGTGCCGGCGCTGCTCGAGATCGGACGCGAGGCCGTGCCGGGGGCGACCGCCGACGCCTTGCTCAGAGAGGCAGCCGAAGATTTGATCCGGGAGGCCATGGGGGATGACGAGCGAGCGCCTGTTGAGAGCCGAGGATCGTGACTACACCCGGCAAGAGGTCGTGATCGCCGGCGTCCCCATGCAGGCGGACCGGTCGGGCGCGCTGTTCTGGCCGAGCCAATCGATCCTGATCGTCGCTGACATGCATCTGGAAAAAGGCTCGGCGCTGGCCGAGCGCGGCAGCTTCCTGCCGCCCTACGATACGCGGACGACACTCGGCCGGCTCGCGCGCACGATCGAGGCGTACGATCCGCAGACCGTCGTGTGTCTCGGCGACTCGCTGCATGACCGGCGCGCCGCCGCGCGTCTCAACGGCGACGACTGTGAGGTGGTGCGCCGCCTGCAAGCCGGGCGGGATTGGTTCTGGGTGACGGGCAACCACGATCCGGAAATTCCCGAAAGCCTCGGCGGCGAGGTCGTGGACGAGTTGCGCATCAACGGCGTTGTGCTGACGCACGCGCCGACGAGCGGGCAGCCGGGCCGCCAAATTGCTGGTCACCTGCATCCGGCGGCGCGCATCGCCCGGCATGGCTATGTGCTGAGGCGCCCGTGCTTCGTCGCCGACGCCAAGCGCCTCGTCATGCCGGCCTTCGGGGCCTACACCGGCGGCCTCAACATCCTCGACACGGCGTTCCAGCCGCTTTTCACCGAAACGCAGTACCGCGTCTGGGTGATTGGGCACGAGGGAATCTATCCCGTCGGCAACACGCAGCTCAGGCCGGATTGACGCTCAATTCCGCCGGAAGACGAAGGACGCGGCAAGCCCGGACAGTATCGCGAGCGTCACGGAGGCGATGCCGTACCAGAGCGGCTGGGTGATCGCGAACGTGTGCAGCTCCTGCTCGATGCCCTCGCGCTGAAGGCCGAGCCGGGTTTTGTAGGTCGACAGCAGCTCGCCCTTTCGGAACAGGTAGATCCACGCGCTGAACTCGCCGATCGATACGTTGGCCGGCAGATCGACGGTGGCGCGGAACAGGCTCTTGCCGATGAAGGCTACACCCCGCTCGCTGTCGACATAGAGCTTCTGGTCGCTCTTCAAGCGCACGATCGATTCGCGAAACTCGCCGAGCTCCTTCGTGCCGAGCTTCTGCTCGGCATCGAAGCGCAGGAACTCGAAACCGATGCCGTTCTGCCAGAGCACGGGCTTGGGGGCGATCTCGACGACGGGCCTCGTCGTCACGATCGCATAGAAGCTCGGCACGTCCTTGAATTGCTGGTTCGTCGTGTTGATCCACAGCCCGCCGACGTTCGATTTGCGGCGGACGACGAGCGGCTCGCGCGGTCCCTCGAGCACGATGGCGACATCGTAGAGGCCTTCGTCGGGGCGCTGCTGGCGGCTGTTCTCGACAGTTCCGAAGACGACGATGCGGGTGCCGGTGAACGCCGTATCGACGGCGACCGTTCGGGTCGAGACGTCGGCCTCGATGGTCTCCTTGGGCTGGGTCGCCGGGCTCGTCTGAGCTAGCGCGTGAGGGGTGAGCGCAAAGGCGAGAGCTCCCGCGGCGAGGAGCATCGCCAGAGCCGATCTTGTGCTCGCGCGCCAACCCCTCATGAGCCGCCGACCGGTGCGATGGAGAACAGCTCCTCGGGCTTGAAGATCAGATCGAGGGCGAGGCGTAGCCCGACCAGGAGCACGATCGCGCCGAGGAAGATGCGGAGCTGCTCGCCCTTCAGCCGCTGCCCGGCGCGAACGCCGAGTTGCGCGCCGATGACGCCACCGGCCACGAGCAGGAGCGCCAGCACGGCGTCCACCGTCTGGTTCTGCCAAGCCTGTAGAATGGTCGAGAAGCCCGCCACGAAAACCGTTTGAAACTGCGAGGTGCCGAGCACGATCGTCGTCGGCACCCTGAGCAGGTAGATCATGGCCGGCACCATGAGAAAGCCGCCGCCGACGCCCATCACCGCCGACAGAAGCCCGACGAAGGCGCCGAGCGCGATGGGTGGAATGGCGCTGATGTAGAGCTTCGAGCGATGGAAGCGCTGCTTGAACGGCAGGCCGTGGATCCAGCTGTGGTGCGAGGTCTTGCGCGGGCCCGATGGCTTGCCGTAGCGCGCCCGCAGCATGGCATTGGCGCTCTCGATCACCATGAGCGTGCCGATGATGCCGAGGAACGTCACGTAGCACAGCACGATGAAGAGATCGCTCAGGCCGAGCTGCCTCAGCTCCTTGACGACCTGTACGCCGAGGATCGAGCCGAACAAGCCGCCCGCCATCATGACGGCGCCGAGCTTGATGTCGACGTTGCCGCGCCGCCATTGGGTGATGGCGCCGGAGACGGAGCTGGCGACGACCTGGTTGGCGCCGGTGGCAACCGCCACGAGCGGCGAGACGCCGTTGAACATCAGCAAGGGCGTGATGAGAAAGCCGCCACCGACGCCGAACATGCCTGAGAGAAAGCCGACGGCGCCGCCCATCGCAAGGATGAACAGCGCATTGACCGAGAGTTCGGCGATCGGCAGGTAGATCTGCATCAGGTCGGCCCGCTGAACCGGCTAGGAAGCCTCGCCACGATGGGGGCGGCGCGGCATATGGCAAAGGCGGAGCTGAGCCGTGGCTCGATCCGATAAGGCGCTGGCGCCCGGCCGGTGGTCAATGCGACCATCTGCCGGGTGCCCAGAAACCTAACGGATAGGATGCGGCGTCAACCCGCAAGGCTCATCAGGCGCTGGATCAACATCTCGCTGACCTGGCCAGTGGGCGGCATCTTGGAGCGCTGCTCGAAGCTCGTGATGGCCTCGCTGGTCTTCGCGTCGAGAACGCCGGGGCTGCCGACCTCGTAGCCGAGCGACTTCAGCAGGTCCTGGACAAGGCTCACGTCGGCAGGCTTGGGACCTGCTTCCGCTGCGGCCGGTGCCGCTTCTGCCGTCTCGGCCGTCCCTGCCGCAGCCTGCAGGCTAGGCACGGTGTTCACCGTGCTGTCGATCGCGGCCGGCGTCCAGGACTTGAGCTCGGCGTCGATGCGTCCGGCGATCGAAGGCGCCAGCCGCCGCTTGATGCCGTCGCGACGGCTTGCGGCCTCTTTGTCGCCGGCGATCGCGGCGAGCGAGAACCAGCGGTAGGCTTCGGCCGTGCTGCGCTTCACGCCGAGGCCGTTCTCGAAAAGAATGGCGAGGTTGAACTGGCTGTCGGCGAGGCCGTGGTCGGCGGCTTTGCGGAACAGTTTGGCGGCGGTCGCATAGTCGCGGGGGCCACCCTCCTCGGAGGTCAGGAGCACGGCCAGGTTATGCATGGCCTTGATGTGGCCAGCCGACGTTGCCTTCGCATACCAGCTCCGGGCCTCGGCGAGGTTCTGGTCGATGCCGGAGCCGCGCTGCAGCAGGGCGCCAAGCTGATACTGGGACGGCGCATGGCCGGCCTTGGCCGCGCGGCCGTACCATTCGGCGGCCTTCGCGATGTCGGGGGCCCCGAGGGCGCCGCGAGCGAATTGGCTCGCGATCTGGTACTGGGCGACGACATCGCCGTTCGCCGCCTTGATGCGGATGGCGAGCGGGGCGATGCCTTCCGGAGGCATGTCCTCGTCCACCGCTCCCGAGATGCTCGACGTCTCGTCCGTAGCCGGCGCGTCGAGAGCGACGTCGGTGGCGGGGACGGCAGGCTCGTCGAAGGTCTCGACGCTGGCCGCCGCTGTCGAGCCCGTCTCGATGTCCGACGGATCGAGCATCGGCTCGTCGATCATCGACTGCTTGTCGGTTTTGGCTGGCGCCGCCTCGGACTTGTCCGGCTGCGGCGCGGCTTTGCGCTCGATCTTGATCGTCGGACCAGACGGCTTGCGCGTCAGCTTGCCATAGAGAAGGCCGCCACAAGCGAGCACGAGCGCCAGGATCGCCAGGATCACGACCGGCCGGGGGCTTTTCTTGTCGAGGGCGAACCGGGCGGCCCGGTTGCTGACCTTGGGAGCCTCGGCCTTGCCACCTTTGACGCGGGGAACCGCGCTCTCGGCGGGTGCCGGCGTTGCCTTCGCTTTCGCTTTTGCCGGCGCGCCCGCCGGCTTGCCTGCGGCCGTGGCGGCCCGGCGCGCGGACGCAATGAGTTGCTCGCGGGGCGAGAGCGGGCGCTCGTCGGCGGCTTCGTCCTCGGCCGGCGGCGGTGCGGCGGCGCGGCGCGAGGCAACTTTCGGCATCACCTCGGCGGGCGCTTCGACCTCATCGCCCGGCTCGCCCTCCTCGAAGCTCGCATAGGCTTCGGGTCCGATCTCGTAGGACGTGTCCTCGGCCTCGGATGCTGCCGCCGCGCTGTGGTGCTCACGCGGTGCCGGCGCGGCTTCCTCCATCGCCGGCTCGCCGGCGGTCGCTTGCTGGATCTCGTGCTCGATGACACCGACACGGGTATCGAGAGTCTCCACGATCGTGCGGATCGAGACCAGGAGCTGTTGGGTCGTGCTGTCCTCGGCCTGGCGGTCGGTCACGTAGGACGAGAGCAGTTGCTCGATGCCGTCGAGGCGCTCGTAGCTGTGAGGCGAGGCCTGCTCCACGGGCGTGCCGTGCGCGGACATCTGTGAGACCACCCGCTCGGCCACGCTTTCGGCGAGCAGCGCGTTGTCGGTGGTCTTGCCCGCGACCTCGTCGATCAGGCGGGCGAGGTTGTCCTCGATCACCTCGAGGCGGCCGATTTCCTCGGCGACGCGCTGGTACTGGCCCTTGAGCTCGTCCATGCGGTCGAGAATGGCGTCCGAGGGGGCGGCCACGGCCGAGCGCACGAGCACCGACTCGAGCTTCTCTTCGAGCGAGGCAAGACGTTGCGAGATCGCATCGAGGCTCGGGTGATCGGCAACTGCCTCGAACCGGTGCGGCTCTGCCTCTGTCACGTCGTCATCGGCATCGTAGGCTTGGTATGCCTCCGGGCCGCTCGCCTGGTCATCGTCGTCGTCCGGGTAAATGGAGGACGGTTGGTGACGGGCCTCGTGCAGAGGCTGAGCGATTTCGATCGGTCGCGAGCGCTGCCGCGTTTCGGCGACGGGCGCACCAGTCGCGGCGCCGCCCCGCGTGTAGACCGCCGCAACGGAAGCATACAGGTCGTCGAGCTGGGCGTCGTGGGACCGCATGGCGGGCGCTGCCTCTTGTGTGGGGGCTGTTTGGATGGTCGCCGAGGACCGGCGCGGGAAAGTCTTCACGATCGGCGGCTCGGCATCGTCCAGTGCGGCGGCCAGACCCGGCTCGGTCATGGCGGCATGGCCTTCCATGAGGCTCAGTCTCGCCCTGACGTCGGCAAGGATGTCGTCCTGGGATGCGTTGCGCATGTGAGGCCCGTCGGTTCGATGCGGCTGCAGCAGGACGGGATCGGAAGATCTCGGCTGCTGACTGTCCGAACAAGAGACGGGAAGCGGACATCTGTTGGGAAAGTCGCAATACCAAGTAAAAACTTGGTTAAACCTATGACATAAGTGGTCGAATTTCCAGTCACTTGGAGATGGGAAAATAATTATAATTGATCAATCTGGAATTTAATCACGGGTACTCTGGATGTTATTATGAGTGTTGCGGAGAACAATCATGAGAAAGGGCTGCCATTGCAGGCTGGAACGGTCTAAACTCGGTCTGAAACCGACGAAATAGGAGATGCCACCGTGAATCGGATTTCTCTCCTCGTGGTGCTCGCCGCGCTCGCTCATCCTGCCGCTGCAGCGGAAATCGGATCCCCCCGCTACACGATGACCCCTATTGATGGTGGTGCACTCCGGCTCGACACACTAACGGGCACGGTCGCACGCTGTGTCGGGGCGGGCGGCACGTGGAGCTGCCGGACGCTTCCCGATGATGCACAAGCGCTACAGGACGAGATCGATCGTCTCGCGGAACAGAATGCGAGGCTGCGGTCCGAGCTCGGAACGAATCAGGGCAGCGGGATGAGTGGCGGGCCCGTCGTGAGCTTCAAGCTGCCGAGCGACGCCGAGGTCGACAAAGCCATGAGCTTCGTCGAGCGCGTTCTCAAGCGCTTCAAGTCGATCGTCAAGGACCTTCACGAGGACGAGCCGGACACGTCGTTGTAACGGCTCCCCCGTCCCTATCCGGCCGTCGCGAACCGATCCGTTGCGCGGATGAGTGCGGCGGCGATGCCCGGCTCGGTCAGGGCATGGCCGCCGTCGGGCACGATGACGAGCTGGGCTTCCGGCCACACCTCGGCGAGATCGAACGCATTCTTCACCGGCGTGCACATGTCGTACCGGCCGTGCACGATGACGCCAGGAATATGCCGGATCTTATGCGCGTCCCTCAGGATCTGGTCGTCCTGATCGAAGAAGCCCTTGTTGACGAAGTAGTGGCACTCGATGCGGGCGAAGGCGCGCGCATAGTCGTCGGCGCCGAACATGCGCACCCGGTCGGGATCGGGGATCAGCGACAGCGCCGAGCCCTCCCACATGCTCCAGAGCCGTGCTGCTGCAACTTGAGCCGCCGGACTCGGATCCGTCAGCCGGCGGTAGTAGGCGGCGATCAGGTCGCCCTGCTCGGCCGCCGGGATGTGCGCCTTGTAGGGGGCGAAGGTCTCGGGAAACACCCAGCCCGCTCCGTCCTGATAGAACCAGAGCAGCTCCGAGCGGCGCAGCATGAAGATGCCTCGCAGCACGAGCTCCGTCACGCGATCGGGATGGGTCTGGGCATAGGCGAGCGCAAGTGTCGAGCCCCATGATCCCCCGAACAGCTGCCAGCGATCGATGCCGAGATGGACGCGGATGCGCTCCATATCGGCGACGAGGTGCCACGTCGTGTTGGCGTCCAGCGAGGCATTCGGCGTCGAGCGGCCGCAGCCGCGTTGGTCGAACAGCACGATCCGGTAGCGGTCGGGATCGTGGAACCGGCGCATCGCCGGGTAGCTTCCCCCGCCCGGACCACCGTGGACGACGATGACGGGCTTGCCCTCAGGATTGCCCGACTCCTCGAAATAGATCTCGTGTCCGTCGCCGACCGGCAGGCGGCCGGAGCGGAAGGGCTCGATGGCGGGATACAGGCTGTCGGCGAGGTCGCGCATGGTGTGCTCCTAGGGCACGTTCAGGCGAAGTGGAAACCGGTTCGCCGTAAGAACGTGCCCAAAATCAATAACCTGGAACGGGTTCTCGATTCCACTTGAACTGAACCCGATCTAGGCTCGGCTGAGCAGATAACCGGACAAGTGGTCGCGAATCAAACCGGACGCTTGCGGTTGGCCCGCTGGAGCCGCAATTCGCGCTCGAGCAGAGTTTCGCCGCCGGGTACCCGCATGTCGCGGACGACGTCGAGCATCCGCTTCTCCGGCGCCGGCGTCACGAGACTGACCACGACGGCGACCGCCGCTGCGACCGGCAGGGACAATGCCGCAACGGCGAGACCCGTTCCGGCGCCCGCCGTGCCGAGGCCACCGGACAAATCGAGAAGGAGGGTCGCGCCCGTCAGACCGAAGCCGGTCACGATCGAAAGAAGCGCGCCCCATGCGTTGATCCGCTTCCACCACACCGACATGACGATTGGCGCGAGCAGCGACGGCCCGAGAATGGCAAGGCCCCATAGATAGAGTGCGAACGGATCGGCGCGGACCGACAGAGCCATCCAGCACCCTAGGCCGGCAACGGTCAGACCCAAGGCGCGGAGCAGCACGAGCCGCATCCTCTCCGCGCTCAACTCGTCTCGCCAAGCGAGCAGAACGTCCTCGCCGAGCGTCGTCGAGAGCGCGTGCACCTGGGCCGAGGCGGCGGCGAGCGCTGCGGCCAGTAGCCCGACGAGGGCCAGATCGCCGAACGCCTCGGGAAGTCCGGCGACCGCCGGCAACATGAGAACGATGCTGTCCCGGCCGATGCCGATACCGGCAATGCTCAGGCGATCGGCTTGGGTGTCGTAGGTCGACCAGCCCGAGCCAGCAAACGCGTCGAGCCAAGGCGGGACTTGGTCGAGCGTCTGCCCGGGGAGGGTGATCATAAGGATGTGACGTGCAAAAACCGCGATGGCCGGTAGCGTCAGCAGGATCAGCGCCGCGATGAACGCCGACCACGTCATGGCTCGCCTGACCGTCAGCACGCTTGCTGCCGTGCTCGAGCGCTGGGCGATGAGGGGATGTGCGGCAAGTCCCGCCGCAATGGCCAGGACGAGGAGCGTCATGGCGATGCTGCTCTGCGTCGTGAAAAGGTCGAAATAGGGCTTGGAGAGCGGTGCCGGTCCTGCGGGAAGAACGACCGGCAGCAACGCGGGGTCGCTCAGGCTCTTGAGGCCGTTGGTCGCTTCGAGCGTTGTGAGATCCCGGGCGACGACGCCATAGCTCAGCTGCGGCACAGGCAGGTTCGTGAGGATGAGGCTGACGAGGGTCACCGGCACGATGATGGCGAGCAACGCCAGAATGCCGCTCGCCGCGCCGGTCCAGGCGACGCTCCGCGATCCACCCGTTACGACCGTCATCGCCAGCATGACGAAATAGGCCGCCGCAACCAGCCTCGGATCCACACCGAGCCGGCCGGCGGCGATCGTGACGCCGAGCTTGAGCTCGCCTGCGAGCATGAACAAGAGCACGACGGAGATGACGACGCCGGCCACGAGCCTCAGCGTCCGGCTCTCGAATCGCCGCCCGGCAAAGCTCGCGAGCGAGAGGGCGCCATCCTTGCGGACGTAGGGCTGAATGAGGACGGCCGATACCAAGAGGCCCGCCATGATGCCGAGCGCATAGGGCAGCGCGTCGAAGCCGAGGAAGAAGAAGGTCCCCGTCAAGCCCGCGAGCCCTGTTGCGCCGATGACCGAGACCGTCATTCCGATGCTCGAGAAGGCGCCGGGAATGCTTCGTTCGGCCGTCCGGTACGACCAGTCCTGGCGTGTCATCGTCAGAAGGCCGATGCCCGCGATCGCCAGGGCGGCCCCGCCGATCATGACGAGCCGCAGCGTCTCAGCATCGGATCCCAACTGCTCGAAGATGAGGACGAGGACGACCAGCGCCACAAAAATGCTCGTGACGATGGAGAGATAGCCGCTGATGCGCCGGCTCATCGCCGGTGGCGCGGTGTGGCGCATCACCATGGCTCAGACGTCCTCCTGGGCGCCGTGCCACTGATCGATCTCGTCCTGCCGCGCGGCGAAGCGGCCGATGCTGAGAAGGCACAAGACGAGACTGCCATGCAAGGCGGCCAGATAGCCGAGCGGCAGTCCGAGCAGAGTCCATTCCGATAGCCAGCTCGCAAGGAGAGGAGCGAGCAAGCCAATGCCGGCGACCGCGAGCGTGACGATGGCGAGCCGCTTGGTCTCGCGCCAATAGGGCCGGCGATGAGTCTTGCGCTTCAAGAAACGTGCTCCGCGACGATCGAGGGCGGGGGGATCCGTTCCATCTCGCCCGATTGTGGTCGTACCGGGGCGCCCGCGCTATTCCGGTATGCTTGCGTACTTCACTTAAGGAGGCAATGCCGTCCGTTGCCTCGGCGAGGGTCTTTGAGTAACGCAATGATTTGAAGGTCTTGACACGCTGGCATACCATGCGCGTGCGAATCGGTCCGCCATCGGAATGTGGCGGTCTGGACGCAAGTGCCGGTTGGGTCCGGCACCAATGCCGGTGAGCAAGCCCGGCAACAGGGGAGAGCTATGGGAATTATCTCTGAGTTTCGCGAGTTCGCCATCAAAGGCAACATGATCGACATGGCGGTCGGCATCATCATGGGCGCCGCCTTCGGTGGTGTCGTGACCTCGCTGGTCGGCGATGTGATCATGCCGCTGGTCGGCATGATCGTCGGCAATGCCGACTTCTCCAGCATCGGTCCTGTGCTGAGCGAAAACGGGGGGCCCGACGGCAAGCCGATCGTCTGGGCGATCGGCAAGTTCATCACGGTCGCCATCAACTTCCTGATCGTCGCCTGGGTGATCTTCATGCTGGTCAAGGCCGTGAACAAGGCCAAGAGCCTCGCGTCGAAGCCTCAGGCTCCGGCCGCCCCGCCGCCGCCGCCGCGCACCGAGGTTCTCCTCGAGGAGATCCGCAACGCGCTGGTGAAAAAGTAAACTCGGGACGAGCGTCTCAAATGGAAGGGGCGGCCCGCGGGCCGCCCCTTTTTGTTGTCCTGGACGTCGACATCACGCAGGCATCGGGAACATCCAGTTGGCGATGAACACGACCGCCACTCCCGCGACGAGCGTGAGATACGGCAGCATGCCGGCTTTCCGCTCTCCGAGGTCCTGACCTTTGAGCCCGAGATCCGCCAGCGCCTGATCCGGGAATCTACCGCCGTCCTGCATGAAGTGGCGGAAGGCGAAAACCGGGATGATCATGGCTGCGAAGATCAGGCCCGCCCAAAGCGAGGAGTTGCCGAAGCCCCAGACCTTCGCACCCGCTCCCATGAAGATGAGGTTCACGAAGGCGAGGAGTGTATTCAGGCCGATCAGCCATGTCGGAGCACGGTAGGGACGCTCCAGGTGCCCGCTGTCGATGCGATGGATCCAGCCGGAGTTGAGATTGAGGAAGTTGAAGATGATGTAGCCGACGTTGGAGACGGCGAGGATGTAGAAGTAGCCGCCGGCGTCGGATGCGATCGCGAGCAGGAACAGGTTGAACACGAGGTCGGTCCACATGGCGCGAGTGGGGGCGCCGTGGGAGTTCACGTGGCTGAGATAGCGCGGCAGCCAGCCGTCGATGGAGCCCTGATAGAGCGTCCGGGACGAACCGGCCATCGCCGTCATGATGGCAAGGATCAGAGCCAGGATCATCAAGGCGACGAAGATTTCCTTGATGAGTGCACTGCCACCCGCGACCATGTTCGCCATGGCGTCGGCGACGCCCGTGCCGGCGACGATGCCCGGATCCTTCATGCCTTCGACTCCAAGCACCCCCTGGAAGGTGAAGGGCACGAGGATGAAGAGCACGATGCTGATCAGGCCCGAATAGAAGATCGCCTTGAAGGTGTCGGTCTTGGGGTTGCGGAACTCACGCGTGTAGCAGACCGCCGTCTCGAAGGCGTAGGTCGACCACGCGGCGATGAACATGGCGCCGAGGAACAAGGTCCAACCGACGTTGCCCTCCGCGCTCGGCCAATAGGGGCCGGCGACATTTGCCGAGCTGAAGCCGCCATTGATCAGCGGAACGATGCCGACCACGAACAGCACGCCCATGATCAACAGACCGATCCACTTCTGCGTGCCGGCGGTGCCAATGATGCCGCGATGCTGGATCGCGAACACGATCAGCATCAGGATCGTACCGATGACGAAAGTCGAGTTGAAGTTGAGGGTGCCGAGACCGGGAATGGTGAAGCTCAGCATGTTGAAAGACTGGAGCGAGGGCGTCAGAGCCGCGACGCCATCCTGGGCGAGCAATGCCGCGACCGCGTCTTTCGCCGTTTTGCCTGCATTCGCCGCGTCGGCGAGCCACTCCGTCACGCGTGGCGAGTTCTCGGCGATTGTGGCGGCATTGGCGGTCATCCAGGCCTTGACGGCCTCGGAGTCGGCGCCGGGGATCGGAGCGACGGCGTTGAGGATGTAGCCGGCTGCGATGGCGCAGCCGAGCGAGAGCACCGGCGACCAGGCGAACCAATTACACCATACCGACAGCGGCGCGATGAACTTCGAGTAGCGCAGCCACGCGGTCGCGCCGTACACGGAGGCACCACCCGACTTGTTGAGATGGATGCCGGCAATCTCTGCGTAGGTGAAGGATTGCAGGAAGCCCATGATCACGGATAACGCCCACACGACCCAGGCGAGATTACCCGCTGTGCCGGCGATGCCGCCGATCGAGAACAAGACGAGAGCAGGCACGCCACTCGCCACCCAGAACGCGCCTTTCCAGTCGATGGCGCGTATGAGCTCGCCACTGCCGCCGGAGCTGGCGGTCGTCGTTGCATTGGCCATTGTTTCGTCCTCCCGAAAAAGGGCCCAACTGTTTCCAAGTTGTGCCGGGAGGACCTTTCTGACTTCAGGAGCGAACGCCGGCGGGAGGACACAGGCTTCCCGTCCGGTCCCGACCGCACGCGGCCAGGCTCTTCCCCGTTCGACCCACGACCTGGCCCCCCGACCACGGTCCTTCCGGAATCGACGAGACCGTTGAGCGGCCACGACGATACCGGCCTGCCGAGCTGGGTTGTTGTGTTCGAGTTTCCCGAGCTCGCCTCAATTTGATAGCACTCGGCGGAGTGACAAAGCAATCTATCGCATCGCATTCTGGAGGTTGAAGCCATGCCGAAGCTGCGCGGCCGAGCGCTGGGTCTGCCGTTTCCTGGGCGAGCAGGATCGCACAACGCCATCACGGACGTGCCGGGCGTCGGGGTCGGTTTTTCGACGCTCGTCAGTGGTGGTCCAGCCGTGGACCCGCAGATTCGCACGGGGGTGACCGCCATCGTCCCTCGTCTCGGCGACGTCGAGCCCGCCCCCGTCTGGGCGGGCTTTCATGCCCTCAACGGCAACGGCGAGATGACGGGTACGCACTGGATCGAGGATGGTGGCTACTTCATCGGCCCGGTCTGCATCACCAATACGCATTCCGTCGGCATCGTGCATCATGCTGCAGTGCGGTGGACGATCGACACCTATGCCAAGGAGTGGCGGAGCGGCCATGTCTGGGCGATGCCGGTCGTCGCCGAGACCTACGATGGCGTGCTCTCCGATATCAACGGCCTGCACGTGACCGAAGCGATGGCGCGTGAGGCGATCGACTCCGCGCGCGGCGGCCCGGTCGCCGAGGGCAATGTCGGCGGCGGCACCGGCATGATCGCCTACGAGTTCAAGGGCGGCACGGGCACCTCGTCACGCCTCGTCGATATCGACGGTAAGGGCTATACGGTCGGGGCCCTCGTGCAGGCCAATCACGGCCGCCGCGACTGGCTGACGGTCCTCGGCGTGCCCGTCGGCAAGCATCTGCAGAACAACAAAATGCGGGAGAGCAAGGAGCAGGGCTCGATCATCGTCGTGGTGGCGACCGACCTACCGATGCTGCCGCATCAGCTCCGCCGGGTCGCCAAGCGCGCCTCGATCGGCATCGGCCGGGGTGGCACGGTCGGCGGCAACGGCTCGGGCGACATTTTCCTCGCCTTCTCGACGGCCAATCGCATGGCGATGCCCGAGCTCGCGCCGGCGCACCTCGCGTTCCAGGCCATCAACGACGATGTCTTCGATCCGATCTATCAGGCCGCTGTCGAGAGTATCGAGGAAGCGGTCGTGAACGCCATGCTGGCGGCCGAGGATACGCCGACGGTGAAACCTGCCGGCCTCGTCTGCAAGGCGATCGGCCATGCCGAGCTGATGGATGTCATGCGACGCTACGGCCGCGGGGGCTGATCGGGCCGTGTCAAGGCGCGCCGAGGCGACTTTCCCCATTCCAGTGCCGGCAAAAGCGCCGTAGTCTAGCTGAGCGCCCCAGTCCTGGGAGCCGTATCCGAGGAGTTTGCCAACGATGACCGCAAAATACGCCGGAGGGTGCAAGCACGTGCACGTCACGGCTTCCGCCGAGCCGATCGACAATCACGAGTGCCACTGCAACGTCTGCAAGTCGGTGACGAAGCAGCACACGACGCACGTCGCGTTCTTCAAATACGCGGATCTGAATGTCGATCATCCCGAGAAGATCAAGCGGGTGCCGTTCAACGCCAACAATCCGAACGGTCCGCTCGAGATCTGCGTATGCAGCGATTGCGGTGCGGCCTTGATGCTCGACGACAAGCAGCATCGCATCCGCGTCGCGGTTCCCAACATCATGGGCTACGACGACGCCAAGTTCCCGAAGGCGACCTATCACGCGTTCTGGGACGAGACGAAGGGCTATGCGAAGCCGTCCGATGGCCGGCCGGTATACGAAGGGCTGCGGCCGGAGTTCGTCTGGCCCAAAGGCGTCTGATCGAGGCCATGCTCTGCGGTCGAGGATGGCGAGCCGTGTCTCGCCATCTCTCGCTGCGGTTTCGATTGCGGCCTACCGAGCGGCCGCCTTGCGCGTCGCCAAACCGACACCGAGCGCCGCCAGCACGAATCCGGCCCAGGCGAGCGGCGGCATGACCTCGCCGATCATGGCCCAGGCGATGAGAGCGGCCAGCGGCGGCACGAGGAACAGCAGGGCCGAGACGCGCGAGGCTTCGCCGCGACGGATCATCGCCAGCAGCAGCGTGATGGCGATGAGCGAGTTGCCGATCACGAGATAGGCGAGCGCGCCCAAGAACTCGAGATCCCAAGCCACGCGGTAGGTCTCCATCGACAGTGCGACCGGTGTCAGCACCGCGAACCCCACGCTGTATTGCAGCGCGTTGCTGACGAGCGGATGTGCGCTGACGCCGAAGCGCTTCTCGTAAATCGTCGCTCCCGACATGGCGAACAGGGCGGCGAACGCGCCGAGAAGCGGCAAGTGGCTGCTGCTCTCGACCGCCGATTTGGAGAGGATGACGAGGGCGGCGCCGGCGAGGCCGAGCATCAGCCCGATCCACCGCCAGATCGTCACGCGCTCGGCGATGAACAGGGGCGCGAGAATGCCGACGACGATCGGCTGCAGCGAGACGATGAGCGCCATAGCGCCGGCCGAGATACCGCTCGCGAACGACAGGTAGCTCACGCCGAAATAGACGCACTGAATGAGAAAACCGACGACGAGGATGTGGCCGATGTCGCGCCGGGCGGGCAGCGGTGGCCGCAAGACCAGCACCAGCGGGAGCACGATGATGAGAGCCGCGCCGAAGCGCAGCGACAGCAGCGTCATCGGCTCGACATGCCGCAGGGCGATCTTGGCGATCGCATAGCCGCCCGACCAGAGCATCAGGAAGATTGCCGGCGCGAGCAGCACGAACACGTCGTTGCCCGGCTTCGCGGGCGAGGTCGGTGGCGTGGCAGGAGCGCTCGCCATCGCCTAACAGACCGGATAGGGCAGGGGACGGCCCTCGAAATGCGCCTCGATGTTGGCGAGCGCTTCGAGGCCCATCTCGGTGCGGGCCTCGATCGTCTGCGAGCCCATGTGCGGCAGGAGAAAGACGTTGTCGAGCGCGAGGTAGCCCGCGTTGATCTTGGGCTCGCCCTCGAACACGTCGAGACCGGCGTAGCCGACTTGGCCGGACCGCAGTGCCGCAATCAGCGCTGCATCGTCGACGAGATCGCCGCGCGCTGTATTGACGAGGACGGCGCCCGGCTTCAAACGCCCGAGCAGATCGGCGTTGACGATGCGCCGTGTCTCCGGTGTCGACGGCGCATTGATCGACAGGACGTCCGATACCGCGGCAAGGCTTTCTAGCGTCGGATGATAGATCGCCCCTTGCGCCTCGGTCTCAGGCAACTGCCGCCGATTGCAGTAGTGGATCGCCATGTCGAAGCCGCGCGCGCGCTTTGCGAGCGCCTTGCCGATGCGGCCCATGCCAAAGATGCCGAGCACCTTGCCGTCGAGGCGCCGGCCGAGCATGAAGGTCGGGATGAAGCTTGTCCAAGCGCCATCGCGGATGAGCTTTTCGCCTTCGGGTGCGCGGCGGGCGGCGCCGAGGATGAGCAGCATGGCGATCTCGGCCGTCGCCGTCGTCACGCCGTGCGGCGCATTGCCGACGCGGAGGCCTTTCGCGCGCGCCGCCTCGACATCGATATGGTCGAGGCCGACGGAGAAGGTCGAAACGATCTCGAAGCGCCGGGGCAAGCCGTCGATCAAGCCGCGCGTGAGCTTGTCGGGCACGCAGATGAGGGCGCCGTCGGCATCGGCGAGGAGGCTTGCGAGCTCCGCCGGCGAATATTGATGATCGTCCGCATTGAGCGACACGTCGAAGCGCGCAGCCGCCCGCTCGATGACCTTGTCGGGCAGCTTGCGGGTGATGATGATGCGCTTGGCCACGTCGCCGCCCTTCTGGTGTCGCCGCTCTGACATGCCCGACGCCGTCCGCTCTGGCAAGGCGCGGCGGGGGCCGTGTCAGACCTGCATCCGGCGCAATCGGCAACGCTTTGTTCACCTTGATTGAGCACAATCGACGCGATGGCCCAAGTGGTGGGAACGGGCCTTTCAAGGACGTGCGCGATGCGCGGGATTGTGCTGATCGTCGCCCTGCTAGCGGCGACGAAGGTCGGCTACCAGGAATATGCCGAGCGCTCGGCTCTGACCGAGGTGCTGCTCAATACCTATCGCCAGGACGCCGCGGACGCCTGCCGTCGCGAGGCGGAGCAGCGCAACTTCCGGATGGCCGATTGGGCCTGGTCGGCGCCCAAGGATATCCGTATCTCGATCGGCCGCTCGAGCGATGGCGAGGGTGAGCCCTATTGGCAGCTCGGCGCGACGCTGCTGTCGCCCGCGCCGCGCGATCCCTTCGTGGTGCTGGTTGCAGACAAGGACCCCTACCAGATCGTCTGTGACTACGACATCGTCCGTCAGCTCGCCACGATCAATCGGCTCTGATCCGAGCTGGGTGCCGGTTGCTTGCCCATCGGCCGGGGACGTGCTTGGTGACGCTCATCTCCCGATTTGAGCGCCCGATCCGATGTCCGAGCCTGCATCCCCGCCTGACCAGGCGCATACGCGCTGGCTTCTCGGCGTCAGCCCCGTGTTGATCGCCGCCTTCGGGATCGGCGTGCTCAATCTCATGGACGGCACGATCAAGGAGGCGACCAGCCGCTATCCGGCGATCGAGGTGGCGTTCCTGCGATTTGTCGTCGGCGCGGCGATATCGCTCGCCGTCGTTCTGGCAACGCGGACCGGGTGGCCGACGTGGGATGCGATTCGCGCCAACGGGTTGCGATCCATGCTCGTCGCCATGACGGCGACGCTGTTCTTCTACGCGCTCTCGGTGCTGCCGCTGATCGATGCCATCGGCGTCTCGTTCACGTCGCCGTTCTTCGTCGTGCTGTTCGGTGCGCTGATGCTTGGCGAGCGGCTGGATGCTCGTATCTGGCTCGCGCTGGGGTTGGGTCTCGCGGGCATGCTGATCATCCTCGGCGGCCAGCTCGGGCAATCGACCTACACGGATGCGGCCTGGATCGGGGCACTCGCCGCCGTCGGCTCGACTCTCTCCTATGCGCTCTCGATGGTTTTGCTTCGGGCCCGCGCCCGCAAGGATCCGCTGCTCATTATCGTCCTCATGCACAGCCTCGGACCGGGCCTCATTCTGGCAGCGCCTGCGCTGTGGGTCTGGGTGCCGGTGTCGGGGCCCGATCTGCTGTTGTTCTTCGCGATGGGCGGGCTCGGCTTCGTCGGCCATCTGGCGCTCGGGCTTGCCTTCTCGCGGGCGGAAGCCGCCTGGCTTGCGCCCGTCGAGTTCACGGCGCTGGTCTGGGGCTCGCTCATCGGCTTCTTCGCCTTCGGCGAGGTGCCGGGCCTGTTCACGCTCGCGGGCACGGCCTTGATCGTGCTCGGCACGATCTTGAACAGCCGCCGGCGCTGAGCCGTGCAAGTCCGGAGCACCGCATAATTCCGGCGTAACCATACCAAACCCTTGAGGAGCGTGATTAATTCGACCCTAAGCTCAGCGGTCGAGCATGGCGTCCGAATGAACAAATCCGTGGGCCGGCGAGGGGCCGGACACTGCGGAATGTCGGAGCCGCTGCCGTGCGCAACATCGTCAAGTCGGGGTTTGCCGCTGCCATTCTGTCCGTGCTCGCCGTGAGCCTCGTCGGCTGCGCTGGCGCACCTCAGACGCCCGTCGCCGGCTTCACGAGCGCGGGTGCCGCGGATCTCGGCCACGACTACCGGCTTGTCGTTGGCGACAAGATGAAGCTCGTCGTCTACGGCGAGGAAAAGCTCTCGGGCGATATCGAGGTCGGCGGCAACGGCAACGTGGCGCTGCCTTTGGTCGGCGAGGTCGAGGCGCAGGGCGCCACCATCGACGAGCTCACCGAGCGCATTCGCGGCCGGCTGACGCAAGGTTACCTCAAAAATCCGCGCATCACGCTCCAGATCGCCAATTTGCGCCCTATCTATGTGCATGGCGAGGTGCGCAATCCGGGCGAGTTCGCCTTCCGCAGCGGCATGACCTTCATGGATGCCGTCGCCATGGCCGGTGGCTTCAGCTACCGGGCGGTCACGCAGACCATCTTGCTCCGCCGCGAGGGCGACGCGAACGAGCGCGAGGTGCCGATCGCGGCGGCCGGTCTTGTCATGCCCGGCGACAATATCCGCATCCCCGAGCGCTTCTTCTAAAGTTGGGCGCCAAACCGCGCATGGGCACTTTCCGCATCAGATATGACGGTCTCTTCGCGGCCGGGCTCGCGCTTTTTCTGTTGTCGTGGAGCAGCCCCGTGCGCGCCGGGCCGGTCGACCTGACGCAGCAGGATTTCACATCCACGCTCGCCCAGATCGAGAAGGCCGATGGCTGGTACGACGAGACCAACTATGGGGCGGCCGCCGCCGGCCTGCGCGGCAAGAAGTATTTCCTTCCCGACGGCATCGACATGGGAAGCTATCTGCTCTTCCTCGAGGTCGGCGCCGGCACGACCTACGACGACAACATCTACGCCACACGGCAGAACCGCAAAGGCGATTTCCGCAGCGTCGGCACGGCGTCTCTTGCCGCCATTTCCCGCCTGCCGCGGCATCTGTTCAACGTCTACCTCGACGGCAGCTACGTGAACTATGCCGACGACCCGGATGCCGACTATTTCGACGGCGCCGCACGTGCGGATTGGCGCATCGACATCGATCATGGTCATGCGCTCGGAGGCCGCTTCGCCTCGACCTATGAGCACGAGGACCGCTTGGCTCCCGAGGCGCCGCTCGAGGCGCGCGAGGCTGTGCCCGTGCTTGCGAACGAGGCCGAGATCGCCTTCACCCGCGACCAGGGCCGGCTCGGCGCCACCTTCGGGCTGGATTTCGCCGATCACGACTATTCCGATGTCGAGGCTTTCGACGGCTCGCGGATCGATCAGGACTTCCGCGATATGACGAGCTATGGGGCCTATCTCGGCCTCAACTACCGTTTTTCTCCCGGCTACAAGCTGCTCACCACGGTTCGCGCCGGCCGGGAGCTTTATCACGATGCCGATGCCGAGTTGCGCGACGCGACCGTCTACGAGGGCAAGGTCGGTCTCGCCTTCGAGCTCTCGCCGCTCTGGCGCGCCAATGTCAGCGTCGGCTACGGCCTGGCCGACTACGATGCCGAGGAGCGCGATCGTCTGGGCGCTTTCGTGTACGACGGCCAACTCGTGTGGCTGGCGTCGCCCCTTCTGACGATGACGCTGACGGCCGGACAATCGATCGACGAGGCGAGCTTCGGCACCGAGGGTGCGCTGATCGAAACCCACGCCGAGATCGAGGCCAAATACGAAGCCATGCGCAACCTGATGCTGACCGCGTCGCTCGGCTATGAGCGCGCCGACATCGCCAACAGTGATCGCACCGACGACATCTATACGGGCAAAATCGGCGCCGAGTACACGATTAATAAAAATCTTCTCTTTACTATAGGCTACGAGCGCCAGGAGAGATTTTCCACCGATCTCGACTACGAGATGCAAGCAAACCGCTACATGGCGGGATTGAAAATCAAGTTCTGAAGAGAAACGTGGCTGAGCAGGGATACGAGGCAGAGCGAGCAGAGGCACCGGCATCGGCAATGCCGACGCTTGCCGACGCGCTGCGCCTGCTCAAGCGCCGCGCCAGCATCATCGTCGCCGTGGCGCTCATCGGGGCGGCCTTGGCGTACGCCGCCGGACTCCTCATGCAGCCTGTGTACGAGGCGACCGCCACCGTCGAGCTCAGCTCGCGCAAGACCCAGATCTCCGACCTCACCGACGTCGTCACGCAACTCGATGCCGACAGCCCGACGATCGACAGCCAGATCGAGATCATCCAGTCGGCGCGCATCGCTGGCCGCGTCGTCGACCAGCTGCGACTCGCCGACGACCCCGAGTTCCAAGGCGAGGCCGGATGGCGTTCGGCGCTGAAAGCCAAGCTCTTCTCCCTCATTGGACGTGATCCGGGCGAGGCTGCGGCCAGCGACGAAACGGAAGCAAGCTATGCCGTCCAGGCACTGCGCGCGCAGATCTCGGCTGCCCGCGTCGGCGGCTCCTTCCTCATCGAGATCGCCGTCCAGTCGCAAAGCGCGGAGAAGTCGAAGGCCATCGCCAATGCGGTGGCGGAGACCTACATCGCCGAGCAGATCGACGCCAAGGCCGACATCGCGCAGCAGGCGACGGTCTGGCTCGACCGTCAAGCCGAGGCGCTGAAGCAGAAAGTCATCGACGCCGAGCGGCTGGTCGAAGCCTACAAGATCGAGAACGGATTGCAGTCGACCGAGGGTCACCCCTTGGACGAGCGCGAGCTGACCCGCGCCGCCGAGCAACTCATCCTCGCGCGCGCCGACACGGCCGGGGCTCTGTCGCGATATCAGCAAGTCGAGGGCCTGGCCATCACCGCCGCCGGGCAAGAGACGATCGCCTCGGTGTTGACGAGCGACACTGTCACCGCGCTCAAGGCGCAGCTCGCCGTCATCGCACGGCGCGTGGCCGAGCTCTCGACGCGCTATGGCCCGCTGCATCCCGAGATGGTGCAGGCGCAAGCCGAGCTGAAAGACGCCCGCCAGCAGTTGAGCGTCGAGGTTCAGAAGCACGTCGCCAATCTGCGCAACGAGTACGAGGTGGCGAAGGGCCGGCAAGAGAGTCTCGAGGCGAGCCTCGAGCAGCAGAAGACCGTTGCCAACGCCTCGAGCGAGGCGAGCGTTAAGCTGCGCGAGCTCGAGCGCGACGCCGAGGCCGCTCGTGGCGTCTACGAGAGCCTCATCAAGCGTGCGGCCGAGACCAGGCAACAGGAGAGCCTGCAGGTCGCCGACGCGCGGATCGTCAACCCGGCCGTCGAGCCGTTGTCTCCGGTCGGCCCCAAGAAGCTCAAGCTCGCCCTTTTCGGTTTTGCCGGGGGCTTCGGCCTCTCGTTTGCGCTGTCGGCGCTGATCGAGTTCCTCTGGCCGACCTTCGTGCGCCCCCAGGAGATCGAGGCCCGCGTGCGGTTACGGCATCTGGCGAGCGTGCCCCAGCTGCCGGCCCGGCGCGGGGAGAGCGCAGGCAGCATCGGCCGCATCCGCAGCATTGCCGTGGCGCCACATACGCCCTTTGCCGAAGCCGTCCGCGCCGTCCGGCTCGCGATCGACGAGCAGCGGCGTGAGGCCGCCGAGATCGTGCTCGTCGCCTCGGCGCTGCCCGGCGACGGCAAGAGTATCATCGCCTCCAACCTCGCCCATCTCTATGCGATGTCCGGGGTCAAGACTCTCCTCGTCGATGCCGATCTGCGCAAAGGCATGCTGAGCCGCCAGCTCTCCCCCGATGCAGGCGCAGGCTTGCTCGATTGCCTGCAGTCCGGTGTCCCGGCGCTGGAGGCGATCATCAGCGACCGCTCGACCGGCTTGCACGTCCTGCCGGCCTTCGGACAAAAGTCCGCACGCACGAGCGTGCCCGAGCTCCTCTCCTCGCGGCGCCTGGCCGAGGTGCTGTCGGATCTGAGGCGCGAGTTCGAGGTGATCATTCTCGACGCGCCGCCGGTCATGCCGGTTGTCGATGCCCGCATCCTGGCCGAGCAGTCGGACCAGGTCGTGCTTGTGAGCCGCTGGCAGCGCACGCCCTCCGCCCTCGTCCGGCGGGCCGGCGAGCTGTTGGCGCTGAGTGGCGCGCAGATGGCCGGTCTCGTCATCAATGACGTCGGCGCCGACGCCCTGCCGTCCGACACGGCCTACATGCTGAGCGGCTACGGCGACAGCGCCGTATTGAGCGACGCGGCCTGAGAATTGTCATCCGCGACGCGGATATAAACAATTTAAAATCAGTGTTTTGTCGGAATTCGCTTAAGACAAACTTCAGCCTGCGGAACCACATTGACCCCATAGCCAAGCTGGCCGGAGTACGGCCTGGGCTTCGAGTATGCGGGCGAGCATGAGTGGTCTTTCGAGCGAGCGGCTGACGATGGGCGAGGCCCAAGGCCTTGCGCCTTGCGACCGTCGTTGGTCGCGCCGGGTGACGCTCGACCTCGTGGCCGGCGCCGATGTGCTCGCGATTCTGCTGGCGGGCTATCTGTCTGCTTTGCAGCTGGGCTCAGGTCCGCTCGGCTTTGCCGGATTGGAGCTCGCGACCGCCGAGCTTCTGTTGCTCACGGCTTCCGTCGTCTACCTCATGCTCAACTGGCAGGGCGCCTACAACCCGCCGCGGATGACGGCGCTGCCGATCGGGCCCGTCCGCTATGGCCTCGGTCTCTTCATCGCCTTCTCGATCGTCAAATCGGTCGCGAGCACGCTCGGCGTGGCGGCGGCCTTCCCCGAGTCCTGGTACCTGACCTGGCTCGGCCTCGCTTTCGTGCTGCTGCTCACGAGCCGCACGGCGTCGCGCGTCGTGCTCGCTCACTATGCCGCGCGCGGCTTGTTCGATACGAGCATCGCCGTATATGGCGCGGGCCGTATCGCTCTGAAGCTCGTCGAGCACATGAAGCTCAATCCCGACGAAGCCCGGCTGGTCGGCGTCTACGACGACCGGCAGGATCCGCAGCGGGTCAACCTGTCCGGGCTGCCGATGGCCGGACGTCTCGCCGATCTGATCGAGGCCGGCCGCAACGGGCTCATCGACGAGATCGTCATCGCACTCCCGCAGGCCGCCGATCAACGCATCGCCGAGATCAGCCGCAAGCTCGAGCAGCTTCCCGTGCGCATCCGTGTCTGCACCTATGTCGCGTCCGATCTGATCGAGGCGGATCCGTCGCGCCACAAGGTCTCGAGCTTAGGCCCGCTCGGCCTGCTCGACGTCAAGTCGAAGCCGATGGCCGACTGGTCGCCGATCGTGAAGGCGATCGAGGATGCGCTTGTCGCCCTCGTGCTCATGGTTCTCGCCGCGCCGCTCATGGCGTTGATCGCGGTGGCTGTTCGTCTCGACAGTCCTGGCCCCGTGTTCTTCCGTCAGCGCCGGCACGGCCTCAATCATCGCGTCATCGAGGTCCTCAAATTCCGCACCATGCATGTCATGGAGGATGGCGCCGAGGTCAAGCAGGCGACGAAGGACGATCCCCGCGTGACACGCGTCGGCCGCTGGCTGCGCCGCACGAGCCTCGACGAGCTGCCCCAGCTCTTCAACATCCTCAAAGGCGAGATGTCGCTCGTCGGCCCGCGCCCGCATGCCCTCGTCCACAACGAGCACTACGGCGAGATGCTCGAGCGCTACGCCAACCGGCATCAGGTGAAGCCCGGCATCACCGGCTGGGCGCAGGTCAAGGGCTTCCGCGGCGAGCTCAAGGCCACCGACGACATGCAGCGCCGGGTCGAGCACGACCTCTACTACATCGATCACTGGTCGCTCTGGCTCGATCTCAAGATCCTCCTGCTGACGCCCTTCTACGGCTTGCGTCATCGCAAAGCGTACTGACGAGTGAGACCATGGCACGAAGCATGCGATTGAAGGCCAAGCGGCCACCGGCAAAACCCCTCAAGGGGATTATTCTCGCGGGCGGCTCCGGCACGCGCCTCTATCCGATGACGCGCGCGGTGTCGAAGCAGCTGATGCCCGTCTACGACAAGCCGATGATCTACTATCCGCTGACGACGCTCATGCTCGCCGGCATCCGCGACATTCTCGTCATCACGACGCCGGAGGACGGTCCGCAATTCCATCGCCTGCTCGGCGACGGCTCGCAGTGGGGGATCGATCTCTCCTACGCCGTGCAGCCGCGTCCGGAAGGGTTGGCGCAGGCCTTCATCATCGGCCGCCGCTTCATCGGCGGGGGACGCGCCGCCCTCGTGCTCGGCGACAATATTTTCTATGGCCATGGCCTCACCGACTTGTTGCGGAACGCAGCCGCGCGCCGCGAAGGCGCGACCGTCTTCGGCTATGCGGTCAAGGATCCCGAGCGCTATGGCGTCGTCGGCTTCAACAAGCGCGGCATCCCGACCTCGATCGAGGAGAAGCCGCGCGTGCCGAAATCCAACTACGCCGTCACCGGCCTCTATTTCTACGACGAGCGCGTCACCGAGATGGCGCGCCGCGTGAAGCCGTCCGCCCGCGGCGAGCTCGAGATCACGACGCTGAACGAGATGTACCTTCAGGAAGGCGCGCTCAACGTCGAGCTGATGGGCCGCGGCTATGCCTGGCTCGATACCGGCACCTTCGCCTCGCTGCTGCGGGCCGGCCAATTCGTCGAAACGCTCGAGGAGCGGCAGGGCATGAAGGTCGGCTGCCCGGAGGAGGTCGCCTACCGCATGGGCTTCATCGGCCGGGCTGAGCTCGAGTCGCTTGCCGAGCCGCTGCGCAAGAGCGGCTATGGCGACTATCTGCTCGGCGTTGCGGCGGGCTGAGGGCGGAGGCCCATCGCGATGACACGGCTTCTCAGGGACGTGCCGCTGCCGGTGCTGTGTCTCATCGCCGGCATCATCGCGCCGTTCGAGCTGTCGGTCTATCTGGGCAGCGTCCGCCTGCCGCCACATCGCATCGCCATTCTCATGTTCCTGCTGCCGGCGGCCTATCGGCTGCTGAGGCAGCGTCAGCTCCGGTTGACCGCCTACGATGTCGCCTTCTTCCTGTATGCCGCCTGGACGCTCGGCGTCCTCATCAAGCACGAGGGCTTCGGCAGCGGCGGTGAGTTCGGCGGGGCATTGGCGCTCGAGAGCTTCGGCGGCTACGTCATCGCCCGTGCCTACATTCGCGATCGGCACGCCTTCGAGGCGACCATCCGCCTTCTGTTCGGCACGCTCGTCGTTGTCGGCGCGATCGCCTTCATCGAATCCACGTCGGGTCAGCTGTTCCTGAGGAACTGGCTGCAGAAGCTCACCGGCGCCTACTACCGCATCAAGATCGAGGAGCGGCTCGGGCTCACGCGCGCGACCGCCGTGTTCGAGCACCCGATTCTCTACGGCACCTTCTGCGCGAGCCTGTTCTCCTACGCCTGGTTCATGTCGCGCACCTATGTGGCGAAGGGCGTGCGGAGCGGCATCGTCGCCGGCTCGACCTTCCTCAGCCTCTCCTCGGCGCCGCTGCTCTGCATCATGGTGCAGTTCGCCATGATCGTCTGGGAGCGCGTCTCGCGCCGCCTGCATCATCGCGCGATGATCACCGTCGTGCTCGCGGTCGCCACCTACATCGTCATCGAGATTGCCTCCAACCGCAGCGCCGTCGAAGCGATCGTCTTGCGCATCACGATCGATGCCTGGACCGCCTACTACCGCCTGCAGATCTGGACGTACGGCCTCGAGAACGTCTGGAGCCACCCGTGGCTCGGCATCGGCCGCAGCGACTGGAGTCGCGTCTGGTGGATGAGCTCGTCCTCGGTCGACGCGTTCTGGCTCGTCATCACCATGCGTGTCGGTCTGCCGGCGCCGGCGCTGCTCGGGCTGTCGATGATCCTGCTGGTTAGGGGCGTCTATCGCGGCGCGCATCGCGATCCGTCTCCGGCCGTTCGCGAGCTCGCCTACGCCTGGATGATTTCCATCCTGGCCCTCGTGTTCGTGGCGCTCACCGTCCATTACTGGAACGCCATCCACGCCTACTTCTTCATGCTGCTCGGCATGGGCGGCTGGATCGCCGATCCGCTGCGGGCGCCGCGCCGCGTGCCGGTGCGTTCCGCGGCCGCCGTTAAGGGGCGCGTTGCTCGCCCGGTGCTCAGACCCGCGCGTCCGTTCCACGCGCATCGCCTCGGTGCACCGCGTCCAGCATAAAGGCTCATAGCAAGCACTCGTTAACCTCCCGCGCGCTAGGTTGTGAGTCGAGAGCAGGGCGGGACGCGCCGCGCTTTGCGTTGCGGCGGTCTTGGTTGGGGGAGCTCGCCTCGTGACGGCTCAATCTCAATCGCGCTTGTCGGGGCGGCGGATCGTCGGCCAGAGCTTGCTGCTGTTCGGCGGCTATGGTCTGGCGCAGCTTCTGGCGCTTGCACGGAACGCGCTGCTTGCGCATCTCCTGAGCAAGGGCGACTTCGGCGTCGCGGCCGCGTTGACGGTCACTCTGCAAATCTTCGAGATGCTGAGCGACCCGGCGGTCGACCGTCTCATCGTGCAGGCCGCCGCCAAGGACGTCGACCGGCTCGTGGCGACGGCCCACTCTGTCGCGATCCTGCGCGGGCTTTTGCTCGGCGCTTTGCTCTTCCTCTTCGCGCCGATGGTCGCGCAGCTCTTCGGCATTCATGACGCCACATCCGCCTTCATGGCGTTGGCCGCGGTGCCCGTCATCCGCGCCTTCCTCAATCTCGACTGGCGCCGTGCGCAGCGCGACCTGAACAACACGCCGGCCGTGCTGGTCGAGCTCGTGCCGCAAGCCGCAGCCCTCGCGGCGACTTATCCCGCCGTGCTGTGGATCGGCGGCTTCGAGGCGGTCGTGTGGGTCACCATCGGCTTGGCGCTGGTGCAGCTCGCTGTGACGCAGGTCCTGGCTGCCCGCCGCTATCGCCTTGCGTGGGATCGCGATTGGGTTCGGCGCATCTTTGCGTTCGCGTGGCCGGCCATGATCTCGGGTCTGACCCTGCTGGCCGTCTACCAAGGCGATCGCGTGCTTGTCGGCCGCTTCTTCGGGATCGAGGTGCTCGCCGCCTACTCCGTGGCCTTCGTGCTGACGATGGTGCCGGCGAGCCTCGTTGGCCGTGCCGGTACATCGCTGTTGCTCCCCGTCTTCGCGGAGCTGCACGCCAAACGCGATCTCCTCCGGACGCGCTTTCTGCTCGCGACCGAGGTGACCGTCGTCGTCACCGCCTGCTACCTCGCCGCCTTCATCATGCTCGGCGGTACGGTCGTCGGTCTCGTGTTCGGTCCCAAGTACGAAGGGCTCGGCCACCTGACCGCGGTGCTCGCCACGATGTGGGCCACCCGCATGCTGCAAACGCCGATGACGGCTTTCATCCTCGCCGCCGGTGAGCCGCAGTCGCTGACCGTCGGCGGCGGGTTGCGGGCGACCGCGCTGCTGCTCGGGATCGCCGTTGCCCTTTTCGGCGGCGGTGTCCTCATGCTTGCCGTGACAGGCATCGTCGGCGAGGTGTTGGCGCTCGGCTATCACGCCTGGCGCATCCACCGCATCGAGCCCGCTCTGCAGACCCCGCTGTTGCGCCGCATGGCGTACGCACCGGCCGTTGCGGCGTTGTGCTGGCCGCTCGTCGATACGGGGCTGTGGGTCGGCTCGTCGCTGCTGACGGCGCTCGCAACCGCAATCGTCGTCCTGACGCTCGGTGGCGGCTTGCTCGTCATGTTTCGGGATTTGCGCCGTCGTCTCGAAGGTCTCTTGCGCAACTCGCGCGGCATCCGCGACGAGGGGCTCTGGGCCGCGGCGCAGGTCGCCGAGGTCGAGCCGAGCTAGCACATCGTGCGTCAATCCGGATTCGGCACGATGCGCTAGCTCTTTGGCTTGTCGCGGCGTTTCGCGCAAAACCGCGGCACACTTTTGCGCACGCCGCTCTAGGCCGTCTCGACGCCGGCCAGCGACGCGGATGGCTTCTCCCCGAGCACCCGCTCGTAGAGGGCCAACAGCTCGGCCTGCTCGCGCTCCCAGGAGAGCTCGGACTTGAGCCGGCGCTGGCCTTCCGCCTTCGCAGCCTCGGCGAGCGGACCGTCGTCCGTGAGACGCAGGATTTGCCGGGCGAGATCGCGGGGCGCGTTGTCCGCCGCATAAAGACAGGCCTCGCCCGCCGTGCGCTTCGTCTCGTCGAGGTCGAAGGCGACGAACGGAATGCCGAGCGTCATGTACTCGAACACCTTGTTCATCGAAATCTTGTCGTTGTAGACGTTCTTCGGATCCGGGATGACGCCGACGTCGAACGTCGAGAGCGCGGTGAGCAAAGGCTCTCCCGACAGGAAGCCTGTGAAGGTCACGTGCTCCGCGACGCCCTGATCCTGCGCCTGCTGCTTCAATCGCTCGAGCTCGGTTCCCGATCCGACGATCAGGCACTGCACGTCGTCGCGCTTCTGCTCGTGCACGATTTGAGCCATGGCATCGACCAGAAGATCGACTCCGTCCTGTGCCCCCATGATGCCGACATAGCCGACGAGATGCTTGCGGCCCTTCTTGAACGAGGAGTCCGGCACCGCCCGCTTGAAGCGGCCGAGGTCCGGAATGCTGCGCACCACGTGCACGCGCTCGGGGTCCATCCCGCCGCGCTCGACCGCGATCGCCTTGAAGGTGTCGTTCGTCGCGATCGAGGCATCGGCAACCTTGAAGGTCATCCGCTCGAGAAAGGTCAGCAGCCGATGGAAGGCGCCACGCCGGCCGAACTTCGCCTCGTAGAGCTCGGGATTGATGTCGTGGTGGTCGAACACGAACGGCTTGCCGAGGAGGTACTTGAAGAAGGCGCCGATGAGGAAGATCGTGTCCGGCGGGTTGCAGGCCTGGATGACGTCGAAACCGGTCTTGAACATAACGCGCCAGCAGAGCGCGATCTCCCAGAGCAACGCCCAGGAGTATTCGAGCGCGTAGCCGAGGGCGCCGGAAGCCTCGTAGGGCAGGGGGTGGCGGTAGATGTGGATGCCGTCGAGGCACTCGTAGGACTGGCGGTAGCGGCCGCCGACCGGGCAGATGACCGACACCGTGTAACCGGCATCGCGCAGCGTCGTCGCTTCCTGCCAAACGCGCCGGTCGAGCGGCAGCGTCAGGTTTTCGACGATGATCAGCACGCGGGACTGCGAACGCACGGAGCTCACCCGATTTACTCTCCCCCGCCGCCGCGACCCTGCGACGCCGGACCTCTTGATGGGCCTTGGATTTCTCGCAGAGAAAGGTAAAAGAATAGGCGACGGGGTCAGGACAGGCGGCCGCAGCCCGATGGGGCGAAGCGGATGAAAAATCAGCCGCTTCCTGGCGAGTGCACGTTTCTTGCAGGGTCGGGAAACGAGCGTGGGACGGGCCGTTCGCGGCCCGCCGGGGTTCGAAAGGCGTTGGGTCGTGGCAAAGAGTGAGCGTTCGGGTGGCGTTCCGGCAATCGATCTGCAGTCGGTTAAGCTGACGCTCGAGTACATCTACGGCGACGTCAAGGACGTCGGCCAGCTGCGCCGCGTGGCGGTTGCACTCAAATCGGCGATCGAGGAGATCGAGGCCGTCAAAACCGGCCGGTCGAGCCGGCGCCTCGAGCGGCTCGTGGCGCTGCCCGAGGGCCGGCAACTGCGCTGAGTTAACCTTCCCTTCATAGCGATTCCAGATCGACGCTTCGGCGCGTGCGCCGGCTAAGGCCGTGGCAAGGCTGTTGTGCGACGACACTCCCTTGGGCGCCGGCGTTCGGCGACCTCGGAGGCGGCAATCATGGCTTGGTTCAAGGGCGATGCAGGCGCCAACACGCTTCGCGGCACGGCCGTCGCCGACCGGTTGCGTGGCCTCGGCGGCGACGACACGCTGTTCGGTCTCAGCGGCGATGATGGCTTCGACGGCGGCGATGGCAACGATACGGCCCATGGCGGTGCCGGTAAGGATCGCATCGTCGGTGGATTTGGCCACGACACGCTCTATGGCGACGGGGGCAACGACAAGCTCTATGGCGGCGCCGATACCGACAAGCTCAATGGCGGCTCGGGCGACGATATCGTCTACGGCGGCAAGGACAACGATCAGCTCTGGGGTGGTGCCGGAGCCGACCAGCTCCGCGGCGAGATGGGCAACGACACCCTTTCCGGTGATGCGGGCAACGATCGCCTGTATGGCGATGTCGGGGCCGATACGCTGCGTGGCGGTCTCGGCAACGATCATCTCTTCGGTGGCGAGGACAACGACCGGCTCTACGGCGAGGACGGCAACGACGAGCTGACCGGCGGATATGGCGACGACACCGTCGCGGGCGGCGCCGGCGCCGACTTCATCTACGGGCATGACGGCAACGACACGATCGACGGCGGCACGGGCAACGACACCATCAACGGAGGCGCTGGTGACGACGTGATCGACGGCGGTGCCGGCAACGACACGATCCTCACGGGCCTCGGCGCGGACGACGTCGCCGTCGGCCCCACCGAGGGCGTCGATACGATCGGTGACTTCAATCGTGATCAGGGCGACAAGCTCGTTCTCAGTCTTGCCGATTTCGGTCTCGGCGCGGCCTTCGATTCCGCTGAGCTTCTCAATGCCACCTCGGCCGCGGCGACGCTCGGCAGCGCCCAGCTCATCTTCGTCACGACGACGGATACGCTGTGGTTCGACGCCGATGGCACAGGCACGACCGATGCACCGGTCGCGATTGCGGTGCTGACGGATTTCCATGCCACCTTTGGCGACCTGCAGGCGGGAGACCTGACGTTCGTATGATCCAACCAGCTCAGGCGACCTCGGGATAGCCGAGCGCAATCGACTCGGCCTCGATCTCCACGATCCGGTCGTAGGCGGCATCCTCGATGGGCTCGACGCCCGTGAGCAGAAGCTCCTTGCGGAGATACGCGGCCTGGGCGGCAATCGCCTCGCGGAGCGCATCACGCAGCATCGCACGCTGCTCCGCGCTCCGTGTTCTCGCCGTCACGAACGGCAGGGAGGGGGCGACCGGCGACAACGCCAGAACGCGCAAGCCCGCGAACGCCGCCGGCTCGTGCCGCTCAGCCATCGCCCAGCACACCGCATCGATCGTCGCCACGTCGGCGCGGCCCTCGGCCACGGCGCGCAGCGACGCGCGATGGCTGCCCGAGACGCTGACGTCGGAGAACATGCGTCCGCCGCCCGCATAGGGCGCGACGATCGCGCGAAGAGCGGAGTAGCCCGACTGCGAGTCGCGGCCGTTGATCACCGCGCGCCTTCCCCGTAGCCCCGGCACCGCTCCCACGGCATCGTCGCGGCGGACGATCATCATGCTGCGATAGGTGGGGCCGCTGCAGCCCTCCGCGTCGTACACCGGCGCGCCGACGAGGGCGACCTTGCCGCGCAGCGACTTCACATAGGGGTATCCGCAGGTCTGGCTAAGCACGAGACCGGGCGCGGTCCACACGCCCTGATAGTCCGCGCGCCGCTCGAGCGCGTCCGGCACGGTGACGCCCGCTGTCCGGCAGCGCGCCGCGACGCCGGCCCAGAGCCGGTCCATGGCCGCGTGGACCTCCGGCCAGTCGTACATCGGCAGCGAGGCGATGGGCGCGTCCGTCATCCGCGATCCGCATCGCCGTGCGGCACGGTCCACAAGCCGCGCTTCATCAAGGGATGCTCGACCGGCTCCTTGCGGCGCAAGCCGTAGCGGCGCAACACCTCGCCATAGCTCCGGGCGTAGTAGCCACCGTTGCCGGCGAGATAGCTCGCGCGGTTCTGGCGATAGAGCGCCGGCAACTTGTACCAGGCGACGGCCGGGTGGCTGTGGTGGACGAAGTGCAGGTTGTTGAACAGAAACAGGAATGCGAACAGCCCGCGATCCTCGTTGATGATCGTGCGGTGCGGCGCCTCCGGCACCGCCTGATGCTCGATGAAGGTGCGTACGGAGAGCATCGACAGCGTCGGATAGGCGAAGCAGAGAATGTAAAGAAGCGGATTGATCCCCGACACCGCCGTCACCCACCAGAACACCGGCACCATGCCGATGAGGTGCAGAAGCCAGGCGCGCCGCACGCCGTCCGCGTTCGCCTGGAAGAGTTTCCACTCGGCTTTGACGAAGCCGATGACCGAAAAAACCGGCCCGATCAGCAGGCGGCCGACCTGCGTGTTGTTGACGAGGCGCAGCCGTTGCAGCACCGGTCCGGCATTCGCCCACTGCTCGGGCGACATGTAGTTGCTCTCCGGATCCTCGAACGGGTCGGTCAGCCGCTCGTCGAAGTGATGCTGGAGGTGCAGCGCCTTGAAGCGCCGAAAGGGGTAGGCCAATCCGATCGGCAGGAACACGAACGCCTCGTTGACGTGCCGGTCGCTTGTCGGGTGGCCGTGCAGCATCTCGTGCTGGAGCGAGGAATGCAGCGTCATGGCGAGGATCGTGAGGGGCCAGAGCCACCAGTATCCGGCGCCGATGAGGTAGACGGTGATGGCCCAGGTGAGGGTGGCGCCGATTGCGAGCCACACGGTCGGCCACTCGATACGGCGAAGGTTCAGCATGGGTGTCGTCCTGCGATTGCCGACGGGAGCCTGCCCGACCGCGCGGCGCGACGCAATGTGGCGTGGTGTGCGGGGAGCTCGGGAGTAGGGAGGAGGGAGTAGGTATCAGCACGAGCGACCGCTTAACCTCCCTCCCGCGTCTTCCAAGCTAACGCTCCGCCCTCTCCGCGGTCGCACCGACCCGAGAGTATGGGAAAAGTCCAAGGGGACGGAGTGGCCGGCCCATGTCTAGTGTCAGTCGGATGTGGCCGGAACCACTCCGCCGTCATCGTGGGCTTCGCTTGCCGCCGTGGCCCTCGTTGCCGAGAACCGCTCGCGGACATCCGCCGCGAGAGTAGCTTGCGTCAGGTTCTCCCCATCGCAAGCGGCAGGTCAGCGCCGGATAGCTTATGTCCGGCACCCACGACGCTCCCCGCTACCGATCCACCAGCGCGCGTTCCGGTCCCTTGGCGGCAGGGCTGAGGGTAGTATGGAGGCGTGCGGAGGGGCGGGGATAACTTTGGCTTCGATTATCTTGGATATGGTGAACGATGTGTTGTGAATCTTGTAGGGGCGAGCAGCGCTCGCCCCTACGGAGACGCATCCGTTTCCCGATGCGGCCAACTATCTATGGCAACGATATGCTTGTGGGTATCGCTGCCCCTCACCCTACCCTCTCCCCGTTCGCAGCAATGGCTGCGACGGGGAGAGGAGGATGCACGGCGCGTCCCTGACGTGAGGAGGGCGCGGCTCTCTCCTCCTCTCCCCGGTGCGCAAGCGTACGGGGAGAGGGAAGGGTGAGGGGCAGCCAAAAGGGATATCGTTGCCAAACTCCCTTCGTCATCCTTGTGCAGTGCGAGCCGGAGGCGCGTCGCCAGCGCGGAGATCCAGGAGCGACCGCGGCCATCGGGTGTCGATATCGCGCTTCGGCGAAGAGTTTCATGCTGGATCCCCACGCTCGCTCGCGCTTCGCACTCACGGCGTGAGGATGACGACGAAGTTGGCTGCGCCGTCCCGCCCTCGTCGTCCTCGCGCGGTGTGGATGACGAAGGCACGACACGCGTTTACGCACCACCGTCGGGCTCGCGGTCAGCCGCCGATAGCGCACCTCTTCCCCCAACGCGGCCGTTGCGCCAGAATGCGAAGGCTTCGACAGCCGGAGGGAGCCCATGAATCGTCCATTGACACCGTCGCGACCGGGACCGCTCGATGCGGGGCTGTTCGATCCGGCGAGCCCCGAGCGCTCTTGGACGCTTCCCGCCGACTGGTACTTCGATCCCGGCATCTACAGCAAAGAGCACGCGGCGATCTTCCACCGCTCGTGGTGGTATCAGGGCCATGTCGCCGATCTCCCCAACTCGGGCGACTACCTGACCGGCAGCGTCGTCGACCAGGAGATCTTCATCATCCGTGGAGCGGACGGCGAGCTGCGCGCCTTCTACAACGTCTGCTCGCACCGCGCGCATCCGCTGCTCGAAGGACAAGGCAACACGCGGCTCATCGTCTGCCCGTATCATCAATGGTGCTATCAGGCAGACGGCTGCTTCCGCGGCGCGCGCGGGCGCGACACGCTGAAGGACTGGATCCCCGAGAACGCCGATCTGAAGCCCATCCGCCTCGAGGTCTATGCCGGCTTCCTGTTCGTCAATCTCGATCCTGATGCGCGGCCGATGACGGAGCTGGCGGGGAAGCTGCTCAAGGACATCTACGCTGCGATCCCGCGCCAAAACGATCTCGTGCGGGCCGTCCGTCGCGAGCGCGTTGTCGCCGCCAACTGGAAGACCGTCATCGACAACAACCACGAGTGCTACCACTGCGCGGTCAATCACAAGTCGCTGATGGAGCTCGTCGACTACGACAACAAGGCGGTGTGGACCGACGACGGCATCACCTTCACGCACACGGTCGAGAAGAAGAGCCTCGACAACTCGGCCTATAAGCTCGATGCGGCGACGCTCGAGCAGGACGCGCTGTTCGGCTTCATTTTCCCGAACCTCGTGCCGCTGTGGTTCCCGGGCCCGGCCGGCGCCGTCATGTTCCAGATCATTCCGACGGGACCCGAGACCTCGCTCGTCCGCCACGACTTCTATTTCCCCTCGCGCGAGATCACGCCCGAGCGGCAGGAATTCATCGACTGGATCACGAACACGCTGTTCCCCGAGGATCAGGTGCTGTTCGAGCGTGTGCAGAAAGGGCTGCACTCCAAAGGCTACCGCCAAGGCAAGTTCGTCATCGACCGCCGTCACCCGGAATTCTCAGAGCACCACGTGCACTTTTTCCAGAGGCATGTGTACGAGGCGCTGGTGGGGGCGGCGCGTTAGGGCGCCTTCGGCAGAGTCTCCCCTGGATCCCCATGCGGCGCTCGCGTTGCTCGCTTGCATGAGGATGACGGAAGTGGTGGGCTCGAACCCTCGCCTCCGCAAACCTTGTCATCCTCAGCCAAGTGAGCGCAGGCGAACGAAGGCTGGGGATCCAAGAGAGACTCGCGCGCAGATGTGCGCGCCCGAGCCTCAGTTCTCTTCCATAGGGCTGCACTCCAAGGTCTACCGCCAAGGCAAGTTCGTCATCGACCGCCGTCACCCGGAATTCTCAGAGCACCACGTGCATTTCTTCCAGAGACATGTGTACGAGGCGCTGGTGGGGGCGGCGCGTTAGGGCGCCTTTGGCGGAGTCTCCCCTGGATCCCCATGCGGCGCTCGCGTTGCTCGCTTGCATGAGGATGACGGAAGTGGTGGGCTCGAACCCTCGCCTCCGCAAACCTCGTCATCCTCAGCCGAGTGAGCGCAGGCGAACGAAGGCTGGGGATCCAGGAGAGACTCGCGCGCCATTCGCGCGCACCCTCAATTCTCATCCATCTTCAGCGCCGCGATGAACGCCTGCTGCGGGATCTCGACCTTGCCGAACTCGCGCATCTTCTTCTTGCCGGGCCCCTGCTAAGGCATCACAGATGCCGCGAAAGATAACCAAGGAGGCCGAGCGTTGCGTACCCCAGCAGAAGTGCAGTCGCCAGCCGCATGCCTCGACCTATGCTGTGTCCGTATCCAAAGCCGAAAGCACCGACCGCGGGGCAAGCGAAAAACAGCAACGTTTCGAGCGGACGCGCTACGAGGTCGATCGGTTTTCCGAAGAGTCCGAAGCCCCATCCGGTCGCGAATAGACCGGCAATCGAGGCAAGCATGATCAGCAAGGCCAGAAAGCGGGCTCGCCGGTATTCGGTGAGGACGGGACTGCTCGCAGAGATCTCGCCGGTGAAAGCTGTTGCGCTCACGGCTTCCTTCGGGTCTGAACCTGCCTCAAGGGCTGCGTTCAGAGAGTCGATCTCTGCACTCCGCTGTGCAATTCGCCCTTGGGCGTCGCGCTGGTTGCCTCGCTGAAAATCCGCCTTGGCGAACGCGAGTGCAGCACGCCACACCGGATCGCGAGCGTACGGGACGGCAATCCATTTCCCGTTCGTGAGAGGCTGAGAGTAGGAGTCGTTTTCTCGAACGCCGAGTTCGTCCAGGACGCGCCGAGCATAGGCGCTTGGAAGATGAGCGATGATGCGATCGGCAAGCTCGGGATCGCAGCCGTTCTCGACAAGCGACTGTGCCACAACATCGTCGTCAAGCTCTTGGGCGAGCAGGTCGGCGCACTGCTCAATGTATGCGTAAAGCTTGTTGCGTGCGCTCAATTCTCATCCATCTTCAGCGCCGCGATGAACGCCTGCTGCGGGATCTCGACCTTGCCGAACTCGCGCATCTTCTTCTTGCCGGCCTTCTGCTTCTCGAGCAGCTTGCGCTTGCGCGTGATGTCGCCGCCGTAGCACTTGGCGAGCACATCCTTCCTAAGCGCCCGGATCGTCTCGCGGGCGATCACCTTGCCGCCGATCGCGGCCTGGATCGGGATCTGGAAAAGGTGCGGCGGGATGAGCTCCTTGAGCTTCTCGCACATGGCGCGGCCCCGGGCTTCGGCGCGCGTGCGGTGCACGATGATCGAGAGCGCGTCCACCGGCTCGGCGTTGACGAGGATCGAGAGCTTCACGAGGTCGCCCTCCTCGTAGCCGATGATGTGATAGTCGAAGCTCGCATAGCCGCGGCTGACGCTCTTCAGGCGATCGTAGAAGTCGAACACGACCTCGTTGAGCGGGAGCTCGTAGACGACCATGGCGCGCGAGCCCGCGTAGGTCAGCTCCTTCTGCCGGCCGCGACGGTCCTGGCAGAGCTTCAAGACCGAGCCCAGATACTCGTCCGGCACCAGGATCGTCGCCTTGATCCACGGCTCCTGCATGTGATCGATGTGCACCGGGTCCGGCATGTCGGCCGGGTTGTGCATCTCGATCAGCGTGCCGTCGTTCATGTGCACGTGATAGATGACGGACGGCGCCGTGGTGATGAGATCGAGGTTGAACTCGCGCTCGAGCCGCTCGGTGATGATCTCCAGATGCAGCAAGCCTAAGAACCCGCAGCGGAAGCCGAAGCCGAGCGCCGCCGAGGTCTCCATCTCGTAGGTGAAGCTCGCATCGTTGAGGCGGAGCTTGCCGACCGCGTCGCGCAGGTCCTCGAAATCCGCGGCGTCGACCGGGAAGAGTCCGCAGAACACCACCGGCTGCACCGGCTTGAAGCCGGCGAGCGGCTCGGGCGTCGGGTTTTTCTCGTCCGTTACCGTGTCGCCGACGCGCGTGTCGGCCACCTGCTTGATGGCGGCCGTGAAAAAGCCGACCTCGCCGGGGCGCAGCTCCGTCAGCATCTCCTGCTTCGGCCGGAAGATGCCGACGCGCTCGATGCCGTAGGCCGCGTCCGAGGACATGAGCTTGATGCGCTGACCCTTCTTGAGCACGCCGTCGATGACGCGCACGAGCACGACGACGCCGAGATAGGCATCGTACCAGCTGTCGATCAGCAGCGCCTTGAGCGGCTTCTTGGGATCGCCCTTGGGATGCGGCAGCCGCTCGACGATCGCTTCGAGCACGGCGGCGACGTTCAAGCCGGTCTTCGCCGAAATCTCGACCGCGTTCGAGGCGTCGAGCCCGATCACGTCCTCGATCTGCTGCTTGACGCGATCAGGCTCGGCGGCGGGAAGGTCGATCTTGTTCAAGACCGGCACGATTTCGAGATCGTTGTCGAGCGCGGTGTAGACGTTGGCCAGCGTCTGGGCCTCGACGCCTTGGGAGGCATCGACCACCAGGATCGCGCCTTCGCAGGCGGCGAGCGAGCGGGAGACCTCGTAGGCGAAATCGACGTGGCCGGGGGTGTCCATCAGGTTGAGCTGATAGAGCTTGCCGTCCTTGGCCTTGTAGTCGAGGCGAACGGTCTGGGCCTTGATGGTGATGCCGCGCTCGCGCTCGATATCCATGGAATCGAGGATCTGATCCTTCATCTCGCGGTCGGAGACGTTGCCGCAAAGCTGAATCAGGCGATCGGCGAGCGTCGATTTCCCATGGTCGATATGGGCGATGATCGAGAAATTTCGGATGCGCTCGATGGGCGTGGAGGTGTCGGTCATGGCCGGGGGAATAGCACTTGGGGCGGGGGGCCGCAAATCGGACCTCCGAAGCCCCAAAACAGGCCGTTAACCCCCCACCGATCGCGTCGCATCCGCCGCGGCGAAATGGGCGATCTGGTCGGCGCGGGCCTTCTCGAACGCCGGGCGGCCGGTGACCCGCGCCACATAGGCTTCCGACGCCGGGCGGTGGCCGAAGGCGCGCAACTTGGGCACGCGGAGCACGTCGGCCATGAGCAGGTCCGCGACCGTGAAGCGGTCCGCGACCAGCCACTCCCGGCTGCTCAAGACCGACTCGAGCTGTCCGAGACGCAGGCCGGCCCATTCAGCCAGCTTGTTGTCCTCGACGCCGGAAATTTCCAGAAACCACCAGGGCACGCTCACCATCTCGATCGAGTTGAGGGCAGCGATCACCCATTGCGTCGTTTGCGCCTCGCCCAGAGCGTCGCGCGGCATGAGCTTGTCGCTCTTGCGGGCGAGGTGCAGCAGGCAGGCGCCGCTCTCGAAGATCTCGATCGGGCCGTCCTTCAGGAACGGGACCTGACCGAAAGGCTGTTGCTCCAGATGATTGGTCGCCCGGTCGTCGAAGGAGATCGGTTGGACGGTATAGGCAAGCCCCGCCTCCTCGCAGGCCCAGCGGAGCCGCAAGTCGCGGACGAAGCCCCACACGGCTTTCGGCGTCCAATCGTAGGTTCCGATCGTGAGCGTGCTCATAGGACTTGGCCTCCAGAAAAGCGCGATCTCACGAGAACGCTCACCGCCCCGGCCGGTTCACGAGGATGATGCCTAAGGCATTGAGGCCGAGCGCGATCAGGATCGTCGAGGTCAAGGCCTCGCCCAACATCAGCGACGAGAGTGCGACGCCGAAGATCGGTGACAGGAACATGAAGGAGGCGAGGCCCGCCGCCTGATAGCGCCGAAGCATGCTCGTGAAGACGAGATAGCTCACGAAGGAGATGGCGACGACGGCATAGCCGAGGCTCAACATCACCCTGAGGCTCGGATTGAACACGCCGGCCTCGCCGATGAGAAGGGCTGCGCCCGTCAGCACCACGGCCGACACCGTCAAGTCGTAGAACAAGATCCGCTCGACCTCGACATGGCGGAGCCGCGAGACTTTGACGATGACGTTCTCGACGCCCCACGTGAAGCCCATGGCGAGACACAGCAGATCGCCGACGATCTGCTCGCGCTTGGGCACCGTCAGCCCGCTCGAGAAGACGATCGCCACGGCCGCGAAGGCGAGGATGAGGCCGAGCCATTTGAGCGGCGTCAGGCGCTCGCCCGGCATGAAGAAGTGCGCGCCTAACGCGGTCACGAACGGCGAGGTGAAGATGTAGAGCACGGCCCGCGACGCGTCCGTCTTGGAGAGGCCCGTGTACAGCAATCCGAATTCGAGGCTGAACAGGCAGCCGATCAGGAGGCCGAGCGGCAGGCTGCCGTCGAGCTTGAAGAGGCGGATGCCGCGCACCCAGCACCAGAGGATCAGCAGCACGCCGCTGCCGATCGAGCGCAAGCCCGCTTGAAATACGGGCGTGATGCCCTCGTTGGCGATCTTGACTGCCGGCGTGTTGCCGCCCCAGACGGCGCAGAGCGCGATGAGGATCAGCGCGCCCGTGAGGTCCATCCGCCGCGCGGCGGGTTGCAGGCCAGGCGTTGTCGCGGTCATGCAATGCGGTCCCTGAGGGCGAGGAGGCGGCGAAGCGAGGAGAGTGTGGACGCATCGCCGCGGCCGTCGGCGCGCGCTGGACGCCAGTGCAACTGGAACGCTTTGACGATGGTCTCGGTCGCGGCATCGAACACGCCGGTCGCGGGGCAGTCGTAGCCCCAGGCGGCGAGCAGGCTTTGCAACTCGGCGACCTCCGTCCCCGCCGACCCAAGTCCGAGCGGCCGGTCGTGCCCCGGCGGCTCTGGCTCGACCCAGATGCCGGCACCCGCGATCGCGAGTCGCGCCCAGTCGAACTTTTCGCCGGGATCGATCTTGCGGAACGGCGCCACGTCCGAGTGGGCGAGCACGTGCTCGGGAGCGATGCGATGCCGCCGCACGATATCGGCCGAGAGCGCCACGACCGCGCGCATCTGCGCTTCCGGGAAATCGGGATACCCGCCCGACGGCCCGACATTCTGGATCTCGATGCCGATCGAGCGATTGTTGATGTCGCGCTCGCCGCGCCAATAGGAGACGCCCGCGTGCCACGCCCGCAGCTCCTCGGGCACCATGCGCGTGATTCCGCCGTCGTCGTCGACGACGTAGTGGCAGGAGACCTTCGACGCCGGATTGGCGAGCCAGCGGATGGCGAAGGCGGCGGACTCGGTCGCGGTATAGTGTAGGATCAGCATGTCGGGCGCACGGCCCGCGGGCCGCGGCTCGCAATTGGGTGAGGGATGGTCGCGGCAGTCGATCATGCGGCGACCTTCTTGCGGCCCTCGCGCAAGGCGATCACGAGCACACCCGAGAGAATGAGCGCGCCGCCGGCGATGAGCCGCCAGCTCCAGCTGTCGCCGAGCAGAACCACGCCCGAGACCGAGGCGATGACGGGGGCGAGCAGTAGGAAGGGCGCGAGGCGCGGGATGGGATGGCGCTGCACGAGGGTGTTGAAGCCGACATGGCCGATCACGGTGCCGCAGAAAACGATGTAGGCGAGGCTCCACCATGTGGTCGAGCTGGCCGTTCGGATGCTCTCGAGCGCGGTGGGCTCGGTCAGCGCTGCGGCGATGCCGACCGGCACGACCGTGCCGAGCGCGATCCATCCCTGCATGTCGACGGGTTTGATATCCTTCATGTGCCGCATGAAGATCGCGCCGACGGCCCAGGCGAAGGCCGCCAGCATGTTGACGAGCATGGCGCTCCAATAGCTGAAGATGCGCGGATCGAAGCTCAGGAACAGGACGCCCATGAAGGCGACGACGAGTGCGCCGCCGCGCCAGATGCCGATCCGGTCGCCTAGGAAGATCGCCGAGAGGATCGTCGCGAAGGGAATGGCGAGATTGCCGGTGAGAGCGAGTGGCGCGATATCGTGCGCCATGGTGAGCGCGACGAAACCCAGGCCGAAGTTGAGCGCGCCCGACGTCATCGTGACGAGGCCGATCCGCTTCATCAACCCCGGATGCCAGCGCATCCAGGGCAGGAACAGAATGAAGACGGACGCGCAGCGGAGCACGATGAGCGTCAACGGCGGCAGCTCGGCGAGCGCGAGCTTGGAGAAGATCCAGTTCAATCCCCACAGCGCCTGCACGGCGATGAGCAGCAGCAGATCGAGGCCGAGCCCATCCTCGGGCTTGGCGTCAGCGCCAGCGGGTGCCGTCAAAGACCGCGCTCCCGCCGGATCTCGTCATAGGCCTCGTTGATAGCGGCGATTTTGTCGGTGGCGATCTTGATGAACTCTTCGGGCATGCCGCGGGCGATCGCCTTGTCGGGATGGTTCTCGACCATGAGCTTGCGATAAGCCGCCTTGAGCGCCTCGTCGGAAATATCGGCAGGCACGCCCAGCACGCGATAGGGGCTGCGCTGATCCTCGGGGAGGAAGCGGGCGCGGACGACCTTGTACTCGTCCTTCGTGAAGCCGAAGCGCTTGGCCACCTGCTTGAGATAGTGCTCCTCGTCCTCGTGCAAGAGGCCGTCGGCGGTGGCGATGTGGAACAGGCCCTCGAGCACGTCCTCGAGCAGCGGTCGATTCTCCTTGAACATGTTCGCGAGCTGCTCGGCGTAAGCCTCGTAGCCGGCGATGTCCTGCTTCGCCAGGTTGAAGATGCGGGCGACGTTCTGCTCCTCGCCCTCGGGCACCTTGAAGACGTCCTTGAAGGCGGCGACCTCATCCGTCGTCACCTGGCCGTCGGCTTTCGCCATCTTGGCGCCGAGCGCGATGACGCCGACCGTGAAGGCGACATCGGTCGTCGCGTCCCCGCCGCCCTTCGAGCGGTCGAGCGCAAAATGCCCCGCCAAGCCACCGAGCAGCGCCCCGATCGGCCCGCCGACGGCGAAGCCCGCAGCCGCACCGCCTAGTTTTCCCCAGATCGACATGAGGGGACCATAGCCGGATTTGCGAGGCCTTGCCTACCGCCCCTGGACAGATCAGTCCGTCGGCGCGCGCGTGGGGGCCGTGGATGAGTTGGCCTCACGGCGGCCCGAAAGCAAAGCTATGAGCGTTGCCGTTCGACCAAAGAGGGAGTGGTCCGATGCTGTCGCTTGCTCGCATTCTGCCCGCACTTGCCGCTATCGCCGTTGCCGGACCGGCCTTCGCCGCCGAGCCGCTCGGCACGTTCAAGCGGCCGTCGACCGGCACCGAGGTCGAATTCTACGATTGTGGCGGCAAGCTCTGCGCCAAGATCGTCAAGGTGACGGACGCCGCCAAGCAGAAGGAGGTCGGCACCGTCATCATGGGCGGCGCGGCCAAGGACGGCGATGCGGTTTGGAAGGGCGATCTCCTCAACACCGAGGACGGCAAGACCTATTCCGGCATCGTCACCCTCGTCGACGGCGACCACGTCAAGCTCGAAGGCTGCGGCCTCTGGGGCATGGTCTGCAAGGGCGAGACCTGGGAGCGCGTGCCGGTCGACGCGACGGCGTCCACGACGGCGCCAGAGTAACGAACAGTAGCGGTCGGCGGCAAAAGGACGGGTTGCTGCACTGCAACCCCACCCCCCGTTACAAACTATTTTCTCGTCCCGGCTCCAAATCGTCCCAACGCTCAGCTAGGATCATGCCCGGCACCCCGGTCCCGGGGGCGCTCTGCCTTGTCGGGCTTTTGCGTGGAGGCCTCCACGGGCAGGCCGCCTCCGGCTCAATGTTGGAGAACGCGAACAATGCGCCGCCTTTGCTGCACCCTTGCCCTCATCGTCCCCTTCGCCAGCCCCGCCCTCGCCGACGACATGGCCGATTGCAAGGGCAACAACTTCGACCTCGTCGTCGCCTCCTGCACGAAGCTCATCGACGGAGGCACGCTCTCCGACGCCGACAAGGCGTCCGCGCTCGGTAGCCGCGCCTGGGGCTACAAGGGCCGCGGCGAGTACGACAAGGCGCTCGCCGACTGGCAGGCGTGCGCGGCGACGACGCCTCAGGACGCCTATTGCCCGGCCGGTCTCGCCGATCTTGCGATGGCCCAAGCCAACTACGACGAGGCCGTGAAGCAGGCCGACATCGCCATCGGCATGAACGCGAAATACACGTGGCCGATGGCGCTCAAGGGCGCGGCGCTGCGCGCCAAGGGGACGTACGACCAGTCGATCGAGGCCCTCGACCAGGCGCTCAAGATCGACCCGCGCTACACCTACGCGCTCTACCAGCGCGGCCTCTCCTACTCCAACAAGGAGGACTACGAGAAGGCGATCTCGGACTATTCCAAGGCGCTGTTGATCGACAAGACCTACAACGACGTACGCTCGTCGCGTGCCTACTCGTACTTCGCCTCGGGCAACATCGAGAAGGCGACGGCCGACATCGACAAGGTCATTCAGGACAATCCGGGCGATCACTATTCTTGGGCGCTGCGCGGCTACATGGTCGTTCTGCAGGAGAAGGGCGATGCGGCCAAGGCCGTCGGCGACCTCGACAAGGCGATCGCCATGAACGCCAACACCGATTGGTATTACACCTATCGCGCGCTCGGAAACATCAAGCTCGGCAAGCTCGACCTCGCCAAGGCCGATCTCGACCGCACCATCGCCAAATATCCCAAGGCGATCGAGGACAACACCTATCTCGGCATGCTGAAGGAGAAGCAGAACGACAAGCCCGGCGCGATCGCCGCCTACCGGGTGGCGCTCGAGAGCTCGGCGACCGGTATCGACTCCCGCCGCTGCCAGGAGGAGGCGCTGAACCGCCTGGCGGAGCTCGACGCCCAGTAGACCAAAGCTGGCGCCTCGGGTCGCGATGCGATCCGAGGCCCTTTCCACCGGTGCCAGAAAGCCGCTAGCTTCGGTCATCGCTCTCAATCAACAGGAGTCCGCGATGGCCTCGACCGACCGACGCATCACCATCACGCCCCATCCGGGACGCGTCAGGGTTCATGCCGGCGACCGTGTCTTGGCGGACACGACCCGGGCGCTGGCGCTCGACGAGGACGGCTATCCGCTCCGTCTCTATATTCCCCGGCAAGACGTCGACATGACGAAGCTCGCCCGCTCGCGGCAGGTCACGCAATGCCCGCACAAGGGCGAGGCGAGCTATTTCTCAGCGGGCGGGGTCGAGAACCTCGCCTGGTCCTACGAGCTGCCCTTCGCCAATGTCGCCGCGATCCGCGGCCACCTCTCCTTCTATCCCGACCGGACCCGCATCGAAGAGACGCCGGGTTGAGTGCGGCCAGAAAAATTTCTGGCATTGAGCTCGGACCGGGAATAGGGCCGCCAGCCGTCCGTTTTCCTTGCACGAACGGACGGGGCTGGGTGTGACCGAGGATGTCAGGAAGCGAATGATCGCTTTCCTGCCGCGCTTGCGGCGGTTCTCGCTCGTCCTGACGCAGGATGCGGCGCAAGCCGACGACTTGGCGCAGGATACCTGCGTCAGGGCGTTGCAAAGCCTGCATCTTTGGGAACCGGGAACGCGGTTGGAAAGCTGGATGTATCGCATCGCCAACAACCTCTGGATCGATCGGGTGCGCAGCCAGCGGTTTCGCGGCGTGCATGCCTCGATCGACGATATCGAGACCGGCGAGGAGCCATCCGGCGTCGATGGGCGCGACGTGGCCGAGAGCCGGCTCGAGCTCGCCCAGGTCATGAAAGCGATCGGCCGGTTGCCCGAGGAGCAGCGCGCCGTGCTGGCGCTCGTCTGCATCAACGGCGCCTCTTACAAAGAGGCGGCCGAGACGTTCGCGATCCCCATGGGGACGGTGATGAGCAGGCTTGCACGGGCGCGCAAGGCGCTCTACGCCGCGCTGGCCGAGCCTACGGAGCATTTGACATGAGCAAGCTCCCCGCCGTGAGCGATGAAGTTCTGATGGCCTATGCCGACGGCGAGCTCGGCGATGGCGAGGCCGATAGGATCGGCCGCGCTATCGACAACGATCCCGCCCTTGCGGCGCGGCTGAAGGTTTTCCGCCTCACGGGCCGCACGCTCGCGCCGCAGTTCGATGCGCTCGACTTGGGCGAGACGCCGGCCTCGATGCTGGACGCGATCCGCAGCACGCCAGTGCGCACGCGGCCGACCCTGGCATCGCGGCTGCAAGGTTTTCTCGATGGGTTTCGCCTCGGCCCCACGCCTTGGCCGGCACTGGCCGGCCTCGCCGCCGGCCTGCTGATCGGCGCAGGCGTCGCGCAGCTCGCCGGTCATGGCGGCACGATGTTCACGGTGAAGCCGGACGGAACGATGGTCGCGTCCGGGACGCTCGGCAAAATCCTCGAGTCATCGCCCTCGGCTGTGGCCGGGACCAGCGATATCGTTGCGACGAGCTCGTTCGAATCCGTCGACGACCGCTATTGCCGTCTCTATCAGGCGCCCCGCCAAACCGGGCTCGCCTGTCGCAATCCGGCCGGTGACTGGCAAATCCTCGCCATGGGCGAGGGCACGCCCGGTGCCGGAGAAACAGAATACGGGCCTTCCGGGGGGAGTGGTGCCAGTGCCGTCTCAGATCTCGTCGGTCAGATGAGGAAATCAGAGGCGGCACTGAGCCCTGCCACGGAGGCCGATCTCATCGCGCGCAAGTGGGAGGCGCGCTGACGACAGAACACGGGCTTTGTCATTCAGCCCATAACGAGCTCAGCCGGCGGTCCCGCAACTCCGGCTGACAGGAACCGGCTCTCGATCGTGCGATAAAGACCACACCCCGCTGTCCAGTTGCACCGAGAGCCGGTTCCACTTTTTCCCCACTCACTCGCAATCGCACGCCCCACCCGCTGACCCACGCCAGCGCGCGACACCAGTCGTCCTCACCCTTCGATTGAAGGCAGGTCCGGTGCGCCGTACTCAGAGCAATGTGCGCCGATCCGGATCCGGGACCATGCCTTTTGCTGGTTGGTCTGTCGCGGCGCTTACCGCTGGGCGACGCTCGTGCTGGCGGTCTCGTCACCCGGTGCCGAACTGGAGAGGCTCGAGAACAAGTCGCCCTCGGGCGCGCCACAGCTCTTGGGCGCTCGCAGCAGCCCACGCCCGAAAATCGCGTCCGCCCCCGGAGCGCCGATATCGTCGATGCCCGACGTCACGAGCCAGTCCCGCGCCGCGCCGGTTGCCCCACTGTCGAGCTCGGCCGCGAGCGCCGCCGTCACGAACGGCACGGCGAAGGAGGTGCCCGATTGGTAGATCGACCGATTCTTCGGCGCTGCCGTCCAAATCTTCACGCCGGGTGCGGCGACGTCGATGTAGTCGCCCTGATTGGCTTGGATGTAGCCGCGCATACGGTTGTCGACGGCCGTCACGGCGATGACCTCGTCGTAGGCGGCGGGAAAAGCCGGTGCGGCGGCCGGTCCGTTGTTGCCGGCGGCGGCAACGAACACGACGCCCTTGGCGCTCATGTTGGCGAGCGCCTTGGCCACGAGATCGTCTTGCGGTCCCGAGAAGCTCATGTTGACGATCTTGACCCCGGCCTGATCGAGCCAATCGAGCGCCTTCAGCAGCGAGGCCGTGTCCGTCACGACATGCTTGTTCTCATCGAGGTAGAAGACGTCGGCTGCGACGAGGCGGGCCTTGGGTAGGAGACCCGGCGTGCCGAGTTGGCCATTGCCGACGATCAGGGCCGCGACGCCGGTCGCGTGGCCATAGGCTTCCTCTTGCGTGCCCGAGGGCGAGAACCGGCGGGCGACGATGGCGCTACCGGCGAACGCCTGGCTTTCGAGATCGATGCCGGTGTCGATCATGCCGATGGCAAGGCCCGAGCTGCAGGTTTCGAGGCTCTGCTGCCAGCCGATCATGACGCGTCCGTAGCACTGGTCGCCGCTGCAGCGGGCATCGCCGCCCCCGCTCGTGCCCTTCGAGGCCGAGCTCGCGGAGGTGGCCGTATGGTAGCCGGAATAGAGATTGTTGAGTCCGAAAGCCCGGCCCGGGAAGGCCGCGGCCAACGATTTGCGGGCCTCGTCCTCGCTCATGCCCTTCGGCACCATGAGCTCGACCACCGGCGTTTCGAGAGATTTGGGTTGGGCGACGGGAGTGGCCACCGAGAAGCCCATGGCTTCCGCCGTCGAGACATCGGCATCCGACATGCCGACGCCGACGACCTCGCCGCTCTTGTGATCGGCAGCGCCCGGGGCATTGCCGGATGCAGACGTTTCCGGCGCCGCTACAGGTGTTTCGATCTCAGGCGTCGCGACGACGGACTTCTTGTCCTTGGCCTTGGATTTGTCGGCGGATTTGTCGCTATTTGGATCTGCGTCGTCGCCGGTGTCGTTGTTGTCGGCGCCTTTGCCCGGCTTGCTGCCTTTGCCTGGCTTGCCGTCGCCATCTTGGTCGGCGCCATCACCAGTGTTCTCGCCACCGGCGGCTTTGCCTGGCTTGCCCTTGCCGCCACCGTCGTTGCCGCCATTTTCGCCGTTTTCGCCGCTGTTGCCCTTGCCGGGTTTGCCGCCACTGCCGTTCCCGTCACTGTCGTGATCGCTGTCGCCGCCATTCGCCGCTGTTGCCCTTGCCGTTTACCGCCATGCCCTTCCCGTCACCGTCGTGGTCGCCGTCACCTTGTCGCCACCGCTGCCGCTGGTGCCATTGCCCCTGCCGTCGCCGCCGTGCTGCCCTTGCTGTCTCCGCCGCGATGGCCGCCCCCGTGATGGCCGCCGTGGTCCCCATTGCGATCGCCTCCGCGATTGCCACCAGCGTGCGCGAATGGGTAGGCGGCATCTTCCAGAACAAGAGACGTGAGCTGATTGGGAGCAATGCTCAAAAAGGCACAAGAGGACCGGCGCAGATCCGCCGCACAATGCGCGCCACCATCGGCCGCGTGCTCAATAGCCTCGGGCTTTCGAATCTAAGCCGCACAGTTGGATTCCCCCATCCGGTCCGGAAGGACCGGTCTTCCCTCGACGGATGAAGGTCGCTGAGTGTGCTGATTTTGTGAAGTGTGATGCTAAGTCGGGGCGTCACTGCACAGCTTATTGAGGACACCCGTGCAACACTTTTTTCTCACCGAACCGAGCATAAGCCCTACTGCGGCATCGGCAGGGCCTCGTGCTCCTTGAGCACCTTACCGGTTTCGGCGTCGACCTCGAGCAGGCGGACGCGGAAGCCCCAGAGCAAGGCCAGATGCGGCAGCGTCGCGTCCGTCGCATCCTTGTCGAGCAGCACGCCGTTGCGGACACGGTGTTGGACGACCAGATGCCGGCTGCCCGCCAGATCGGCGTCGACGATCTGCAGGTCGGGGTCTTGAGCGGCCGCCTCGTAGTGGCGGGACAGCGCCCGCCGCAGCGCCCGAAAGCCCGTCTCGTCGTGCACGGCCGTGACGTTGAGGAACGGCGTCGTGGATTTGTCGTGCACCGAGAACAGCCGCAAGTCCCGCATCACCTTGGGCGACAGGAACTGCAGGATGAAGCTGTCGTCGCGGTAATCCGCCCAAGCCTGCTTGATGACACCCAGTGCATCGCCCGATCCCGCGAAATCCGGAAACCAGTCGCGATCCTCCGCTGTCGGCTCCTCGGCGATGCGCTTGATGTCGCGCGTAATGGCGAAGCCCAAGGCATAGGGATTGAACCCCGAGAAATGCGGCTCCTCGAAGCGCGGCTGGAAGACGACGGAGGAATGGCTGTGCAGGAATTCGAGCATCGCCCCTTCGCCGATCAGGCCCGTCTCGTACATCCGGTTCAAGATTTCGTAGTGGGTGAAGGTGGCGCACCCCTCGTTCATCATCTTGGTCTGGCGCTGGGGGTAGAAATATTGCGCCATCATACGGACGATGCGTAAGAGCTCGCGCTTCCAGTCGTCGAGCTTGGGCGCCGTCTTCTCGAGGAAGTAGAGGATGTTCTCCTCCGGCAAGGCCATCCGGCCGGCCGAGTCGATAATCTTCTCCGGCTCCTCGTCGGCGGTGGACGCCTTCGGCAGCGTGCGCCAGAGATCGGAGAAGGTCTCGGCCTCGTGCTGGCGGCGCTGCAGCTCGCGTTGCCGCTCGCGGGCGAGAGTCTTGGCCTTGCGCCGCGTCGGATGCCGGCTGATGCCCTGGTTCATCAGTGCATGCGCGCTGTCGAGGACCTGCTCGACCGCCTCGACGCCGTAGCGCTCCTCGCATTCGGCGACATAGCCCTTGGCGAAGGCCATGTAGTCGAGGATCGAGTCGGCGTCGGTCCATTGCTGGAAGAGATAGTTGTTCTTGAAAAAGTGGTTGTGGCCCATTGCGGCGTGGGCGAGCACCAGCACCTGCATCGTCATGGAGTTCTCCTCCATGATGTAGTTGATGCACGGGTTCGAGTTGATCACGAGCTCGTAGGCGAGCGCCCGATGGCCGCGTCGGTACAGCGCCTCCTCGCGGGCGAAGTGCTTGCCGAAGGACCAATGGCGATACATCTGCGGCATGCCGACCGACGCATAGGCGTCGAGCATCTGCTCGGCGGTGATGACCTCGATCTGGTTGGGATAGACGTCGAGCCCCATCTCGCCGACGCCGATCCGCTCGACCTCGTCGTAGGCGCGCTTGATGAGATCGAAGGTCCAGTCGGAGCCGTCGTACAGCGGGCGGGTCGATCGGGTGAGCTTGGCTTTCTTTCCCATGGGGGTCACGCCGCCGCCTCGTTGCCGGAGAACAGGGCGCGGAACACCGGATAGATGTCGGCCGGCGAGGACGCGCGCTGCATGGCGAAATTGGCGCTCGTCTCCATGACGTCCGTATAGGCCGACCAGACGATGCTCTCGCGGGCGCGGCCCTGAACCGGCTCGCTCACCTCGATGTAGGCGAAGTACTGGCAGACCGGTAGGATATCGCTCTTCAGGATGTCGCAGCAGCGATCCATGTCGTCGTCGAAGTTGTGTCCGTCGGAGGCTTGTGCGGCGTAGATGTTCCAGTCGGCCACCGGATAGCGGTCGGCGACGACCTTCTTCATGACCTCGAGCGCCGACGAGATCACGGTGCCTCCGGTCTCGGTATCCTTGAAGAAGCTTTCCTCGTCGACCTCCTGCGCCTCCGTCGTATGCCGGATGAAGACGATGTCGACCTCGCGGTAGTGGCGGGTCAGGAAGATGTGCAGGAGCATGAAGAAGCGCTTCGCGAGCTCCTTCAACGGCTCGGTCATCGAGGCGGAAACGTCCATCAGGCAGAACATCACCGCCTGCGTCGTCGGCTTCGGCACCTTGTCGTAGCGATTGTACTGGAGATCGATCGGATCGATGTAGCCGACGATCCGGCGCAGATGCAGCGTGCGGTGCAGCTTCTCCTCAAGCATGGCGATGGTGTTGTCGTCCCTCGGATCCTTGGCCTTTTCAGCCGCCAGCGTGGCCTCGAGCGCCTTGATCTCCTCCTCCGTCGGACGCCTGAGCGCCACGCGGCGGGCCATCGAGTTGCGCATCGTGCGGACAAGATTGAGCCGCGACGGCGAGCCGTCGGTGACGAAGCCCGCACGGACGGGCTTCATCGAGCGCATGTCTTTGAGCCGCGCCTTGACGAGATTGGGGAGCTTCAAATCCTCGAAGAAGAGGTCGAGAAATTCCTCGCGCGTCAGCGAGAAGACGAAGTCGTCCTCGCCTTCGCCGTCCGGGCTGCCCTTGGAGCCGCGCCCGCCGGCGCCACCCTCGGGCTTGCGAATGGTATCGCCGACGACGTATTCGCGGTTGCCCGGCAACACGAAGTCGCGCTCGCCGGTGTTGCGGCCCTGCCTGAAGGACGGCTCCTTCAGGCCCTTGGTGCGGATCTTGATCTTTTCCCCACCCTCGACCTCGGAGACCTTGCGCTTCTTCAACGCCTCGCGGACGGCCTCTCGCACCTCGCCGCGGGCGCGCCGCAAGAACCGTTGCCGGTTGCCGAGGCTCTTCGCCTTGGGATTGAGCCTCCTGTCGACGATGTGCATGGGCTAGCCCCTCCCTGTCACAGGGCTACCCGGCCTTGCGAATGCGCATGTACCACTCGACGAGGCGGCGCACCTGCCTCGGCGTGTAGCCGCGGGCCACCATCCGCTCGACGAACTCGTCGTGCTTCTTGCCGGTCTCGTTGTCCTTCTTGGCGCCGAACGAGATGACCGGCAGCAGATCCTCGACCTGGCTGAACATGCGCCGCTCGATGACGTCGCGGATCTTCTCGAACGACGTCCAGCTCGGATTGCGGCCGCCGTTCTTGGCGCGGGCGCGCAGCGCGAACTTGACCACCTCGTAGCGGAAGTCCTTCGGGTTCGCGATGCCGGCCGGCTTCTCGATCTTGGAGAGCTCCTGGTCGAGCAAGCCGCGGTTCATGAGCTGGCCGGTGTCGGGGTCCTTGAAGTCGTGGTCCTCGATCCAGGCGTCGGCATAGGCGACATAGCGGTCGAACAGATTCTGGCCGAAGTCGTTGTAGCTTTCCAGATACGCTTTCTGGATCTCGTTGCCGATGAACTCGCCGTAGCGGGGGCTGAGCTCCTCCTTGATGAACTCGAGATACTTGTCCTCGGTCTCCTCCGACATCTGCTCGCGCTTGATCGACTGCTCGAGCACGTACATGAGGTGCACGGGGTCGGCCGCGACCTCCTGCGTGTCGTAGTTGAAGGTTTCCGAAAGGACCTTGTAGGCGAAGCGGGTGGAGATGCCGTCCATGCCTTCGGTCACGCCGGCGGCGTCGCGATACTCTTGATATGTCTTGGCTTGGACGTCGCTGTCTTTCAGGCTTTCGCCGTCATAGACCCGCATCTTGGAGAACAGGTTCGAGTTCTCGTGCGGCTTCAAGCGCGTGAGCACCGAGAACTGCGACAGCATCTTGAGCGTGCCCGGAGCGCAGGGCGCCGAGGCTAATTCGCTGGCCGCGAGAAGCTTTTGATAGATCTTGTCCTCATCCGACACGCGCAGGCAGTAGGGCACCTGCACGACCGAGATGCGGTCGAGGAAGGCCTCGTTGTTCTTGTTGGCCTTGAAGCTCTGCCACTCGCTCTCGTTGGAGTGGGCGACGATGATGCCCTGGTACGGCAAAGCACCGACGTTCTCGGTGCCGACATAGGTGCCGTCCTGCGTCGCGGTCAGCAGCGGGTGCAGCATCTTCAACGGCGCCTTGAACATCTCGACGAACTCGAGCAGGCCCTGGGTCGTACGGTTGAGGCCGCCCGAGTAGGAATAAGCATCGGCGTCGTTCTGGCCGTGGAACTCGAGCTTGCGGATATCGACCTTGCCGACGAGCGAGGAGATGTCCTGGTTGTTCTCATCGCCCGGCTCGGTCTTGGCGACACAGATCTGGCGCAGCCGCGACGGATAGAGCTTCACCACCGTGAACTTCGAGATGTCGCCGCCGAACTCGTCGAGCCGCTTTACGGCCCACGGCGACATGGTCGCCGACACCTTGCGGCGCGGGATGCCATACTTTTCTTCCAGCATCCCGGCCATGCTTTCGGATTGGAAGAGGCCGAGCGGGCTCTCGAAGATCGGCGAAAGCTGGCCGTTGGCCGCAAGCACGTAAACCGGATGCTTCTCCATCAGCTCCTTGAGCCGCTCGGCGAGCGAGGATTTGCCGCCGCCGACGGGGCCGAGCAGATAGAGGATCTGCTTGCGCTCCTCCAAACCCTGCGCTGCGTGCCGGAAGAACCCGACGATGCGCTCGATGGTCTCCTCGAGGCCGTAAAAGTCGGTGAAGGCCTCGTAGACCTTGACGGTGCGGTTGGAGAAAATCCGCCCGAGGCGCGTATCCTTGGAGGTGTCGATGAGCTTGGGCTCGCCGATCGCGGCCAGCATACGCTCGGCCGCCGAGGCGTAGAGCATCGGGTCCTCGCGACAGGCGTCGAGGAACTGTTTGAGTGTCAATTCGCTCTGCTTCTTGCGGTCGTAGCTCTTGGAATAGAGCTCGAAGAGATCATCGTGCATGGCCATGCCCGCTCTCTGTTATGTCTGTGTCGCCGACCGTGCCGCCCGGGGCTCTGCCCGCGCTGCGGGCACCGGTGAGTCCAGAGCGAAGGCTCTCTCTGCTCACGCTGCACGCCCCTTGCTCGGGACGCTGCATTTTATGGTCGTGATGCATTTTACCGCCGATCCTGGTGTCCACAAAACGCTAACGTCAGGCTTACGGTTCAGTTCATCGGCTTCCTCTGAGAATATGGTGCTTGACTGTGGAGATTTGAGGTTCAAGCGATGGTCAAATTTTCGCGTGTGCCCGTCACTTGCCATCATCTGCTTCGTTCGAAAGGCACGTGACCGGCTTGGCGCACTCGTGTCGGCTGTGCCACAGTCCACTCCGATCGCGCCGGGTGCTTAAACGGCGCTCCAGGGAGATAACGCATGAAGCTTCTTCGTCATGGCGCGGCCGGTCGCGAGCGCCCGGGCATCGTCGATAAATCGGGCGCAATCAGAGACTTGTCGGGCGTGATCGACGATCTGTCGGCGGCGACTTTGAGGCGCGCCGCGCTCGCCAAGATCGCCAAAGTCGATCCGGCGATTCTCCCGCTGGTGCCCGCCAACACGCGAATCGGCCCCTGCATCGATCGCGTCGGCCACTTCATCGCCGTCGGCCTCAATTACGCCGATCACGCCAAGGAGACGGGCTCGCCGATCCCGGCTGAGCCCATCCTCTTCTCCAAGGCACCGTCTTGCCTCCACGGTCCCGACGACGACGTCATCATCCCGAAGGGGTCCACCAAATCCGATTGGGAGGTCGAGCTTGCCGTCATCATCGGCGAGCCGGCCTCTTACGTCAGCGAGGCGAAGGCCCTCGACCATGTTGCGGGCTATGCCGTCTGCAACGACTTGTCGGAGCGCGCCTGGCAGATGGAGCGCGGCGGGCAGTGGATCAAGGGCAAGAGCGCGCCGACCTTCGGCCCCCTCGGCCCCTGGCTCGTGACGCCGGACGAGATCGCCGACGTCCAGAAGCTCAAGATGTGGCTCGAGCTCAACGGGAGCAAGGTTCAGAACGGCTCGACCGAGACGATGATTTTCGGCGTCGCGCACCTGATTTCCTACATCTCGCAGTTCTGGCGGCTGGAGCCGGGCGACGTCATCACGACGGGCACGCCTCCGGGTGTCGGTCTCGGCATGAAGCCGCCCAAGTTCCTCAAGGCCGGCGATCACATGCGGCTTTCGATTGAGGGCCTAGGTGTGCAAACGCAGAAGGTCGTGGCTTACCAGGGGTAATCGCATGGCTGTCCGGTCGCCGGAATTGCAGGCGTTTCTCGATGCCTTTCGCGATGCGATACGCGCGAGGGCTAAGCCGAGATCACCGGAGGCGCTGGCGTGCGAGCGCATCTACGGAGCGCTCGAAACGCCCGTCGAGACGAAGGCCCCGCCGGCGACGCGGCTGCCGGTCTGCCGCTTTCTCGAGCCTGCCTTCGCGGCGGCCGAGCAGGTCGATGCGCCGACGGCCAGGCTCTCCCGGGCCTTGCGGGCGCTCGATCCGATGCTTGCCTGGGGGGTGCGCAATACGGCGACGCAGATCGGCGAGCCGTTCCTGTCCGGCCACGCCAACGCGTCGATCGTGGCGCCGGGGCAACTCGAGTCGCGGACGGATGTCTGGGTCGGCGTCAGCCTGATGGCGCCCAACATCACCTATCCCTACCACGACCATCCGCCGGAGGAGGTCTACGTCTCCCTCTCGCCCGGCGACTGGCAGCAGAACGCCGACCCCTGGGTCACCCCCGGCACCGGCGGCCTGATCTACAATCCGCCCGGCATACGCCACGCCATGCGAGCCGCAAACGCGCCGTTCCTGGCGGCGTGGTGCTTGTGGGCGGGGTGAGGGGGGCTTCGTCTAAGCGGAGCGAGCTACGATCTCTCGCCACTGTCATGGTCGCGGACGCGACTATCCACGAGGAGGCAGAGATGATCCGCGATGGTGCCATCTGGCATCTTCGCATTCTCACCACAACATTCCGTGGATGCTGACGTTCGTCAGCATGACGGAACAGGCAAAGACCTTTCGCTATCGATAGTCGCTAAAAACGTCCCCTGCTGGTCACTCCACCCAAGTCCCATCCCAGAACCGTTCGGGCTCTGTCGTGAGCGTCCGCCAGGCGCCGACGATCGGCGGGGTAATGTCGAGGCCTCGCGTACGGCGCTGAAGCTCGGCCCTCGCCTCGGCGACCTTCGAGGGCTCGGCGAGAAGGGCGAGGCCGCCCAACGCCAGCGCCTCGGTCGCCATCAGCGCGCCCTTTCCGCTGCCGGGGTGGCCCGACCAGGCGGTCCAGGCCCAGTGATGGATGGTGACGTCCTCGGGGTAGGCCCAGTTCACGCGGCCGAGCGGTACGCGCCACGACACCTCGCCGTCATCCTGGCCGTAGTAGTCCTCGCCGGTGTCGTAGAGTTTGAGACTGCGGTCCAGGCGTAGCCCGGCGTTCGGGTTCACCGCGCGCGAGAGCTCAGCCATGAAGGCCTCCTCCTCGGCGGTCCACGCCGGGAGGCCGACGGTTTCCAGCGCGCTCTGCAGCACGCGGGCGAGCACGTCGTTGGCGAGATAGCCGCGCGTGCCCGCGATCGGCTGATGGCGCTGGGTGACATGCGATCGGGTCGCGAGGTCGGCCGCCAGCACGACCAGACGATCATAGAAATCCTGCGCCCGCTCGAAGCTCACATTCCGCGAGGTGAGCCACACGCGCGCCTCGTCCGGCGTGATCGAGGGCATGATCCCGCCGACGCGGATGACGTGCCGGAGCGCCACGTCGGCGAACTCGGCCTCGCGCAGCGCCGTCGCCTCGGCGACAAAGGCTTCGGCGGCTTCCAGCGCGTTCTTGACGCCCGGCTTGCCGCCGTGCCCGGCCTCGCCCGAGAACACGATCTCGCCCGACAGCACCGACTGGCAGGGGCGCGACAGCGCGCCGTTCTGGTAGTCGCCATGCGAGGTGAGTACGACGTCGAGGCCGTCGAACACGCCCTGCTTCAGGAGTGCGACCTTGCCCCAGACGATCTCCTCGGCCGGCGTGCCGACGACGACGATCTCGCCCGCGAGCTCGAGCCGCTTGGCAACGTCGGCGAGCGCAATCGCCGCGCCGCAATTGGCCGGGCCGATGTGGTTGTGGCCGCAGGCGTGGCCAGCGCGTTCCCTTAGCAGCGGCGCACGTCGTGGCACGGCGTCGTTCGCGAGCCCCGGGAGTGCGTCGTACTCGGCGAGGATGCCGATGCGGGGTCCCTCCCCCATGCGGCGCGTCGCCTTGAAGGCCGTCGGCACACCGCCCGCGCCGCGCTCGACGCTGAAGCCGTGTCTGGCGAGGAAGTCCGCAAGCACGGCGGCCGTCCGATGCTCCATGGCGGGAAGCTCGGGATGCCGCCAAAGATCGGCGAACAGCGCCTCGATCTCGGGCTTGAGGCGAGCGGTGACGGGGGCGAGGGCGTCTCTGAGTGGAGCGTCGGTCATCAGCGAAGCATAGCCGCCGGCGTGCACGCCGTCAGCTCAGTTGGTGGCGGCGGGTGCCGCCGGCACTTGCGTGATCGTGCAAGGATCGCCGGATGCCGTGCAGGTGAACTGTCCGTCGGCCTCCGTCTCGCATTTGAAGCTCTTGTTGGCGGCGATGCGCCAGGCCGGGTGCTCTATGCCGGCCGCAACGGCGCTCTTCTTCCAATCGTCCATGGCCTGCTTCTTGGCGGCGAGCTCGGTCGCAGCGGTCGCTTGCCCGACGACGAGCTTGACGCAATTGCGCATGGCGGCCTCGGCCGGGGCTGCAAGCAGCAGCCCGGCGACAAGTCCTGTCGAAAGCACCGCGATGCTGACCTTCGGCATGCTTCCCTCCCGCCCTCGCATGGCACGGCTTCTATCGCCGCGACTCATGGCCGAGACGCAAGTGTGCCTTCAAAGTAAGGGTAATGCGATAGCGCGCGTGGAGGTCCTACGATCGCTCGTAGGTCTGACGATAGGCCTCCGCGAGCGCTTCCTCCAACGGCCGGCCGGCGCGATACAGGGCAAGCTCCGCCGGGCGGGAGACGCCGGCGAGCAGCCTCGGACAGGGCTCGGGCTCCCCGATCACCGTGCGGATCGGCAGCCGCTCGGCATAGATCGGCAGCGCGTAATCCTCCTCGTCGTCGGCGACACCCTTGGCACGAATTTTCGCGGACGCTTTCTCCACGTCCATGTAGATCACCGCCGTCGCCTTGGCCTCCTGTGCGGCCGTCGCCCGCAAGTGTGCGGTGCGCCCCGGAAACAGGCGGTCGACCATCATGACGAGCGCGCGCTTCTCCTCCTCGGGATCGCTGACGAGCCGCGCCTTGCCGAACGCCATGACGGAGCGGTAGTCGGCCGAGTGATTGAAGCCTGAGCGGGCGAGTACGAGGCTGTCGAAATGCGTGACGGTGAGGCAGGCGGGCTCGCCTTCGGAAAGATTGCGCAGCATGCGCGAGGCGCTGCTGCCGTGCCAGTACAGCCGCGTGCCCTCGCGCCAGAACAGCGTCGGCGTGCAGAAGGGCTGGCCGTCGATCACGTAGGCGACATGGGCGAGCGCGGCGGCGTCGAGCAAGGCGTGCACGGTTTCATGATCGTAGAAGCCGCGGTCGTGGCGGCGCTTGACGCGGTTCGTCTCGTCGATGGGGTAGGTGGCTTTGTCGTCGGACATGGTTGGGCTTCCAGGGTGATCGGCTTTGACACCCCCTTGATGCCTGTTCATAGTGGTTGCCGAAAGGTCCACTTTCAGTCTCGCCATGGCAACCACTTTGCGGCGTGCCGCACCCGTCGACTTTCCCGTCCGGCTCGATCTCGCCTCGGGGAATCAAGCGGCCCAAGTTCACGATGCGCTTCGCGCGGCCATCGTCTCCGGACGGCTTGCGCCGGAGCTTCGACTGCCGTCGAGCCGTAGTCTTGCCGAGCAGTTGGGCATTCGGCGGAATGCCGTGGTCACGGCCTACGAGCAATTGCTGAGCGATGGTCTGGTCGAAGCGCGGCACGGCGCGGGTACCTATGTCGCCGCCGCGCTCCCATCGCCATCGCCCGCACGTGCCACACCCGAGGTCGATTTCGCGCCGCCGCGCCGGCGGCCTTTCGCGCTCGGCCATACGCTCGTGGATGCGACGCTGCTGCGAAGCCTCGCCAGCGCCACCAGCCGAAGCATCACTGCCGCAACACCGGTCGAGCTCGGCTATGGCGATCCGCGGGGCAGCGTCCGCTTGCGACAGGAGATCGCCCGCAACCTCGCCTCGAGCCGAGGCGTGCGCTGCGATCCCGACTGCATCGTCGTCGTTGCGGGGACGCAAAGCGGCCTGCGCCTCTGCGCGGAAGCGCTGCTCGAGCCGGGAGAGGCGATCTGGACCGAGGACCCTGGATACCGGGTGGCCTGGGGAACGCTGGAAGCGTCCGGACTCGGCACCGTGCCGGTGCCGGTCGACGGAGAGGGGCTGATCGTTGCACACGGACGCCGGACGGCAGAGACCGCCAAAGCCGCCTACGTCACTCCCTCTCACCAATTTCCCACCGGCGTGACGATGAGCATGCCGCGGCGCATCGCGCTGCTCGATTGGGCGCGCGAGAGAGGAGCTTGGGTCTTCGAGGACGACTACGACAGCGAGTTTCGCTATGCCGGTCCGCCATTGACGGCGCTCGCCGGGATCGACACCGAGCGCGTCATCTACATGGGGACGTTCACGAAAACGCTCTTCGCCGGCTTGAGGCTCGCCTATCTCGTGCTGCCGCCCGCCATCGTGTCGCGCGTGGTCGGCGTGCGGGCGACCCACGATCGCTTTCCGCCGCGCTTCCTGCAGGATCCCGTTGCCGAACTGATGGCGGATGGCCGCCTTGCCCGGCACCTGCGCCGCATGCGCCGCCACTATCGGGTCGCGCGAGACGTGGTGGCCGAGGCGTTGCAGGGTGCTGCCGGGCGGGCGCTCGAGGTCAGCGTACCGACGCAGGGCTTGCATCTCGTGGCGTACTTGCCCTCACGGGCTCCACCCGGAATCGGCACGGCGATCCGCGAGGCTGCCGATGTCGAGGTGCGCTTGCTTTCGGAATGTGCAGCGGCCCATCGCGGCCGCGACGCTTTCCTCTTGGGCTTCTCTGGTCATCCGGTCGATGAGTTGACGGCAGCGGCGCGGCGGCTCGGGCGGGCGGCTGCCAGAGCCTTCAGTCCTTCACCCAATCCTTGAGCGGGGCGCAGGCGTCGAGCGGCGCTGGGTCGAGGCGAAAGGTGCCCGTCTCGAGGGGCGCGACGGTCGAGAGCCGGTAGCGTCCGCCGCCCTCGCAGCCCGATTGCATGGCGAGGTCCCAGAACCGAAGGCTGAGGCTCGCGGTGCCGGGAATGCGCTCGGCCGTGAAGCCGCCGCCGTCGCAGTCGATGGAGCAGCCGAGCTTGAACGCAGGGCTAACCTCCGTCTCGGTCTTCGTATTCCAACCCGACCAGATGCAGCCTGAATGCGCGAAGAGCTCGGTATTCAGCCCAGGCGACGTCACGGCGACGGTGAAGTCCATGTCCCAGGTTTCGTTGCGTGCCTTGCGCCCGTCCGTGAAGGTCAAATGCAGCGCGACGTGCGAGACGGGCTGGCGATCGAGCTTCGTCACCGTGCCCTTGCCCTCGGCTTGTTCCGCGTACGACGGCCATGCCGTCATGTCGAGCGCCTTGCCGGTGAAGGAGCCCTGAAAGCAGCTCTCCTCGCCAGCGTGGGAGTGGGCAACGACCGGCTTGATGGCGGTGTCGCCGTCGGCGGTTGCCGAACAAGCCAGCGACGCGGCGGCGGCGAAGGCCATTGCCGCAATCGACCGATCACGAGGATTTGCCATTCTCCAGCTCCACCATGAGGCCGAAAAGGGGAATGCAATGTGTCTGCTTCCAGCCTAACATTGCCTACGCTTCGGTAGAGTTTTGCAGCGATGAGGGTAGCGAACGAAATGGGAGATGAGCCAATATTCATGGCCGTTCCGAGGAATGATCCGGAGTGGCAGAATACAGTTTTAGACGCGCAGCGATCGCTCCACGTCTTTCGCCAGTTGTTGCGGTCAGAATGCGCTGACGATTTGTACCCCAACATCAAAGCCGTTTTGGACACAGGGGAGGATAGAGCGTTCATATGGCTTGTGGTGCTGGAGGATCTCTCGACAGGGTTCGTTACCCGAGACTTCGAGCTCCCTCCAGAGTTCGAAGTCTTCCAGGATCAAGAGATCATTGTAGAAGATTGCGATGTTAAGGATTGGATGGTCATACAGGATGGTGTTCTGCGGGGCGGTTACTCGGTACGATATCAGAGGCTAAAGACACCGCCCAGCGAGCGAGCGCAGTTCGATGCGCGGGTCGGTGTCACCACCTATGCAAAGCCTGATGTTCCACATGACCATTGACGCATAGACAGGGCGGCGGCTCCGTCCCTAACCCTCGGCGATCACCACATGCAGCCGCCGCGGCCCGTGCGCGCCGAGGACCAGCGTCTGGTCGATGTCGCCGGTGCGCGACGGACCGGATACCCAGTTGACCGAGCGCGGCATCGTGCGGTCGCCGTAGAGGGCGCGGATGCGGCTCCAGGTCGCCTCGTAGGAGCCTTCGACATCCTCGGCGCGGACGACGATGATCTCGGTCTCGGGCAGAAAGCTCAGCGTCGTCGGATTGTCGGTGCCGGAGACGAGCACGAGCGTGCCGGTCTCGGCGGCGGCGGCGACCGCGTGCGTCAGCGAAACCTCGTCGGAGGGTTGCGCGCGGCCATGCTCGACGGTGACCGATGGCGCCTTCGACCAGTCGAGGCCGGCGAGCAAGGGATCGCCGCCCGATCGCACGCGCGCCGGCAAGTTGTTGCGCTTGAGGAAATCCGCCACGCGGGCCGGGATGTCGGCCACCGGCGCCATCTCGGCACTTGCCGACAACGCCTCCAACCGCATCTTGAGCTGCTGGACGAGCTCTTGCCGCGATCCTTGCGTACGCGCAGGGAGCGGGCCGGCGGCGGGCGCATGGAGACGCCGCTGCACGGCGACACGCCGCTCGACATCGTCGTCCTTGGCACCGAGCGCGCGGCGGATCCGGCCGAGCACGATATCGCGCGATTGCGGATTGAGGGTGCTCACGTCCGGCCTCCGCGGCGCTTCGCCCACTGGGCCTGGAACGTTCCGCCTTCGGGGGCCGGGAAGTCGCGATGCTTCATCCAACTCTGCGTAAAGGGCAGCGACCGCGAGAGCCCCTTCTGGCCGCTCGTCAGCCTGAGCAGCCGCGCCCCGATCCTGGTCGCGCGATGGTACAGCGCCGGCCGTTTGGCGAGCCACGCCCACAGTCTCAACGCCCGCTGCGGCAGCTCCGACGTCTTCGCCATCGCGTAGTCGTGCTGGCGCCAATAGCGCATCATCTTGGGCAGCGGGATGCGCATCGGACACACCTCCTCGCAGCGTCCGCAGAAGGTGGAGGCGTGCGGCAGGTGCTTGGCTTCGGCGATGCCGATGAGCGCCGGCGTCACGACCGCGCCGATCGGGCCCGGATACACCCAGCCGTAGCTGTGGCCGCCGACCGCGTGATAGACGGGGCAGTGATCCATGCAAGCGCCACAGCGGATGCAGCGGAGCGCCTCGCGGAACTCGCTCCCGAGGATTTCCGTGCGGCCGCCGTCGAGCAGCACGAGGTGGTACTCCTCCGGTCCGTCCGGATCGCCGCCGCGCTTCGGCCCCGTCGAGAAGGTCGTGTAGTTGGAGATTTCCTGCCCTGTCGCCGAGCGGGCGAGCACGCGCAGGATCGTCGAGACATCCTCGAGCGTCGGCACAACCTTCTCGATGGTCGCGAGCACGACATGCACGCGGGGAAGGCTCTGCGTGAGGTCGCCGTTGCCCTCGTTCGTGACGATGACGGAGGTGCCCGTCTCGGCGATGAGGAAATTGGCGCCGGTGATGCCGACGTCGGCAGCGATGAACTCCTGCCGCAGCACCTTGCGGGCTTCGTCGACGAGTGCGGTCGGCTCGGTGATGTTGCGTGTCGCGGGGAGATGCTTGTGCACCCGGCGGAAATCCGCCTCGATCTGATCGCGCGTCAGGTGCACGGCCGGGCCGATGATGTGGCTCGGCGGCTCGTTGCGAATCTGGATCAGATACTCGCCCAAATCCGTCTCGACGACCTTGAACCCGGCCTTCTCCAGATGGGCGTTGAGCGCGATCTCCTCCGAGATCATCGACTTGCCCTTCGTCACCGTGCGCGCGTTGGCCTTGCGGCAGATGCCCTCGATGATGTTGCGCGCTTCCGCTGCCGTCGTTGCCCAGTGGACGACGCCACCCGTCTCCGTGACCTTGCGCTCGAGCTCCTCCAGATAGAGATCGAGGTGGGCCAGCGTGTGGTTCTTGATGTCCTTGGCGGCGTCGCGCAGCGCCTCGAACTCGGGCAGCTTGGCGCGGGCCGAGGTGATGCCGCCGATATAGTGCACGCGCATGCGCTGCATCGACTTCTGCAGGTCGGCATCGCCGAGCGCGCGGGTGGAATTCTCCTTGAAGGCGAGGCTCTGCGGCTTCACGAGCGGCCTCCGATCGGCGGCGCGTCACGATGACCGGCGAGCACCTCGGCGACGTGGCGCACCTCGATGGCGCGGCCCTCGCGGCTGATCTTGCCCGCCATGTTCATGAGGCAGCCGAGATCTCCGGCGATCAGGAGGTTGGCGCCCGTCTCGGCGATCCGCTTCGTCTTGTCCTCGACGATGGCGTTGGAGATGTCGGGATATTTGACCGAGAAGGTGCCGCCGAAGCCGCAGCAGGCGTCACGCTCGGAGACCTCGACGATCTCGAGGCCTTCCACGGATTTGAGCAGCTGGCGCGGCTGCTCGCGCACGCCGAGCTCGCGCAGGCCCGAGCAGGAGTCGTGGTAGGCGGCCTTCGCCGGCCAAGTGCCGCCGACCTCCGTCATGCCGCGGACGTCGACGAGGAAGGAGACGAGCTCGTAGGTCCGGCTGGCGAGGGCCTTCGCGCGTGGACCCCAGACGGCATCGGACTTGAAGAGCTCGGGGTACTGCTTGCGGACCATGCCGCCGCAGGAGCCGGACGGGATGACGACGTAGTCGAAGCCCTCGAAGGCCGCGATGGTCTGGCGGGCGATCTCGATCGCCTCGGTGCGCGCGCCGCTGTTGTAGGCCGGTTGCCCGCAACAGGTCTGGCCCGAAGGCACCTCGACGGTGCAACCGGCCTTCTCGAGCAGCTCGACGGCTGCGAAGCCGATGCTCGGCCGGAAAAAATCGACAAGGCACGTCACGAGCAGAGCCACACGGGGCTTCTCGGGACGTGCCTTGCTGTTATCTGCTGCGGACATGCCCTCTTGTCCTGGCTCGCGCGGAGCGGAACTGCTTCGCGCGGGCCGGACAATAGACGGGGAGGGTCCCGCTGCCAATGCGAAGTGGTGCTTACTTCGCGAAGGTCTTGAGATACGCGATCACGTTCTTGCGCTCGGTCTCGTCGGCGAGCTTGAACGTCATCTTCGTCGCGCCGGCAATCTGGTCGGCCTTGCCGGCATCCGTCAGGAACTTCTTCAGGAAGCCGTTCGGATCGGGCAGATAGGCGAGGATGTTTTCCTCGGTCCAGATCAGGCCAGCCGCACCGGCATTCTGATTGAGTTGCGAGTACTTGAAGTCCGCGCCCGTGCCGGCAGCGCGGCCGACGACGCCGTTGAGCACGGGGCCGACGGCATTCTTGGCGCCTTCGCCTACCTTGTGGCAGGCCGCGCACTTCTTGAAGACCTTCTCGCCCGCGGCCGCATCGCCGTCGGCGAGGGCCGGAGCGCTCAACGCAAAACCAATGAGAGCAGCCGCTCCCGCAACCTTGAAGAGATTCATATTCGCTCACCCGTTCTTCAGTGTCGGCCCTAACGGCCAGACAACCAATTTCTCAAGCATAGCTTGAAGCCAAAATTGCGGACGGCGGCTTTGCGCTGCATGCGACAGTTTGCTACCGGCCATGCTAATTTTGTCGGGCCTCCTGAGCCGAGGCCATGATCTGGAGCAAATCGAGCCCGATCGTCGCGCCAGCCAAGGCCGTAATGCCGCTCGGATCGTACGGCGGCGACACCTCGACGAGGTCGGCACCGGCGATGTTCAGCGAGCGGAGATCCCGGAGCATCTGCAACGCGAAGTTGGTCGAGAGGCCGCCGGGCACCGGCGTGCCCGTCCCGGGCGCGAAAGCCGGGTCGAGTCCGTCGATGTCGAAGGAGAGGTAGGCGGGACGGCTGCCGACGATGTCGCGGATGCGGGCGGCTGTGCCTTTGGACCCGAGCTCGGTCGCGCGATCGGCATCGATGACAGTGAGGCGATGGGTCGGCGGATCGTACCACGTGCGGATGCCGACCTGAACGGCATGCTCGGGCGCAATCAACCCTTCCTCCACCGCCTTGTGGAACATCACGCCGTGATGGTCGTGCTCCGAGACGTCGGTGTCGCAATGGGCGTCGACCTGGACGAAGGCAAGCGGGCCGTGCTTGGCGGCATGGGCGCGGAGCAGCGGTAGCGTAATGTAGTGATCGCCACCGAGCGTGAGCACGCGCGCGCCCCTGGCGATGATGGCTTGCGTATCACGTCGAAGCGCTGCAGCCATGCCGGCGATGTCGGCGTAGGCGAAGTCGACATTGCCGCGATCGACGACGCGCACGCGGTCGCGAAACGAGAAGTCCCACGGCCAGCGCTTGGGCTCCCACATGAGACCGGCGGTGGCTGCACGAATGGCGTTGGGCCCGAAGCGCGTGCCGGGCCTGCCCGTCGTCGCCAGATCGAACGGTGCGCCCTGGATGACGATCTCGGCGTCGAGCGTGGCGAGGTCGGGGACGTAGGGCACGTCCATGAAGGTCGTGAGGGTGCGGGTGGGCATGGAGCGCCTCAGCTCTGTGAATGTGTCAGCTCGCGAGGCCGGATCCACCGATAACGGACATCCGGTGTCTTTTCCTCGTTCCTCTGACCGTTTGTGAACGCGACCGGCGTAAACCCATGGCGCTCGTAGAACCGCCGCGCCTTGTCGTTGGCCTGGAAGCACCAGAGCTCGAGCACGCCGGGACCGTGCGCCTTGGCATGCAGCAGGAGCAGGCTGCCGGCGCCGTGTCCGATAAGGGCCGGATGCGTGTGCAGGAGGCGAATCTCAGAGCCCTCCCGCGCCAAGAAGGCGATGGTCCGGTCGCGACCCACGACTACCGTCACGTCGCACTCCTTCAAAATGACGTGCTCGATGAACCAGCGATCCTCCTCGACCGTGTGAAGCTCCGGCAGGAACCGCAGCAGGCGTCGAGACGGGGAGAAGACCGCCGCGATCGCATCGGCGTCGGTAATCGTGGCGGTGCGGATGTGCATCGATTTTCCGCTCCGCAGAGCCCTACAACCCCATCACCTTCGAGAACAGGCCCGAAATCGCGATGTCCTCCGCTGCGATGCCGGTGAGATCGGCAAGCGTGATTTCGTCGGCCTTGCGCTCGAGCTTGATCTTGCCAGACAGCACGTCGCCGAGCATCACCGCACGATCCGCCTCGATAATGCCGGCCCGCACGGCGCAGCCGACATCACCGTGATCCACACACTGGACGACATCGTCGCACACGATGTGGCGGATGCGCGTGAATAGCGCCTCTGGTACCTCCTGCTTGCCTGGCGTGTCGGCGCCGATGGCAACGATATGCGTGCCGGGGCGAACTTGATCGGCCGTGAACAGTGCGGCGTGCGATGGCGTCGCCGTCACCACGACGTTGGATTTCGCCAGCATCTCGCCGATGGTCGCGACTGTCTCGACCTCGGCGCCCCCGGCACGCTGCTCGGCGGCGAGCGTCTCGGCTTTCGCGCGGTCACGCGCCCAGAGCACGATCTTCTGTTTCCCCAAGATGTCCGGCAGCCACTCGATGGTGAGGCCCGATTGCAGGCCCGCGCCGGCAATGCCGACCGCCTCGATCTTTGGTGGCGCCAGCGCCTTGGCGGCGATGACGGTTGCTGCCGCCGTCCGCCAGGCCGTCATCCATCCCTCGTCCTTGAAGAGCACTTTGGGCGCACCTGTCTCGGCATTGAAGACCAGGATCATGCCGTGGTTGGCGGGAAGTCCGCGCTTCGTGTTCTCGAAGAAGCCGTTGGCGATCTTGATCGTGAAGGTCTTGGCCCCCTCGGCATGGCCGTATTTGATGTGGCAATCGCCATAGGGGTCCTTGAAAATGAGCTGCCCCGGCATCGGTGACTGTATCTTGCCCTCAGCCTGCAGGATCAGCGCTTCCTTCACCGCCTCGATGACCTTCGGGCGGTCGAGATGAGGGTGGATGCGGTCGATGCCGACGATCTCGAAGTCGCTCATGGAACGTTCCTCTGCATCCAGTTGCGGAGCGCGGTCAGCCCCTCCGGCACATGGCTACGCCCGAACCCGACCCTGAGGCAATCGGCAGGCACGGGCCCGAGCTCGGAGCGGTAGATGCTGGCAGGCAGGAACAGCACGCCACTCTCCTCCACCAGCCGCTTCGTGAAGCTTTCGACGCCGTCCGCCCCTTTGTAGCGGATGAAGGTGACGCAGCCGCCGTCCGGCTCTTGCCAGTCGAACACGTGCTTGTAGTCGGCGAAGAAGCCGTTGAGCAGACCGATGTTGGAGCGAACGATCGCGCGATTCTTCTCGAGGATCTTGTCACGGTGGGTGAGCGCGATGCGGGCCAGCACCTCCGACGGCGCCGAATTGCAGATCGAGAGGTAGTGCTTGTAGCGCTCGAAGCGGACGAGCATGTCGCGGTCTTTGCAAGCGAGCCAGCCGATACGCAGACCGGGCAGGCCATAGGCTTTCGACATGACGTTGAGCGAGATGGCGCGGTCGTACAGATCGACCGCCTGCGGCAGACGCAACGACGGATCGCGATCGATGAGCCGGTAAACCTCGTCGGAGAAGAGCCAAATGCTGCGCTTGGCGCAGATCTCGATCAGCCGGTCGAAGGACGCACGCGGGATGATCTTTCCGGTCGGATTGTTGGGGAAATTGATCGAGATGAGCTTGGTGTTGGGCCGTATGGCGGCTTCCACCTTGCCGATGTCGAGCTCCCAACCCTTGTCGATGTCGAGCGCAACGCCCGTCACCTCGCAGATCGAAAGCGGAAGGGTCTCGGCCGCCTGATAGTTGGGTGTCACGACGATGCAGTGGTCGGTGTCTTCCAGCATCACCTGCATGGCGACGTAGATCGCCTCCTCGGCACCCGCGAAAGTGAGAAGATGCTCGGGTTTCACGGTGTCGTAGGTCTTGGCGATCGCCTCGCGCAAAGCCGGCGCGCCGAACGTCTCGGTGTAGCCGAGGCTCAAGGTCTCGAGACTGCGGCGCTCTTCTGGGGTCGCCAGCGCCAGAAGCTCGTCCATGCGCATGTTCTCGGCGTCTGAGCCGGTCATATTGTACTTGGCGGTGAACTCCCACTGCGAGAAGTATACCTCGAGCGCGAAATCACGCATGCGGCGGCGCATTGGACTCTCCTTAGGTCACTTGGTTTGAGCGGCGCGCTCGCGCAACTGTGCGAGGCGATTGTAGATCGTGGCGCGCGACAGCCTCAGCACCTCCGCAATGTACGGCACCGCCTTGCGGACCTCGAAGAGTCCCTCCCGGTCCAGCTTGGCGATGAGATCGTCCTTGTCCGCGCCGTTGAGGCTGGCGATGCTGCGTCCCCTGTCCTTCAGGAAGCCCCCGACGATCGCGTTGACGGCCTCGCGCCAATCCTTTGCGAACAGCGCGGGGATCTGCTCTTTCTTCTCGGGGAGAGCGATCAAGCTCGTGAGTTGATCGAGCGCGCCGGCGAAGGCCTCTATGTCATGGTTGATGCAGAGCAGGCCGATGGGTTTGCCGTCCTGGTCGCGGATGAGCGACGTGATGGATTTTAGCCGCCTTCCATCCCAGTTTGTCTTGGGGTAGGGACCAATGACGTCGGAAGCGAGGTCGAACTCGCTCTCGGCCTCTGTGAGCGAGTTGTCGCCGGGCACCCGTTTGGAATAGCTGTTGGCGATGTAAGCGATGGTGCCTGTCTTGAGGTCGTGCAAGACGACCTCGGCGTGCGGCCATAGGAGCTGAACGATCGCATCGCAAACAGGGACATATGTGAGGAGCGCGCGCGGCATGGGTCGGAAGTTGACGCAGATTTTACAATCTGTCAATCTAAGACAAAATGGCTAGAGTCCGGACCGCCGCATGACTCGCTACTCCGCCTGGAAAGTCCTCGAGCAGGGCCTCGCCGGCCAGACCGGCTGGACGCCCGCCTGGCGCCATCCCGACCCCAAGCCGGCCTATGATGTGCTGATCCTCGGCGCGGGCGGACACGGGCTGTCGGCCGCGTATCACCTGGCCGAGCGCTATGGCCTGCGTAATGTCGCGGTGATCGAGAAAGGCTGGCTCGGCGGCGGCAATACGGGCCGCAACACGACGGTCGTCCGCTCCAATTACTACTACCCCGAAAGCGCCGCGCTCTACGATCTGGCGCTCAGGATGTACGAGGGGCTGTCGAAGGAGCTCAACTACAACATCATGCTCTCGCAGCGCGGCATGCTCGAGATCGCGCATTCCCCGGCCGAGATGGAGCTCTACGGGCGGATGGCGAATGCCATGCGCATCAACGGCATCGATATGGAGCTGCTCGATCCCGACGACGTGCGCCGCCTGGTGCCGATCATCAACCCGGACGATCGCATCCGCTATCCCAATTGCGGCGGCATGTTCCAGCCGCGCGCCGGCATCGCTCGCCACGATGCCGTCGCCTGGGGATACGCCCGGGCCGCCGACCAGCGCGGCGTCGACATCATCCAGAACTGCGAGGTGACCGGCATCTCGATGGCAGGCGGCCGCGTCACCGGCGTCGAGACGACGCGCGGCAAGATCGGGGCCGGCCGCATCGGTCTGGCACTCGCCGGCAACACCTCGCATATCGCCAGCATGGTCGGGCTCGAGCTGCCGCTGCAGAGCTACACGCTGCAGGCGATGGTGAGCGAGCCGTTGAAGCCTATGCTCCACACCGTCGCCGCCTCTCTCGGCATCGGGGCCTATGTCAGTCAGTCGGACAAGGGCGAGCTCGTGATGGGCGGTGGGCTCGATCGCGCGCCCTCCTACATGCAGCGCGGCAATTTCCCGATGACGCAGAACGTCGTCGCGGCCATGCTCGAGCTGTTCCCGAGCTTCGGCTCGCTCAAGATCATGCGGCAGTGGGGCGGCATCGTCGATGTGTCGCCGGATAGTTCGCCGATCCTCGGGCCGACGCCGGTCGATGGCCTGTACATAAATTGCGGCTGGGGGACCGGCGGATTCAAAGCCATTCCCTCCGGCGGCCTGATGCTCGCGCATGCGCTCGCGACAGGCGGGCATCACGAGCTCTCCAAGCCATTCGATTACAACCGCTTCGCCCGCTCCCGCCTCGTCGACGAGGCCGCTGGCGCCGGCATCGCACATTGAGGCAAGACATGCGGAAAGCTCCTGATCGGATGCACCATTGGGCGAGCTGCCGCTCGCCCCTAGGAGGGATGGGCTGTGTGCATGCGACCGTAGGGGCGACCGGCAGGTCGCCCGGCCTTGAGACACATTCAGATCGGATGGGATGAGCCAATCATGCAGCGCTTTCCCTGTCCCCATTGTGGACCTCGCGACGAGGTCGAGTTCTTCTACGCGGCCGACGCGGGCAAAACCCGACCCGGACGCGACTGCTCGGCCGAGGACTGGGCGCGCTATCGCTTCATGCGCAAGAACGCGAAGGGCCCGGCGAAAGAGCTGTGGCTGCACGCTGGCGGCTGCGGCCAGTGGATCTTCATTCAGCGCGATACGCTGACCCACGCCGTCATCGGATCGGAGGCGTTGGGCGCATGAGCGGACCTGTTCGCCTGGAGGCCGGCGGCGGCGCGATCGACCGCATGAAGCCGCTGCGGTTCGCGTTCGATGGCCAATCGCTGTCGGGCTTTGCCGGCGATACCGTCGCTTCCGCGCTGCTTGCCAACGGCGTCTCGATCGTCGGCCGCAGCTTCAAATATCACCGTCCGCGCGGCGTCTTCTCGGCCGGCATCGAGGAGCCGAATGCGATCCTCGATCTCAACCACGGATCGCGTCACGATCCCCTCTGCCGCGCCACGATCGAGCCGCTCGCCGAGGGCATGGTGTTGCGCTCGGTGCACGCGCAGGGAACGGCGGCTAGGGACGGGCTCTCTTATATCGACCGGTTCGCGCGCTTCATTCCATCCGGCTTCTACTACAAGACGTTCCTCTGGCCGAGCTGGGAAGCCTACGAGGCGCGGATCCGCGCCATGGCCGGCATCGGCACGTTGGATGCGCGGAGCCGCAGCGCCGTCGTCGGCGAGCATTTCCGGACCGTCGACGTGGCGGTCGTCGGCGGGGGGCCTGCGGGTATTGCCGCGGCACTCGCGGCGGCAAAGGCTGGACGGAGCGTGCTCATCGCCGACATGGACTCAGAGCTCGGCGGCTCGCTCACGGTGCGTGAGGACGAGATCGCGGGACGATCCGGCGTCGAGTGGGCCCGCGAGTCGGCCGCACAACTCGAGTCGGTGGGCGCTCTCGTTCTGACCCGGACGATGGCCTTCGGCCTCTACGATCACAATGCTCTGGTCATGGTCGAGCGCACCGATACGGGCGAGCGCCTCTGGCGTATCCGGGCGCGGGAGATCGTGCTCGCGGCCGGCGCCATCGAGCGCCCTATGCTGTTTGCGGACAATGACCGGCCGGGCGTCATGCTCGCGGGTGCGGCGCTCAGCTATCTCAGGCGTCGCGCGGTACGCATGGGGAGCCGCGCCGTCATTGCGACCAACAACGACAGCACGCACGAGCTTGCGACCGCGCTGAAAGCGGCTGGCGCAGAGGTGCTCGTCGTCGATGCGCGGCGCTCTGACGAGGTGGTGAGCGTCGAGGGCCGCGACCGGGTCGAGGCGGTGCACTTGGCCGACGGCTCGACGATCGCCGCCGATCTCGTCGCGGTCTCCGGCGGCTTCTCTCCGGCCTTGCATCTCTACGCGCATGCCAAGGGCCGCGTGACGTGGGACGCCGCCAAGGCCGCGTTCGTGCCGCGCGACCGGATCGCGGGCTTGACGGTCGTAGGCGCCGCCAACGGCACGTTCAATCTGGGGCCCGCGCTCGCCGAAGGCTGGGCCGCGGGTGGAGGAGCGCCAGCCGATGCGCCGCGGTCGAGTAGCGCCTCACGCACCTGGTCCGGTGCACCGTCGCGAAGCTTCGAGGACAACCCTGGCCGCATTTGGGTCGATCTTCAGAACGACGTCACCACCAAGGATATCGTGCTCGCGCATCGCGAGAGCTACGTCTCGGTCGAGCATCTGAAGCGCTACACGACGCTCGGCATGGCGACGGATCAAGGCAAGACGTCGAACGTCAATGGCCTCGCTGTTCTCGCCGCGCTCGAAGGTCGCGAGATGGGAGAGGCCGGCGTCACGACCTTCCGGCCTCCGTATGCGCCGGTGAGCTTTGCCGCCATCTCCGCCCGTCATCGGGGTGAGCACGCGCATCCGGTGAAGCGGCTCCCCGCCGAGAACGAGCACCGCGCCGAGAACGCGTATTTCCGCGAGTACGGTGGCATCCTGAGGCCCGCCTGGTATGGCGACAAGGAGGGCGCCGTGTCGCGCGAATGTCTCGCCACGCGCAACGGCGTCGCCGTCTTCGACGGTTCGCCGCTCGGCAAGATCGAGGTCGTCGGACCCGATGCGGCCAAGCTCATGGACTTCGTCTTCTACACGCGCATGTCGACGCTCGCACCCGGCAAGGCGCGCTATGGCCTGATGCTGACGGAAGGCGGCGCCGTGTTCGACGATGGTGTCGTGCTGCGGCTGTCGGCGGACCGGTTCGTCGTCTCGTGCTCGTCGAGCCATGTCGCCGGGGTCAATGCGCATCTCGAAGCCTGGCGGCAGGACATCTTCGATCGCCGCCGCGTTGTCATCCAGGATACCACCGCGCAGTGGGGCACGATCACGATCGCGGGGCCGGGATCGGCGAAGCTTGTCGCATCGCTCGGTTTGAGTGCCGAGCTCGATCGCGTGCCGCACATGAGCGTCGTCGAAGGTCGTTTCGAAGGTCGCCCCGTCCGCATCGCGCGCGTGAGCTTCGTCGGTGAGCGGAGCTACGAGATCGCCGTTCCAGCGACGTTGGCGCCGGCGCTGTGGCGCGCAGCACGCAAGCAGGGGGCCGTGCCGATGGGTGTTGAAGCCCTCTCCGTGCTCCGGCTCGAGAAGGGCTTCATCATCGTCGGCGCGGATACGGACGGCGAGACGATGCCGCACGATCTCGGCTTCGGCGGTCCGCGCGAGAAGCGAAAAGACTCATACGTCGGCGACCGCGCGCTGTTCACCGAGGACGCGATGCGCACCGATCGGCGGCAGCTCGTCGGATTGCGCGCACTGGACGAGCGCGTGTTGCCGCCGGGGGCGCATGCGGTCGTTGCTGCCGGCGCATCTCGGCGCAGCATCGGCTTCGTCACCTCGACCGCCATGAGCCCGACGCTCGGCCGCCCCGTCGCGCTCGGCATGATCGAGAATGGCCGCGCTCGCATGGGCGAGGTGCTCGACCTCGAGAGCTATGGCTACAAGCGGACCGGCGGCAGCCGGCATCGGGCCGAGATCGTCGCGCCTTGTGCGTATGATCCGGAAGGAGGCCGCCTCGATGCATAACCGTGGTGAGTTCTGGACACCCGTGATCGATTGGAGCCGTGCGCGGCTCGATCGCAACGATGTGCGCATCACCGCGGCCTCCGGACTCGAGCAGATCCTGCTCGTCAGCGGCGATATCGGCGCGTTTCTCAGCCGTCGCGGCTTGCCCTGTGCGCTCGGGCCGCGTGACGAGGCGAAAGGCTCGAGCTACGCCCTCTCGCTCGCGCCTGATCGCGTCCTGTCTATCAGCGAAGCAGCCAGTCCCGTCGATCTCGGTTGGACGGAAACGGGTTTTGCTGTCGCCGACATGACCGATGGCATCGTCGCCATCGACGTCGAAGGCCCGGGAGCGCTCGAGCTGATACAGCAGGGCACGAGCTACGACTTCACGATGCGCGACCGGCACGAGGGCGAGTCGGCCAACATCGTGTTTGCTGGATTGCGCGTGGCGGTCGTACGCCGCGCCGGCGGCTATCGCCTGCACGCCGAGCGCCCGTTCGCCACCACGCTGTGGACCTGGCTCGAGCAAGCGTCCGCGCAAGAAGGATGATGCCATGACCTCCCACTACCGCGTCGTCGTCATCGGCGGCGGCATCGTCGGTGCGAGCGTGCTCTACCATCTGGCCAAGCTCGGCTGGCGCGATGTGGCGCTGATCGAGCGCGCCGAGCTGACGGCAGGCTCGACCTGGCACGCCGCCGCCGGCTGTCACGCCCTCAACGACGATCCCAATATCGCGGCGCTGCAGGGCTACACGATCCGCCTCTACAAGGAGATCGAGGCCGAGAGCGGCGTCGATGTCGGTTTGAAGATGACGGGTGGCGTCAATCTCGCCGGCACGCCCGAGCGGTGGGAGTGGCTGAAGGCCGAGGCCGCGCTGTTCCAGACGATGGACATGGAGGCGCGCCTCGTCACGCCAGAGGAGATCCAGGCGCTCTGCCCGATCGTCGACGTGTCGAACATCTACGGCGGCCTCTACGACGCGCAGGAAGGCCGCTCCGATCCCCACGGCACGGTGCACGCCTATGCGGGTGCTGCCAAGAAGCGCGGCGCAACGATCATCCTGCACAACCGTGTAACTGGCTTGTCGCAACAGCCGAACGGCGAATGGCGAATCGAGACGGAGAAGGGGCCGATCACCGCCGAGCATGTCGTCAACGCCGGCGGTCTTTGGGCGCGCCGCATCGGGCGGATGGTGGGTGTCGATCTGCCGGTGACGCCGATGATGCATCACTATCTCGTCACCGAGGATGTGCCCGAGATCGCCGCCCTCGGCCGCCAGATGCCGGCTGTCACCGATCTCGAAGGCTTCACCTATCTCCAGCAGGAGCGGCAGGGCGTGCTGCTCGGCGTCTACGAGCGCGACCCGCGGCACTGGAAGACCGAAGGCGCGGAGTGGGACTTCGGCCAGGACCTGCTGCCGCCCGAGCTCGATCGCATCGCGCCCGAGCTCGAGATCGGCTTCGCGCGCTTCCCCGCCCTGCAGAAGGTCGGCATCAAGCGGTGGGTCAATGGCCCCTTCACCTTCACACCCGATGGCAATCCGCTCATCGGGCCGGTTCCGGGATTGAAGAACTTTTGGGTCGCCTGCGGCTGCATGGCGGGGTTCAGCCAGGGCGGTGCGATCGGTCTCGCGCTCAGCCACTGGATGGTCGAGGGCGATCCCGGCGCCGATATCTTCGGCATGGACGTCGCGCGCTACGGCGCCTTCGCCTCGGCGGATGGCTATCTCAAACCGATGACGGCGCAGTTCTATGCGCGCCGCTTCGTCATGACCTATCCCAACGAGGAGCTGCCTGCCGGCCGTCCCCTCAAGATGACGCCCTGCTACGACGCACTCACTGCGGCCGGCGCGCGGTTCGGCGCGGTCTGGGGCATGGAGTGCCCGCTCTACTTCGCGCCGGGCGATCCAGATTTCGTCGAGACGCCGACACTTCGTCATTCGAACGCGCATGCTCTGGTTGCCCGCGAGGTCGCGGCCAATCGTACGGCGGCCGGGATGTTCGAGACCGCCGTCTATGCGCGCTACGAGGTGAGCGGTGCGGGGGCCGAGGCCTGGCTCGACCGGCTGCTCGCCTGCCGCTTGCCGTCCATCGGCCGCATCAAGCTCGCGCCGATGCTTTCCGAGGCCGGCAAGCTGATGGGCGATCTGACGGTGAGCCGGCTTGGGCCCGATCGCTTCTGGCTCGTAGGCTCCTATCATCTGCAGACTTGGCACATGCGCTGGTTCGCCGATCACGCGCCGGCGTCGGGTGTGTCGATCCGGAATTTGTCGGACGATTGGCTGGGCTTCGTCGTGTCCGGCCCGAGGTCGCGCGAGGTGCTGGCGCGGTTGACGCCCGACGACGTGAGCAACGCTGGCTTCAAGTTTCTCACCTGCCGCGAGATGGATATCGGATTGCAGCGCGCCGTCGTCGGACGCCTCGCGGTGACGGGTGACCTCGGCTACGAGATCACGGTGCCCGCGAGTGGCCATCGCGCGCTCTATGCGGCGTTACACGCGGCTGGCCGCGATCTGGGTCTCATCGATATCGGCGTGCGCGCGCTCGATTGCCTCAGGCTCGAGAAAGGCTGGGGCGCCTGGGGGGCCGAGTACGCGCAATCCTACACGCCGGGGATGGCTGGTCTCGACAAGCACATCGCGTTCGACAAGACGGACTTCATCGGCCGGGTCGCGGCGTTGCGCGAGCGCGACACGCCATCGGCGCAATCGCTCGTTCTGCTGTCCGTCGACAGCAAGGATGCGGACGCCGGCGGCTTCGAGCCGATCTGGCAGGCCGGCAAGCGCGTCGGCTTCGTGACGTCGGGCGCTTACGGGCATCACGTCGGCACGAGCTTGGCGCTCGCCTATGTCGATCGCGAGTTAGCGGCAGCAGGATCGCCTGTCGAGGTCAGTATCATCGGCGAGCGGCGCAAGGCCCAAATTCTCGCCGAGCCCCCGTTCGATCCGAAGGGTGAGCGGTTGCGCATGTAGGGGCGATGCTGCCGGGGTAGTTGAGTAGGGCGGACTGAGCCAAAGGCGAAGTCCGCCGCCGCAGCATCATACCTCTTGGCGGCGG